>NZ_JAVDRQ010000006.1:0-373408 GCF_031454875.1 Arthrobacter oryzae
CACGTGGGGACGGAGCCTTCTCAGAAGAGCCGGTCGCTGGCCGTTAAAGTGGAGACCTCACAAATTTGAGAGTCCAACTTTCGGGGACCAGTTCACCTGGGGTGCCGGCTCTCTGGTTTCCCTCGGCAAGAGGAATCTGTGGCGCGCTTTCAGCGCGGCGTGGTTACGGCTCGTCGAGCCGGTGGTCCTGCAGTGGCCGGTCTACCGGGCCGGTCACCGCGTCAGCGTCAGATGCGGCCGGCGGAGATGTTCCTATATACAAGCGTTGGGGGTAGAACTGGCTTTGCCATTCCGCCGTCAAGTGCCCTCAACTCGTCCTCCTAGCACGTCGTCCGCCGTGGCCACGGCTTCCGCCAAATGCAATCAGCATGCTTACCATCTGGCCTGTAGCGGGTTTACGATGAAGTTGTGAGCCGCGGGCGGATCGCTTGCGGCACCAACCGGAGGGAGTATCACCGTGGGTCTGGATGACAAGATTGAAAACGCTGCCGAGAAGCTTGGCGGCAAGGGCAAGGAAGCTGCCGGAGAGGCCAAGAATGATCCGGGCCTGAAGGCCGAAGGCCAGGCTGACCAGGCCAAAGCGGATCTGAAGCAGGCCGGCGAGAAGGTCAAGGACGCCTTCAAGGAGTAGACCGGCAACAAAAAGGAAGGGTGCAACCGAACACGGGTTGCACCCTTCCTGGCTGTCCGGGCCAAGGGTCGTCAGCCGGATAGAGGACCCGGGACGATTGGCCCTATTTGAGGCTGGCAGTTTAGTGCTAAAAATGCAGCAAGTATCCGGAGCGAGTGATCCGGCTATCGATAGGAAGTCCAGTGGATCCGACGACCGCTGCAGGGTACGCCCTCATGTACATGGCGGCAATGGCCGCGATCGTCCTACTGTTGTTGCCGATCCTGGTCATGCTGCTCCTGCTCCTGCTTGTGGCCGGAGCGCTCCAGGCTGTGGCGTACCTCTTGAAGCTCGCCACAGTCAGCTTGGTAAGGGGCCTAGTCGGTCTCTTCAGCGGGTCGGACCACGGGCGTCGGCCGAGAGGCCACGGCGGCGGGGTGGTGACTCATTGATTGGCAACTGGTCCCGGACGGCGAGCTCCTAGCCGGCGACGGACCAGCCCTCCTGATACTCAGGGTGCCAGCTGTATACCGAGGCGAGGCACATCAGCACGTACTCACTGGTCCCGCCCATCTGCGACGGTATGTCGGTAACCAACGGCACATTCTCCAGGATCTTCCGTTTGGCGGCGCACTCGGCGAGCACCCTGGCGGCTGTAAACGGTGAAACCTCCAGGCGGGTGCCGATGGCCTGATGACCCGGTCCGATCTCCGCCAGCTCCGCAGCGGCTGCCTCGTCCTCGGCAACCCGAGCTTCCAGGAATTCGATGATGTCGCCCATGCCCCCATTCTTCATTGCCTACGCCGTTTCCACGAAACCATGGGCGGGAACGGACGACGGCGGGACCTCCCGCCGTCGTCCGTTTGCGTTGTCACCTGCTTGCTATTGTCACACTGGCAGGCAGTGAGTAGTCTTCGGCCAACCGGACTTTCGGCCGCATCTGGCGGCGCCCCGAACGGCGCTGCCGTCAGGGGCTACGCCCCGTACATAAAAGACGCCCAGTCACCGCACTGGCCGCAATGCGGAACACAGGACGCCACGCTTCCGTTCAAGGGAGAACCTGATGTCAGCCACCAGAAGCTGCCTCGCCGCCGCTTTTGCCGCCATGCTCGTGACCACCGCCACCCCAGCGCAGGCAGCCCCTGCCACGCTCGTGAGCGCCGGCCCGGGAATCCTCGTCGCCGATGGCGCCGCGGTGGATGTTCCCGTCACCTTCGTCTGCGATTCCGACCCCGCCCTGATCATCGCAATACCGGTCGTCCAAATCACCCAAAGAGTCAGCGATGGACGGATCGCCGGCGGCGGTGGAAACGATCAGCTCAGCTGCACCAAGCAGGCCCAAACAGTCACCATACGAGTGATTCCAAATATGATGGCGTTCAATGAAGGTGCCGCCGCAGCTTCTGTCTACCTGCAAACCTGCAGCGCGCAATTCCAGTGCTCCGCCCTCGTCACCCATACCGAAATAACGCTCGCCAAACCAGCCGACGCCGGGTGACCGATCGAGTTCGGCCTATTCCCCGAGGAACCGCAGCAGGAACGGGAGGGTGGCGTGCATCGTCCGGAGGTCCCCGCCGCTGGCGGCCTGTTCGCCGAGGTAGTCACCGTGGCCGCCGGGGACGATCAGCAGGCGGGCGCCCGGGATGGTCCCGGCCATCCGGGCGGCGTACTCGGCAGTGACAACGTCGCGGTCGGCACTCACGACGAGGGTGGGTGCCGTGATGGTGCCCAGCTCGGCGGCGGTCCATCCCGGGAAGTTTAGGATGCGCTGCCTGTCCAGCTCGAAGAGCCGCTCCAGGTGGCCGGGCTCCGGATTGAGCAGGCGGTCCGCGTCCTTATAGGTGTCAGGCATGTCATCCGGGGTGGCTTCAGCCATGCCGTCCCAGAACTCGTCCGGCACGGCGTCGCGGCTTACAAAGGTGGAGGCCACGATGAGGCGCCTGACAACGGAGGGACCCCCAAGTGCCAGTGCGACGGCGGTGTGGCCTCCGGCGCTGAATCCCAGCACGTCCACGGTGTCCACGTTCAGCCGCTCCAGGACGGCGAGGATGTCACCGGCGGAGTTCTCGGCGGTGAGTGGGCGGCTGGTCGGCTGGGTGCGGCCGTGCCCCTCCTCCTCAACGGCAATCACCTGACGCTGCTCGGCCAGAAGCGGGATAAGTTCGGCGAAGTTGGTTCCGATCGTGGAGCCGCCGCCCGGGATGAGAAGCAGCGGCGGCTGGCCGGGCACTGCTTGGCCGTGGACCTCGTAGTACATGTGGAGGCCGTTGGTGCCCGCGAAGCCGTGGGTGAAAGTCACACGGCATCCTAACCCCGGGCGCAGCCGACAAAACAGGCCTGCCGGTCCCGGGCAGTTGGGCCGGCCGCTAGATTGTAGCTTCGTCCACGCCCAGCCTGATCAGGCGCAGCTCGTCCTCCACCGCACGGGACGGCCAGTGGTTCTTCACCAGCTCAATCGCCCGCTCCTGGTCTGCTTCCGGGAACAGGTTGCCGAGCAGCCCGGCTGCCTGAAGCAGCGCGATCAGTGCCGTGGTCCTGGCGGCGCGCGGCGTGGCACTCGGCGGTGTGGCACTCGCCCGCGCAGCACTCAGCGGTGTGGCATCAGGCGTCGCTGCTTCGGGCGGCGCAGCGGCGGGCGGCTCGGCACTTGCCGGCCCGGCGGCTGCCAGCGCTTCCGCCGCATCTGCTTCGGGCGGCGGGGCACCAGCGAGGGTGGCGTCGAGCGGAGTTGCGCCTGACGGCTTGAGTCCGAGTGTTGCCTGGACCTCATGCAGTAGCGCGGCCTCCGGAGTGTGGTCCTTTTCCGGATAGCGGGTGGTCTTGAACAGGCCAAGGTGTTTTTCGCCAATAGGCTCCACGATGCCCTCCGACGCCATCACTTCGTACACGCGGTGCACTTCGCCGCGGCCCTCCAGGATGGAGACCCACCGTTTGGGAGTGTGGGGCCGTGACTTTTCCCGGATGAGTTCCAGCTCGTGCTGGAACTTCGATTCCGGGGCCGTTCCCGTGGCCCTGACGTGTTTGCCCTCCAGCTTGATGGCGCCGATCAGGTCCAGCTCCGCCAGGATCGCCCCTGCCAGCGTGGTCCTGAGTACGTACGCCGGCAGTTCGGGTTCGCCGTCCTTGTCGTTCGTCGCCAGCAGGAGGAAAGCCTCCGGAAGGCTCAGCTCCTCGGCCTTCGGTGTCTCAGCGTTCATACCTTCATGGTGGACCCGTTGGGCACCCGCCACAACGGTCGCCTAGGTTGCCGCTTCTGCCTCCGCCAGCCTGATCATGCGCAGTTCGTCCATCACCGCGCGGGACGGCCAGTGGTCCTTCACCAGCTGCCTTACCCGGTTCTGGTCTGCTGCCGGGAAAAGCCTGTCGAGCAGTCCCGCGGCCTGAAGCAGGGCCATCAGTGCCGTGGTCCGTGAATCGGACAGCGAACCGCCGAGGGCGTCCTGGATCTTCTGCAGGATTGCCGCTTCGGGGGCGTGGTCCTTCTCCGGATACCGCGTGGACCCGAACAGGCCGAGGTGTTTTTCGCCCACATGTTCCAAAATACCCAGCGACACCATCCCCTCGTAGACACGGTGGAGCTCTGCGCGGCTCTCCAGCATGGAGACCCACCGCTTGGGAGTGTGGGGCCGCGACTTGTCCCGGATCAGTTCCAGCTGGTGCTGGAAGTCCGATTCCGGGGCGGTTCCGGTGGCCCTGACGTGCTTGCCCTGCAGCCCGACCGCGTTGAGCAGGTGCAGCTCGGCCAGTATTGCCCCGGCCAGAACGGCCTTGAGTACGACTACCGGCAGTTCAGGTTCGCCGTTCTTGTCGTTTGTCGCCAGGAGGAGGAAAGCCTGGGGAAGGCTCAGCTCCTCGGCCTTCGGTGTTTCAGCGTTCATACGATCATGGTGGCCCAGTTCAGCAGACACCACAACGGCGATTAATGCGGGACGGACGACGGCAGGACCTGCCGCCGGCAGCGAAGCGATTTCCGAATTAGCAGACTCATTCCTCGGAACAAATATGAAAGTGCAGCACAGGATTGTCACGGCTGTGCAGCTTTAGCATTCTGAACACAGGCGATTGCTTATTTGTTACGCTGCCAGCGGCAAACTGAAAAGCTGCTCCGCAAGCCGAATTAGATGGCGAGGGGCATCTAATTCATTACCGGACTTTCCATGGCCCAGGAAAACCGCCGTTCCATTGAACGCGCCCTCGAGATCAATGCCTGCTTCTCGGATGAGAACTTCGGCCCGAACATTGGGGGGCATGCGGGTTCCCCCGTCATTCAGGTACACATGCCAGTCGGCACCCGTGATGGATTCGAAGTTTCCGGCAACCAGCTGCTGCAGTGCGGCCGTGCCCGTGTCCACGGTTTCGATGCGCACCTGCCGGGTGAGGCGGGCGGGCACGATCAGGGCGTTGTAGGCGTTCATGGGCTAGCGCTGGTTTTTACGCGGCTTTACGAACTGAATTTCACTAGTTTCGTTTTTTGCCTTTTTCTCGGCTCGTTTTTCGAGAATAGACTTTCCCGCTTTTTTGGCGCTGACGCTCCTGGGCGATTTTCCTGACATTGGAATCACACCTTTCTGTGCTTGTATCTACCCGATACCATACACACTTATATTTTTTATGCCAGTTTCCAGAAAACCGCAGAAAGATACGACGGCGGCCGGACGTCCCGCCGTCGTCGGCCTGCGTTTTTAGTGTGACCCTTTAGCCGCAATGAATTGCCGGATCCACTGGATGGTTTCGGGATGGTCCAGATGGAGGGCGTGGCCGGCGCCGGGGAGCCTGACCAGCGTGGAACGGCGTATGTGCTGATGCAGCCGGATGGCGTTGGGTAGGGGCGTCAGCGCATCTTCGGCGCCGTGGAGAATGAGGGTTGGCGATTGGATGGAGCCGAGCCGGCTCCACGCGTCGTGCTCCCGGCTGGCGCGGAAGTGACGGGATTTGGCCCAGGCGGACGCCCGTGAGTTGAAGAAAGTGCGTACCGCATCAGGGTGCTTCGCTGCCCAGTCCGGGTCGAAGAACAGCGGCTCCAATCGTGCCGGAACGCTTGCGTTTGGTGCCGCTGCGGAAGAACGTCAGTCCGTCTCCGGTCCCGAACAGAACGGACAGTTCTCGTCGCATTCAAAGTCCGGGCGCATCAGAACAGTGCCTTCGCTCCCGCTTGGGCGACCGTCTGTCATTGTCCACCGTGCTCCCGCTGACGCCAACGCCGCCCACGGTCTGACCATCCAGAACCAGCGGGATGCCGCCCGGAAAGGTAATTAGCCCGCCGTTGGACACCTCGATGTTGTACAGGGGGCCGCCGGGCTGGGAAAGCCCACCGATGTCCCCTGTTTCCATGTCGAAGAAACGCGCGGTGCGGGCCTTTTTCTGGGCGATGTCGATGCTGCCCAGCCATGCGTCGTCCATTCTGGCGAAGGCCTTGAGGTTACCCCCGGCATCGACGACGGCAATGTTCATGGCGGTGTTGATGTTGCGGGCTTCTGCCAGGCAGGCCTCAACAATCGCCTGTGCCTGCTCCAAGGAAATATCGCTCAATTTCTTATCCTTCACTAGATCCTGGCCGGAACATCATGCCCGGCATACTTTCGCGGGTTGGCGTCAAGGAGCCGGTGGTCGCACTGGCGAAGCGGCATGGACAGGCTGCGGGACTTCCCGCCGTTGTCCGCTTGCGTTGGCTGCCGTGGGCGCCAAAAACCAATCAAAATAGATTGATCGATCCAGCAAAGAAGATCTAGGATTATGGTGTGAGTCACTCCATGACCGCGGACCCGCAGGCAGCATCGGCAGGGTTCCTGCGACTGGCCGGGCACCACGTTAGGTGGCAGCTTCTCGGCGAACTGGCACGCAGCGACCTTCAGGTCCGCGAGCTTTCGGCGCTGGTCGGTCAGAGGCAAAGCCTGACGTCGTACCATCTGGGCCAGCTGCGGGCGGGCGGGCTGGTGACCATGCGGCGCAGCTCGGCTGACGGGCGTGACACCTACTGCAGCCTCAACCTGGCTGCGTATCGCGAACGGCTTGCCGAAGCCGGTGCCGCGCTTCATCCGGGCCTCCGGCTTGTCCCGGCCGAGCTGATTCCGCCGCCGCGCGAGCCCGGCCGGCAGCCGACGCAGCCACCCGCGCAGTCACCCGTTCGGGTGCTGTTCCTGTGCACGGGCAACAGCGCCCGGTCCCAAGTGGCCGAGGCGATCCTGAACGGCCTCGGCGGTCCGCGGGTTGAAGCCGTCAGCGCCGGCAGTCATCCCAAGGCCCTCCACGCCGATGCCATCCGCGTGATGCGTGATCGCGGCATCGATATCAGCGGGGCCCGCTCCAAGCATCTGAGTGAGTTCGTCGAGCAGCGTTTCGACTACGTCATCAGCTTGTGCGACCGCGTGCGCGAAGTCTGTCCGGACTTCCCCGGGCCGCCCGCGCTGGTGCACTGGAGCATTCCCGATCCGGCGGCCGAAGCCGCCAACACCGACGGCGGATACACGGCATTCGTCCGCATGGCGGATGAACTGAGCACACGGATCCAGTTCCTGCTGTACGTGATCAAGGACTCCCAAGGAGCCCGGAGAGGATCCAGAAATGGCTGACAACAGTGCGGAGATGGTCAGCGTCCGGTACATGGTTGCCGACGTCGAAGCCGCAATCGACTTCTACACGAAGCACCTCGGCTTCACCGTAAGAATGAACGCGGCACCGGCGTTTGCCGACGTCGTGCGCGGTCAGTTACGCCTGCTGCTGAGCGGACCCACCAGCTCAGCAGGCCGACCAATGCCCGACGGCGCGGTCCCGGCACCGGGAGGCTGGAACCGCATCCACCTCATCGTGAGCGACATTGCGGCCGAAGTGGACCGGCTTCGCGCGGCCGGCCTCACGTTCCGGAACGACATCGTTATAGGTCCGGGCGGCCAGCAGATCCTGCTGGAGGATCCGTCCGGTAACGTCGTCGAGCTGTTCCAGCCCGCCGATACTTGATCGCGTCGAGACTGGAGGCCGGCAGCCTGAAGGCCATGCGTTCTTTCAAACTCAGGTGATAGCGGTGGCATTTGCCGGCGAGCCGGTACCCCCGGTGATGCTCAACGGCTTAATGCTGACGAACGCGTCCCATCTGCCGCTGGCCCTCATGTGTTGTGCGAGGGGGCCCAGTTTCCAGAGTTCGCCAAGGGGCATCCCGAGTTTTGCGAGGAGTTGCTGATGCATCATGCCGTGGTCGTTGGGTGCCGAATGCAGGAATGGGCTTTGGGGCACGACGGGCAGGCATTCGAACGCAAAGTTATCGGCGGCAAGAAGGGAAAGCCGGTTGTCCCAGGCCCAGGCAACGAATTCCAGTGACTGGGCTATACCGGTTGCCCGGCGGCTGTCCCGGGTCCGCTGTTTTTGTTCTGTGGGCAGAGCAAGGAACCACTCGCACCAACCGGTATGGAGCATGAGGATATCGCCCGGGCGAGTCCTGATGGACTGGGCCTGGATGGCGTCCTGGATCAGGCTGAAGCTCAGGGGTTCGCCGCCCGCATGGTCTATGGGATTGCTTTGGCCGGAGCGGTACCCGTCCAGGTCGACCAGCACGCCTCTGCCGGCAATGGGGTTCTCCGCCCATTCCTGGACGCCGAGGTCCGGTGTGCCTTCGCGAATACGGTCATCGGGGGTGGCGTTGTAGAAGCCGACGTCGTCCGCCCGGCGGTGCCGCAGGCCGTCGATCTGCGACGATCCCTGGAGGTAATATCCGTCGAGATAGTCGTCCCGATGCGCGGGGTGCGATGAGTAGATGGTGTGACGCGGCGCTCCGCGCTTAATTGACATCCCGGGATCGAAGGCATCTGCGGGATAATCGAGTCCAAACACCGTTCCGGTTCGAATGCAACTCCTGGCCGACAGAACGCGGTCCTGTGTGATGAAGGATGGCGTTCCGCGCCACGGCTCTTTGAACAGGTCCCAGGAGGTTCCGGCGAGCTCTCCTTCGCGATCCTGCAACTCGGCAAACGTTGGGTAGGTTCCGGCTTCGGTGGTATCGGTCATCGCGTCGCTGCCTCTTGGGGTGTCTGATTGTGCTTCCGGTGTCGCTGGTAGCTGAGGAGAAATCCGGCGACAGCACAGATCGACGCTGCGATACACATCGGCGGCTTGACGGCTTCGTTGAAAAACAGCAGCCAGTTTCCCTGCCCAAAAAGGAGTGCGGCAGCCTGCCCGATCACAAAGAGCACGCCGCCCAGCAGGAACGCGGCGAGGGTCAGGACGAAAATGGCCTCGATGTATTTTCGGGTCTTTTGCATGTTTGGTTCCTTAGATCGGCAAGATGCCGAGGATGATCAGCACACCGATGCCCAGCAAGGGCAAGGCGTAGTGGGTGAGCAGCCGGGCGAAGGTCTTGATCGGGTTGACGTCCGCGATGCCGCAGGCGACATAGAGCGGCGCGCCGCCTGGAGGGACGGCGGCTTCACAGGAGGAAAAGACCAAGACTGCAACGGCGGCAGTTGTGGCCGGAACTCCGGCGGCGACCAGAGCGGCGACGCCGACCGTACCCACCGCAGCCATCGTTGCTGTCGCGGACAGGGGTGCCGCAACGGCAATGATGATCAGGCCGATCAGGATCGCGAGAAGCCACAACGGCAGGTTCATCCCGTTGAGCAGTGCCGTCATCTGTTTCGGAAGGCCGGTGGCGGCGAGGGCGTTCGCACCGGCGAAAGCGAAGACAACGGTCACGCCGACGATGCCAAAGCGCGGGGCGGAGTCCTGCAGCATGGTCCACCAGGCCCGCCCGCTGTTCGGGAGCTTCTTCCGCCCCAGCAGCGCACCGGTAATGATCAGGACCACAGGGATCCAGACGATGACACTGATCAGTTTGGTGACGTCTCCCCCGGTCCAGTCCGAGAGCGCCGTGGCAATGGCGCCGGAGGTGATGATCAGCGGGATGGCCACCACCACGAACAGCAGCATGGTGGCCCAACCGCGGCCGAACGCCGTCCGGACAGATAGCCGGTGGGCGGCATCCAAGGGAGTCATCCTGCTCTTGCGGATCAGCAGCCAGGTCACGATCAGCCTGTGCAGGAAGCACCACAGCCCGCCGAAGAGCAGCGGCAGGACGAGAGCGTCGACGTCCAGCAGAGGGCCGACGGTCGCGGATCCGACCAGAACGAACATGGAGGCGCTGAACGGGAAGGTGATGCCCATTCCTGCGTTACCCGCCACCAGAGTCGCGGCTGAAGGCTTGTCGAGTCTGGATTTTTCCATCCAGGGAATGGTGACGGATCCGACGGTCGCGGCTATGGCAGCTTGGTTGTGGACCACCCCGCCCAAGCCTGCTGACGCGACCGTTGAAACCCACGCCGGCCCGCCTTTGACGCCGCCGATCAGGGAATTCAACAAGTCAATGAGCCGGTCCAGCACGCCGCCCTTATCCAGCAGGTATCCCATAAAGACAAACGCCATCGTTGCGTAGACGATTTCGTCCGTAATGGCTGAGTAGAAGGCACTCCAGCCGATCTGGGCGGCGGAGGCACCGGTGAAGGGAAGCACCACCAGGAAGCCGAGGATCATGGCTTCCCCGACGCTGCGTTTGATCAGCGTTGTCCAGAGCAGGATGACGGCAAGATAGGCGCCGAGTGCCCAGATGCCGATCATGCGGTTGCTCCTGACGGAATTTCTTTGGCGGTTAGGAAGGTCACCGTTGATTCCTGTTTCTGATTCTGCCTGATGCTGATGTCAGCGCAAGGCCGGCGCCGCGGGCGCGGTTTCCTGTGCCATGCGTGTGAGCGCACTGGCAGAGGCTGTAGTCATCTCGGCCGGCACCCCGAGGTCCGACAGGTAGCTCGCGGTGTCCTGCATTTCCTTGGAACGCCGCAGTGCATGCTTGGCCGTGCCGGTGAGGAACCTGTCGATGACCGCCTGGCCATCGCCGGCGAGCTGCCGTGCGATCTGCTCCCGGATCCAGTCCTCAAGTCCGGCAGCCCTGCCTGCAGTGACGGCTTCAACGACTACGGACGCCAGCCCTTTCATGAGGACGCTGCGGAGCAGTTTATGGGCCATGGCTGCACCCGGCTCACCTTCGGCGGTCTCGACGTCGACACCAAGGGGGGTGAGGAGGTCGGCGACTGCCTGGGAACCGGGGCCGCTGACCATGAGCGGTGTCTTCTCCCCCAGGGCGGCGACGGGTCCGAGGATGGCGACATCGGCAAAATCCGCCTGGCTGGGCAGCTGTCCCAGTTCACGCATGACATCAGGGGACGATGAGGTGAAGTCCGCATAGGTACTGCTTGCTGCCAGGACGGGCAGGCATTCCTGGGCTACGCTTCGGGCCGCGGCGGCTCCGGTCATGACCAGGACGATGTCCGCTCCGGTGCAGGCTTCCGCTGCGGTGGCAGCCCTGGTAACACCGGCCGGCGTGGACGGAGCCACCGGATCAAAACCGGTGACGGTGTGGCCCTTGGCGATGAGCGCTGAGGCGTAGGTGGCTCCGGCTTCGCCGAGGCCAATAATGGCGCATGCTGTCATTGTTTTGGGTCTTTCTTGCTTTAGTGGCGAGCTGCGACGATTGCTTGCCGACGGTTGGTCTCATCCGCGAACACCGCTTCCGCGGCTTCAGCTACAGCTGCTGCCTGTTCACGGGGAATGACCACCAGCCCGTCCGAGTCGCCGATGATGATGTCGCCCGGGAGAACAGGGACGCCGCCGAAAGCGACCGGCGTTCCCAGCCGGTAGGGACCATTTTTGTAGGGCCCGGCCGGTGTGGTGGCGCGGGCGAAGACGGGCATGCCAATCTCGGCGAGTGCTTCTGCATCCCGGGCGGCCCCGTCCAGGGCGAATCCTGCGATGCCGAGATTGATGGCCCGTTCGCCGATGAGTTCACCCAGGAGGGCCCGGGAGTCGTCACCGCCGCCGGCTACGACGATCACGTCTCCGGGGCGTGCATGCTCGAGGGCCTTGTGGATGCCCTGGTTATCTCCGGGGCGTGTCCAGACGGTGAAGGCGGGGCCCGCGATGCGGGCACCGGGCCAGATCGCCTGGATCGCGGAGTGCGCGACACCTAGCCGGTCCACGGCGTCACCGATGTTGGCGGCGGGAAGTTTGGCCAGACGTTCCACGACATCCCTGTCGGGGCGAGGAAAGTCAGCATCGATCGTGTCAAGGGCTGGGGTGGTCATGAGTGTTCTTCCGTTGCGTCGGCGTTAGGGGGTTAGTCAGTCTTCTGAACGAGGGGAAGGACTTTCTTGAAGTCGTCTTCCTGGCCGGCCCAGAACTGTTCGTAGTCGTCACCGTTGAGGTAGGCGGTCTGCAGGCCGAGGTCGTTCATCTTCTGGACGACAGTCGGATCTTCGATGGCTTTCTGGATGGCGGCTTCAAGCTTTTCGGCGACCGCGTCGGGCAGGCCGGCGGGGGCGGAGTAGCCGCGGGCAGTACCGGCCACAAGGTCGTAACCGGCTGCCTTGAACGTGGGAACGTCCGGCAACGAGGGTGCCTTTTCTGCTGACATGACGCCCAGGACGCGCGCTTTGCCCTGCTTGGTCAGGTCGGTCACGTCGCTGACGTTGGCAACGAGGATGTCCACGTGCTTGCCCAGGAACGCGGTGGTGGCCTGCGAGGCGCCTTCGGAGAAATGGACCGGGGCGAACTCTGCGCCGGTGGCTTCCTGGATCTGGGCCAGGGCGAAGTGTTCACCGGTCTGCAGGCCCGTGGTACTGGCCGTCATGGATTTCGGGTCGGCTTTAGCGGCGTCGAGAAGTTCCTTCAGTGTCTTGTAGGGGCTGTCGGGCTGTACGGCGATGACGGTGGGGTCGATCACCTGCCGGCCAAGCGGCTGGAAGCTCGCCCGGGTGTATTTGGCACCTCGGGCAGGATCCAAGGGTGAGACGACGACGGACGGTGAACCGGTGGCACCGATGGTGTAGCCGTCGGGCTTGGCGCTGGTCAGCTGCGTGTAGCCAATTTGTCCGCCGGCGCCGGGCTTGTTGATGACCTCAACGTTGGTGCCGAGTTCCTTCTCGAGGACCGGCTGGATGAGCCTGGCGGCAGTGTCAACGGCCCCGCCGGAAGAGAAGGCCACGACGAGGTCGATGGACTTGCCCTTCTTCGGGAAGTCATTGGCTGCCCCTGTGGTTGAGGTTCCGGCGTTGGCGCCGCAGCCGGTAAGTGCGATGAGGGTCGCTGCTGCGAACGCGGCGGCGATACGGGGGCGTGTGATCATGATTCTTCTCCTTTGAAGGAACGGTCTTGGGGGGGGTGAGGGATGCGGGTGGTTTAGGTTTCCGGGTCTTCGTTCAGGGCTTTGGGCTTGCGGAGCTTGAGCAACGGGCTGAAGACGATGAGGAGTCCGAGTCCGATAAGGACCGCGGAGATGGGGCGGCTGGTGAAGATGCTGAAGTCGCCCTGGGAGATTTCCAGGGACTCCCGGAGGGAGCGCTCCATCAGCGGGCCGAGGACCAGAGTCAGCACCATTGGTGCCAGCGGAATATCGAGGTGCCGCAGGGCGAGTCCGAGGAGACCGAAGCCGATCATCACGAACACGTCGAAGACGCTGAAGTTGATGGTGTAGGCGCCGATGACCATAAAGAGCAGAATCAGGGCAGTCAGGATCGACGACGGTACTCGGAGGATGGAGGTCCAGAGCCCCACAAGGGGCACGTTCAGCAGCAGCAGGATCAGGTTTCCGATGAACAGGCTGGCGATGATCGCCCAGGCAATATCGGCGTTCTCCGTGAAGAGGGTGGGCCCCGGTGTCAGGCCCTGCTGCAAGAAGGCTCCCATCAGCACGGCAATGGTCGGCGATGCCGGGATACCGAGGGTAAACAGGGGAATCAGTGCGGCGTTGGCGTGGGAGTTGTTGGCCGTTTCCGGTCCAGCGACACCTTCGATGGCGCCCTTGCCGAGTTCGTTACGATGGCGCGAGAACTTCTTTTCCGCGCCGTACGCCAGCAGGGATGACACCGAACCGGTCATCCCGGGAATGAGCCCGAGGCCGAAGCCGATGCCGGTGCCGCGGGCCATCGCCGGAGCGCTGCGGCGCCATTCGTTGGCCGTGGGGAGCAGCGAACGCAGGTTCGGAGCATGGACGGTGGGGGTTGCGCTGTCTTTGCGGTAGGACAGGAGCTCGGAGAGTCCGAACACACCAACGATCACGGCGACGAAACTGACGCCGTCCAGGAGCCGGTCCATGCCGAAGGTGAAGCGCGGGGCACCGGCAACCGGGTCGATGCCGACCATCGAAATGAGCAGGCCAACAGCGCCGGAAATGACGGCCTTGACCATCGATTTTCCGGCGAGGGCGACGAGCAGGGATATACCCACCACCATCAGGGCGAAGAACTCCGGTGGTCCGACGAGCAGACCCAGTTCACCGAGCGGCTTGGCGGCCGCAACCAGGCCAATGGTTGCGATGGTTCCGCCGACGAAGGAGCCAACGGCGGCGATGGTTAATGCCGCGCCGGCTTTGCCGAGTTTCGTCATGGCGTAGCCATCGATGGTCGTGATTGCCGAGGCGGCTTCGCCCGGGGTGTTCAGCAGAACACTCGTGATCGTTCCCCCGTAGGCGGTGCCGTAGAAGATGGCACACAGCATGATGATCGCGCCCGTCGCATCCATGTTCAGGGTCAGGGGAATCAGAAGCGCAACGCCGGCGACAGGGCCGATACCGGGAAGAACGCCGATGATCGTGCCCAAGAGGCAGCCGAGGAAGGCGAACAGGAGGTTCTGCCAAGTCAGGGCGGCGGCAAAGCCGCCGAGCAGGTCATTGAAAATATCCACGTCTAAAGTCCGATCGTGTTCAGCAAGGGGATGGCAGACACCGGCAGCGAGACGTTCAGCCCGTAATTGAAGGCGTAGAACGCGCCGAAACTTCCGGCGACGGCGATGATCAGCGAGGACACCCATGTCCTGCGGCCGCGGAGCTTCAGGTGGTACATGAGGAACAGGAACATGCTCAGCTGGAATCCGAGGAGGTCCATCACGGCCGCGAGTATTGCCAGGCTGAGGACAACAGCGATCACAAGGCCCCGGTCTACACCTTCGGCTGTCTCGCTGGGGCGGCGCAGCTCCTGGATCAGCCAGATAATCGCCATCGCGGCGAGCACTGCGCCCATGGCAAAGGGAAACAGTCCCGGGCCCGGCCCCAGTGAAGTCCACAGCCCCAGGTGAATTGAGCTGACCAGAACATAGACCCCGACGGCGGCAAAGGCGCCGATGCCCACCAGCACGGATGGAGCCACCCGGGCGGCGCTTTGGGGTTTCGTAATGAGTGACTCCGTTGTCATCGTAATCCTTCTTACTCGCGACTTCATTTCATACAGTGAAACTATATTGCGTACAGAGAAATAGTGACAGCAGACACAATAGGCTGTCAAGTGGAAGGTTCTTACATACAATGAAAGGATGACGACGGCGACGACGCACTCAGGCGGCTCAGCAGAGGACGGCCCGAAGTCCTCGAACATGAGGTCCCTGTCCCGGGCCCTGGAAGTTTTCGCGGAACTACAGCGGGCGGAGCGCCCCCAGCGCCTGAGTGACCTCGCCAGGGCCTGCGGCATGAGTTCGCCCACCACCTTGAGGATCCTGCGTGTTCTGCAGGACTTCGGCATGGTCAGCCAGACCGATAAGTCCTATCGGATCGGACCGGCAGTGCTGCCGGCGGCCCGGAGCTATCTGGAGAATGATCCGCTGGTGGTCTCGGCCCGTCCTGTTCTGCAGCAGGTCGCGTCGCAGACCGGACTCACGGCATCGCTGTACACGCGCCTGGGTTTCGAGAGGATCCTTGTCGCCCGAGTCGACGGTGAAGCCCCGCTCCGGTACGACCTCCCGTTGGGCAAGCGGCTGCCGCTTACCCTTGGTGCGGCGGGCAAGATCCTGCTCGCCTCGGCATCTGCCGAGGAGCTGCGGCAGGTGGTCGAAGCCGCCATAGCGGGCGGCCATGAGGGCCCGGACTTCACGGCCGAGGCGCTGCGCTCCCGGCTGCCCGAACCAGAGGCCGACTTCGCCTACTCGGCCGATGAGCGTGCTACCGGCGTACTGTCTGTCGCCGTTGCCGTGCCCAACAGGGCCGGGCGCCCCAGCGAATCAATTTCGCTCACCAGTCCGGTGGAAGCTGCCAGCGAAGCCACGCTCCTGGCAGGGGTCCCGGAACTTCGGCGTGCTGCCGCAAGGCTCTCGGAACTGCTGGAGGGCTCCGTCTATTAGGCGGCGGTTCCCGCCGTCGTGCATGGAAGGGACCACACGGGCGGCCAGCAGATCCTGCTGGAGGATCCGTTCGGTAACGTCGTCGAGCTATTTCAGCCCGCCGGCAACTAGGCACCGTGCCGCAGTTTGACGAAGCGGCCCCTGATTGCCCACAGTAGGTCAGTGATTGCCGACGTTGAAAAAGTTCCTCCGAGCCGCCCCGCGCTGACCGGCAGTCACCCGTGGCCCCGGCAGGTTGCAGCATTATTCGGCTTTTTGGCCTTGTCCTGGTCCGTGTCACTGCTGGGTTCCTTGCCGATCCGGATGAACGGCGCTTGGTACGCGTTGGCCGACAAAGCCCCTTGGACGCCCCCGGGGTGGATGTTCAGCTCGGTGTGGCTCACGCTGTACGCAGCAATGGCCGTGGCAGCCTGGCTGGTGTGGCGGCAGCGGCAGGTCCCGCGTGCTGGGGCGTTCAAAGCCTATGGCGGTCTCCTGCTGCTGAACCTCGCCTGGCCCCTGCTGTTCTTTGGTATGTACCCGATGCTGGGAGCCGCCGCTTTATGGATGGCGTTCGTGGCGATCGCGGCCCACGCACTGGTGGCAACGTTCACCGTGCTGCGTTTCGGGCCCATCAGCAGGACGGCCGGACTTCTGATGCTGCCCTACATTTCATGGCTCGTTTTCTCGGCGAGCCTGAACCTGTACGCAGCCCTGCGAAACTAGCCGCCCCGAGGCTGAGAACCCTGACGTCGGGCTGCTGAAGGGCGACGGCGGTTTTGGGCACCAGGGCCACACCCATGCCGACGCTGACCATGGCCTGGGCTTCCTGGTAGTCATTGGCAAGGAATCCAATGGTGGGTTCGAAGCCGGCGTCATGGGCGGAACGCTGTAGCACTTCCACCACGGGATGAGCCTCTGCCCGCACAATCCAGGACTCGTGCCGGAGGTCCGCCATGCTGACCTCCTCCCGGTCCGCCAGCGCATGCCCGCGGGCAACCAGGATCACGGTGCTTTCGCGGAAGACTTCAGTGACCCGGATGGAGTCGTCGTGGGAATCTGTTCCAGGGGTAGTCCCAGAGCAGGCAGAGGCCGTGACCCCTGACTGCAGGTCTGCCACCAGTTCATCGAAACGGGCGCTGCGCAGCGAGAGGTTGATAGCAGCACCAGGCGCCGCATTTCATAGAGATGTGGTTCGTCTTCGTGAAGCAATGCTTTACCCCTCGGTAGAATTGGTTCATTTACTGGATCCAGGCATAGATGATCCGTGCTTCAGGGTCGGGTCCCGCCACTGAGAACCCCGATCGTGCCGTCCGGGTCCTTTCTCCCGCACTGAATTAAGCGTCCCTACATCCCCCCTAAATCATGGAACATTGTCTTAAATTGTGATCCGACTCATTCTCGTATCAGGCCCCTTGAAGAAATCGAGGCAGAGGAGATGCGGGAGAACATGAAGATCGAAGCGGAGTGGATGCGCGGAGGCACCAGCAAGTGCTGGGTGTTCGAGGATGAGCATCTGAACGCCGGCACCAGCCTGGATTCGCTGCTGCCCCGGCTGTTCGGCAGTCCCGACTCACGGCAGATCGACGGCGTCGGCGGCGCGACCTCGACCACCAGCAAAGCGATGATTCTGCGTCGGCCCGCCGATGAGAACATCGATGTCGACTTCACCTTTGCCCAGGTGGGCATCGAAGAGGCGGCAGTGGACTGGGGCAGCAACTGCGGGAACTGCTCGGCAGTGGTCGGCCTCTACGCGATCGAAAAGGGATGGGTGGTTCCCAGCGGTGACGTCACACGCATCGTCACCCGCAACACCAACACCGGACAGATCATCGTCCAGCGTGTGGCCACCCCGGCCGGTGCCCTGCCCATCATTCCCGATGCACTGATGCCCGGTGTTCCATTTCCCGGCTACCGAGTGGGACTCGGATTCCAGGACCCGGCCGGAAAGACCACCGGCAAGCTCCTGCCCACCGGTGCGGCGGCCGACACAATCATCGCCGGGGGAACCCGCTGGACCGTTTCCATGGTGGACGCCGGGGCGCCGGTGGTGATCGTCCGTGCCGAGGAGCTCGGGCTGGATCCCGCCCGCTACGACAGCTGGCTCGCCGGCGTAGAACTGCAGCTGGACACATTGGACCAGATCCGCCGGCAGGCGGCGGTGCGGATGGGACTGGCAGCAACTACCGCCCAGGCGGCACGGGCCATCCCCAAGCTCGCCATTGCTGCCGCCCCCGCCCGCACCGACACGGACAGCGATATCAACGTCATGATGCTCTCGATGGGGCGGCCGCACCCTGCCCTGGCCATCACCGGCAGCATCGCCCTGACGCTCGCGGCCCGGACGCCGGGCACCGTCCTGCACTCCATCACGGGCGGTACGCTGGGGGCCGCCCTGAAGCTGCGCACCCCGGCCGGGGTGCTCGAGACCTGGACCGAGGAGCACGGCGGGACGCTGCTTGTCGGCGTCGACCGCACGGCCCGCACCATCGCTACCACCATCATCCACCTCCCCGAGGCCCTCGGCAGTGCTGCCGAGTCCTACCTCGCGGGAGCCACTCACTGAGGAGAAGCACGCCATGACTAAGACTGCGCAACGTCCCACCGGCATCGTGGAGGAGACCCAGGACCTGAAGTCTCCTCGTACCGACCGCCGCCTCCGTATCGTGCTGATGGCGGTGGTCGGCATTACGCTTCTCGGTTTGGTTGCCCTCGTTCTGGCGGGAGGTGTCTTCAACCAGGCGCCCACCGCGGGATCAGAGCCAAGCATGACCGTTGAACAGATCATCCCGCTCGTCATCCTTGTGGTGATGTTCGTCGTCGCAACCAAGTGGCCGCTGAACATCGGCGTCATGGGGCTGGTGGCTTCCTTCGGCGTCGGCTATTTCATGCTGGGGATGACGGACAAGGAAATCCTGGCGGACTTCCCGGCCAACATCGTCATCACCATCATCGGCGTCACGTATTTCTTCAGCATGGCGCAGCGGAACGGCACGATCGACATCATCGTCCAGAGCTGCGTCCGCATGGTCCGGGGCAAAACGCTCCTGCTGCCGTGGGTGTTCTTCCTGATGGCCGCAGCCCTCACGGCACTGGGCACCTTCTCCCCCGCGGCCGTGGCCCTGCTGGCCCCGGCGGCCATCGGTCTGGCCTACGAGTCGCGCATCCATCCGGTGGTGATGGGCGCCTTCCTGATAAACGGCGCCCACGCCGGCGGCTTCTCACCGCTGTCCGTGGCCGGAGTGCTGGTGCACGACATCGCACAGGAGAACGGCTTTCCCGTTTCCCAGGGCGCCCTGTTCTCCGCCAGCTTCGCGATCAACCTCATCCTCTCCGTCCTGACCGTGGCGCTGTTCGCCGTTCTGGGGAAACTGCGCGACGGCGATGGCCAGCATGCCGACCTTGAAACCACGGGCACCACCCGTCCGCACGGCCAGCAGATCCTGACGCTGGCACTGATCGCTGCCATGCTCGTCTGCGCACTGGGCTTCCATATGCCCATCGGCTTCGTTGCCCTCTCCGCCGGTCTCCTCCTGGCACTGGTCAACATCAAAGAACACCGCACGTTCATCGGCGGCGTCTCCTGGTCCACTGTCCTGCTCGTTGCCGGCATGATCACCTACGTTTCCCTGCTCCAGCACGTGGGCGTCATCGACACCCTCGCCGAGCAGGCCCTGGCACTCGGTGCACCACTGCTGATAGCGCTGGTCCTCTGCTACGTGATTGGCGTCGGCTCGGCCTTCGCCTCCTCGACGGCGCTGCTCACCGCGTTCATCCCCCTTGCCGGGCCGCTGCTGGCCACCAGTTCGCTGAGCGCCTCCGGAACGGTGGCGGCCCTGGCCATCGCCGCAACTGTCGTGGATGTTTCGCCCTTCTCCACCGACGGCGCCCTGGTGGTTGCCAACGCCCGCGAGGACGACCGGCAGCGCGTCTACAAGCAGCTGATGATGTACGCCGGCGGAGTGGTGGTGGCAGCCCCGGCGCTGGCCTGGGCCCTGCTGGTACCCACCGGCATCATGTAACCAAAGCGGAGATCCAGAAGACTGCCGGCACGTGCCCGGCAGCTGTACGGGAGGCGCCCTGCACTCCATCGCAACAGGAATCCCGAAAGACGGGCGCAGGTGCGCGCATCCCTATGCGTCAACGGCAGGACCCATCAAGGTGGGTCCTGCCGTTGGCGTGTGGCCTACAGTCTAGGTTTGCTGCAGCTGCTGACACCGGACGACGGCGATCGCAGGGCAGCATTACAAGGTTGCGGCTTCTTCCTCCGCCAGCCTGATCAGACGGAGTTCGTCCTCCACGGCACGGCTCGGCCAGTAGTACCTCGCCAGCTCACTTGCCCGGGTTAGATCTGCTGCCGGGAAGAGCTTGCCCAGAAGTCCGGCCGCCTGGAGCAGGGCAATCAACGCCGTGGTCCTGGCATCGGGCGTCTTATCGCCAGGCTTCTTGTCACTGGGCGTCTTGGCACCAGGTTCCGCGGCATCAGCCGCCCCGGCCCCGGGCGCCGTCGAATCAGCCGCGCCGGCCCCGGTCGCCGTCGAATCCGACGCCCCGGCTTCGGTTGCCACGGCAGCAGAGGCCTCGGGATCGTGCAGTGCGCTGCCGAGTGTGGCCTCAATCGTCTTCAGGAGCGCATCTTCCGGGGCGTGGTCTTTCTCCGGATACCTCACGGCGCGGACGCGGCCCAGATGCTTTTCGCCGACGTGTTCCACGATGCCCAGTGACGCCATCCCCTCATAAACACGCTGCACTTCGGCGCGGCCCTCCAGAATGGACACCCACGCTTTGGGAGTGTGGGGCCGGGATTTGCCACGGATGAGCTCCAGTTCGTGCTGGAACTCCGTTGGCGGTGAGTCGCCGGTGGCCCTGATGTGCTTCCCCTGCAGCCCGATCGCGCCGATCAGGTCCAGCTCGGCCAGGACTGCCCCTGCCACGGTGGTCCTGAGCGCGAACACGGGCACTGCAGGTTTGCCGTCTTTGTCGTTCGTCGCCAGAAGGAGGAAAGCCTGGGGAAGGCTCAACTCCGCCGCCTTCGGTGTTTCAGCGTTCATAGCATCATGGTGGACCCGTTGGGCCGCCGCCACAATGAGGATTTACAAGCGTCCACCGGCGGAAGCTGTGGGGAGCGCACGACGCCGGTGAACATCGCACCGGCGCCAAGAGCAGTACCCCCCAGAGGGAAGTCCGTTAGCGGGTCCCGGCGGCGCTACGGAGGATCGCCGAATCCGCTGCCCGCCCGTCACGCAGGCTGGCCTGGCACTCAGCCACCCGTCCGGCGACGTCGCCATGAACGGCGGAGGTAATCGCCTCGACAACTGCGATTTGGCCGGTGGTGTCGGGGACGCCGGGAAACTGCACCTGCGGGACCTCAGCTTCGGCCACCGGCGACTCCTGCGTGGCGCGCATGCGAAGAATCGCGATGGCGGAAATGAGGCACCACGCAACGTTCGTCACCACTGAGGGCCACGCTTCGTGGACCGCACCATTGACGATGAAGGCACAGGCACCGATGAGGTTGGCCACCTGGAATCGCTTGCCGGCCTTCAGCCAACCCATGGAGACAGACAGGTACGCCGACAGGATCAGAACTGCCCCCGACCAACCCGCAATTTCCCACAGCAGTTCCATGATGTCCTTTCAGAGGTGATGCCCGGCTGTCATCCGCCGGGCGGAGTGTAAATGGCGGGCTAGAGGTGCGGCTGGGCCGCTTTTAACTGCAATTATGAGTTCGAAACAGCTTTAGATCAATTGCATTCCACTGAAGACATGGTTTAGAACTACTTAACATGGATATCGATCCGCGCAGGCTGCGCGTGCTTCTTGCAGTTGCCCGCACAGGCGGGGTGCTCGCCGCGGCTGACGAGCTGGGAATTACGGCCTCGGCCGTCTCGCAGCAGCTCACCAAACTGGAGGACGAGACGGGGCACGCCCTGGTAGTGCGCACACCCAAAGGCTCTGTTCTGACACCCGCCGGCCTGGCAGTGGCGGAAGCCGGCGAGGAGATTGAACGCGCCCTCAGCGTCGCTCGCGCCCGCATCGAAGGCGGGGCCAAAATCGCAGGAGTCGTGCGCGTGGGCGGCTTCACCAGCTTTGTCCGGACGGTGGTGATCCCGCGCCTGCCCGAGTGGCGCACCCAGTACCCGCAACTGCAGATCAGGATCGTCGAGGACGACTTCCCTGCCCTGATGCGGCTGCTCCGCCAGCGCCAACTCGACGCCGTCGTGGTGGAGCTCGATTCGACGACGGCCGAGCAGCGTTCACTTTCCGTCGGGATGACCGAGGAGCCCCTGCTGGACGAGCCATGGAAGCTGGTGGTTCCCGCCGGTGCCCTGCTCACAACGGAGAACGTTGATCTTGCCCGCCTGCCATTTCCGTGGCTCGGCGTCGAGCCCACCGCCGCCAACTCTTCGGTGCTCGGCCGGCTCCGTCAGTCGACGGGCGCCCAGATGGAGACGGTGCATCAGTACCAGGAGACGCTGACCGCCCTCGCACTCGTCGCCGCGGGCGAGGGTATTGCGATCGTGCCCACCTTGGCGTTGAGCGGCATTGTCCACGACGGCGTCGACATCCTGGACGTCCCCGGACTGGGTACGCGACGGATCGTTCTGAGACGGTTCGACCGGCGACGGTCAACCAGCACGGCGGTGGACACCGTCGCCCGCCTTCTCCGGGAATCGGCTGCGGCGTTCGACACGCGTTCTGCATCCTGAGTTAGTGCCGAACAGCCTTCTATTGGGCCCAGTCGTCGTCGTAGGGGCGGCCGCGGAAGTGCGCGCGAAGGTACTCCCCCACCACGGCAGCCCCGAGGTCCCCTGTCTCGGGCGCCACTACCCGGCCATCAATCCGGCGGACCATCCGCTGGACGAACCGTTCCAGGCCGGGATCGTTGCCGAGCCGGAAGAACGTGGCCTGTGTGCCGGCACGCCCCAGGCGGTCCAACTCGGCCACGGTAACCCGGATGGTCTCCGGGTCCGGCGGGTAGTCGAACCATGTCTCACCGTCGGCCAGCAGGTGCGCCGTTGGTTCGCCGTCGGTCACCACCAGGAGGACCGGCTGCATCGACGGGTGCTTGCGGAAGAACCGGCCGGCCAGCAGCAAGCCGTGGTGGAGGTTGGTTCCCTTGTCCCGGAAGGCCGGCAAGGCAGTGAGCTCGCCGATGTCCATGCTCTGCGCGTAACGGCCGAACGTGATCAGCTGCAGTCTGTCGCCGCGGAAACGGGTTGAAATGAGGTGGTGCAGGGCGAGCGCGGTGCGTTTCATGGGCACCCAGCGTCCTTGGGCGGCCATCGAGAAGGACACGTCCACGAGCAGCACCACCGCTGCCTGGGTGCGCGCTTCAGTCTCCGCCACCTCGATGTCATCCGCGGCGAGGCGCAGTCCGCGGGCCGGGTTGCCGCCGTCGGCAATCGTCCGGCGGATCGCGTTGGTGATGGTCCGTGTGACGTCCCAGGGCTCGGCGTCGCCGAACTCCCACGGGCGGCTGGAGCCGGTCTGGTCCCCGGCCGCCCCGGCAACCCGGGTGTCCCGACGGCCCTGCCGGCCGGAGAGCTGCTTGGCGGTGTCCCGCAGCAGCGACCTCCCGAGCCGCCGCATGGCCTGCGGTGACAGGCTGAGGTCGCCGTCGGCCCCGCGCCGGAGGAAGCCGCCGTCGTGCATTGCCCGTTCTATCTCCGCAAGGGTGCGGGCGGTCACTGCGGCATCCTGTCCGAGCTGGCGGGCCAAGGCATCCAGGTCCAGGTCGTCCAGGCGGGACCCGTTGTAGGACTGGGAGAGCTGCTCGGACAACTCGTCCAGTTCGGCGATGTCCTGCAGCACGCCGGTGCCGTCGCCGAGGCCGAGCCCCTCCTCACCCTCGAAGCGTTCTGAGCCGGTCCAGTCCTCGCCGGGGCGCAGGGCGCGCAGGGTGTCGTCGAGCTGGCCGAGCTGGGCCATGAGTTCGGGCGAGCCGAACGCCTGGGCGGACAGGCTCATCAGCTCCTCCCGCTGCTCCCGGGACATGGACTGCAGCAGCCGCTGGGCCGCGGCGGCACGCTGGGCGAGCGCGTCGATCAGCTCCTCGACCGATTGGGGATTCTCCGGAAAGAACTGGCCGTGCTTGGCCATGAAGTCCTGGAAGTCCGCGTCGGTGTCCTCGCCGCGCCGGTGTTTGTCGAGCAGCCCGTTGAGGTCCTGCAGCATCTCGCCGACGGCCGCCCGGTCCTCATCCGTGGCGTTCTCCAGTGCCTGCTTCATGCCGGCGAACCGCTGGTCCAGGACCTCGCGGCCCAGCAGGTCCTTGATCCGCTCGTAGGCTTCGCGCGCGGTGCTCGACTGCCAGTCATAGGAGGCCAGCTCGTTGACGGCCGCCGCGGTGGACCGGGGCAGGTTCTGCAGCTGCATTTCCCGGAAGGAGCGGTCGGTGTTGTCCATCATGGCGTCGCGGGCCAGCTGTTTGCGCTCCTCCAGCACCGCGGTGTCCAGCAGCTTCTGCACTTCGTTGAGGGTGCCGTCCAGCTTGTGCCTGCCCAGAAGGTCTTTGCGCCGCTGCTGGACGCGGCCGGCGAGGTCGTCCAGGCCTTCCCGGCTGCGGCCGCCGCGCCGCAGGAACTCCTGCAGGGCGTGCCGGGGCGAGTATCCGGCCATGACGTCCTCGGCGACGGCGTCAAGGGCCTCCGCCAGGTCCACCGGCGGGGCCAGCGGATCCGGTCCTCCCCTGTACCGGCTGTACCTGGACCTGTTGTGAACGCTCATGGGCCCTCCTCTGCCGACCGCTGAGCGGCCTGTTAGCCGTAGATCGTCGCCTCGTCGTCGGATTCCTTGGCGATCCGACGGGCGAGGTAGAGGCCTTCCAAGGCCAGTTCAACGGCGGCGGCGCGCTGTCCGTCGTTCGTCGCGCCCAGGCGCTCACTGATTTCGTCGTAGAGCCGGGAGCCGTTGAGGGACGGGAGGTTTTCCAGGAACTCCCGCGCGGTGACCAGTTCCCCGGTGGTCACCGTGGTGTTGCCGTCGAGCGCGGCCACAAGTTTCCCCATGTCGATGCCGTGGAAGTGCGCCCGCACGGCTTCCGCGGTTGCCATGCGCAGGAGGTGGTCCAGGATGTCCTGTTCCCGCCCTTCCTCGCCGGACTCGAACTCGATCTTGCCGGCAAGAACTTCCACCGCCGCTTCCAGGTCGATGATCCGGGCCACGGCCTCGTCCTCGCCGCGCACACTGGCGCGGCGAAGGGCTGCAGCGGCGACGGTTTCGGCGCCGGCGATGGCGAACCGCGCGGACACCCCGGAGGTCTGGTTGATCGCCGGGGACTGCCGCAGCGCGCGGGTGTAGCGGGCCAGGATCTCGAGGATGACGGGCGGGACGCCGGCCACCAGGTGCCCCTCCTGCCGGATGACTGCCACCTCGTCGTCGAGCTCTATCGGGTAGTGGGTGCGGATCTCGGCACCGAAGCGGTCCCGCAGCGGCGTGATGATCCGGCCGCGGTTGGTGTAATCCTCCGGGTTGGCGGACGCGACCACCAGAACGTCCAGCGGCAGCCGCAGCACGTAGCCGCGGATCTGGATGTCGCGTTCCTCCATCACGTTGAGCATCGAGACCTGGATGCGTTCGGCGAGGTCGGGCAGCTCGTTGATGGCGATGATGCCGCGGTTGGAGCGCGGAACCAGGCCGTAGTGGATGGTTTCCGGGTCGCCGAGGCGGCGGCCCTCGGCCACCCGCATCGGGTCGACGTCGCCGATCAGGTCGGCGACGGACGTGTCCGGCGTCGCGAGCTTTTCGACGTACCGTTCGGAGCGGTGGCGCCACGCCACCCGCAGCCGGTCCCCCTCGGTGATTGCTCGGGCACGGGAGTGTTCCGTGATGGGTTCGTACGGGTGTTCGTTCAGTTCCGATTCCTCGATCACCGGCGACCACTCGTCCAGCAGCCCGGCCAGGGTGCGCAGGAGCCGGGTCTTGCCCTGGCCCCGTTCGCCGAGCAGGACGACGTCGTGCCCGGCGAGCAGGGCACGCTCGAGCTGGGGCAGGACGGTCCGGCTGAAGCCGTACATCCCGGGCCAGGGATCGCGGCCGGCGGCGAGCGCCGCGAGCAGGTTGTCGCGGATTTCGCGGCGCAGGTCCTTGTGCACGTGGCCGGAGGCACGCAGTTCACCAACAGTGAAGATATCGGGGCGATCACTCACCCCTCTACGGTAGACCTCGCGCCATCCCATGGCACCCCCTACCCTGAATCTTGATGACTGCAGCAACGCCTGGACCTTCATCGGAGCACCGAGAGCAGGGCACCCTGCTCCTTTTGGTGCGCCATGGGGAAACGCCGACCACGGGCAGGGTGCTGCCGGGGCGGGCACCGGGGCTGCATCTGTCCGATCGCGGGCGGGAGCAGGCCGATCGGGTTGCGGAGCGCCTCGCTGGACTTCCCGTCGACGCCGTCTATTCCTCGCCGCTGGAGCGCGCCTGCGAGACGGCGGAGCCGACGGCGGTCCGCACTGGACGGGACGTGAAGCACGACGACGGCCTGCTCGAATGCGATTTCGGCGACTGGACCGGGGCTGCGCTGGCGGACGTGGCCGCCCTGCCCGAGTGGCGGACCGTTCAGCACAGCCCTTCGACGTTCCGTTTCCCACGGGGCGAGAGCTTTACCGAAATGCAGGCGCGGATCGTCGGATCTTTGGAGGCGCTGCGCGCAGCCCACGCCGGAGGCGTCGTCGTCTGTTTCTCTCATGCCGATCCCATCAAAGCCGCCGTCGCCCACGCCCTGGGCACGCCCCTGGACCTCTTCCAGAGGATCGTCATCAGCCCGGGCTCGGTCTCGGCCATCTCGTTCGTGGACGGTCAGGCGCCTGCCGTGCTCATGGTGAATTCGACGTCGGACCCGCTGAGCGGGCTGAGGGGGCGGTGAATGGGAACTTCCGGCGGGGCGGACGGTGAAGCGGGGCAGACGGTGTCCGGCAGGGAGTTGACGCTGCTCGCTGAGGGCAGCGTCGAGCTGCTCGGACGAATCCCGCGCAGCAGCAACGAGACGTTCCTCGTCCAGGTCTCCTGCGGGAACGACGCCGCGTATGCGGTCTACAAGCCGGAGGCCGGGGAACGGCCGCTGTCCGATTTCGAGCCCGGCCTCTACCGGCGGGAACGCGCTGCCTATCTGCTCAGCGAGTCCCTGGATTGGGGGCTCGTGCCTTCAACGGTGATCCGTGAAGAGGCGCCCTTGGGGGTCGGATCACTGCAGTGGTTCATCGAGTGCGACTTCCGTGAGCATTACTTCACCCTGTACTCGGACGCCCCCGAGACCCACCGCCAGCTGGCCCGGATCGCCCTGTTCGATTACGTCTCCAACAACACGGACCGCAAGAGCGGGCATGTGCTGCGTGGCGATGACGGGCGGGTGTGGGGCATCGACCACGGGCTGTGCTTCTCGGCAAGCTTCAAACTGCGCACCGTGATCTGGGACTTCGCCGGCGAACCCATCCCGGATGCCCTGCTGGAGGACATCGCTCCGCTCGCCGAAGCCGCGCCTCCCGCGGTGGCCGAACTCCTCGACGACGACGAGGTCGCGGCCTTGAAGCACCGCGTGCGGCGGCTGCTACGAACGCAGGTGCTGCCGGTCGACCGCACCGGCATGCGCTACCCGTGGCCGCTCGTTTAGGCGCGCTCGAATGCCGCCGGCAACACGCTTCGTGGCTTTACCTGAGATGCTCCGCCCTGGACCAGCGCATGGATCCGCCGGGAGATTTCCTCCCCTGCCAGGATGCCGCGGGCGTCTGTGACGCGCAGGTGCTCCCTGCGGAAGTCGACGTCGGCCAGTTCTCCGTGGGAGGGACGGAAGGCGACGTCCGCTTCGTCCAGCATCGGCCCGTCCAGCAGCGAATCCCCGGCGGCAATGACCCGGGATGCTCCGGTGCGCCGGGCGACTTCCGCGACGGCGCTGTTCTTCGTCACCGCGTGCGGCACGCAGTAGAGCTTGCGGCCCTGGACGGACACCGTCCAGCCGAGCGAGGCACACCATGCGTCCAGCTCACGAACGAATTCCGCGGGCATGAGCTCCCGGTCCACGATGGAGTACAGGAAGAGTTCTTCGGCCCGGCGCAGCCGGAGGATCCAGGACCGGTAGGCCTCCCGGGACAGAAATTCCTCGATGACGGCCAGCGGCGCGGAGCCTTCCGAGACCCGTTGCCCTACTGAGGTCTGCCACTCGATGTCCGGCTCGCCGTTCTTGAGCAGGACACCGCCGTTGGTGGTGACCGCGTATTCGGGCACGGCTCCGGGCAGCCGGACCCGCCGGTACTGGGCCTCGGTGCGGGTAGTCACCGGGACGAAGATGGCCGTCCGGGTCAGTTCGAGCAGCAGCTGTTCGGCGGTGCGGGTCATAAATGAGATCGGCACTCCCTGGTAAAGCTCCACGACTACCATGTCCGGTGCCAGGTGGTCGGGGACTTCCAGGAAGAAGGCCTTCGCGGAGTAGATCAGGGTCCGGTCCAGATCCGAGGCCACCAGGACTGCATTCACAGGGCGGCCGCCGCTGTTGATCCTTCGGCAGATCCGTCGGCCCCGATTGACCCGCGGCTGAACCGCGGGTCAATGAGCCCCACGCAGCTGAAGGGCAGGCCGGGCACGTCCACCACCTCCACACCGCGCTGCTGAGCCAGCAGCAGGATGTGCGCTATCTCGGGCGCCGCGGCATCAGGACGCACCAAGATCTTCCACGGCACCCTGCGCAGCAGTACCCGTGTTGTCTCGCCGACCCCGGGTTTGATGAGGTTCAGGTCCTCGATCCCGTGTTCCCGGCCGAGGCTTTCCACGGCGCGCCGGCCGGCCCAGGTGGGCGTCCGGTCCGCTGCCAGCAGGGTCCGGGCTTCGGCCCGCGCAACCCCTTCGACGTCGTCGAAATGGCCGCAGACGGCGGCCAGGAATTCCCGCGAGACGTCGTCACCGCGCAGCTGGTGGTAAAACTTGGCCCCGTGGAAGTCGTCCGGGCCGATGAATTCCGTGTTCAGGACCGTGCGGGAGACGAGCCCGGACACGGTCGAGTTCAGGCAGGCGGAGGGGATGAGGTAGTCCTCGCGCGTGCCGTACATGTCGGCGCAGTGCCCGGGATCCGCGAGCACGGCGAGGTCCTTCGGGAAGGCAACGCCGTCGGTTTCGGCGAAGCGATCGAGGGCGGAAGAGAGCTCGCGGGTGATCGCGCCCTTTCCGGTCCAGCCGTCAACAAAAAGGACCTGCTCCGGATCGTGGTGGGCGGCCAGGTACCGCAGCGCTGTCTCGTCCAGCCCGACGCCGCGCACGATGCTCATCGTGTAGTGGGGAAGGTCGATGCCGTGGATCTGTCCGGCCCAGCGGCGCATCAGGATGCCTGCCGGCGTGCCTGCCCTGGCCAGGGAAACCAACACAGGCCGGTTCCGACGCGCGGCCAGCGCCATTTCGGTCACGGTGCCCACGGCCTGCGCCACGCGCTCGGCGGAGCGTTCCAGGGCGTCCCGGTACAGCTGCTGGTACTGCTGCGAGGGCGAATATTCGATCGGCAGGGTTTCTGCGTAGCTCCCGCCGCCTCCTTGCATGACGGCTTCACGATCGGCCGCCGGCGCTTCCAGCGCGGCATCTCCGATGTCCTTGAGCAGCCATGTGACGTCCCCCGGCGCATAGGAACCGAACGCCGGTCCGGCCAGCGGCGCCGGGAGGATGGGTGAGGCGGGGAGGAGGATGACGACGACGGCGCTGCAGACGGCGCTGAGCGCCTCCGTCACGCTGCCGGGACCCGAGAGGACCTCCGCGGGGGTTCCTGGTTCGGGCATCAGCACGATCGTGCCGAATCTGTGGCGGGCGGAGGAAACGTTGTGGGCGAAGCGCACACCGGGGCCGTCCACCGTGACGTCGTGGCTGGCGAACTGGACGGTACCCGTGATGGCGTAGTCCGGGCGGTCCAGGGCGACGATCGGGGAACGGGTGGTGGTGGAGAACCGGACGCCCCGGTCCGGATTCAGCTGGTCCAGTGCATCGGCCACGGCCAGGGGCACGTGGATGAACTCTTCGCTGCCCAGGACCAGAACGGACTCCGCGGCGGCCGCCTGCGGAAGGGCGCGGTGGATGGACTCCCCGATGCCGGCCAGGGCGGCCGCCGCGGGGGAACCGCCGTTGCCGAACCGGTCACTGCGGACAGCTGCGCCGTCGGTCCCTGACTGGAGGAAGGTCACCGTTCCGGGTACCGAATAGGAAGTTTCCGGCGTCTGCGGCAGGGCCGCCACCACCTCCCCGGCGCGCTGGAGGACGTCCGCGCCCAGGGTAATCTGTCCCGTCCCCAGGGCCACTACCCGGATGCGCGTCCCGAGCCGTTTCGCGAGTTCGTCGAACCGGTCCCGGTCGGCCGGTGTCCGCAGGTCCACGAGTGCAGCCACCGTGTAGCTGGGATGGGGTGCCAGGGCGTGGAGTTCGGTGATGGTGTTGATGATCGTGGCGCCGGTGCTGAGTTCGTCGTCCACCAGCACCACCGGTTCCGGGGCGTTCAGGCGCCGTGGATCAGTGGGCAGCAGCCGGTGTGAGGTGGCGTGCGAGTGTGATTCCTCGAAGGACCCGTAGGCGGCGGCGCCCGGCGGGGCGTGCCGGGAGGAATGGATGTAGTACGAGCCGATTGTGTCGGCCACCAGCCGCCCCAGGCCGGTTGCCGTCTCCGCGTAGCCGATGGTGATGACCTGCTGGTTGCGTGTCTTCAACCCGGCCAGCTCTCCCCTGAGGTTCCGCAGCGCGGCCCGCCGGCCGTCGTCGTGCGTTTGCCCGCGCAGGAGCGCGGCGAGTCCGGCCGCAATGGTCCGGGTGGCGGACGAGGGCCCTGCGGTGGCGGACAGCGCCTCGCCAACGAGCACTCCCAGCAGCTCACCGGCGGCAATGACCAGACTGGGTTCGGACGGGACGTGCTTGCCCAGCACACGGGACACCAGCAGATGGGCCCGCTTGGGGTTGCGGCGCAGTGCCAAGCCCACCAGGTCCTCGACCGGCAGCAGGCTCGCGGAGTGGTCCGTTGTGATGCCGACGCCGAGGGCGTCCTGCACAAAGCCGCCGGTCCAGGGGTGCTGGCTCAATTCATGCTCGCTTCCAGAAGGTCAACGTAAGTGATGTTCTCGGCGGCAACGCCAAACGCGGCGGCACGGAGCAGCGTCTGCCCGGCCCAGGCCTGATGGGGCTTCATCTCATTCATCTTGTTGCCGTATGGCGAGGCTGAGGCGCCGCCGCCGTTCTTGCCGGCGATTTCCAGTGCGTCCACGTATTCCTCGTGGCTGACCACGCACATGGCATGGACCAGCGGGACATGGGTGGGGTGGATGACCGTCTTGCCCAGCAGCCCGTTGGCCAGGTCCAGTTCGATTTCGCGGATCAGCCCGTCGAGGTTGGCCGTCAGGATCCGGTCGCGCAGGGGCATTTCGTTGGCGTCGGCGAAGGGAGTGCGCCGCAGCAGGGGGCGCAGCACGCGTTCGCTGTTGCTGTAGTGCTCCCAGACCGGGCCGGAGATCACGAATCCGTTGTCCGGCCGGCCCAACATGTTCACGATGTCCCCGATCACGGAGGCGACCACCTTGACGTCGTAGATGGTCAGGTCCCGGGAGCGGCGCAGGCCAAAAGCACTGGACATGTCCGTGGCGCCCACGCGGACGGCCAGGACATCGTCCCGGTTGGCTTGCAGCACGTCGCAGACACCGGACAGGGTCCTGGCCCGGGTCTCGCCGTGGATCATGAGGGGAGACTCCATGATGGGCATGATCCGCAGCCTGCGGCCGTCCCCACGGGAAGCGTTGATCTCATGCAGGGCATCCAGGAACTGCTGCGCCCGGCCGGTCTCGTTCTCAAACTTCGGAATGACAAAGCCCACCAGCAGATCCAATGCGTTGCCGCAGCGCCGGGCCAGGCTCAGCATCTGCTCCGGCGTGCGGACGCGGACGAACAGCAAAGGCCCCTCGTCGGAGTGGAAGGCGACATCGGGGTCGCTTCCGCTGTCGCTCCCGGGGCGGGAACCGGCGGAACCGGCGTGCAGGCGAGTCAGCGTGTCCACCACGTTGGTCTCGGCGGAGTCCACCGCATCATCGGCGATGGAGTCCTCGAGGCAGATCACCATGCTCAGGCAGCCGCGTGACGCCTGTTTGCGGATGTCCTGCGCCAGGTTGGGGCGGTCCGCCGGAGTGTAGAGCGTGGCACCCAGGGCCACGGCCAGCACCGCGGGGGCCGAGGCCAGGCTTAGCTCCTGAGGCGCGATGTGGAACAGGCGCGAGGCATGCTCGTCGCTAAGGAAACTGAAATGGCGCATGCCGTCCCGTCAGGGTTCCTGCCGGCGGGCGGCAGCTTTGGTGGTCATGGAAAAGCCGAATTCGTGCCAGAGCCCGGCGGCGTCGGCGCGGGCGGGCACCGGCTCGGCGCGCAGCTCGATGACTCCGTCGATCGCGGTCAGGGACAGGATGAATCTCAGCTCCCCGTCGGCTGCCGGCAGCGTCACGGTGCCGCCGTCGAAAATCTCCACGGTCAGAGGATCCGAAGGCTGCCCGATGAAAAGCGCCCGGCGCAGCTCGCGGACGTGCCGAAGCGCCACTGCCGCCGTCCCGTCCACGTAGCCGACCAGCGGGCGGTTTCCCGAGCACACGATCGACGTGCCGGAGACGGCGCCGTCCGCGGTCATGGCCCCGGTCACGCGCTCCACGCTTTCCCATGCCGCCGAGGTTGCACCGGTCACCAGCAGGCTGCCAATCGCCGACTGGCGCCGGTCAAGACGGACCATCGGCGTCTGGGCGTTGAGCAGCCTCGTCGCGCCGATCCCGGGAGCCGGAAAGAGCCTGGTGGGCCGGGCCGCAGCAACCGGCCGGGCTCCGGCCGACGGCGCTCCGTACGACGGTGCTCCGGACGACGGTGCGGCAGCGGACGTGGCTGGTGCCGGTGAGGTGGGCGCGGGCGATCGGCTGAGGGACAGCGACGGGGCGGCTGCCGCGGCCGCAGGGGACGACGCCGGCACTGTCGCCGGAGTCGGTGCCTGCGCTGCCGCCGGGACGGGTGCCGCTGCGGAAGTTTCAGCGCGGGCGGCCGGCTTGACCCGGCGGCTGAGGTAGGTGATGTCCGTGCGGATGCCGGACCTGTTCAGTGCCATCGCCTAGACATCGAAACGGAAGTCGGATGCCACGCCGCGGAGGCCGGTTGTATAGCCCTGGCCCAGGGCCCGGAACTTCCAGTCCTCGCGGTGGCGGTACAGTTCGCCGAACATCATGGCGGTGATGTTGTCCTGCGGGGACTGGGGTATATCGAAGCGCACCAGCTCCTGATTCTGCGTGGTGGCCACCCGGATGTACTGGCTGCGGATGGCGGCGAAGGTACCGGGGCCGCGGAGATCGGGGTCGACGTAGACAATGAACGTAATCTTGGCGACGCTGGCCGGCACCAGGGACAGGTCGACGTCGATCTGTTCCTGGTCGTCGGTGCCGGCGAACGCCACCGAGCCCTCAGGGCTGGCGATCTGGTTGAAAAACACCAGGTGATCGTTCGAGACGGCCCGGCCGCCGGCGTCGCACATGATCGCCAGCGGAACCAGTTCGGACTGCGGCCCGCGGCTGGGGATGGATTGCCAGCCCAAGCCGACCATGATCTTGCTCAGTCCCGGGTTTTCGGCCGTCAGCGCCGCGTTAGCCCCGGCCACAAGGTTGCCCATCAGCGGCCTTCCAGCCGAAGCGCGGACGGCGCGAACTTATCTTCGAGGAACCGGCCGTGGGTAGACAGCTCGGCAATGGCACCGATCCGGACCTGGTTGGCCAGGTCACGGGCTATTTCCTCGAGCGTAGTGAACTGTTCGGCCAGCAGCTGCGTCGGTCCGGACTCCTCGGTCCTGGCACTCTCCGGGAGTGCCAGGTAGGTGCGCAGGGGATCCGGGATGTAGCTGCAGACGATGGAGTTCAACAGCACCTGCTGCTCCATCGACGCCCCGTGCTCGGCCATGTGGCTGACCAGCGGACGCAGCACATCGTCGATTTGGCGCAGCTGCGAGGACACCGATGTCGGCAGTTCAGCGCCGGCGCGCCGGATGGCACTGCGCAGGTTGTCCAGAGATGCGGCGGCCTGCGCCAGCTCGGCCTCCGCCGTGGGTTCGGGCGCCTGTTCAGCGATGCCCGGCGCGGGGGCGCCGCCGAACAGGGAGCCGATGAACTTACCAATCACTGCGGTACCGCCTGCTGCTTCGCTGTCACCTAGTCTGTCTGGCCCTGCCGTGCGCGTTCCAGGTACGGCCTGGCCTTGTGAACACTGGCTTCGAGGGCCCCGACGGTGCTTTCCATGTTCTTGGCGGCCTCGGACCGGAAGGTGTCAATGGCGTCCATCGTGGCGAACACATTGTCGAAGGCCTTCTGCAGCGTTTCCACACTGACGCCGGAGCTGGACGCCTGCTGGTGGATCCGCGCGGTCTGGTCCTTGAGCATTTCGCTGGTGCTCAGGATCATGTTGTTGGTGGTGGTGTTGACGGCGTCGATCTGGTCCAGGACCATCTTCTGGTTGGCCAGGGCCTGGGCCACGATCACCGCAGTACGCAGGGCGGAAATGGTGGTGGTGCGCGCCCGCTCCACACCCTTGATCAGTTCAACGTTGTTTTTCCGGATCAGGTCCATCGCCAGGTACCCCTGGACCGAGACGGCGAGCTGGGTCAGGATGTCCTGGTGGCGCTGGCGCACGGGGAACAGGACGTCGGCTTCCATCTTCTGGGCCTCGGCAATCTGACCGGCTGCGCGGGCGGAGTCGATCTTCTCCACGCAGGCGGCGTCCAGTGCCTTGGCGAAGACGGCATACTCGCTCAGTGCCTGCATCGTTTCCCAGAGCTGGACTTTTTCGTTGGCCAGGCTGGCGTTGTCCTTGAGCAGCTCGTCCTGGCCCGTCATCAGGGACTTGATGATCTGGTTCAGCTGGGTCTGTGCCGACTCGTATTTCTGGAAGTACTTGGCCAGTTTGTTTCCGCCGGGGATGAAGCCCAGGATCTTCTTGCCCACGCTCAGGTTGGCCTGGTTGGGAGTGAGGTCTTCCACCGTGCTCCGCAGCTCACCCAGGGTGTTGGCGACCGCCACCTGGGCGCTGTTCCCGGACTTCTTGGCGCCGGCAATAGACGTCGAGGAACGCTCCAGCAGCCTGCTGGAGGAGTTGCTGGACGCGGTGATCTCTGCGCTGCCGATCTTGTTGATGCCATCGACCTGTGAGGAGAACTCCGGGCTGCGGGCGTCCAGCTTGGCCAGGCCGGCCACGAACTCCCTGGCCTGCCTGTCGATCTCGGCCCGTCGTTCGTCGGGGACCGGCACCATGCCGGGAGCTTCTTCGGGCTGGACAATGGCAGGGGCTTCCGGAGCATGAAGCACCAATGAAGCCTCTGCGGCGTCGGGGGGAGTCAACGGAGAATTCATGATGCTGCCTTTTCAGAGATCGGTGGTGTCCCGGTTGCAATTGGCCGGGACACCACCTCAGGTGGAAACGGATGCGGATTGGAAGTAGTCAGTCCGGACTCTACCCAGTCCGGGACACTAATCAGCTAAGGTCGACGCCGAAGTCCTTGGCGATGCCGGCGAGTCCGGTGGCGTATCCCTGTCCGACGGCTTTGAACTTCCAGTCCCCGTTGTTGCGGTAGACCTCGGCGAAAATCATCGACGTTTCGGGCGCCGCGTCTTCGCTCAGGTCGTAGCGGACGATTTCCTTGTCATCGACCTGGTTGACCACCCGGCAGTAGGCGCTGCGCACCTGGCCGAAGTTCTGGCCGCGCGTTTCACCCTGGTCGATGGAGACCACAATGACAACGCGTTCGACGTCGGCCGCCACCACGGAGAGATCGATCAGGATCTGTTCGTCGTCGCCGGCGCCTTCGCCGGACCGGTTATCGCCCAGGTGGCTGACGGAACCGTCGGCGGCAGCGGGCTGGTTGTAGAAGATGAAGTCCGCGGAGGACCGGACCTTGCCGTCCGCGGCGATCAGGAGGGCGGAGGCGTCGAGGTCGAAAGCCTCACCCGTCGTCGTACGCGGGTCCCAGCCCAGCCCCACGACAGCCTTCGACAGGCCTGGTGCGGTCTTCGTCAGGGACAGATTGTTGCCTTTGGTAAGGGTTAGTCCTGCCATGTTTGTACCATTCCTTCGTGTTGAATCGGTCTTGCGAACTAGTCCAGCGAAATGCCGAAATCGGTGGCGATGCCGTGGAGGCCCGTGGCATAGCCTTGGCCAACCGCCCGGAACTTCCATTCGGCACGGTTGCGGTAGATCTCGGCGAAAATCATTGACGTTTCAGGTGCCGCGTCCTCGCTCAAATCGTAGCGGACCACTTCCTGGTCCGTGTCCTGGTTCAGCACACGGCAGTAAGCGCCACGGATCTGGCCGAAGTTCTGGCCACGGGCATCCGCCTGGTCGATGGACACAACGATCACAACTCGGTCCACGTCCGCTGCGATGAGGCTGAGGTCGATCAGGATCTGTTCGTCGTCGCCCTCGCCCACGCCGCTGCGGTTGTCGCCCTGGTGGACCACCGACCCGTCTTTGGCCTGGAGCTGGTTGTAGAAGATGAAGTCGTCCTGGGACCGGACCTTGCCATCCGCCCCGACCAGGAGCGCCGAAGCGTCCAGGTCGAAGGCTTCACCGCTGGTGGTCCTCGGATCCCAGCCCAGGCCGATAAGGGCCCGTTCCAGGCCGGGATCAGCCTTGGTGAGGGAGAGATTATTGCCTTTGGTAAGGGTCAGACTCGACAAAATAGTTGATCCTTCGAACGGCTAGAGGACCGCAGCGGCCGGTGCGATCAGATCCGCCACCGAGCGGCCCTGGGCGCGCTCCCCGATGGCCTTGAACGTCCAGCCCGCGCCGTCACGGGATACCTTGGACATGATCATGGCCGAATGCGTCCCCGAGTCGGTCAGCTGGTACTTGGCAATTTCCGGGCTTCCTGCCGTGGAGTCGTCCACCAGGCGGCAGAAGGCATTCTGCACCTGGTCGAAGGTCTGGCCGGTGTAGCTGCTGATGACGAACACGATGTGGGCCACGGCCGGGGAGACGAGCTCCAGGTTGACCAGGATGGTCTCGTCATCGCCGGCGCCGTCACCCGTCAGGTTGTCCCCGGTGTGGCGCGTGGAGCCGTCCTTGCTCTGCAGCTGGTTGTACCAGACCTGATCCAGCGACCGTCCGGCCGCGTCGAAGAAAATGGCCGACGCATCGAGGTCCACCTCTACGGTCTTGGCCTTTCCGAAAAAGCCCTTTTTGACCGGAGCCGCCGAGTCCCAGCCCAGCCCCATCTTGGTTTTAGTGAGCGAACCGCCGTCTTTTTTGGTCAGCGACAGCGACTGGCCCTTCTGCAAGCTCAATCCCATAATTTCTCAACCTCCAGCTAGTAGAAAATACTCGCGTCCTCAGGTCCCAACGAGCCCGCCCATGCGCTAGTTCCTTGGTGACAGGTGAAGTTATCGGGGCTGAGGACCCGGACCATGCCGATCAGGCCGGGTTCGAGAGTGATCCTAGCCGGAATAGGGATAAGTTCGAAGCCGCCTTGCGCCGGCGGCAAAATCAAAGACGCGGCGGATGCATGAACTCACGGTAAACGCCAGTGCAATTGAGGAATTGCAGGCAACCCAGCGTCCGCGACGGATGCGCTCCAAATGGAGCCGTGGCGCAGGCGGAGCGGATAAAGCGGCCGTGTATGGTCTCGTCTAATTGGAGAATTCAGAAGGGACTGAATTCAATTGGGGGAAAAATGACCGACATTAAGTATCAGGCGCGTCTGCAGGTGCTGTCCCAGTGGGCCACTGAGGCAGCCGGGCAGGGTCACCTTGTTCCGCGCGCCGCCGATCTGGAGGCCATTTCCGCGGCGAGGACCGTAGAGGCCCCGGGGGTAAGCAGGGAGGCCGTCGAGCCATGGTTGCCGACAATCCAGTGGCTGTTGAAACAAGCGGCTTTTGGTGTGGTGGACGCGCATGTCCAACTCCCCGACGAATTGTCGCGTCCCGTGGGTGCGGCCCATGCTCCCCAAGCCGTTCCAGCCGACGACGATTCGATCGGCGAAGATCCAGCCGACGCGCCAGCACCGCCGGCGCTGGAAGTAAGCCTGGTGGCAGTCGAGGCCGCCGAAGCCGTCACAGTCGTCGCGGAGATCAAACCCGCGCCGCCGGCCGCCAAGTTACCGAAGTGGGAGTCCGACGCCCACGAGCAGGTTAAAGCTGCCGTGCAGCGATTCACCAAGCCACTCCACGACCTCCTGACCCGTGACGCCAACGAGGGCGACACCCGCCTTTTGATCACGGACATGCTCTGCGAGGGTTTGGGCTATGACAAATTCCGCGACCTTACCACGGAATACATGGTCAAGCAGGATTTTGCGGACTACGGCGTCAGAATTGATAAGCAGCTGATTGCCTTCATAGAGGTCAAGCGGGTGAGCCAGAAGCTCAGTGAGCGCCACCTCCGCCAGGTCCAGATGTACGCGGTCAACGAGGGTGTGGAATGGATGATCCTCACCAACGGACAGGTCTGGCAGGCCTACCACCTCACCGGCGGGCTCCCAGTGATTGTGAATCTCGCCTTCGAAGTTGACCTCCTCGGCCCCGAATCGCTGGAGGAAAAAGCGGACAAAATGTTCTTCCTCCACCGGGAGGCGCTCAAGCGCCGCCGGATCGATGAGCTGTGGAAGCACCGCGCGGCGACGTCGCCGGATGCGCTTCTGGACGTCATCCTGTCCGACTCGGTGCTGGACATCATCCGCAAGGAAATCAAGCGGAATACCGGGATCACCACAACGGTCCAGACGCTGGCGGCCGTGATCCGGACAGAGATCGTTGACCCTAAGCTTCGGAACACCTGGTAACCCAAGGGTATTCAGCGGACCACCCGCTGGGCTGAGGAGACCTAACCGTCCAGGCGCACCCCGCGGAGCAGCACCAGCGTCCCGCCCACCACCACTGCCGACGCCAGGAAAACTCCTCCTGCGCCGAGCCCTGCCGCCACGACGCCGATGGCGCTGGGCAGGACCACCTGGCCTACCCTGTTTCCGGCCAGCCGCAGAGCCAGCGCCCGGCCGCGCTGCCCCGCCGGAGCCTGCGCTGACAGCCAGGACATGGTGAGGGGCTGTCCGATGCCGAGCCCCAAACCCAGAACAGCCATGACCGCAAACAGCAGCCAGGCCGGCATCGGAACTGCGGCCGCGGAAAGAGCGATTGTGGACAACGCAAGGCTGAACACCAGCAACCGCATTCGCCCCAGCTTCCTGGCCATCTGGCCCAACAAAAGCCGGGAAACCATGGAAAACACGGCCCGGGTGGTGAGCATCAGGCCCACCGTTGCCGCAGTGAGCCCGCGCTCGGATCCGAGCGCCGGGAGGTAGACCATGGTCAGGTCCACCACGGCCAGGACCGTGGCGCTGGTGGCCAAAGCCCGTGCGACGCCGGGTGTCTTCAGCAGCGAAACAACACCGCCTGCGCCGCCATCACCGCCGCCCCCAACGGCTTTCCTTTTGCCCCCGCTGACTTTGGCCGAGACGCCGAACGTGGTCACAAAAAGCACCAGGCTCATGCAGGCGGAGAGGAAGAAGATGGCCTGGGTGTCGGGGCGGACCGAGGCGCCTCCCACCAGGGAAATCGCCAACGGCCCCAGGGCCTGTCCCAGCGATGCCGCGAATGTCAGGTAGCCGAAGGCAGAATCCATCCTGGATGAGGCGGCGTTGTTGGCCACCACGGCCTGCTGCCCCACCACGCAGGCAAGTTGGCCGGCACCGAGGAACGCGGTTCCGATCACCAGGCTCACGATCGACGATCCCCACAGCAGCAGGAAGACAGAACAGGCAAGAACGACGCCGGATCCGATCGCCATCAGCCGACGCTCACCGAGGCGGTCCACCAGTCCGCCCGTGGGGACTGCGAGCAGCAGGGGAAAGACCGCGTAGCTGGCGGCGAGGAGACCCAGTGCGAAACCGGGAACGTCCAGCTCGAGTGCGCGGTAGGTGGCGGCCGGACGGACCAGGAAGGTTACGGCCTGGATCAGGGCGGAATGTGTGAGGAGGGCTGCGGCCGAGCGGCGTCCGAGTTCACCAATCATGTGGTGACGGGGCTGCTGCCCGTGATGGCACGCACCGCCGCGTCCCGGGCTCCCATGACGTGGTCGAAGGCGAGCTTGGCGGCTTTTTCGGGCTTGCCGGCGGCCACCGCATCCACCAGGATCCGGTGCTGGGCCAGGGCCTGGTCCCGCCGTTCCTGCGTGCTGTTGGTGAAGTGGCGGTACCGCTCCATCTGGCTGGAGATCTGGTCGTGGACCCGCCGGGCCCACGAATTCCCGGCAATCTCCGCGATCTTTGCGTGCAGCGACATGCCCTGCTTCATGGCTTCATCGGCAAACTGCACCATGGCGGCGTTGCGCTCGAGGATTCCGTTGAGCGCTTCAATGTCGGCCGCCGTCGCCTTCAGGCACGCCTGGCGCGCCATGAGCGATTCCATGGCCGCGCGCACCTCGTACAGCTCGGAAATTGCTGCCTCATCCAGGGCCGGGACCAGCACGCCCCCGGTAGGTTGCTGTTCCAGCAGGTTCTCCGAAATGAGCCTCCGGATGGCTTCCCGCAGCGGCGTCCGGCTCACCTGCAGGGCCTCGGCCATCGCCGGTTCGTAGATGCGTGCCCCGGGCTTCAGCTCAAGGCTCAGGATCTGCCGCTTCAGTTCCGCGTAAACAACGTGTGCCCCGGTATTCCGGGACGGTGAATCTGCCATGTGGTGACCTCCGGCTCCATCATACTTGTATACATCTATACAAGTATGATGGTTCGCCAAGAAGCCGTGCTGCCCTGCGGTGGCCCCTGTGAATGGCGGTGCGTGTAAGTTCACAACCGCTGAGTGATCGGCGAGTTAGGCTGGCTTCCCGAGGTCGGCGCTCCGGCGGAGCTGCCGTAGCAGCGCAGCACCGGTCGACAGCTCCACGACGTAGACCACCAGGGGCGGCAGGTCACCGGTAGCCACGAGGACGGCGGCGAAGACTCCGGCACCGCCCACATTGAGCCAGCCCGGCCAGCGCGGGTCCTGTGGCAGAGCGCCGGAATTGGCGCGGGCACGCGCCCGTGCCAGCAGCCCGCCACCCAGGGCAGCCATGCCGGCAAGGCTCAGCCCCATGTACCCCTGAAAGGGCCAAAAGGGCATATTCCCCAACGCGAAGGCCTCCGGATCCCTGTACCGCGCCTTCAGGTGACCCAGGAACAGACCTGCCCCCGCGACCCAGGCAAGTGCGGCGCCTTGGGCAAGCCGCTGCCCCACCAAGGGTTCATGACCGCCCCGATCGCTTCCCGTATCCCAGTGACGGGCGAGCATCACCACCCCAACGGGCAATGCAGCTGTGCCTGCGGCCAAGAGCATTTGCTGGGTACTCCACTGCCCGGGGTCCGCCAGCAGAATGGCCAGTTTGCGCTGCGGGTCTCCTTCGACATACACACGCGAGACCGGCATAAAGGCCCCGGCCAGGAACGTCGCCGATCCCGCCGCCATGACGGCCGCCGCAGCTGTCGCATCTCCGCGAATTCGCCGAGCCATGAGATTACGGTAAACCTCGACGTCGGCAGAGACAAGGTTGCGAGTTAACTCTGAGAACGTTGACCCCAACCCGATGACATTGACCACCACAGTCGTAGGCTACTGAGTAGGCCGGACGCTTAGTGACCGGCCTCGGGCCCCGAAGGGAACATCGAGTGGACAGCAATCCTGGTACTTGGTTCTTAAGCGGCGATGAGTGGGGGAATGCTGCCACCGACGTGCACGCGGGCGGTGAGGGATCGCCGTCCTGGTCGGAAGGCAACCTCGTCCGGCCCCTGGTTCACGGTGCCACCTACTTCGCCCGGCTGCATGAGGAGTTGTCGGCCCTGCAGCCGGGAGACCGTGTATGGTTCACCGACTGGCGTGGCGATGCGGATGAACGGCTGACGCCGGACGGGCCTACGATCGGCGAGTTGCTGGCGCGGTTGGCGCGGGCGGGAGTGGAAGTGCGCGGCCTGATTTGGAGGTCCCACGGAGAGCGCGTGTCTGCCCCCATGAGCAACCTGTCCAACGAGCACCTCAGCCGCCAGATCAACGACGCCGGCGGCGAGGTACTGCTGGATCAGCGGGTGCGCCTCTTCGGCTGCCATCACCAGAAATTGTTCGTCATCCGCAATGGTAATGACCCTTCGCGGGACGTCGCGTTCGTGGGCGGGATCGACCTTTCCCACAGCCGCCGGGACGACGCCGACCACGCGGGAGACCCGCAGGCGGTGGACATGGATCCCCGGTACGGGAAACAACCTCCGTGGCATGATGCTGCCCTGGAACTGCGCGGCCCTGTTGTGGCAGATGTGCTGAAGCTGTTCGCGGAAAGGTGGGATGACCCGCACCCCCTGGACCATCGCACACCGTACCGGATGCTGCTGCAACGCCTGGCCGATATGCCCCGCCATCCCGAACCCCTGCCGGAGACTGCGCCGCCACCGCCGCCGGCCGGCCCCCACGCCGTGCAGCTGTTGCGCACCTACGGTGTGAAGCGTCCGCCGTTCCCGTTCGCGCCCCATGGTGAGCGGAGCGTTGCCCGGGCCTACACCAAAGCATTCAGCCTGGCCCGCAATCTGATCTACATCGAGGACCAGTACCTGTGGTCGGCGGAGGTCGCCGCCGGAATCGCGTCTGCCCTCGAGCAGAACCCCGGGCTGAATGTGATCGCCGTGGTGCCGCGCTACCCGGACTCCGATGGTCCGCTCGCAGGGCCACCGAAGCGGCTCGGGCAACTGCGTGCCATCGAAAGGATGCGCCGCGCTGCACCCGGCAGGTTCGGCGTGTTCAATCTGGAAAACACGGCCGGGACTCCGATCTACGTCCATGCCAAGATCTGCATCATCGACGACACCTGGTTCACCATCGGGTCGGACAACTTCAACCGCCGGTCCTGGACAACGGACAGCGAGCTTACCTGCGCGGTCATCGACACCAGCGCTGGTTCTGATGCTTCCCGCTCGTTGGCCCACTCACTCCGGCTCCAACTCTGGGCCGAACACCTGGGCCTGGACCAGGGTGACCCGCAGCTGCACGCCCAGGCGGACGGCCTCGCCCTTTGGAATGCCGCCGCAGACGCCCTGGACCATTGGCACAAAACCGGCCGCTCCTCGCCCCGCCCCAAGGGACATGTGCGGCACCACAGTCCAGAACCAGTGCCTCGCCTTGAGCGGCTCTGGGCGGGTCCTGCAAACCGGTTTCTGGTGGACCCGGACGGCCGCCCCCGGAAGATGCGCGGCACCACCGAGTTCTAGGGAAGGACAAAAGGAAGCGGACGACGGCGGGACCTCCCGCCGTCGTCCGCTTTGCTTTTGTTTGGGGAATCAGGCCCTGCGGTTGGCCCGGTGCCTCAGATGCTGGACGGCACTAAGGGCCAGGGCAGCGGCCAGGACCAGGTACAGAGTGATGGTGATGGGGCTGTCCACCAGGATGCCCAGGTCCCCCTCGGAGACTGCCAGTGCACGGCGCAGTTCGGTTTCTGCCATCGGCCCGAGAATTACTGCGATCAGTACCGGCGCCAGGGGGATGTTATAACGGCGCATCAGGAATCCTATGAGGCCGATGGCGATGAGCAGCCAGAGGTCGAGGATTGCTGAGCTTACTGCATAGACGCCGAGCATGGAGAAGACGGTGATGCCGGCGTAAAGGTAGTGCTTGGGGATGCTCAACAGCTTGGCCCAGACGGAGGCGAACGGGATGTTGATCATCACCAGGATGACCAGGCCGATGAACAATGAGGCCAACAGGGCCCAGACCAGGTCACCGCTCCGTTCGAAGAGCAGGGGTCCCGGCTGCATTCCGTACTGCTGGAACGCAGCAAGCATGATGGCAGCCGTGGCTGATACCGGCAGTCCCAGGGCAAGCAGCGCACCCATGGCTGTCCCGGCGGTGGCGTTCGCCGCCGCTTCGGGCGCGGCAAGGCCGCGGATGGACCCGGTGGTACCGAACTCCGGATCGTTCCTGCGTTTGGCCAGTTGTTTTTCGGTGCCGTAGGCCAGGAATGTGGGAACTTCGGCGCCGCCGGCAGGGATCAGCCCGAAAGGGACGCCGAACGCGGTGCCTCGAAGCCAAGCAGGCAGCGCCTTCCTGAAATCGGCCAGGCTCAATCGGGCACGGCCCTTGGTGTGAATGCGGGTGACTAGAGGGTCGCGGTGGATGCGGGAGGCGATGTGGAAGACCTCGCCGAGGGCCAGGAGCCCGACGGTGATGACGATGACGGAGATCCCGTCGAAGAGCTGGGGCGTGCCCAGCGTGAAACGCGCGGTGCCGCTGGGGCCGTCAATGCCGACGAGGGCCAGGGCGAGGCCGATTCCGAGGGCTGCGACGCCGCGGATCACGGATTCGGACACGACGGCGGAGATGGCCAGGAAGGCGAATACTGCCAGGGCGAAGTACTCGGCCGGGCCGAAGACGGTGGCCATCTTGACCAGGGTGGGTGCGAAGAACACCACGAGGGTTGTGGCGATCAGCCCGCCGATGAACGCGCCGATCGCGCAGGTGGCCAGAGCCTTGGCGGCCTGGCCACTCTTGGCCATTCGGTGGCCCTCGAACGTGGAGGCGATGGCGGAGGAGTGGCCTGGCGTGTTGAGCAGGATCCCTGAGGTGGAGTCACCGAAGAGCCCACCGAAATAGATGCCGGCGAACATAATGAAGGCTGCAGTCGGCTCAAGCGAAAAGGTGATGGGCAGCAGAAGCGCCACTGCCATGGCGGAGCCCAGCCCGGGGACGACGCCGACGGCGGTACCAAGGAGGGCGCCGATCAGGACCCAGAGGAGGTTCATGGGGGTCAGGGCGTGGGCGAAGCCGCCCATAAGGAGTTCGAGCTGTTCCATTAGAGGATCCCTCCTATCAGCCCGGAGGGCAGGTTGAGGCCCAGGGCGGCGCCGAAGGCCAGTTGAATAATTGATGAAAAGAGCAGGCCTACACCGGCGTCGAAGATGGGGCGGCGGCTGCCAAGGGCGTAGGCGACCAGCCAGAACAGCGATGCGGCGCTGATGACCCACCCCAGCGGTTCCAGCAGCAGGACAAAGGCCACGACGCCCCCAACCAACAGGCCAACTGTGCGCCAATCGGAATAGGTCTTCCATGCCTTGCCTGGCGTTTCGGAGGGCGCACCTTCGTAGGCTGCGTCTTCTTCCTCCCCCAGGTGGCCGAGGTCGTGCAGCATGTCAGCGGAGAACTGGCCATGCCCGGGGTGGACGGTGTTGTCCGGAACGTTCGGTGTGCGGAGGATGTGGATGGCCAGCAGGGTAGCGGCCAGGTACAGGACGATGCACACCAGGATCGGGAAGAACTGCGGCCCCGGAGCAGATTTCCCCTGCACGTTCATTGTGGCGGTGCCGATGGTGAGGAAGATGGCAACAGCGTAGAGCACGGCTACGACCACAAATTCGCTGCGGCCGGTCCTAAAGCGGGGCTTCTGTTTACCGTGAGGCCCCGTGGTGGATCCTGCGTCGGGTTGGTGCTGGGTGATGCTCATAGGCCGAGGTCCTTTACGATTTCTTGGGCCGTTGCAACTTCGTTGGTGATGAACTGCTCGAATTCCTCACCGGTGGAGAATGTGTCCGTCCAACTGTTGCGCTTCAGGGCTTCCTGCCAATGCTTGGTGCTGCGCATCTCGGTGATGATCCTGATGAACTCCGCTTTCGCTTCTTCGGTGGTTCCGGGCGCGGCAACGAAACCGCGCCAGTTGGACATTGCCGCGTCGACTCCCTGTTCCTTGAAGGTGGGAACTGCCACGCCTTCAAGCCGCTCCGGCGACGAAATGGCAAGGGCCCGCAGGGTTCCCGCTTCGATCTGGTCCCTGACCTCGTTGTAGCCGGACATCCCGGCGGCCGTGGTGTGGGACAGCAGGGAGGTCAGCGCCTCGCCGCCTCCGGAATAGGCGATGTAGTTGACGTCCCGCGGATCGATCCCGACGGTCTTGGCCACCATGGCGCTGAGAAGGTGGTCGATGGAACCCAGGGAACCGCCTCCGATGGAGGTTCCGCCCGGATCTTTTTTCCAGGCGTCCAGGAAGTCATTCAACGTCCGGAACTTGGAGTCGGCAGGAACCACCAGGGCCGCGTAGTCGTCGGCCATCCGCGCAATGGGGACAACGTCGGCCATGGACTCCGGATTGTCACCGAGTTCGATGGCGCCCACCATCACCCCGCCCGTCACCAAAAGGGCATCCTCGCGCCCGGGCGTCTGCACGAACTGGCTCAGTCCGATCGTTCCGCCCGCTCCCGGCACATTGACCACTTGCGGGTTGTTAACCACGCCGCCGCTTTTGAGCGACTGCTGGCCTTCACGGGCAAAACCGTCCCAGCCGCCACCAGGTGCTGCCGGCGCGATCAGGGTGAGCTTGTTTCTCGCCGTACTCGTTCCACCAGCAGTACCGGCATTGATGAACGCAAGTGCGGCCACTACAGCAACAATCAGGCCGAACACGGCCTTGCGTAAGGGATTTTTCATAGTTCTCGTTCCGTAACGACATTGTTGGGCGGTGCGAAGGTATTGCCGGGCAAGCCAACAGCTGGAAAGCGAAGCACGCTCCGCATCCATGCGGATACGCTTGTACACAATGAAATACATTTATACCTGTGATGCCCCTCACTGGCAAGCAGCTTGCCCTGAAACTGGCTCTTGTCCTGCTGCATACTGTTGTATACAGTGGGATGCAACATCAACGGAAGGACAAGGAATGTCTATCGGAAATGGGTCGGCGCCCCAAGGCAGGGAGGCTGTTGACGTAATTGTGGTTGGCGGCGGCAACGCAGGATTCACCGCAGCGCACGCAGCGGCGGTCCGCGGGCGGAAAGTGGTGCTGCTCGAAAAGAGCAGTGAAGACATGGCTGGCGGCAACAGCTTCTACACCGCCGGCGCCACCCGCATCGCTCACAGCGGGCTCCCTGACCTAGTTGACTGGGTGGAACCGGACCACCGGCACGGCCGCACGGAAGTTCCGCCCTATTCGGCCGAGGAATACGCCGCCGACCTCGCCAAGGTCACAGAAGGCCGAAACGACCCGGACTTGACCAAGGTTCTGGTTGAGGAATCCCAGCCCACGCTGCGCTGGCTCAACAGCCTGGGCCTGAAGTACCGCCTGATGTACGAACGCCAGGCCTTCCAACGGCCCGATGGCTCTTACCTGTTCTGGGGCGGGCTCCACGTCGGCAACGTCGGCGGAGGTGAAGGATTGATCGAGGACCACACCCGGGTGGCCGGAGAGCTGGGAATCGACGTCCGGTACAGCCATGCAGCAAAAAGCCTCATCGTCGAGGACGGACGCGTGGCTGGTGTCGTCATGGATACGCCCTCGGGAGAAGTGTCATTGCGCGCTGAATCCGTCATTCTGACGGCAGGAGGCTTCGAGTCCGATCCTCAACTGCGCAGGGAGTACCTGGGCGAAGGCTGGGAGAACGCGAAGGTCAGGGGAACACCGAACAACACCGGCGACATGATCGCCGCTGCCCTTGAGATCGGAGCAGCACGGGGAGGTGACTGGGGAACGTGCCACAGCGTTCAGTGGGACGCCTTCACCGCCACTAACGAGAGCAACCGTGAACTCACCAACCGATTGACCCGCCAGAGCTACCCGTTCGGAATCATCGTCAATACCAATGGTGAGCGGTTCCTGGACGAAGGGGCGGACTTCCGGAACTACACCTATGCGAAGTACGGGAAGGAGATCCTGAAGCAGCCCGGGTCAGTGGCGTACCAGATTTTTGATGCAACCCTTCGCCCCATGCTGCGCACCGAAGAGTACGACATGCCCGGCATATCGGTGGAAGTGGCGGACACCCTCGAAGAGCTGGCAGCCAGGATCGGCATTGATCCCGAAAGACTGTCAAAGACTGTCGGCGACTTCAACAACTCGATCGACCGCAGCATCGCTTTCGATCCCAATGTCAAGGATGGGCGCTCTGCCGCCACAGAGCCGGTGAAGAGCAACTGGGCAGCACCCATCGAAACCGGCCCCTTCTACGCCTACGGCGTCACCTGCGGGATCACCTTCACGTTCGGCGGCATCAAGTCAGATACCCACGGCAGGGTTCTCGACGGCGAAGGACAACACATCCAAGGCCTGTATGTGGCTGGCGAAATGCTTGGGGGCCTGTTCAGCGCCAACTATCCGGGAGGCAGCGGACTTGCTGCCGGATGCGTCTTCGGACGGCGGGCGGGAACCCTGGCGTAAAGTTTGGTTCGAACCAGCCGCCCCTGCGCTGCCAGTACGAATCCCCAGCCCATACTCTTCAAGGACCAGTCAAGTGACGGATACAGCATCAACCCCACGAGCGGATGGCGAGAGCATCTTCCTGACATTGCGGGGCGAGATCCTGTCCGGAGTCCACCAGCCCGGCACAGCCATTCGTGAAACATCACTTGCTGAACGCTTTGGCGTCTCCCGGACCCCGGTCCGGGAGGCGCTGTCCCGCCTCCAGCAGGAGCGTCTCCTTGAACGGGTAGCCAGAGGGCTGCAGGTTCCGCAGGTTGACCCCCAACAGGTCATCCAAATCTATGACATGCGGATACTTCTTGAAGAGGAAGCCGCCCGTCAGGCAGCCAAGTTCCGCCAGTTCCCGGACCTCATGAGGCTTGAGGCCCTGCTTCAGCGGGACCGGCAGCTTGAGGATCCTGATGACCAGACCAGAATCACCACAAACCTGGAGTTCCACGCCGCCGTCTGGAGCTGCGCTCACAATGGCGTTCTCCAGGACCTGTTGGACCGCCTGTCCACGCACCTTATCCACGCACCGCGGTCCACGCTGTCTACAGGAAACCGGTGGACGGAATCCCTTGACGAGCACGAAGCTCTGATACAAGCCATCGAACAGCAGGACAGCGACGCCGCCGGCAAAATTGCCAGGAAGCACATGGAAACGGCGCGTGCCCTGCGTCTGCAGCTTCTCCGGGAGACAGCCCTGCAACATCCGCTGACAAGCCACCGTTCCCAGCGGTAGCCACCAGCGCCCGACGCCGAGAGAAGCGGCCACAACGGCCCAATAATTTCACCGACCGCCGGGCCCAGTTCCGGCACGCGCAGCCCGAATCCTGCACGCCTTCGCAACAGCAACCCGATAGTCGGGCGCAGGACAAGGCCAACGCGAGGGAGGCGGGGTGGCCGAAAGGCCGCCCCACCTCCTCCTATTAGAGACCTGACGTCACACAACGCGACAGCATCCCGACCCGGGCATGCAACGTCCTACCCTTGACACGTGACTTTGACTAAGATCCGCACCGCCGCCGCGAGCTCCCTCGCCGCCGCCGGTCTCCTGTTTACCCTCGCTGCCTGTTCCACGCCGGCCGCCACCCAGCCAACCACCTCTGCGCCGGTTTCCTCGGCAACGTCTTCATCCAGCGCCGCCTCCGAGCCCTGCGCCGGTGTGAAGGTCATCGTCGATTCGGGCGCCCTGAAGCCGTCTGCCGCTGACACCTCCGTCTGCGTGCCCGTGGACGCAAAGACTCCCGCTTCCAAGGTCCTCGACGAGGCCAAGGTGGAAACCGTAGGCACTACCCAGTACCCCACCGAACTCGTGTGCCGTGTAAACGGCGTGCCCGCCGCAGACCTCGACATCAAGCACAAGGGCGGCACGTACAAGGAAGAATGCAGCGGCATGCCCGCCGCCTTCGCCTATTGGGCCCTCTGGGTGAAGCCGGCCTCCGGTGACTGGGCCTACGCCCAGGAAGGCCTCGCCACCCTGCAGGTCAGCCCCGGAGAGAGCCTCGAACTGCTCTATACCGTCGACGGCGCACCGGCCGCACCCGCGGCATGACCTTTCGACCCGCGCCGTTACGCGCAGCGGCGGCTCTTGCCGTCGTCTTCATCGCGGCGAGGGTCATCTACCGCATCCTTTTCTTCGGGGCGGGCATCGGTGAACCGGTTCTGCTCGACCTGCCGGCTGTGCGGCTGCCTGCCCCGTACGCCCATGTGGTCCTCCTCGGCCCGGTAACGGCGCCTGGACTGTGGGCAGCGGTCCTGTCCGCCCTGCCGATCGCCGGGATGATCCTCGGTTTCGGCCTCCTCAACGCCTGGGTGGACATAGCCCGCGGCTTCGTACACCTCGCCCGCCGCGGCCCCATGCAGGGCATTGCCCGGATGCTTGTGGTGGCCTGGGCGGCGCTTCCGGCACTTGCCGACGCTGTGACCTCCGTGCGCCTGGCGTTCCGGTTGCGGGGCGAACGCTTCGGAGCCCGCGCCCTTGTGCCCGTGCTCGAGCGCACCCTCGAGCACGCCAGCCGGGTTGCCGCCGCCCTCGAACTGCGCGGCTTCGGCAGCCGGGCAGCATCCCACCCCGGCCCGCACCAACCAGGCCAGGGTACCGAAGCACCGGTCCTCGTCCGGGACGCAGAATTCCGCATTGGTGACGCGCAAGTGCAGGTCACCGCCTTCGCGCCGCCGAGCGGGTCAATTGCGGTCATTACCGGGCCCACAGGCTCCGGCAAGTCCACCATCCTCCGGGGCATCGCAGGCCTCCTCTCCCACGTCGACGGCGGGGACATTTCCGGCACGCTGCTCGTCGGCGGAACGGACCGCGCCGCGACGCCGCCGCGCGATACCGCCCGCCTCATCGGCGTCGTCCTGCAGAATCCCCGCGCCGCCTTCGCCAGCACCCGGGTCCGGGACGAAATCGGCCTTGCACTCGAGCTGCGCGGCGTGGCGTCCGATGCCGCCAAGGCCCGGGTGCTGGAAGCCGCGGAGAGCATCGGAGTCTCGGAGCTGCTGGACCGAAATATCAGCACCCTCTCGGCGGGTGAGGCAACGCTCGTGGCCATCGCCGCCGCGGTGGTGGAGCAACCGGCCCTCCTCTTGGTAGACGAGCCGCTGGCAGACCTCGACACCGCTGCACGCGGTCACGTCATCGCCGTGCTCCATGCCCTCGCCCGCGATGCCGGCGTCTGCGTCATCGTCGCCGAGCACCGGGCGGAACCGCTGGTACCGGTTGCCGACTCGTGGTGGACCATCGACGACGGCGCCTTGGTCCCGGGGGTTGCGCCCTCCCCGCTTTCGCCTCCTGCCGTTGCCCGTCCGACGCCGGTACAGCCGGTTGTGCACGCGCCTGTCCTGACTGCCACGAAGCTCGCGGTTTTGCGCAAGGGCGCGCCGCTGGTGCGCGAGGCATCCCTGACCCTGCACCGCGGTGAGGTGGTGGCCCTGGTGGGCCCGAACGGTGCCGGGAAGTCGTCCCTTCTGGTGGCGCTCGCCCTCGGTGAAGGCATGCCCGGAGGAGGCACCGGCGGTAAAGGAACGGTCGACGGCGGTACTGTCGTCGGCGGCCGAGTCGCCTTGGTGCCGGACGCCTCGGACGACCTCTTCACGAGGGATACCGTCGCCGGAGAGCTCCGCGCGGCAGAGCGCCGCCAGGCGCGCGCCGTGCGTAAGGCGGGTCAGCGAAAGGCGGGTCAGCTAAGGTCGGACGGCGGCCAGCTTCCCCCACGCTCTGCGGAGTCACACCTTGCCCGGTTGCGGGGAGACGTCAGCATTCCCATTGGACACGAGCATCCCCGGGACCTGTCTGCCGGGGAGCGCAGGATCCTTGCCATCGCGCTGCAGACCATGGACGACCCCCAGGTCCTCCTGATCGATGAGCCCACCCGCGGACTCGATCCTGCGGCGCGAGCGGCAGTCTCCGCGGCACTGCGGGCCGCAGCGGACGCCGGCGCGGCGGTCCTGATCGCCACGCACGACCACGACTTTGCCCACAGCCTCGGCGCCCGGATCCTCCCGATGCGTAACGGCGTCGCACCCGCTTCCGTGTCAGACGCCGTCCCGGCTGAAGCAGCCCGCACTGCTGTCCCCGCAGCACCACGGTTCACCGACCAACGAACCGACATTCCAGCTGCCAAGAAATCCCATCGCATCCGGATGCCGCGGGGCATCGAGCTCGCAGCTCTCGCCGCTGCAAACCTTGTGGCCCTTGCGTCCTTCTGCTGGCCGCTGCTCGCCGCGGCCTTCCCGGAGGATGCCGCCGCGGCCCTCCCCTACGCGGCGCTGGCCATCGCGCCGCTCGCGGTCGTTGCCATCGTGGTGTCCCTCGATGGCTCGGTCAGCTCGGCACATACGGTGGCGCTGCTCGGCGTCCTGGCCGCCGTCGGTTCGGCAGTGCGGGTGGCCAGCACCGGCGTCGGGGGTGTGGAGGCAGTCTTTATCCTGCTGATTCTTGCGGGCCGGGCCTTCGGCGCCCGGTTCGGCATGCTCCTCGGCGCCGCCACCATCGCCGTCTCCAGCGCCCTGTGGAGTGGAATCGGGCCGTGGACGCCGTTCCAGATCTTCGCCTGTTCGTGGGTGGCCGCGGGGGCCGGCCTGCTCCCCCGTCGGGTGCGGGGAAAAGCCGAGCTGTGGATGCTGTGCGGCTACGGCGTCGTGGCGTCCTACCTGTTCGGCCTGCTGACCAACCTGTGGTTCTGGCCGTTCGCGGTGGGTGCAGGCACCGGCATCTCCTACGTCCCTGGCGCGCCGCTGGGCACGAATCTCTCCAGCTTCCTGCTGTACTCGCTGGTGACGTCGACGGCGGGCTGGGATACCCTGCGGGCGGTCACCACCATCATTGGAATCGCCGTGGTGGGGCGGGCCATCCTCGCCGCGTTCCGGCGGGTGAAGCCGGTCTACAACGACGGCGGGCGGGCCACCAAGGCCCTACCCGCCGTCGTATCTGATCTGGAAGAGATCAGGCGTTAGCTTTCCGCTTGAACCAGCCCCACACGGCCGTGGCCACGAACAGGACCAGGCCGATGAATGCCAGCCACAGCAGGCCCTTCACCACGAAGCCGAGGATCGAAAGGACAAGCCAGATAATAAGCAGTGTGATGATAATTCCCATAGGGGAAGCTTAGGCCTTGTCCCTGCTGAAACCGGCTTCAACTCACACCTTGAAGTACTTCGCCTCCGGGTGGTGGAACACGAAGGCATCGGTGGACTGTTCGGGGTGCAGCATCAGCTCATCACTGAGGATCACGCCCATCCGCTCGGGTTTCAGCAGCTCCGTCACCTTGCGGCGGTCCTCCATGTCGGGGCACGCGGGGTAGCCGAGCGAGAAGCGGGCACCGCGGTAATCGAGCTTGAAGTACCCTGCCTTGTCCTTTGGCTCTTCGGCCGCGAAACCGAGTTCCGAGCGGATGCGAGCGTGCCAGAATTCCGCGAGTGCTTCGGTGAGCTGCATGACCAGGCCGTTGAGCTCGTAGTAGTCGCGGTAGTGGTTCCCCTTGAACAGCTCGGAAGTCACCTCTTCGATCTTCGAGCCGGCGGTGACCAGCTGGATCGGCAGCACGTCGATCTGGCCCGATTCGCGCGACCGCACGAAGTCGGCGAGGCACAGGTGCCGGTCCCGGCGCTGGCGCGGGAAGTCGAAGCGCAGCCGCTCGGTGCCGATCGGACCGCCTGAGCCGCCATCGGGGGCGAGCAGTCCCGCGGTGCCGAGCACGCCGTCGTGGTCCTCCCCGTGGTGCAGCACCACCACCTGTTCCCCCTCGGAGACCACCGGGAAATAGCCGTACGCGACGGACGCATCAAGCATTCCCTCGGCAAGGATGCGGTCCAGCCAGTACCGCAGGCGCGGCCGGCCGTCGACTTCCACCAGTTCCTCGTAGGAAGCGCCGTCATCACCGCGGCCGGGCTTGAGCCCCCACTGCCCCATGAACGTGGCGCGCTCGTCCAGCAACGCCGCGTAGTCGTGGAGTGCCACGCCGCGGACGATGCGCGTGCCCCAGAACGGCGGCGCAGGCACGTGGTTGTCGGCGGCCACGTCGGACCGGCCGGGCATGGCCTCCGGTTCGGTCACCGTGAACTTGGGGCCGCCTTTGTGGAGGCGCTTCTTCAGCGCGGGCAGGCCCACCGCTGCGGGGTCGGCGCCGCGGGCCACCTGCACCAGCGGTTCCATGAGCGACAGGCCCTCAAAGGCGTCCTTGGCGTACCTGACGGTTCCTTCAAACTGCCCCGCCAGGTCCTGCTCCACGTAGGCGCGGGTCAGGGCTGCGCCGCCGAGGATGATGGGCCACTTCTTCGCGAGCCCCCGGGACTGCAGTTCTGCCAGGTTCTCCTTCATCACCACGGTGGACTTCACCAGCAGCCCGGACATGCCGATCACGTCGGCGTCGTGCTCCTCGGCTGCGGCGATGATGTCCGCGATCGGCTGCTTGATGCCGATGTTGATCACTTTGTAGCCGTTGTTGGTGAGGATGATGTCCACCAGGTTCTTGCCGATGTCGTGCACATCGCCGCGCACGGTGGCGATCACCATGGTGCCCTTGCCGGACGCGTCCGACTTCTCCATGTGCGGCTCGAGCAGGGCGACAGCGTTCTTCATGACCTCGGCGGACTGCAGCACGAAGGGCAGCTGCATCTCGCCGGCGCCGAATCGTTCACCCACAACCTTCATGCCTTCGAGCAGCTGGTCGTTGATGATGGCCAGCGGGGTCATGCCTTCGCTGCGTGCGAGGTCGAGGTCCTCTTCGAGGCCCTTGCCTTCGCCGTCGATGATGCGCCGCTGCAGGCGATCGCCGGTGGGCAGCGCGGCGAGTTCCGCCGCGCGCTGGTCCTTGAGTGCTGCGGTGTCGACGCCGGCGAACATGTCCAGCATGCTGTTCAGGGGGTCGTACGTGATGTTGCCGTCGGCGTCGTATTCGCGACGGTCCCAGACGAGGTCAAGAGCTACCTTGCGCTGCTCCTCCGGCAGGGACGCGAGCGGCACGATCTTGGCGGCGTCGATGATGCCGCTGGAGAGGCCCGCCTGCACGGCCTCGTGCAGGAACACCGAGTTCAGGACGATGCGCGCGGCCGGGTTCAGGCCGAAGGAGACGTTCGAGACGCCGAGGGTGGTGTGGATGCCGGGGTATTTGGCGGTGATCTGGCGGATGGCCTCGATCGTTTCGATGCCGTCGCGGCGGGTCTCCTCCTGGCCGGTGGCAATGGGGAAGGTCAGGGCGTCGACGATGATGTCCTCGACGCGCATTCCCCATTCGCCCACCAGGGAGTCAATGAGGCGGGAGGCGATGGCCACCTTGCCCTCGGTGGTGCGTGCCTGCCCGTGCTCGTCGATGGTCAGGGCGATCACGGCGGTGCCGTGTTCCTTCACGAGCGGCATGATGCGCGCGAAGCGGCTGTCCGGGCCGTCGCCGTCCTCGTAGTTGACGGAGTTGATCACCGGGCGGCCGCCGATGTGTTCGAGGCCGGCCTGCAGCACGGGCGGTTCGGTGGAGTCGATGACCAGCGGGAGCGTGGAGGCGGACGCGAAACGCGAGACGATCTCCTTGATGTCGGCCACGCCGTCGCGCCCCACATAGTCAATGCAGACGTCGAGCAGGTGCGCGCCGACACGGACCTGCTCGCGGGCGATATCGACGCAGTCGTCCCAACGCTCTTCGAGCATCGCCTGGCGGAACGCCTTCGAGCCATTCGCATTGGTGCGCTCACCAATGGCCAGGTAGGAGGACTCCTGGTCGAACGGCACATGATGGTAGAGGGAAGCGATGCCTGCTTCACGCTCGGTGGGAAGGCGTTCGCCCTCGGCGCCCCTCCCGCCGATGGTGACGGCGGCGCGGCTGCGGAAGGGTTCAAGGCGTTCGACGACGGCGGCCATGTGCTCCGGCGTCGTGCCGCAGCAGCCGCCCACCAGGCCCAGGCCGAATTCGCGCACGAACTGCTCGTGCGCGGTGGCGAGTTCGCTGGGTGTGAGCGGATAGTGTGCGCCGTTGGGGCCAAGCACCGGGAGGCCGGCGTTAGGCATGCAGGCGATGGCCACGGAGGACTGCTTGGAGAGGTGGCGCAGGTGCTCGCTCATCTCATCCGGCCCGGTGGCGCAGTTCAGGCCGATAGCGTCGACGCCGAGCGGCTCGAGCGCGGTGAGCGCGGCGCCGATCTCGGATCCCATCAGCATGGTTCCGGTAGTCTCGACGGTCACCTCGACGAAGATGGGGAGCCGGACACCGCGGGTCACGATCGCCTGCTTGCAGCCGTTGACCGCGGCCTTGGTCTGCAGGAGGTCCTGGCTGGTCTCGATGAGGAAGGCATCCGCTCCCCCGTCGATGAGGCCCTCGGCCTGCAGGGCGAAGGTCTGCTTGAGGTAGTCGTAGCTGGTGTGGCCGAGGCTGGGGAGTTTGGTGCCGGGTCCCATCGAACCCAGGACCCAGCGCATGCGTCCGTCTGTTTTTTCCGCCGCTTCTGCGCGCTCGCGGGCGATCTCCGCGCCCTTGCGGGCGAGTTCCTCGATCCGGTCGTCAATGCCGTAGTCGGAGAGGTTGGACCAGTTGGCGCCGAAGGTGTTGGTTTCCACCGCGTCGATGCCCGTGGCGAAGTACGCGTCATGGATGTCCGCGAGGACGTCCGGTCGCGTGTCGTTGAGGATCTCGTTGCAGCCTTCCAGGCCCAGGAAGTCCTTCTCGAGCGAGAGTTCCCGGCCCTGAAGCATTGTGCCCATGGCGCCGTCGGCAATGACGACCCGGTGGTTCACCGCGTCAAGGAGCGCCTGGGCGCGGAAGGGGCGGGGTACGGACTCAATATCAAGCGCAAAACGAGGCATCTCAACAGACTACGTCCGGGGCCGAAACATTGCGCCTGTTTCTGTGTACTACGACGGGGATTGGGGCATTCGTGCGCCTCCTGGAAACCCGTTTGGCTCGCTGGCGGATAACCGCACGAAGGAATCACTCATCGTCCGAAGGCGCCTACATCGCAAGGCTGGGGATCAACGGTCGGGGACGGGCCATGCGGGTGCATTGTGTACACCCAGTCTCAGCGCCTCCTCGCGGATCTTGAGAAGGTCATCAACTTCTACTCTGTCAAGGTGAACGAGCGTCATGTAAACGCGCTCGAGCTCTTGCCCAATGTGCTGAGGTGACGAAGAATTGCCTAATAGGTGTGCCAAGAGCTGCGCAAAAGCGCGGGGCGCAAGGCGAATCCGGTCGTCAGTCATCTTGCGGAGTCTGGGCAGGAGAGCTTTGAAGCCAGCCGGCATGGTACAGATAACTTCAACTGCTTTTTGTATGCTCTCAGTCTTCGATAGAACATCGACCCATTCTGCCAAGGCCGTTGCCTCCTTCGGCGAAGCGCCTCTAGGCCTCCCTTCCATACGAGCTTTCATGTAAGGCTTCATCCAGTCATTCCATGATCGGTCCACCAGATCACGGGTGCCCTTGCCCAACTCAATGTGAATGGCCGACACGAAGGCAGCGCAGGAGTCGGCCGATGAGGACGAGGTTAGATCGAGCAGCCACTGCAATTTTGTTTGGCCCGACCAGAGACTATGAACCATCACAGAGGCGACAATGCTGCTGAACTGGCGCTGACCCCCTTCAGTCAAATCTGAGACTCGCCGAGCTGTAGCTACTAACCCCTCTTTAAGCCCTCCTTCCAACAACGCCTGATTCACACCCCCCGATTGGAGCAGTACCGACCAAGCACCGGCGGCGAAGAAGGGGGAGGAATTCCAGTCTAGAAGAGGCAAGATAGCGAACTTTGTCCACATAGGGTCCGCCGAATACAGGAATCGGAGACGGTACAAAAGCACCGGCCACGCCATGAGCTGGCGCAGAGAATCGGGGTCGAGAATCGCGTCCAGCGCCTCACGCTCCCGGCCGCCAACGCCGTCCCAATCATCCTTGAGCTTTCGCCAATCATGTCTGATTGCTTCAATCCAGAACTCCGCCAACTTCCCCTCAGGGCTGTTGATCGCCTCGAAGACGGGATCCGAGCTGCTCGTTTTCGGTATACGGGGAAGATGTTCCCATGTCCGGAGGGCAAGGTCCCTGGCATCGGGGAACTCATGCCATGGCGGGCCTGGCGTCTGATTTGTCGCCCTCGGAGCCAAAAGTACCGCGACCGCAACTCCGTGCTCTGATAAGTCGAGGTCTACAAGTGTCTGAAGTATTTTTCCCGCCAAAGGTTCCTGTTTGTGAACTCCCGCCCATCCTTCGATGACGGCCTTCAAAGTACGTGAGTCGTGGCGGAAGTGGTCCAAAAGCAGGAATCCGTCCTCCGGCCAGCGGGAGACAACGGTCGCTATGCGGGTCGAAGCTCCCCACCAGGAATATGGATCTAACGATTCCTTCTTGCTCTGATGCATCCTTATCTCTTGAGCGGCCGCCTTTGGGTCTTTTCGGACTAAGTCGTGCAGCTCCTGCTCTCCCCATGGCGCCTCGTCCTCTGCGGTGGACCATCGCACGTCTGTCTGATACCCCGTCATGTCAGGATGCTCTGGTTCACTAAAATCAGGATGTTTTTTCTTAAGCGCAGTCAGCGCGTCGGCCGCGCGAATAGAAGCAGGATCCAAACGGGTGATCCAAACCAAGTGTCGAAAGACTTCGTAATCATGGGACGGCTGCTCTTTGCTATCTGGTCCGTGAAGAACTTCATCGAGCAGACGGGTGTAGGTGTCGCTGCCGGCGGTCGGTAAAACCGATGCAACGAGAGCAAACAATTCGTGGTGAATGTCCGCCTCAAAGAGCAACTTCTTATCGAGCACCCAAGCCAGCCTTGCCGTATCGGAAATGTCAGTTCGGCGGGTCCACCCGTACACGGCGAGGCGGCGCAAGAGCGGAACATCGCTGTTCGTCCACTTACGCAGAATCAGGTCGAGCTCTACGTGTTCGGCAGCGATAAGTGCATCTAGGCAGTCCCTAGCCAGATCTATGACAAAGTCTGAAGTCTCCTCCCTGAAATTGGGTCCCACACTCTCGACGGCCTCTCTGCGAAAAGACCACGCATCGAAATGGGGCCCGGAGGCGACGCGGTTTCTCAGGAAGACACGCTCAAGGCTGGCTTCAAGGATAGGCAAAGCAGCCACGGCCGTCGACTCTTCAAGAGGAGTTCCGAAGTGCTTGTTGGCAATTTGTTCAAGCCAAAAGTCTCCAACCTCGACCACGTACTCGATTCTGTCGCCCAGTACACCAGCGGAAGCCCGCGGCCGTGGCATCAGGAGCGCTTCCAGAATCATTAAAACGTCAGTTTCGGTGAGGGCATTGGCCTCAGCGAGCAGCCCTGCTAGGTCCTCTGTTGCCCCGGGGGCGGTGGCATCGAAGTTATCCAGCAGCCAGAGCGTCCACAACGTGATCCAATTCCTGGGTTCATCTACTCTTTGGAGAGCTCGACATATAGCTCTCCATAGGACCACGTTTGGCCGCCTTGCTGACCGTCGGAGTATCGCAAGCGCTGTTAGTGAATGATCATCGGAGACCCCATAGTTTTCGGCGAACCAATCCGCAATCAAATGCTGGCTGACTAAAAGGGGTTCTGCAGAATTCTGGACAATCGACGTGAAGACTTCCCTGTTCGCAACCCATTGCAACCATTCCAGACCTCGGGCACGGTCGCAGAATGCTCGCATGAGAACGGTGTCCCGTATGGCTCTTTCGAGAAAGTCATCTTCATCAGGGATTCCCGACGGGGAACTTCCGGCCAGGTCGCTCACCAACTGGTGCCGATCGATCAGACCGGAGCCTGCCCAATTGCCCCACTTTTCGATGCACGCCGACATTTGGCGGTGCTCGTTTGCACCCTCATAATGTATGGGTGAGATGCCTAGACTTGACCACCGTGAGGAAGCAGCGTCACCCTCGGACGTGAATGCATAACGTTTTGACCGTGGTCGGAGCCCTCGAGCCAAATATGACAGCACTACATCCTTGTGACTGTAGCCAATGAAACAGACCACATATTCGCTGAACATTCGCTCCAAAAACCTGGCCGCCCAAGCGTCACTTAAGTAAGCGCGACCGAAGTCCTTGTCCGTAACCACCAGTTGCCTTGGATGCTGCTTCAGTGATCCATGTAAGTAGACAATCCCTTCAAAGTCATCGCCCATTGGCAAAGCCGGGGCATGAAACTCTTCGAAACTTACATCATCTCTTGCAAGCGCCAGAGACAGAAAAGGGTCATAGTTTGTCGTTACGATTCTCACGGCCTTGCTTGCTTTCGCCAGCCGGGCCAAGGCAGTGTGCAGCGAATTTCCTTGTTTCGCCTTTGAAATGTGTCGGTGGACGCTCGCGTGCACATCGGTGTGCTCGCGGTCGTCAAGCCTGCCTAGCACTATGTCCTCCGGCTCAGCGTCGTCCCGCAAACTAGCCCCAAACTCCGCCGCCAATTCTGCCGCGAGTCCAGTGAAGCTCGGCAGGTTGGTCGGTCGCGCCATGGAGGCTCCCGCGCCAACAAACAGGACCAGCCTGCCTTCCTCATGCGCTTCCAACAGATCGAGTGGGATATCCACCCCAGAAAAGTGCATTACGTGTCCTTCTGGCAGTCGGATTAGGTGATGATGCCATACGTCTCATTGGGCCTGCTTCTCACAATCCTAAATCGACCTTCAAATATCCTCTGGATTGGAGATGATGCCTTGCTGACGGTCATACACAAGTCGCCTTGGTTCGCGCCAGGTCCTGGAGCGCATCAAAGGTAGAGTCTCAAGGGGCGGTGCCGGGCCGGACTCCTTCCACGTCATGGGGGATCCGCAGCTCACCATCCACCAGTAGCAACTCACCGTCCCCAGCTATAGCTCTGCCTTGACGCGGGTCAAGCTTACTCAGGTGTGTCGGAGCGCGGGCGGTCATGCTCGGAGTCGTTGTACGCGAGACCAAAACAGGGTGAGGCTGCCGTCTCAGAATCAGGCGACAGAAGGAGCGAATGCCAAGTGTTTACTGGGTCTCGCCGGACAGCAGAAATGTAGACAATTGGCTGGGGTGAAGGTGATTCGCTTCCCAAGTTTCCGCACGGGATTTGAAAGGAGAGTCTCAGATGTCTGACATAACGCGGAGCGCAATTACTTCTACGAGTCAGTGCTCAAATACCCTATCGCCGCACCGATTATCGGCGCCGCTCCTGTCGTGAACATCCAGTAAAATCAGTATGTTTTGTTAACCGTTCTGCTCTAAGATTGGGAACCAAGTGAAGCTGCAATCTGTGTCGATCCATGGATTTCGTTCGATTGACACACTATTGAACCTACCGATTCGCAATCCGACTTTGCTGACCGGACACAATGACGCAGGCAAGTCAGCAACATTGGATGCTGTACGGTTCCTCCTGAACAAGTATCCACCCAATGAACGCGATATGACGTACCTTGATCCGGGAGACGACCCGAAAACGGAGGAATCCCTCGCCCTAAAAACCGATAGCATTGATGGCGGTAATAAGCGCGTTGCGGAGACATGCGTCGAGGGTAGGTTCGAACTTTCGAAGCAAGAGCAGAGCGATCTCAGTCTCGCACCGACCATTTGCATGCGACGTCGTTTTCAAGCAGGAGGCAACGCGCTTTTTGAAATCATGCAAGAGCGCCCTGTGGATGAACGTCTCCGAAATTTTCACGGCCTAAATGCCGAAGATGTTAAGAAACTCGCAGCAGAACTGAGCGTCACTGCCGACAAACAAACGAGGACCGCCCTGCTTCCTGCTTTGGAGAGGGCCGCCTCGGAGGGTGCAAAAGAATGGGCATGGGAAACTGCACCGCCTGCGGTCATCAAGGCACTCCCGGCGGTACTACGCTTTGAGCCGGTAGGACAGAACGACGCAGAATATGCGATCAAAACCGCATTACAAGCGGCGTACGACGCTCATGCTTCCGACGCAGAACTGAAAGGCAAGATCAGCACACTGGAATTGGACCTTCAAGAGAAGCTGACGAAGGACGCTTCTAATATCCGGCAACACATCATGGACAGATGTTCCGACATAGGAGACGTCTCCATTATCCCTGATGTCAGTTTTACGACGGGCTTGAAAGCCACACAGGTAAGCGTCACGGCTCGTGCTGGAGAAGGGATCGGGCTTGGTGAAGCAGGCGCCGGACGGGCGCGACGCGTCGCTTTAGCTGTCTGGGAATACACCAAAGGGCTTATTGGCGGCCCGGGTGCCGGCGATGTTGTCCTTCTCTACGACGAGCCTGATACACACCTGGACTACGCCCACCAACGGGAGCTGATGAAGCTGCTTAGGGAGCAGTGCGAGTTGCCAAATGTTCGAATGATTGTCGCCACACATTCAATGAATCTAATTGACGGAGTGGACATCAGCGATGTGGTTCACGTCAAGCACCAAGGCCACCGGACTGTTGTCGACATGCTGGCCGATGACTCCGACGTTGGACGCCATTTGGGCGCCGTTGCTGCTTCCTTGGGACTTCGCAATACTGTGCTCCTACACGAAAGAATATTTGTGGGGGTTGAGGGCGTTTCTGAGCTGAGTGCGTTCCCCGTACTATTCAAACTCGCGACTGGAAGCCATCTTGAGTCGTGTGGCATTGCGCTTTGGGCGTGTAGAAACAATGAGGGTGCGACCGACTTCGCAAAATTTCTTGTCGAACACGCACGCCAAGTTGCATTCATTATCGACTCGGACTCGAAAACAGCCAACAGGAACGTTTTTTCGGACAAGAAATTGATGGAGAAGGGGCTAGACCCCAATAAACACGCGTACTATATCGGCAACCCGGCTGAGTTTGAAGATACCTTTACCGATGAACAGTGGGCTGAGGTAGCCAACGCGAAGTGGCCGCACAAAGATGGCGTTCCATGGGAACCCATAAACGTACAGGAACTTCGATCATCCAAAAAGTTTAGCGATGCTCTACTGCTTATGTTCAAGGAAGGAAGCCTTCAGGGGCCGACTCGTAAACAGCAACTGACCACGGAGATGGCACTGAGCCTCAGTTCAGCGTCCGACGTCCCAAGAGAACTTAGAGACCACTTCCAGGCCCTCCTGGAACTCGCGAACTAACGTCTGCGTCCACGAAGGCGCGCCATCAGGCGCGCCTTCCGCTGTGCAGCAGTTGGCGGTTCCCATCCGTGTGTTCCTGCCGAACCGCAGTATCGAAACCCGTGACAGTACGACTGATGACCACACCAGCGGCAACCATCAGGACTCGGTGGAGAACTGTGGCGAAGCCGTGCAGAGGGTATCTTTTCGGTGCTCGTCATTCTTGCGTTCCTCAGATTCAAAGGACTGTCGATTCCAGAAGAATGGCACAGACCTCTGACAATATCCTCAGATTACGGCTTGGGAATCGTCGCCTTGGCGATTATAGCTCGATAGGCCACCGCGGCTGGAAAGCTTTTCCTGTAGCTTCCGCCGAAGCTATGTTAGCTATTGTCCAGCTTCTAAGATCATCTCGGAGCAAGCACCACCCATAGAGACGAGGACCTTTCCCCTTACCCCCCGGCCTGATGCTGTAAGCCTCTATTTCTCGGGACTCGATACTTCCGTCGGACTCCAGGGCAGTTATCACAACTGTTCGGTTTAGCCGAGATTCTTCAATAACTACATCCATGGGATTCATCCCTGAATCCTGCCATAGAGCGTTAGCAGAACTAAACCTCCGCCACAGGAGCCGCGAACTGCGCCTCATACAGCCGCGTATAAGCCCCACCCGCAGCCAGCAACGAAGCGTGTGTCCCCTGCTCCACGATCTGTCCGGCCTCCATCACCAGGATGAGGTCGGCGTCGCGGATGGTGGACAGGCGATGCGCAATGACAAACGAAGTGCGGTCACTCCGCAGCGCGCTCATCGCCTTCTGCACCAGCACCTCGGTCCGCGTATCCACTGAAGACGTCGCCTCGTCCAGGATCAGCACCGACGGCCTCGCCAGGAACGCGCGGGCAATCGTGAGCAACTGCTTCTCACCGGCGGACACATTGGAGCCCTCGTCCTCCAGCACCGTGTCGTAGCCCTCCGGCAGCGAGTGCACGAACCGGTCCACGTAGGTCGCCCGGGCCGCCTCTAGGATCTCGTCCTCGGAAGCCAAAGGCCGGCCGTACGCAATGTTGTCCCGGATCGAGCCGCCGAACAGCCACGTATCCTGCAGCACCATCCCCAGTCGCGAGCGCAGCTCGTACCGCGTCATCGCGGTGACGTCCACGCCGTCGAGCGTTATCCGTCCCGCATCTATTTCGTAGAACCGCATCATCAGGTTCACCAGCGTGGTCTTGCCCGCCCCGGTCGGCCCCACGATCGCCACCGTCTGCCCCGGCTCCGCCACCAGGCTCAGGTCCGAGATCAGCGGCTTGTCCGGCGAGTAGGAGAACGAGACGTTCTCGAACACCAGCCGCCCGCGACCGCCGTGCGGCGACGAACCGGGAGACGGATCCGGCGACTGTTCGTCCTCGTCCAACAACGAGAACACCCGCTCGGCCGACGCCACCCCGGACTGCAGCAGGTTGGCCATGGACCCCAGCTGCGCCAGCGGCATGGTGAACTGCCGCGAGTACTGGATGAACGCCTGCACATCGCCCAGCTGCATCGCCCCGGACGCCACCTGCAGGCCGCCCACCACGGCGATCCCCACGTACACCAGGTTCCCGATGAACGTCATGGCCGGCATGATCAGCCCCGAAATGAACTGCGCGCCGAAGCTGGCGTCATACAGCTCCACGTTCTTCTGCCGGAACCGCTCCTCCACCTCGCGCTGCCGGCCGAACACCTTCACCAGCGCGTGCCCGGTGTACGTCTCCTCGATCTGCCCGTTCAGCTCCCCCGTGTGCTTCCACTGCGCCACGAACAGCTTCTGCGAGCGCTTGGCGATCAGCGCCGTGATCCCCAGCGTCAACGGAATGGTCACCAGCGCGATCAGCGCCAGCGTGGGCGAGAGGATCACCATCATCACCAGCACACCCAGCACGGTCAGCACCGACGTGACGGCCTGGCTGATGGACTGCTGCAGGCTCTGCGAGATGTTGTCCACGTCGTTCGTCACCCGGCTCAGCAGCTCACCGCGCTGGATGGAATCGAAATACCGCAGCGGCAGCCGGTTGATCTTCGCCTCGATGTCCTCGCGCAGCCCGAACACCGTCCGCTGCACCACCCCGTTCAGCACATATGCCTGCACCCACATAAACGCCGACGCCAGCACGTACAGCACCAGCGCCCACAGCAGCACGTTGGACAGCGCCGCAAAGTCGATCCCCGCGCCGGGCGTCAGCGCCATGGGCGTCAGCATGTCTGCTTTCTGGTTCTCCCCCGCGGCCCGCAGCTGCGCGATCAGCTCCGCCTTGGTCATCCCGGCGGGCAGCTCCCGCGACACCACCCCGGCGAAGATCAGGTTGGTGCCCTCCCCCAGCAGCCGCGGCCCGATCACCGAGAGCGCCACGCTGGCGATGCCCATGACCAGCACCAGCAGCAGCCACGCCCGCTCCGGCCGCAGCGTGCCCAGCAGCCGTTTCGCCGACGGCCCGAAGTTCATCGCCTTCTCCGCCGGGATGTTCATCCCGCCGAACGGGCCGCCCTGGCCAGGTCCACGCCCCGGGCGGGGAATGCGGACGACGGCGGCAGTCCCGGGTTGTGCGGCGGGTGCGGTTCCGCCGGGGGCGGCCGTGCGGGACGCGCCCGACGCCGGCCGGTGCGGCGCGCTCATACCGTCTCCTCCGCTGCCAGCTGGGACGAGACAATCTCCTGGTACGTCTCCGAAGTCTCCAGCAGCTCGGTGTGCGTTCCGCGCCCCACGATCCTGCCGTCGTCGAGCACCAATATCTGGTCCGCGTCCGCGATGCTGGACACGCGCTGGGCGATGATCACCATCGTGGCGCCGGCGGTGCTGCGCTTGAGGGCCTGCCGCAGCCGGGCGTCGGTGCCGGTGTCCAGCGAGGAGAACGAGTCGTCAAAGATGTACAGCTCGGGCCGCTTCACCAGGGCCCGGGCGATGGCCAGCCGCTGCCGCTGCCCGCCGGAGACATTGGTGCCGCCCTGGGAGATGGGCGCATCCAGCCCGCCCTCCATGTCCTCCACGAAGTCGCGCGCCTGCGCAATGCCCAGCGCGTCCCAAAGCTCCTCCTCGGTGGCGTCCGGTTTGCCGTACAACAGGTTGCTGCGGACCGTGCCGGTGAACAGGTACGGCCGCTGCGGCACCAGTCCGATGTGCCCCCAGAGCAGGTCCGGGTGCAGCTCGCGCACGTCCACGCCGTCGATCCGGACCGAGCCGGTGGTGGCGTCGAACAGCCGCGGCATGAGGTTCACCAGCGTGGTTTTTCCGGCACCGGTGCTTCCAATGATCGCCGTCGTCTGCCCTGCCCTGGCCGTGAAGCTGATCCCGGAGAGGACGGGCTGGTCGGCACCCGGGTAGGCGAATCCGGCGTCGAGCATTTCCAGTTCGCCGCGGCGCCGCCCATCCGAAGAAACGGCGCTGCTGACAGGCTTCTTCGGCGGCCGGACGCTGGACTCGGTGCCCAGCACCTCGCCGATCCGGTCCGCGGAAACGGCGGCGCGCGGGATCATCACGGCCATGAAGGTGGCCATCATGACGGACATCAGGATCTGCATCAGGTAGCTCAGGAACGCGATGAGAGTGCCCACCTGCATGGAGCCTTCCTCGATCCGGAACGAGCCGAACCAGATCACCGCCACGCTGGAGATGTTCAGCACCAGCATCACCACGGGGAACGCAAGCGCCATCAGCCGGCCGGCGCGCAGCGCGGTGTCCGTGACGTCCTCGTTGGCCTGGGCGAAGCGGGCGGTCTCGATGTCCTCACGGACGAAGGCGCGCACCACCCGGATGCCGGTGAGCTGCTCGCGGAGCACCCGGTTCACGGTGTCGATCCGCTTCTGCATCTTCCGGAACAGCGGCACCATCCTGATGATGATCAGGCCCACCCCGATCAGCAGCACAGGCACGGCCACCGCAATCAGCCAGGACAGCTGCACATCCTGCCGGACGGCCATGATCACCCCACCGATCGCGAGCATGGGAGCGGCCACCATCATGGTGGCGCCCATCAGCACCAGCTGCTGGACCTGCTGGACGTCGTTGGTGGACCGGGTGATCAGGCTGGGAGCGCCGAACTTGGTGACTTCCTGCTCGGAGAACTCCCCCACCCGGGCAAAGATGGCGCCGCGCAGGTCCCGGCCCGCGCCCATGGCGGCCTTCGCCCCGAAGTACACGGCGATCACGGCGCAGATGATCTGCAGCAGCGTGATCCCCAGCATCAGGCCGCCCAGGCTGAGGATAACGCCGGTATCCCCCTTGGCCACGCCCTCGTCGATGATGTCCGCGTTCAGCGTGGGCAGGTACAGCGACGCGATGGACTGCGCCAGCTGGAAAACCACGACGGCGATCAGCAGCGGCCGGTGCGGCCGCAGGTATTCAACAAGCAGTTTCCAGAGCAAAAGCGGCTCCTGGTCCAGAGCTCACGGAACGTGATGCGAAGGTCAGTTTACGTCCGGTTGCTGGGGGCAACCAGTAGGCGGCCGGGAGAAGTGGGCGGGTTCTCCCACAGCGTATTCGCCGCCCTCAGTGCCGCGGTGCCCCACGTTTTTTCGGCGACGTACCGCCGGGCGTGGGCCACCAGCCGGGTGGCCAGCGGCGGGGACCGCCGGGTTTGCTCAGCCGCGGCGGGGAGCTGAAAAATCGGCGGTGTCGAGGCTGATCGTGAACGGTCCGTCATTGACCAGGGACAGTTGCATCATGGTCCCGAACCGCCCGGTGGACACCTCCGCCCCAAGCCCGCGCAGGGAATTAACCAGGTGTTCAATCAAGGGCTCGCTGGTGTCCGCTGGCGCCGCGTCCGACCAGGAAGGGCGCCGCCCACGCCTGGTGTCCGCATACAGCGTGAACTGGCTGACCACCAGCAAGGGGCCGTTCTGCTCGGCGCATGACCTCTCGCCGTCAAGGATCCGCAGGGTCCAGATCTTGGCGGCGAGGGCAACCGCATCGTCCGTAGTGTCCGTGTGGGTTACCCCGGCCAGGACGACGAGTCCCGGGCGGTCGATAGACCCTACTGTTTCGCCGTCGACAGTGACCTCGGCGCGGGTGACCCGCTGAAGGATGGCTCGCACGGATCAACCCTAACGGGTCCGGGAGCCGGTTTGAATTGCCCCTCCCCCGTGACGTCCGGTCGTGGTCAAATGGGAAGGTTGAACCGGCCGCCCGAGTCCGACCACGGCCTCGGCCATATGGAAGGAAGCACATGACCGACCACCAGGACCATCCCCCGGTCCCCACACCCGGAAGTGCCCAAGGCCTGGACCGCAAGGTTGAGGGCGGATGCCCTGTGGACCGCGGCAGCGTGACCTCGCACGGCAGCGAGAGTGAGAACCCGGCGATCGACTCGCCGCAACCCAAGGGGCACCGGCCGCGGACCGTCGCAGACTGGTGGCCCAACCAGCTGGACCTCTCCGTGCTCCACGCCCACAACCAGGCGGGCAACCCGCTCGGCCCCACGTTCAGCTACCGGGAAGAGTTCCAGAAGCTCGACGTCGAGGCCCTCAAACAGGACATCACCCAGGTCTTGACCACCTCCCAGGACTGGTGGCCCGCGGACTTCGGCCATTACGGCGGCCTGATGATCCGGTTGAGCTGGCACGCCGCCGGCACCTACCGCGCCCAGGACGGCCGCGGCGGCGCCGGGGACGGCAGCCAGCGGTTCGCCCCGCTGAACAGCTGGCCGGACAACGCCAACCTGGACAAGGCCCGGCGGCTGCTGTGGCCGGTCAAGCAGAAGTACGGCCAAAAGCTTTCCTGGGCCGACCTGCTGGTCCTCGCCGGAAACGTCGCGCTCGAATCCATGGGCTTCAAGACCTTTGGCTTCGCTTTCGGCCGCGAGGACGTGTGGGAGCCCGAGGAGATTTTCTGGGGGCCGGAGGACACCTGGCTCGGCGATGAGCGCTACATCGGCGAAGGACAGATGGCGGAGGAGGTGGGCTCCACCGAGATGGGCCTGATCTACGTCAACCCCGAGGGGCCGATGGGCAACCCGGATCCCAAACTCGCGGCAGCATTCATCCGGGAGACCTTCAAGCGCATGGCGATGAACGACGAAGAAACGTTCGCGCTGATCGCCGGCGGCCACACGTTCGGCAAGACCCATGGCGCCGGCGACGCCGATGCGCACGTCGGCCCCGAGCCGGAGGCCGCAAACCTGGAGGAGCAGGGCCTCGGTTGGATCAGCAGCTACGGCAGCGGCAAGGGCGGCGACGCGATCACCTCAGGCCTTGAGGTCACGTGGACGGACCGGCCCACCCAGTGGAGCAACCGCTTCCTGGAGATCCTGTTCGAGAACGAGTGGGAGCTTGTCAAGAGCCCGGCGGGCGCGCACCAGTGGGTTGCCAAGGATGCCCCGGAGATCATCCCGGACGCGCATGACCCGGCGAAAAAGCACCGCCCCACCATGCTGACAACTGACCTGTCGCTGCGCTTCGACCCGATCTACGGCGAAATCGGGCGGCGCTTCCTGGAGAACCCGGACGATTTCGCGCTCGCGTTCGCGAAGGCCTGGTACAAACTGCTGCACCGCGACATGGGCCCCGTCGGTCCGCATATGCTCGGCCCGTGGGTCCCGGAGGCCCAGCTCTGGCAGGACCCTGTCCCGGCGGTAGACCACGAACTGATCAACGAGCAGGACATCGCCTCGCTCAAGGCGCAGCTGCTGGACTCGGGCCTGTCAGTCTCGCAGCTTGCCGGCACGGCGTGGGCGGCTGCGTCCACCTACCGCAAGACCGACAAGCGCGGCGGCGCCAACGGTGCGCGCATCCGGCTGGAACCGCAGCGCGGCTGGGAGGTCAACGAACCCGAGCAGCTCTCGACGGCGGTGCAGGCGCTTGAGAGGGTGCAGCAGCAGTTCAACTCCGCCCAGGCCAACGGCAAGAAGGTCTCGCTGGCAGACCTGATCGTCCTCGGCGGCTGCGCGGCAGTGGAGAAGGCCGCACAGGATGCCGGTTTCGCCGTCACCGTGCCGTTCCGTCCGGGACGGGCCGACGCCGCCCAGGACCAGACCGACGTCGAGTCCTTCCAGTATCTGAAGCCGCGGGCGGACGGGTTCCGCAACTATGTGCGCGCCGGCGAGAAGCTCCAGCCGGAGACCCTCCTGCTGGACAAGGCGTATCTGCTGGACCTCTCCGCACCGGAGATGACTGTGCTCGTCGGCGGCATGCGCGCCCTCGGGACCAACGTCGGAGGTTCCGCCCACGGCGTCCTCACCGACCGGCCCCAGACGCTGACCAACGACTTCTTCGTGAACCTGCTCGCGCCGGGGACCAAGTGGAAAGCGTCGGAGGGCGAGGAGAACGTCTACGAGATCAGCGACGTGACCACCGGCGAGACGAAGTGGACCGCCACGCCCGTGGACCTCGTCTTCGGCTCCAACTCCCAGCTCCGGGCACTGGCCGAGGTTTATGCGAGCGATGACGGCCGGGAGAAGTTCGTCAACGAATTCGTGGCCGCCTGGGTGAAGGTCATGGAACTGGACCGCTTCGATCTGAGCTGAACCCGGCTTACCGAATGATGCTTCCGGGCCGGCTGCAGACGCGGCCGGCCCGGAGCATTTCCTCCCGTTGCTTCAGCCCGCAGGTCCCGTATCACGACGTGATCAAAGTGGCGACGGTGCCCCACTCCGGGCGTCAAAACGGCGCCGATATTCCGTGGGCGTCGTGGAGAAGGCGGCAGCGAAGTTCTGCCGCAGGGTAACGGCATTGCCGAATCCGCAGTCGGCAGAGATCTGGTCCACCGACAGGTCGGTGGTCTCGAGCAGCCGCCGGGCTGCGTCGAGGCGGCGGGCGCGGATCCAGGCTGCCGGCGTCGTCCCCGTCGCTGCCCGGAAGGCACGGACAAACGTGCGGCGGCTCAAATGTGCTTGGGCCGCGAGCCGGTCAATGGTGAGGGGTTCACCAAGGTGGGCCAAGGCCCACTCCAGCAGGAGTGAGATCGGGTCATCCGTGGAGCGCTGTGGCACCGGGCGCTCAATGTACTGCGCCTGACCGCCCTCACGATGCGGAGCAATGACCAGGCTGCGCGCCACCTGGTTCGCCGCTTCCGCCCCCAGCCGGGAGCGCACCACGTGCAGGCAGGCGTCCAGTGCAGAGGCGGTGCCGGCCGATGTCAGGACGTCACCATGGTCGATATACAGCACAGACTGGTCCAACGGGACATCGGGGTGCCGCACCGCAAGGGAATCGAACGCCTGCCAGTGCGTGACGGCCCGGCGTCCCGCGAGCAGCCCCGCGTCCGCCACCGGGATCGCGCCAAGGCACAACCCCAAAATCGGCACGCCCCGGACATGCGCCCCTTGGAGCACACGCCGCAGCGAATCGCCGAGCATGCGCCCGTCGTCGAACCATGACGGCACCACCACAATGTCCGCCCTATCCGCGGCCTCGGGCCCCTTCACTCCGCCCAACCGATACCCCTCGGCGGTTGTTATCTCGCCTGCCTGGTCAGAAAAGAGAACCGTCTCCCACCCGGCAAGGCCTTGGCGGGCCACCTCGTCAAAAACCATCTGTGGAACGGCGAGGTGAAACATGGTTGCCCCGTTGAAGGCGTACACCGCGATCCTCATCCTGCACCTCTTCCCGGATATTGGCCTGATTCCATCGTATATGCGCCTTCGTGCCACTGTTGGCTTTGGTCGGCAGCAGGAAGACTGGAGAAGCCGCCAGAAGGCGGCCTGCAAACTATCAGGAGAACCAAGACCATGACCAGCCCCCGCCGCGCCCTCATCCTCATCGACGTGCAGCAGCAGTACTTCGGCGGCCCGCTCGAGATCCAGTACCCGCCCCACCAGGAGTCGCTGCCCACGATTGCGCGGGCAGTGGACGCTGCCACGGCCGCGGGCATTCCCATCGCCGTGATTCAGCACTCCGCAGGCGAGGGTGCGCCGGTCTTTGCGCCCGGCACGCCGGAGTTCGGCCTGCACCCGGAAATTGAACGCCGCAGGACCGCCGCATGGAAGCCCGTGGTCAAACAATACGGGTCCGTGTACGCCGACACGGACCTCGCCGCCTGGCTGCGCCAGCACGACGTCGACACGGTCACCCTGGCGGGCTACATGACCAACAACTGCGTGCTCGCCTCAGCCGTGGAGGCAGAGTTCCTGGGCTTCAGCACCGAGGTTCTCTCCGATGCCACAGGGGCCATCAACCTCGCCAACGACGCAGGCTTCGCTGACGCAAAGACGGTCCACACGACACTCCTGACCTTGCTGAACTCGAACTGGGCAGCGGTGGCGGATACTGCTACATGGACCGAGGCGCTGGACAGCCGGCAGGCTCTGACAAGGAGTGACCTCGGCAGCTCAGCGGTGGCCGGCTCCAGACTGGTCCCCCAGGCATAACCAGGCCCAACAACTCTCAAGGACTTATTGAATGAAGTGGATTCTTCTGGCCGGCGCGATCATCAGTGAGGTGACTGCGTCCCTTTCCCTGAAGGCTGCCCTGGATCATCCTGCCTTCTTCATTGTTGTTGTCCTCGGCTACACCGCTTCCTTCGGTTTCCTCGCGGCGGTCCTCCGCAAAGGCCTTGGCCTGGGGGTCGCCTACGGCATCTGGGCTGCGCTGGGCGTAACCCTCACGGTGCTGCTGGCAGCCCTCCTCTTCGGCGAAATACTGACCCCGGTCATGCTGGTGGGGGTGGCCATGGTCATCGGCGGGGTCCTCTGCGTTGAACTCGGATCGCACCAAACGCCTGCCGAAGAGCCGGCAAAGGAAATGGCCAGCTCATGATGTGGCTGCTGCTGGCAGGGGCCATCCTTACCGAGGTGACCGCCACCTTGTTCCTGCGTGTCGCCTCCACCGGCAAGCGCCGCTGGTACATACCGGTGGGCGTCGGGTATTTCCTGGCGTTTGCCCTCCTCACCCTGACCCTGGACCAGGGAATGAGCCTGGGGGTTGCGTACGGCACCTGGGCAGCCGCCGGCGTCGCCCTGACCGCACTGGGAAGCCGTGTCTTCTTCAAGGAGAGGATCACGCCCGTCATGATGCTGGGGCTCGGCCTCATCATCGGCGGCGTCCTGCTCATCGAACTTGGCGCCGTCCACTAAGCAGGCCCAGTGGTTAGTCTGGAGCTCAGCGGTGTTCGTCGATCATGACCGCGGTTGTCCCGGCTTCCAGCGCTTCAAAAATGTGCGGCGCGTCGCCGGGGTAGCTGATGTAGTCCCCGGCATGAAGCGTGGCCGGGGCACCGGAGGGACCCACCTTCGCAGAGCCCGCGGTCAGGATGACGTGCTCAATGGTCCCGGGCGTGTGGGGCTCTGATTCCCTGGCGGGCCCGGGTTCCGCAGCCAGCTTGTACAGGTCCCGGCGCGAGCCGGCCGGGGCATGCGCCAGCAGGGTGATGGCGTAGTCGGAGTGCTCCGAGCGGACCGGCTCGCCCTCACCGGCGCGCATGATCACCACGCCGGCGCGCGGCGGGTCCACCAGGTCGGTGAAGGACACGTCCAGGGCCAGGGCCAGCGCCCAGAGCGTTTCAACGCTGGGATTGCCGACGCCGGACTCCAGCTGGGACAGCGTGGATTTCGCAATCTGGGCGCGGCGGGCGGCCTCCGTCAGCGACAGCCCGGCGGCTTCACGGTGCCGCCTGATGGCCGCCGCAATCGCCTTCAGCGGCGCCTTGCTCTGCTCGGTCACTGTTCGCTCCAACGGTCGATCGTTCGGCTTAACAGGCTCCAGTGTACGCGTTCATTCTATTGAACATGAAGACGATGAACCGAACAGAGCTGCATTCGCTCCTTCGCTCCGTGGCGGTGGTCTGCCTGGCCGGCGGGATCCTGGGAATCTCTTACGGTGCACTGGCCGTCGACTACGGCCTGCCGTGGTGGATCCCGGTTCTGTTGTCCATTGCAGTAGTGGCGGGCGCCTCGGAGATGATGTTCGTCGCCATCATCGGCGTGGGCGGCAGCCCGTGGCTGGCCGCCGCGGCCGGTCTGCTGGTCAACGCCCGGCACGTTCCGTTCGGCTTCCAGGTTGCCCCGCTCATGGGGCACGGCCTCCCCTCCATCCTCGGAGCACACGCCATCAACGACGAGTCCACGTCCTTCGCCCTGGCCGGGAACAGCCCCGCCGTACGGCGCATTGGTTTCTGGGCGTGCGGTGTGGGCATCGTCCTCGTCTGGCCGCTCGGGACGGCACTTGGAACCTGGCTCGGCGCCTTCCTCGGTGATCTGGACCGTTGGGGCCTCGACGCCGTGTTCCCCGCCATGATCCTCGCGCTGGTAATTCCGAAAGCACGGGAAGGCGGCGCTCCCCTTACTACCGCGGTGGTGCTGGGCGCGGCGATCACTGTTGCGACGGCGTCGTTCCTTCCCGCCGGGCTGCCGGAGCTGCTCTCCCTGGCCGCGGTCGCCGTCGCCCGTCCCTGGCGTCCCGCCACCACCGAACCGGAGCACACTTCATGACCGAACTCCTCGGGGCGATCGCCCTCCTTGCCGTCGGAACCTACGCGTTCAGGGCCACCGGCCCGCTGCTCCGCAAGAAATGGACGCCCCCGCCCGCCCTGCAACGGACCCTGGAAGTGGCGTCCGTGGTGCTGCTGGCGGCGGTCGCCGCCCGGTCCGGAACCTTTCACGACGGCGAACTCGCCGGCGGGGCCCTGATCGGCGGCGCCGCGGTGGCCGCCGTCCTCAGCTGGATCAAGGCGCCGTTCCTGGTGATTGTCGGGTCCGCGGTGGCGGTGACTGCGGGGCTCAGGTTCGCGGGGTTGGGCTGACGCTGGCCCGTCCTTCCACAGATCGCCGCGCCGTGCCATCGTTGCACCATGCAGAGCGTCTATGAGGCTGCCGGCGGTGCCGACTTTTTCCTGAGGCTGGCCAATGCCTGGCATGCCCGGGTTATGGCCGACGAGATGGTCAGCCATGCCTTCAGCCACGGATTCCATCCCGATCACAGCCGACGGCTCGCCGCCTACTGGGCGGAGGCCGTGGGCGGGCCGCCGGGCTACTCCGGCTCCTATGGCGACGAGACATCGGTGGTGCGGATCCACAGCGGCAACGGGCCGCACGAGGAGATGGACCGCAGGGCCATCGCCTGCTTCGACCAGGCACTGACGGACGTCGGGCTTGCCTCCGATACGCGGCTTCACTGGGTGCTGCTCGACTATTTCGCATGGGCCACGAACACCACGATGTCCCGGTACGAGCGGTCCGCGGATGACGTGCCGGACGGGCTGTCCATGCCCAAGTGGTCGTGGGACGGGCTGGCCGGCGAAAGCTGAACAAGGCCACTTTCCGGAATTGGCTATGGTGCGCGTAATTCGCGCCCGCCTACCGTGGACGGGTAAGCACTCCCGGCGGAGTTCCCCGACATCAAGAGACGGACCAGCATGCCCACCGTTGTGAACGAATATCCCTTCTCCCAGGTAGACGTCTTTGCCCCCGGCCCCAAGGCCGGGAACCCGGTCGCCGTCGTGCATGACGCCGAAGGCCTGTCCACCGAACAGATGCAGAGCTTCGCGAACTGGACCAATCTGTCCGAGACCACGTTCCTGCAGAAGCCGACCCACCCGGACGCGGACTACAGGCTGAGGATCTTCACCCCGGCGGCCGAACTCCCGTTTGCCGGGCATCCCACCCTGGGTTCCGCCCACGCCTGGCTGGACAAGGGCGGCCAGCCCCGCCGCGACGGCGAACTTGTGCAGGAATGTGAGGCAGGCCTGGTGACCATCCGCCGTACCGATGCGGACCTGGCCTTCGCCGCCCCGCCGCTGATCCGGTCCGGCCCGGTTGAACCGGCGGTGCTGGAACAGGCCATCGCCAGCCTGGGCATCGACGCCGCGGATGTCCTGGGCAGCAACTGGGTGGACAACGGCCCGGGCTGGATTGGGATCCGGCTGGCGTCAGCAGAGCAGGTGCTGGAGCTGCAGCCCGACTTCGGGCTGATGGACCAGCTCTGCGTCGGCGTGATCGGAAGCTACGCGGAGGCAGGGCCGGCGGACTATGAGGTGCGCGCGTTCGTGCCCGGGTTCAGCGTTCCCGAAGACCCGGTAACCGGCAGCCTTAACGCAGGCCTGGCGCAGTGGCTCCTCGGCGAGGGAGTGGTGGACGGCGATTACACCGTCCAGCAAGGAACGGTCCTGGGACGCGGCGGCCTGCTGACCGTCACCGTTGAGGATGAGAGCGTCTGGGTTGGCGGGACCAGCCGCACGGTAGTCAGCGGCCGCGTTTCGCTGTAGGTGCACTCAGGGAACAGCAACGACTGAATCAATCTGTACCTTGGCCCCTAATGGAAGAGCGGCTACCTGAATAGTCGTGCGGACTGGATACGGTTCCTGCAGGCGCCGAGCATACACGCCGTTGATGGCTTCGAAGTCCTGATAATCAGTCAGATAGACAGTCGTGCGCAGCACATTGCTCAGCGTCAGTCCCTGTTCCTCCAACAAGATCTGGAGATTGGTCAGCATCGTGTCGCACTGCTGGGAGACGTCGTCTGAGACCAGCTCTCCGGTATCGCGGCGCTGGCCGATGATGCCTGCGGTGTATCCGACATTTACGTGTTCAATGTAGTGCGAGAACGGGGCTGTGGACTGGTGGAGCTGCGGACTGAAGTGATGACGGGGCATGGTTTCCTTCGGGGCAGTAGGCTCAGAAAATGATTGGACGCGTTGATGAGGTAGTAGTGGATTGCCAAAACCCGGCCGCACTTGCGGAGTTCTGGTCCTCGGTCCTCGGTGGCGAACCAGTGCATCGAAGCGATGCGTGGTCCTTCATCGATCCGCCGGGATGGACGCGGCTGGCCTTCCAACGAGTGCCCGAGAACAAACAGGGGAAGAACCGGCTCCACATAGACGTGCACGTGGAGGATGTGCCGGCAGCCACTGACGCCGCCGAAGCCTTGGGAGCCGTCAGGATCGGCAAGATCCATATAGACACTGTGGGCACGTTCCAAGTACTGCAGGATCCGGAAGGCAACGAGTGGTGCGTTGTACGCTCAGCGGCAGCCGGATGACTTTTTCCCGGATTTGACGGCGCCATCCGCGCCTAGCCGCCGAGCACCACGTTCACCGGCGGCTCCCCTGCCAGCATGAGGTCGATCTGCCGCTGCAGCAGGCGTCCCATCCTCGGACGCATCGCGGAGCTGGCCCCGCCCACGTGCGGGGTGATGATGACGCCGGGCGTACCCCACAGCGGGTGGTCCTTGGGCAGCGGCTCGGGATCCGTCACGTCCAGGGCCGCGCGGATCCGTCCCGTGGCCGTGTGGTGGACCAGTGCATCCGTATCCGCCACCGGCCCCCTGGCCACGTTGACCAGCAGCGCGCCGTCGGGCATTGCTGCAAGGAAGTCGTCGTCCACAAGGTGCCGAGTGGCGTCGCTGAGCGGAACGCCCACCACCACAATGTCGTGGTCCGGCAGCAGCTCCGGCAGCTCGGCAATTCCGTGGATGGCGCCGTTCCCGTCCGTCCGCGGCCGGCTGGCCACCCGGGTCACGCTCGTTTCGAACGGGATGAGCCGCTGCTCGATCGCCTTGCCCACGCCGCCGTAGCCCACGATGAGGACGCGGCGGTCAGCGAGGCTGGCGGTGGGCCGGGCTTCCCACAGGCCCTCCTGCTGGTTCCGGATATGCCTCGGGAGCTCGCGTTGGCTGGCCAGGATCATGGCGAGAACCAGTTCCGCGGTGGAGGTCTCATGCACTCCGGCGGCGTTGGCGAAAACCCGGCCTTCCGGGAGCGAGTCCGCCACGCCGTCGTAGCCGATTGACTGGCTCTGCACCAGGGTGGTCTCCACCGCCTCGAGGCTCCGCAGGATTCGCGTTCCTCCCATGTAAGGCGGAACCACAATGTCGATCTGCGGCTGCGGCGGCTCGCCCGTGAAGTCCCACTCAACAACGGTGACGTCCGGGTGCGGCGTCAGGTACTCACGAAGTACGGCGTCCGGCAGGCTGACAGTGATCTTCCGCGGCATAATTCTCCAACTGCATCGTCGGCTCCGGCAGGCTGACGCGACGGAAGCGCGGCCTGCCGGGAGGGTTCTTTTGCTGCCAGCCTAACGGAACCCGCCTTGAGCCAGCTCGGCGAAGATGGCCGCACGGATGTTGCTGATTGCTATGCCCCCATCGGTGTAGCTTGGCCGGATGCTGAGCATTGGTTCGATCGTGATCCGCGTTGATGACCTCCAGCGCCAGATGGCCTTTTGGCAGGCCGCCCTCGGTTTCGTTCCGCGGCATGCGCCGGAGGACGATTTTGTAATCCTCCAGTCGCCGGACGGTAAAGGCACCTGCATCTCGCTGGACCGCGTGCCATCTACGGTGCACATCCCGCCGCGCATCCACCTGGACCTGTACACGGAGGACCAAAGCGGCGAGGTTCAGCGGCTTCTGGGCCTGGGCGCCACCCGCGTCGAGTGGAGCAAACGGCCAGCGGACGCGGACTACGTAATCATGGCCGACCCCGAGGGCAACCGCTTCTGCGTCATTGACACCGCTGGCCGCAATGACGGCGACTAAAGAGCCCGGCACAGCCGATTAGCAGCACACTTAGACCTCAAAAGCGCCTAACAGTCGTTGACTTACTCCGTCGGCGACTGTTAGAAATGATCGGAAAGCGGTTTCCGAACCAACCTCACCCTCATCCAGAATGCTGCGCCGTGCGATGTTCTGGCGTTTTTGAAACGATACAACCGCGGGGATGCCGGCCTCGAAGCCAAAAACCCATGCGTGTCGAAGGAGATACCAAGCGATGACCGAAACAACGCTCAACTGGCTCGACGGCGGGGCTCCGGCCGGACTGTCCGGCGGCACCACCTGGGGCATGCCCTTCGAGCGCGGCTCCGTGTCCGGCGTCGGCGAAATCTCTGTCGCGGACGCGGACGGCCGGCCCGTCCCCTCCCAGGCCTGGCCGCTGGCAACCTGGCCGGACGGCTCGCTGAAGTGGGCCGGCATCGCCCTGCCGGCCACCGACGCACCCTCCGGGCACTACCGGGTAACGTCCGACGGCGGCGCCTCGCCGGAGATGAGCGGCTCACCGGAGCCCGAGTCCTCGCCCCAGTTTGAGCCGACGCCGCAGGTCGCCGTGACCGAATCGGACGACGCCGTCACAGTCTCCACCGGCGCACTGGAAATGGTCATCAGCCGCCGAAGTTCCGCCCTCTTCACCACCCTGTCCCGCGGCGGTGTGCCCGTAGCCTGCGACGGCAGGCTGGTCAGCCTGCGCCAGGACGGCATTCCCGACGGACCCGGCAGCATCAGCCGGGAGGGATTCACCGGTGAGGTAACCGCCGTCGTGCTTGAACAAAGCGGTACCGTCCGCGCCGTGGTGCGGCTGGAAGGCGCTCACCGGCCGGACAACGTGGACGGCTCTGCCGTCGAAGAGGGACGCCGCAGCTGGCTGCCGTTCGTGGTCCGGTTCCACTTCCACGCCGGTGCCCGCAGCGTCCGGATGGTCCACTCGTTCATCTGGGACGGCGACCCCGAGCGTGACTTCCTCGCCGGCCTCGGCGTCCGCTTCACGGTGCCGCTGGAGGGACAGCTGCACGACCGGCATGTGCGCATGGCAGGGGCCGACGGCGGTTTCCTCAGCGAAGCGGTGCGCGGCCTCACCGGCCTGCGCCGCGACCCCGGCGAGGCCGTCCGGCGTGCCCAGGTCGAGGGACAGCTAACCCCGCCCCTGGAGGAATGGAGCGATCTGGTGTCCAAACGGCTGCACCTGATCCCGGCCTGGAACGATTACACCCTGAGCCAGCTGAGCGCGGACGGCTTCGAGCTCCGCAAGCGGACCGGCGCAGGCCACGGCTGGGTGGGAATCTCCGGCGGCACGCGGGCCGAGGGCTTCTGTTCGCTCAGCGATCCCCGCGGCGGCTTCGGCATCGGCGTCCGCAACTTCTGGCAATCCCACCCGGTCCAGCTGGACATCCGGGGTGCGGCCACGGACCTGGCTTCGGTGACGGCCTGGCTGTATTCCCCCGAGGCACAGCCCATGGACCTGCGTTTCTACCACGACGGTCTGGGCCAGGACACGTTTGAGGACCAGCTTGAAGGCCTGGAGATCACCTATGAGGACTACGAGCCGGGGTTCGGCAATCCCCACGGCATCGCCCGCACCCACGAGCTCACCCTGTTTGCCTACGAGGCGACCCCGGACACCGCATCCCTCGCAGCCGATGCCGCCACCGCATCGGCACCGGCGCTGCTGCAGGCCACCCCTGAATACCTGCATTCGGTCAGGGTCTTCGGCGACTGGGCACCCGTGGACCGCAGCACGCCGGAGCGCGCCGGAATGGAGGACAGACTGGACTTCCTCTTCGACTTCTACGCCGGCCAGGTGGAGCAGCGGCGCTGGTACGGGTTTTGGAACTTCGGCGACGTCATGCACACCTACGACTTCGACCGGCACACCTGGCGCTACGACGTGGGCGGGTACGCCTGGGACAACTCAGAACTTTCGCCGGACCTGTGGCTCTGGTACATGTACCTGCGGTCCGGCCGCGCCGACGTCTTCCGCTTCGCCGAGGCGATGACCCGGCACACCGGCGAGGTGGACGTCTACCATCTGGGCGAGTGGCGCGGACTGGGCTCCCGCCACAACGTGCAGCACTGGGGCTGCAGCGCCAAGCAGCTGCGCATCAGCAATCCCGCCTACCGGCGCTTCTACTACTATCTGACGGCAGACGAACGCACCGGCGACCTGCTCGCCGAACTCGTGGACAGCGACCAGAATTTCCTTGGCCTGGACCCCGTCCGCAAGGTCCGCCCGGACAGTGCCACCTACCGGCCGGAGCGGAACGCCCTCGGTGTGGGGCTCGGCACGGACTGGGGATCGCTGGCCGCCACCTGGCTCACGGACTGGGAACGGACCGGCAATCCCCGTTCCCGGGACCGGCTGCTGGGAACCATGGCGGACATCGGCGCCCTGAAATACGGTTTCCTCACCGGAGAGGCGCTGTACAACCTGGACACCGGGAGGTTCGACGCCGGGCGCGAACGGATCCAGGTCTCGCACCTTTCCGCCGTGTTCGGGCTGGTGGAGATCTGCAGCGAGCTGGTCGAACTGGTGCAGGACTCCGCGTTTGAACGTGCCTGGCTGCAATACTGCCGGCTGTTCCTGGCCCCGGAGGAGGAGCAGATTGCCGAGGTGGGCCAGCCGCTGGACGGCGTCTACCTGACGCAGGCCCACAGCCGGCTCTCCGCCTACGCTGCTGGCCGCACCGGCAATTCCGGGCTCGCACGCCGGGCATGGGACAGCTTCGCGGAAGGCGGCGAACACCTCAACCACGGGTCGGCGTTCACGCTGCGGAAGATCGAACCGCCGTACGTCCTGGCGTCCGTTGACGAAGCGCCGACGGTGTCCACCAACGACGCCTCGCAGTTCGGACTCGCGGTGATCCAGAACCTGGCCCTGATCGGGGAACACCTCCCGGCACTCCAGCCCGCGCACTGAGTGGGCTGGTCCGCCGGGCAGGCCGGCCTGCTCGGCGACGGGCCGGTCCGGCAGGTAACACGGCTGGTCAGCCGGCGCTGGTTCGCCTGCTGTCGTAGTTCCCGCGGGCTTCCTCCACCTGGTCCATGTTGTGGTCCGCCCATTCCTTCATCCCGTGAATAACAGCCAGGAGGGAGTGCCCCAGCGGCGTGAGCTCGTAGTCGGTGCGGACAGGCACGGACAGGGTGAGCAGCCGGGTCACCAGGCCGTCCCGCTCCAGCGAGCGCAGGGTGGACGTGAGCATTTTCTGGCTGGCTCCGGGAATCCGCCGGCGCAGCTCGCTGTGCCGGAGTTGCCCGTCGGCCAGCTCCAGCATCACCAGGGTGACCCACTTGCTGCTGATGGTCTCGAGGAGCTGGCGTGCAGGGCACAGTCCCAGTCCCTCCGCATAGTGCGTCTGTGCCGCCTGCCGTTTCTGGTCCGCTGTGAGAGTCATCGCCCCAAATTCCCCTGATGCCGGTTGTCCTGTCGCGTTGCCGCGGCACCAGCCTAGTGGCGCACCGGCGTGGTCCGCCCGTCGCATCGAAACCGCCGTAACAAACGGGGAACGGTCAGCGGGCGGGCACCCCGGGGTTCCCTAGGCAGTCCAAAGTGCGTTCTTACGCTGCCAGTCCCGGCCGGGAAAGGATCGGAACCGCGGCGGCACCAGCCACCGCCGCAGAACACGAACCAAACCGACCTACCGTGCCGACGAAAGGCCTGCCATGCCCAGGATCCTCCACATCAATGCCTCCCCGCGCGGGGACCACAGCGACTCACTGCTGCTTGCCCGCCACTTCATCTCCGAAGTACAGGCGGCCGGCGCAGATCTTGAAGGCGATGCCATCGAAGGGGCCGCCTTTGAGGTCGACACCCTGAACCTGTTCGACGCCGGCGCCCTTCCGGAGTTCGGAACCACTGCCGCCGGCGCCAAGATGGCCGTGTTCTCCGGCCGGGACCAGACTCCGGAGGAGCTGCAGTCCTGGTCCGACGCCCGCGCCGTTTTTGACCGGTTTTCGGCGGCCGACGCTTACGTCTTCAACATCCCGATGTGGAACGCGGGGGTGCCATACGCCCTCAAACAGTGGATCGACATCGTCACCCAGCCCGGCTGGAGCTTCGGGTTCGACCCCGCAGCCGGCTACACCGGGCTGATGGACGGCAAGCACGCCCTGGCCATCCACACCAGCGGCGTCTACTCCCCCGGAGTCGCCCCCGCGTTCGGCCAGGACTTCAGCAGCACCTTCTTCGCGGACTGGCTGAACTTCGTCGGCATCACCGGCGCCACCCATGTCCGCTTTGCCCCCACAGTGCTGAACGCCGACGTCGGGCGCTCCCGCCGGGAAGCCGAAGCGGAACTGGCGGCGCACGCCATCGGGTTCTCGGCCCGGCTCCGGGAAGGCGTCCTGCAACCGGTCAGCAACTGAGGCACCGCCGGCTAACGCACCGCCTCGGCTTCAGCCGTCTTGGAACGTCCTACCGCAAGCCCGCAGGCACGACGGCGGACGGCACCTCAGGCGGGCCGTCCGCCGTCGTGCCTTCAGCGATTTCGCTTTCAGTGACGTCGCTTTCAGCACCTTCGGTGATTTCCCCGCGGAAAGCCCGGAGCATGGCTTCGCGGTCGAACTGGCCCTCCCACTTAGCCACCACGAACGTGGCCACGCAGTTCCCCAGCAGGTTCACTGAGACGCGCATGGAGTCCATCAGGCGGTCGGCGCCGAGCAGCAGGGCAACGCCGGCCACGGGGAAGATGCCCAGGGCGCCGGCGGTGGCCGAGAGCGCCAGGAAGGCCGATCCGGGAACGCCGGCCATGCCCTTGGACGTGAGCATCAGGATGCCCAGGGCGGCAAGCTGCTGGCCCAGGTCGAGGTTGTGGCCGAATGCCTGGGCCAGGAACAGCAGGGAAATGGACAGGTAGAGCGCGGCGCCGTCGAGGTTGAACGAGTAACCGGTGGGCACAACCAGGCCGGTGGTGGCACGGGAGCAGCCGGCGTTGGTCAGCTTGGTCATGATGCGCGGCAGCACGGACTCGGTGGACGCCGTGCCGAGCGCCAGCAGGAACTCCTCGCGGCTGTACTTGATGAACTGCCACAGCGGAACCCGCGGGTACACCCAGGCAACGACGAACAGCAGCGCGATGAAGACGATGGCGGCGCCGTAGCAGGCGGCGATCAGCAGGGCGTAGGTGCTCAGCGAACCGAGGCCGTACTGGCCGATGATGAACGCCATGGCACCGAAGGCGCCCACCGGGGCAACACGCATCACCCAGCCCATGATCTTGAAGAACAGCTCCAGCACCGTCTCCAGCAGGTTCACCACGGGCAGGCAGCGCTCACGGCCCACCACCACGATGGCCGCCCCGAAAAAGACGGAGAAGCACAGCACCTGCAGCAGGCTGTTGGAGGCGAAGGCACCCACCACGCTGGTGGGGATGATGCCCAGCAGGAACGCGCCGGCGTCCTTGGGTGGGGCCGTGCCGGTCTTGGCGTTGAGGGCGTCCTGGGACAGCGAGTTGGGATCGATGTTCAGGCCGGCGCCTGGCTGAACGATGTTGCCCACCACCAGCCCGAACACCAGGGCGAAGAGCGTGGCACCGGTGAAGTACAGCAGCGCCTTCACGCCAACGCGGCCCACGGCCTTCACATCGCCTACAGCCGAGATTCCGGTGACGATCACCAGGAAGATCAGCGGGGCGATGATCATTTTGATGAGCTGGATAAAGCCGTCGCCCAGCGGCCGAAGGGCCGAGCCGAGGTCGGGCCAGAAGTGGCCGATCCCGATGCCCAGGCCTACGGCCACGAGGATCTGGAAGAAGAGCGACTTGTAGAGCGGCTTCTTGGGTGCCGGGGCTGTGCTTGCTAGGTTCGCTGGGTTCGGTGCCGGGGCGGGCGGGGGAAATTTCATCAGGGCTGCCAATCAACAGGGAAAAGGCGCGCTGGACGCCTCAGGTCATTGGCAACGCTAGGGTCCCCGTGTTTCGGGCAGGCTAAATCCGTACTGCGGAATTGTTTAACCGCAAGATGGAAAGAACCGCCGTCCGGGCCGCGCCGGGGCTAGACCTCGTCATCCCAGGTGCCGGCGTCCTTGGCCGCATCCTCCGGTTTCTGCTCCGCCTCGGGCTCGCCGCTGCCGAGGTACGACGCCGGAACGGTGCCGGCCGCCTGCGTCTGCTGTTCCTCCCGGATGTTCGCGGCCGCGCCCTGCTCCGGGCGGGGCTGCTTGTCGACGGCGTCGGGATCACCGGGGCCGATCAGATCAGCCGGATCGGTTGCTGCTTCCTTGGGGTCGGTCATGGCGGCACCTTTCGTTCGGTTTGTTCGGTCTCGTTCCTCCGGTCCGTTGGCTCCGGCGGTAACTTCACCCTATTCGCTTGCGTTGCTGGAGTGACTGGATTTCCGCCTGTTAGGCCGCGTCATACCGGGTTGCCTGACTCACAAAAATACCCTCAAAAGGGGGAACATCTTCCCTAGCGCTGGGGCCAAAGCAGGCGCAGGATTGTACTACCGGGCCACGAAAATGCAGTGAGCATCGTCCGGAGTTAAGCCCCCGCGGAGGCCGGGAGTGCTGTTTGAAAAAAGGGTTGAAACTGGTTGCCGCTGCACAGGGGAGTGTTATCGCGGCCGGACAGTTCTGCCCGAAAATGATCCACTCGCATCCTTCTAGGAGCAAAACAAATGTCCACAACCACCCCAACCAAATCCCGCCCCGTCGGAACCCGTTTCGCCCTGATTTCGGCTGTTTCACTGGGTCTTATTGGAGGACCTGTTGCACTGGCCATACCGGCTGACGCTTCAACGTCGCTTCGCGGTTGTACCGTGAACCCGCTGAAGCCGACAGACGCGGGGAGGAACTACGCGGAGTTCAAGATCAAGATCGACTGCAACGGCAACAAGACCGTGGAAGTCCGCCAGAAGCGCTTTGAAAAGGACCGGCACGGGCGCGATGACAAGCTCGGCGATACCACTTCATGGACGAAGTACTTCGACAGGCACGATGACAAGGTCACCGTGAGCAAGAAGGAAAGGATCGACAGGGATCGCGGCAAGGATCGCGTTTACCACGAGGTCTCCTTCCGGGTGAAGAGCGGCCACAACTGGTCTGACTGGACCAAGTGGGAAAGGAGCGACGTCGCAACCATCCGCTAACCGCGTTCCGCGCATCTGATCCGCTCAATGGATCTGCGCATCCTGGAGCCAGGGGCACGCCGCCCCTGGCTCTTTCTTGTGGCGCTGGCTCTTCTTAGAGCGAAGCCCCGGCCCTTCATCGAGTGTGGGCCCCGCCGGGGCCGGCACGCTGGCTGAAATTCGGTCACTTTGCCTCTGTCAGCATGGCTATGGCGGCGTTATGTTGAGCCTGCTGATGACCTGCACGTCTCTTCATCAGCTTCGGTTCCAGTCGAAGGAGATGCTGTGAGCACGACAGTTGAAAAGCAAATTCTGGTCAACGTTCCGGTGAGCACGGCCTACGGCCAATGGATCCGGTTCGAGGAGTTCCCGCATTTCATGGGCGGTGTGGAGAGCGTCACCCGACTCAGCGACGATCGCCTGAAATGGATAGCCCACATCGCAGGCGTCCGCCGGGAATGGGAGGCCACGATTCTGGAGCTGGTTCCGGACCGGCGGGTGGCCTGGGCGGCAACCTCGGGCGCGACTAATTCCGGGGCCGTCGACTTCGAGGACGCAGGCGGCGGCAGGACTTCGCTGAAGCTCACGTTGGAGTACCAGCCTGAGGGTGTGGTGGAGACGGTGGGCGACCTGCTCCACATCGTGGGCCGCCAGGCCGAGCACGACCTCAAGAAGTTCAAGGAGTTCATCGAGCACGAAGACCGGGCAGCAGGCGAGCGTCCGGGCTCAGTTCCCGGCGCCGAAGAATCCGCCGCCGCCCCAGCCGAGGCCCCGGCAACCGGGGCCAGCCCGGTGTACGACCGGTTCGCCCATCCCTTCGACCAGACCAGCGGACTGGTCGATCTCGAGGGCGAGTCCGACGAGACAGCGGACGGCGAAAACTACAGCGCCGCGGAGCGCAAGCACGAGCAGGACCGCAACAAGGGCTACCTCCCGCCAATGGGAGGCGGGCTGGGCCAGCACTGAGCACCATCGACGGAACCGGCCCCGGCCCACCAGTCCTGATGAAGGCGGCCGTCCAGCAGATCATTTGCCTGGAGACCGTTCCGCGGAGGCCGTTCCTTTCTACAATTTAAGTGTGTCGGCATCTGCGGCAAACCCGCCGTTTCGGCCGCACCACGAGGAGGACCGCAATGGGTTTGGGTGACAGGATCCACAACGCCGCGGAGAAACTTCACGGCAAAGGCAAGAAAACCGCCGGCGAGGCCAGCGGCAATTACCGGATGAGGGCCGAAGGCAAGGGCCACGAGTTCAAAGCCGACCTCAAGCAGGCCGGCGAAAGGATTCGGCACGCCTTCAAGCGGCACTAATAACCGGCCACAAGGAATGGGTGGTTCCCTCGGGAGCCACCCATTCCTTGTGGCCGGCGCCGGCAGGCTGCCTGGCCTAACTGCCTGCCGGCGGCCTGCCTGGCCGCCGGCGTCGATCAAACGACGGCTACGGGCTGACGGTGGACGTAGGCGACGGCGACGAAGTGGTGCCGTTCTCCGACTCCGTTTCCGTCGGCGTCGGCGATTCCGTGGGGGTCACGGTGACCGTGGCCGTATCGGTGGGCGAGACGGTAACAGTGGACGTCGGGCTGGCACTTTCCGTTCCGCCTTCGGCCTTCTGCAGGACCTTGTTGATCGTCTCCTCCAGCTCCCGCTGGTCGACATCGCCCAGGTTGGCGCCACCCTTCGTGGCAACAACAAGGAGCCTGCCTTCCGCGGCCGAGACCTGCATCAGCATGTCCGTAGTTCCCGTCCCACGCGTGCTGATGGTGCCAAAGGTCTCCTCGGCGTCCGTTGTCGCTTCCAGTTCCTTGCTGGCGACTTCGTACCGCTGCCCCAGCACGTTAAGGGTGAAGGTGTCGCACTGGCCCATCTTGCCGCTCACGTCCCGAAGGAGCGCGACGGCGTCCGGGCCCTCGCCGCTGGACTGTGCGGAGACCGTGCGCGGCTGCTGGCTTTCAGAAATGGCGACGGCGACGTCTCCGTTTTCAACGGTGTCGAGGAGGCCCGCAGTGGCAATCGACTTGCAGTCCTCGGGATCGGTCGTCGCGGCGCTCATCAGCAGGTTTGCAATGCGCCCGCCCTGGTCAACCTGGTCCTTGGAGTAGAGCTTCAGTTCGTTGCCGTCCGCATCCCGCATGCCCGAAATCAGCTCGCGCAACTCGTCCTCGCTGTACACCTTGTCCTGGGCCGCCTCAGTGGTGGTGGTTGTAGCCGTTGGGCTTGGCGAACCGCCTCCGCCCGTGCACGCTGCCAGCGCCAGGACCGCCGCTGCCGCCAACCCAAGAACCGGTACTTTTCCCACCAGAACCACCCCTTCAAGATAAGAAGCATACTTACGGCTCTAGAGTAGGGCTTTCCGGTCGGGCCCAACAGCCCTTCCCGGCGAGTGGGCATTTCAGTCCCGCGGTCGCATCAGCGGAGGGTTGAGAACCACCCGGCCTGGCTGGCCCGCCGCCGGGCGGGCAGCCTCCACCAGCCGGAACAGCGCAGCTGGCCGGCCGGCGTCACCGGCCGTTATCCGCCCGGTGTCCTCCAGGAAACCGGGAGTGCCGGTAGCCTTCCGGTGAAAATTCCGGGGGTCAAGGCGAGTGCCCCAGACCGCCTCATACACGCCACGCAGCTGGGCGATGGTGAACTCCTCGCCGCAGAAGGCAGCCCCCAGCGGCGAGTATTCAAGCTTCGATTTCGCCCGTTCAAGAGCATCCTCGAAGATACGCCGATGGTCGAACGCCAGCTGCAGTCCGCCGTCGAGCACTTTGTCCACCGGATACCAGTCCGCGCGCTCCGCGTCGCTGCCCGCCGACAGCACCGGAAAGTCCGGCGCCAGGAGCAAATGGGCGACCGTCAGGACGTCCCCGCGAGGGTCCCGGCCCTTGGGCCCGTAGCTCGCCAGCTGCTCGAGGTGCCCGGGGATGCGTTCGACGCCGGTTTCCTCCGCGAGTTCGCGGCTAGCCGCCGTCGGGAGGTCCTCGCCGGCCAGCACGAAGCCGCCGGGCAGGGCCAGCATGCCCCGGAAAGGGTCGATCAGCCGGGTAATAAGCAGGACGTTCAGGGTGTCGTTCCGCACGGTGAGGGCGACGACGTCGACAGTCACCGGGAAGAGCGCGGGGGCTGTCGGCGATTCAGGCATGACCTCATCCTAGGGAATTATCGTCAGATTGACAATAATTCCTCGACCGTCATATTGTTTTGTTATCGTCAAATTGACGATAACTTTCGTAAGGAGAATCCCATGGCCAGCATTAAGCGCTACCCCTGGATCAACCACTTCCTGGGCAGCCCCACCGGTTACGTTGTCCACCTGCAGAAGGGAACGGTGAAGCATCAGGGGGTGGGGCAGGCGTTCTGGTACCGCCCCGCCAACTCCGTCCTGAGCGAGGTTCCGGTGGATGACCAGGAACTGCCCACGCTTTTCCACGCCATCACCCGCGATCACCAGGACGTCAGCGTGCAGGCCAATGTGACCTACCGGTTCATCGACCCGGTGGCCGTGTCCACCCGCCTGGACTTCGGCCTCGAGCCCGCCCGGAGGGCACCGGCTGCCGGCCGGGAGCAGGTGGCCACCATCATCGGCCAGCTGTGCCAGAGCCACGCCATCGACCAGATCGCCACCACCACACTCTCCGAGGCCCTGGAACGGGGCGTGAGCCAGCTCCGCGCCATCCTCACCGAAGCGCTGCGGGCGGACACCCGATTGCTGTCCACCGGCATCGAAATCCTCGGAGTGCAGGTGCTCGCCGTCCGCCCCGAGTCCGACGTCGAACGCGCCCTGCAGACGCCCGTACGCGAACAGCTCCAGGCGGAGGCCGACCGCGCAATGTACGAACGCCGGGCACTCGCCGTCGAAAGTGAACGGACGATTTCCGAGAACGAGATGGCAAGCCAGATCGAACTGGCCACCCGACGCGAACACCTGGTGGCCCAGGAAGGCGCCAACGCGCGGCGCCAAGCGGAGGAGAAGGCGGCCGCAGGGCTCATCCAAACGCGGGGATCAGCGGAGCAGCTGGGCATCACCTCAGCGGCGGAAGCCAACCGGCTCCGTCAACTGGGCGAGGCAAGGGCGGCCCAGGAAGCAGCGGCCATGGCGGTTTACCGCGACATGGAACAGTCCACCCTCCTGGCGCTTGCACTGCGCGAGGCCGCGGGAAAGCTGCCGAACATCGGCAACCTGACCATCACGCCCGACCTGCTCAGCGGAGCACTGGCCGGCCTGCTCCGGGCGCCCGGCGCCCTGACAGCCGGCGGCACGGCCGGCGCAGCAGGCGCCTCCGCCAGCGGCGCCGGCAAGTAGGTCCCTGCCATGGCTAACCAGCGCCTTGTGATTGTCCGGAGACGCACCGAGCTTCAGGAGCTCCTGGACCGGCATGCGACGCGGGGCCAGGCAGAGTTCTTCCTCCGCACACGCGGCCGCACCATCGCAGAAGTGCAGGAGCGGAACGACCGGCTGGAAGCGGCATTGGCTTCCGTCCGCGCCGCCGTTCCCGGCGAGTGGCGCCAGGCTGAGGTGGAACGGGCGGACCTCAGCCGGTTCCTGTTCACTGCGGACGACGTCATCGCGGTCGTGGGACAGGATGGCCTCGTAGCCAACATGGCCAAGTACCTCAACGGCCAGCCTGTCATCGGTATCGATCCCGAGCCCGGCGTAAACCCGGGCATCCTGGTCCGGCACTCCCCGGAAGCCGCCGCCGCGCTACTGCAGCGGCTCGGCGCTGCAGGGCGGCCGGAGCAGCTGAGCTGTCACCAGCTGACCACCGTGACAGCCAGGCTCGACGACGGGCAGGAACTTTCGGGACTCAACGAAGTGTTCATCGGGCACACGTCCCACCAGTCTGCACGGTACCGACTGGCGCTGCCCGACGGCCGGTCGGAGCGGCAGTCCTCCTCCGGCATGATCGTTTCCACCGGGACCGGAGCCACCGGATGGTGCGCATCGATCGCCCTGGAACGCGGCGGACGGGCCCTGCCCGGTCCCACGGATACCCGCCTGGCCTGGTTCGTCCGCGAAGCCTGGCCCTCCCCGATCACCGGCACTTCCCTGACCGAGGGATTGCTGGAATCCGGCGAATCGTTGCGGGTCACGGTGGCGTCCGACCAGCTGGTGGTGTTCGGCGACGGAATGGAGGGGGACCGGCTGATTGCCTCGTGGGGCCAGGAGCTCGAAGTGGGGCTTGGGGCTCGGCCGCTGCGGCTGGTGGTTTAGCGGCGCCCCCTTGACTCGGCAGCCTCCCCTTCCCTACACTTTTCATAAAGCAGAATCTAATTTCCACAAAGCGGAATCTTGAAGCGGATCGCGAAGAAGCGAAAAGCATAGGAAGCTAGATCAAAGCCCCTCCTCGGAAGGACCTACGATGACGTACACAGTGAACTGCTCCATCCTCTTGACGGAGCTGCCCCTGCTCGAGCGCCCGGCAGCTGCGAAGGCAGCCGGCTTTGACGCCGTCGAGTTCTGGTGGCCCTTCGAAACCTCCGTTCCCACCGACGCCCAGGTCACCGAGTTCGAGAAGGCCATCACCGACGCCGGCGTGCAGCTCACCGGCCTGAACTTCAACGCCGGCAACATGCCCGGAGGTGACCGCGGCCTGGTCTCCTGGCCCGCACGCTCCACCGAATTCCAGGACAACATCGACGTTGTCGCCGGCATCGGCGAGCGCCTCGGCTGCAAGGCCTTCAACGCCCTCTACGGCAACCGCATTGACGGGGAATCGGCCGAGAAGCAGGACGCCATCGGCGCCGAAAACCTCGCGGCAGCAGCTGCCGGCGTCGCCCGCATCGGCGGCACCGTCCTGCTGGAACCCGTCAGCGGCGCCCCCAAGTACCCGCTCCTCACGGCGCAGGACGCCCTCAACGTCATTGCCCGGGTCAAGGAGGAATCCGGCACGGAGAACATCAAACTCCTCGCCGATTTCTACCACCTGGCAGTGAACGGGGACGACGTCGCCACCGTCATCGAAAAGCACGCGAAGAACTTCGGCCACATCCAGATCGCCGACAACCCCGGCCGCGGGGCTCCCGGAACCGGTGAGCTTCCCCTCGGCGAATGGATCGCCCGCAGCCGCGAACTCGGCTACGAGGGCTACATCGGCCTCGAATACAAGGAACCGGCGGAGACCGCGTTCAGCTGGGCCATCCGCGAACACGTTTCCCGCTAACCAATCACCAGGACCCGCCCGCCCAACTGAGTAGCAGCAGATGTCGTTTAGAACCCTCAAAACGACACCTACTGCGACCTAGTTGGGTAAGCCACCCACAGACTTCAGAAAAGAGAACCACTATGAGCAACGTTGCAGTCATCGGACTCGGAATCATGGGCCTGCCCATGGCCATCAACCTGGTCAAGTCCGGCCACACCGTCACCGGCTTCAACCGCAGCCAGGACAAGATCGACAAGCTCGTCTCCGAAGGCGGCAAGGGTGCCACGAGCATCGCGGACGCCGTCAAGGACGCCGACGTCGTCATCACCATGGTCCCGGACTCCCCCGACGTTGAGGGTGTAGTCAGCGGCAAGGACGGCGTCTTCGCCAACGCGAAGAAGGGCACCCTCTGGATCGACGCGTCCAGCATCCGCCCCGACGTCGCCAAGCGCCTCTCCGAAGAGGCCGTCGCAGCCGGCATCCGCCCGCTCGACGCCCCGGTCTCCGGCGGCGAACAGGGCGCAATCGACGCCGCCCTCTCCATCATGGTGGGTGGCGACGCGGCAGACTTCGAGGCAGCACAGGACGTCCTGAACGCCGTCGGCAAGACCATCGTCCACGTCGGCCCGTCCGGCTCCGGCCAGACCGTCAAGGCCGCCAACCAGCTGATCGTCGCCGTCAACATCGAGGTCCTCGGCGAAGCCATCGCCTTCCTCGAGGCCTACGGCGTGGACACCGACGCAGCCCTCAAGGTCCTCGGAGGCGGCCTCGCCGGCTCCAAGGTCCTGGACCAGAAGGGCCAGAAGATGCTGGACCGCAACTTCGACCCCGGCTTCCGCCTGGCCCTTCACCACAAGGACCTGGGCATCGTCACCTCCGCCGCCCGCGAAGCCAACGTCGCCATCCCGCTCGGCGCCTTGGTTGCACAGCTCGTCGCCGCCACCGTCAACCAGGGCGACGGCGGCCTGGACCACTCGGGACTCTTCAAGCAGGTCCTGCAGCTCAGCGGCCGGAAGTAAAGCACCTCCGGCAGTAGCCGGAAAACAAGCAAAACCGGAGATCCGCCGTCGTACATAACGACGGCGGCTCCCCCGGTACACCCAAAAACGGTTTCGACCAGCTCAACCACCGGGCACCAAAAGACTTTAGGAGTACACAATGACCAAGATGCGCACCGTAGACGCTGCCGTCGCAATCCTGGAAAAGGAGGGCGCCACCGAGGCGTTCGGCCTGCCAGGCGCGGCAATCAACCCCTTCTATTCGGCCATGCGGGCCCACGGCGGCATCCGCCACACGCTGGCCCGCCACGTTGAAGGCGCCAGCCACATGGCGGACGGCTACTCCCGTGCCGCCGACGGCAACATCGGCATCTGCATCGGCACGTCCGGGCCCGCCGGCACCGACATGATCACCGGGCTGTACGCGGCCTGGGCCGACTCCATCCCCATGCTCTGCATCACCGGCCAGGCCCCTGTAGCCAAGCTGCACAAGGAAGACTTCCAGGCCGTGGACATCGAGTCCATCGCCAAGCCCGTCACCAAGATGGCCATGACCATCCTGGAGCCCGGCCAGGTTCCCGGCGCCTTCCAGAAGGCCTTCCAGCTGATGCGCTCCGGCCGTCCCGGCCCCGTGCTGCTGGACCTGCCCATCGATGTGCAGATGGCCGAGATCGAATTCGACATCGACACCTACGAGCCCCTGGCCGTGGAGAAGCCCAAGGCCAGCCGCAAGCAGCTGGAAAAGGCCCTGGACATGCTGACCGCGGGTGAGCGCCCGCTGATCGTGGCCGGCGGCGGCATCATCAACGCCGGCGCCTCCGAGCAGCTGGTTGAACTGGCCGAACTGCTGGGCGTTCCCGTCATCCCCACCCTGATGGGCTGGGGCGCCATCGCCGACGACCACCCCCTGATGGCCGGCATGGTGGGCCTGCAGACCTCGCACCGCTACGGCAACGAGAACTACCTGCGCAGCGACTTCGTGATCGGAATCGGCAACCGGTGGGCCAACCGCCATACCGGCGGTCTGGACACCTACACCGCCGGCCGGAAGTTCGTTCACATCGACATCGAGCCCACGCAGATCGGCCGCGTGTTCTCCCCGGACTTCGGCATCGCGTCTGACGCCGGTGCTGCCCTGGACGGCCTGATTGAACTGGCCCGCGAACGCCGCGCCGCCGGATCCCTGCCGGATTACACCGCCTGGGCCGCCGAATGCGCCGAGCGCAAGGCCAGCCTGCACCGCAAGACGCACTTCGAGAACATCCCCATCAAGCCGCAGCGCGTGTACGAGGAGATGAACAAGTCCTTCGGCAAGGACACCACATATGTGTCAACCATCGGCCTGTCCCAGATCGCCGGCGCCCAGATGCTGCACGTATTCGGTCCGCGCAAGTGGATCAACGCCGGACAGGCCGGCCCCCTGGGCTGGACCGCACCGGCCGCCCTGGGCGTTGTCCGCGGCAAGCCGGACGAGACCGTTGTTGCCCTGTCCGGTGACTACGACTTCCAGTTCATGATCGAGGAACTGGCCGTGGGCGCACAGTTCAACCTGCCGTACATCCACGTGGTGGTCAACAACTCCTACCTGGGCCTGATCCGCCAGTCGCAGCGCGGCTTCAACATGGAACAGAACGTTTCCCTGGCCTTCGAGAACATCAACAGCCCGGAAACAAACGGCTACGGAGTGGACCACGTCAAGGTGGCCGAAGGCCTGGGCTGCAAGGCCGTCCGCGTGGAGGACCCGAACGACCTGGCTTCCGCGTTCGACAAGGCCAAGGCACTGGCCGGCGAGTTCAAGGTTCCCGTGGTGGTTGAAGTGATCCTGGAAAAGATCACCAACATCTCCATGGGCGTGGAAATCAACGCGGTGAACGAGTTCGAGGAACTGGCCGAGACCAGCGCAGACGCACCCACCGCCATCCTGGCGATGCAGGCCTAATCATGCGGATCGTGATCGCGCCGGACAAGTTCAAGGGCTCACTGTCCGCCCCGGACGTTGCCCGGCACTTGGATGCGGGGCTGCAGGCGGCTACGGGCCACAACCTGGACGTCATCCGGATTCCGGTGGCCGACGGCGGCGAGGGCACCCTCGACGCCGCCGTCGGCTCCGGATTCACCCGCCGGAGCGCGCTGGTCAGCGGACCCACCGGGCAGCCGCTCCGGGCGGAGTTTGCGGTCCGCGGCCGTGAAGCGGTCATCGAAATGGCCGCCGCGTCCGGCCTCGCCGTACTCCCGGACGACATCAAGGACGCAAAGAACGCCACCAGCCTGGGCACCGGGGAACTGATCCGGGCAGCGCTCGACGCCGGATGCCGGCAGATCATTTTGGGCGTCGGCGGGAGCGCCAACACCGACGGCGGTGCCGGCGTCCTGCAGGGACTCGGCGCGCAGCTTCTCGACGCCGAGGGCAACGAACTTCCGCCCGGCGGCGCGGCCCTCGCACGGCTTGACCGGATCGACTTCTCGGGCTTCGACTCCCGGCTGGACGAGGCACGGTTTGTCCTCGCCAGCGATGTGGACAACCCGTTGCTCGGAGCCGAAGGCGCTGCCGCGATCTTCGGCCCGCAGAAGGGCGCCTCCCCGGAGGACGTGGGAATCCTCGATGCGGCGGCGTCCCATTTCGTGGACGTGCTCGCCGACGAGATCGGTCCCCGCGCACTGAAGGCCGCGGACGCACCGGGTGCAGGGGCGGCCGGCGGCGTGGGCTACGCCGCCATCGCGGTCCTGGCCGCGACGCGCAGGCCTGGCATCGACGTCGTCCTGGAATTCACCGGGCTCGCGGACCGGCTGGCCGGCGCGGACCTGGTGATCACCGGCGAAGGCAGCCTCGACGAACAGAGCCTGCTCGGCAAGACGCCCATGGGGGTGGCGCGCGCGGCCAAGCGGGCCGGCGTTCCGGTGGTGGCCGTTTGCGGCCGGACCACGCTGACGCCGGAGCAGCAGAAGGAATCCGGCTTCCGGCAGGTCTACCCGCTGACCGCGCTGGAGGCCAAGGTAGAAATATGTATAGCCGAAGCAGGACCCCTGCTTGAACAATTGGGAAAGAACATCGGCGTGGAGCTGGCGGACCTTGTCCCGGCGGACTCCACCCCGGCCGGTTCCACCCAGCCAGCGAACAGCGCCCGCACTAAGGAGCCCCTCAATGTCTGAAGAAAGCTTTGACCTCGTCATCCGGGGCCAGCGAGTCCTCACCACCGCCGGCATCGCGGCGCGCGAAGTGGGCGTGCGCGGCGGCAAGATCGTCGCCATCGAGCCGCTGGGCAACGGCCTGTCCGGCGCGGAAGTGATCGAACTTGCCGACGACGAGACCCTCATTCCCGGCCTGGTGGACACCCACGTCCACGTCAACGAACCCGGCCGCACCGAGTGGGAGGGCTTCGCGTCCGCCACCCGTGCCGCTGCAGCCGGCGGCGTCACCACCATCATCGACATGCCGCTGAACTCCATCCCGCCCACCACCACGGTGGAAGGCCTCAAGCTCAAGCGCGAGGTGGCCGAGGACCAGGCGTTCGTGGACGTCGGGTTCTGGGGCGGCGCCGTGCCCGGCAACAAGGCTGACCTCCGCCCGCTGCACGACGAGGGCGTGTTCGGCTTCAAGTGCTTCCTGCTGCACTCCGGCGTGGACGAGTTCCCGCACCTGGAAGCGGACGAGATGGAAGAGGACATGGCCGAGCTCAAGTCCTTCGACTCGCTCATGATCGTCCACGCCGAAGACTCGCACGCGATCGACCATGCGCCCCACCCCGGCGGTGACAAGTACGCCACGTTCCTGGCTTCCCGCCCGCGCGGCGCCGAAAACAAGGCCATCGCCGAGGTGATTGAGCGTGCCCGCTGGACCGGCGCGCGCGCCCACATCCTGCACCTGTCCTCCTCCGATGCCCTGCCGATGATCGCCAGCGCCAAGCGCGACGGCGTGCACCTCACGGTGGAGACCTGCCCGCACTACCTCACCCTCATGGCGGAGGAGATCCCCAACGGCGCCACCGCGTACAAGTGCTGCCCGCCCATCCGCGAGGCCTCCAACCGCGAGCTCCTCTGGCAGGGCCTGCAGGACGGTACCATCGACTGCATCGTCTCGGACCACTCCCCTTCGACGCTTGACCTGAAGGACCTGGAAAACGGCGACTTCGCCGTGGCCTGGGGCGGTGTCTCCTCGCTGCAGCTGGGCTTGTCCCTGATCTGGACCGAGGCCCGGCACCGCGGCATCCCGCTGGAGCAGGTGGTTTCCTGGATGGCCGAGAAGCCTGCCGCCCTGGCGCGCCTCTCCAACAAGGGCCAGCTCGCCCTCGGCTACGACGCCGACTTCTCGGTCTTCGCGCCGGACGAGGCCTTCGTGGTGGACGTCTCCAAGCTGAAGCACAAGAACCCAATCACGCCCTACGACGGCAAGGCTCTCTCCGGAGTTGTCCGGAAGACCTTCCTGCGCGGCAGCGTGGTGGACGGCCGGACTCCCGGCGGAAAGCTCATCCGCCGCGGCGGCGTCTGAGGCCCCACGCCATGGCTGTCCAGGTACATTTCCCCCGCGGCATATGTGCGACGGGCCCGGCCAAGTCCGGCCCGGCGCTCAAGGCCCATGGACTGGCCGTCTGGGTAACCCCGGACGGCGACCAGGACATTGACCCCGCCGTGATGGCACGCGCCGCGGAACTGATGCTGGCGCGTGCCCTGAAGATTGCTCCGGAGGCGGAGGTCCACGTTTGGCCCGCCGCCGGGGCTGCAACTTCCGCTGCCCATGCTGCCCCGCCGGGGGGACCGCACGGGCCAGCCGGCAGCGGAACCCAGGTGCCGTCGTCGTCCGTTTCGGAGGACTCCCCGGAGGACGACGACGGCGCAACTCCCCTCCCGCCGTTGGCCGGGCCGGTAAGCCTGGTGTCAGTGGACCTTGCCGCCGGCGAGGTCCGGCTGGACGGTGAGCCGGTGGCGCTGACCGGCGTCGAGTTCAAGCTCCTGAGGTATCTCGTGGAGAATTGTTCGCGGGCCGTCAGCCGCGAGGAGCTCCGGCTCTTCCTGGAATCGTTCGATTCCCCCGCGGCGGCCTCCCGGTCCATCGATGTCTATGTTGGACGGGTGCGGCGGAAGCTGCGCCGCGGCCGGCATGCGATCGCCACGGTGCGCGGCGGCGGGTACCAGTTCATCCCCGGACCTCACACGAAAGTGCGCGGGCCGGCGGAATACTGCATCTGAACCCGTGGTTGTTGGAGTAGAAAGCACTTCAGCACGACCGTTCAGCACGCTTTTGTCAGTAAACAGACTCCCGAAGGATCATCATGACCTCCACTCTGACCACCAAGCTCCAGCCCGGAACACAGGCACCGGACTTCACGCTGCCTGACGCTTCGGGCAAGCCGACGGCGCTGGCCGACTACCGCGGCAAGAACGTCATCGTGTACTTCTACCCGGAAGCCGCCACCCCCGGCTGCACCACCGAAGCATGCGACTTCCGCGACAGCCTCGAGTCCCTGCAGGGCTCCGGCTACGAGGTCCTGGGCGTGTCCCCCGACGCCCCGGAAAAGCTGGCCCACTTCACCGGCGACTTCGCGCTGACCTTCCCGCTCCTGGCCGACGAGGACCACTCTGTGGCACTGGCTTACGGCGCGTGGGGCGAAAAGCTTAGGGACGGCGAAGTCACCGAGGGCATCGTCCGCTCCACCGTGGTGCTGGATACCGAAGGCAAAGTGAAGCTCGCCCAGTACCAGGTCAAGGCCCAGGGCCACGTCGCAGCACTGAAGGAAACACTGGGCGTCTAGGTCTCCCCTCCCCCTCCCCGGCCCCGGACGCTCTCTCACTTCCTGCACCCTTTTCTCGGACGCTCTCTCAGTTTCTGCGCCCTTTTCTCGGACGCTCTCTCACTTATCACAACAAAAACCGGAACGATCTCTCAGTAGTGAGAGATCGTTCCGGTTTTTTATGTAAATAGTGAGAGACCGTCGCGGTTTAGGCGGCAGGAAGTGAGAGAGCGTCCTGCCGTTAGAGGCGCGTCCGGTCGGAGGCCAGTGCGGACTGGCGGACCTGCGCCGGGGTGAAGCGGGCACCGGCGTCCGGGAAGCCGGGAACCTCGATGCGCGCGTGGCTGTGGACTTCAGTGACCGTGTCCCGGGTGTGCTCGGCGATTTTGGCCATCGTGGTGACCCACATGCCGTCCATCGCCTTGACCCGGCTGATCAGCTGTTCCAGGGCCACCGCTTTGGACGGCCGGCCGGAGATGAACGGATGGTTGGTCAGCACGAAGCAGCTTCCGGCCGCGTGGTGCGCCTCGGCTTCGAGCGTCCACATTTCGAGGACCTTGGCGGGACTTTCGATGACTCCGCTGCCGGTGACGCCCGGGTAGAAGGCGTACTGCTCCCAGTCGTCGAGCGCCCAGTCCACCGGGATTTCGACCAGGTCCCTGGAATCGCCCTCGGCGACGGTGAACCGGTACGGCGCATCGCCGTCGAGCAGGCTGGAGTCGTAAAGGAAGCCCCGGTCCGCCAGCAGGGCGGGCGAGTGCCAGTTCAGCTCCCACCACGGAGCGCGGTAGCCGACCGGCCGAACGCCCGCGACCTTGGCCAGTGCTTCGAGCCCCCGGTCGATGTACCGCGCCTCGGTGGCGGCGTCGATCCCCTGCATGGGTTCGTGCAGGTAGCCGTGGTGGGCGATCTCGTGTCCGGCGTCCACGATCCGGCGCACCACATCCGGGTAGCTTTCCGCAGTGAAGCCGGGGATGAAGAACGTGGCTTGGATGTCCTGGCGCTGCAGGATCTGCAGCAGCCGCGGCACCGCGACCTTGGGTCCGTACGACTGGTGGGTCATGAGGGACATCCGGCGCGTGCTGGTGGGATCGTGCGCGATGGTGCATGATTCCGCGTCCACGTCGAACGTGAAGGATGCGGCCGCCCGGTACCCTTCGGGCCAGGTGATGGGATGGGCGGAGTCCGGGAAAGCGGGGAATTCCATGGTCCGATTCCTTTCTAGAGCGAGATGGCGGTTGTCGTCGGGCGGGCTGCCGCTTCCGTGACTGCTTCGTCCGGGACGGTTACCTCCAAGGGCTGCGGTTCTGCGCCGGCCAGAAACCTGCGGTGTACCCGGGGGCCAAGGACCGCGTAGGTCGCCGCGCTGCTGAGTCCGCCGGCGAGCCAGGACAGGTCCCAGCCGCCTAGGGCCACTGCGATGGGGCCCTGCATTGCCGGGACCAGCCCGTACATGAACAGCCAGGTGGCGAAGATGCCGACCAGGAGGGACACAACGCCGGCCCAGTTGATGCCGGGGAGCCGCTTGGTGCCAACGGCGTCGAACAGCCGTGCGGGGTTGCCGGGCCAGCGCTTTTCAATCCAGAAGTAGTGCACCAGCATCACGCCGCCCCAGGCAGCCACCCAAGCCACGAGTCCGATGAGCCAGGCATCCAGCACCGCGGCGAAGTCCTCCTGGAAGATGAAGAAGACGACGGCGGCCAGCGAGAACACTCCGACGAACAGGTTGAGTTTGCGGCGGCTGATGGTGATGTCGAGCGCCTGCGTCGCGACCGAGAAGGTGTAGATGTTCAGGATGTTGGTGGCGATGGGTCCGTGCAGGACCATCAGCAGCACCGGAAGTGCGAGGACACCGAAGTTCTGGACGATGAGTTTTCCGGGGTCGATCTCGCCGCTGTTGGTGGCGAGGCTGGCGCCCAGGACTCCGAGCCAGACGACCGGGATGAACTGACCCAGGACCGAGGCGAGGTAGACCTTCTTCTTGGGCACCTCGGTGCTGACGAAGCGGGAGTAGTCGGCGGCGTAGGTGAACCACGTGATTCCCCAGCCGATGCCGATGGCCGTCATGACGGCGCTCATCGCGGCGATCCGCTCCGAACCTTCGAGGATGTTGCCGGCAGGGCCGGCGTAGGTCCAGTTGATCTTCATACCGAACCAGGCGACGGCGGACATCACCGCGAGGATAATGATGGTGGGCGGCACGGTCCACTTTTCAAAGGCTGCGATGGCCTTGTAGCCGAACCAGGCGATGGCTACCTGGGCAGCCATGATGGCGGTGGCCACGCCGATTTTCCAGCCGTAGTTATGGGCAGTCGGGTCAACCCAGCCGAGGGTTCCGAAGAGCGCCATCACCAGGTCCAGGATGATCCAAGTGTTTACCGCGCACCAGCCGATCACCAGAAGCGCCTGGATGGCGGCGGGGAGGTAGTTTCCGCGTCTGCCGAATGCTGCGCGGGCCAGGACCATGCCCGTGGCGCCGGTCTTCTGGCCGAGCAGGACGAAGCAGCCGAACAGCAGCATGCCGATCAGGTTTCCCAAAACCAGAACGATGACCGTGTCGGCGAAGCCGAGTCCCAGGTGGATGCCGAGCGCGCCGAGGACCCAGTTGATGGGCGCGAGGTTGGCGCCGGCCCAGATCCAGAACTGTCCGGAGACTTTCCTGGTCCGCTGGGATTCAGGAATGGGCTGAAGCCAGGCCTCGACGTCATTGTCGGTTGCCTGCACTGTGCCAGCCGGGGCTGCAGTGGAGTTGTTATGCATGTGGGGCCTCCATAGGGAGAAAAGGGGGATACCGCAAGAGTATGTGCTGCAGACCACACACAACAAGATACGATATGTATACGAAAAAGACCCTTTGCACGACGGAGCGTAATGCCGATAAAGCTCACCGACATCCTGAAACACGCCACTCTCACCGCTGCTGATCCCGTGATCCGCGCCGGTGCCGCGGCAGCGGCCAGTACGCAGCTGCGATGGGTCCACTCCAGTGAAGTTTTGGACATAGCCCCGCTGCTTAGCGGCGGCGAACTGCTGCTCACCGGCGGTGATGCGTTGGCTACGGCCCCGGACAGCCGCCGCGTGGAGTACGTCCGGCAACTTGCAGCCCGGGGCGTGGGCGCCCTCGCGGTGGAAACCGGCCAGAGCCTGGCCGCGATTCCGTCCTCGATGGTCCAGGCCGCGGAAAGTGCCGGGCTGCCCCTGATTGAATTCCGCAGGGTGGTGCCCTTCGTGGGCATCATGCAGGCCATCAATTCGATGCTGGTCAGCGAATCGGTGGCACACCTGCGCCGCGCGGACGAGGCCAGCCATGCCATGGCTGTTGAACTGGCCCACGGGAGCAGCCTCGACCAGATCCTGGCGGTGCTCGCCGGCGTCATTGACGCGACGCTGGAGCTCTCGTCGGTGTCCGGCGTAACGCTCGGCAGCGCCGGTCCTGATGAGGCCGGACCGGATGGCGCCATCCCGGACGGGGCGGGTCAGGACCGGGCGGGTCAGCCCGGGGACGGCTCCGTTCTGACGCGAAGCTCGAATCCGGCGCAAAGTTCAGGGACAGACGGGTCCAAGGCAGATAAACGGCCCGGACAGGCTGCCGGAACGGGCGCTGGCGGCACGTTGATCAGCATCGACGTCCCTGTTCGCGGTGTCCCCTCGGCGCGGCTTGCCATCAATGTCCCGCACGGCGGGGACGTCAACCTGGCTCGTGTCGCCGGTGGGCGCTGCATTGACATCCTGTCGCTGGCGCTGCTGCAGCGGATGCCGCCGGGGCTGAAAGAGGTGGCCGGAACGGCGCTCCTGCGGGCTGTCAGCTCCGGCAGCCAGCCCTGGCGGCTACAGCAGCTCTCTCCGGCTGCTGGGATCCCGCCCTCCGCGACGCTCGTGGCCGTCGTCGTAAGGACTTCCACGTCGCAGCAGCTGCGTGCAGCGATGGACAAGATCCTGAAGCGGTCAGCGCAGCAGAGCGCCAGCTATGTGGACAACGCGGAGCTCCTGGCCCTTGCCGTCCTGCCCTTCGACGGGGCGGCAGCGGCACGGACCGGGCTGGTGACAGCGTTGCGGGAGCTGCCGGTTGAGGCCGGAACCATGACGGCGGTGGGCCCGTTGGCGGCCGGGATAGAGAACGCACCGTGGTCCCTGTCAGAGGCGAAATGCGCCCTGGATCTCGCAGCGAACGGTTCGGTTCGGGCCGCGGCGCGGCCGCTGTCGGAAAACGAAGGCGTGGTGCTCGACGTCGAACATCTCGCCGTCGAGCGCCTGGTGGCGCAGCACCTGGACCAGGGCGTGCGGCAGGATTTCGTCCGCCAGCAGCTGGGACCCGTGCTGGAGCACGACGCACGGCGGAATTCGCAGCTGTTGGCGACCCTGGCAACCTGGCTCGACTCCGGCTGCAATACCGCGCAGGCCGCGCGGGAGCTGCACGTGGAGCGGCAGTCGATGCACCACCGCCTGCAGCGGATCTTCGAGCTGTGCGGCGGCGATCCGAGGGGAACAGGCCGGCTCGCCGCGCTGCACTTGGCCACCCGGCTGGCCGGACTGTAACCCGTCGGGAAGCAGCAGTCCCGCCGGAACGCAGGACGCTCTCTCACCTTTCGCGACAAAAACAGGGACGCTCTCTCACCTTTCGCGACAAAAACAGGGACGCTCTCTCACTTTCCCCAAGAAAGTGAGAGAGCGTCCCGATTGAGGCGACAGAAAGTGAGAGAGCGTCCCGATTGAGGCGACAGAAAGTGAGAGAGCGTCCCGTAGGTTAGCGGAGCACCACTGTCCTGTTGCCGCGAAGGATGACCCTGCCTTCGCAGTGCCAGCGCACGGCGTTGCTGAGTGCCTTGCATTCAGTGTCGCGGCCGGCGGCCACGAGGTCCTCCGGCCCGTAGGTGTGGTCCACTTCGACCGTCTGCTGCGAAATGATCGGACCCTCGTCCAGCTCGCCGTTGACGTAGTGCGCCGTGGCACCCACGGTCTTCACGCCGCGGGCATAAGCCTGGTGGTACGGCTTGGCACCCTTGAAGCTGGGCAGGAAGGAATGGTGGATGTTGATCGCCTTGCCGTCCAGCTTGCGGGTGAGCCCGTCGCTGAGGACCTGCATGTAGCGGGCCAGCACCACGAGTTCGACGTCGTACTCATCGATCAGCTCCAGCAGCCTGCCCTCCGCCTCGGGCTTCGTGGCGGCGGTGACGGGCACGTGGAAGAACGGGATGCCGTGCCATTCCACGAGGGCCTGGTGGTCCGTGTGGTTGGAGACCACAGCCACCACGTCAACCGGAAGTTCGCCGATCCTGGCGCGGAACAGCAGGTCGTTGAGGCAGTGCCCGAACTTGGACACCATGATCAGCACCTTGCGCTTGGCACCCTTCGGCTCCAGCCGCCAGCTCATCCCGAAGCGGTCAGCAACGGGGGCAAAAGCGGTCCGCAGGGTGTCCGCCGTGGAGGCATCGCCGTCGGACGCGAAGTGCACCCGCATGAAGAAGTGCCCTTCGGAGCGTTCGCCGAACTGCTGGTTGTCAATGATGTCGCAGCCGTGTTCCAGCAGGAAGCCGGAGACGGCGTGGACGATGCCCGGTGACTCACGGCAGTCGAGCGTGAGGACATGCTCCACCGTGGTGGCCGGCTCCGGGAGCGAGGTTTCAGTGTCGATGGCAGTCATGGCTCAGCACTCAATCACATTCACGGCGAGGCCCCCGCGGGAGGTCTCCTTGTACTTGGTTTTCATGTCCGCTCCTGTCTCACGCATTGTTTTAATGGCTTTATCCAGCGACACCTTGTGGCTGCCGTCGCCGTGCAGCGCCAGCCGCGCGGCGTTGATGGCCTTCACGCTGGCGATCGCGTTCCGTTCGATGCAGGGAATCTGCACCAGGCCGCCCACGGGGTCGCAGGTCAGGCCAAGGTTGTGTTCAATCCCCACTTCGGCGGCGTTCTCCACCTGTTCGGGGGTGCCGCCCAGCACCTCGCACAGCCCGGCGGCCGCCATGGAGCAGGCCGAGCCCACTTCACCTTGGCAGCCCACTTCCGCGCCGGAGATGGAGGCGTTGATCTTGAAGAGGATTCCGACGGCGGCGGCCGCCAGCAGGAAGCGGACGACACCGTCGTCGTCGGCTCCCGGAACAAACTTGACGTAGTAGTGCAGCACCGCCGGCACAATGCCGGCCGCGCCGTTGGTGGGGGCGGTGACGATGCGCCCGCCGGCCGCGTTCTCCTCATTGACGGCGAGCGCGAAGAGGTTCACCCACTCCATGGCCCGCAGCGGATCGGTGACGCCGGTATCCGCGGTCAGCGTGCGGAACAACGACGGCGCCCGCCGCCGAACATTCAGCCCGCCCGGAAGGATTCCTTCCGCGGCACAGCCGTTGTCCACGCATTCGCGCATGACGGCCCACAGCTTCAGCAGCTCCTCGCGGAGCTCCGCTTCGCTGCGCCACACCAGCTCGTTGGCGAGCATTACATCCGAAATGGACATGCCCTCGCGCCGGCAGATCGCCAGCAGTTCGTCGGCAGATGTGAAGGGGTACGGCAGCGGGGTGTCATCAGCCACCACGTTGTCGCCCGGGGCGGCGTCGCCGTCGACGACGAAGCCGCCCCCAATTGAATAGAAGCTCCGCTCGCTGAGGACAGCGCCGGTGTGGTCCAGCGCCCGGAAGGTCATGCCGTTCGGGTGGGCGGGCAGCGACTTGCGGCGGTGCAGCACCACGTCCTCGTCCCAGTTGAAGTCCACCCGGTGGCTTCCGCCGATCCGGAGTTCGGCATCGAGGGCAGCCGCGGCAACCTGGTCGTCGGCGGTGGATGTGTCCACCGTTTCCGGGTCCAGGCCCTGGAGGCCCAGCACCACGGCCTTGTCGGAGCCGTGGCCCCGGCCCGTGGCACCGAGTGATCCGAACAGTTCGGCCTGGACCCGGACGGTGGCGCTCAGGTGGCCGTCCCCTTTGAGCCCGTCAGCGAACAGTTTCGCCGCCCGCATCGGGCCCACCGTGTGTGACGACGAGGGCCCGATGCCAACGGAGAAGAGGTCCAAGGCGCTCAGCGCCATCAGGGCACCTCGGGAGAAGCGTATTCCCTCATGCCGTCCAGCAGCCACCTGCCCAGGAAGTCTGCGAAAGAAGCCCGCGGGAACAGCCGGAAGCTCTCATCACCAGTCTTCAGCAGGACCACGGGGATGTTGCCCACTTCGGTGTTCAGCGCAGTTCCGGGCGTGAAGCTGCGGGGGTGCAGGTCCAGGGCACAGCCCTTTTCCAGCACTGCCCGGGCGCGCGGGCCGGAGAGCTCGAACGTGGTGCGGTTGGCGGAGAGGTCCACAACCTGCCCGGGCGCATCGGCCAGGGCGGCCTCGAGTGCGCGGATGAGATCGCCGCCGAGCGAATCGTGGGCATCCTCCGGTGCCACCACGAGGAACTCCGACGGGCCCAGCCAGAGAACGCTGACGTCCTCCGTGCCGCGGACCTCGCCGCAGCGTGCCGGCAGTCCGCCGACAACCGACGCGACCCGTGCCCCTTCCTCGGAGTTGAGGGCCACGCGGACGCCGGCCATGGTCTGGAACGGGCCTTCCTTCAGGACCACGGTTCCTTCGACGGAGCCGGCCTCCAGCGCGGCGGCCAGGTGTGACGCCGGGCTGCGGCGGATGTCCCGGAGTCCATTGATGCCTTCGAGTGCTGCTGTGTTAGCCATCTTTGCGGGTCCCTTCGGGGTCAAAAAGTACGGTTTCGGCGACGACGACATCAACCAGCTGGTCGCCGGCGGCGGCCACGAGGGTCTCGCCGATGCGGTTGCGGCCGTTCTTGATCAGTGCCAGTGCAAAGGACCTGCCCAGCGCGGCGCTGTGGTAGCTCGAGGTCACGAAGCCCTGCATGGGGACGGGACCGTAGGCGGGGTTGGTGGAGATCCCCTTTTCCACGAGCTGGGTGCCTTCCGGCAGCCGCAGCGATCCGTCCACGGGAAGGACGCTGACCAGGTGCTTGCGATCCTCGCGCTGGGCGTCGGCCCTTGCGTAGGAGCGCTTGCCGACGAAGTCCTTCGCCTTGGAAACAATCCATTCCATCCCCGCGTCCTGCGGGGTGACAGTGCCGTCAGTGTCCTGGCCGACGATCGGGTAGCCCTTTTCGGCCCGGAGCACGTGCATGGTTTCGGTGCCGTAGGGGGTGATGTTGAATTCGGCCCCGGCTGCGGCAACAGCTTCCCAGGTGTTCAGCCCGTACCAGGACGGCACGTTGATTTCGTAGGCCAGTTCACCGGAGAACGAGATCCGGCAGATCCGTGCCTGCACGCCGGAGGCGAGGGTGGTTTCACGGAAGGTCATGAACGGGAAGGCTTCGGCCTCCAGCCCGCCGTCGGCGGCGAGTTCCGGTGCCACCTTGGCGATCACTGCGCGGGATTTGGGCCCGACGACGGCAATGGTGCTCCACTGCTCGGTCACCGAGGTGCAGTGCACGTCCAGTTCCGGCCACTCGGTCTGCAGCCATTCCTCCAGCCAGTCCAGCACCTTCGCGGCGCCGCCGGTGGTGGTGGTCATGAAGAACCGGTCCTCGTCGAGGCGCAGGGTCACGCCGTCGTCGAAGATCATGCCGTCCGCCATGCACATCACGCCGTAGCGGGCAGAACCGGGAGCGAGCTTCTTGAAGGCGTTGGTGTAGATCCGGTTGAGGAACTCACCGGCGTCCTTGCCCCGGATTTCGATCTTGCCGAGCGTCGTGGCATCCATGAAGCCCACGGACTCGCGGACGGCGGCGCACTCCCGCAGTACGGCGGTGTCCATGTCCTCCCCGTCCTGCGGGTAGTACCACGGACGCTTCCACTGCCCCACGTCCTCGAACAGTGCGCCCTTGGCAACGTGCCAGGGGTGGATCGAGGTGACGCGGGCGGGGTCGAACAGTTCGCCGCGCTGGCGTCCGGCGAGCGCCGCAAAGGCCACAGGGGTGAACGGCGCCCGGTAGGTGGTGGTGCCGATGTCGCCGATGCCCCGGGACGCTTCGCCGGCTGTGCGGAGCGCAGCGGCGATGACGCCGATCGCGTTGACGCCGGAGGTTTTGCCCTGGTCGTTGGCGGTGCTGATGGAGGTGTAGCGCTTGATGTGCTCCACCGACCGCATGCCTGCCCCGGTGGAGCGGAGGACGTCGGCCACGGACTGGTCCCGCTGGAAGTCGACGAAGTGGTTGTGCCAATCGTCCGGCGTGCCGGCCTGCCCTGGTACCAGCCACAGCTGGCGGGTGGGACCGGACGCTTTCGGCTCGCCGATGACGGACGGCGTGGTGGCGGATTCGAAGCCTGCGGCGATCGCGGCGGAGGCTCCGGCGGAGGTGCCTTCGGCGAGGCAGTCCACGAGTTCGAAGCTGCCGCGGCCCGAGCCAACAATCTGCTGGTTGGGGACAACGGTGCTCGGCACGAAGGCTGCCAGGTCCTCGTCCCAGCGCAGCTTGCCCTGCCGCTGCGAGTGCAGGTGCACCAGCGGGCTCCAGCCGCCGGAGACAGCCAGCAGGTCGCAGGCGATCTCTTCGATGCCGGAGGTGAGTTCGCCGTCGTCGTTGATGCTGCGGACGGTGACGGAGGTCAGCCGGCGGTCGCCGGACTCAGCAGCTGTATCGGTTCCGGCTGCGGTGTTGGCGATGGCGCTGCCAATCAGCACCCGGGTACCTGCTTCGACGGCGGCGGCAGCCACCGGCGAAATGCTGGGACGGGCGTCGACGACGGCCGCGACCTTGACGCCGGCGGCCCGAAGGTCCGAGGCCAGGGCGTAGGCGCTGTCGTTGGTGGTGCTGATGACCACCCGCTGCCCCGCGGCAACTGCGTAGCGGTTGAGGTAGCTGCGGACGGCGGAGGCGAGCATGATGCCGGGGCGGTCGTTGTTCTCGAAGACCAGCGGGCGTTCGTGGGCGCCGGGAGCCAGGACCACCTGATTGGCACGGATGTGCCAAATACGCTGCCGGGACACCCCGGGGGCGGCCGGGCTGGACAGGTGGTCGGTGCGGTTCTGGACGGCGATGACGTAGTTGGCGTCATAGGCGCCGAAGGCCGTGGTGCGGTTCAGCACGGTGCATTCGGCCGCGGACACGAGTTCGGCTTCGACGTCAGCCACCCATTCCAGCGCGGGCTTGCCCTCGACGGAGTCGGCAAGGTCCGGCGTGGTTGATCCGGACAGGAGCGTGCCGCCGAGTTCGGGCTGGTCGTCCAGCAGCATCACGCGGGCACCGGTGCGGACGGCTTCGCGGGCCGCTGCCAGGCCGGCGGGGCCGCCGCCGATTACCAGGACGTCCGTGTGCACGTACTTCTTGTCGTATTCGGCGCGGTCTTCCTCCGGGTCCAGGCGGCCCAGGCCGTTGAGCAGCTCGGCCTGGAGGCCGTCCACCAGGGTGACGGTGGTGGCGGGAAGCATGGACTCGGCCACATGGCCGGGGAACCGGGGCGCCACCTTGACCAGTGCATTGGCTTCTTCAACACCGGCGGACATGATGCCGCGGGCACGGTCCTCGTAGAGCGAGTTGCCGACGGCGATGCGGCCGTTGGCAAGCAGCGCCGAGGCCAGGGTGTCGCCGGGGTGTCCGGTGAATTCTTCGCCGTCCACGGTGAAACGCCAGGAAATGCTGCGGTCGATGCGTCCGCCGGCGGCGAGGCGGGCGTTCTGGGAAGTCACTTGGTTGCTCCTTCCGGGGCGGTGGTGCTGGAGGCGTTGGTGCTTGTTGCAGAAGTGCTGGTTCCAGCGATGCTGGGCGCGCTGTTGCCGGTGGTGGTGCTGTCCGCGGCGAGGCTGGCAGTGCCGGATTCGGGCGCAGGTGAAGCAACGGCAGCGGGACGGGGCGCGCCCATCGGGTAGACGGCCTGGATGTCGTAGCTGACAGTGTCGCGGAGCATGTTGAACCACTGGCGGCAGCCGGTGCTGTGGAGCCACCGTTCGGCAAAGATGCCCTTGGTGTTGTCACGGTAGAACAGGAACTCGGCCCATTCGCGGTCGTTCAGTTCGTTCGGGTTCTCCGGGTAGGGCACGTGGGCCTGGCCGCCGTAGTGGAACTCGGTCTCGTCGCGCGAGCCGCAGTTGGGGCATGAGATAAGCAGCATGTGCGTCTTCTTTCTATGGGACGGCGGCTAGTGGGCGACGGCGGCTGCGCCGTGTTCGTCGATCAGGGCACCGGTTTCGAAGCGTTCCAGCGCAAACGGCTTGTTCAGCTTGTGCGGTGCCCCGGTGGCGATGGTGTGGGCGAAGGTCAGGCCGGCAGCCGGAGTGCCCTTGAAGCCGCCCGTTCCCCAGCCACAGTTGACGAACATGTTGTCCACCGGTGTGGTGCCCACGATGGGCGAGGCGTCCAGGGTGGTGTCCACGATGCCGCCCCAGGTCCGGAGCACGTGTGCCCGGGCGAAGATGGGGAACAGTTCGACGGCGGCGGCCATCTGGTGTTCGATCACGTGGAAGGAGCCGCGCTGGCCGTAACCGTTGTAGGAGTCGACGCCGGCGCCCATGACCAGTTCGCCCTTGTGCGCCTGGGAGACGTAGACGTGCACGTGGTTGGACATGACCACGGTGGGGTGGACCGGCTCGTGCAGTTCAGAGACCAGGGCCTGGAGCGGGTGCGACTGGATGGGCAGCCGGAAGCCGGCCATTTCAGCCAGGACCGAGCTGTGCCCGGCCGCGCACAGGCCCACCTTTTCGGTGTTGATGGTGCCGCGGTTGGTCTTGACGCCCACCACGCGGTTGCCGTCCTTGAGGAAGCCGGTGACTTCGCAGTTCTGGATGATGTCCACGCCGAGCTCGTCGCACTTGCGGGCGAAGGCCCAGGCCACGTGGTCGTGCTTGGCGATGCCTGCACGCGGCTGGTAGGTGGCGCCCATGACGGGGTAGCGGATGTTGTCGCTGATGTTCAGGATGGGGCAGAGTTCCTTGACCTGGTCCGGCTCCAGCCATTCCGCGTCCACGCCGTTGAGCTTGTTCGCTCCGACGCGGCGGATGCTTTCGCGGACATCACCGAGGGTGTGGGCCAGGTTCATGACGCCGCGCTGGCTGAACAGGAAGTCGTATTCGAGCTCTTCCGGCAGGATCTCCCACAGCTTCAGGGCGTGCTCGTAGATGGCTGCGCTCTCGTCCCAGAGGTAGTTGGAACGGATGATGGTGGTGTTGCGGGCCATGTTGCCGCCGGCCAGCCAGCCCTTTTCCAGGACGGCGATGTTGGTCATGCCGTGGTTCTTGGCGAGGTAGTAGGCCGTTGCCAGGCCGTGCCCGCCGCCGCCCACAATCACAGCGTCGTAGGAGGACTTGGGCTCGGGATTGCGCCAGAGGAAATCCGGGTGCTCGGGGAGCTGATGGGTGCTCACTGGGCTGCTCCAATCATGTCTGCTTCGAACTCGGCAATCTCGGTGCCGTTGATGATGTGGGGGTAGAGCGGGAACTGGTCGGCGAGGGCCGTGACCCGGGCGCGGAGTTCGACGGCGGTATCCTCGCTGAGCGATGCGCCGTCACCGGTGCCGTTGCCGGCAGCGGCGACCAGCGCCGTCGCAATGATGTCAGCCACTTCGGCGAATTCCACGGCGCCGAAGCCGCGGGTGGCGAGGGCGGGCGTGCCGATCCGGAGGCCGGAGGAAACCATCGGGGGGCGGGGATCGAACGGCACGGCGTTGCGGTTGACCGTGATGCCGATCCGGTGCAGGGCGTCTTCGGCCTGCTGCCCGTCCAGTTCAGAGTTCCGGAGGTCCACCAGGACCAGGTGCACGTCGGTGCCGCCGTTGACCACGGAGATGCCGGCTGCGGCCACGTCGTCGCGGAGGAGGCGCTCGGCCAGCAGCTTGGATCCCTGCAGGACGCGTTCCTGGCGTTCCTTGAACTCCGGCGAGCCGGCCAGCTTGAAGGCCACGGCCTTGGCGGCAATGACGTGCTCCAGCGGGCCGCCCTGCTGGCCCGGGAAAACGGCGCTGTTGATCTTCTTGGCGTACTGCTCCTTGGCGAGGATGACTCCGCCGCGCGGTCCGCCGAGGGTCTTGTGCGTGGTGGTGGTGACGACGTCGGCGTAGGGCACCGGGTTGGGGTGCAGTCCGGCGGCCACGAGGCCGGCGAAGTGCGCCATGTCCACCATGAGGTAGGCGCCAACCAGGTCGGCGATCCGGCGGAACTCGGCGAAGTCGAGCTGGCGGGAGTAGGCGGACCAGCCGGCCACGATCAGCCGGGGGCGGTGTTCCAGGGCCAGCGCTTCGACCTCGGCCATGTCCACCACATGGTCCTTTTCGCTCACGTGGTACGGGACCACGTTGTAGAGCTTGCCGGAGAAGTTGATCTTCATGCCGTGGGTGAGGTGGCCGCCGTGCGCCAGGCTCAGGCCCATGATGGTGTCGCCGGGGTTCAGCAGGGCGAACATGGCGGCGGCGTTGGCCTGCGCGCCGGAGTGCGGCTGGACGTTGGCGAATTCGGCGCCGAACAGGGCCTTCACCCGGTCGATGGCCAGCTGCTCGATCACGTCAACGTGCTCGCAGCCGCCGTAGTAGCGCTTGCCCGGGTAACCCTCGGCGTACTTGTTGGTCAGGACTGAGCCCTGTGCCTCCATGACCGCCGCGGGGGCGAAATTCTCCGAGGCGATCATTTCCAGCGTTGACTGCTGGCGGTCCAGCTCGCGGACAATGGCCTGCTGGACCTCGGGATCGACTGCGGAAAGTCGCTCGTTCAACTGCTCAACCACGGTTGCTCCTTTGAAATACTATTGATGCAAAACTAATATATTAGTGTGAGTGCAATGGTATGATTGGGATCACAAGAGAGTCAAGGGGTTGAAGCAAAATGGCACTGAGCTTCCGCTTGGAACCCGGATTCTAAGTACCGATGAATGGAGCGGCGCCTTGAATGCACTTCCCGCCCTGACTTCCGTCGAGGACGAGGCTCCGTCCCAGGCGGAGGCCGCGTACCGGCAGTTGCGCGACAAGCTGATCATGCTGGAGATCCGCCCCGGCGAGCCCATCAATGATGGTCAGCTGGCGGCCGAGTTCGGGTCCGGCCGCACTCCTGTGCGCGAAGCTATCAAGCGGCTGGAGGTGGACCACCTGGTGGTGTCCTATCCCCGCCGGGGAACTTTCGCCACCAACGTGGACTTCACGGAGCTGGCCGACGTGTCGGAGGTCCGGGAGCTGCTCGAACCGCTGGCGGCGCGGCGCGCGGCCACCAGGGCCAGTGCGGCCATGCGCCGCGAACTGCTGCAGGTGGCTCAGACCATCGCCGGGCTGGACCCCAGTCCCGCGGAGTCCCGCGAACTCATGCGGTACGACCTGACGGTCCACCGCCTCATCTACAAGGCGGCCGCGAACCCGCACCTGGAGAACACCCTGATCCGCTACGACAACCTTGCAACCCGGATCTGGTGCGTGGTCCTGGACAAGGTTCCGTCAGTGAGCGGCCACATCACTGAGCACGTGGAACTCCTCGAAGCGGTTGCGGAAGGCGATGCCGACAGGGCTGCCAAGCTGGCGCTGCACCACGTCACGAGCTTCGAGGAAACAATCCGGACGGTGCTCTAAGCCGATTTAACCCCGGACGCTCTCTCACTTTTGGCGGTTTTTCCCAGGATGCTCTCTCACGTATGAGAGAGCGTCCCGGTTGAACCGCCCGATAGTGAGAGAGCGTCCCGGTTGAACCGCCCGATAGTGAGAGAGCGTCCCGGTTGAGCGGGTTTAGCGGCCGCCTCCCCCGATCACCCCGGCTTCCACGGCTTTGGTGACGGCATCCGCCTCGGCCTGGGTCAGCTTGCCGTCGGTGACAGCAGCGTCCAGCCTGGTCTTGAGGGCGGCCGCCCGTTCGGCCTGGCCCGCGGCACGGATTTCCTCCAGGGCCGCCGTGACCTTGGATTCCTCGACGCCGAGCGATTCAGCCAGGGACTTGGCCATCGCCGCGTCCAGGGCGGAGCGGTCCGGCTTGGTGCCGTCAGTGGCGGCTCCCTCGGCAGGCGTGCCGGTTGGCTTGTTGGCGTCCCGGAACGCCTGGATGGCTTCCGTCACCTTGGCCTCCTCGACGCCGAGTTTCGTGGCCAGGTCAGCAGCCAGCTGACCGCGGTCCCCCTTGTGGCCGCCGCGCTTTCCGCTGTCAACGGCTGCGGAGCCGTCAGCAGGGCTGGTGCTTGCCGAGGCCGTGGAACTCGGGCTGGGCGTCTCGGCGGCCGAAGCCATCCCGGTGACTCCCATTCCGGCGCCCAGGGCCAAGGCCCCGGCCGTGAGGCCGAGCGTGATTCTCTTCGTACGTGACATCCTCTGTCTCCTTCATCCGCCGTGCTGCACGGCTCTTACGGAAGAACGGCTGTTTCACCGCCTGAGACAAAGATGCGCGCCCAAGATCAGTCAGGGCTGTTGGGAAACTGTCACTGCGCTGTGAATGCCGGAATGCCGGAATGCCACATGATGAGGGGCGTCAGCCGTTTCTCTTCCAGCTCTTTGGCCACTTCATATTGAACAGCAGCAAGCCCAGCAGGAGCGCGTCGACGGTCATGATTGCCGCCATGAGATAGGCCCAGCCGATCATCATGAGTTGCTCACCGCCAATCGGGAGCGCAAAGTGCGGGGGTGCATCCTGTTACCCATGACAATCTCCTGACGTGGATCCCCCCAGTCAATCGATAGTCCACCAAGTGTGGCACGGCCACCGCCCGGACGGAACGGCCGGCACTACTCGAAAAATGCCGCAGTTCCGTGCCGTCCGGGCGGGGCAGTACTTGCTAGATGATCGCGGCTCGCAGTTCCTTGGCGGCCAGCGCGGGATCGGCTGCGCTGTAGATGGAACCGCCGACGACGGCTACATCTGCACCGGCGCGCTGCACTGCGTTGATGGTGGAGATGTTCACTCCGCCGGCCACGGAGAACGGCACTCGAGCTTCCTCGCCGGCGCTGAGCAGCACATCCAGGTTGTAGCCCGGCTTGGCCTGCTCGTCGAGGCCCGCGTGGAACTCGATGAACTTGGCGCCCAGGGCGCGGGCTTCCTGGGCGCGGGTAACCTTGTCCGCGACGCCGATCAGGTCAACAACGATGCCCTTGTTGTGGGCCTTTGCTGCCTTGACGGCGCCGGCAATGGTGGAGTCGTCGGCGCTGCCCAGGACGGAGACCAGGTCTGCGCCCGCGTTGAAAGCGATCTCGGCTTCGAGTTCGCCGGCGTCCATGGTCTTCATGTCGGCAAAAACGATCTTGTCCGGGTGGGCCGTCTTGACGGCGGTCACGGCGGACAGCCCGGCGTTCTTCACCAGCGGTGTGCCGAGTTCGATGATGTCAACGTATTCGGCAACCTTGCCGGCGAGCTCGAGGGCGGCTTCGACGGTCAGGACGTCCATGGCGACTTGCAGTTTCATGTGTGTTCTCTTTTCGGTGTGGTGGTTGGTTTTGGTGCTTTTGGTACTTGGATCAGGCAGGCCTATTCGAGGTTGGCGTGGCGTTCCCAGAGTTCTTCCGGGGCCGCCGCGTTCTCATCCCAGAGGCTTTGGAACACGGCCTCGGTGGTGGCAAAAAGCACCTGTTCAAAGAGGCTTCCCGAGTACTGCCGGGACAGGGCGGAGCCGTGATCCGTCTTTTGGGCGGCCGGGATGACCACGACGGCGGCGGCTGCTGCCGCGAGTGGGGAACCGGAGTTCGTGGTGTAGGCGGCAACCCGGGCGCCTTGGGCGGCCGCGGTTTCCGACGCTTTGACGACGCCGGCAGTGGTACCGGAGCCTGAGGCTGCCAGCAACAGGTCACCCGGACGGATGGCCGGCGCGGTTGTCTCGCCGACCACGTGCACCGTCAGCCCGAGGTGCATCAGCCGCATGGCCGCCATTTTCAGGACGAGGCCGCTTCGACCGGCTCCCGTCACGAAGATCCTCTCGGCCAAACGCAGCTCGGTTACGAGGGACGCGACCTGCGCCGGATCAACGCGCTGGAATACTTCGCTGATTTCGTCCTGGACAAGAATCCGGTTGTGGATGAAGGCCCGGGATGTATCGGCATGGGCGGCCGGATCGGTTTCCGTGATGACGCTCATTGGCTGCTACTCCTTGTACGAGAGTTGTTACTTATCCATCCTGACTCTCCTGCAGGGTAGGTCCAACGCCATGATCGGACGGTCTTCCCTACCCAAAAGGGTAGGCATGTGCATGGAAAACCGTAGAATAGGCAGGTGAACAAACCCTCAGACACCTATGCTGCCCCGGTAACCCCTACCCCCGGATTGCCCCGGACCGTCGAGGAGGCGCAGTCCTTGCTCGGGGCGGTAGCCGCTTTGTCCACCGCCCCGCTGGCCACCATTGCACAGCGATTGCGGGACGCCGTTGATCCGTATCTGGGCAGTAGCGCGCTGGTGATCTTCACCGAGGACTGCACGGGCCGGCCCCAGAAGAAAGCCGGCGACGAAGCCATCATCAGCCGGGTATCCATCGCCGAACTCGACCACATCCGCGCCGCGCTGTCGGAGAGCGGAGCATCGCCGGGCGGGGCGTGGCAGGGCGACGCCGTCCTTGGCGGCGAGGAACGCGCGGTACTGGCCCTTTCCTCGCCGAGCAACGCGCTGCTGGTGTTCACAGACCCGCAGCATCGTCCGGATCCGGTCGAGCATGCCGCGGCAGAGCGGATGCTCGGCTACCTGTGGGCCCTCGCAGCCGAACGGATCCGGGAGAAGGTGGCTGATGCGCCGCCGTCGTACCTCATTGAATCCCGCGCGGCCTCGGCCGAGCGGGTGAGGGTGACCGCCGAACTGGTGGACCGTCACTCCACCACCCTCGAAACCCTGCTGGCCGCGCTGCGCTCGCCCGCACTGACCGACGACGCAGCGCGGAAGTCCGCCATCGACGTCGCCGCTAAGGCATTGGTGGGGCTCCGCACGCTCAGCGACCGCACCACAGAACTGGTAGAGGAACCGGTCGCCACCGCGTTCCAGCGCCTCCGCGAGGATCTGAAACCATTGACGCATTTCAGCGGCATCGACGTTCAGTTCATCGAGCCTCCCCTCAATGGCCGTGCCCTGCCCGGCGAAGTGGCGCATGCGGCGCGGGCGATCGTCAGGGGCCTGGTACTTGCCATGGTGGATCAGGGCGGCGTCAGCCGGATACGCACGCAATGGGACTGCGACGGCGAGAACCTCCTGGTCAACGTCCGCGACGACGGCCCGGGCGAACTGTCCAAGGCGGCACCCAACATGGCCCGCTTGGGGCAACGCGTGGAGGCCCTCAACGGCCGCATGTCGGTGGATGTGATGTCCGGCTGGGGAGCTGACGTAGCGGTGTCACTCCCCCTCGACCCGCCGGCCGGCCCGCTGGCGGATGTCTCAGGCTGGAAGCTCGCCGAACGGGAACTGGAGGTGCTTCAGCTGCTGGCCGCGGGACAGCGGAACCGGGCCATCGCTGCGAAACTGCACATCAGCGAGAACACCGTGAAGTTCCACCTGCGCAATATCTACCGGAAGGTTGGCGCTTCCTCACGCACGGAGGCTATCGCTATGGCCCACAGCAGCGGCCTGCGCTAGCCGGGCCTTTTGCGCCCTTGCCCCGGCGACCGACCGGTGCCAGGGTGGCGGCATGGCAATCGACATCCGTCCGGCGACGCAGTTCGAGGACGTGCAAGCGATGATTGGCCCCAAGAGCCCCGGGGCAAATGTCTGCTGGTGCCTGAGCTACCGCATCCCGTCAAAGCAGAATGTCGAGTTACGCGGCCCCGAGCGCGGGGCACTGGTGAAACAGCTCGTCGGGCAGGATCCACCCCCGGGCGTGCTGGCCTATGACGGCGACGACGTGGTGGGCTGGGCAGGCGTCCATCCGCGCGCCGACACCAGCTTTGCCGGCAACCGCAAGATTCCCCACGTGGACGACGTCGACGTGTGGCCGGTGTGGTGCATCCGGGTCCGGCCCGGGCACCGAGGCCAGGGCATCTCGCACCTCCTGCTGCAAGGCGCCGTCGAGTTCGCCCGCAGCTACGGCGCCCCTGCCATCGAGGGCTACCCGGTGGACAACCAGGGCAGGAAAGTGGACCTCACCATGGCATATGTCGGCACCCGCTCGCTCTTCGAAGAGGCAGGGTTCGCCAAGGCCGCCGACACCGACTCTGTGCTCAACGGCTTCCCTCGCGTGCTCATGCGCCGTTCCCTGCGGTGATGCCTGGAAAGGATCACCTGCTACGAGCGTCGGTACCGCGAGCTTCCGTGCCGCGAGCTTCTGCGCCAGGGCTTCGGCGTCGTCCTACGCAACAGTCATCGCGATATGCAACAGGGTGACGCATGTCACGATCTGTGTCAAGGTGCGGCCGGACCATTGCGAAATACCTTGACATTGCGCGTGACGAGGCGCACTCTGTTGCTTACCGCGAATTCTGTTGACTCTTGCGGAACAACCTCCGAAGCCAAGGCAGACCGTTTGCGAATCCAGTCCCTGAACTCTAAAGAGGTGCACACCATGCACGAGGCCTGCCCGCTTAGTGAACTCGCTCCCGGGGAGGCACGACGGCTCGATACCGCTCCGTCTATCGCCGTCTTCCTCACGGAGGAAGGTGACCTGGATGCATCGCCGGCCACCCTGCCGGTCCGCACACACAAAGTCAAGATCGTCGACGGCAACACCATGGTCCTCGAATCGGACGAAGCCCCCAACCTTCCGCCCGGTCTAGCCCCCGAAGGCCATGTTTAAACGCAAGCCCATGACTCGCCGAGAAAAGGACCCGCTCATGGCTATTAATAGTGAAATAACATCCCCCAAACCCAACGAGGCTCCTACCGACAGCAGTCCGGCGGATTCTCCCGACAACCCGGACGCTGAAAGTATGGATAGCTCCCGCGAAGCAACGCGCATCTCCACAGAGGAAATTCCACCCGCAGTCCTCGAACCAGAGGACGGCATAACCGCAAGCCTGCCGGATGAAGAAGAATACGCTCAGATCCTTGAGGAACTTCGCCAGAGCAAAACAGAGCAGGCTGTCTCCGAACGCCGGAACCAGAAACTAACCCTCGACAAGGTCACCTTCGGCATCACAGGCGCCATCGCCGTCGCCTTCGTGATCTGGGGCTTTGTCGGCAAGGACAGCCTGTCCAGCACCTCCAAGGACGCCCTCGACTGGGTGATGGAATACACCGGTTGGCTCTTTATGGTGCTGGCCTCCCTTTTCGTTGTTTTCGTCCTCTGGCTGGCCCTCGGCAAGTTCGGAAACATCCCCTTGGGCAAGGACGGTGAGAAGCCGGAATTCCGAACCGTCTCCTGGGTGTCCATGATGTTCGCGGCCGGCATGGGTATTGGACTCATGTTCTACGGCGTCGCTGAACCTCTCTACCACTACGTCTCTCCCCCGCCCGGAACCGTCGACGGCCGCACGCCCGCAGCCATCCAGACTGCCATGGCAACATCCATCTTCCACTGGACCCTGCACCCCTGGGCCATGTACGCCGTAGTGGGAATCGCCATGGCCTACGGAACCTACCGGCTGGGCCGCAAGCAACTCATCTCGGCGGCCTTCACCTCACTGTTCGGCATCAGGATGGTGGAAGGCCCGGTGGGCAAGTTCATCAATATCCTGGCCATCTTTGCCACCCTCTTCGGCACCGCCGCATCGTTGGGCCTGGGCGCCCTCCAGATCGGCAGCGGCATGACATCGAACGGTTGGGTAGGGGAAATCGGGACTCCGGTGCTCGTGGTGATCGTAGCGATCCTCACGTCCTGCTTCGTCGCCTCCGCCGTCTCGGGCATCAGCCGCGGCATCCAGTGGCTCTCGAACATCAACATGGTCCTGGCCGTGGTCCTCGCCCTCATCGTGTTCGTCGCCGGTCCTACCCTGTTCATCCTGAATCTCATCCCGTCCGCGGTTGGCGACTACGCTCGAGACCTCGCCGAGATGTCCTCCCGTACGGAAGCCGTCGGCGACGAGGCCCTGCGCACCTGGATGTCCGGCTGGACCATCTTCTACTGGGCCTGGTGGATTTCCTGGACGCCCTTCGTGGGCTTGTTCATTGCCCGGATCAGCCGCGGCCGCACCATCCGCCAGTTCGTCACCGGCGTCCTGCTTGTCCCCAGCATCGTCAGCGTCATCTGGTTCGCGATCTTCGGCGGCACAGCGTTCCATGTCCAGGAGGAAGCCGACAAGGCAAACACTCCGGGCCTGGTAACGATGGTCGACGGAAGCCCGTCCATCAATTTTGATGGCGCCCTCTTCGACCTGGTCAAGAATCTGTCGATGCCGGACTGGCTGACAGCAGCGGTCATCGTCCTTGCGATGGTCCTGGTCGGGATCTTCTTCATCACGGGTGCCGATGCGGCCTCCATTGTGATGGGATCGCTAAGTTCCAACGGCGCCGAGGAGCCACGGCGGGGAGTGGTCATTTTCTGGGGCACGCTCACCGGTGCAGTCGCGGCGGTCATGCTCCTTGCCGGCGGCGATGAGCCCTCGGCAGCTTTGTCCGGCCTGCAGCGCATTACCATCGTGGCGGCGCTGCCGTTCGTCCTGGTCATGCTGCTGCTGTGCTTCGCCCTGGCTAAGGACCTCCGACGCGACCCGCTGTCCTTGCGCCGGCGCCTGGCCACCTCCGTGGTGGAGCGCGCCATTCGTACCGGAGTGGAACAGCATGGCAGCGTCCAATTCGACCTCGTCACCAGGCACGATTGCGCCGAGAAGTGCTCTGACTCGGACTGCTCCGGCGGAACCCTAACGGGCGGTATCCCAACTGTCGGGAAGCCCGTCAGCGGCGATACCAAGCCAAAGACCAATCTCAACTAATTGATCCCCTAGTTCTGTCCCCGGCGGCAACCCCTTGGTGCCGGGGACAGAACTTTTTTATCTCACCAGCAAAGGTTAAACAGACATGTCCCAGAATCAGGAACAAGACACCATCCTTCGCGTTTCCAGCGACAGCAGCAACACCGTGACCCTCCACCTGGACGCATCCGCACCCGTGACCGTCCGGCTTCAGGTTGACGGGGGCTGCACCTGCGAGCACACCACGCCCCGGCCCGGCTCATACATTGATAGTGACCCGGGTTCGCGATGACGAGGACCGCAGTGCTCCTCGAAACATGCATGGCTTGAAATCGTGACCGTTCAATTGGGAATCCCCGTGCTACGCGCCGCGCCCGACGGCCGCGGACCCGCACCCGAACCGCGTCCGCCAGGCCTGCGACCGGGCCTGGTGGACCGCTTTGGCCGCCAGGCAACGGACATGCGTCTGTCCGTCACGGACAAGTGCAATCTTCGCTGCACTTACTGCATGCCTGCGGAAGGACTGGAGTGGCTCTCGAAACAGGCAGTCATGACGGCCGGTGAGATCGTTCGGATCGTCGGAATCGGCGTCAAGCGCCTGGGCGTGAGGGAACTGCGGCTGACCGGCGGAGAGCCCTTGGTCCGTCCTGACTTGGCTGCCATCATTGCCGCCCTGCGTGAGGCGCACCCGGAACTCCCGATTTCCATGACAACCAACGGCGTGGGGCTGGACCGGAAAGCGCGGGCTCTCAAGGAAGCCGGGCTTACCCGGATCAACGTTTCCCTTGACTCCCTGCACGAGGAGACCTTCACGAAACTGACCCGGCGCCCGTTCCTTGGCAAGGTCCTCGCCGGCGTGGAAGCTGCCCGGGCCGCGGGGCTGGGGCCCCTCAAAATCAATGCCGTGCTTATGCGGGGAATCAATGACCACGAGGCATGCGGGTTGCTGGCCTGGGCGCTGGATCACGGTTTCGAGTTGCGCTTCATCGAACAAATGCCTTTGGACGCTGACCACGGGTGGACGAGGCGGACGATGATCACCGCAGCGGAGATGCATGCGCTCCTGTCGCGGGAGTTCTGCCTCCAGCCCGACGCCGGTGCACGTGACGGGGCCCCGGCTGAGCGGTTCCAGGTCCGCCGCCGGGACCGCGCCACAGGTGAGCCCACGGGACCAGTACTCGGAACGGCCGGAATTATCGCTTCAGTGACGGAACCTTTTTGTTCGGACTGCCGGCGGACCCGCATCACGGCCGAGGGAAAGATCATGAGCTGCTTGTTTTCCCGCGAGGAGTTCGACCTCTTGGGCCTCCTGCGGGGCGGGGCGGACGACGACGAGCTCGCCGGCCGCTGGCAGGACGCCATGTGGGTCAAGCCCCGGGCCCATGGCATGGACCATGCCGGGCTGGGTGCCGCCGACTTCATCCAGCCGGACCGCAGCATGAGCGCCATCGGAGGCTGATCAACAGTTGCTTGTACGATATTTCGCCGCCGCCGGCGCAGCAGCCGGCGTTGAAGAGGAACGCCACGACCTTCCGGAGGGCACCACGCTGGAGGGACTCATCGACGCTCTGTTGGCTTCGGATCGCCCGACACGCCCTGCCGGCGCCCCCTCGTTGCCGGCAGTCATCTCGAGGAGCAGCTTCCTGCGCAACGAGATTGCCGTCCGAGACCGTGCTTTGGTCCTTCGGCCCGACGACGTCATCGACGTCCTGCCGCCCTTTGCCGGAGGCTAAGCGGCAAAGAGAGCCTGGCGGACAGCATGCTCGAAACCGCTGACGTGAACACGAGCCAGCTCCGCAGCCCGTGCCTCATCGCCGTCAATGACTGCACGCAGCAGGTCGAGGTGCTCGCGGACGTGATGGGAGAGATCGGGAAGCCGGTCCAAAACCATGCACCAGATTCGGGTGGCAAGGTTGTCGTAGCGAATGAGGACGTCTTCCAGGTGGGGGTTCGCAGCAGCTGCATAAATACCTTGGTGCACGCTGGCGTCGAGGCGCAGGGTTTCAACGACCGAGGCAGCGCTCACGTCAAAGGCCTCAACCTCCGCCATCACGCTGCGCAACCGCGCCCTGGTTGCCGGCGAAGCCACGCGCGCGGCCCGGGAGGCCGCCAATGGCTCAAGCTGGGCGCGGATTTCAGAGATGAAAGCAAGGTCGGTCACCTCAACCCGGGTGGCGAAAGTTCCGCGACGGGGGTAGGTGACCACGAGGCGGTCCAGCTCAAGGCGCTTGAGGGCTTCCCGCACGGGCGTCCGCCCCACGCCGAGGTCTTTGGAGAGAACCTCATCGTTAAGGAGGTCGCCTGGCTTGATGTCCAGCATCAGCAGCCGGTCCCTGATGCTCGCATACGCAACGTCCGCCAGGGACTTTCCGGCCGCAGCATCCGTAAAGGCCAAAGATTCAAATGCCACGGTAGTAACCCCTTCCATCACGCCATTTATGGCTATTGACCTCACCCAATGACCAGTATACGCTAGGTGACAGTTCTAATATATCAGTTCTAATCACAAGAATATATCTAAAGGAGGAACCATGACCCTCGTGGATACCGGCTTATCCGCCAGCACCCAGCCCCAGTCCCCCGCAGTAGCGGACAAGCCCGGGCAGAAGTTCGTGCTCACACTGTCGTGCGGCGAACGCGCGGGCATCGTTCAGGCTGTCACCACCTTCCTGTTTGAGCGGGGTTTCAATATCGACGAGCACCAGCAGTTCGACGACGGCCTCCGCCAAACACTTCACCTGCGCACTGCGTTCTCCCGTTCGTCGGCCTACTCCCTGGACAAGCTCGAAGAAGAGTTCCGTCCGATCGCGGACCGTTTCGGGATGAAGTTCGAGGTCCACGACCAGACCAAACAACGCGTCCTCGTCATGGTGTCCAAGTTCGGCCACTGCCTCAATGACCTGATCTTCCGCTGGCGCGGCGGCAGCCTGGGCGGGGATCTCGTTTTGGTGGTTTCCAACCACGAAACCCACCGGGCGATGGCGGAGGCCGCGGGCCTTCCGTTCGTCCACATTCCCGTGACGTCCGAGACCAAAGCAGACGCAGAGCGTCAGCTGCTCGACCTGATCGACGAGCACAACATCGACCTCGTGGTGTTGGCGCGCTACATGCAGGTGCTTTCCAACGACCTTTGCCGGGCCCTGGAGGGACGGGCCATCAACATCCACCATTCCTTCCTTCCCGGCTTCAAGGGCGCGCGCCCCTACCACCAGGCCTACGATCGCGGAGTCAAACTCGTGGGGGCCACGGCGCACTACGTCACTGCGGACCTTGACGAGGGTCCCATCATCGAGCAGGAAGTCATCCGGGTCGATCACACGTACGGCCCCACCACCCTCTCCACCATCGGCCAGGACGCGGAAGCCCTGGCCTTGTCCCGCGCTGTGCGGTGGCATTGCGAGCACCGCGTACTGCTGGACCAGACCAGCACCGTGGTGTTCCGGTAACCACAACCACCACATCAGCACAGGCAACACACGAGAATCAGCAGGAGAAACCACATGGCTTCGACGCCAAGCATTGTCATTATTGGAGCCGGGATCGTCGGCACCAACCTCGCCGACGAACTGGTCACCCGTGGTTGGAACAACATCACCGTCCTGGACCAGGGCCCCCTGAACATGCCCGGGGGTTCCACCTCGCACGCACCGGGATTGGTTTTCCAGACCAACCCCTCAAAGTCCATGGCACTTTTCGCCAAGTACACGGTGGAAAAGCTCCTGTCCCTCACGGAGGACGGCCAAAGCTGTTTCAACCAGGTGGGCGGCCTTGAAGTTGCTACCACGGAGACCCGTCTGGCAGACCTCAAGCGCAAGCTCGGTTACGCGCAGTCGTGGGGCATCGACGGCAAGATCCTCTCCCGCGAAGAGTGCAAGGAGCTCTACCCGCTGATCAACGAGGAAGACATCCTGGGCGGCCTCCATGTACCTACCGACGGCCTGGCCCTGGCTGCCCGCGCAGTCCAGTTGCTCATCAAGCGCACCGAAGCAGCCGGCGTGAAGTACATCGGCAACACCGAGGTGACCGGGATCGAACAGTCCAACCGCCGCGTCACCGGCGTCGAGACCGCCGACGGCGTGATCCCGGCGGACATCGTGGTTTCCTGCGCAGGCTTCTGGGGCGCCAAGGTGGGCGAGCTGATCGGGATGTCCGTCCCGCTCCTCCCGCTGGCCCACCAGTACGTCAAGACCACGCCGGTTCCCGCCCAGAAGGGCAAGAACGAACTGCCCAACGGCGCCCAGCTCCCCATCCTGCGCCACCAGGACCAGGACCTCTACTACCGCGAGCACGGCGAGCGCTACGGCATCGGCTCCTACGCACACCGACCCATGCCCGTGGACCTGGACGAACTGGGCAGCTACGAGCCCAGCAGCATCAGCGAGCACAACATGCCCTCGCGCCTGGACTTCACCCTGGAAGACTTCCTTCCCGCGTGGGAAGCAACCAAGCAGATCCTGCCGGCACTGCGTGAAAGCGAAATCGAGGATGGCTTCAACGGCATCTTCTCCTTCACCCCGGACGGCGGCTCCCTGGTGGGCGAGTCCAAGGAAGTGGATGGCTTCTTCGTTGCCGAGGCCGTGTGGGTCACACACTCCGCCGGCATCGCCCGTGCCGTGGCAGAGCTCCTCGTGGACGGAAAGTCGCAGATTGACCTCGGCGACTGCGATATCCACCGCTTCGAAGAGGTCCAGCTGACCCCCGAGTACGTCAGCGAAACATCCCAGCAGAACTTCGTGGAAATCTACGACGTCCTGCACCCGCTGCAGCCCAAGCTCTCTCCGCGCAACCTTCGCGTCAGCCCCTTCCACGCCCGCCACAAGCAGCTGGGCGGCTACTTCCTGGAGGGCGGCGGATGGGAGCGCCCCTACTGGTTCGAAGCCAACGCCGAACTGCTCAAGGAAATGCCTGACGAATGGCAGCCGCCGGCACGTGACGCCTGGTCCGGGATGTTCAGCTCGCCCATCGCCGCGGCCGAAGCCTGGAAGACCCGCACCGCGGTGGCCATGTACGACATGACTCCGCTCAAGCGCCTCGAGGTCTCCGGCCCCGGAGCCATGAAGCTGCTGCAGGAGCTGACCACCGCCGACATGACCAAGAAGCCCGGGGCTGTCACCTACACCCTCCTGCTGGACCACGCAGGAGGGATCCGAAGCGACATCACCGTGGCCCGCCTGAGCGAAGACACCTTCCAGCTCGGAGCCAACGGAAACATCGACACCGCCTACTTTGAGCGGGCCGCACGCCACCAGACGGAAAACGGAACCGCCAGCGACTGGGTCCAGGTGCGCGACACCACCGGCGGAACGTGCTGCATCGGCCTGTGGGGACCCCTCGCCCGGGACCTTATCAGCACCGTCAGCAGCGACGACTTTTCCAACGACGGCCTGCGCTACTTCCGGGCCAAGAAGGTAGTCATCGGCGGCGTCACGGTCACCGCTATGCGGCTGTCCTACGTCGGTGAGCTGGGCTGGGAACTGTACACCAGCGCAGACAACGGCCAGCGCCTGTGGGACGCACTGTGGAAGGCCGGTCAGCCGTTCGGCGTGATCGCCGCAGGCCGCGCCGCATTCAGCTCACTGCGCCTGGAAAAGGGCTACCGCTCCTGGGGCACCGACATGACCACGGAGCACGACCCGTTGGAAGCGGGACTGGGTTTCGCCGTGAAGATGGCCAAGGAAAACTTCGTCGGCAAGGCAGCACTGGAAGGCCGCACCGAGGAGAACTCCGCACGCCGCCTGCGCTGCCTTACGGTCGACGACGGCCGCAGCATCGTACTGGGCAAGGAACCGGTGTTCTACAAGGACCAGGCGGTGGGCTATGTCACCAGTGCGGCCTACGGCTACACCGTTGCAAAGCCGATCGCCTACGCCTACCTGCCGAGTGCAGTCTCATTGGGTGATTCCGTGGAAATCGAGTACTTCGGCCGGCGTATCCAAGCCACCGTCACGGAGGATCCGCTGTACGACCCCACCATGACCAGGCTTCGCGGCTGACCTTCCGCAGGGCCATCCACCAGGGCACGCGGCCCGGACCCGACCCCTCGCAACCGGGTCCGGGCCGCGTCCCTTTCCCACGGGCATCCCCAGCCCCCAGCCAGGAACGGACCCATGATCAGTTCAGAAACAATTAGCGACTACCTCGCCAGGCTTGCCTCCCGCCAGCCCACTCCAGGCGGAGGTGCGGCTGCTGCCCTGCATGCCGCCCAGGGCGCCGCGCTCGTCGCCATGGTTGGCCGTTACACTACCGGCGGCAAATACGAGCAGCACGCCGCAACGGTGCAGCGAATCATCCAGGCCGCAGACGACCTCATAGGCGAAGCCCTGCGCCTCGCCGACGCCGACGAGCGTGCCTTTCAGGGCGTCATCGATGCCTACAAACTCGATGCCGGCACGGACGAACTCAAGACCGCACGGGCGGCAGCCATTAGGGATGCCCTTGTTCAGGCAGCGCAGACTCCCGCGCAGCTTATAGAAGTTGCCGGTGCGGTGGTGGGTCTGGCCACCGAACTGTTCGACGTTGCCAACCCGAATGTCATCAGCGACGTCGCGGCTGCCGCCGATGCCGCCCGGGCGGCTGCGACCACAGCCCGCGTGAACATCGACATCAACGTGGTGGCCATCAAGGACCCGGAGGCACGCACGCTGCTGGCCCATCAAACAGACGGGCTCGAGGACAAAGTCGTCCTGGCAGCGGACTCCCTTGCGGCACGCGTACGCGAAAGGATCCTCAGTTGAGCACTGCAATGCTGTCCGGTAAGCCGCTGGCCGGCCTCATCCAGCAGAGGGCCACGGACGAGGCCAGGGCACTCGAAAACGACGGCCTGCGCCCTACCCTGGCCGTCGTCGTTGCAACGGACGACGAGTCCACGCTCTGGTACGTCCGGTCGATCGAGCGGGCAGCAGAACGCGCTGGTGTCGGCTGCCGAATCATCGACCTGGGACACGACGCAACAGAGCAAGTCCTGGCCAGCGTACTGAGGGACCTGAGCGCGGCACCGGAGGTCAATGGCATCATCCTGCAGACCCCGCTGCCTCCCAATGTCCGGACGGATGAGCTGGTGGGTCACATCGCCCCGGAGAAGGACATCGACGGAGCGAATCCGTTGAGCCTTGGCCGGCTGGCCGTGGGTCAGCCCGCCTTCGCTCCCGCTACGGCCCGCGCCGTCGTCGAAATCCTTGACCACTACGATATCCCGGTGGCGGGCCGGAACGTCGTCGTGGTGGGCCGGTCCGCCGTCGTAGGAAAGCCGCTCTCCCTTCTGCTTCTGGCAAGGGATGCCGCCGTCACCGTCTGCCATTCGAGGTCGGGCCCGTTGGAGAAGTACACCCGCGCCGCCGACATCGTGGTTGTCGCTGCCGGGCGGACCGGACTGCTGACCGGCAGCCAGGTTTCACCCGAAGCGGTGGTAGTCGACGTCGGCACAAACGTCCTTGCGGACGGTTCCCTCGTGGGAGATGTGGACGCAGACAGCGTCCGCGGAGTTGCAGCGGCCCTGACTCCGGTCCCCGGGGGCGTCGGGTCGGTGACCACGGCGTTGCTAATCCTGCACACCGCCGAGGCCGCACGTGAACAGTCAGTGGCCGGCCGGTTGCCCGTGGGCTAAAGGACGGCCCGGATCAGGTTCTCAAATTCGGTGACGTGCTTGGAGGTCAGCCGGGCGGCCGCCTCCGGGTCGCCGTCCGCGATGATTTCAAGCAATTCGATGTGCTGCGCAATGTGCTCTGAGACCGGAGGCAGCTTTTCCAGGACGAGGCTCCAGATCCGGGTCGCCAGGTTGTCGTAGCGAATCAGGACATCCTCCAGGTGCCGGCTGCCGGCCGCCCGGTAAATCGCCCGGTGAACGCGCATGTCCAACCGCATGAGGTCCCGTTGCGCCTGCCGGCCGGCCAGGAGCTGTTCCACTTCCCGGGCGAACTCCCTCAATTCCTGCTTCGTCCGCGGCGAGGCCACCCGGGCGGCGCGCGCTGATGCGACAGGTTCCAGGAGCTGCCGTATCTCGGAAATCTCGGCCAGGTCCGTTATGTCCACGCTGGAGGCAAACGTCCCCCGGCGGGGGTAGGCCACCACCAAATGATCGCTCTCAAGACGCTTCATGGCTTCCCGGATGGGCGTCCTGCCAACTCCGAGCCGTCGCGAAAGGGAGTCGTCGTTGAGCGGTTCCCCGGGTTTGATGTCGAGGACGATCAGTTCGTCGCACAGGACCCGATAGGCATAGTCGGCGTATGTCTCGTCGGACTGGCGTGCGGGTACATCGGCACTGCCGGTTTCGACCGGTATCTCGGCGCTGGGTGTCACTTTCAGGTTCCTTCCGCTGCGTGACGGAGCCTTGACTCGAACCGCTCCATGAAACATACTATTCCTAGAACTGATATATCAGTACATAGGAATAGGAATGTCAGCATTCCCTTCCAGGTGCGGACGACTGCCGCAACCGGGCACCCGGACGGTGGCCAATGAACGGAGAACCATGAACACGGAAGCTGCCGCGCAACTGCGGTTGGAAGTTGTTCCCTCTGCCGACCTGCTCAGCCGGCTTCCGCTCATCTTCGAGGCACCTGGCACAGTGAGCGTCACGTGCCTTCCGCACCACGGGCCCGGGAAGACGGTGGCAACTTCGATCGATCTTGCGCGGAGCGGCTACCAGCCCGTCCCGCACCTTGCCGCCCGCAGCATCGGCAGCCAAGCCGAACTGCACACAATGCTGCGGCGCCTGATCGATGAAGGCATCAACGAACTCTTCCTCGTGGCAGGTGACCGCCGCACGCCTGCAGGACCGTACTCCTGGAGCGGCGAACTCATGGAAGAGGTCAAGGCCTTCGCCCCGGACATGTCTGTCGGTGTCGCCGGATATCCGGAAGGCCACCCGCACTTCAGTGCGGAGCAGTTGAGGAACAGCCTGGAGGCCAAGGCGCCCCTGGCCACTTCCCTGGTGACGCAGATGTGCTTCTCCGCCGATGCCATCAGTCAATATGTTGGGGCACTCCGGCGCAGCGGGGTCCGGCTCCCCGTATGGGTCGGTGTCCCCGGTCCGGTCTCCGTGACGAAACTGCTCGCGATGGGCGCTCGCTTGGGAGTGGGCCGATCACTCAAACTGGCGCGCGGAACGGGCATGGCTCGAGCCCTTTGGCGACGCGGCGACATGCTGGACTTTGACAGCGCCCGCCTCATCCGGGAAGTACAGCAAAAACTGGCAAACGAACCCCTGTTTGCGGGATTCCATGTCTACACCTTCAACGACTTCGACCGGCTGCCGGGACTTCTGGACAGCCTTCCGCTGCTGGAGCCTCGCTCCACACCCGGCTTCAAACGCCCGCAGGCTCTATCTCCTGCCAAGATCTGAAGGGAAAATCGCATGGCCTCGAAAGCCCCCCGCGAAAATATCGATGAGTCAAAGCTGACCCTCACCAAGCCGAAAACGACTGCCGTCGGCCTTCCGGCCGTTGCAAACGCGTTAAAAATTTCCCTTGAGCAAATGGGCCCGCTGCGCAGCGTCCAGACACTCCTGGCAGTCAACCAGGTTGACGGCTTTGACTGCATGGGCTGCGCCTGGCCTGAACACGAAAAGCGCAACGCCGCCGAATTCTGCGAAAACGGCGCCAAGGCGGTGGCCGAAGAAGCTACGCTGCGCCGCGTCACGCCTGAATTCTTCGCGAAGCACTCCATTGCGGACCTGAAGACGCGCGATGACTACTGGCTGGGCCAGCAGGGCCGGCTGACGCATCCGATGCTCCTCGAAGACGGCGCAACCCACTACAAGCCCATCGCATGGGACGACGCCTATGAGCTGATCGCCCAGGAGATCAGGGACATGGAGCACCCCGACCAGTCGGTTTTCTACACTTCCGGGCGGACTTCGAACGAGGCAGCCTTCGCCTACCAGCTCCTCGTCCGGGGCATAGGGACGAACAACCTGCCCGACTGCTCCAACATGTGCCACGAATCGTCCGGCTCGGCCCTGGTCGAAACGATCGGCATCGGCAAAGGCTCCGTCAGCCTCACGGACCTGGAGACCGCGTCGCTGATTTTCGTGGCGGGTCAAAATCCCGGCACCAACCACCCGCGCATGCTCAGCGCCCTGGAGAAGGCGAAGAAGAACGGCGCCGTCATCATCTCCGTGAACCCACTCCCCGAAGCCGGGCTCCTGCGGTTCGAGAATCCGCAGAACATTTCGGGCATGGTGGTGGGCACGCAACTGACCGACGACTTCCTGCAGATCCGTGCCGGCGGCGATCAGGCCCTCTTCCAGGGGCTTGGCAAATACCTTCTCGAAGCCGAAGCCGAAGGGCGCAAGACCCCCGGCCTCCCCACCGTGCTGGACCATGAATTCATCAAGGACCACACTGTCGGCATCGATGAATACCTGCGGTACCTCGAAAAGGCCGAATGGGACGACATCGTCGAAGCAACCGGACTGACACTGGAACAGATCAAGTCCACTGGCGAGCGCCTGCTGGCCTCGAGCGCCACGATCGTCTGCTGGGCCATGGGCCTGACCCAGCACAAGCACTCGGTCCCCACCCTCCGCGACGTGGTCAACGTCCTGCTACTCCAAGGCAACATCGGCAAGCCCGGAGCCGGCGTCTGCCCCGTGCGCGGCCACTCCAACGTCCAGGGTGACCGGACCATGGGTATCTTCGAGAAGATGCCGGAGCAGTTCCACGACCGGCTTGACCACGAGTTCCAGTTCCTCTCCCCCCGGGCGCACGGATTCGACACCGTGGCCGCCATCCGCGCCATGCGGGACGGCAAGGTCCGCGTGTTCATCGGCATGGGCGGCAACTTCGTGCGGGCGGCTCCGGATTCCGAGGTCACGGAACAGGCGCTGGCCAACACCCGCCTGACGGTACAGATCTCCACGAAACTGAACCATTCGCACGTATCGACGGGTCGGCGTGCGCTGATTCTTCCGACGCTGGGACGCACCGAGAAGGACACCCAGCGCACCGGCGACCAGAGGGTGACCGTGGAGGACTCCATGAGTGCGGTCCACGCCTCCCGCGGACGCCTGAAGCCCGCCAGTGAGCACCTGCACTCCGAAGTGGCCATTGTGTGCAACATCGCCCACAGGATCTTCACCGGCAGCGAGAACCTCCCGCTGCCCAATACCCCCAAAGCCGACTGGCTCGCCATGAGGGACGACTACTCCATCATCCGGAAACACATCGAGGCGGTCCTCAGCGGTTTCGAGAATTTCGAGGAAAGGATCAAAAACCCCGGCGGGTTCGTCCTTCCCCACCCGCCCCGGGACGCCAGGAAGTTCGATACGCCTTCGGGCAAGGCCCACTTCACGGGCAACGAACTGGAATTCATCAGGGTCCCCGCGGGACGGCTTGTCCTTCAGACGCTGCGCTCGCACGACCAGTACAACACCACGATCTACGGCAAGGATGACCGCTACCGCGGCATCCACGGCGGACGCCGCGTGGTCCTGGTCAACGAAAACGATATCGTCGAGCTGGGATTCGCTGACGGCGAGATGGTCCACCTCATCTCCGAATTCCGGGGGACGGAGCGCCGGGCCGAAAACTTCCGGATCGTCTCGTACTCAACGCCCAAAGGCTGCGCCGCCGCCTACTACCCGGAAACAAATGTCCTCGTGCCGCTTGACTCCGTAGCTGACACGAGCGGAACGCCGACGTCCAAGTCGGTTGTTGTCCGGCTGGAACGGGCCCAAGCGTGAGCGCCGCCCTGACCGCTGAAGCGACTGTTGCCAAAGGAGTGGACGGTCCAAGGATAGAACGGGCTATCCGCGAATACCTTCTGGCCATCGGGGAGGACCCGGAAAGGCCCGGATTGGCGGACACGCCGGCCCGCGTAGCCCGGGCCGCCGCTGAAATGTTCGGCGGGCTCCATGAGGATCCCTTGGCCGTCCTGGACAGGACCTTCGACCTTGGCCACGGTGAAATGGTCATCGTCAAGGACATTCCGTTCTATTCCACCTGCGAACATCATCTGGTGCCCTTCCACGGCGTGGCACACGTGGGCTACATCCCGTCCGCCGAGGGACTCGTCACCGGCCTCAGCAAGCTGGCCAGGCTGGTGGACGTCTTTGCACGAAGGCCGCAGGTCCAGGAGCGGCTGACCACCCAGGTGGTGGACGCACTGGTCGCATCGCTGCGGCCCCTGGGCGCGATTGTGGTGATCGAGTGCGAGCACCTGTGCATGTCCATGCGGGGCATCCGCAAGCCGGGAGCCAAGACCATCACCTCAGCTGTCCGTGGTGAACTGCGCCTGCCGGCCGCCCGTGCCGAGGCGCTGAGCCTGATTCTCGGCCGCTGAGAAATCTCTGGACACAGTCTCCCGGCTACCATACGATGTAACTGATATATCTTTACTGAGCTATTAAAAATATCAGTACCCTACAGACACCATCAACGGAGAAACAATGTCTGATATCACTCAAGCCCAGGCCGACGCCGTCCTGGCTGCTGCCCGCGAATCGGCACGCGAAACCGGCACCTCAATGAACATCGCGGTGGTGGACGCCGGCGGAAACCTCAAGGCCTTCACCCGCATGGATGGGGCATGGCTCGGCAGCATCGACATCTCCATCAAGAAGGCCCGCACCGCCCGCTTCTTCGACATGGCCACGGGAGCCATCGGTGAACTGTCCCAGCCAGGGGGCCCGCTGTTCAACATCGAAGTGTCCAATGGCGGACTCATCACCTTCCCGGGCGGTCTTCCGCTGCACAGTAGCGACGGCACCGTCATTGGTGCGATCGGCGTCAGTGGCAGCACTGTGGAGAATGACCACACCGTAGCCTCCGCGGGCGCGGCTGCCCAGAGCTGAACAGAACCGGGATGCCGTGCCCGCTGGCACGGCATCCCGGTGACAGCCTCCGTCCCCAATAAGGATGAGCTGTCCCGTTCCCGTGAATGGTGCTTCGGTGGCCTGACACCTGGGGAGGTATCCTCATCGAAGCACCACTCTCGGGCAACGGGGCAGCGCCGGCAACTTGCCGGACCAGTGCAAGGCAATCCGACACGGCGAGCCTGGCACCCAACCCCAGCACCACCCCCATCCCCGCAGCCAAGGAGTGTCCATGTCAGGAAACAGAGCCGTCGCTTACAAGGAACCCGGTGTCGTCGAAATCATCAATACCGACTACCCGACGTTCGAACTCAAGGACGGGCCGGGCGTCAACCCAGCCAATGTGGGCCGGAAAGTACCCCACGGTGCGATCCTGCGAACGGTAACAACCAACATCTGCGGCTCGGACCAGCACATGGTACGCGGCCGCACCACTGCCCCCCAGGACCTCGTCCTCGGCCATGAAATCACCGGCGAAGTGGTGGAAGTTGGTCCGGATGTGGAGTTCATCAAGGTCGGAGACATCGTCTCGGTACCTTTCAACATCTCGTGTGGCCGTTGCCGAAACTGCAAGGAACGAAAGACCGGCATCTGCCTGAACGTCAACCCCGACCGTCCTGGCAGCGCCTACGGCTACGTGGACATGGGCGGCTGGGTGGGTGGCCAGGCAGAATACGTACTTGTCCCCTACGCCGACTGGAACCTGCTCAGGTTCCCGGACCGCGACCAGGCCCTGGAAAAGATCATGGATCTGACCATGCTCTCCGATATCTTCCCCACCGGCTTCCACGGCGCCGTCACCGCCGGAGTCGGCGTCGGGTCCACCGTTTACATCGCCGGCGCCGGCCCGGTGGGCCTGGCAGCCGCCGTCGGCGCACAGTTGCTTGGCGCCGCCGTCGTGATTGTCGCCGACATGAACGAAGACCGCCTCGCGCAGGCCCGCTCCTTCGGGTGCGAAACGGTGAACGTTTCCAACGGAGACCCGAAAGACCAGATCGAACAGATCCTGGGCGTCCCCGAGGTCGATTGCGGCGTCGACGCTGTTGGGTTCGAAGCTCGCGGCCACGGCAGGGATGCATCCCATGAAGCCCCGGCCACAGTGCTGAATTCCCTCATGGACATTACTGCGGCAGGTGGGGCCCTTGGCATCCCCGGCCTGTACGTCACCGGCGACCCGGGCGGAATCGACGAGGCAGCCAAGCACGGCTCCCTCTCGCTGTCCCTGGGCACCGGATGGGCAAAGTCCCTGTCCTTCACCACCGGACAGTGCCCCGTCATGTCCTACAACCGCCAGTTGATGATGGCCATCCTGCATGACAAGGTCCAGATCGCCAAGGCAGTAAATGCCAAGGCCATTCCGCTCGAGGAAGCGCCCCGCGGCTACGCCGAATTCGACGCCGGAGCGGCAACGAAGTTCGTGCTGAACCCGAACGGCTACGTCAAGGCCTAGCACGCGACAGCGGATTTGCGGGGGCTGCAAAGCAAACACCACACGGGTGCAAGCCTTGCAGTCCCCGGTCCGCGCTGTTCTGCACCAAACATCCACTGCCCCAGACATCCACTGCTTCAAGACATTCAGGAAGGCGGCATCGATGCTCCCCCATGACACCGCCGCCGGCGCTCCCGCTTCCCAGCACCCGCCTGTCCTCGCACCGTCTCCCGCGTGGCCCGAAGCCCGGCAAATGGCCTACGAGTGCGCCAACCCTCTCCCGGCCGTGAACCTCCCCCTCGCGGCAGCATCAGGGCGCACGCTGACCCGGGACGTGACCGCGCTGCAAAACCTTCCGCATTATGCCTCGTCCGCAATGGACGGCTGGGCCGTAAACGGCGGCGGACCCTGGACCCTTGCAGAACCCGGACACGCACTTTCCGCGGACCAGGCCGGAGTCATTGCCACCGGCGGACTCGTACCTGACGGTGCGGAGGCCATCCTCCGCAAGGAGAGCGGCCAGGTCTCCGAAGGTCCGGCCGGCAAGTCCCTCCTCACGCCCACCGCCGACGCGAAATACGGCGAGCCGCAACGGGGCCAGCACATACGTCCGGCAGGCGAAGAAGCCGGAGCCGGTGACGTGCTCATCCCGGCCGGCACCATCCTCAACCCGGCCCACGTCGCCCTGGCGGCGGTGGCAGGCCACGACGAGGTGCAGGTCCAGGGCAAACCGGTGATCGCCATCGTACTCACCGGGTCCGAGGTAGTAACGTCGGGCGTTCCCGCACCGGGACAGGTCCGGGACACCTTCGGTCCGCAGTTGGGGACCGTTATATCCCTGCTGGGCGGAATTCCCGGTAGCCCCCTCAGGATTGGGGACTCCTACGAAGAGTGGCTTGCGGCCCTCGCGGATGCTCCCGGGCCTTCGGGACAACGAGCGGACGTGACCATAACCACCGGTGGTACCGGCCGGTCCGGAACGGACCATTTCCGGGCTGCCGTGACCGCCCTTGGCGGGAAGGTGCTGCTGGACGGTATCGCTATGCGTCCCGGCCACCCCGCCGTGCTGGCCGAACTCCCGGACGGCCGATTCGTCGTCGGACTGCCCGGAAATCCGTTGGCCGCCATGATGGCCCTCATAACAATCGGGGCCCCGCTGTTGGCCGCACTTGGAAACGCGCCGCTGCGCCCGGTCGACCACATCATCTCGGGCAATGACATCGGGCCGGATGCGGGCCGGACACGTCTCATACCCGCAAAAATTTTCCACGGGCTGGCGTTCCCCGCATCCCATACGGGCCCGGGCATGATGCGCGGCCTGGCATGGGCCGACTGCATCATGGCTGTTCCCCCTCGCGGCGTCTGTTCCGGCGAGCGGGTTCCTGTCGTACCCCTGCCGTGGAGCTCCTCCGCCCTGGCAGCCTCCCTGCGGTGATGTGCCTGGCAAGCATGACCTTCACAACGGACGGACTCGGCCACCCGGAGCTGTTGTCCACCACCAAGCGACGACGGGATACCCCATGGCACGCATGACACAGCGCCGAAAGATTCACCGCTTCCACCTGGACGGATCGGAAACCGAATACCCGGTCCGGTTCAAGGAAGACGTCCTGGCCGCTGAGGAACCCCTGGAAATCCGGATCGGCGGCCGCTCTTTCGCCGTGACCATGAGGACGCCCGGAGATGACTTTGACCTGGTGGCCGGGTTCCTGGTCTCAGAGGGCATCATCCGCGGCCAGTCCGAGCTGATTTCCCTGCGCTTCTGCGCCGGCGAAGCCGAGGGCCGGCAGACGTTCGATGTGGTGGAAGCCCAGCTTCGGCCGGATGTCGTCATGCCGGACACGATGCGGCACGTCTACACCTCCAGCTCCTGCGGCATCTGCGGCACCGATTCCATCGAGGCCGTCCGCAAGACCCTCCATTTCGATCCCGCGCAGGATCAGCTGCGCGTCCCGGTGGACGTTCTCGCCGAACTTCCCGCCCGGCTGCGCGCGGCACAGGCCGTGTTCGACAAGACCGGCGGCGTCCATGCAGCCGGATTGTTCAGGATTGACGATTCGGGACGACCGGAGCTGCTATGCCTCCGGGAAGACGTGGGCCGACACAATGCAGTGGACAAAGTGGTGGGCTGGGCCTTGCGCCAGGACCTTCTGCCCTTGAGCGGCACCGTGCTGCAGGTCTCGGGGCGGGCCTCCTTCGAGCTCGTCCAAAAGGCGGCGCTTGCGGGTATTCCCGTGCTGGCCGCCGTGAGCGCCCCCTCCAGTCTGGCCGCGGACCTGGCCGCTGAGACCGGAGTGACGCTGGTCGGATTCAGCAGGGGAAACAGCTTCAACGTTTACGCCGGCCGGGACAGGCTGACCCGCCCACGCAAGCTGGCGAGTGAGGACAATCATGCCCGACTTTGACGTAGTCTTCGCTGAGCTCAGCGAGGCGCCCATCTCCGTGGACCTCGCCATAGCTGCGGTTGAGGGCGACGAAGCGGGTGCAGTTGCGAGCTTCAGTGGAGTGGTGCGAAACCATGATGGCGGGAAGGCTGTGGACAGGTTGAGCTACACCGCGCACCCCACCGCGCGGCAGATTTTGGCCGGCGTCGTGGCCGAGCTCGTCACAGAACACTCCGGGGAGGCGCAGCAGCCTGTCCGCATCTGGGCCGCCCACAGGGTCGGAATGCTCAACGTTGGCGATCCCGCCCTCGTGTGCGCGGTATCTGCTGCCCACCGCGGACAGGCTTTTGCCGTGTGCTCGGAGCTCGTGGACCGGATCAAGTTCCGTGTGCCGATCTGGAAGGAACAATTCCTCAGCAACGGCGCCGTGGAATGGATCGGCGCCGAAGCAGCCGAGAAGACCGGCTAACACCTCACTGCCCCCGGTTGGCGCTGCGCCAACCCGAACACCCCGCCACGGCTCCTCCGCGGCGGGGTGTCCTGCGTTCCCCCACGATGTGCCGGTTGAGGGGGCCAGGGCCGCATCGGTCTAGGATGAAAGAAGATGTGGGAGCAGGGCGGCTGGAACCCTCCGGGCTCAAGCGCCCTGCATGGACAACGACACGAGGCACGATGGCCGCACGCAATGACCCGGACAAGGACGCAGACGCACAGGCTGGTGGCGTCCAATCGGTGGACCGCGCCCTCCAGATCCTGGAAATCCTCGCCAGGGAGGGCGACGCTGGTGTCAGCGAAATCGCCGAGGAGATGGGCATCCACAAATCCACGGTGTCACGGCTGGTGGGATCCCTGGTGGGCCGTGAACTGGTCCGCCAGAACAGCGAACGTGGAAAGTACCAGCTGGGCTTCGGCATCCTGCGCCTGGCATCATCCATCCCCGGCCGGTTGAGCGTAGTGCACGAGGCCAGGGAAGTCCTGGAGAGTCTGGCAGCGGCGTATAAGGAAACGGTCAACCTTGCCGTCCTGCGATCGAATTACGCCGTCAACGTGGACCAGGCCATGGGCCCGTCGACGTTGGCCACCTATGACTGGGTGGGCAGCCTGACGCCGCTGCACGCCACTTCCAGCGGCAAGGTGCTGCTCGCTGCACTGACAGCCGATGAAAGGGACGCGATCCTCAAGCGGATCGGCCTGCCGGCCCGCACTCCGCGTACCATCACCAGCCGTGCGGTGCTGGAAAAGCAACTGCTGAACGTCGCCCGCGATGGCTACGCGGTCGTTAACGAAGAATTTGAGATCGGGCTGACGGCGATTGCAGTGCCGATCTACAACCACCTGGGCAACGTCATCGCTGCCGTGAGTATTTCCGGCCCGGCCTTCCGGTTCACGCCGGAGGAACAGCCCGGGCTCATTGACGGCCTCCGCGAGGCAGGTCTGAGCATCAGCGCCAAAATGGGCTACAGACGCCGGTAGGCCCGGCCCCGACGGGCCAGGCCTACCGCTTCCTCCCGGGACCTAGGAGGACGGGATGGTGTCTCCGACTTTTTCTTCGATCCAGTCGTGGAAGGCGCGGATGTGGTGTTCGCTGGGGACCAGTACACCGCCCTTGGAGTAGACCTTCGAGCCCATGGCAGGCTGGCAGCGTTCGCACGCGTCGAAGTCCTGCTGGTTGACCCGGTGGAAGAGCTCCACGGATGCGGTGACGTCCTTGCCGCTCTCGACCACGCTGGGCAGGTAGAGCCAGTCACACTCAACAATGGTCCGGTCCGCGGCCATCGGGAACATCCGGTGAATGATCACGTGGTCCGGGACAAGGTTCACGAACACCGTGGGCTTGATCGTAATCGCATAGTACCGGCGGTCCTGGTCCTCACTCACCCCCGGAATCAGGTCCAGGCCCTCGGACCCGTCCACCGTGAAGCCCTTGATGTCCTCACCGAACTCCGCGCCGTGACCGACGAAGTACTGCGCGGCCAGCCCGTCAGCGAACTCCGGCAGGACCTCGGTCAGCTCCGGGTGGATCGTGGCGCAGTGGTAGCACTCCATGAAGTTCTCAATGATGAGCTTCCAGTTGGCCTTCACGTCATACCTGATCCGCCGGCCCAGGCTGAGGTTGGCCACATCGTAACCGTCAATGGCATGCACATCGCCCAGGCGCTCCTCGATGGCGCCCATCACCTCCTCTTCGAAGGACGGCGGCTCATCGGCCAGGCACACCCAGACATAGCCCAGGTACTCGCGGATATGGACCTTGACCAGGCCGTACTCGTCCCGGTCAATATCCGGCATCTTCGTCAGGTTCGGCGCCGCGATCAGCTTGCCCTCAAAGTCATACGTCCAGGCGTGGTACGGGCATTGGAAGTTACGGGCCGCTTCGCCTTTCTCCTCCATGCACAGCTTCACCCCGCGGTGCCGGCAAATATTGTAAAAGGCACGGATCTGGCCCTTACGGGTCCGCGAGATCAGCACGCTCTCCCGCCCGACCTGCACCGTCTGCCACGAACCCGGCTTGTCCAGATCCGCCGAACGGACGGCGCAGAACCACATCTGCTCAAAAATACGTTCCTGCTCAGCCCGGAAAACAGCTTCATCCACATAAGTCGACCCCGGCAACGTGGGAATCAAACTCGGAGTGGTTACCTCAACAGACACTTTTACTCCTAACAAACTACGCAACAACCAAAAAGACTTGGAAGTCATTCAGGGACTTCCAAGACTGGGACATCAGGGCGCGGGACATATGGAACGTGGCGTCAGGACGCCAGGGCGGCCCCCGCAAGTTCAGAAGCAGCCAGCGGTGCAGGGCTTTCCTTGAAGGATGCCGCGAGGCTTGTAGCAAGGCTTCGCCGCCACTTGGTGAACAGCCGCGGCTGATTCATGCCAAGGACCGCCACGGGGATGTCTTCGCGGTAGTACACCGCCAGGCAACTGTGCGTCCGGGCGTCGCCCACCTCGATCTCGAGCCGGTCGTAGCCGGCGGAGTGGCCCGCAAACTGAAGCCTGACGTCATACTGGTCGGACCAGAAGTAGTGCGGCTTGTGCGGCTTCCGGACGGCGTCAGGCCCCAGCAGCGCCTCCACCGCAATCCCGGCGCGTTCCAGTGCACCGGTCCAGTGCTCAACCCGGAGGTGCGCGCCGACGGCCTCGTCGTACCAGGCGGCGCAGTCTCCGACTGCGGAGATACCCGGGATATTGGTACGCCCCATGGAGTCGCACACGACGCCGCCGTCCACTTCCAGGCCGGAACCTTCCAGCCAGCCGGTGTTCGGTTCGGCTCCGATGCCTACCACCACGACGTCGGCCGCAAGGTAGCGTCCGCCAGCCAGCCGCATTCCGGTGACGTTCCCTTCGCCGCTGTAGAAGTCTTCTACGGTCGCGGAAGAAATGAGCTCCACTCCGTTGGCCGCATGGAGCCCGCCCACCACAGCACCCATTTCCGTTCCGAGCTGCGCGGTAAACGGCACGGGGGCGGCGTCGATCATGGTGACCTCCATCCCGCGCGAGGCCGCCGCGGAGGCTACCTCGGCGCCGATGAAGCCCGCACCGATCACAACCATCCTGCTTCCGGCAACCAACTCGGGGGCAAGGCTCTGCGCGTCCGCGAGGGTGCGCAACGTGAACACATTGCTCAGTCCGGCCAAGGTAGGCAGTTGCCGAGCCTTCGCCCCGGTGGCAATGAGGATGCCATCCGCCTGCACTGTACGCCCATCCTTAAGGACGATGGTGCGCGCGGAAGCGTCCAGGGATGCGGCGCCGGCACCAAGCAGCCATTCTGCCTGCAGGTCGTCAGTCTCGGCCTCCAGGGAGAGGTCTTCGGCGGTGATTCTGCCAAGGAGAAAGTCTTTGGACAGGGGCGGGCGGTCATATGGACGGTGGGGCTCATCGCCAATGATGACCAGCCGTCCGGAAAAGCCGTGGGCACGGGCTGCCCGGGCGGCAGAGAGGCCCGCCAACGAGGCTCCCACAATCGCAAGTGTCTCCATTGACACTCCCTTCATCGCTTAACACGCAACAAATAGCACTATATGCAACAGCGTGACGGATGCCACTTCTGAAGTCAAGGTTCGCCTCGAGACAGCGAAAGTCCCGCAATAGAACAGGAACTCTTGACAATGCGTGTGAGCCACCGCACGCTGTTGCTTATGGCGATTGCAGTTGTTCAATGCGGAACGTTGAAACACCGGTCGCACGAACTGATCCGCGACCGAAGAATGAGGTCATCTCATGCATAAGGCCTGCCCGCTTAGCGAACTGGCACCGGGGGAAGCGCTGCGCTTGAACACGTCGCCACCCATTGCTGTCTTCCACACCGAAGAGGGTGAACTCTTCGCCATTGACGACACGTGCACCCATCAGGATGCCTCGCTGGCCGACGGCTACGTAGAGGACTGCTGGGTGGAATGCCCGCTGCATGCCTCACGGTTCAACCTGCGCGACGGTAGCGTCGACGCACCGCCGGCCAAGCTGCCGGTGCGCTCGCACCAAGTGACCGTCATCGACGGCGACATCATGATTACCGAATCCACGGAGATACCCAATCTCCCCCCTGGCCTGACAGTAGATGGCCACATCTAAGCGAGACGCGCATTCGGCAACACCGTCGCTAACCAGCGCCGCACCAACTAGGAGAGAACCGTGACCACCACCCTTGACGCCCGCCCGGGCGGCACCGTTCCGGCCGCAATGGTCGAGGCCACCGCCGCACGTTCTGCACCCGGGAGCCGCACCGCAGAGTTCGTCCTCACACTGGCCTGCCCCGAACGGCCGGGCATCGTCCGGGCGGTCACCACTTTCCTCGCCGATCGCGGCTTCGACATCGTGGAGCACCAGCAGTTCGATGACCACATCAGCGGCAAACTGTACCTGCGTACCGCCTTCAAGCGGAGCGGAACGAATGAGCGTGACCTGGCTCATCAGGACTTCACGGACTCGGATCCCCAGACGCTCAGCCAGCAGACCGGTGCGCTCCTTACAGCGGAGTTCGCCCCGACAGCCACCGAATTCGGCATGGATTTCGCCTTCCATGACGGCAGCCCGCAGCGTCTGCTGGTCATGGTCTCAAAGTTCGGGCATTGCCTCAATGACCTGATCTACCGATGGCGGGCAGGCAGCTTGGGTGCCGAGATCGCCGTCGTGGTTTCCAACCATGAGGACCTCCGCCCCATGGCGGAGAACGCCGGGCTGCCTTTCATTCATGTTCCGGTGACCCCCGCAACCAAACCGGAAGCCGAGGCGCGGCTGCTGGAACTCGTGGCCGAGTACGACGCGGACCTGGTGGTCCTGGCCCGCTATATGCAGGTGCTGTCCAACGACCTCTGCACCAACCTCCGCGGCCGCGCCATCAACATCCACCATTCGTTCCTCCCCGGTTTCAAGGGGGCCAAGCCGTACCACCAGGCCTATGACCGCGGTGTGAAACTGATCGGTGCCACGGCGCACTACGTCACGCCGGACCTGGATGAAGGACCGATCATCGAGCAGGAGGTCTTCCGCGTGGACCACAGCCTTGATCCTGACGCCCTCGTCACGGTTGGCCGCGACGCCGAGTCGCAAGCCCTGTCCAGGGCTGTCCGTTGGCATTGCCAGCACCGCGTCCTGCTCAACAACACCCGTACCGTCGTATTCCGCTAAAGCACGCAAAGCCAGGAGAAACAATTCATGAGCGCATCACCACGCGTCGTCATCATCGGTGCCGGCATCGTCGGCACCAATCTTGCGGATGAACTCGCCAGCCGGGGCTGGACAAACATAACTGTCGTCGAACAGGGCCCGCTGGAACTGGCGGGCGGCTCCACCTCGCACGCTCCGGGACTGGTTTTCCAGACGAACCCGTCCAAAACCATGACGGAATTCGCCAGCTACACGGTAGACAAGCTGCTCTCCCTCAGCGCCGACGGAGTGTCCTGCTTCAACCAGCTGGGCGGACTTGAGCTGGCCACCACGGAGGCGAGGCTGCAGGACCTCAAGCGCAAGCTGGGCTACGCCGCCTCCTGGGGCATCGAAGGCCGGATCATCGACCCCGACGAGTGCGAGAAGCACTACCCGCTGCTCAACAATTCCGCGTTCGGGGACGGACGCGAGGTCCTCGGCGGCCTCTACGTACCCTCGGACGGCCTGGCCTCCGCAGCCCGCGCCGTCCAGCTGCTGATCAGCCGCACCCGCGAAGCCGGCGTGACCTACCTCGGGTCCACGGCCGTGACGGGCATCGAGCAGGCGGGCGGAAGGGTCACCGGCGTTGAAACGGCCGACGGCGTGATCCCGGCGGACATCGTGGTGTCCTGCGCGGGGTTCTGGGGCCGGGAGCTCGGCAAGATGGTGGACATGAAGGTGCCGCTGCTGCCGCTCGCGCACCAGTATGTGAAGACCACGTCGCTTCCGGAGCTGGCGGGCCGGAACGAACTTCCCAACGGCGCCCGGCTGCCCATCCTGCGCTACCAGGACAAGGACCTCTACTACCGCGAGCACGGCGACCGGATCGGCATCGGCAGCTACGCCCACCGTCCCATGCCAGTGGACATGGACCAGCTGCCCCGCGTCGGCGCGGCGGAGATGTCAGATCACCGCATGCCCTCCCGGCTGGACTTCACCATGGCGGACTTCCTGCCCTCTTGGGAGGACAGCAAGGAACTCCTGCCGGCCCTCCGCGGGGCGCAGATCGAGGACGGCTTCAACGGCATCTTCTCCTTCACTCCTGACGGTGGCCCGCTCATGGGCGAAGCGCCCGACGTCGAAGGCTTCTTCGTGGCCGAGGCCGTATGGGTCACCCATTCGGCCGGCGTCGCCAAGGCCATGGCCGAGCTGCTCATCGAGGGCCGTTCCCGCATCGACCTGCACGGCTGCGAGCTCACCCGCTTCGAGAAGGTCCAGACCAGCGACCAGTACGTCAGCGAAACATCCCAGCAGAACTTCGTGGAAATCTACGACGTAATGCACCCGCTGCAGCCCAAGGAATCGCCCCGCGACCTCCGCGTCAGCCCGTTCAACGTCCGGCAGAAGGAGCTGGGAGCGTTCTTCCTGGAGTCCGCCGGCTGGGAGCGCCCGCACTGGTTCGAGGCCAACCGCAGCCTGCTCGAGGAGCTCCCGGCTGAGTGGCAGGCCCCGGAGCGTGACGAATGGTCCGCAATGTTCCACTCCCCCATTTCCGCGGCCGAGGCGTGGAGGACGCGCACCGCCGTCGGGCTCTACGACATGACGCCGCTGAAGCGGCTGGAGGTCAACGGGCCGGGTGCCCAGGCGCTGCTCCACCGGCTCAGCACGGGCAACATCGCCAAGAAGCCCGGCGCCGTGACGTACTGTCTGCTGCTGGAGCACGATGGCGGCATCCGCAGCGACGTGACCGTCGCGCGCCTCGCGGAGGAACAGTTCCAGCTGGGCGTGAACAGCAACGTGGACTTCGACTATCTCCGCGTCGAGGCGCGGAAGCAGTCGGCCGCGGATCCCGCCCAGTGGGTGCACGTCTCCGACATCACCGGCAGCACATGCTGCATCGGGCTGTGGGGGCCGCTGGCCCGCGAGGTGATCGGCAAGGTCAGCTCTGATGACCTCAGCAACGACGGCCTGAAATACTTCCGGACCAAGGAAATTTCCGTGGGCGGCATCCCGGTGACAGCCATGCGGCTCTCCTATGTCGGCGAGCTCGGCTGGGAGCTGTACACCACTGCCGAGTACGGGCTCAAGCTCTGGGACCTGCTGTACGAGGCCGGCCGGGAGCACGGCATCATCGCGGCCGGTCGCGGCGCGTTCAACAGCATGCGGCTCGAGAAGGGCTACCGGCTGTGGGGCACGGACATGACTACCGAGCACCACCCCTACCAGTCCGGCCTGGGCTTCTCCATCGCCAAGGACAAGACGGGCTTTGTTGGAGCCGAGGCGCTGGCTGCCCGCAAGGAGGAGCCCGCCACGCGGGTGCTGCGGTGCCTCACCGTGGACGACGGCACGTCCGTGGTGCTGGGCAAGGAACCGGTATACGTCAACGGCGAGACGGCCGGCTACGTCACCAGCGCCGCGTACGGCTACTCCATCCGCAGGCCCCTCGCCTACGCCTGGCTGCCGGCTGCCGTCTCCGAGGGCGACTCCGTGGAGATCGAATACTTCGGCAAGCGCATCGCGGCGACGGTCACGGCAGAGCCACTGTTCGATCCCGGCATGGAACGGCTCCGCGGCTAACTGGGTAGCGGCGGAGCACCGGCCGCCGTGACCCCTTTCTGCGCGAGAACGACGGCGACACCCCGGCGGGTCCGGTGTGTCGCCGTCGTTCTTGGTTAAAGAGGGTCAGCGGGGCTGCCCCGGCCGTCATGATCATCTCTTCATGCGGTTAAGACTCTGCGTTGTGAACGCTCGCATCACGTTAGGAGAACAACCCATGGCCGCTTTGTTCGAACTGTTTATGGACGAGGACGACTGCTTCAGGTTCCGATTGGTCGCAAATGGTGAGGTGATGCTCACCTCCGAGGCTTACGCGTACGAAGACGTAGCAATTGCCGGGATCTGGGCCGTGCGGGAAGCAGCAGTCACCGGGGGCATCGTGGACCTCACCGACACCCCGCCGGTTTCCCGCGCTAGTGCCAGCTCGCCTCACTGACGGAACGCAGCTCCGATCCGCTCTGTTGCTCATACGCGGTGCGCAACCCCGCCTTGGCCCGGATTAGCAACGCGGACACCGCGTTGGGTTCGAGGCCCAGGATCGGTGCTATGTTTCGTGGTTTCTCGCCCATGACCTCGGCGTACCAGAGCACCGTCCGCCAGCGCTTCGGCAGGGAGCGCATCGCTGCAGCGACATGCTCCTGCTCGAACACAGTCAGGACCCTCTCGAGCCCGTGGTCGGCCACAGGTCCGGGGTCCAGGTCTTCGTCGGGTGCCGGTTGCTCACGACCCCGTTTGTTCCAGAACGTCATCGCGACCGAACGGATTGCGGTGCTCAGATACGGACCGAAGACATCCGTGGGCCCGTATCCGTTCCTGATCGCGCCAACGGCTTTGGCGAACGCGTCATGGAGCACGTCCTCGGACTCCTGGGCGCCGGACATTAGACCCCGGATGAACCGCAGCCCCGGCTCTCGGTACCGTTCATACAGCACCGCCATGGACTCCGCATCGCCTGCCCGGACACCGGCAATCAAATCCGGTTCATCGCCCCGGATACCGCCGGTTGCCTCGTCGGATGCTGCACGGCGCAGTTGCCCGGCCCCCTGTGAAATATGCTCAGTTGCTTCCATGTGGTTGCCTGCCCTCATACCGATAAAGCGAGAACGCACCGCATGCGCCTCACCCCATTCACTGCGGGCTGCCCTGTTTTATGACGCGGAAACCAAAATTGTTGTGAAAAGCGTTTGCAGGGGCCGGCTGGTCCGGGCCTTTCGGATCGGGACTTTCGGATCGGGCCGATCGTCGTCCGTCACGGACTCCTGGCAGCACGGTTAGAACTCCGGGTGGTCCCGCCGTCGCGGCGGAATCTCATTTCTGCGGGAGGATTCTTGTGATGCCGGATGGCCAGAGGACTTTGTCAACGCGTTCGCCGGAGCGGCAACTGGCTCGTCCGATAACTGAACTGCGGCTGCCCACACGGGCAGTAAACGGCCTCGCCCGGCACGGCGTGAACACCATCGGACAGCTGATCGCACGCTCGCGGCAGGATCTAAAAAACGACATTCACGGCCTCGGGGTTGGCAGCATCAATGACATCGAGGAAGCTTTGAAGCGGGAAGGCCTGAGCCTGGCCGCTGCCGGAAGAGCGTTGCGGTATAGCCGTCCGCTGAGCCGGCATGCCCGGAATCACCGTGCCTGGCTGGTGGGGCTGCCCATCTTAAAAGAGGCGGACAGGGTTCAGTGAAGTATTGCCGCTTTCCGCAGTCCGCGCCCACCCGTCCCGGCCGCGTGGTCCACCAGCACCCGGTCCACCAGCACCCGCGAAAGGACTGCCCGCAGAAAAACCGCGGCCGGCGATTCATTTGCGGCTGGCAGCAGCGGAACTGCGCTGGCCCGTTCCTGCAGGGGATCTCGGGGCCCGCCGAGAGGCCGGATCGCCGCTGACCGGTAAAATGCGTACCAGTCAGCATGCGCAGTAATTGGGGGGGTGTTTGGTATGTCGGAAGGGCCTGACGGGCGGCTGACCGTGTCTGTGGGCCGGCGGGAGTTCGAGCAACTCCACCGTGAGTGGGCTGACTACATCGCCGCGAACAATGCGGGGTCAAGCCCGGTTGACCCGCTTCTCGCGCTGAGGAGCACTGGCCGGGTTCTGCGGTCCCTGGACCGGCTACTGGCTTCGATGGACCGGCCCGAGGACACCAAGGACCCATCAGCTGCCGGCGCCGAGCACCGCGAGTAGAGGCGGCGTCAGCAGACCGCTGGCGTAACGCGCTGACTTGTTCATGTTTTTAATGACCAAAACGCCTTGAACCCTTCATTAGGTGATTATGTGAGCGCTACCACAACCTGTGCCAGCAGGAATTAGCCGTCCGCCCGGAGTCACTATGCCCACAGTTTGCCGTCAATCACCTGCCGCACCCGCGCGCCCGGGAGTGCTGTGAACACCACCGAAACTCCGCCGGACCGCGCGCCTGCGGGCACGGGAGCCACTGCAGCAGAAGCTGAGGCGAGGCTCGTACAGGATTGCCGGGAAGGCAAGACCGGGGCCGTTCTGCAACTTTTCAGAACTCACTGGGAACCGGCCTTGGCTTATGCCAACGTGCTGAGCAGATCTTCACAGGATGCGGAGGACGTGGCCGCTACGGCATTCCTCAAGTCCCTGACCGCCATGCGCCGCGGAAAAGGGCCGGACGGCCCGGTCAGACCATATCTCCTGCGGGCTGTCCGCACTGCGGCATGTGACCGCCATTCCTCCGCCGAGCATCCCTCAGGGCGAATCATCGAGCTGGCTGACGGCCGGAACAGTGACGGGCTCCACAACGGCGCACAGGAGCACGACTTCGTCGCGGAGGCCTTCGCCAATCTCCCCCTTCGTTGGCAAAAAGTCCTGTGGTATGTCGAGATTGAAGGACTGAAGCCGCGCGAGGCGGCACCGCTTCTCGACGTCGCCCCCAACGCACTCTCCGCCCTCCTCCGGCGTGCGCGCAAAGGACTTCGTGAGGCCTATCTGCTGGTGTATCTGCGCGACTCCGAGAGCCGCGGCTGCGACTCCATGCTGCGGATGCTGGCCGAATCCGCCGTCGGCCGCACCACTGTGGCGGGCCAGGCCAAAGTCGACAGACATGTCCGCACCTGCCGGAACTGCCGCGGGGCACTCCAGGGTTTGCGTGGTGTCCGTTCCAGGATGCAAGGTCTCCTGAATCCTGGCCTTCTGCCAGCGGTGCTCTCGCCACTCACGGCTGTCCGGATCCTCGAACTCCTGTCATCCCCGTCCCATGGACCCTTGGGCCGCATTGCGGAAACCATCAATGAGTCTGCCGACGTTGCACGCACGCTCTTCCAAGGACTCAAGGCGATTGGTGCGACGGCAGCGGTCGTCGTCCTCATGGTCCTGCCGGGAGCACCGAACGCCGCAACAACCGATCCGGGACCCCATAGCCACCAAAACGGTTGCGGCCCTTACGGAACATCCGTCGGTTGCGTGCACCGTTCAGCCATGGCTCCGGTTTACCTCCAGTTGGCGTCAGGGACCCGCCCTGCCCATAGCCAATACAAATATGGCGGCAGGCCGCTCTGACCGTGCTCTTCGGCTAGCCCGCCGCGTAGATTTTGGCTTCACGCTGAATGAGCCGGGTGACCTTTTCGACCCGTTCAGACATATAGGTGCCCACCTGGAGCCGGTCGCCGGGCCAGCTGGAGGCCTCACGGGAGTCTTCGAGGGCTTTGGCCAAGGCACGCGAGAGGGAGTAAACCTTCCACGAGTGCTTCAGGTAGTGGACGGCCCGCCTCCGGTACTCCGGGCTTTGCCTGAGCAGCCGGACCGCGGTGCGCGCCAAGGCTTCGCCCAGCATTTTCTCGCCGGCTTGAATTTTTTCCATGCGACCTTCACCATCCCCAGTGCGCGGACAATATCTGCCTTGAACTGTTCCCTTCGAGTGTCGCGAAAGGAGCTCAGCATCGGCTCAAGCCAATGCAAGGATTGGCTCAAGACCCGGCCGCGAATCCACTCTGGCATCGCGAAGAAGCTAGGCGTAGCGTCATCTACACAAACAAGGGCGGCGTCGCTGGATATGCACCCGGGCGGCATGTGTGGCCGGGCAACAGTTCCAGCCGGGCGCCGCCTCAGCGGTGTCAATCCATTGAAGGAGTGGGCCATGGCCGGATGGAACGCGGATACAGCTGCCGGGCCACTGGGATCCGGAACGGTCACGCTCGTGGAGGGTTCATCGTTCTGTATTTCCTCGGCCAACGGAGACATCCATCCGGAACACCCGCACGGGGTTTTCCATGAAGACACCCGGATCCTGTCCCGCTGGAACCTGACCGTCAACGGTCAGTCCATCGAACCGCTGGCGGCCGAGACGAAGGAGCCGTACCGGGCCCTGTTTGCCGGCCGGGTGCCCCGTTCGGACGGGTATGCGGACAGCCCGCTGATTGTGGAGCGGCTGCGCGAACTCGGTGCGGGGATCCTCGAGGAGATCACGGTCCGGAACTTCTCGGCTGAAGCCGCTGAATGCGTGGTGGAACTAACCGTTGGAGCGGATTTCGCGGATCTTTTCGAGGTCAAGGAGGCGCGGATCCAGCGGCGTTGGGAAGAGAGCCGCGAGCCGGACGGTGACACCCTGACCATCCGGGCCGCCTGGCAGGACGTCCGGAAGGGAGTGGTGGTCAACGCCGATGGGGCCGACATCGAAGCGGAGGCCCTGTCCTACCGCCCGGTCATCCCGCCGCACGGAGAGTGGAAGACCTGGATCAGTGTGGTGCCCAAAGTTGACGGCACCGGACCAGCCGAGCCGTTCGCCCATACTCCGGCCGGGAAGATGTCCCCCCGCGACCAGCGGCGGCAGGCCTGGGTGTCCAAGATTCCCGTGCTGCATATGGGCAACCGCTCGATCGAACGGACCATCCGCCGCAGCTACGATGATTTGGGCGCGCTACGGATTGAGGATCCGCACCACCCGGACCGGATCGTCGTGGCCGCCGGCGCGCCCTGGTTCATGACCCTGTTCGGACGCGACTCACTGTTTTCCTCCATCATGTCGATGCCGGTGGACCCGTCCCTCGCCCTCGGTACCGTGCAGACCCTGGCCGAGCGGCAGGGCAGCACAGTGGACCTGATGAGCGAGGAGGAGCCCGGGAAGATCCTGCACGAAGTCAGGCTGGACGTCTCCAGCGGGCTGGCGCTGGGCGGAAAATCGTCCTATTACGGCAGCGTCGACGCCACGCCGCTGTTCCTGATAGTCCTCGGCGAGGTGAGCCGCTGGGGCTTTGGCGCGGAGACGATTGCCGCGCTGCTGCCCCATGCGGACCGGGCGATGGAATGGATCCGGAACTACGGGGACCGCGACGGCGACGGGTTCGTCGAATACGCGCGCCTCAACGAACGGGGCCTGATCAACCAGGGGTGGAAGGATTCGTGGGACGGCGTCAATTTCGCCGACGGACGCATGGCCCAGGGGCCGATCGCGTTGTGCGAGGTGCAGGGGTATGTCTACGGCGCCTACATGGCGAGGTCGTGGTTGGCGTACGACGCCGGTGACGAGGCTCTGGCATCTGACCTGCGGGACCGCGCGGCACGGCTGAAGAAACAGTTCAACGAACAGTTCTGGATGCCCGAGCGCGGTTACTACGCCATCGCGCTGGACGGCAACAAGCATCAGGTCGATGCATGCGCGTCCAACATGGGTCACTGCCTGTGGAACGGCATCATCGACGAGGACAAGGCGCCGATGGTGGTGGAACGGCTGATGTCCCCGGAAATGTTCAGCGGCTGGGGAGTGCGGACCCTGGCCACGGACATGGGTGCCTACAATCCTGCGAGTTACCACAACGGCTCGGTCTGGCCGCACGACAATGCGATCATCCAGGCCGGCCTCCTCCGTTACGGGTTCGTGGAGGAGGCACAGCGGATTTCCACGGCCCTGCTGGAGGCTGCCGAGTTTTCGGAGGGCCGCCTGCCCGAACTGTTCTGCGGCTTCGACCGGGAGCACTTCACCACCCCCGTGCCGTACCCCACGGCGTGCTCGCCGCAGGCCTGGGCAGCCACCACCCCGATCTACCTGGTGACCAACCTGATGCGCTATAACCCGCACGTTTCCGAGGGCGGGCTGTGGATGGACCCCGTGCTTCCGGAATCCTACGGGGACCTCCACATCACCAACGCACCCATGGCCGGCGGCCGGATCACCATCGATGTTTCCGGCTCCGAGGCCACCATCCAGGGCCTGCCCGAAGGCATGGTCCTCCACCATGGAACCCGTCCCTGGATGGCCGACCTGGTGGAACGGGCCAGGATGCACAAAGACTAGGACCGCAAGGACCCAGGGGCCGGCCTGGACCAGGGGCCGGCTTAGGTTCGGCCGAGCGTCTCCAGCAGCAGCCCGCAAACGCTCGGGACAGGCTGGATAATCTCCGCGTGCGTGGTCTGCGCCAGCCGCAGCGCTGTGGCGCTAAGCGGTCCCCCGGCAATGATCACCGCCTCGGCGCCGTCCAGCGTTGTCGATTTCCCGACAGCGTCCGCAAGCTCCCGGTACTGCTGCTCGGGGTCCGCAGCCAGCACCAAGGGCTCCGAAGCAGTCAGGCGCACTCCCGTGAAATGCTCGGACTGGCCGTGCGTCGCCACAAGTTTGGCGAGCGATGCGGCCAGCATTGGCGTGCTTGTTGCCATTCCGAACCTCCGCCCGCCCCGCGATGCCGCGTGGATGGAACCCTGGCCGATGCCAAGGACGGGAACTGCGAGTTCCCCGCTGAGTTGCTCACGGCCGGGATCCCCGATGGCTGCCACGATGATCGCGGCCACCGCCCCGCCTCCGGGCCCCGCGAGATAGTCCAGTGCCGCGTGCCGGACGTGCTGCCGGGATTCCGCCAGGGCGGCGGGGTCGGTAATCATGGCGGGTCCGGCCGCCGCAGTCAGCCCGATGACTTCCAGGCCGTGGGGCGCGAGCCCGGCAACGGCCAACTCCGTCATCATGGCCGTTGTCTTCGCGTTCGTGTTCGGGTTAATCAGCAGGACCGTGCGCGAAGTTTCAGTGCCCATAGATCGCAGCCTCCTCGTCACCGGCGTCGGCGTCTTCCTCGAGCGGCTTGCCGAAGGTCTCCGGCGGAAACTGAACGGTGATGGCCAGGATCCCGAACAGCACCGCAAGCGTGGTGAACATGCCGCCCAGGCCGGAGGCATCAAAGATGGCTCCGGAGATCAGCGGGAAGAGACCACCGGAGAGGGAACCGGCGGCCAGGATGATCGAGGTGCCGAAGCCGCGGGTCCGGGTGGGGTAAAGCTCTGGTGCGAAAAGCCAAATGGTGGTGTTCAGGATGATCACGGCGAAGTTGAACAGCGCGCCGAAGATGACCACCAGCACGATGTCATTGGCAAGGAACGCCATGGACAGGCCCGCGGCACACCCCAGGATGGCTGCGGCCGTGAGCACCTTCTTGCGCGGCAGGCGGCTGGCGAGATAGGCCGCGGTAGCTGCGCCCAACAGGGAACCGGACTGCATGATCAGCGTGAACCACAAGCTGGTGTTCACGGTATAGCCCCGGGATACCAGGATGGTAGGCATCAGGGTGAGCATGGAAATCTGGGCCGCATAGGACATGCAGACGGCGATGCACAGCAGCACGGTCCTCTTCAGCAGCTTTCCGCGCAGTGCGTCCTTCCAGTGGCCGGAGGATTGCCCAATCACCGGGTCCGGTCCGGCCGTTATGAACTGTTCGGGGTCGGTGATCGGGCCGGACAGCTTGCCACGGGCCAGTCGCGTGATTACCAGGTTGGCCTCGTCGATCCTGCCCTTCGACGCCAGGAACCGCGGCGTTTCCGGAACGAACCGGCGGAAGAACATGACCAGGATGGCGGGAATGAACAGCAGGCCGAACACCCAGCGCCACTTGTCCGGGCCGTCAAAGAGCGTGAAGACCAGGATGCCGAACGCCGGCGCCAGCATGTTGCCGAGGCCGGCGGCGGTGACGTTGATGAGGCCCACGGCGGTGCCCCGGTGTTTGGCAGCGAAGAATTCGGCCATCATGATCACGGCCACGGCGATCTCGCCGCCAAGGCCGAAGCCCACCACGAAGCGTCCGGCCGCAAGGACGGGGTAATTCGGCGCGACGGCGCACAACAGCGAACCGCCGGCGAAGATGATCAGGTTGATGACCAGCATCTGCCGGCGGCCGTACTTGTCCACGATCAGGCCGGTGGCCAGGCGTCCAAGGGCAGTGGCGGTGAACGTCATGGTGTTCAGCAGGCCGATCTCGGTGGCTCCGAGCCCCCAGGCCTGGCGCAGCACCGGGCCGGTGATGCCCACGGCGTTCTGCTCGAGGGCGTCGAAGAAGACGCCCAGAAGAATCATGAAGACGATCTGGCGGTGGGCGCCCGTAACACCGATCCGCTGGTACGCGCCTTCGATTTGTTTAGTCAGGGTTCCGGTCCGCGAAGCGGTTGCCTCCCCGGCAAGCTCTTTGTCCACAGTGCGCTCCTTACTGAGCTCTGAAGTTCCACCCGTGCCTCGCGGGCGTTTTCCATAATGCGGAATACTTCTATCGCATACAGGAATGTGACTCAGATTACAGTTTGGGATCCCAAATTTTCAAGGGTTTCGCGAAAACGGATTGTGACCATCTTGGATCGGCCCGCGGGCGGCGCCAGCCGGGCGCGGGGCCGGCTGGGCCGGGCTCGCCGGGGCACCAAAAAACGACGGCGACGCTCCGGACCTGCCGGAATGTCGCCGTCGTTCCCGACCTACATATTTATGTGGAAATCGGCCAGCGGCACGTGGCCGGAGCTATCCCGCCGTTGCTGCAGCGGCATCAGCCCCGTGGGGCACGAACCGGACGAACATGGCCTTGAAGCCTGGGGTGTTCGACTCCCGGGCCACGTTTTCCTTGTGGACCAGGGCGTTGGCTTCGGGGAAGTACGCGGCGGCGCAGCCCTTCGCGGTCGGGTAGGCCACCAGACGGAACTTGTCCGCCTGCCGGTCGTGCCCCCGGAACGTGCTCACCACGTCCACCAAGTCCCGGTCCTGGAAGCCGAGCTCGGTAAGGTCCTCGGGGTGGACCAGGATCACCCGGCGGCCGTCGGAGATGCCGCGGTACCGGTCATCAAGACCATAGAACGTGGTGTTGTACTGGTCGTGGCTGCGCATGGTCTGGAGCACCAGGTGGCCGTCCGGCGGAGTCAGGTATTCCAGCGGGCTGACCGTGAAGCGTCCCCGGCCGATGTCGGTCTTGAAGGACCGGGTATCGCGCGGCGGGTTGGGCAGCACGAAGCCGTTCCTGGTCCGGATCCGCTCGTTGAAGTCCTGGAAGCCCGGGATGACGCGGGAGATGTGGTCCCGGACCACGTCATAGTCCGCCGCCATGGCCTTCCAGTTGACCGGGTGGTCCTCGCCGAAGGTGGCATCGGCCATCCGGGCGATGATCACCGGCTCTGCGAGCAGGTGCTCGGACACCGGCTGGAGTCTGCCCTGGGTGGAGTGGACCACGGACATGGAATCCTCCACGGACAGGAACTGGGCGCCGCCCGGGTGCTTGTCGTCCTTGTCCGTCCGGCCCAGGGTGGGCAGGATGAGCGAGGTGCGCCCGTGCACCACGTGGGACCGGTTCGGCTTGGTGGACACGTGCACCGTCAGGCCGATCCGTTGCATCCCGGCTTCCAGGGTCTCCGTGTCGGAGCAGGCCAGCGAGAAGTTGCCGCCCATGGACACAAAGACGTCGACGTCGTCGCGCTCAAAGGCCTCCATGGCCTCCACGGCGTCAACGCCGTGGCCGCGCGGAGACTGGATACCGAACTCCTTGTCCAGGGCTTCGAGCAGCCACTCCTTGGGCTTCTCCCAGATGCCCATGGTCCGGTCGCCCTGGACGTTGGAGTGCCCGCGGACCGGGCAGGCGCCTGCGCCGGGTTTGCCGAAGTTGCCCTGCAGGAGCAGGACGTTGACCATTTCCTTGATGGTGTCCACCGAGTGCGGCTGCTGCGTCACGCCCAGGGCCCAGCAGAAGATCGTTGCCTTGGACCGGATCAGCATTCCGGCCACGTCCTCGATCTGCTTCCGGGCCAGCCCGGTAGCCTTCTCGATTTCGTCCCAGTCCAGGTCTTTGCGGGCATCGCGGTAGGCGTCGAAGCCGTCCGTCTGCGCCTCGACGAAGGAACGGTCGACGACGGTGCCCGGGTTCCGCTCTTCCTCCGCCAGGAGCAGGTGGCCGAGTGCCTGGAACAGTGCCAGGTCTCCGCCCACCTTGATCTGCAGGTACTCGTCGGCCAGCGGCGTGCCGCCGCCCACCACACCCGAAACGGTCTGCGGATCCCTGAAATTGAACAGCCCGGCCTCCGGCAGCGGGTTCACCGCCACCACCTTGCCACCCTTGTCCTTGCACTCCTTCAGCGCCGAGAGCATCCGCGGATGGTTGGTGCCGGGGTTCTGCCCGACCACGAAGATCAGCTCAGAGTCGTGGATGTCGTCCAGCGAGACGGTCCCCTTGCCAATGCCGATAGTCGGATTCAGCGCTGAACCCGAGGACTCGTGGCACATGTTGGAACAGTCCGGAAGATTATTGGTGCCCAGGGCCCGCGCGAACAGCTGGTACATAAACGCCGTCTCGTTGGCCGTGCGGCCGGAGGTGTAAAAGACGCAGCGGTCCGGCGTGCTGGCCCGCATGTGCTCACCGATCAGCTCGAAGGCATCCGCCCAGGAGATCGGCGAATAGTGCGTTTCCCCTTCGCGGATCACCACGGGTTCGCTGAGCCTGCCCTGGTTGCCCAGCCAGTACTCCGTCTTCTCCGACAGCTCCGCGATGGAGTGCCTGGCCCAGAACTCGGCCCCGACCGTGCGGAGGGTGTTCTCCTCCGCCACGGCCTTGGCGCCGTTCTCGCAGAACTCGGCCACTTTCCGTTTCTTGTCTGATTCGGGCCAGGCGCAGCCGGGGCAGTCGAAGCCGCCGCGCTGGTTCAGCCGCAGCAGCGACTGGGCCGTCCGGGATACCCCGGCCTGGGCCACGGCACGTTCCAATGCAACTATCACGGCCTTGACGCCCGCCGCCTGCGTCTTCGGTTTGTGGACTTCCAGCTGGTCTTCGTTGATGTCCGCGACCGGAGCCGGCTGCCTGCCGAACTTCAGGGGCACGCCTTTCACTGGCTGACCTTGGCCAGCGTCTCCCGCTCCGCCCCGATGGTGGTGCTGTCGCCGTGGCCGGTGCGCACCACGGTCCTGGCAGGCAGCGTGAGCAGCCGTTCGCGGATGGAGGTGAGGATGGTCGGGTAGTCGCTGTAGGACCTGCCGGTGGCGCCCGGGCCGCCGTTGAACAGCGTGTCCCCGGTGAAGACCGTGCCCTCATCCTCGAGGTGGAAGCATGTGGACCCCGGCGAGTGGCCCGGGGTGTGGAGGGCCCGCAGCGTCGCCCCGCCCACCTGGAACACGTCGCCGTCGGCAAGGTAGCGGTCCGGCTTGACGTCCGGGTAGACCTGCTCCCAGAGCACCAGGTCGTCAGGGTGCAGGTAGATCGGCGCCTTCACGGCCTCCGCCACGGCACGTGCCGCACCGATGTGGTCGTTGTGCGCGTGTGTAAGCAGGATGGCCAGGACCTTCCTGCCCCGGACCTGGCTGATGATCGCCTCGGCATCATGCGGGGAATCTATGATTACGCATTCTTCTTCGTTCCCCACGATCCAGACGTTGTTGTCCACGTCCCAGGTGCCGCCGTCGAGCGAAAACGTCCCCGAGGTGACCAGGTTCTCGATGGTGACGCTCATACGGACACCGCCCCGGAAACCGACGATACGGCGCTGCCGGCGGGCGTGACGGTCTCGGCCGCGGGGTGGATTTCAACCACGGAACGCAGCACCTTGCCCTCATGCATCCTGCCGAAGGCCTCTTCCACCTGGTCGATGGTGATTCGCTCGGTGACGAAGGCGTCCAGGTCCAGGTTGCCCAGTTTGTACTGCGCCACCAGCATGGGGAAGTCGCGGGAGGGCAGGCAGTCCCCGTACCAGGAGGACTTCAGGGATCCGCCGCGGCCAAAGACATCCAGCAGCGGCAGCTCAAGCTTCATGTCCGGCGTCGGAACGCCCACCAGCACCACACGGCCGGCGAGGTCCCGGGCATAGAACGCCTGTTTGTACGTTTCGGGCCGGCCTACGGCCTCGATCACGACGTCGGCACCGTTGCCGCCGGTCAGCGCACGGATGGCCTCAATGGGATCTTCCTTGCTGGAGTCCACGCCGTGGGTGGCGCCGAGGGCCTTGGCCATTTCCACCTTGTTGGCGTCGATGTCCACGGCGATGATCGTGGTGGCACCGGCCAGCTTGGCGCCGGCGATGGCGGCGATGCCCACACCGCCGCAGCCGATTACGGCCACGGACTCGCCGCGCTTGACCTCGCCGGTGTTGATGGCGGCGCCGATGCCTGCCATCACACCGCAGCCCAGCAGACCGACGGCAGCGGGATCGGCGTCCTCGTCAACCTTGGTGCACTGCCCGGCGGCCACCAGCGTCTTCTCGGCGAAGGCGCCGATTCCCAGCGCGGGCGAGAGCTCCGTGCCGTCCTCCAGCGTCATTTTCTGCGTGGCATTGTGCGTGTTGAAGCAGTACTGCGGCTGGCCCTTGGCGCAGGCACGGCATTCGCCGCACACGGCGCGCCAGTTCAGGATCACACGGTCGCCGGGAGCCACCTCGGTGACGTCCGGGCCGACGACACTGACCACGCCTGTGGCCTCGTGGCCCAGCAGGATGGGGAAATCGTCAGTGATTCCGCCCTGTTTGTAGTGCAGGTCCGTGTGGCAAACACCGCAGGTGAGGATGTCCACCAGCGCCTCTCCCGGTCCGGGATCCGGGACCAGGATGGTCTCCACCGAGACCGGAGCATTCTTTTCCTTGGCTATGACGGCCTTTACTTTGTGAACCATGATTCTTCTGTTCCTTTCCTGAGCCCGGGGACTCTTTGGCGACGGCGCCCTTTGCCAATCTAGCTGACTCGCTGAGGTTCCCAGTCTTCGCCCAGCGCTGAGTTCGGCGGCTGGCCACCGGCATCCGTTCGCGCGCCAGCAATGCTGCACCTGCGCGTTCAGCCCTCCATCGACCGCCCTACATCAAATTGCGTATTACACAACACGATTCACATGACGCGTACTTGGAAATATTGCAGGCATACCGGGGAGTGTCAATAGAACGCCCAGGCCTCACGTAGCCCGCTCCAGGCTGAGCATAGGTCCAGAGTGTCGCTTCGGGACACTGAACGCAACTCAGTTCCCCTTAGCGCAACAACCGAATCAAAACCCGATTTCCCCACCTTTCACGAGTCGCCCGGATAGATTTAGCAACTTTGGGACCAAAAGGGATTGACTGTGTCTCATGTCACGCATACTCTGATGCAACAGCGTTGCACTGAATGCAACCCCAAAACACTTTGGTGGATACATGAGTAACGAAATTTCCTCCCCCGCCGCACTCGGGGGCCGGACCAGCCCGGAACCGAACAGCGCCGTCAATGGTGACGCCGCCAACGGAATCACGGGCGCAGATGCCGGCGGCGTCAGCAGGGAAACGCGCCGCAGGGTCATCGCGGCCAGCTTCATCGGCAACTTCGTTGAATGGTTCGACTACGCCGTTTACGGCTATCTGGCTGTAACGATCGCAACGGTCTTTTTTCCTGAATCAGATCCCCAGACCGGGCTGCTGCTGACTTTTGCCCTGTTCGCGATTTCATTCCTGGTTCGCCCGCTCGGCGGGTTCGTCTGGGGCCATATCGGTGACAGGGTGGGCCGGCGGACCGCTCTCTCCCTTTCCATCCTGATCATGTCCGGAGCGACTTTCTGCATAGCTCTCATACCGGGCTACGACACAATCGGCATCTGGGCTCCGATCCTGCTTCTGATCATCAGGGTCGTGCAAGGCTTTTCAGCCTCGGGTGAGTACGCAGGAGCGTCGGCCTTCCTGGTCGAGTACGCCCCCGCCAACAGGCGCGGCCTCTACGCCGCGGTGGTTCCCGCGAGCACCGCAGCAGGCCTGCTCCTTGGCTCCCTGATGGCAGGCCTGCTGACAGTCCTGCTCAGTTCCGACGCGATGCAAAGCTGGGGCTGGCGGCTGCCGTTCCTGCTGGCTGCCCCGATGGGACTGATCGGACGCTACATCCGTACCAAGCTGGAAGACACCCCGGTGTTCCGCGAAATGGCTGCGGAGGACGAGGCTGTCAAGGCCCCAGTTTCCAGCCTGTTCCGGAACCACTGGCGGCAGCTGCTGCAGGCCGTCGGCGCCGTGCTGCTGAACGCCGTCGGCTTCTATGTGATCCTCAGCTACATGCCCACGTACCTGTCCTCAGAGCTGGGCCTCGGCGAGACCGAATCATTCCTGGCCACCACCATCGCGTTGCTGACGTACATCGGGTTCATCTTCCTGACCGGAATGCTTTCTGACCGCTATGGACGCAAGAAGGTGCTTATCAGCGCCTCCATCACCTTCATCGTGCTGACCGTGCCCGCCTTTGCGCTGCTGGGCACCGGGAATTTCCTGGTGATCGTCCTGGTCCAGATCCTGCTTGGCGCCATGCTCACGCTCAACGACGGGACGCTCCCCAGCTTCCTGGCCGAAATGTTCCCCACCCGTGTCCGCTACAGCGGCTTCGCGGTCAGCTTCAACCTCTCCAACGCCCTTTTCGGCGGCACAGCCCCGTTCATGGCAACGCTCCTGATCGCCGCCACCGCCAGCGATCTGGCTCCGGCCTGGTACCTCGTCGCTGCGGCAACCATCTCCCTGATCGCCGTCGCGCTCTCGAAGGAAACCTGCAACGAACCGCTGCGCCACGACTAGAAGACCTTCTTCCGCTTCTTCCCACTCCAAGTAACTGCACCACAGAAAGGCACCACCACAATGAGCACCACAACATCCGAGAACGCAACGTCCGTCGCCGAACTGGAGCGACTCAAGGTCCTCAAGAACGGCAATAAGGTCACGCTGACATTCTCCGATACGGAGTTCGAGCGCCGCCTCGCCGGCCTGCGCCGCATCATGGCGGAAAAGGACCTGGACGCCGTCGTCCTGACCAGCTACCACTCGATCAAGTACTACTCCGATTTCCTTTTCACGACTTTCGGCCGCTCCTACGCCATGGTGGTCACGAAAGACGACACCGTCACCGTGACGGCCAATATCGACGCCGGCATGCCCTGGCGCCGCAGCTTCGGCGACAACATCGTTTACACGGACTGGCGCCGGGACAACTACATCTTCGCCATCCAGGAAGTCCTGCGCACCCGCGGCATCAACCCGCGCCGCCTGGGTGTCGAGGACGACTCGCTGCCGCTGGACAACCGCAACAAGATCCAGGCCGCCTTCCCCTCGGCAGCCCTGGTCGATGTGGCCCAGGCCGCGATGCGCCAGCGGATGATCAAGTCCGCCGAGGAAATCGAGGTCATCAAGCACGGGGCACGCATCGGCGACCTGGGCGGCGAGGCCATCCGCAACGCCATCACCGCCGGGATCACCGAATACGAGGTGGCGCTGATCGGAACGGAGGCCATGGTCCACGAGATCGCCCGCACGTTCCCGGACTCGGAGATCCGGGACACCTGGGTGTGGTTCCAGTCCGGCATCAACACGGACGGCGCACACAACTGGGCCACCACGCGCAAGATCCAGGAACACGACATCCTGTCGCTGAACTGCTTCCCCATGACGTCCGGCTATTACACGGCTCTCGAACGCACCCTGTTCTACGGCGAACCGGATGCCCGCTCATTGGAACTCTGGAACATCAACGTAGAGGTCCACAAGCGCGGCCTCGAGCTCATCAAGCCCGGCGCCGTCTGCAAGGACATTGCCGCCGAACTGAACGAGATCTACGTGGGCCACGGCCTCCTTGCCAACCGCACCTTCGGCTACGGCCACTCGTTCGGCGTCCTCAGCCACTACTACGGCCGGGAAGCCGGACTGGAGCTCCGCGAGGATATCGACACGGTACTGGAACCGGGCATGGTGGTCTCCATGGAACCGATGATCACCGTCATGGACGGGCAGCCCGGCGCCGGCGGCTACCGCGAGCACGACATCCTGGTGGTCGGCGAAGACGGCGCGGAGAACATCACTAAGTTCCCGTTCGGCCCGGAATACAACATCATCGGCGCCTAACAGCACCGGCTTGGCCATCACCCGAAAGCGGCGCCGCATCTTCCGTGGCGCCGCTTTCCGGCTTACATACGGAATGATGGTGGACACCATGACCTCTGCAGAAGCTCCCGAAACCAGCAACGGCGACGCCAAGGGCACGTCCGTCATCGTCAACGCCATCGCTGTACTGCGAAGCTTTACCGCGGACGAGCCGCTGCTCGGCGTCACGGAGATCGCCAACCGCGTCGGCCTGCACAAAAGCACCGTGTCCCGCATCCTGGCCACGTTCGAACAGGAACACCTGGTGGAACGCGATCCGGAGACCCGCAGGTTCCGCCTGGGCCTGGGCCTCATCGCCGTCGCCGGGCCGCTGCTGGCCGAACTCGAAGAGCGGCGCGTGGCGTACCCCGTCCTGCGCGAACTCATGGAACAGACCGGCGAAACCAGTGCCCTCATGGTATGGAACGGTTCCGAATCGATGTGCGTGGAACAGATCGCCAGCCATCACCAGATCAAGCACACAACACCGCTGGGGGCCCGGTACAAGGACGCCCTCAGCGCCTCCGTCCAGGTCTTCCTCGCCGCCGAACCTGCCGAGCGCGTGCGCGTGCTGCTTCGGAGCGGTGAAATTGCCTATCCGGGCCTGGACGACGCCAGCCTCGAGGCTTACCTGATCCGGCTCGACGACGTCGCCAAGCGCGGCTGGGCCATCAACTACGGCGAGTCCTCACTGGACGAGGTGGGCCTGGCCGCGCCCGTTTTCGATCACCGCGGCGATATCGTGGCGGCCGTCCTCATCCCGGCGCCGCGCTTCCGGGTCTCGCCGGACACGCTGCAAAGCCTCGGGGAATCCTGCAAGGCAGCCGCGGGCCGCGTCACGGCCCGCCTCGGCGGCGCATCCCGGGCCCCGGCCTGAACCCGACGCTCTCTCACTTCCCGCAGGTTTTTCGGCGACGCTCTCTCACTTTCCGCGGTCCCACCCCGGACGCTCTCTCACTTCCTGCGGTCCCAACCCGGACGCTCTATCACTTCCCGCAGGTTTTTCGGCGACGCTCTCTCACTTTCCGCGGTCCCACCCCGGACACAGACGCCCTTGCGGTCGTCAAGAAGTGAGAGAGGGTCGGCCTTAAGGCGGCAAGAAGTGAGAGAGGGTCGGCCTTAAGGCGGCAGGAAGTGAGAGAGGGTCAGCGTAAAGGCGGCAGGAAGTGAGAGAGGGTCAGGTGGGGATGATGCGGAACAGGAACCTGGTCCGGACCATGACCCACAGCAGCGCCACGATCGCCGCGTAGGCCGCTGTGTTCAGCCAAATGTTCTCCTGCTGCAGCGCCGGGATGTTCGCCACGACGGCGATCAGCAGCACGTGCATGATGAAGACATACAGCGTGGCCTGCCCCAGCGGGATCAGCAGCCACCCCACTGCGCATTCGATCGGCTTCCAGTACGCAGTGAGGAGTGCATAAGCCGTCACCAGCAGCGTGAGCACATTGAGGAGCCGTCCCGGTTCCAGGTAGGTCCGCCCGAAGAACTGGTCATACACGGCGCGGTAGTTGGCGTCCGAGCTCAGTGCCAGCCGGACGTCGAACTCGTTGGCCAGATACGGGTTGCCCCAAGACATCAGTGCGAAGACCACGGTGACCGCGGCGCAAAGGCCCACCACCCAGCGGTGCGCGGACAGCCAGGCCACGATGGCCCGCCGGTAGTAGCCGCCCACCAGGCCCAGCACAAACAGGACCTGCCACACCAGCAGCGGGAAGGAATCCTCGAACTGCGAGGGCAGGAGCCGGAAACGGAACACCGTGCCGGCAACGTACAGGGCCACGGTGCCCGCCAGCACCCAAAGCACCTTGCCGCGCGCCAGCGCCAGCAGGATCAGCGGGCTGACCAGCAGCATGATGACGTAAAGCCCCATCACGTTGAACTGCCACGGGCCGAACTGCAGGAGCAGCACCGCCGGAATGACGGCGGCGGACACCGGGAACTGCAACAGGCCCTGCATACCGGTGTAGAGGTCGTAGGTCCGGCCGGCGCCCGACCTGCCTGCACCTCCGGTCCCCTGGTCCGTGAACGTGGTCAGCGCCTCCGAGTTCAGGGCCGGGATGAGGCTGATGACGAACACCAGAACCACTACGGCCAACGCGGTGACGTACAGCTTGCCCGCCCGCCTGCCGGTCTTTTGCGCCACCTCACCAATCCGGTCCTGGGCGGCCTTGGGGCCGTAGACCATCCCCAGCACCAGCCCGGACAGCAGCACGAACAGCTCGGCGCCGGACACAAAGCCGATGGCTTCCTGGGTGACCAGCTGAAAGAGCGACGTCATGCCCACGTGGTTCACCACCACGAACAGGATGGCCAGCCCGCGCATCAGGTCCACCCGGGAATCGCGCGAGGACTTGTCTGAATACGTCCACGCCTTGGCTGAGCGCACACGCACCGGAACCAGCCACAGCAGGACGGCTCCGATCAGCAGGGCGGCAGCCGCGATCCCCGCGGGAACGCCGGACAGCGCGTTGCCTGCTGAGCCGCCCAGCCCCTGCACAGTCCTGGTGACCGGCCCGGTGACAAGGGTGGATTCCCTGACAGCCGCGCCGGCAGCCGCCGCTACGGCCGTATTCCGCGTGAGGCGCCAGTCAATGATGGTGTTGCCGGCGTCCCCCACGTCCGTTTTCTCGTCCCAGACGACGGCGGCAATCCGCTGAAGTTTGCCCGGCGCGGCCTCGCCCAGCACCTGTTTCCACCAGCGGGCCTTGATGTCGGCTTCCGACGGTCCGCCCGCCGACGGGCTGTAATAGGCCGCTGTCTGGAGCAGCAGCGGCTTGTCCCGCTGGACGGCATAGGACTCGTAGAAGTCGGCGTCGCCACCGCCGTCGGAAGTTCCGCCGCCGTCCGCGCCGGAGGCCGCCCCCTTGGCCGTCCCCGCCAGCAGCGAGGCAAGCTCGCCGTCGTCGGGCAGCGTGTTGACGGCGGCTCCCCCGCCGGTGTCGTCGTGGAGTGCCGTCAGGCCGGCCCAGTCAACCACGTCGTCGCCAGGGTAGTACGGGGCGTACGGGGCATCAGATCCGTTCCAGGCGCCGTCGGAATTCGTGTCCAGCGCGGCGAAACCGGGCGTACCGGGAGCCGCGGCGCTGCGGTTCCTGGTGAACGGATAGTCCCGGGACTGGAACGGCTGCCACACCATCAGCACGTTGCTTTTCGGTTCGAACGCCTGGGCCACTGCGCGGTAGGCCGGCACGTAGGCCCCCGGTTGCTGCCCCCAGGACACCCAGCTCGAGTTCATGTCCGGAGCGAAGCGGATCAGCAGCTTCCCGGGGAAGCCCTCCGCCAGTTCCCCGAGCTGCGCCGCGAAGTCGGCGGCGGCGGCCGCGTTGACCTCCGCCAGCGGAATGGTGGGATTCACGGTAACCAGGGCGTGGGCGCCTGAGGCGGCACTTTGGGCCAGGAACTCCCGCAGGTAGGCCTTTTCGGCGCCCTTTATGGGAAACGAGACATCGTGGCCCAGGATCGCGGGCGTGGCCTGCAGCCGCCCGGCGAACCCGGCGGCGTCGTCCTCGCCCCATTCCAGGACGCCGCCCAGGAGCGGCTCTCCCGGTGCGGCGCCGAGATCCTCAGCACCGATAATGGTCGACGCCGGGAGGCCGGCGCGCGCCGTCACCGCGGCCTGCGCAGCTCCCGCGGGCATGAACAGCACCAGGGCAAGGAGCAGGAGTATTGCCCGCAGCACCGTACTAAGACTGTTCATCCTGCCTGGCTGCGTTCCGGGTTCCGGCCGCCCTCGGGGAAGAGTGCCGAGACAGTCGTTCCGCCTCCGGGGGTTTCCGTAATTGCGAGTTCACCGCCGTGCGACTTCACGATCCGCACGCACGTCGCGAGCCCCAGGCCGGTTCCGGGAGCGTCGCCGGGACGGTGCAGCCGGACCAGGGGTTCGAGAACCTTTTCGCGGTCAGCGGCGGCGATGCCCTTGCCGTTGTCCGACACCGTGACGGTGACACCGCGCTCATCGGCCACGCCGGACACCTTGATTCTGAGGTCCGCCGTGGGGCGCCGATAGTTGTAGGAATTGCCGAGGAGGTTTTGCAGCAGGGTCCGCAGCTGCGCCGGGTCGGCCCGCACTTCCACGTCTTCGAATTCCACCGCAGCAGTGTTGCCGAACCCTTCGCCCAGGTCGCTGACCGCCTCAGCCACGGCATCCTGGAGCGAAACATGCTGCCGGCGCAGTGTTCCTCCCACCTGGGAATAGCTGAGGACATCGTCCAGCATGCCCAGCATCCGTCGCCCGCTGCCACCAATGCGCTTCAGGTATCCGGCGGCGGGGCCGCCCTGGCTGATGTCCGCGTCGTCCTCGCTCAGTTCCACGTAGCCCAGGATGGTGGTCAGCGGGATGCGCAGGTCATGGCTCACCCGTCCCGCGAATTCGGCAACCTTGCGGTTGCTGCGTTCCAGCTCTCCCAAAGCATGCTGGAGCTGCAGGGTTCGGTGCTGCAGCTCCAGCACCTCCACGACCTGTGCCGCCAGGACGTCCAGCATGGCAATCTGTTCGGCGGAGATTCGGGCCGGGACATCGGAGAACACGCACAGCGAGCCCAGCGTAAATCCGGAACCGGTCCGCAGCGGCGCGGAGGCGTAGAAGCGGACACTCGCGATTTCGCCGGTCACAAACGGGTTGTCCGCGAATCGCGGATCGGCTGCGGCGTCCGGCACAACGGTGGTGACGCCCTGCTGGAAAACCTTGGCGCACATCGAGTCCTCCCGGGCGCACAGTCCGGGTTCCATCCCTGCCGCTGCCAGCTGGACCTGCTGTTCGGGAGTGATGATGTTGACCACGCTGAAAGGAACACCACAGAGCTTCGCAGCAAGGTCCACCAGGAAGTTCAGCGCCCGCGCGGCACTGGCACTGGGGCTATGGTTGGCTGCGCCAGCAGCAATCGGGGCGTCGGGCGTCCTGGCGGCATCAGGGTCGTCGGGCAGGAGCCCGTACTCGGCGAGCACCGCCCGTCGTCCGAGATCAGCACCAGTTAGAGTGCGCCCGTCTGCTTGAGCCACTGCAGTCCTTCCCACCCATAAGGACAACCGGCCGTCCGCGCAGTTCCCCGCAGGAGTCTAGCGGAGCTGATACGCCGCGTCAGCGGTGCGGTAGTCTCTTGACACTAGCAGCTGATTTCCGGTTGACTATTACGCATGCTGAAATAACAGTTCCATGATGCGGAATGTAGGAACACCGTTGCACCCAGGTGCGGGCACGGCGGACACTACAGCGGGGCACTCCCTTTTCCGCATAGCCGACGCCATGGATGCCAGCATTTGCACGAGGGATGAACAAGCATGCAGCTTGCCGTATTCAACGGGGCGGACCGCGCGGAAGTCACCGCGGCACTTCGCCCCTGCATTGATATCCAGCGCTGGGTAGACCAGATCGCGGACGCCCGACCGTTCACGAGCAACCAGGCGCTGCTGGACTTCGCCCGGAACGCCGCCGCCCCGTTCACTCCGGACGAGGTGGAGTCCGCCATGGCCCATCATCCGCGCATCGGGGAACGGCCCACGGCCTCCACTACCGAGGCGGCCATGTCCCGCTCGGAGCAGGCCGGAGTGGATCCGGCGGACCAGGACGTGAGCACGGCCCTGGCCGAGGGCAACCGCGCCTACGAGGAAAAATTCGGCAGGGTGTTCCTGATTCGCGCCGCTGGACGCACGGCCCCGGAAATCCTGGCCGCCCTGCATGAACGCCTTACCCACACGCCCGATGAAGAAGACGCCATAGTGGCCCAGCAGCTGCGTGAGATCGCCCTGCTCCGACTCGAAGGAGTGATCAGCGAATGACCGTTTCACAGGTAACCACCCACATCCTGGACACCGGGGCCGGGCGCCCGGCCGCCGGCGTCGCCGTCGAGCTTTACGCGCGCGACGGCGGCGGCTGGAACCTCGTTGCTTCGGGAACCACCGATGCCGACGGCAGGGCGAAGGACCTGGGTCCGGAGCTCCTGCCCGCCGGGACGTACCGGCTGAACTTCGCCACGGGCGCCTACTACGAAGGCCTGGGCACGGACACGTTCTTCCCGGAGGTGGACCTGGTGTTCGCGGTGTCCGACGCCGGCGAGCACTATCACGTGCCGCTGCTCCTGAGCCCGTTCGCCTATTCGACGTACCGCGGCAGCTAACCCGACCAAATCCCCGGGCAGTAGGCTAGAAGGCATGGCTTCTGAAGACACCCCCGCCGAGCGGCGCGAAATCACCGTCCGACGGGCGCCCAAATACGTGCCGTTCCTCATACTGGGCGGCCTCGTGGGCATCATCGTGGCGGCCGTCATAGCGTTTGCGCTGCCCGGGGACCCGAGTTACGAACCCAGCTCCGTCTTTGGCTTCTTCCTGGTACTTTTCGGCGCCGGCGGCGTGATTTTAGGCGCCATTGTTGCGCTCCTGCTGGACCGGCTCAGCGTCCGGCGCGCCGAACACGCCGTCGTCGAAGCCGTCCCGGAGACTGAGTCCGGCAGCGATCCTGCCGACGGCAACGGCAAGGGCACCACGGCGGGCAGTCAGTCATAAACGGGCGGCCGGAAAAGTCCTACCCCATCACGTGAGATAATCGACCAGTGGCACGCGGCGATGGAAAACTTTCTCATGATCTTCTCCCTGGCGAAAAAGGCCCCCAGGACGCTTGCGGCGTCTTCGGGGTCTGGGCACCAGGTGAAGAAGTAGCAAAACTCACCTATTACGGGCTGTATGCATTGCAGCACCGCGGTCAGGAGTCGGCTGGCATAGCAACCAGCGACGGCAAGCGGATCAACGTCTACAAGGACATGGGACTCGTCTCCCAGGTCTTCGACGAGACCACGCTTAACACCCTGACCGGGCACCTGGCCGTCGGCCACTGCCGCTATTCCACTACCGGCGCCAGCCACTGGGCCAATGCCCAGCCCACCCTTGGCGCCACCGCCACGGGCACGGTGGCCCTGGCCCACAACGGCAACCTCACCAACACCGCCGAGCTGAACGCCATGATCAACGAGCGCAACGGCGGCCAGCTCAGCGGCGAAATGAAGCAGGGCAACACCTCGGACACCGCCCTGGTCACGGCACTGCTGGAGGGCGAAGAAGGCAAGACCCTCGAACAGACCGCCATTGAGCTGCTGCCCAAGATCAAGGGCGGCTTCTGCTTCGTGTTTATGGACGAAGGCACCCTCTATGCGGCGCGAGACACCTACGGCATCCGCCCGCTGGTCCTCGGCCGGCTGGAACGCGGCTGGGTGGTTGCTTCCGAGCAGTCGGCCCTTGCCACGGTGGGCGCAAGCTTCATCCGCGAAATCGAACCCGGCGAATTCATCGCCATTGACGAAGACGGCGTGCGGTCCCAGCGCTTTGCGGAGCCGACGCCGGCGGGCTGCGTATTCGAATACGTTTACCTCGCCCGTCCGGACGCCGCCATCGCCGGACGCTCCGTGTACGAATCCCGCGTGGAGATGGGCCGCCAGCTGGCCCGCGAAAACACCCAGGAAGCCGACATCGTCATCCCGGTGCCCGAATCCGGCACCCCCGCCGCAGTGGGCTACGCGGAGGAATCCGGCATCCCCTTCGCGCACGGCTTCGTCAAGAACTCGTACGTGGGCCGGACGTTCATCCAGCCTTCGCAGACGCTGCGGCAGCTGGGCATCCGGCTCAAGCTCAACGCCCTCGAGTCCGTGATCCGCGGCAAGCGCGTGGTTGTGGTGGATGACTCGATCGTCCGCGGCAACACCCAGCGCGCCATCGTCCGGATGCTCCGCGAAGCCGGCGCCGCCTCCGTGCACGTGAAGATCTCCTCACCTCCCGTGCAGTGGCCCTGCTTCTACGGCATCGATTTCGCCTCCCGCGCGGAGCTGATCGCCAACGGCGCCACCATCGAGGAAATTTCCCAGGCGATTGGTGCCGACTCGCTCGCCTACATTTCCGAAGACGGCATGATCGACGCCACCCGGCAGCCGCGCGAACGTCTCTGCACTGCCTGCTTCACCGGCAAGTACCCCATCGAGCTTCCCGGCGCTGACAAGCTCGGCAAGAACCTGCTGGAGCGCACGGACCTCGGCGGGCTGACGCCGTCGCCCTCTGCCCTCCCCGGCGCCACGGCGGCACTGGCGACGTCCTCCCTCGAAGACAGCGAGGATCCGGCCGGAAAGGCCGGCGCCACCGGCTGCGACCCGGGGCCCGACGCCGAGTTTGAGAACCTGCTGACTGAGCAGGACCTTGTGCCAGACGTTCATTTCGACGCCGCCACCGCCGGCGCTGACAAGAAAGAGTCCCTATGACTTCCGTATCACCCGCCGCCGGCAACTCCTCAGCCCGCGGCATCACGTACGCCTCTGCCGGCGTGGACGTCGAGGCAGGTGACCGCGCCGTTGAACTGATGAAGGACGCCGTCAAGGCCACCCACAATTCCTCGGTGATCGGCGGAGTGGGCGGCTTCGCAGGCCTCTACGACGTCTCGAAGCTCCTCACCTTCAAGCGCCCGCTGCTCGCCACCTCCACGGACGGCGTGGGCACCAAGGTGGCCATCGCCCAGGCCATGGACATCCACGACACCATTGGCTACGACCTCGTGGGCATGGTGGTGGACGACATCGTGGTGGTGGGCGCCGAGCCGCTCTACATGACCGACTACATCGCCTGCGGCAAGGTTGTTCCCGAGCGCATCGCGGATATCGTCCGCGGCATCGCGGCAGCCTGCTCCGTGGCCGGCACTGCCCTGGTGGGCGGCGAAACCGCCGAGCACCCCGGCCTGCTGGGTGAGCACGAATACGACGTCGCCGGTGCCGCCACCGGCGTTGTCGAGGCCGACGCCCTGTTGGGCCCGGACCGCGTCCGTGCCGGCGACGTGGTGATCGGCATGGCCTCCTCCGGCCTGCACTCCAACGGCTACTCCCTGGTCCGCCGCGTCATCAACCATGCCGGCTGGGCCCTGGACCGCCAGGTTTCCGAACTCGGGCGCACCCTGGGCGAGGAACTGCTCGAACCCACCCGCGTTTACGCAGCCGACTGCCTGGACCTGGCCCGCACTTTCCCAGTGAACGGTTCCGCAGCAGGTCAGGCCGTGCACGGCTTCAGCCACGTCACCGGCGGAGGCCTCGCAGCCAACCTGGCCCGCGTCCTCCCCCAGGGCCTCATTGCCACGGTGGACCGCGCCACGTGGGAACTGCCGGCCATCTTCAAGCTGGTCTCGGAACTGGGCAACGTACCGCTGGCCGATCTCGAGCGCACTCTGAACCTCGGCGTGGGCATGGTGGCAATCGTCTCCCCCGAGGCCGCCGACGCCGCCGTGAACCGCCTCAACGACCGCGGCCTGCCGTCCTGGATCATGGGCACCGTCGAAGAGAACTCCGACTCCATCGTCAAGACCGGCCCGGACTACGTCCAGGGCGCCAAGGGTGTTGACGGCGGCGCAGTCCGACTGGTGAACGCCTACGCCTAAGGGTCCTTAAACCCACATCGAGTGCTCCGAAACCGCCGTTTAGCAGGTTCATAACGGCAGTTGCGGAGCACTCGATCTGTTTAGACCTCCAGGACGCTGAAGACGCCGCCCTGCGGATCCTTCAGGGTGGCGACGCTTCCGGCTTCCTCGTCGGCGCTGCCGTCACCCTCGGGTTCGATCAGGACGACGGCGCCCGCAGCCACCGCTGACGCCACGGCCTCCGCCACGCTGGAGACACCAAAGTAGACCTGCCAGCCCGTCTGGAGTGCATGCTCGTCCGGCGCCGCTTCGTCCCCCTTGCCGACGGCGTACTCCGGCTCCGCCCCCCAGAACTCCGCTTCGTCCTCGTCCTGTTCTTCCTCCGGCAGGGGCGCGATCCCCGCCACCTCCGCGCCGTCCACCATCAGCGTGGTGTATGTTCCGCCGTCGTCCTGCGGGTATTCGGTGACCTCGTGGCCGAACAGTTGCTGGAAGAAGGCTACGGCGGCCTGCGGCTCGGGAGTCAGCAGCTCCGCCCAAGCAAGGGCGCCGGGCTCGTTGTACCTGGCGACGCCGGTGTGTGTTCCCGGCTGCCACACTCCCGTGGTGCCGCCGCCGGGAGGCGCCAGGAAGACCATCACACCGGTGTCCTCCACGTCTTCCGGGCCGAACTCCACGGTGCCGCCGGCGTGCGGGGTCTCCTCCACTATGGCTCCGGCATCAGCCGCCGCAAAGTAGATGTTCCACCGCGCCGCAGTGCCGGAGGCTTCCTGCTGCGGGTTCTGGGGCGCTATGACGGTGACCAGGTCATCACCCAGGTATGCCTTCGCGTAGCTCCGCCCGTCCGGCGTGGGCAGGTCCTCATAGCGCCAGCCGAACACTGCAGTGTAGAACGCCTTGGCGGCCTCCACATCCTTGGTCTGCAGGTCGGTCCAGCAGATCTCGCCGGCGTTGAAGGTGGTCCGCCCGGTCATCGTGTGCCCGCGCTTGCAGCAGCCATGATGCTGAAGGCAGCTCCGTTGGGATCGGTCAGTACGGCCAGCCGGCCCACACCCGGGACATCGAACCCGGGCACATGGACCTGGCCGCCGAGTTCAGCCGCGTGGGCCGCGGTCAGATCCACGTCCTCGACCTTGAAGTAGGTCATCCAGAACGGCGGCACCCCTCCCATGGGCTGCTTCAAGGCTCCCGCCACAGGCTTTCCGTCCACAATGAAGTTGGTGTATTCGCTGAGCTCACCGGCGGGCGCGGTCTCCGTGGTGCATCCGGTCACGGCCTCATAAAACCGGACAGCCCGCGGGACGTCGCTGGTTTGCAGCTCGCTCCAGACCGGGGCGCCGGGCTCGTCCACCAACCCTGACCCGATGTGGGACCCCGCTTGCCAGAAGCCAACCTGGGCTCCGGTGGGATCCGCCGCGAAGAACATCCGTCCGCTGCCGTTCTCCACGTCATCCACGGGATACAGCACGGTTCCGCCGGCCTCTGCGACCCTCGCGGCCGCTTCGTCCGCATTGTCCACGGCCAGGTAGCTGGCCCAATAGGACGGAGCCCCGGCTGCCGCCATGTCCGGCAACTGCTGCATCATCCCGGCAACGTAGCGGCCCTGCAGCCTGGCCATGTAGTACGTCATGTCGGGTCCGGCGGGCATGGCATCCAGCTCCCAGCCGAACAGCTGCGAGTAAAACTCTTTGGCCGCCCCGATGTCGCTCGCGGCAAGGTCCGCCCAACACGGAGAACCCTGCTTGTAGCTGTCAACTTCTGGCATGGAAATCAATCCCCTTCGACCGCGAATGGACGTCAATGGAACAGCCCACGATCAACCTAGTACGGGGCTCCGACGCTGACAACATCGCTGACAGGATCCCGTCGGTGCCGTCGCCGGGTATGTTGTAGCACCGGCAACGCAGGAGGACAATGGCGGCAAAGACGGTCCGTTCCCTCTTCAGGATCGCCGGACGATCGCCGAAGGACCGCCGGAATGGAGTGCGCCATGGCCAGCCGTGTGGACATTAGCGGGCACCCGACCTGGGTGGATGACCGCGGCGGCAACGGCGAGCCGCTCCTGCTGCTGCACGGCGGCCTGGGTAACAGCGACGATCTCCTCAACAGCATCGGCCCGGGCCTCGCGCAGGGCTTCCGGGTGGTGGCCTTCGACCGCCGGGGCCACGGCTACACCGCGGACACCGATGCCGACTTCCATTACGCGGACATGGCGGACGAGACCGTCAGCGTGCTGGAGACGGTGGTAGGAGGCCCGGCCCATCTTGTCGGGTGGAGCGACGGCGGCATCATAGGACTGCTCGTTGCGCTCCGCCGCCCGGACCTGGTGCGCAAACTCGTGGTCGTAGGCGCCAACTACCACTTCGAGGGCACCGTCCCCGCGGAACTGGACCCCGACTCCCCTGTGCAGGACGAACTGGGCAACGCCTACGTGGCTCGATCACCGGACGGGCCTGCCCATCTGGAAGTCGTGATGAACAAGACCTTCAGGATGTTCCGGTCGGAGCCGACCCTTACAAGGGCTGACATCGCGCGCATCAGCCGCCCCGTGCTCGTGGTTGTAGGCGACGATGACCTCGTGGCGCTGCCCCACACGATGTCCCTGTACGAGGCCCTTCCCGAGGGTCAGCTGGCGGTGGTACCCGGCGCCTCCCACGGGCTTCCGCTGGAACAGCCGGAGGCCCTTAACCGCCTCATCCTCGCCTTCCTGACCGCTTCCGGGCCGCCCCGGACGCTCATGCCGATACGGCGCGCACGGGCCTAGCGCGGACGGCAGTGCACGGATGACAACAGGCGGTTAAACGCAGCAAGGCCCGTCAGGGCACACCGGAAACCGGCACGCCCTGACGGGCCTGATAACTGAAGTCAGCACACGGGGTGCCGGAAAAGAAGAGCCAGGTGCCGTACGGGTCACTGTGGTGAAAAGTACGACGGCGGCACGCCACTGATTGCCTTACGGCAGGTTCAGCGGGCGACAACTAGCCGATTCGACGGGTGTCTACCTCGTCGTCGTCTTCTTCCAAATCATCCGCGTACTTGTCCACATAAGCCGAATAATCCGGCTCAACCGGCTCACTCGAGAAACGGCTCGGTGCACGACCCTCTGAGCTCTTGAGCTCACGCTGAAGCGCAGAGTAGTCAGTGTTCGGGGAATAGTACTTAATATCCCGAGCCTGCTTGGTAGCTTTTGCCTTTTGACGGCCGCGCCCCATGGCGTGACCCCCTTTTGTACTCGGACCGGAGGTGGTCACCATTGGCGTTAGTGAGGCCCCGGAATGTTTGGTCAATTTGTCGTACACCTAGATTACATGCTTTCGGCGGTAACTGCTCCCCGGCCGGGCACCTCCGGGGCGGTGTTGCCACGTTTGCGCTGGTCCCGGCCATATCGGCCTGCCGATTTTCTTCGGTAGAGTCGTTTGAGCGACTCCACGCCTGCGGCCGCATCCACCGTGGTCCGCCGAGCAAAAAGACGCCGGAAGGGTGAATCCTCACGTGAATGACAGCAACGCAACAGGCAACAACACAGGGAACCCGGACACGACTCCGGGACCCAAAACGCCGCCGGTCCTGCCGCCGCCCCCGTCCCGGCCGCCCACCAGCAGCCTGCCCGTCCAGCCGCCGGCGGTCACGCCCGATCCCACCCCCAACGAGACCCCCGCAAACGACGCTACCGATGCCCCGGCCAACGACGCTCCGTCCGCAGAAAGCCAGGGTACAGACACTCCGGTCACAGACACCCCGTCGACCGGGTCAAGGCAGACCCTGTTGAAGGCCGGCGCCGTGGTTGTGGGCCTGGTCCTGTTGGGCCTGCTCACCTGGTGGGTGGTCACCCTGATCTCGAGCGGCACCCAGCAGGCCGCAAACCAGCCTCCGGCTCCGGGCACGACTGAGTCGGCGTCCGCCCAGCCATCCAGGGGCCAGCTTCCCCTGGATGGAGTGAGCGCCCTGGACTACCAGCTGGGTGACTGCTTCGAGAATTTCGATCCCGAAGCTACTGAATCACGTGTAGTGCCCTGCACCTCCGGCCACTCGGCACAGCTGATTGCAGTGCACCGGTACCCGGAATCGGACTCGTACCCGGGCATTGCCGCGCTGCGGGAGAAGGGCCGCGAAATCTGCCAGGGCGCCGGACTGACCGACGCCGTGGCCAACTACGTCCTGATGCAACGCAACGCCTACCCCAGCGATACCAGCTGGGAGCAGGGCGACCGGCGGGTTGACTGCTACGTCACAGCTGACAAGGGCAACGTCATCATGGAATCCCTCATCCCCTCAGCCGGGCCTTAGCTCTTCCGCCGCACGGACAGCCCGCTGCCGGCGGCGGGGCCGCCGTCGGGTCCCACCAGCGCCTCAAGCCCTTCGATGGTGAGCTCATCGACGTCGGTGGCGGTGTCCACCAGCACCGTGTCCCCGTCGTTGATGTCGCCGGCGAGGATGGCCCTGGCCAGGCGGTCGCCGATTTCGCGCTGGACAAGCCTGCGCAGCGGGCGCGCGCCGTAGGCCGAATCGAAGCCGGACATGGCCAGCCACGCGCGGGCACTTTCGGTCACCTCGAGGGTGAGCCGGCGTTCGTGCAGCCGCCTGCCGAGTTCGGCCACCTGCAGCTCCACGATCCGGGCCAGCTCATCCACTGTCAGGGCGTCGAACAGCACCACTTCGTCCAGGCGGTTCAGGAACTCAGGCTTGAAGGAGGCATTCACGGTGGCCATCACGGCGTTGCGCTTGGCCTGCGCGTCCAGCGACTGATCCACCAGGAACTGGCTGCCCAGGTTGGAGGTGAGCACCAGGATGGCGTTGCGGAAGTCCACGGTGCGGCCCTGGCCATCGGTGAGGCGGCCGTCGTCGAGCACCTGCAGGAGGATGTCGAAGACCTCCGGGTGGGCCTTCTCCACCTCGTCCAGCAGCACCACCGAATATGGCCGACGGCGGACGGCTTCAGTCAGCTGGCCGCCTTCCTCGTAGCCCACGTAGCCCGGGGGCGCCCCGACCAGCCGCGCCACCGAGTGCTTTTCGCCGTACTCGGACATGTCGATCCGCACCATGGCGCGTTCGTCGTCGAAGAGGAAATCCGCGAGGGCCTTCGCCAGCTCCGTCTTGCCCACGCCCGTTGGTCCGAGGAACAGGAACGATCCGGTGGGCCGGTTGGGGTCGCTGATCCCGGCGCGGGCGCGACGAACGGCGTCGGACACGGCGGCGACAGCCTTGGACTGTCCGATCAGCCGCTTGCCCAGCTCCTCCTCCATGTGCAGCAGTTTCTGGCTCTCGCCCTGCAGCATGCGTCCGGCGGGGATGCCGGTCCAGGCGGAAATCACTTCGGCAATATCGTCCGCTGTGACTTCCTCGGCCACCATGAGCTCCTGCTTGGCACCGCCACCGGCCACCCGCGCAGACTCCGCCTCGGCGGCAGCGTTCAGCTCGTGTTCCAACGCGGGAATTTCGCCGTACAGGACCCGCGACGCCGTCTCCAGGTCGCCTTCGCGCTGGGCCTTGTCCGCCTTGGACCGGAGCTCGTCGAGCTTCGCTTTCAGGTCGCCTACCCTGTTCAGGCCCGCCTTTTCGGCTTCCCAGCGGGCGTTCAGTGCGGCCAGCGCCTCGTTCTTGTCCGCCTTGTCCGCCCGCAGGGCAGCCAGGCGCTCCACGGAGGCGTCGTCCTTCTCATTGGCGAGTGCCAGCTCCTCCATGGTCAGCCGGTCCAGCTGGCGCCGCAGCTGGTCGATCTCCTCCGGTGCGGAGTCGATCTCCATGCGCAGGCGGGAGGCGGCCTCGTCCACCAGGTCAATGGCCTTGTCCGGCAGCTGGCGCCCCGAGATGTAGCGGTTGGACAGGGTGGCCGCGGCCACGAGCGCGGAGTCGGCAATGGCCACCTTGTGATGGGCCTCGTAGCGTTCCTTGAGGCCCCGGAGGATGCCGATGGTGTCCTCCACGCTGGGCTCACCCACGTAGACCTGCTGGAAGCGGCGTTCCAGGGCGGGGTCCTTTTCGATGTTCTCGCGATACTCATCCAGCGTGGTGGCACCGATCAGGCGCAGCTCGCCGCGGGCCAGCATGGGCTTGAGCATGTTGCCGGCATCCATGGAGCTGTCTCCGGTGGCCCCTGCGCCCACCACAGTGTGGAGCTCGTCGATGAAGGTGACGATCTGCCCGTCCGAGTTCTTGATTTCCTCCAGGACGGCTTTGAGCCGCTCCTCGAATTCGCCGCGGTATTTGGCTCCTGCCACCATCGAGGCGAGGTCCAGGGCGATGAGGGTCTTGCCGCGCAGGCTTTCCGGGACGTCGCCGGCCACGATGCGCTGGGCCAGGCCCTCAACGACCGCCGTCTTGCCCACGCCGGGCTCACCGATGATCACGGGGTTGTTCTTGGTGCGCCGGCTCAGGACCTGGACGATGCGCCGGATCTCGGTATCGCGGCCAATCACCGGATCCAGTTTGCCGGATCGCGCCATCGCGGTGAGGTCCGTACCGAACTTCTCCAGTGACTGGAAGGTGTTTTCCGGATCCGGGCTGGTGACCTTGCGGTCGCCGCGGACACCCGGCAGGGCGGCGAGCAGAGCCTCATGGGAGGCGCCGGCGTCGCGCATTAACCTGCCGACGGCGTCACTCCCGGCGGAGAGTCCCAGCAGCAGGACTTCGGTGGAGACAAAAGTGTCACCCAGCCTGTCCGCCTCATTTTTGGCGTTTTGGATAGCTTGCAGGGCAGGCCGGGAGAGCTGGGCCTGCTGGGTGGAACTGCCCGACGTTGCCGGCAGCGCCTTAATGGCGCTGCTCGCCTGGACGCTGACGGCGTCCGGATCCGCGCCGGTGGCGCGGAGAAGCGCGACGGCGACACCCTCGCGCTGGTCCATGAGCGCCTTGAGGAGGTGGGCCGGCTCAACCTGCGGGTTGCCCGCCGTGGAGGCGTTCATGGCTGCAGCCGAAAGAGCCTCCTGGCTCTTGGTGGTGAATTTGGCGTCCAAAGAGAGCTCCTTCCGGGGATATCAATTCTTAGACTTGAGTGTACAACGCTCAACTTTCACCGATGCGCCTTACGGTCAATGTTTGCCGACGGCGAAATGGCTGTCTAGGGGCAATCGGCCCGCGGCGGGCCGTCCGGAAATTTCCCTGCGGGCGGTAGACCCGGAGGAACGTTCCGCCTAGGCTCGAGCCTGTGAAACGGAGGGGTGAAGCGCCGCAAACGCAAGCCACTAAAGACCGCAAGCCACACTAAAGACGAGGACCTCTGATGAAGAAGTTTGTAGTTCTTTACATCGCAACCCAGTCGGCACAGGAGCTCATGGCCGAGAGCTCGCCCGAAGCGGCCCAGGAAGGCATGAAGGCCTGGATGCAGTGGGCCGACAAGGCAGGTGAGGCCCTGGTGGACCTGGGCACACCGCTGGGCGCAGGCAAGGAAGTGACCAGCACCGGCGTCTCCGACACGGAAAGCACGGTGGGCGGCTACAGCGTGCTGCAGGCGGAAGACATGGACGGCGCACTCGCCCTGCTGGAGGGCCATCCCCACCTCATGCTGCCGGGCGCCAGCATTCGGGCCTACGAGGCCCTGGACATGCCCGGAGCGTGACCCCGCTCGGCCGGTTGGGCATTTTCGGCCGGTTGGGCATTCCCTGTCCGGCGGCCATGCCCGGACATGCAGGAGGGCGGTTCCCCCAAGGAACCGCCCTCCGGCTGGTATGGGCAACCTGCACACCGCTGATGCGCAGCCCCATACAGAGACTTCTTTGGTGGACCGCCGCCCGCCGCGGGCAGGCGGGCGATCCGCTGGAAACACTACAACGCTTCGATCGCGATGTCACGACTGTGACAAAACTTGTCATTCCGGGATGGGTATTCTGGGAGCCATGGACCAGACCCGCGAAGCCGCCCATCCCACCACTCAGCACATCTTTATCGACAAGGAGAGCCCTTCGGTCTGGCGTGCACTGAACGGGCTGGGCCTGAAGGCCCGGGAAGCCGCCGACGAAGCCGGCATCGGCAGGGCACTTACCGAACTGCTGAACGTCCGCATCTCGCAGATCAACGGCTGCGCCTATTGCCTGAACATGCACGTTGCCGATGCCCTCAAGAAGGGTGAAACCACGCAGCGGCTCGCGGTCCTGGCGGCCTGGCGCGACACTGCCCTGTTCACCGAGAAGGAACGCGCGGCCCTGGCGCTGGCCGAGTCCATCACTACCCTTCCCGACGCCCACACGCGGGACCGTGAGGACGCCTACGCCCGGGAGCACCTGAATGCAGCAGAGTACTCAGCCGTGAGCTGGCTGGTCATCACCATGAACGCGTTCAACCGCGTGTCCATCACCAGCCAGCACCCGGTGCGCCGGGAAGCCCGGGACGAATCCGAGGCGCGCTAGGAGTCCGGAGGTTTTGCTAAGCGGGATAGACGGCGACAATAGCCGCCTTGATCACGAAATAGACAGTCATTCCCGGGGCAAGACCCAGGTCCGCCGAGGCGGCGGGAGTGATGTCGGCGGACATCCCGCCGGCCCGCACCCTGATTTGGTCTCCGTGCTGTTCCAGGTCCGTGATGGTGACGGGGAATGAATTCCGCGGACTGCCGTGCGCGTCGGTCAGGAACACGGACACGGCCGACGGCGGGAAGGCGGCAACACCGGGCTGCCCGGCCATGCCGGAAAGCCCCGGACTGTCCGGGAACACGTCCTCGTCCTGATGCCCGGCCACCTCAAGGCCCTCTGCCGTCCTGATTCCTGTGGCGGTGAGGGTCCCGGGGATGAGGTTCAGCCCGGCGAGCCCGGCAGCGAACCGGCTGCGCGGCCGCTGCAGGACCTGCCGGGTGGGCCCTTCGTCGGCGATTTTTCCCGCTTCGAGGACGATCACCCGGTCGGCCAGCATCAGCGCGTCAAGGACGTCGTGGGTGATGATGATGGCGCGCCGCCCGGCCAGGACCTTCTTCAGGAGCCTGCGGAGCAGCGGTGCGGCGTGGATGTCCAGGGCTGCCATGGGCTCGTCCAGGAGAAGCACCTCGGGATTGGCTGCGAGCGCCCGGGCCACCGCGACGCGCTGCGCCTGCCCGCCGGAGAGTTCCGCAGGCCGCCGTGACTCAAGATCCGTGGCATCCACCGCTGCCAGCCACTTCCGCGCCGTTTCCCGCGCAGTTTTCCTCGAACTCCCGGCACTGCGGGGCCCAAAGGCCACGTTTTCGAGGGCACTGAGGTGCGGGAACAGCAACGGCTCCTGCGCCAGGAGTGCCGTGCCGCGGTGATGCGGAGCGGTCCAGGTGCGGGTGCCGCCGTTGAGGTCGAACAGTACTTTTCCGTCGATTTCTGCCCGGCCGGAATCGGGGCGCAGGAGTCCGGCAACGACATTGAGGAGGGTGGATTTCCCCGCCCCGTTGGGGCCCAGTACCGCCACGGTTTCGCCCGGCGCGAGGTCCAGCCCGACGTCGAATCCGCGGGCACGCACGGTGGCCTGCACGTGAAAGCTCACCGGTTGCCGTCCGATCGTCCGTCGGTGGCGGCCTGCAGGTCGGCGCCGGCCGGGCTGACGCCCGACGGACCACTGCCTGCCAGTGCACTGCCGGCGAACCCGCTGCGCCGGGCCGAAGCCCCCGGCCGCCGATAGGTCAGTCCCACCACCGTCACAGCGACGGCCACCAGCACGAGGGAAAGCGCGACGGCGGCGTCGGCGTCCGTTTCGCGCTGCAGATAGATTTCCAGCGGCAAGGTCCGGGTGACCCCCTGCAGGCTTCCAGCGAACGTGAGCGTTGCACCGAATTCGCCGAGGCTCCGCGCGAAGGACAGCACGGCCCCGGATGCCAGGCCGGGCAGCACCAGCGGCAAGGTGACGCGGCGCAGCACAGTGGTGGGGGCGGCTCCAAGGGTGGCAGCCACGGCCTCATACCGTCCGCCGGCCGTTCGCAGCGCACCTTCCAGGCTCACCACCAAAAATGGCAGGGCAACGAACGTTTGCGCCAGTACCACCGCCGTCGTCGAAAACGCAATCTGGATCCCGGCGACCTCGAGGCTCCGGCCCAGCAGGCCCTGGCGGCCGAAGGTGTACAGGAGGGCGATGCCGCCAACCACCGGCGGCAGCACCAGCGGCAGCAGCACGAAGGCCCGCAGCAGCCGCTGGCCCGGGAACGTCGAGCGGGCCAGTACCAGTGCAAGCGGCACGCCGAGGACGATGCACAGGGCCGTGCTCGCCGCGGAGGTCCGCAGGCTGAGCCCAAGGGCAGTCAGCGAGGATTCGGAGGCAATCAGCGGAATGAACTGGGGCCAGTTGACCTTGGCCGCCATTGCTGCCAACGGCAGCAGGACGAACAGGCCGCCCACCGCGGCGATCGCGTAGATCCAGCGCGGGATGCCGTGGTATCCGCCGCCCGTGGACTGTTCCATGGTCTCCTTACGGTGCCCCGAAGCCGGCGTCGGCGAGGGTCTTCCTGCCTTCGGTACCGGTCATTATGGCGATGAAGGCGGCGGCAAGTTCCTTGTTCCTGCTCGAGCCTACTGTGGCGATGGGATACGTGTTGACGGCCTTGCCTGCTTCGGCGACAGGGATACCCTTCACCTTGTCCCCGGCGCCCTTGACGTCGGTGACGTACACCAGGCCTGCGTCGGCCTCACCGGAGGCCACCTTGCCCAGGACATCCGTGACGGAAGATTCCTCACTGACCGGCGAAAGGGTGACGCCGGAGGCCTTTTCGACGGCGTCCGTCGCAGCGCCGCAGGGGACCTGGCTGGCGCAGACGACCACCTTGACGCCGGGCCTGGCGAGGTCTTCGAAAGATGAGATCGATGCCGGGTTGGACTGCGGGACGGCGACCTCCAAAACATTCGTGGCGAAGTTCGTCGCCGTACCGTCGATGAGTCCGGCGTCGGAAAGTTTGGCCATGTTCTTGGTGTCGGCCGAGGCAAAGACATCAGCGGGCGCACCCTGGGTGATCTGCGTGACCAGGTCTGAGGAACCGGCGAAGCTGAGTGTCACTTTGCCGCCGGGGTTCTTGGCTTCGAACTCCTTGGCCAACTGTGTGAAAGGGGCTTTGAGCGAGGCCGCGGCGAAAACCGTGATGGTCCCGGAGAGCTGCCCCGTCCCTTGCGGGGAAGTACCGTCCGAGGAGGGCTCGGCCGACGGCGACTGGGACGCGGGAGCGCAGCCGGCAACGCCGGCGGTGAGGGCGGCAGCTGTCAGCAATGCGGCGACGCACGGATTCCGGATGTTCAAACGATGCTCTTCCCCTGGGGTGTTTCAATGATCACGGTGGTGGCCTTGACGACGGCGGTGGCCACCGAGCCGAGCTCCAGGCCCAGTTCCCGGACGGCTTCGCTGCTCATCAGCGACACCACCCGGAACGGCCCGCACTGCAGTTCCACCTGGGCCATGACCTTGTCCGCCGTGATACCCGTAACGAGCCCGACGAACCGGTTGCGCGCGGAGCTGCCCACCCGGGTGGGATCCTCCGGGAGCTGCGCCTGCTCCCGGGCGAGGCTGGCCAGCTCGAACCCGTCCACGGCCAGGCGGCCGGATTCGTCCTTGACCGGGGTGAGGCTTCCGTTCTCGGTCCAGCGGCGGACGGTGTCGTCGCTGACGCCCAGAAACCTGGCAGCTTCGGCGATCCTGATTGTTGGCATTGGTCCAGTCTAAATCCTCATTTGCGGTCCGAACAGGGTGAAACATACGCATAGTCGGAACATTGCAGCTGGGCGAAAACGGACCAGCTCACACATAAGAGTCTCGTAACAATGAGCCATAGCTCGGCCGAGTGCTGCGGCAGTACGATTTTTCGTGGGGGCGGAGCCGCCAGCGCGAAGGAGCGTTGCAATGCAATGGATCAGGCCTGACAGTCCGGACTATGACGAATCCCGGAAGCTTTTCAACGCAATGATCGACCGGCACCCGGCCGTGATTGCACAATGCGGTACCGCCGGCGAAGTGGCCGAAGCCCTGAAGCATGCACGCGACAATGAACTGGCCGTGGCGGTCCGCGCAGGCGGGCATTCCGTGGCAGGGATGTCCATGAACGACGGCGGCCTGGTTGTGGATGTGCGCCCGATGAAGTCCATCGAGGTGCACCCGGAAAACCGTACTGTAACCATTGGTGCCGGCGTGACCTGCGGAGAGTTCGACCGCGCTACACAGCAGTACGGCCTGGCCATGACCGGCGGCCGCGTCTCCACGACGGGGTTGGCCGGCTTCACCTTGGGTGGCGGCTCGGGCTGGTTGGAAAGGGCCTATGGCTTCGCCTGCGACCACTTGGTCTCAGTGGACCTTGTCACGGCAGGCGGCGAACTGGTGACCGCGAGCGCACAGGAGAACCCCGAACTGTTCTGGGCCTTGCACGGAGGAGGCGGCAACTTCGGAGTGGCCACGTCCTTCACGTTCGCGCTCCACGAATTAGGTCCAACGGTCCATGCCGGACTGATGCTCTGGCCGGGCGACGCGGCACCGGAGGTCAGCCGCGGTTACCGGGACCTTGCCCTCCAGGCGCCGGACGCCGTTGGGGCAGCCTTGGTGTACCTGACAGCCCCGCCGGAGCCTTTCGTGCCGGAAGGAATGGTGGGGAAAATGGCCGTGGGGCTGGCGTACGTGTTCGCTGGGGAGGCGGCCGAAGGTGCGGAACAGGCCAAACCGTACCGCGAGCTGAATCCCGCCGTTGACCTCGTGGGCGATATGAACTACGCCGATTTCCAGTGCATGATCGACGACCCGCCCAACCTCTACAACTACTGGAGCGCCGACTACCATAGCGAGCTCACCGACGACGCACTGGATATCTTCATTGATTCAGCCCACAGCCTGCCGGGGCCCCATTCCCAACAGCTGATAGCCCGCTGGGGCGGGGCTGTGGGCGGACCCGCTGCCGCCTTGACGCCCCTGCAGAACCGCAACGCCAACTGGATCAGCCATCCCTTCGGCATCGAGGAGACTCCCGAAGGCGGCCAGGAAGCCAAGGCCTGGGTCAAGAGGTTCCGTCATGACATCGCGCCGTATGCCACGGGCGGGGTGTGGCTGAACTTCATCGGCGACGAAGGCCAGGCCCGGGTTCGCGCGGCCTTCGGGAACGAGAACTTCGTCCGCCTGTCCCAGGTGAAACGGGAGTTCGATCCGGACAACGTGTTCCGCGGAAACCAGAACATCCCACCTGCTCCTGCCTAGGCATTTCGACGACGGCGCATTGACCAAGACACGCTGACGTTCCGACTGCCCTGGCGGGGCTTAGTGCATGGCGGCGTCCGGCCTCAGCGTGCGGTCAGGTTTTGAAGTAGTTGTTTCGTCTCGGTTTTTGGCGGGGGTCGATGTGGGGTGGCGGGATGAACCACGGGACCCCGGTTTTGACCTGGATGTGCCACTGCTCCTTGTGGATCAGGTGGTGGTGATGGGAGCACAACAGCGTGCCGTTCTCGGTGCTGGTGGATCCGCCGTGTGACCAGTAGGTGATGTGGTGGGCTTCGCACCAGGGTGCCGGGATGGTGCAGCCGGGGAACGCGCAGCCCTGGTCGCGGGCGGTGATGGCCTTGCGGATGTGCGGCGGGAAAATCCGGGTGCTGCGGCCGATGTCGAGGATCCGTCCTTGGCTGCCGAGCAGGACGGGGATGATGTCGGCGTCGCAGGCGATCTTCCGGACCGTGGAGGCGTTGACCGGTCCGGTGAACGTGAACGAGCCCGTTCCCGGGAGCCTGCTTGTGCTTGTGCCGGAGCCGGGGCTGAGAGTGGTCTCGCTTTCTTGGGCGGTGGTGTGTTCGAGGCGGTCCAGGAGGTCGCGGTAGTCGATGGTGACCATGACCTGTGGCTTCAGCCCGCCTGCCGTGGGGAGCCCGCCGGTGCTCAGGCCGGCTTTGCAGGCGCCGACCAGGCCGTCGAGGAGCCGCTGCGGCCGGGTCCGCAGGTCCAGGGCGGCATCAGGCGCGCCGCCGGTGTCATCGGCGCTGCCGTCGCCTCCGCAGGTCCGGGTGCGGGGGTTGGTGGCGGTGTTCATCACGGTCAGGAGCGGCTCATACTGGTCCGGGGTCGCGAAGATTTCGATGTGCTGCAGCCCGCGACGGGCCTGCCGCAGGAACACACCCTGGCGGCGGCGGAGCTCTTCCTCGGACGGTTCGGACCCGTCCTGGTCGATCCCCTCGATCCAGTGCCGGGCGACCCGGGACAACAGATCCGCATCACTGTCCACCGCCTGCCGGGTCAGCTGGTCCTCCATCCGGGCCAGCGTCTCTACCGGGGCGTGGTGCCCGACCCGGTCCAACGCCAGGGTGATGATCGTCGCGGCCCGGGACCCCACAGCGGCGGCCACAACGGCGGCGGCGAGTTCGGGCCGGACCGGAGGCTCGATGTGTCCGGTGATCCCGGCCCGGGGCAACACCGCGGACGAGAGGGCGATCCGGCGGCGGGCTTCGGCAATGCTGATCCGCAACCGGGCCCGGAGGAACTCCGCCGCGTTCCGGGACCCGTCATCCGCCGGATCCGGTCCGGAAACGGCCGGAGTTCGGGTCCCTTCATGATCCCCGGCCGTTTCGGTGCTCCAGCCGGTGACCCACCCGACCGCCGCACCCGAGCCGGCTGATCCTGAGCCGACTACTGCTGACCGCGCAGCCGCCTGCGCCTCACGACGGGTCCGGTCCACCGCCCCGGCCGCAACAATCTGCAAATACTCGACAGCCCGGGAAACTTCCTCGACATTAGCGGCGAAGTCCGCAGCCTCACGGAAACTGAGCAGCGCCGCGTCCTCAACCGCCGTCGAACCCACAGCCTTCAGCAGCTCAAGGCACCGGGACAGATCAGCGGCACCGTCGCCATCGGACGCTAAGGAAGGCCTCCCGCCGTCGGACTCCGGCCGGCCGCTTGAACCATCGTCGAAGCGGCCAGCCGGAGGAACGGCGCGCAGTGCCCGGCTCAGTGGCACTGGCTTGAACGGGACGCCGGAAACGTGCCCTAGGCGCGAGGCCTGGTTCGGGGCGAGTTCTCCAACGGCTTCCATGTGATAACTCTGCCAAGGGGGTACGACAAAAAAGGCCAGCTGGCACCCGGGCCCGCGGCACTAGACTTCCCTCATGGCCGTCTACCTCGATCCGCCGCTTTGGCCAGCCCACGGAACCCACTTTTCGCACCTGATCTCGGACGCGTCCCTTGAGGAACTGCACCGCTTCGCAGAGGCCGCCGGCATCCCCGAGCGGGCATTCGACGGCGACCACTACGACGTCTCCGAAGCCCGTTATGACGCCCTCGTGGAGGCAGGTGCCGTCCCTGTGGAGGCCCGGGTCCTGGTCCGCAAGCTCATCGCCAGCGGGCTCCGCATCCCCGCCCGCGAGCGCGGCAAAGCCCTCAAGGTTCCCCTTCTAAACCGCTGGAACGCCGTGCTGCCCGGCCACGATGCCCTGTTCCTGGACCTCCTGGACCGGTGGGGCGAGGAACACCGCAAGTACCACGGCCGCACCCATCTGCTGTCCGTTCTCGAGGCCCTGGACCTGCTCACCGAACCGGCGGAGCCGCCCCGCACGGTAGTCCTTGCCGCTTGGTTCCACGATGCGGTGTACCGCGGCATCGCCGGCCAGGACGAGGAGGAATCGGCCAGGCTGGCCGAGGACCGTCTCCTGCATGCGGGGCTGTCCGAGGAGGAAGCGTACGAGGTGGGGCGGCTGGTCCGGCTAACAGCCGACCACCGGCCGGATGCCGGGGACGACGACGGCGCCCTCCTCTGCGACGCGGACCTTTCCGTGCTCGGCGGCGAACCCAAGGCCTATGGCCGCTACCTCAGCGCCGTCCGGGAAGACTTCGCGCACATCGGCGACGCCGACTTCGCCGCCGGACGCGCCGCCGTCGTCCGTCACCTGCTGGAACTGGACCCTCTATTCAACACGGCCCGGGGCCGGGACCTCTGGCTGGATTCCGCCCGGCGCAACCTCCGAGGCGAGCTGAACCCCGAAGGCAAGCAGGCGTGAGCGAGGTCCAGGCCGCGCACCGGCAGTTGCCGTTTACGGTCCGCTTCGACTGGGGGCACGACGGCGCCCTGGCAGTGGCACCCGGGGCCGCGCTGGCCGTGGTGGTGGACGTCCTCTGTTTCACCACATGTGTGAGCGTCGCCGTGGACCGCGGAGCCGAAGTGCTTCCCTACGGCTGGAATGACAGCACGGCCGCCGATTTCGCCGCGCAACAGGAAGCAGTACTGGCCGGCCGGCGCGGCGGCAACAGCGTGAGCCTGTCCCCCCCGAGCCTGCGCGACGCGGCCACGCTGGACCGGGTGGTACTGCCGTCGCCCAACGGCTCGGCGCTTGCCCACTCCCTGGCGGGGGCGGTGCCGCGGGTGGTCGCGGTGTGCCTTCGGAACGCCCGCGCCACGGCCGACTGGGCCGCCCGGAACCTACCTCCGGCGGCAGTGATCGCCGTCATCGCGGCCGGCGAAAAATGGCCCGACGGCGGACTCCGCCCGGCGCTGGAGGACCAGTTGGGCGCGGGCGCCTTCCTGGCGTCGCTGCCGGAGCACCGCCGGGCAGGTTTCTCCCCCGAAGCCCGATGGGCCATGGACGCGTTCGCCGCTGCGGGCCCACGCCTCGAAGAGACACTGCTGGAATGCTCCAGCGGGCGGGAACTCGTTTTCGGCGGCTACCAGGAGGACGTTGAGATCGCGTCGGAACTCAACCGCAGTGCCGCCGTCGCGCTGCTCGACGACGGCGCGTTCCGCCGGGCAGGCGCTGGGCACGCGTGGGGCGCTGGGCAGGCGCGGGGTCCGGCGTAGGGGGTTAGCTCCTGCGTAGCGGGTTAGCGGTAGCTGGTGACAAACGGCCGGTCCGTCGGCACAATCTGCTTGCCCAGGGGCATTAGCGAGACCGGGATCAGCTTCAGGTTGGCGATGGCCAGCGGGATGCCAATGATGGTGATGGCCATGGCGAACGCCGTCACCACGTGCCCGATCGCGATCCAGATGCCGGCGACCAACAGCCAGATCACGTTCCCCAGCAGCGCGAACACGCCGTTGCCGCCGGGCTTGTCCACCACCATGCGGCCGAAAGGCCAGAGCGTGTAGGACGCAATCCGGAAGGAAGCGATTCCCCACGGAATGGTCACGATGAGGAGGCAGCAGATGATCCCCGCGAAGAAATACCCGAGCGCCAGCCAAAGTCCGCCGAATACCAGCCAAATGATGTTAAGCAACGTCTTCATACCGTCATTCTCCCCCGCGCCAGCCTGATTCGGAGTCGGGGATTGCCCTGACCCGGCCCTGGTCTTTACGAAATCCATACGCCGGCATCCCGTCGATTCACTGCGGCGGTGGCGCATACTGTTGGCAGCGTGCCGGGCAAAGGCCACCGTCAAGCCAAAGGGCCTTCCGGAGAAGGAGACGCCGCCGTGACCATCATTGATAACGCCGTCTATGTGAATGGCCGCCGGACCACCGATCCGGAAGGGCTTGAGGAAACGTACTTCCTGCTGCGGCAGCGTCAGGGAATGGCCTGGATCGGGCTGTACCGGCCGGACTCGCAGGAACTGCGTTCCGTGGCGGATGAGTTCGACCTCAGCCACCTGGCCGTGGAAGACGCCCTGACCGGGCACCAGCGGGCGAAACTTGAGCACTACGGCGAGACCCTTTTCCTGGTGCTGCGGCCGGCGCGCTATCTCGACGACGTCGAAAAGGTTGAGTTCGGTGAGATCCACGTTTTCGTGGGCCCGGATTTTGTGGTCACCGTCCGCCATGCCGAGTCGCCGGACCTGGCCCGCGTCCGGCGGAGGATGGAATCCCAGCCGGAGTTCCTGGCTCTCGGCCCGGACGCAGTGCTCTACGCCATCCTGGACCAGGTGGTGGACGAGTACGAGCCCGTGGTGGCCGGGCTGGAAAACGACATCGACGAAATCGAGGACGATCTTTTCGGCGGAGATCCGGACGTGTCGCGCCGGATCTATGAACTTTCCCGCCAAGTCATCATGTTCCAGCGCGGGACCAGTCCGCTCGCCGGAATCCTGCAGGCTTTGCTGTCCGGAGCGCCGGAGCACCGGCCCGGCACGGAACTGCAGGACCACCTGCGCGACGTCCTGGACCACGTCCTGCGGCTTGGTGAACGGACAGCTTCGTTCAGGGCGCTCCTCCAAAACGCGCTCACGGTCAACGCCGCACTGGTGGCCCAGCGGCAGAACGATGAGATGCGCCGCCTGACAGAATCCAGCTTCGCGCAGAGCGAGCAGGTCAAACGCATCTCCTCCTGGGCCGCCATCCTCTTCGCCCCCACCCTGGTGGGCACCATCTACGGAATGAACTTCCGCACCATGCCCGAGCTGGACTGGATCTTCGGCTACCCGATGGCCCTTGGGCTAATGGCGGGCATGGGCGTGGCCCTGTACGCGGCGTTTAAGCGCAACAAATGGATCTGACCGCGGGCGGAGCGTGTGCCCGGGCGTGGCCGGCACCACCCGGGCCTACTCCTTCTTGACCAGGGCCGCTTCCACATTGATCTTGACCTTGTCGCTGACCAGCAGCCCGCCGGCTTCGAGGGCCGCGTTCCACGTCAGCCCGAACTCCTTGCGGCTGATCTCGGCCTCGGCGCTGAAGCCCGCTCGGGTGGCACCAAACGGGTCAACCGCGACGCCGCTGAACTCGACTTCGAGGTCCACGGGCTTGGTGACGCCGCGGATGGTGAGGTCGCCGGTGACAGTGTAGTCCTCGCCGTCACCTTCGATGCCCGTGGCCCGGAAGGTCATCTCCGGATAGTTTTCGACGTCGAAGAAGTCCGCCCCGCGCACGTGCCCGTCGCGGTTCGCATCGCCGGAGTCGAAGCTTGCCGTTTTAACGGTGGCGTGCAGGCTGGAGGCCGATAGGGACGGGCCCACATGGGCTTCCGCCGAGGCATCGGTGAACCGTCCACGGACTTTGCTGATGCCGGCGTGGCGGACCGTGAACCCGATTTCGCTGTGGGACATGTCGAGGGTCCAGATGCCGGGGGTAATGCCTTGGGGAAGAGTCACAACGGGTCTCCTTCGACTGGGTTGGCGGGCTTGGACCGCCTGTTCTGCGGGGTGCTCCCCAGCTGAATGCTAGCGAACACCAATAGCCACGGCTAGCCTCCGGTGAATCAGCAGGAAAGCCGGCTAAGCCCGCGTTTCCGCGCCATGCGCGGCATTCGCGGCGGCCGTGGACCACTTGGGCTGCCACCCGATGGCGGGGGCAATGTGCCGGGCGATGTTGCCCAGGAGCTTGGCGTTGAAGTCCACGCCTAGCTGGTTGGGGACGGTGACGAGCAGGGTGTCGGCTGCCTGCACCGCGGCATCCGCCGCCAGTTCCTCGGCGATAGCACCGGGCTCGCCCACGTAGCTCTTCCCGAACCTCGCCACGAGTCCGTCGATGATCCCCACCTGGTCCCGCCTTTCCCGCAGGGCACTTAGCCCGAAGTAGCGGCGGTCCTCGTCGTCCACGATCGGCAGCACACTGCGGCTGACCGAAACCCGGGGCGTATGCTCGTGGCCGGCCTCGGACCAGGCAGTGCGGAACATGCTGATCTGCTCTGCCTGCAGCTCATCGAACGGCACTCCGGTGTCCTCGGTCAGGAGAGTGGAACTCATCAGGTTCATCCCCTGTTCCGCCGTCCACACGGCGGTGGCGCGGGAGCCGGCACCCCACCAGACCCGGCGGGCGAGGTCGGGTGAGTTCGGCTGGATCGGCAGTTTGCCGGTGCCCCCGCCGAAGCGGGGATCGCCCTCAGCCACTCCGGCGCCGGTGATGGCGCGGCGGAACACCGCGGCATGCCGGCGGGCCATGTCCGCGGCTGTCTCGCCTTCGGCCGGCACGTGGCCGAACACCGCGGCGCCGTCCCGGGCAGGTTCGGGTGAACCGCGGCTGATGCCCAGCTGCAGCCTGCCGCCGCTGATCAGGTCGGTGGCGGCCGCTTCCTCCGCCATGTACAGGGGGTTTTCATACCGCATGTCGATCACGCCCGTACCCATTTCGATCCTGCTGGTGCGGGCGGCGATGGCCGCCAGCAACGGGAACGGCGAGGCCTGCTGCCGGGCGAAATGGTGCACGCGGAAGAATGCGCCGTCGATCCCCAGTTCCTCGGCGGCCACGGCCAGCTCGATGCCCTGCAGCAGGGCGTCCCGGGCAGTTTGCGTCCGGGACCCGTCGACGTTGCCCCAGTGGCCGAAGGAAAGGAATCCAATGCGCTTCATGTCTGCGGCAACAATCACCCGGCGCCCTTCATTCCGGGCGGGCATTCCGGGCGGGCTGCTACGCCTTCGCCGCCAGGACGAACGCCCTGATCTTCGCCAGGTCCTTCACGCCTCGGGAACTTTCGACTCCGGAGGAGACGTCCACTCCCCAGGCACCGGCTTCCTTCGCGGCGCGGGCGACGTTCACGGGGTCAAGGCCGCCGGCCAGCAGCCAGTTCCGCCCGCCCAGCCCCTTGGCCTGCACCGAACCGTAGTCCCAGGCCTCGCCGGAGCCGGGAACTGCCGCGTCAATCAGCAGCAGTTCCTCACCCCAGCTGGCGAACGCATCAGGGGAGGCACCCATGGTGACTGCCCTGATCACTTTCATGCCGGCGTCGTGCGCTGCCTTGACGTCCTCCGGCGTACGGTCGCCATGGAGCTGGATCCACTCCAGGCCCGCCTCGCGGGCGATAGCGACGGCGTCCGCCACCGGCTCGTGACGGAACACGCCCACTGCGGGGGTGCCGGCCGGAACGTGGGCAAGGAGCTCGCGCGCTCTGGCGGGAGTGACCTCCCGCGGGCTTTTGGTCAGGACGAATCCGACGGCGTCCGCACCGGCTCCTGCCGCTTCCAGGACCGACTCCGGCGTACTCAGGCCACACACCTTGACGAACATCCCTGGCTCCTCCTGCAATTTTTTCCTCCACCTGACGTTAGCAAGCCCGCCCGGCCCGCGCCGAGGTTACTCCCCGGAGGCGCTTCCCGGTGGCCGTGTTCATGTGGACGCCGCCTGCCTTCCGGCCGATAGGCTGGGCGCATGGAGATCATCCGCTATGCCGAACTCAGGGCCGAACCGTGGCGCAACAAGGGCGGGGTTACCCGCGAACTGGCCAGCCATCCCAAGGCGGCTTCCGCGCAGGACGGCGCCTGGGACTGGCGCGTGAGCATTGCCGAAGTATCCAAGGCGGGCGCGTTCTCCACCTTCCCCGGCATGGACCGCGTGCTGACAGTGATCGACGGTGAACTCCTGCTCCTGACCGTGGACGGCGCCGAACACCCGCTGGAGAAGTACCGGCCGTTCCGGTTCTCGGGCGAGGCCGATACAACCAGCGCACTGCCCACCGGCGACATCCGCGACCTGAACGTCATCACCCGGAACGGCGCTTTCAAGGGCTACACGTCCATCATTGAACTCTCCAAGAAGCGTGCGCACCCGGTCTTCGAAGGCCAGCTGGGCATCCTGCTGCAGGGCCAGGCGACCGTCAGCCCGGGAACCGCCGGGGACGCCGGCGCGGACGGTTCAGCCCCGGTTGAACCCGGAGCCGCCGAAGCCGGCGACGGTGAAGGCGAGTCCCCTGAAGCAGCTCCGGACTCCGGCGAGCCGGAGACGCTGGACCGCTACGACGCCGTCGTCGGCTCCGACTCCCGGACCCCGGAGGTCCTGGGCCGGGGTTTCCTGGCCGTCGTGTCGATCGACCGGGTCACCGGCCAGCCTTAGCGGGCGTTACCGGCCGGCGCTGGCGCCGGAGGCCTGCAGGAGCTTCTCCTGCGCCGGTCCCACAGGGGTGAGCGCCGCGGCGATCACCACGGAACTGGCCGAGGCCCACGCCTGCGGACGGCAGCTCGCCGGGAACGGCACGGGCGTGCGCATGGTGTCTGAGCCGTGGCCGCCGAAGAGCTCGGGGAGGCGCCACTCGTTGGCCTCTGCCACCTGCAGCAGCCCGGTGGCGAGCTGCGCCGCTTCATCCGGGAAGCCGTCGATCAGCATGCCGCTGATGATCAGGGCTGTGTCATGGCTCCAGACCGCGCCGGCATGGTAGCGGGTGGGCCAGTAGCCGCCGTTGGTGGTGGACAAGGTCCGCACGCCGTAACCGGAGAACATGGCGGGATCCATGACGCGGCGCACCACCAACCGCTGCTCTTCCTCGTTCAGGATTCCGGTGCCGAGCAGGTGCCCCATGTTGGAGGTCACGCCGTCCACCGGCCGTTTGTCGGCGTCCAGGGCAAGCGCCGGGTAGCGTCCCTGCTCGTCTTCGCACCAGAACTGCGCGCGGAAGCGTTCGGCCATGGCTGCTGCATAGCCGCGCCATTCCGCGGCTCCCGGGCGCCCGAAGGCATCAAGGATTTCAGCACCCACCATGGCGGCCTCGTAGGCGTAGGCCTGCACCTCGGCCAGCGCGATGGGTCCCTTCGCGAGCGAGCCGTCATGCCAGCGGATGGCGTCACCGGAGTCCTTCCAGCCCTGGTTCACCAGGCCGGCGCCGGACTCGTCAAGGTATTCCAGGAAGCCGTCCCCGTCCAGGTCCCCGTGGTCCCGGAGCCACTCCAGGGCGTCTTCGAGGTTCGGCAGGAGCTCCTCCACTTCGGTGTCCGGCATGCCGGCAGCCCAGGCGTCGTGCAGGAGGCAGATCCACAGCGGCGTGGCATCAATGGTGCCGTAGTACACCGGCGGCAGGCGGAGGACGTTGCTGCTGTCTGCCATCGTCAGGACGGTCCGGCGCACCTCGTGCAGGATCTTGCCCGGCTGCACGGCGGTGGTGTGATCCGTCTCCGTGCCCTGCCGGCCTGCCAGTGCCCGTAGCGTTCCGGCCGCGATGGCAGTGTTGACGGGCAGCAGCATGCGCGCGGCGATTATCGAATCGCGTCCGAACATCGTGAAGAACCACGGCGCACCGGCCGCCAGGAATGTGTCATGCGGATGCGAGTAGTGCGCCAGGCGAAGGCTGTTGAGGTCGCTGACGGACCGCTCCAGGAGCCGGTTTAGCCGCGGATTGTCCAACGTTGGCGCCACGATGGGCTCCCCGTCCGCCGCGAGCATGGGTGAGTCGGCATCGGTCAGGTCAACGGCCCAGCCCAGGTGGACGGGAACTCCCGGAAAGACTTCCACGGCCCAATCGATGGTGACGCGGCTGCCGTGGATGCTCACCGTTCCGTTTCCGGCTGTGAGCGCCAGCGCAGTGTCCTTGTCCCGCCAGGACCATGCGGGTCCCTCCGGTTCCACCGGGACGCCCGCCGGTCCGCCCTGCTTGATGTGTTCCATGGTGGTGTTGTCCGCACCGAGGGTCAGCCGGACGTTCAGCGTGACCGGTTCCCGCATGGCCGATTCGAGGCGCAGCGACTCCGCCACGCGCCCGGAGCAACCGGTAAGAGTCTCGGCGCTCTCGCCGGCACGGACGCGGCCGGATTCGGCGGTGCGTGTCCGCACCAGGGAGAGCAGCGGATCCGCTACTTCGGCGTCCGCCCGGACAAAGTAGATGTAGTCGGTTTCCTTGGCGGAGCGCAGCTGGGTGGACACCCACTCGGGCTCCCTGCCGTCCACCGTGAGCACGGCGGAATTCAGGACGCGGTCATCGCCGCAGTAGATTCCCTGCGCTCCCGCATGGCGGACCTGCCCGTGGGCGTCGGCCCACGCTTGGATGGGGGCGCTGAAAACGCCGGAAAGGTTGTGCAGGTATGGCTGTTCAGAGGCCACGGTGAAACAACTCCTGTGCTGCTGGATGTGGGTGCGGAGGCTGCGTCCGCATTACCGGGCGTGAACCTTGGCGGCTCAATTTGATCGATCAAATTTGTCCGGTTAAATACTCTCACACGTTAAGGTGTAAGGGGAAAGACCGGTCTGTCTGGTTTGGGTAGCCGGCCCCGCATGATTAGGAGACCACTTGTCCCGGCCCACCCTCGCCAGCCTGGCCCGTGAACTAGCAGTGTCACGGCAGACCATCTCCAATGTGCTGAACGCGCCGCACAAGGTTAAGCCCGCCACCCGGGAACGTGTCCAGGCGGCCATCGCGGCCGCCGGCTACCGGCCCAGCGCCGCCGCCCGCCAGCTGCGTACGCAGCGCTCCATGAACCTGGGCATGCGGCTTTTTCCCGCCACGGACGGCATCAACGGCGCCATCCTGGACCGCTTCCTGCACGCGCTGACCGAAGCGGCGCAGTCCGCCGGCTACAGGCTGACGCTGTTTTGCGCAGATTCGGACGAAGAGGAGGTCCGCCAGTACGAGCAGCTTCTGGACGTCGCCGGGCTGGACGGCTTCATCCTCACCTCCAGCAAGCCCGACGACGTTCGGACGCACTGGCTGGGGGAACGCGGCACGCCCTTCGCCGTTTTCGGCAGGCCCTGGGACGCCGCCGGGGACGTGGCCGTGCCGGGCCACCCCTGGGTGGACGTGGACGGAGCCGCGGGCACGGAAGAGGCAGTGCGGATGCTGCTGGGCCAAGGCCACTCGAGGATCGGCTTCCTGGGCTGGCCCATGGGCAGCCCGGTGGGTGCCGACCGCCGGCACGGGTGGGAGCGGGCCATGTCGGCGGCGGGATACGCCGTGGATGTTCCCGTCCTCGGCGTGGAGGCGGAAGACACCGTTGCAGGCGGCGCATCCGGGGCGGCCCTGCTGGTATCGAGGGGTGCCACGGCGCTGGTCTGTTCCAGCGACTCGCTCGCCCTGGGAGCCATGGAGAAGCTTCGGGAAGCACAGCCCGGCGCTTTCCTGTCCGGGCAGCCTGCCGGCCCGGACGGCCGGGCTGCGATTGTGGGCTTCGATGACACTCCCGTGGCCGCCGCCCTGGGACTTTCCAGCGTCGCCCAGCCGGTGGAGGCGGCCGCGCGCCACATCATCCGCGTGCTGACGCACGAACTGGCGGGCAACGTGAACGGTGCGGCCGCCGGCAACGCCGCCACCAACGCGGCAGCCGCCCGGGATGCCTCCACACCGCCGGCGAGGCAACTGCTCCTGGCCCCGCGCGTGGTGGAGCGGATTCCGCTGCCGCTGGCGGCGCCCGGTTCCGGCTAGCGCCCGACTCAGCGCCTATTGATCTTTCATCATCAGTACCCTAGTGTCCCCAGCTACCAGGTGAATCCGTGGAGCTGACCATGCCCGAGAAGGAATCCGCAGAAGCATCGCGCGACGCCGGTCCCGCGCTCCATCGGACTGCGCCCCTTGTAGCGATTGGCATGACGTGCGGGGTTGCCTGGGCCGCCGGATTCCGCGGCTATATGGTCGAACTCGCCGGACCGGCCTCCACCTTCGATTGGTGGGGGACGTTCGGCGCGATTCTCTTGCCCGGAGCCTTGGTTGGCGGGCTCCTGGGCTGGGCGGAAGCGCTCCGGCGCACGGGCGGCCGGCGGGGTTGGCGCTGGCTTGCCCTCGCGCCGCTCGCGTTCGCCGTCGCCCCGTTGCTCATGCCCGGTGCGATCGGAGCCCTGCTCACGGAAGGCCTCGGCGGCGGCGCCATCGCTGTCGCCCTGATGGCGATCGGCGGGGGCTACGCTTTGTCCCGCCGCGGACCGCTCTGGGCAAGGCTCGCCTGCGGCCTCGTCAGTGCAGCCCTCGCCGCGGCACTCGCCCTTGCAGGGCCCGGAATCGCCGGCCCTGCACTGGCCGTCACGGAACCGCGCGGCGCGTGGGTCGCCGTGCTGGCCGCGTCGTTCATCCTGGTGCTGGCCCTCGCCGCCTCCATCCCGCACCGGCCCATCCACCGCCGGTGACCTTAACCACCAATGCTGGCCTCCCGGCGTCGGGCGTTGCTACGCTGGGATCAAGGTTCCCCTCCGGAACCTCCGGACGACGGTTCAGTACCCGGCACGCGACAAGACTGGCCAAAGGATCTGTCATGTCGTGGTTAATCCTCATCCTCTCCGGGGCGCTCGAGGCCGTGTGGGCCGCAGCCCTGCACCGCACCGCCCAGGCCAAAGGCCGCCGACGCGTGCTGCCTGCAGCAATCTTCCTGGTGTCCGTTATCGCAAGCACCGGCGGCCTCGCCATCGCGATGCAGTCCATTCCCACCGGTACCGCCTATGCGGTCTGGGTTGGCGTGGGCGTAGTGCTGACCTCCGCTTACGCGATCATCACCAAAGTGGAACGCGCGACGACGGCGCGGCTGCTGCTGCTCGGCGGGATCGCCGCGTGCGTGGTGGGCCTGAAGGTGGTGGCGTGATGCTGAGCAAGAATGCGGCCGCATGGCTGATCCTGCTCGGCTCGGCCGTGCTCGAAGCCGTCTGGGCCACTGCCCTGGGGCTGTCCGATGGCTTTTCCCAGGCGCTACCCACCCTGGTCTTTGCCGTTACCGCAACGCTGAGCATGGTGGGGCTCGGGATGGCAGTGAAGTCGATCCCGCTCGGGACTGCCTACGCTGTGTGGGTGGGCGTCGGGGCTGCCCTGACCGTCGGCTGGGCTATGGCCACCGGCGTCGAACCTGCCAGTCCGCTCAAGCTGCTGTTCCTCGCCGGAATTGTTGGCTGCGCGGCGGGGCTGAAGCTGTTGCCTGCTGGCAAGAACACCGAACCCGCCAGGGCGGAAGCTGAACCGGCCCGGCGCTAGGCAGCCGCACCGGTGCCGGCGCCGGTGCGGGTCCACCGGAACCGGACCCAAGTGCCTACGCTTCACCCTTCTCTGCAATCCACCATCCGATGCCGAGGGGAATCACGTACCAGAGGGTCAGCGACGTGGCCACTTCCAGGGCCGAGGGTGCGTCCGGCCCGCCAAGGAGTGCAGCGGGCGCGGTGATGGTGCTGAGGTAACCGCTGGCATCCGGTAGCAAGGTGAGGATAAGGCCGTTACCCACCAGGCTGAGCAATATGACCACGGTGATTGCCAACGCTGTGCGGCGGATCGCTGCGGCGAGTGCAACGCCGAACATGGTGCTCAGGAGGCACGTGGCCAGACCCGTTGAGAATTCCTGCCCTGCGCCGTCGAATGGCCCTGGCGTCCCCAGTCCGCCCAGGGCGGCCGCCACAACAGCCGACAGCAGGTACACGAAAAGCTGGAGTGCCAAGGCCAGGATGGCAGCAGCCAGTACCTTGGCCCAGAAAAGTCCCGCCCGGCCCCGCAGCAACGGGTAGTAGACGAGGGTGGTCCGGTGCGCAACGTCGGAGGTCATACCCAGAATGCCGATGAGCGGCATCGCCAACGCGGTGAAGAGTCCAATACTCCCCGCCAGGCTGAGGAAGGTGACGGGATGCCCCAGTCTGATGCCCACCACTGCCAGCCCGACCACCAGTGCGACGGCAATGACCGCGAGCACAGCGAAGATTGCGCGGGAACTGCGGGTGTCCACGAGCTTGCGGAGTTCGAAGGCAACCAGGCGGGCAAAACCGGGATGCCGGTCTCCTCGGTTATGGAGGGAAGCGGACTGAAGAATGGAGTTGCTCACTGGACCTGCTCAAGTTTGTTGTTGCGGCTGTTGAATTCTCCGGACGTCAGCTGCAGGAACCGCTCCTCAAGCGCTGAATCCGTGATGTTGGATAGGTGGGTGAGTACTACCCCGTATTCAAGGCATGCCCGGCCAATATCCTCGGGGGCGGCATCAATGAGAAATTCCCGTCCGGAGGACTCAAAATTCCATGCGCGCCGCCTGCAGGCCTCCGCCAGGCGGTCCGGTTCAACGGCGATGGCCTTGGTTGTGGAGCTGACGCTGAACTGTCCCGCCGCACCGGCAGCAACGATCCGCCCTCGGTCGATCATCACAATGTGATCGGCAACAGCCTGCATGTCACGCAGGAGGTGGCTGGACAGCAGCACAGTTCCGCCCCGGCCGCTGAAGTGTTTCAGGAAGGTCCGAACCCACAGTGCGCCATCGGCGTCGAGCCCGTTGGTTGGCTCGTCCATCACCAGGAACTGCGGTCCGGCAAGCAGTGCCATGGCGAGCACCAGACGCTGCCGCATCCCCAACGACAAGGAGCCAACACGCTTTTTCCGCGCCGATTCGAGGCCGGTAACACTGAGGGCCTCCTCGACGGCGGAACGCGGCACGTCCAGGAGCATCGCATTCAGTTTCAGGGTCTCCTGCAGCGATCGGCCAGGGTGCAGGGCCGTGGGATCAAGGACGAAGCCGATCGCGCGTCCGGGACTTTCAAGGTCCTGGCGCCGGAGCCCGTCGAAACGGACTTCCCCGGCGTCGGCCCGCGTCAGGCCGGCCGCAATCCGCAACGTGGTGGACTTGCCCGCACCGTTGGGCCCGAGGAAGCCAGTAATGGATCCTGACGGGCAATCGAAGCTGACGGAGTCCACCACGGCCCGCCCGGAATATTCTTTTGTGATTCCCGCGAAAGAAATTCCCGAAACCGCCTCAGACTCTACTTTCAAGGGAAATTCCTTCCGTACGCATCCGCGTATATGCGATTCTTTGGGCGGATAAAACCCAGCCGAGCATATCTCTAAAGACGATGGATCAATGAGTTTTCCATGACTTGTGGGGGGCATTCAAATTTGATATGGATATGCCGTCTGAATCTGCTGAAGCATTCCCGCCGTCGGCCGCCGGTCTAGGCTTTTGCCATGGACTCCCCCGAAATGCGGCAGGCACTCGCCGCCCTCCGCCTCAGACTGGATGGCGGCCAGCGCACGCTGCTGGGCATCGCGGGCCCGCCTGGTTCCGGGAAGTCCACCCTTGCAGCCCGGCTCCAGCAGCAGTTCGGACCGGACCTTGCGGTGGTGGTGCCGATGGACGGATTCCACCTCGGCAATGCGATCATCGACGGCACGCCGCTGCGGCAGCGCAAAGGAGCTATCGACACGTTCGACGTCGGCGGTTACCTTTCGCTGTTGCAGCGCCTGGCGCGGCGGGACGAGCCGGTGGTTTACGCGCCGGACTTCCGTCGGCAGCTCGATGAGCCGGTGGCGGCTTCCATCGCGGTACCGGCCTCCGTCCCGCTGGTGATCACCGAAGGGAATTACCTCCTTGCTGATCATCCCGTGTGGCGTCGAGTCCGTGCGGAACTGGATGAGGTCTGGTTCATGGACACTCCCCCGGACCTTCGCCTCGCGCGGCTGGTGGACAGGCACGTGCGCTTTGGCATGAACCGGCCCGCGGCAGAGGACTGGGCCGGCGGCTCCGATGAGGCGAACGCACGGCTGATCGAGTCCACCCGCTCCGCGGCAGACCGGATCATCCCCTGGTCCTAGCAGTGCCGTCCGTTCACGGCCGGTTCACTGCGGATCTCCCACAGCGTGCAGCGGCGCAATCACGAAAGCAACCCATCGATTCCTGAGGAATACCGTCCCAAGCATTGGAGTTGTTGGCTGAGATACGGGTACCCACCGAACGGAGCGCATCATGACGGCAGCATCAGTCCACCTCGGCGACGGCCTCAGCGTCAGCCCCTTGGGATTCGGCGGCATGGCCCTCACCCCGGTCTACGGCGAAGTGGACCAGGGCGAGGCACTGCGGACCCTGCACCATGCGGTGGACGCGGGGGTCAGCTTCATCGACACCGCAGATATCTACGGTGGCGGCAGCAACGAGGAGCTGATCGCCCAACTGCTCAAGGAACGCCGGGACGAGGTCCAGCTGGCCACCAAGTTCGCCCTGGTGGGCACCCCCGGCAGCGGCTACACCGACGTCCGCGGCGACCGGGCCTACATCCAGCAGGCGGTGGAAGCCAGCCTCCGCCGTTTGGGCACCGACACCATTGACCTGTACTACATGCACCGCCGGGACCTCCGCGTTCCGATTGTGGAAACCGTGGAGGCCATGGCGGCGCTGGTGCAGCAAGGCAAGGTGCGGCACCTCGGCCTGTCGGAAGTGACGGCCGAGGAGCTGCGAGAGGCCAGCGGCGTCCATCCCATCGCCGCGGTCCAGAGCGAGTGGTCCATCTGGAGCCGCGATGTGGAACGCAACGTTGTTCCCGCGGCAGCCGCGCTTGGTGTGGGGTTCGTGCCCTACTCTCCGCTGGGCCGGGGATTCCTCACCGGCACAGTGGACGCTTCGAAGCTCGGGAGCGGCGACTTCCGCCGCAACATCCCGCGTTTCGCCGAAGATGCTGCGGACGCCAACCAGGAAGTAGTGGCCGCGGTGCAGTCGGTGGCAGCCGAATTGTCCGTTTCCGGACGACCCGCCACGCCGGCCCAGGTGGCCCTCGCCTGGCTGTTTGCCCAGGGCAAGAAGCACGGCCTTTCCGTGGTTCCCATCCCCGGCACGCGCAAGGCGGGACGGATCGACGAGAACCTCGGTGCCCTGGCGCTCAACTTCACCCCGGCGCAACTGGAGAGGCTCGGCTCCGCCGCGGACGCCGTCGTCGGCTCCCGCTCTGCGGACCCCAACTGGGTGTCCCAGGGCCGTGAATAGCGTTTCCGTAGACTGAAGCGCATGGATTCCCTCATTCACGACCTGCGTGACATCACCATCCGCCGGATTTCGGTCAGCGAGATGGACAACAATGTGTACCTGCTGACCAGCAAGGCATCCGGGGCGCAGCTCCTGATCGATGCGGCCGACGATCTGGCCGCCATCCAGGAGCTGCTGGCCGATTCCGCCGCGGATACCCCTGCGACGCCGAAGCTGGCGCTGGTTGCCACCACCCACCAGCACTGGGACCATGTCCGTGCGCTGCCGGGCCTGGTGGAAGCAACCGGAGTAAAGACGGCGGCCGGGACGGATGACGCTCCCGAGCTGCCGGTCCCGGTGGATGTGCTGCTGGATCACGGGGACGTGGGCAACTTCGACGGCTTCGACGTGACCGCCGTGCACCTGCGGGGGCACACGCCGGGGTCCGTGGCGCTGGTGTACCAGGACCCGGAAGGACCTGCGCACATTTTCTCCGGCGACTCGCTGTTTCCCGGCGGAGTGGGCAACACCCAGAACGATCCCGAACGGTTCGCCCAGCTGATCAGCGATGTCAGCGAGCGGCTGTTCGGCATCTATCCGGACAGCACCGTAGTGCATCCGGGCCACGGCAAGCCCACCACCCTGGGCGCCGAACGCCCGCACCTGGAGGAGTGGCGCGCCCGCGGCTGGTGAAGCCGGGTTAACAACCGATCGAGTGCTCCGCAACTGCCGTTATGAACCTTCCAAACGGCGGTTACGGAGCACTCGATGGTAGATAAGGGACTCTAGCGGCTGCGGCGTTCGTTCGATGCCGGAGCCGACGCGCGGCGGGGACCGCTGCGTGCCGGACGGCCATCGCTCGACCGACCGCCGCCGCCGCCGTTACCTGCATACGAGCCGCCTGAGGTGCCGCCGGTGTTGGAGGACCAGACGGCCTTGTTGCCGCCGCTGGCTGCGCCGGCGCCCGCTGAGCGCTGTCCGCCGCCCGTACGGGCACCTGCACCGGCTCCGGCTGCACGCTGGCCCGTTGCGGGGCGTCCGCCGCGCTGTCCGCCGGAGGTAGCCGGGCGTCCGGTGCCGCCGCGGGGAGCATCGCTGCGGGTGACACGTGAATCCGTGCGTCCGTCCGAACCGCGGCCAGCCGATGCACGGCCGCCTGCCGCCGGGACGTCGTTGCGGTGCGTGCCTGCTGCGCTTCCGCGGCCACGGGCGTTGCGGCGCGCGGCCGCTGCGGCGATGGCGCGGTCTTCGTTCTGCTCGATGACGCGGTCTGCGGCGTTGCGGGCAGCGGCCTGGCCTTCGTAGGCCACGGCGCGGCGCTCTGCACGCGGCAGGTCGGTGCGGGGAGCCTCAGCCGAGACCTTCCCGCGTCCGCCACGTCCGCCGCGGCCACCCGTGGTGGGTGCGGCCTGGCGGCGGGCGCGCTTGCGTTCGGCGTTGGCACCGGTGGAGGTGCCGCCGCCCTGCTGCTTGGCCTTGGCGGCAAGCAGTGCGGCGCGGGTGCGCGGATCAATCTTGTCGGCCATTTCGCCCACCAGTTCGGCAACCAGCGGCGAGTTCGCGGTGACGCGCTCGAAGTTGACCTCGACGCCGGCAGCCTTCATGAGCTTCTTGACGTCGGACTGCTGCTCCGGGAGGGTCAGCGTGACCACGGTGCCGTCGGAACCGGCGCGGGCGGTACGGCCCGAGCGGTGCAGGTATGCCTTATGCTCCGTGGGCGGGTCAACGTGGATAACCAGTTCGACGTCGTCCACGTGGACGCCGCGGGCGGCGACGTCGGTGGCCACCAGGACGCGTACGTCACCGGAGGAGAACTCGGCGAGGTTGCGGTCACGGGCGTTCTGCGAGAGGTTGCCGTGCAGGTCGACAGCGGGGATGCCGGCGTCGGTGAGGGTCTTGGCCAGCTTCCGGGCGTGGTGCTTGGTGCGCATGAAGAGCACGCGGCGGCCGGCACCCGAAGCGAGCTCAACAATCAGCTGCTTCTTGACGGTCTGGTCGTTGACTACCAGCACGTGGTGTTCCATGGTGGTCACCGCGGCCTGCGGGTCATCAACTGAGTGGGTGAGCGGGTTGGACAGGTAGCGCTGGACGATCTTGTCCACGCCGTTGTCCAGGGTGGCGGAGAACAGCAGGCGCTGGCCCTGGGTGGGGGTCATGTCCATGAGCTTCTTGACCACGGGCAGGAAGCCGAGGTCGGCCATGTGGTCGGCCTCGTCGAGGACCGTGATCTCCACGGCCTCCAGGGTCAGGATGCGCTGGCGGATCAGGTCCTCCAGGCGGCCCGGGCAGGCGATGACGATGTCTACGCCGGCGCGCAGTGCCTTTTCCTGGCGGGCCTGGGAGATGCCGCCGTAGATCACGGTGGTGGTCAGCCCGGCGGCCTTGGCCAGCGGCTCAATGGTCGCGTTGATCTGGGTGGCCAGTTCACGGGTCGGCGCAAGGACCAGGCCCATGGGGCGGCCCGGCTTGCGGAAGTAGCCTGCTTCCCGCTCAGCGAGTCGTGCTACAAGCGGGATTGCGAAAGCAATGGTCTTGCCGGAGCCGGTACGGCCGCGGCCCAGGACGTCGCGGCCTGCGAGGGTGTCCGGGAGGGTCTTGACCTGGATGGGGAACGGAGTTTCGATTCCCTGCGCGGTCAGTGTGTCGGCGAGCGCTTTGGGCGTGCCGAGGGCAGCAAAAGTAGTCATGTGTTTCAAAGGTCTTTCAGGCGGTATCCATGCGGATATCGGCCCCGGTGCCGGTTGGACCAGGGGTTCGCCGAAGAAAAGTCAGGTGGTCAACCGGGCTGCTGCCAACCTTGCGGCAGCGGCAGCCGGGACCAAATAGAACGCGTTCATCGACGCAGGATGTGCCTCTCACATGAAAAAAACCCACTCCCTGCCGGACAAATCCTTTAGGGGATCCGGTTGATGAACCGGATCAGAGTGGGCATCACTGCACATCAAGTTCCACAAGTCTAGCATCCACGGACAGCTTCCCCGCTTCCCGCCGGGCGGGACGGCCAGCGGCCCCTCCCCTCCCCATCCCCTGCGGCCCATCTCAGCTCCCCATCCCCTGCGGGGGTTGCTTCGAATCTGAGCGGACCGGCCAGGAAGAACAACGGACTACACTTGCTGCTTTGAAGCTCGACGTTTGTCGAGAAGCAAGCGACGCGGATGGCGGCGGACCCGCCCGTTCGGGACACGGAACAGGGAGGCGACCCCATAGCCAGAGAGCCCCGGCAGCACGCCGGTGAACGCCCTTTCCGGTCGCGGCGCGCCCGGCACCGTGCCGGACCGCCGCCGTCGCCCCCCGGCCCTCCGCATGGAACCGCGCGCCTCCGGCAGCGAAGGAAAAGGCCGGAATGTTGCCCCTAGTCTTAATCCACACCCCCAACTGTTACCTCCGTCACACTGTGGCGGCTCCGTGCGGATGGCGGCGCGGCATCCCTACCGCAACGCAGTCTGCCTGCGAAAAAGGAAAGAGCACTGATGTCTGAACGCACCACCACGGTTGACAGGAACACTGCAACGGAACCCACCACCGGAGGCCACAGCCAGGAACCGCACCTTTCCCGCGCGCTGAGCAACCGGCACATCCAGCTGCTGGCCATCGGCGGCGCGATCGGGACCGGACTGTTCATGGGCTCCGGCAAGACCATTTCGCTTGCGGGCCCTTCCGTCATCTTCGTCTACATGATCATCGGCTTCATGCTGTTCTTCGTGATGCGGGCGATGGGCGAAATCCTGCTTTCCAACCTGAACTACAAGTCCTTCAGCGACTTCGCCGGCGACCTCCTGGGCCCGTGGGCCGGGTTCTTCACCGGCTGGTCCTACTGGTTCTTCTGGGTTGTCACCGGAGTTGCGGACATTGTGGCGATTGCCGGCTACGTGGACAAGCTCGCTCCGGGAACCCCGCTCTGGATCCCGGCGCTCATCACCCCCGTGGTGCTGATCCTGCTCAACCTCCCCACAGTCAAGGCCTTCGGTGAAGCCGAGTTCTGGTTCGCCATCATCAAGGTGGTGGCCATCCTGGCGCTGATCGGCACCGGCATCGTGATGATAGCCACGAACTTCACCTCCCCCAACGGCGCCGTGGCCAACCTGGCCAACATGTGGAACGACGGCGGTATGTTCCCGCACGGCATGTTCGGCTTCATCCTCGGCTTCCAGATCGCCATCTTCGCCTTCGCCGGCATCGAACTGGTGGGCACCGCAGCGGCCGAAACCAAGGACCCGGAAAAGAACCTGCCGCGGGCCATCAATTCCATCCCCATCCGTGTGCTGCTCTTCTACGTGGGCGCCCTGGTGGTCATCATGGCGGTCAACCCGTGGCGGAGCATCGACGCCGCCAGCAGCCCGTTCATCGGCATGTTCACCCTTGCCGGACTGGGGATCGCCGCGGTTGTCATCAACCTCGTGGTACTCACATCCGCGGCCTCCAGCGCCAACTCCGGCATCTACTCCACCTCGCGCATGGTCTACGGGCTGGCCCAGGACGGCAACGCACCGAAGGCATTCGGCAAGCTGAGCATCCGCAAGGTCCCGCAGAACGCCCTGCTCTTCTCCTGCATCTTCCTCCTGGCCGGCCTGGTGCTGCTCTACTCGGGCGACTCGGTCATCGGCGCCTTCACCGTGGTCACCTCGGTGGCCTCAGTGCTCACCATGTTCGTCTGGTCCATGATCCTGGTCAGCTACATCGTGTTCCGCCGCCGTCGGCCCGGACTGCACGCGGCATCCGCCTTCAAGATGCCCGGCGGCTCCTTCATGCCCTACGTGGTGCTGGCGTTCTTCGTGTTTATGCTCGTGGCACTTGCCCAGGCGGACGACACCCGCCTTGCCTTGTTCGTGGCACCCTTCTGGTTCCTGATTCTGGGCGCCGCCTGGCACTTCAACCGGAAGACGCCGCTCCAGCAGGCACGGATCGCGGAGTGGAAGGCTGAGTCTGATTCGGACAAAGCAAAAGTCAGCACCCTGAGCTAGGACGTTCGACGCGCCGCAACCCGCGGCGCCACCACCACAGCGACGACGGCGATGGCGGCCGTAAGGGCGAACACTCCCGCGAAGGAGGCGCCCGACACCCCGCCCGCCGTCGTCGTTGCGGTTAAGGCGGTAAACACGATGCCGGTGGTGGCGAGGGCCAGCGCCCCGCCGAGGGAATCCGAAATGGACATGGCCGAACTGTTGAAGCCCTCGGTATCGGGGGTGGACATGGCGAGCGTCATGACGCTCAGGCGCGGATACATGAGCCCCATGCCGCCGCCCGCGAAGATCCAGCCGGCGATCGCAACGGCGGCCGGCCAGCCCAGGACGGTGGTCACGAGGGCCAGGACGACGGCGCCCAGCACCATCGCGGATCCGATGATGATGGCCAGCCGGTGGTTAAGCTTCGTGCCTAGCCTGCCCTGGACCGCGGAAGCTCCGGCCCAGGCAATTGCACCGAACGTGAGGGTCAGCCCGGCGAAGGTGGGCGAATAGGAGTAGCGTTCCACCAGCAGGTACGGCAGGTAGACCTCCGCGCCAAAGAACGCCGCCGAGACCAGCCCGCGGGCCAGGATGACGCTCGGCAGTCCGCGCCTGGCCAGCAGGGTGCCGCGTGGCACCAGCGGGCGCACCGCCACCAGTGCAACCACGACGGCGGCTGCCGCCAGCGCACCGCCGGCCACCGGGACCTGCGCGGAGAGGTTCAGCCCGAGGACAGCCAGCGCCGCGAGGGCAGCCCACGCAAGCCGGCCGTAGGACCACCGCCTGGTATTTGCAGCGTCCGCGTCCGCCTTCGCGCCCGCAGGGGCCTCAGCTGTTGCCGGACGGCCGTGCAGTCCGCGCAGCGCGGGAACGATCATCAGCAGTGCCGGAACCACCAGCCCCACCACGCCAAGGAACACCCAGTGCCAGCTGGCCGCCTGCGCCACAATACCGGCGGCGAAGGGGCCAACCAGGGACGGGATCACCCAGGCTGCGGAAAAGGCAGCGAAGATCTTCGGGTGCAGCACCGGCGGGTAGACGCGGGCCACCACCACGTACAGGGCCACGGTCATGGCGCCGCCGCCCAGCCCCTGCACCAGCCGGCCGGCCACGAGGACGGCCATGCTTTCGGCAGTGCCGGCGATCAGCAGGCCCAGCACGAACAGGGCAACCGACGCGTAGAGCGGCCCCACGGGCCCGCGTCGGTCCGACCAGTTGCCGGCCGCCACCATGCCGATCACGCCGGTGGCGAGGGGGCCCGCGAAGGCGAGGGCGTAGAGCCCGGCGCCGTCCAGTTCCCGGCTGACCAGCGGCATGATGGTGGTTACCGCGAGGGATTCGAAGGCGGCCAGGAACACCAGCGCGCATGCGCCGGACGTCACCAGGAGGTAGTGCCGGTGCAGGATTCCTGCGGTCTCTGGGGCGGATGCCGGGGCGCTTCGTTGCACGGTAGTGGCCTGATCAGTAGTCATGGACGCTACCGTAGGACCTCAACTAAGGTTGAGGTCAAGGTGCCGCCCGGGATGCGGAAATGACGCTGGGAGCTTCGGTGGAGGCTTCGTGAAAGCCTAGGGGGAAGCATGCCACAGCTTGTCGGCGGAGCACACCATGCCCTGAGCATCGGTGAGCTGTCCGAACGGAGCGGGGTGGCGCCGTCGGCCCTTCACTTCTACGAACGCAACGGGCTGATCTCCTCCGAACGGACCTCCGGAAACCAGCGGCGGTACCGCCGCGATGTTTTGCGGCGCGTCGCGTTCATCCGGGTCTCCCAGCGGGTGGGCATCCCGCTGAAGGAGATCCGGGCCGCGCTGGATTCCCTGCCCGAAGGGCGCACCCCCAACAAGCGCGACTGGTCACGGCTTTCGCGGCTGTGGCGCTCGGAACTGGACGCGCGCATCGCCGCCCTGGAGCATCTGCGGCGCGACCTGGACGGGTGCATCGGGTGCGGCTGCCTCAGCCTCAAGGCCTGCCGGCTGCAGAATCCGGAGGACACACTGGGCGACGGCGGGGCCGGCGCCCGGCGTTGGGAACCTGGCTCTCGGAATCCCGACACCGGGGCGCCCGAAGGTCCGGACGCCCTAAGCGTCCAGCTTTAACCCGACGGGTCAACCCGACGGAAGGCCTAACCCCACGGAAGGCACCACGGCGCCGGTCGCCGTCGAGTCCGGGTTCAGCATCCAGCCCACCCGCTTGACGCTGCTGAGCATCACCACGCTCTCCACGAGTTCAATGCCCGGGATCCGCTGCTGCAGCGCAAGTTCCTCGGTCAGGACGTCGGCCACGGACTGCAGCCACATGATGATCACAAAGTTGGTCCGTCCTGTGGTGGAGGCGGCGAGCCGGACGTTGCGGAACCCTCGGAGCTCGGCCGCCGCGGCATCATGCTGTCCCGGCGGAACGTTTGCGAACCACTGGCACGTCACCGGGAACCCGGAGTATTTCTGCGCGATCTCGCAGCGGAAGGACAGCACCCGGCTGGCCAGTACGCGGTTCAGCTGCCGCTGGACGGTGGCAGGATGCCGTCCCAGGGCGCGGGCAATGTCCGCTGCAGTCGCCCGGCCGTCACGGGCCAGGAACGGCAGCAGGTCCAGGTGGCTGGCGGGCAGCGGCTCCCGCATGGACAGCGGCGGGGCGGAGCCCGCGGCCTCAGGTCCCGCCTTGGCCCGCAGCGCCGCCACCTGGGCCCGGTCCAGGACATTGAGCCGCCACGAGTAGGCGCCGGTGTGCAGCCGCGTGCACAGTGCTGTCTGGTACTTCACCAGCCCGTCGATGTCCTTCAGCCGCGCAGCCACGGCGGTGCCGAACTCCTCCAGGGACTGCGTGATCGCCGTCAGCATCAGGTCGCGGTTGCTGGCCGCCTCGTCCACGGTGACTATTTCCGGCACGGCCGCCAGGGCCTCGGTCACGTCGTCACGGCGGTGCATCTCGCACTCCACATCCACAAACGCCAGGCACATCTGCTGCGGGTCGCCCATCAGGTGGGCCGTCACCCAGGATGCCCCAGCGGAGCGCAACCGCTCCCAGCGTGCGGCCAGCGTGGTGGCATGAACACCCAGGACCTCGGCGGCGTCCGCCCAGCTCAGCCGCGGTGCAATCTGGAGCGCATTGATAAGGGCCAGGTCCTCCTCGCTAAGTTCCATCTATCTTTTCCTTCAGCAAGCCGATTGCACGAATACTGCCTTCATCATCTACAAAATGCATTTTTCCAGCCATTTGACCACCTGTGAAGTGTGTCACGCGAGACTTGAGACCGGGGCCGCAGATCCGCTGCCGGCCCGCCGAGAGATCAGGAGCGCGCATGCCGATCATCACCGACGCCAAGGAGCTGCAGGGGGACCTCGCCAGGTTCAGGCACCAGCTGCACCAGGAGCCGGAAATCGGCCTTGATCTTCCGCGGACCCAGGAAAAAGTGCTGAAGGCGCTGGACGGACTGCCGTACGAGATCACCCTCGGTGAGAGCACGACGTCGGTCACTGCGGTCCTGCGCGGCGGCGCACCGCACGCTTCGCCCGCCAAACCGGCCGTCCTGCTCCGCGCGGACATGGACGCCCTTCCGGTGCAGGAAAAAACCGGTGCAGAGTACTCCTCGAAGATCGACGGCGCCATGCACGCCTGCGGCCACGACCTTCACACGGCCATGCTGGCCGGAGCCGCCACGCTCCTGGCTGAACGCCGGCAGGAACTGGCCGGCGACGTCGTCCTGATGTTCCAGCCGGGCGAGGAAGGCTTCGATGGTGCGAGCCACATGATCCGCGAAGGCGTCCTGGACGCCGCCGGGCGCCGGGTGGACGCAGCCTACGGAATGCACGTGTTTTCCGCCTTGGAACCGTACGGAAGGTTCTGCACGCGGCCCGGCGTGATCATGAGCGCCTCCGACGGGCTGTTCGTCACGGTGCTCGGCGCCGGCGGACACGGTTCGGCTCCGCACTCGGCCAAGGACCCGGTCACCGCCGCAGCCGAGATGGTCACCGCGATGCAGGTCATGATCACCCGGCAGTTCAACATGTTCGATCCCGTGGTGCTGTCCGTAGGTGTCCTGCAGGCCGGCACCAAGCGGAACGTCATCCCCGAAACCGCCAGGATCGAAGCCACCGTGCGCACGTTCTCCGAGGATGCCCGGGAGAAGATGATGACCGCCATCCCCGCGCTGCTAAAGGGTATCGCCGCCGCCCACGGCCTGGACGTGGACGTGGAATACCGTGCCGAGTACCCGCTGAGCGTCACGGACGTGAACGAGACCCACACCGCGGAAAGTGTGATCCACGGGCTGTTCGGCGAAGACCGGCACACCCGCTTCGCTACCCCGCTGAGCGGCTCGGAGGACTTCTCCCGCGTCATGAACGAGGTCCCGTCCACATTCATTGGCCTCAGTGCCGTCCCGCCGGGCGCCGACCACGCCGCCGCACCCTTCAATCACTCCCCCTATGCCACCTTCGACGACGGCGTCCTCGCCGACGGCGCCGCGCTCTACGCGGAACTGGCACTCTCCCGCATCGCCACCCTGGCCGCCCGGTCCTGAGAACCCTGGAGAACACCATGACAACCACCGTCAGCCCGCAGCTCGCGGCCCGCGCCGCCACCAGGAAAACCATCGTCGGCACCGGCATCGGTAACGCCGTCGAATGGTACGACTGGGCCATCTACGCCACGTTCACGCCGTTTATCGCCAGCCAGCTGTTCAGCAAGGCGGATCCGGCGTCTGCTGTCCTTTCCACCCTGGCGATCTTCGCCGTCGGCTTCGTGGCCCGCCCTTTCGGCGGCTTCCTCTTCGGCTGGATCGGGGACCGGATCGGCCGCAAGGCATCCATGACCCTGGCCGTGGGCCTGGCGTCCCTGGGCAGCCTGATGATCGGCATCGCGCCCACTTTCGCGGCCGTCGGGGCGTGGGCATCGCTGATGCTGCTGGTGGCCCGGCTGGTACAGGGCCTGGCGCACGGCGGCGAGCTGCCGTCGTCGCAAACCTACCTTTCCGAGATGGCTCCCCGGGAGCACCGCGGTTTCTGGGCCACGCTGATCTACACGTCCGGCACCGTGGGCATCCTCTTCGGTACCCTGCTGGGCGCGGTCCTGAACATGGCGCTGAGCACCGAGGTGATGAACGCCTGGGGCTGGCGGATCCCGTTCCTGATCGGCGCCGCCATGGGTCTCTACGCCCTGATCATGCGGTCGAAACTGCACGAGACGGACGTGTTCGAGGGTGAGACCGTTACCGAGAAGCGGGCACCCATCTGGCCGCAGATCGTCCGGCACCGCAAGCAGGCGCTGCAGGTGATCGGCCTGACCGTGGGGCTGACGGTGATCTACTACATCTGGGGCGTGGTGGCCCCGAGCTACGCCACGACCGCACTCAAGATTGACCGCGGCGAAGCGCTCTGGGCAGGCGTGATCGGCAACATCGTCTTCATTGCCGCCCTGCCGTTCTGGGGCAAACTGTCCGACCGGATCGGCCGCAAAAAGGTCCTCTGGGCCGGAGCCATCGGCTCGGCCGTGATGCACTTCCCCATGACCTGGCTGCTGAAGGATTCCGCCTGGCAGCTGGCGGTGGGCATGTCCGTGATGCTTATCTTCATCGCGGCCAGCGCAGCCATTGTTCCGGCCGTCTATGCGGAACTGTTCCCCACCAGCATCCGCACCGTGGGCGTCGGCGTCCCCTACTCCATCTGCGTGGCCGTGTTCGGCGGAACCGCACCGTACCTTCAGCAGTGGCTTGGCACCACGCTTCAGCTGCCCGGCCTGTTCAATGTCTACGCCGTGGTCCTGCTGCTCATCAGCGCGGCGTTCGTCTTCAGCCTCCCCGAGACCAAGGGGAAGGACCTGCGCGGCTAGCGTTGCGTCGCGGGTGGACGGCGAAGGCCGGGCGGCATAGGCCGCCCGGCCTTCGCCTTGATGGGAGAATGGCGCCATGCGGGCACCTTTTGTACATGAGGCAACGGTCGGGATGGCCCCCGACGGCGACATCCGCGGCCCCGGCGGAGCCATCACCCTGGAATTATGCGGGAGCTGGGACCACAGCCCTCCTTGCCCCTTTGCTGCCCACCACAACGGGGCCGAAAGAGCCGGCGGCACCGTTGTCCTGCGCGTCGTCTTCGCCACGGAGCCAGAGCATGAGGCTGAGGTGCGCCGGAGGATCGACAAGGCGCTCGGCTCGGGCACGGTGACCAGCCCGGAGGGCGAGGTGAGCCACTGGGAATTCCGGGGCAGCGCTCGTGCCGAGCCCACCCCGGCCGAGGCCGAGCACGGCCTGCGCATCGCGGGAGCGTAGCGGAAACGTTCAGAGCCGCGACGCATGCCGCGATATGACAGCGTCGGGAAGTAGACAGACCTGTCTGCCTACTGGTTCACGCTCTTCATTGCGGCGACAGATGGCACGGTGTTGTTTACGGGGGCTGCAATAGGCCGTTTTGCCCTCAGGTCTTCCAAAGCCACCCGGTTCCGCAGCCTGTGCCACGCCCAAGGCAGGAGGTACCTTCGTGCCCACATCAGGTCTCCCACCCGCGCCTGAGGCCAGCTGCCCCGCGGCAGGTCTCCGGGTTCCAGCGGCCGGAGCCCGTGCGGGACGCCCAGTGTATCCAGCACCATCATTGCCACGGTGTGGTGGCCGAGCGGCGAGAGGTGCAGGCGGTCCTGGTCCCACATCCGCGGGTCCCGGAGCGTCCTCAGTCCCCATAGGTCAGCGATCACGGCGTCATGCCGCGACGCGATGGAGCGGATATTTTCGTTGAAGACCGCAACCCTGGTTCGGTTGCGGCTAAGGACGGGCGTTGATCTCCAGTCGGGCCCGGTGAAGAGCACCAGGGTGGCGCCGGCGGAACTCAAAAGTTCCACGCCGGCGTCGAGCCTGTCAGCCAGCTTGTCAGGGTCACCGTTGTGGAAAACCATGTCGTTGCCGCCCGCGGAAAGCGTGATGAGGTCCGGCTGCAGTGCCAGCGCGGGCCCGACTTGCCGTTCCAGGATCTGTTCCAGCAACAAGCCGCGTATGGCAAGGTTCGCGTACGCAAAGTCCTCATGGCCGATGCACAATTCCTCCGCCACACGATCGGCCCAACCGCGTACGCCGCCCGGAGTCCGGGGGTCAGGGTCGCCCACTCCTTCGGTGAACGAATCCCCCAAAGCAACAAATCGGCGCCACGGGTGGGCACTGGCACCCGGCACGTGCCCGGCACCAGGAACACCACCGTAGGGACGGCGCCCTGACAGATCTTTGTCATTCGCGGTCACCCTGCACCTCCTTGTGGGAAGCCTGAGTCCTTTGTCTAAATAACCATCGGCGCGGCCCGAATGTTCCGCAAAATTAGTGCGCGCCGTCGGATTTCGGCATGGAATGCACGTTGCGGTTCTGCTGTTAAAAAGAGTGTCCGATGTTATGGGTTGCTCGTGACTGACAGGAAGGTAATGAGCAGGAAAATCGAAACCGTTGAAGACGACGCGGGGAAGGTCATCACTTACCACCGGCACCCGAACGGTGGCGGTCTGATCGGGCGCGGCGCGGAAGTCCACGAGACGTCGTTCATCAGTTCCACCGCTTACGTGGAGGCCGGTGCCCGGGTGGAGTCGGGGTGCCGCGTCGGAGGCGGCAGCTGGATCGACCGGCAGGCACGGATCGGTCACCGGGTGGTGATCGGTGATGCCGTGTATGTCGGGCCGGGAGCAGTGCTCGGGAACCGGGTCCATGTCGGCAGCCATTCCCGAATCGGGGCTGGTGCCGTTATCGCCCACGGGGTCCGCCTGCACGGGGACACCACCGTTGCCCAAGGCAGCCACGTGGCGGCCAGAAGCAAGCCTCCGGCACTCTCGTCGTCACGGTCCCGTTCTGAGGGCAGCCGCAAAGTACGCAAGGCTGCCTAGACCGCGCTTGCGGTGAGCCTTGGCATGTCCCCCGCGACGTTCAAATAAGGCCAAAAGCCCCTCGTGGTCAGTATGGGAGCGGGACTAATTTGGTAGTACTCCCCTTCCGCGCGGCGGAGGGGAGCGCCTGTGGGGCGGCGGCCCGTGAACGATCGTAGATTCCTGAGCAGTCCGCCGCACTGGCCCGTTCAGCGGACGAGTTGGTTGGACATTGAAAGCGAGGGATGCGTGATGGGCAGCGCAATGGAACCTGTTGGCGGGCGGGGACGCGACGGGGTGGGGGACGGGATTCCCGAACCGCTGGGCCCACCGGATTCCCGCGCTTCCGACCGCGGTCCCGACGACGGCTACTACCAGGAGTCCGACGGCGTTGTCCCCCCTGGCGAGAACGCCGACTTCGGGGACACCGGGCACTCCGAGACTGCCGGCAGCCCGGTGGACGGCCTCTTTACGGAAGACCCGGTTGCCGCTATCCGTGAAACCGTGGTTGCCCGCGAAGAGGAGCGGTTCGGCGGCATCAAGGTCGGCTCAGCCTTTTTCGGCTGGCTGACCGCGAGCGCAATGGCCATTTTGCTGGTGGCTGCCGTTTCCGCGGCCGGCAGGGCCGGTTTTCTGGGCGGCGCGGATCCGATCGCAGAAGCCGGCCAGGCGTCATCAGGGGGAATGACCGGCGTGGTTGTGCTCCTGTCGGTCCCTTTCCTTGCCTATTTTTCGGGTGGCTACGTGGCAGGACGGATGGCACGCTTCAACGGGATCGGCCAGGGGCTCATGGTGTGGCTGTGGGCGGTGATAGTGGCCGCAGGTGTGGCCCTTCTGGCGACGGTTGGGGGTGTGCAACTCGATGTCCTGACCACGCTCAGTAGCTTCCTCCACCTTCCAGTGGGAGATGGCCAGCTGGATACGGCCGGCATCATCGCGATCATTGCCGTAGCGGCCACAGCCCTGGCAGGCGCCGTGCTGGGCGGCATCGCCGGAGTTCATTACCACCGAAAAGTGGACCGCGCGGGCTTTACACCGACGGAGGAGTACTACCAGCCCTAATGAAGCGAACGGTGTCTGAGCGACCGGTGCGGTTCAGCCCTGGGCGGCAGCCACAATCCGTTCGCCGTTGAAGTATTCCAGCTGCCAGCCGTCAACGGCATGGTGGTGGGCCAGGTTGAGCACGGCGTTGTCGACGCTTTGGAGCGTTTGGCCGATGGCGCGGCTGAGGCTCACGCGGATGAGGGTTCCGTGTGCAACCACCAGGACGCGGCGGCCGCGGAACTCTTCGGCCAGTGCTTCCAGTGCCGCCAAACCTCGGGAGGCTGCGTCGTCCTCGCTCTCGGCACCGCGGAACCCGCCGGGGATGCGGAGCGCGTCCAGTTCGGGGCCGGCCTGCATTCCCTCCGCAGGTCCAAAGCTGCGCTCGGTCAGTTCCGGAACGCGCCGCGCAACGCTGATCCCGAGCCCGGCCGCAATGAGGTCGGCGGTCTCCGCAGCGCGGCTCAGCGGCGAGGACACGATCGCGTCCCACCCGTAGCCGGACAGGACGGCGACGGCGTCGCTTGCCTGCCCGCGGCCGACGTCGTTGAGCGGAATGTCGGTGGAACCCTGCAGCCGGCGCTGTGCATTCCAGTCCGTCTGGCCGTGGCGGACGAGGGCGAAGGTGGTAAGGGTCATGCTTTCCATTGTGCCCTGACAGCGGGCGGGCTCTGAATCGTGGCCCGCATTGTTGACGAGCAGGTCGACGCGGCAGAAAAAGGGCCGGCCCCGGCGGGCCGGCCCTCTGATTTCCAGGCCGACTGATTTCTAGGCCGACGTTTCAGAGGCTTCGCCGGGGACCTGATCATCCCGGGTCACCGTCGTGGCAGGCGGCGGGTTAACGGAACGGCGTGAGCGCCACACCATGACGCCGCAAAATGCCGCTGCAGCCGCGATTCCTGCGATCCACCAAGGAGGTCGCGCCTGCCGCCGGCTCTCGGACCCCGCTGGGGCGTACCCAGGTCGGGGAACAATGGCCTGGGGCGTGATGCGCGTTATGCGCTCATGTACTCGCGGGACGACGGCTTCGACTCCGCCGGCCAGTTCGTCGGCGATGGCCCGCAGGCCGGCTTGGATCCGCGGTGACGCTGCCTCCAGGCCGCTGTCCAGTCCGGTCAGTGCCCGGTGTAAGGCAGTTTCAATTCCGGGTGTCGCCCATTCCTTGCCTCTGGCCAGATGGGTGACGAGGTTTTCCTGCAGATGGCGTGCCTGGGCCATGCGGGCGGTTTTCTCTAACGTGTGCACGGGAACCTCCGAGTAGAGCGGGTATTGGGCAAAGCAGTGGTCTTGGTTACCTGCGGAAGGGAGCTTTTCGCGGGACAAATGCGGACGGAGGAGTGTCAGGGCCAGCGCGCTGCCCTGCCCCTGACACTCGTCGCATAAGTCCTATCGGCGGTCGTTGCCCAGGCCCTCGGTTTCGATGCGCTCCTTGCGGACCTCCTCGTCAACGGTTACTTCGTCGGTTACGGTCTCCTTGTTGAGCCGTACCCGCTCCACGGGGACGGTTTCCTTCTCCACCACCGGACGTTCCTCGTGGAGGACGACTTCATGCTCCTCGTCGCTGATATCCGGACCGTTCATCGCCGCACCGACGTTTGCGTCCGTGATCGGTTCACGTTCGACCCGGACTTCTTCGCGCTGCACCGGAACGGTCTTCGTGACATTTTCGGTGGTCACGTACTTGCGCAGCCGGGCCCTGCCGGTGGCCTGCCGCTCGGTGCCAACGTTCAGTCGCTCCTCGGAGCGGGTCATGGCATCGTCAGTGGTGGGCCCTGAGGTGTCCCGGCCCACCGCGTAATTCGAGTCCGCTCCTTCACGGACGCCCGTTGCTGCCGCCCCGACGGCGCTGTCGTTGCCGCGGAAGTCGGTGGTTCCGCCGATTTCCGTCTGCGTGCGGACCCCTGTGCCGTTGAGCCGGTAGTGGTCATAGAGCCGGTCTTCCTCTGCGGGTTCGAGGTGTCCGTCCGTGTCCACCCGCGGAGCGTCCTTAACCTGATCCTTGGTGTACGGGACGATGATGTCGTCCCCCTCGACGCGGGCTCCTTCGAGCGGCACAAAGGATGCGGAAGTGCCGAACAGTCCCGTCTTGACCGTGACCCACGTGGGCTGGCCGCTGTCGTCGTCGACATACATCTGGCCGATAGATCCGATCTTGTCCCCATCAGTGGAAAGAACGTTTCCGTCCCGGCTGAGCAGACCGTCGATGTGTTCCTTGGCGAGCATGGTGTCTCCTTGGAGTTTCTCTGTGTGAGGGGTGCCAGCGCCTCCCTGCAGGACGCTGCACCCCCTACAATAAGCATGCTTAGTAAGCATTTGGCAAGCATACTTACTAATCTATTTTTCGGGTCCTGGGAGCAAGGGAGGTCGAGCCGAACGGTAGCGCCGATATGCCGACAGTTGACTCGTACCGGGGCGGATTTCGCGGGAGAGACATATGCTTTTCATACAGGGCTTTGCAGTGAGCCGTAGCGTCTTGATGTGAGCGTGAACCATGGCGGCAGTGTCCCCATTGAACGGTGAACCGGGACCACCGGCTCTCCCGGCCGCCATCCTGGACAGCCCTGATGTGCAGGCATTCCTCGGTGACGCAGCTCGGGAGTTCGTCGAAGAAATCAGCGGATCGGCACGAGGCTTCCTGTGGGCCGTCACCCGCGTTGGTCCAGGCGAGTTCCGTAACTGGGCCGCCGGCTCCGTCAATGCACGGGAGGTCGACGGCGTTCAACACGCTTTCGCGGACGGTCCTGCCCTGACCGCGGCGGAGAGCCGCGAATTCATCCACATCCCGGATGCCGCCGTCGACCGCCGCTGGCCCGGGTTCTCCGCCGCGATGGTCGGGCAGGGCGTGAGATCGGTGCTATCTGTGCCCATTGTTGTGGAGTGGGAGCTTAGCGCCGCGATGACCTTGTACGCAGCCCTTCCTCACGCTTTTACCAGCGAGGACGTCACCCACACGATCGCCTTCACGAAGCGAATGTCAAAGGTCTGCAGGTTGCTGCTGGATCTGGCCCGGAAGGCCGGGACCGGCGTCACGGGAGCACCGCTTTCCGTGACCGAGTTGGCTGTGTGGTCCCTGATCCGCGAATACGGCCTCACCAAGGAGTCTGCCAGGCAGTACCTGCAGACGGTGGTACGCAACGGGGCCCTTGTTTCGCCGGACGCCCCTACCGCCGGCACCACTGGCTCCGCTCCGCACCCCGATCGCAGTTACGGGCACGCGGTGTAAGCATCAGCCTTGGGCACGGGGAGCACCGCCGCCACAAGCTCCTTGCTGTGCCGGTGCTGGGGATCGGCGAAGAACTTCGCGGTGGGCGCCACCTCCACCAGGGCTCCCTGAAAGAGCACGGCCACCCGGTGGCTCATGTAGCGCAGGACATTCATGTCGTGGGAGATCATGATCAAGGAAAGCTGGCGGTCGCGGTGCAGGCGCAGCAGGAGGTCCAGGACCTTCCGCTGGGTCACGGCGTCCAGTGCCGACGTCGCTTCGTCGCAGATCAGGACTGCCGGTTCCAGCAGCAGCGCCCTGGCGATGGTGAGCCGTTGGAGCTGCCCGCCGGAGCATTGGCCGGGGTACCTGTCCAGCAGCGCCGGGTCGAGTTCAACCTCCCGAACCACGCCTTCGATGAGCGCACCGCGTTCCTCCGCGCCGCATTCCCGCCGCTGCAGCAGGGGCGCTTCCAAGCTGGTGCGAAGCTTCATGCGCGGGTCGAAGACATCGTGCGGCTCCTGGAAGACGAGCTGGATCTCCGTGCCCGCGGCTCCGGCCCGGCGGCCCGTCGCCCCGGTGAACCGGGTGATGCTTCCGCTGTCAGGGGTTTCAAGTCCGAGGACCAGCCGCGCCAGGGTACTCTTGCCGGATCCTGACTGCCCCAGGATCCCGAGGATCTCGCCGTCGCGAAGTTCGAGCGATACGTCCGCGAGGGCGGGCCGTGCATCCCGCCGGTTTGATCGGAACCGCTTGGTAACGCTGTTCAGGTCCAGGATGGTGCGGGACGGGGCAATCGGGGGCGCAGGCGCCGGGGGAAGAGTCGAGGCCCTCACAAGGTCTTTGGTGCAGGTGGTCCGGGGCGTGTCCAGCACCCGCCTGACCGGCCCTGACTCCTGGACGCGTCCGGCTTCCATGACTACCACCCGGTCGGCAAAGGCGGATACTGTCGCGAGGTCGTGCGTGATGTACAGGACGCCCAGCCGGTGACTGTGCCGTTGCCGGTCGATCAGCTCCAGGATCTGCCGCTCGAGCACCTTGTCCAGGGCCGAGGTCGGCTCGTCGGCGAGCAGAAGTTCAGGCCGCCCGGCCATGGCCACGGCGAGCATGGCTCGTTGGGCCATCCCACCCGACAGCTGGTGCGGATAGGCCCTGGCACACCAGGCCGGATCCTCGAACCCTGCGCCGGCCAACAGGTCCAGCGCTTCCGTCCTGGCGGCACTCCCCCGAAGCCCGCGGTGAAGCTTCAGGGGCTCGGCCAGGTGATTCCCAATGGTCCTCCGGGGGTTGAACATCCGTTTGGGCTGCTGATACAGCATGCCGATCCGGCCGCCGCGCACACGGTTGAGCTCCGCTTCGCTGGCCGCCCGCAAGTCCGTCCCGCCCAAGCGGATTGACCCACTCTCAACGTGGACCCGTGGAGGCAGCAGGCCCATGACGCTGAGGGCGGTCATTGTCTTGCCGCTTCCGGAGGTTCCCACCAGGGCCACGAACTCCCCGGGCGCTACGGCGAGGTCCAGCTCGGACAAAATCGACCGGCCGACGCTCAGCTTTTCGATGACCAGCCCCTCAGGCATCGGCCACCGCCCGTGAGGGAGCTGCCGGCAGCAGCAGGCGGCTTCCGGTCATGCGTGACACATGCTGCCCGATCAGGGTGACGCAAAGCGCGACGACGAAGATCACCAGACCGGGGGCAAGGATGGTCATCGGCGCCCTCCCCGCATACGGCTGGGCCGTTGCAAGCATCGATCCCCAGTCCGACTGGGGCGGTTGGACGCCGAGCCCCAGGTAGGAAAGCGCGCCGACGTTGATGAGGAACTGCCCGAACCGAAGCGTGGCCTGTCCGAGCAGCGGCCCGGCCAGGTGGGGCAGGATGTGCTTGAGGACGATGAAGGAAGGCGGGCAGCCCACCACGTGGGCCGCCTCGATGAAGCCGCGAGCCGAAACGTCATAGGCGAGGGAGCGGGCCAACCGGGCAAATGGAGTCCAGCCCGTCACGGTAAGGGCGAGCAGCAGGGAGTGGTAGCCGGTGCCCATTGCGGCCACCAGGAAAAGTGCCACCACCATCTCGGGCATGGCCAGCAGCACGTCGTTGGTGCGGGTGAGGAACTCGTCCAGCCAGCCTCGCCGGCGTGCGCTGAGCACGCCCACCGCAGTGCCGATGACCGCCGTCAGCACCGTGGCCAGGGCGGCGATCGTCAACGAGAACTGGCCGCCGTCGAGCAGCCTGCTCAAGGTGTCCCGGCCCAGGTTGTCAGTGCCGAGCCAGTGGGCGGCACTGGGCGCGGCCAGCCGGGCGGCGAGGTTTTGTTCGGCGGGCGGATAAGGCGCTATCCAGGCGGCCAGGGCCACGGACATCACGATAAGGACCAGCAGCGACCCGGCGGCCAGGACGTGAGGAGGCAGTTTACGCATGGCTCATCCTGATTTGGGGGTTGAGCAGTCCGTGGACCAGGTCCGCCGCTGTGGTCAGCAGGACAGCAAGCCCGACGACGACCACCACCGCGCCCTGTGCCAGGGGAATGTCGCTGTTCAGGACGCCGTCGAAAAGCAAGCGTCCCATGCCCGGGATCGAGAAGATGACCTCGACGATGACGGATCCGCCCAGCAGCCCTGCGAACCACACTGCCACCAAGGTGGTGAGGGGCAGCAGGCCGTTGGGGATCACGTGCTTCCACATGGTCTGAAGGCGGGAGAGCCCCCGGCTTCGCGCCGCGACAACATGCTCCGCGCCCAGCGCCTCAAGGACTCCCTCACGCACGGCCGACGTGAAGAAGCTCGTGGGCCGCAGTGCCAGCACTGCCACGGGAAGGATTGCCGAGTGCGGTCCTTCCCATCCCGCCGAAGGCAGCAGGGAAAGCTGCAGGGCGAAGACCAGGACAAGCATCGGCGCCAGCCAGTACTCGGGAAGCGCGATCAGGGCCTGGGTGACGGCCGTGATCACCTTGTCCGCGGGGCGTCCCTCCTGCAGGGCAGCCGTGACCCCGAGGGCCACGGAGATGGCGGCCGCTATGGCCAGGGCCAGGACCACCAGGCTGAGCGTAATCCAGAGCGCCGGCAGCACTTGCTCGGCCACCGGAGTGCGGCTGGTGTAGGACAGGCCCATGTCGCCGCTGCTGAGCCGCCCCAGCCAGCGCAGGTACTGCGCCCACAGGGGATCGTTGAGGCCCAGCTGGAGGCTCAACGCTTGGACGGCGGAGTCGTCGATAACATCGCCGGCCACGCGGGAACGGATGATTTTCCGAACGGGATCGCCCGGAGTCACGTAGGGGATGAGGAAAACTACAAAGGATGCCAGAAGAACGGCTGCCACCAGGGCAGCCGTTCGCCGGGCGAGGAACGGTATCACTCCGCGCCTCGCTGATCTCGTCTGTTAGCGGGGACGGCCACGGTCAGGATCCGGGCTTGGCTGTTTCCGCCCTGACCACGTAGCGGGACAGCGGGTCCTGGACGTGGGACTGAAGGTCGGCGCGGACCGCGTCAATGGCCTGTTCGTTGACGAGCCACACGTTGACGGCCTTCTCCTTTAGAATCTTTCCTGCCTCCGCGTACAGGCGGTAGCGCTCGTCCGCGTCAGCTGTTGTGGCCGCCTTGGCGACTGTCGCGTCATAGTCCTTGTCGCAGAAATGGCTGAGGTTGTAGCTGCCGTCGCAGGTGTAGTCCGCTGTCAGGAATCCGATGGGGTCGGCGATGTCGATCAGCCGGTTTCGCTGGCTCAGCACCATGTCGTAATTGCCCGCCAGCACGTCCGGCTCCGCAGCCGCATATTCCTTGGTCTGGATCTTCACCGGGATGCCCACGGCCTTCAGGTCCTCCTGGATGACCGTTGCAACATCCGCGAACTCCGCGCGTTCAACGATGGCGATGATTTCCAGCGGTCGGTCGGCGGTGTAGCCGGCGTTGGCGAGCAGCTTCCGGGCGCCTTCAACGTCCTGCTTGGGTGCCTCGGCGCCCTCGATCGCCCACGGCTCGGACGGCGCGAAGGGCCCATTGGCGGCGTTGGCCGCGCCTTCGTAGACGCTGGCGGCCAGGGCCTCCAGATCCAATGCCGAGGTGACTGCCTTCCGGAAGTCGACGTCGTCGAACGGCGCCCTGCCGTTGTTCATGTACAGCGTTGCCGTCCTCGGAGAATCGGCTTTGAGCACCTTGACGTTGCCATCCCCTTCCAGGGCGGGCAACCCGGAAACGGGAATGGACAGGGAAATATCGGCTTCACCCGTCTGAATCTGCGCGGTCCGGGTTGCGCCGTCCGTGATGAAACGGACTTCGGCACCGGCAAGCTTCACGTCCCCGCCCCAGTAAGCCTCATTGCGGTCCAGTGTCAGGGACTGCTTCGGTTTTTCGGATACCGGTTTGAAAGGTCCGGTGCAGTGGCCGAAAGGATCCACCGTTCCGCCCTTGAACGCGGCCGGGGACAGGACGCCCGTGTTGACACTCGCGAGGCGGTACGGGACCAGCGGGCTCTCGGTCGGCGTGGTCACCCGGATTGTGCGGTCGTCGAGGGCCTTGACCCCGCTGACCACCTTGGGGTTGAAGGCCCGGGCCGGCACGGCTGCTCCCAGTACGCTCTGCAAGGAGCCCGCTACGGCCTCAGCTGTCAGCTCGCTCCCGTCCTGGAACTTGACCCCTTCGCGGATGGTGAAGTCCCACTCCAGGGGAGAGGACTGCTTCCACTCCGTCGCCAGCAACGGCACGATCTTGCCCTGTGACTCGTCATAGCGGGTCAGGGTCTCGAGGCATCCGGACAAGGACAGGATGTAGGCGGCGTCGCTCTCCAGCGCCCAGTTCGCCACCGGGGCCCGGAAGTTGTCCACCACGATCCGCTGATTTGTGTCGGCCGCCTGCTTGTTTCCTGCGGTAGGACCGCTGAAGCCACAGCCCGACAGTGAGAGAAGCGCCACGAGCCCCAAGGAAAGAGATGACGAAAGGGAGAAGCGCACGGAACCACCTAGATTCAAAGTCTCTGCAGACGGCAGACGGAAATAATAGGGCCGATGACGGCCACAAATAGTTTAGGCTAACCTAACTTCGTAGTCCAAAAGGGGCGGGTCCGGGGCCCGTCACATTGGCGGTACAAGCGGGACGCCCTGTGACGTCCCGTTACCTTTCAGGCTCCCTGCACTGCCTTTTCAGGGCCGCAGATGACGCCGCGAGTCACCCCGTTACTGTCGATGAACGCAGGAGTCGCGGGGCGTTGTTTCCGCCGGATGCCGGCCCGTAATCTCAGTCCAAGCGCTGGGACCGGGGCACCGGACAAGCTTCACAAGAGCAACAGGCCCAGGCGCTGGCCCCAACGGAGGGCGGCAGAAGACTGCCGCCGCGAGCCTCCGTTCCCCCGACTTTTGTCCGGCGGCGACCCTTTCCGGGCGCCCCGTTCTTGAAGGAATCCCCATGTCATCGCATCAGAACCCCGAAGGATCCACCCGCATCGTTGCGGGCAAAACCCCCAAGCCACAGCGCAAGCGCGCCCTCGGAATCGGCATCGCCGCAGGCCTTGTGGCCCTGATCGCCGGCGGAGCGGTGGTGGCCTCGAACCTCAACAGCGGCACGCAATCACAGCCGGCGGCCGCCGTAGCCGCCGCACCCGCAGCGGAACTCAAACTCGGCTTCTTTGGCAACGTCACCCATGCCCCTGCCTTGGTGGGGGTCAAGGAGGGTTTCATCGCCAAGAGCCTGGGTGGGACGAAGCTGAGCACGCAGGTGTTCAACGCCGGTCCGGCCGCGATCGAGGCGCTGAACGCCGGCGCGATCGATGCGACCTATATCGGCCCGAACCCGGCGATTAACTCGTTCGTGAAGAGCCAGGGCGAGTCGGTCAGCATCATCGCCGGGGCCGCGGCGGGCGGGGCGCAGCTGGTGGTCAAGCCCGAGATTGCTGCCGCGGCGGATCTGAAGGGCAAGACCCTGTCCACGCCGCAGCTGGGCGGGACCCAGGACGTGGCGTTGCGGGCGTGGCTGGCCGGGCAGGGCTACAAGACCAATCCCGACGGCAGCGGCGATGTGGCCATTAATCCGACCGAGAACGCGCAGACTTTGAAGCTGTTCCAGGACGGCAAGCTCGACGGCGCGTGGCTGCCTGAGCCGTGGGCCTCCCGCCTGGTTTTGCAGGCCGGGGCGAAGGTGCTGGTGGATGAGAAGGACCTGTGGGACGGTTCGCTGACCGGCAAGCCGGGCGAGTTCCCCACCACCATCCTGATCGTGAACAAGAAGTTCGCCGCTGAACATCCGGACACCGTCAAGGCACTCCTGAAGGGCCACGCCGAGTCCGTGAAGTGGCTCAACTCCGCTGCTGCAGACGAGAAATCCACCGTCATCAACGCCGCCCTGAAGGACGCGTCCGGTGCCGAACTGAAGCCGGACGTCATTGAGCGGTCCCTGAAAAACATCGTCTTCACGGTGGACCCGCTGGCCGGAGCCTACAAGAAGCTGCTGCAGGACGGCGTGGACGCCGGCACCACCAAGCAGGCGGACATCAACGGCATCTTTGACCTCACCGCCCTGAACAGCGTCACCGCCGAAACCGGCGGAGACAAGGTCAGCGCCGCCGGGCTGGGCAAGGAATAGCCAGGCAAAGGCCAAGCCAGGCAAGGACTGATCCCGCCAGGATCGGGAAATCGCAGCACGAAGACAGCAGAGGCACTCGCCCGGCCGGGCAGGTGCCTCTGCCGTTTCCTTAGCGCGTGACGACACCGTCACCCGCCGATAAAACGGTCCCTTCCGGCCCGGTACCCGAAGACGGCGGCGAGCGCCCCCACCACGAGGAACAGCACGCCGGCCGCGGCGAAGGATCCCGTGGCCTGGTGCAGCTGCCCCACCATGAGCGTGCCGGTGGAGCCGACCCCGTAGCCCACGCCCTGCATCATTCCTGACAGGTGCGCGGCCGTGTGCCCGTCCCTGGTCCGCAGCATGATCATGGTGAGCGCCACGGCGGTGAGGCTGCCCTGGCCGAGGCCCAGCAGTCCGGTCCACACCCAGATGAACTCCAGGGGCCCGAAAATGCTCAGCGCGAATCCGCCGCCGGTCATCAGCGCCACCACCGTGTTGATCGCCCGCTGGTCGCGGAACCTCGCCGCCAGCGCGGGCGCAAACAGCGACCCCAGCATCTGCAGCACGATGGACGCCGAGACAATGAGGCCGGCCGTTCCGCCGTCCACGCCCCGCTCCCGCAGGATGGGTGCCAGCCAGGCGAAGACACTGAAGGACATCATGGCCTGCAGCACCATGAAGATGGTGACCTGCCAGGCGATCGCCGAGCGCCACACGTTGAGCCCGTCAGCAACAGCCTGGTGCCGCGGGTGCCGCTGCCGGACGGCCAGCGGAAGGAACAGGATAAGTACGACGGCGGCGGGCAGCGCCCAGAACCACAGCGCCGCTGTCCACTCCCCCGATGCGGCGAACACCGGGTAGGTGAAGCCCGCACCCAGGGCCGCGGAGGCACAGATGGCGGTGGTGTATAGCCCGCCCATCAGCCCCAGCCGGTGCGGGAAGTCGCGCTTCACCAGCCCAGGCAGCAGCACGTTGCACAGGGCAATGGCGGCACCGCACGCAGCTGTTCCGGCGAGCAGTGCGGGCAGGTGTCCTCCGGCGGCCGGGAGTTCCAGCGGTCGCAGCAGCAGTCCGGCGGTGAGCACGGCCATGGCTCCCAGTAGCACCCGCTCTGCGCCAAAGCGCCGGGCAAGGACCGGCGCCAGCGGGGCGAAAACGCCCAGCAGGGTCACCGGCACCGTGGTGAGCACCACCACTGCCCAGCCCGGCAGGCCCGCGTCGGACCGTATTTCCGGCAGCACGGCCGCGAAACTGGAGAACACCGTCCGCAGGTTGAACCCGATCAGCACCAGGCACACGCCGAGGTAGATCAGCCCGCGGGGTCCGCTGACCTGGGTGGGCGCGGCGGCAGGGAGCTCGTCGACTTCGGCGTCCACCAGCGTGCCGGTGGTGCCGTTTTGGGTGCGGGCGCGGGAGCTTGCTTTCGCGGCGGTTTTCGCGGCCGTCTTCCCGGCTGCGTTGCTGGCTTCGGTCACCGGCCCATTCTCGCAGGAGTTATCCACATAGGACCCAAACCCGGCAGCGGCGCCGTCCGGCCGTCCCTAGTCTGGACTCACCGCACCGCAGCCTGGCACCACAGGACCAGCCCAGCAGACACAGGGGAATCATGAGCTCCCAGCAACCGAACACCGGACACCTAGGGTCACCGCCTGCGCAGCCGGCTGCCCGCCAGCCACCTCCCGGCCAATCACCTCCCGGCCAGTCACGGCGTCGCAGCGGCGGTGGTGGCGGCGTCACCAGCCTGGTTTTTAGCCTGATCGCGCCCGCGAGCCTGCTGGTTTCCGCTCCGCTCAGCCTGTTTGCAGCACTGTTCACCATCCCTGATTCAGGGCCCAGTTCGCTGCCCTGGGTTGCCCCGGTGGTCCTGTGGAGCCTGCCGATGCTTTTTGGGCTGTTGGCTGTGTCTTGGGCGTCGCTGCCGTCCGGGGATCCGCGCCCGGCTCAAACAGCTGGACGGCCGCCGTTACCAGCCTGTGGCTCTCCGGGCTGCAGGTGGCTGCGGCCTTGGTGCTGACGCTCCGGAACGGGGACTTCATGATTTTGTTCTGACCCCGCCCGCCCCCTCAGCCGTCCGCCCCGTTCCGCCCGACGATGTCCACTATTCTGGAAATGATGAGCGAATCCCCAGAAACCCCCGACCCGACGCACGCCCAGACGCCGGAAGCAGCCCCGGAATCTGCGCCGTCGCAGGACGCAGGTCCGGAACAGCCGCAGGTAGCGCGCCCGGTGACCCCCGGCAGCCAGGCCTCCTTCGGAACCTACGGCGGCCGGCCCGTCAGCTTCGTGCGCCGCGGCACCCGCCTGCAGGGGCGCCGCCAGCTCGCCTGGGAGGAGCACTCGGACCGCTGGGCGGTGGATGTGCCGCGGCACATCGCCAACACGTCGGTGCACCCGGACTACGTGTTCGACGCCGAGGCGGAGTTTGGCCGCACGGCGCCGCTGATCGTGGAAATCGGCTCGGGCCTGGGCGACGCCGTGTGCCACGCGGCCGAGGAGAACCCGGACTGGGATTTCCTCGCTGTGGAGGTCTACACGCCGGGCCTCGCCAACACCATGATCAAGATCAACTCCCGCAAGCTCAGCAACGTCCGTGTGGTTGAGGCCAACGCCCCCGAGGTGCTGGCCACCATGCTGCCGGCTGGGTCCGTCAGCGAGGTCTGGGTCTTTTTCCCCGATCCCTGGCACAAGTCCCGCCACCACAAGCGCCGCCTGATCCAGCCCGAGTTCGCCGCGCTCGTTGCCACGGCCCTCAAGCCCGGCGGCCTGTTCCGCGTGGCCACGGACTGGTCCAACTACGCCGTCCATGTCCGCGATGTCATGGCCGGCTCCGCGGATTTCGTTAACCTGCACGACGGCGAGCGCCGGGGTCCTGAAAGCCCCCTCACCCAGGTGTGGCAGTCCGGCGTCGAGTCCCTGGTGGGCGGCGCGCCCGTCAAGGAGGGCCGCGCCCCGGTGAGCACCGAACACACCGGCCCCAACGAGGGCGTGGACGAAACCGGCGGCTGGGCGCCGCGGTTCGCGGGGCGCATCCGGACGAGCTTCGAAAACAAGGCCCACGAAGCCGGCCGCCTCATCTTCGATCTTTGCTACCGGCGGCTATGATGCACCATGGCCTCCGCACAGCCCGCAGCTCCGCAGCGCCGGTCCGCTGATTCGCGCGGGCTGGCGGCCGGCATCACCAGCCTTGCGGCCGCCGTGCTGGCACCGGTTGCGGCCATGGTCAGCCTGTCCACGTTCATCATGGCCGCCGCGGAGCCGCTCCTGGCCAACGTCCCCTTGCCGGACACCAGCGGGTACTGGGTCCTGCTCATTGCCCTGGTAGGCATCCTGGCGGGCCTGGTGGTCACCTCAGTGGTTGCGGGAATCGTCGCCGTCGTGCGGTCCGACCGGATGGGCCCGGGACGGATTACCGGGCTGCTGGGCCTGGCGTTCACCGCGTTTAACCTGACCGGCGGCCTCTGGACGTGGGCTGGCCTTGCCGGGTCCTGGTTTACCTTCCGCTAAGCAGCCTGAGCCCGTCCGCCACTACCCTGCCGCGGTGGATCACTGTGCGGTCCGGGAGCCGGTCCATGACCGCCGCGGCGGGCGTCTCGCCGTCGAGCACCACCAACGACGCCGGGTCCCCGGCGTCCAGGCCGGGCCGGTCAGCCACGGCGGCAAGCCGTGGCAGCGCCCCCATGATGGACGCTCCGCCGACGGTGGCCACGGCCAGGCAGTGTTCAATCAGCCCGTCCGCACGGAAACCGTGGGTGAACGCGAGCTGCCAGGTCCGGTCCAGCATGTCCGCATTGCCGTAGGGGCTCCAGTAGTCGCGCTGCCCGTCCTCGCCCAGGCCTACCCGGACTCCCGCTTCGACGAGTTGCTGCAGCGGCAACGCCGGGGCGGTACCCGGCGCCACCGTGGCGGTGGAAAAGTCCGCGCCCGCGAACAGTTCCACGAGGTGGCGGGTCTTCGCCTCGCCCATGCCCCAGAGGCCGTAGCCGTGGCTGATGGTCACCTGTCCTTCCATGCCGAGGGCGCGGGTGCGCTCCGCGATCAGCTCGGCGCTGAACGCCCCCAGCTCACCGGGTTCGTGCAGGTGGATATCCACCGGAACCTGGTACTTTTCCGCCAGCCCGAACACGATGTCCAGGTGCCGTACGGGGTCCCTGTCCAGCGTGCACGGGTCGATTCCGCCCATGACGTCCGCGCCCTCACGCAGGGCCTGTTCCAGGAGCGCGGCCGATCCGTCCTCCCGCAGAAGGCCGGCCTGGGGAAACGCAATGATCTGAACGTCAGCCGCATCCCTGAAGCGGTCCCGCGCGGCTGCCACTGCTTCGAAGCGCTCCAGCCGGCAGTCGGCGTCCACCTGTGCGAACGTCCGCACTCGTGTGGTTCCGCGTGCGATCATCATGCCCAGCGCCGTGGCGGCCCGTTCGGCGATGGGCGCTTCCGCCTGGCGCCAGTTGTTGCGGTCGTTCAGCATCATGTTCCAGACCCCCGGCCCGCCGGTGTGTTCGCGGAAAGGCAGCCCCAGCCGGGTGGAATCCAGGTGCACGTGGACATCGGAGAAGGCAGGAAGCAGCAGCCGTCCGCGGCCCTCCACCACCGTGGTGCCCGGATCGGTTCGAGACCCGCTCTCCTGCGCGGCCTGCCGTTCCGGGTCGCGGGGTACGACGGCGGCAATCAGGCCGCCGTCGAGCGTCACGTCGGAGGGTTCCCCGCCCCAGGGACGGACGTCGCGGATCAGGGTCTTCGCTGAGCTGCTCGTGGCCATCGTTCCAGCCTAATGCCGGGCCAACTTCCGGCCGGGGCTGCCGGACAGGGACGCCGGAAGAGCTGCCGGGAAGGCTGCCGGAAAGGGACCTGTTCCGGAACCGGTTCCCATGGCACGATTGGCCTTTAACACCATGGCGGGATCAGCCCGCGGCCACGAGAACTGCGCGAGGAACCGGACATCAAAAGAGAACTGAGAGCGGCCGCTGGTACGGCTGAGGAAGTCACCAATTCGCGGCCGATGGAGCTCATGGCCCGCGCCGGGTACGCAGTGAGCGGCCTCCTACATTTCCTGGTGGGTTCCATCGCCATCCGCCTGGCCACGGGCGGGCAGGGCCAGGCGGATGTCAGCGGAGCCGTGCAGGAACTGGCCAGCCAGCAGGCCGGTCCCATCCTGCTCTGGAGCAGCTTCGCCGCCTGCGTGGCCCTTGCCATCTGGCAGGCGAGCGACGCGGTTTTCGACTACAGCAACCTGCCGAAACGCGACAAGGTCCTCCGGAAGCTCAAGGCTGCCGGGCAGGCCGTGGTTTTCGCCGCCTTCGCCCTCACGCTTGCCTCGTTCGCGATCGGGAGTGGCAAGGACAACAGCCAGTCCACCAGCGACTTCACCGTGGCCCTGATGAAGGCTCCGGGCGGCGTCGTGCTGCTGATCGTCATTGGCGCAGCCGTTGCGATCACCGGAATTGTGTACGGGATCCGGGGCATCAGGAAGTCCTTCGAAAAGCGCCTCAGGATGCCGGCGCCCGGCACTCCGCGCACTGCCGTGAGCGTCCTGGGCGTAGTTGGCTACCTTGCGAAGGGTGTTGCGCTCCTGCTGGTGGGCCTGCTGGTTGTTGTTGCCACCGTCCAATCGCACCCGGAGGAATCCACCGGGCTCGACGGCGGCCTAAAGGCCCTGCGGGACCAGCCGTTCGGGCTGTACCTGCTGGCCGCCGTCGGAATCGGCCTCATTGCCTATGGCGTGTTCCAGGTGGCACGGGCAAAACTGGCCAAAATGTGAGCCGGCTGCGCCCGCCCGGCTAGGGTGGACGCATGCCCCAGGTACGCGCCGAGCGCTTTATCCGACTCGACCCGGAGACCGCCTTTGCGTTCTCCCAGACCACCGGCGAGTTCCGGCTGAAATGGGATCCGTTCATTTCGGCCCAGGGATGGCTGGACGGTGCCCGGGCCGCCGGCAAGGGCGTCCGCACCCGCACGGTCTCGAAGATGGGCCTGGTGATGGTGAGCGAGTACGTCTCGTACGCGCCGCCCCGGAACGTGGGCATGACCATGGTGTCGGGTCCGTGGTTCTTCGGCAACTTCGGCGGCGGGTGGCGGTTTACCCCGGCCGACGGCGGCACCCGCGCCGTCTGGAAGTACACATTTTCCTGCCGCCCGGCATGGCTGCGGCCCGCGGCGGAGAAAGTGGGCGGCTGGCTGCTGGGCCGCGAGATCGAAAAACGCATCGAAGCCTTCGCCCGGGCCTGCGAGGACCCGCAGCTCGTGGCCGAGTTCCACGCGCTGAACGCCTGAGCCCGGAGTTCCGGCCGGGTGCGGCGCGCCGTTAGGCCGACGCCGGGCCTACCCCGCGTAGCCGCCCCGAATCCTCGAGGGCGGCCCGGACGCGGGCCCCGATTCCCTGCAGCCGGTCCAGCGGCTCGGTGGCGTAGACCAGCCGCACGTAGCGCGGTGCCACGTCCTGGCCCCACGCCGTCATGGGCGTCGCGGCGATCCTGCCCACTTCAAGCAGCCGCCGGGACAGCTCCGGCGCACGCATCCCCAGCGCCTCGGCATCCAGCAGCATGGACCAGCCGCCCTCGGGTATCACGATGGGAAGCCCGGCCAGTTCGCTGGCAACCAGGTCCCGGCGTGACTGCCACTCCCGCACGGCCCCGGCGATACCGTCGTCGGCCGTGTTGAGGGCAGCGAGGACACCTGCCTGGCCGAAACCGCTGGCCACGGTGGTGTTGTAGATAGCGGCCAGGGCAACGTCTCCCATGATCTCCGCGGGCCCCGCCGCCCAGCCGACGCGCCAGCCGATCATGCGGTAGTTTTTGGAGACGCCGCCCAGGGTGATGGTGCGGTGCGCCAGTTCCGGAAACGACGCCGGATGGCGGTACGGCAGGCCGTCGAACAGGATCCGGTCCATTGCGGCGTCGTACAGCAGCCAGCAGTCCGCATGCTGGCAGGCATCGCGGACGGCGCCCCATTCGGCGTCGTTGAACACGTGGCCGGACGGCATGGACGGGCTCATCAGCAGGATCGCCCGCGTGCGGGCGGTAACCGCTGCAGCCAGCCGTGACGGGTCCAGGCGCCAGCGCCCGTCCTCCACCATCAGCGGGACGAACACCGGCTCCGCGCCGGCAAGCCGGACGCGGTTGATCATGCCCGCGTAGGTGGGATCGGTGAGGATGACTTCATCTCCGTGGTCAACGGTGGCTAGGAGCACGCTGAGCATTCCCGCCAGCGCCCCTCCCGTAATCACCACCTCCGAGCGCGGATCGTAGGACAGGCCCGTTTGCTGGCGGAGCCGGTGCGCCACCGCCTGGCGGAGGGCCAGGGTCCCGGTGAAGGGAAGCCAGCTGTTGGCGGCCCTGTTTCCCACTGCCTCGCGCGTTGCGATGATGGCCGACGGCGGCGGTGCAATGTCCGTATCCAGGTTTTCCATGCGGAGCACGTCGGGATCACCACCGACGGCGGCTGCCACCCTGTCGATGCCGAAGGGCTGAATCCGGGCGAAACGCCCGGTCCTGCCGCGGACCATGTGCCCAGCCTCCCACCGGGTCCGGACCGCGTCAATGGGCGCCGGATGCGCCTTCCACCATGGAAATGACAGCCACTGTCTGCTGCCCCTCGTTCCGCAGTTCCACGCTGCTGATCCGGCTGATCTGGGTGGGCGTTGCCCCGGTGATCCTGGACCGCCCGCCGGGCGTCGCGGACCAGCTGCAGGCGCGGTCCTCGGTTCCGTCCTGGCCCTTGACCCACAGGGACAGGGTTCCCTGCGTGGGCAGGCTGGTCCCGGTGAACGAGACCTCCGTCCCCCACGCCTTCCGCATCAGGGCCAGCTGGACCTGCAGCCCGCCCGGCGCCTCCACCGAGTAGCTCGCGTCCGGCTTAGGCGGCTGGTTGAACAGCGGCGCTGCCACGACTCCCAGTGCCAGGCACGCGGCGGCCACCGCCCCAACGAACGCAGTCCACCGCCGTCGGGACTTTCTCCGCCGCACCGCCAGCTCATCCAGCAGGCGGGCGGGGTCCCCCGTGGAAGCCACCTCCCCCAACGAAGCGGCTTCCACGGGGCCGGCGGCTGCGGGAGCGCGGTCATCCTCCGCGCTGCCGGCCTCCCGGGTTGCCGACGCCGCGGAGGCGGTGCCCGTAAGGGCGACGGCGTCGGCAACAGGCAGGGCGTCCAGCAGTGCGGGCAGGCTGGCGAGTTCGTCCAGCTCCCGGCGGCAGTCCGGGCAGGCCGCCAGGTGCTGCTCGAAGCGCGACACCTCGGCAGGCTCCAGTCCGCCCAGCAGGTACGCCCCCAGCAAGGTGTGCAGTTCCGCGTCACTCACCGCTGCACCCCCATTTCGTCAAGGATGGTCCGGAGCGCCCGCACCGCGTAGAACGCGCGGGACTTCACCGTCCCTGCAGGGATGTTCAGCTCCACGGCCGTTTCCGTAACCGTGCAGCTGCGGTAGTGCAGCGCCACCAGGACGTCGCGGTGTTCGGTGCTTAGCCGCAGCAGTGCTTCCTCCATCAGGACGCGGTTCAGCAGCTCGTCAACCCGTTCGCTGGCTTCCGCCGGGTCCGCCACGTCCCGTTCTGTCGCCTCGATGGGACGGCGCTGGGCCTTGCGGTAGTTGTCAATCATGATGTTCCGCGCGGTGCGGAAGAGGTAGCTCCGCAGGCTGCCGGTAATTTCCGGAGCCTGCTGCCAGACGCGGAGCACAGTCTCCTGGACCACGTCGTCAGCGAGTTGCGGATCCCGGGAGGCGCTCAGCACAAAGCGCCGCAGGGCAGCGCCGTGCTCGCGGTAGATAGCTGCCACCACGTCTTCATCGAGCGGCATCCTCGCCCCTCCCGCTGTGCTGATGGTGCCCTGCATTGTGTGTGCTGCCTCGTGCTGCTGCGGCAGGCCGGGCGCCCGCCGTCCCCCATTACGACGCCCCAACGGCGCAAACGGTTCAACGTGGCAGGCACCCTGAACCATTCTGCGCCCGCGTGCGTCGTACCGGGTAGCGCCGGACCTCACCGTTTTGGCCGGCACGAATCCAAGGAGCTGGACATGAAAAAGCAACTGGGCGCCGGGCTTTCCGCTGTGGCACTGGCCGTGCTTCTCACCGCCTGCGGCGGCGGCACCCAAACAACGCCCACTACTGCGCCCACTACCGCGGAAGGCTCGACGTCGTCCCCCGCCGAAACGTCCGCACCGGCAACGTCGCCGGTCCCCGCAGGCGCGGCCGAACTGAAGACGGCATCATCCGGGGCCGGGCAGATCGTGGTGGACGCCAAGGGCATGAGCATCTATTTCTTCACCAAGGACGTCAAGGACTCCGGGACCAGTGCCTGCACGGGCGCCTGCCTTGCCGCCTGGCCGCCGGTCCTCACGGAATCGGACTCGCCGGCAGTTGACGGTGTGACCGGAACGGTGGGAACCATCGCGACGCCGGAGGGTAAAAGGCAGGTCACCGTCAACGGGCTTCCTGTGTACTACTACATCCAGGACAAGGCCGCCGGTGACATCACCGGCCAGGGCGTCAACGACGTCTGGTACCTGGTCAGCCCGGCAGGAGAGATGGTGAAGACCGCGGCCAGCGGCTACTAGCCCTGGCGGCTACCGTTCCGGCGCCGGACTGGGCAGTTCCGGAGTCGGAACGTCAACGGGTGGCGTGGGAACCAGCCCGGAAGGATCGGGGCTCACCGGCGGCGACGGAAGTGGCTTCACGGTGGGCAACTGGCCATGCCCCGGAATTGAGCCCGGATTCCGGGGATCGGGTTTTGCGGGCGCGGTGAGTCCGGGGGTTCCGGGCTTGGTCGGCGAGGGCGTGGCGGAATCGGCAGGGGTGCTTCCGCCGGACTGTCCGCCGGGGACTGATCCGCCGTCCGCCGGAGATGGAACCGGCGAGGCCGGTGCAGGCGCGGGAGTTCCCGGCACGGCCCCACCGGTATCCGGAGCGGGCTGGGCGGGAGTCTTTCCCCCGCCGCCGGGTGTCATGGTCCCCACGATGAACGTCACGGCATGCCGGACGTTTCCCAGGGTGTGGCGGAAGTTTTCGTCCGAGGCGGCAGCGGCGGCGCCTCCCGCGGCCAGGGCAGCCGCGACGGAGAGGGCGGTGAGCGGAAGGCGGCTTTTGCGCCGGCGTCGCGCGGCAAGTTCGTCGACGGCGGGCGCGGCGCTGGCGGATGCGGTGCTGGCGGATGCGGCTGACGCGGCGGGAACCGCTGCAAGCATGGCGGCCGGCACCATCAGCGCCTCCACCTCGGCGGACGGGCGGGGGCTGTCGGCGGCCAGGGCACGCAGTTCCAGCAGGAGCGGGCGAAGGTCGCCGTCGTCGTCCATGCCGGCGTCAGCCAGCAGGTCGTCGATGATTTGCTGGTCCCGGGATGAGGAGATGTCACTCATGATGTGCCTGGCTTCCTATTGAGGCGCGTTCCCTGAGGGCGCTAAGCGCCCGGCGATGCAACTGTTTGACTGCTCCCGGGGTTCGGCCCATGACGTCGGCGGCCTGTTCCACCGAGAGGTCGGCGACCACCCTGAGTGCGAGCACTTCCTGGTGGTCCGGGCTGAGCCCTTCGAGGAGTGCTCCTGCGCCCCCGCCGTCCACTTTCGCGAGTGCCAGTTCCTCGGCTGATGCGGAACGCCGTCCGTCAAGGTCCGATTCATAGGGGCTGAGGGCCGGTGTGCGCTCGTAGCGGCGGTAGTGGTCCACCATGCGTGCGTGGGCAATCGAGAAGATGAGCGACTTGGCACCCTGGAGTCCGCCGGTCAGGCCATCAAGCTTCGGATAGAACGCCAGGAACACGTCCTGGGTGACCGCTTCCGGATCATCCACTCCGCGGGCCCTCAGGTAACCGAGCACGGCGCCGGAGAACTTTCGGTAGACAAGGGTGAACAGCACGGCGGGGTCGGCCCCGGCCGTGTGCACGTATTCATCTGCCAAAGTGTCGAGCACCGTCAGGCTCCTCCATGCCACGCAGCGTGGTCACATATCCGGGTTCCGGAAGGCTGTGGACTGGCGCCTGTTGCACCGCGGGACTCCTGCCAAAGCGAAGGAGTCCCGCGATCAACCTTAGGCGGCTGTGTTACTGACGGCCAGCTGAGGTGGGCAGTTCGGGGAGCTGGGTGGGGACCTCGGCGGGGAGTTCCGGTGCTGCCGGAACGGCTGCCTGGGTGGGCAGTTCCGGTGCTTCCGGTACTTCCGGAACCTCAGGAGCGTTGACGTCGGCTGCGACATCACCCGAGCCGGCACCTTCAACCTTGTGGGCGTCGGACTGGCCTGCGGACTTGCCCGCGGCGATTACATCCGCGCAGTAGCTGTCGATGTTGGCTTCGCCTTCAGCGGCGATGGCCAGCGATGCAAAACCGGTGGAGGATGCTGCCAGGCCGCCCTTGGTGAAGGCGGTGCACAGGCCGAATGCGGCGGGGCCGGTGGCGTCCGGGCCAACAGCGGTTGCCGAAGCTTCGGCGTCGGCGTTCTGGTCCGCAGCGGCGCCGGTTGCGGCGGCCTCGGCGGAAGCGGACGGCGTGGCCGATGCGTCGGCGGAAGCGTCGGCGGTGGCGCCGCCCTTAGCAGTCTCGGAAACGCCGCCGACGCGCGGAGCGGGGGCGCCGAGCAGTTCGTGTGCGCTCTGCTGGACGTCGGAGGGAAGGGCTCCGGCGTATGCGGCGGCACCGGTGCCACCGACCGCCAGTGCGCCGGCCGCCAATGCGCTCGCGGCAATCTTGCTAGTGGCAAAAACAGTGAACAAGGACATGAAACCCTCCGAAAACATATACAACAGTGTCAGTAACGGCCAGGTTGGATCCGGCCACTCAAGCGGTGCGGACGCGGTCCGCACACCTCATACATCGCTGTGCGTTCCGAAAAAGTTACGCGGTACCGAAATTCTTTTTCGGGAACGTCCGCGGGGGCCCGCTTAGGATCAGACCATGGGCAATCCGACCGATCTGAAGAACGCCGCGAAGACCTGGCAGACCATGGTGGAGGGCAACCAGGCGCTGCTCCTGCGCAAGTCAGGTCACGACGCCGGATGGTGGGCTGAACGGGCCCGCGAGGCGGGTCTTAAAAACGACGGCGAGCTCCGGACCTGGATGCGGGAGGAACACGGGATCACGGGCTACGCGCAGTACGCCGTCTCCTGGGAGATGTTCGGGTACCCCGAGTTCATGCTGCGCGACGCCGACGAACTGATCGATGCCCAGTATGCGAGCCACCCCGCGCTGCGCCCCATTGCGGATGCGTTCCTGGCTTGGGCGGCGGAAACGGCGGGTGTGGAAATCCAGATGCGCAAGGGCTACGTGTCCCTCCACTCTCCTCGGCGGAAGTTCGCGCAGGTCACCCGGGCCAACAACACCGCTGTGGACGTTGCGCTCCGGCTGGACGCCCCGGCAGAAGGCAGGCTCGATGCCGTCAAGGTGCGGCCCGGCGATTTCTTCGACCGCAGGGTCCGGCTGACGTCGGTTGAGGAAGTGGACGACGAAGTCTTGGCGTTCCTGGCGCGGGCGCTCCAGCAGAACAGCTGAGAAGGACGGCTGATCCGGCCGGCTGAAGCGGGTCAGCGCGGGTCAGCGCGGGTCAGCGCGGGTCAGCGCGGGTCAGCGGGAAGGGTGAAGGTCACGGTGGTGCCTTCACCCGGGGCGCTGATGAGGCCGATCGACCCGCCGTGTCCTTCGATGATGGTCTTGCTGATGGGAAGGCCAAGACCTGCTCCGGGAATGGCCGTATCGCGGGACCGCGCGGAACGGAAGAACTTGGTGAAAGCCTGCTCCTGGTCCTCCTCCGTCATACCGACCCCTGTATCGGTGATCGAGCAGACCAGCTCCTCGCCGTTCCTTCGGGCCCGGGCGGTGATCTGTCCGCCGTCCGGCGAGTACTTCACCGCGTTCGATATCAGGTTGCCCACCACCTGCCGGATCCTGGCGGGGTCCACGCGTGCGGGGAGCGGTTCTTCCGCGTCCAGCACCAGCGCTACTCCGGAGAGGTCAGCCCGTGCCTGGTTGGCGGCCACGGCCGCTGCGAGGAGATCTGCAAGGTCCGTATCCTGCAGGACGAGCTCCACGTTTTCTGAAGCGACGGCAATAAGGTCATTCACGAGGCCCAGAAGATGGCCGGCGTTCCGCTCCACGATCCGCAGCTCGGCCGCTATGTCCTCGTGGCCGGGCTCGTCCAGGACCAGTTCCAGGTAGCCGAGTATTGATGTCAACGGCGTGCGCAGCTCATGGGACACGGTGGCAACGAAATTGTCCTTGGCAGCCAGTGCGTTGATCAGTGTGGTCACGTCGGCAAAGGTGACAACAGCCCCCGCCCTGATCCCGGCCAGGGAACGGATGGCGCCGCCGCTGACGGAATAGGCGCGTTGCTCCGAATCCTCGCCGGTCCAGTAGAGCTCATGGGTGAACGACTCACCACGGGAGGCTCGCACGGCCGGGAACGCATCCGCCGGCACGGGGGTAGTCCTGTCGCCGTGAAAGAGCTTCGCAGATCCTCCGGCGGAGGCGACGCGTGCCAGCGACGGGTCGGTCCGCAGCGCCCTGTTGGTCAGGACTTCCTGGCCGACTTCGTCCACAACCCAGACGCCCACATCAACCGTTGAAAGTACGGCATCAAGCAACCGCTGGCGTTGCACGCTCTCGGCCAGGGTCGCCGCCAGATCGCGGTCCTTGCGGATAAGTGTCATGCGTTGCCGGTAAAGGGCACCGGCCAGGACATGCGCCGTCACGGCGATCGCGGCCATCACCAGCGGCAGGAAGATGGTCCGGATCACCGAACCCTGCGCCGGGTCCGATCCCAGGGCGGCCGCCGGGACAACGGTGCTGAGCACTGTCGCGAGGACTGCCAGGACAACCCGGTGCCGGTGACGGCTTACGGACAGCCAGACCACGGGGAAAACCAACAGCAGGCTCAGGACGTTGAAGCTGGGCCCGCCGGCCTGGCGCGTAAATCCGATGGCCACGCAGTCGAGGACGGGAATCAGGGTGAACGCTTCGGGGTGCAGCCTCCCCCAGGGAACAGCCAGGCAGAGGCCGAACAACGTGACGTGCGCCAGCAAGGCAATCCTGAATCCGTCGTCCGCCAGCGTTGCCGGACTGAAGATTGCGGCCGCAATCGCCACCAGGAACAAAGTGACCGACAGAGGGAGCTGGCTCATCACCACACGGCCCCGGACTCCGAGCCGGCCGAAAATCCGATCGATCCAGTCAGCGAGGGACGTGGCCCCGGCCGAGGGTGCGGCGCCGCCTGATGTGTCCGGGCCTGGTGGCGTGGCCCCGGCTGATGTGTCCGGGCCTGGTGGCGTGGCCCCGGTCGGCGGTCGCTCGTCGCCGGTCGGCCCCGCCCGCCGCAACACTCGGAGCGGGCTGTTTGATCCTCGGATACGGTTTATCACTCTGTCCCCCCGGCACAGAAATATCGTCCCCCGGGCTGCTTCAAGGGCACTGCCCACAGTGTAGACCGCCGCCGCGACGGGCCGGGAATGCGACGCAGCCGCTGCCGGGCGTCCGGCGCTGTGAAAAGATCAAGCATGCGTCCGATGCAGCACTCCAGCAAACTCCAGAATGTCCGCTACGAACTCCGCGGGCCCATCCTCCAGGCAGCAAAGGAGATGGAAGCCGAGGGGCACCGGATCCTCAAGATGAACCTTGGCGACACCGCGCCGTTCGGCCTGGAGGCCCCCGAGTCCGTGGTGGTGGACATGATCCACCACTTGCGCGGGGCGCAGGGGTACAGCGATTCAAAAGGCATCTTCTCCGCCCGCACTGCCATCTCGCAGTATTACCAGACCAGGGGCCTGATGCAGATCGGCGTCGAGGACATCTTCATCGGCAACGGCGTCAGCGAGCTCATATCCATGTGCCTGCAGGCATTTATGGAAAACGGCGACGAAATCCTCATTCCGGCACCCGACTACCCGCTGTGGACGGCCGCCGTCACGCTGACCGGCGGCAAGCCCGTGCACTACCTGTGCGATGAGGACGAGCACTGGTGGCCCGACATGGCCGATGTCGAAGCAAAGATCACCAGGCGCACCAAGGCAATCGTGATCATCAACCCGAACAACCCCACCGGAGCCGTGTACCCGCGGCACATCCTGGAGCAGTTTGCCGAGTTGGCGCGCAAGCACCACCTGGTGCTGTTCTCGGATGAAATCTACGAAAAAATCCGGTATGAAGACGCCGAGCACATCCATACGGCGTCAGTGGCCGAAGACGTCTGCTGCCTCACCTTCAGCGGGCTTTCCAAGGCCTACCGGATGCCGGGGTACCGTGCCGGCTGGGTGGCGGTGACGGGCCCGCTCGCCGCCACGCAGGCATACCGGGAGGGGCTGGAACTGCTGGCCTCCCTCCGCCTGTGCCCCAACGTGCCGGCGCAGCACGCAATCCAGACCTGCCTCGGCGGCTATCAGTCCATTGAGGCCCTGATCCGGCCCGGCGGCAGGCTGCGCGAGCAGCGCGACCGTGCTTTTAAGCTCCTGACTGCCATCCCCGGCGTCACGTGCGTCCCGGCTGCCGGTGCCATGTACCTGTTCCCCCGCCTGGACCCGGAGCTTTACCCGTTCAGGAGTGACGAACAGTTCGTCCTGGACCTGCTGAGGGAACAGAAGATCCTGGTCTCGCACGGCTCGGCGTTCAATTGGCCCCGGCCGGACCACTTCCGCTTTGTCATCCTGCCGTCCGTGGAGGACATCGAGGAAGCCGTGCGCCGCATCGCCACGTTCCTCGCCTCCTACCGGACCAGCGCGGCGGACTAGGAACGCAGCGGACCAAGGACGCGGCGGACCAGGGACGCCAGGGCGGCCCCCTGCCCTGCCGCGCCTTCCGCCCCGCCCTGCCGCGCCTTCCGCCCCGCCCTGCCCCGCCCTGCCCCGCCCTGCCGCGCCCTGCCCCGCCCTGCCGCGCCCTGCCGCGCCCTGATGCGGGCTATCGCTCACCGGTCCGTTGACTTGTCTCGTGGACTTAACTTAGCGTTCCCTCCACTGACAACGTTGTCTTTCTGGGAAAGGCACGCGCGATGAAGGGCGATCTCAGCACTATGCACACACCACGATCCATTGGCTTGCGGGCAGTCACCGCTGTGGCACTGGCGGGCCTGGCCCTCGGCGGCGCCTTGGCCGGGGCCATCCCGGCCGGAGCGGCCACCGCTCCGGGTGACGAACAGTACCGCCCGGCTTTCCATTACTCGCCGGAGAAGAACTGGATGAACGATCCCAATGGGATGGTCTTCTACAAGGGCGTCTACCACCTCTACTACCAGCACAACCCCACCGGAAACACGTGGGGAAACATGTCCTGGGGCCATGCGACCTCCACTGATCTGGTCCATTGGAAGGAGCAGCCGCTGGCGATCCCCACGGATGAGCAGCAGGACATCTTCTCCGGCAGCGTGGTGGTGGACAAGAACAACTCCTCCGGCTTCGGCACCGCGGAGAATCCGCCCCTGGTGGCGATTTTTACCAGCGCCTACAAGGACGCATCCCCGCACCGCGGGCTGCAGGCGCAGTCCCTGGCGTACAGCCTGGACCAGGGCCAGACCTGGACCAAGTACGGCCAGAATCCTGTCCTCAACCGCAACTCAGCCAACTTCCGCGACCCGAAGGTCTTCTGGTACGACGCCCCGGACGGCGGCGGCTACTGGGTGATGACCGCCGTGGAGGCGCTGGACCACAAGGTGCTCCTGTACAAGTCCGATAACCTCAAGGACTGGACCGAACTGAGCTCCTTCGGGCCGGCGAACGCAACCGGCGGCCTCTGGGAATGCCCTGACCTGTTTCCATTGGCCGTGGACGGAAACCCTGAGAACGTCAAATGGGTCATGGTGGTGAACATCAATCCCGGCGGCGTGGCGGGCGGTTCTGCAGGGCAGTACTTCGTGGGGGACTTTGACGGCACCACATTCACCTCCGACACCACGGACCCCGTGGACTCCCTCCCGGCCGGAACTCCGCTTGCGGGTTTCAACGACGGAAGCTACGGCGGCTGGACGGTCAACAACGAGCCGGGAAACTGGAAGAACGGGCCGTTTGCCGACGCACCGGCACAGGGAGCACTGGCAGGGCAGAACCAGGTCACCGGCTACGCGGGGGCCGGGCTGGTCAATTCCTTCAACGACGGCGACTGGCCGATCGGCTCCATGAGTTCACCGGAGTTCACGGTGGGCAGTGACTACCTCAACTTCCTCGTGGGCGGCGGACAGCATCCGCGCGTCTCGGACAAGCTGGACAACAACGCCCCCGCCGGAGACCTGCTGTTCGACGGCTTCGAGGTTCCCAGCGGCAGCACACTGGCCGACGCCGGCTGGACCGGAACCGCGGACCTGGCGCCAACCTTCCAGCCGGCCACGGCAGGCGGCGACTACTTCATCGGGGCCAAACGGATCAACACCTTCGAAGCGGGTGGTGCCCCGGGTGATGACCGCCAGGGCACGCTCACTTCGCCGGCCTTCACCGTCACCCGAAACTTCATGAGCATGCTGGTCGGCGGAGGGCAACGGGCCGCTGGCTCCGGTGAGGTCCTGGAAGCCCAGCTCCTGATCGATGGCAACGTTGTCAGAACGGTCAGCGGGGAGAACGCCGGCGCCCTTAACTGGAAGGGCTGGGACGTTGCGGAATTCGCCGGCCGGAGCGCGCAGCTGAGGGTCGTGGATCAGGCGGTCGGCGGGTGGGGACACCTCACCCTTGACCACGTTATGCTGACCGACCAGGCAGCCGTTCCGCGCTCGGACGAGACCACCGTCAACCTCGTGGTGGACGGGCAAGTGGTCCGGTCCGCCACGGGGGCCAACAGCGAAGTCCTGGATTGGGCATCGTGGAATGTCGCAGAGTTCAGGGGCCGCCAAGCGAGTATCCGGATCGTGGACAACAACCGCTTTGGCTGGGGGCACATCCTGGCAGATGAGTTCGTTGCTTCGGAACGGCCGGCCAAGCCCCGGCTGCAGGGCTATGACTGGCTGGACTACGGCCGCGACTATTACGCCTCGGTTTCCTTCGGCAACATGCCCCAGAACAAGCGCGTCATGCTCGGCTGGATGAACAACTGGGACTACGCCAACCTCGTCCCCACTTCCCCCTGGCGCAGCGCAATGTCGCTGCCGCGTGAAGTTGGCCTCACACAAACGGCTGACGGCCCCCGGCTGACCCAAAAGGCGGCAAGGCAAGTGGACAAGCTCGCCGCCAAATCTTCCTACAACGAGAAGTCGGCCCGCGACATCGCCTCGGGAATCCACCCGCTTCCGGCCGCAGCGTGGGGCGACGTCCAAAGGATCGACGTCACGTTCGCCCCGGGAACGGCAGCCAAGTCCGGCATTACGGTCTTGGGGGACGGAACAACGTCCACTGAGATCGGCTACGACGCAGCAACCGGCGAGGTCTACGTGGACCGGAGCAAGTCCGGCAACACCGGCTTCCACCCGCTGTTCACGTCGGTGGACTCGGCGCCGGTGACCGTTGACGGAAGCGGCGACGTGACCCTGCGGGTCTACGTTGACCGCGCGTCAGTGGAGGTCTTTGCCCAGAACGGCCTGCGCACCATTACGGACCAGGTGTTCCCGGGTGCCGGCGCCGGTCAGGTGGCCCTCTTTGCCGAAGGCGGCACGGCCAGGGTCAAGTCGCTCACGGTCACCCCGCTGACCGGGTCGATGTTCACGAGGTAGACCCGGAGTGGTCGAGCCCGTCTGTTGTCGACGGGCTCGACCACCGGGAGGGCTCGCTCGCGGAATCAGCCCGACGGCGGCGTGAACTGGCTCGCTGTAAACTCCGCTCCCCAGGGGTCGCGGATCCGGGCCGAGCGTGTCCAGTCCGTGTCGAACCGTTGAAGGACGGTGGCTCCGAGGCGCTCGGCCAGATCTGCTGTCTGGTCCCGGTCAGCGACCGTGAACGAGACGTGCCAATGGGCCGGTTCACGGGGATCCGCCGGCATGACCCAGGCAACCGCGTCCTCGAAACCGGCGGGAGTAAAGTCCCCGGCCTGCCGTGCCCTGATGTCAGGGTCCACGGTGGCCTCCAAGTGGTCGCCGTACCCAGGCCTTCGGATCATTGTCCCGTAATCCAGGTTATCGAACTGCCAGCCGAATGCGGCGGCGTAAAAGCCCGTTGCCGCTGTGATGTCAGCTGTGTGAAGATCGCTGAAATTCCAGCCGCCAGGCACGTTGACCGCCTGGGCACATGGCCGGGCACCGGCTTGCCACAACCGAAAACCAGCGCCTTCAGGATCGGTCAGCACCGCCCGCGCGCCACCGGCCCCACTTTCAGCGGGCGGCAACTGAAGCGACGCTCCGAGCGACACCAGGTGCCGCACGGCGGCATCAGCATCATCTACCGCCACATACGTATTCCAAGCGGCGGGCCCGTTGCGTGGACCGCCGACGGCTCCGGCCTCCTGGCCGTTGAGCGTCGCGACGGCGTATCTGCCACCCGCACCGGGAGCCAGGGCTTCTTCGAATTCCCAGCCGAAGAGTCCGCCATAAAACCGAATGGCAGCATCCACGTCGGGCTGCTCGGTATCCACCCAGGACGGGACACCTGGCGGATACGTCCGGCCGGCCACATGTGGAAGTCGTTCCATGGATACGACCCTAGACAGCCCGGCCGGATCCGGCAACGCTCTCCAGGGTCAGCCCTCATGTCATCCCGGGGTTTGTCCGCACCAAGTCCGCCAGGACCGGGGTTGTCCGCGGTTCCTGGCTTTGAAGGCCAGGAACCGCGGACAAGCCTAGGGTGCTTCGGGCCGCACCGTGGGGGCTATCCGTCGGCAGGCTGGAGCCAGGTCAGAACCGAACCGTCCCCCTCGATGTGGCGTACCAATTCTCCATTGAAGGCCGCACCGTAGTCCGCGCTGATATGTTCTTGGAACGCGGCCTCGTCCCGGTACACCTCGAAGACGAAGTACTCCCTAGGGTTCGACTCACGCGTGTAGGGCAGGAACAGTTCGTTGCCCGGTTCGCTGCGCACCTTCTCGGTGAGTTCGCGCATCATTTCGGCAACCCGCGCTTCGCTGCCGGGCTTGACCGTGAATTCGGCGTAAAGCGTTTTGGTCATGGTGCTCCCTTTCAAGGATGTGTTTGCACTGGGGCTGTGTTGGACAAGGCAAGGGCGGACCAGGCCGGTCGATCAGGACGGCGGGATCTCACCGGACCCCCGCAGGATGAGCTCCGACGGCACGACGTACGTGGCCGGGGCAGTCCGGTCGCCGTCAATGCGGGCCAGCAGGCGCTCCGCCGCGAGCTTGCCAATCCGCTCCGGGTGCTGGGCAATCACGGTGATCCCGGGTTCCATCATGTCCGCCAGAGTGAAGTCGTCGAACCCGACCAGCGCCACGCGTTTGCTGGCACCCAGCTCCTTGAGCGCCCTCATCACCCCAAAGGTAACCAGGTTCTGGCTGGAAAAAATGGCGGTGGGCGGGTCGTCGGAGGCCAGGAGCTCCAGTGCCGCCAGCCGCGCAGACTCCTCGTCATGCAGTCCTTCGCGGACGGGAACAGCTGATGTGGCGAGGCCGGCTCTCCCCAGTTCCTCGATGAATCCCCGCCTGCGCTCCCGCGCCGTTTGGATCTCGGTGCGGTCGCCCAGGTAGGCGAGCTTCCGGTGCCCGTGGGCCAGCAGGTGGGAGGCCGCCGTAGCGGCTCCGACGGCGTTGTCCGTCACCACGGCATCAGCGTCGATGCCTACGGGTTCGCGGTCAATGAACACCATGGGCAGGTCCCGGGAGTGCTCCGGGATGACATATGCCTGGCTCTTGGCGATCGGCGTCAGCACCAGGCCGTCCACCCGCCGGCCCAGGAATGCGGAAACAAGTGCTTTCTCACGCTGGGGATCATCGTCCAGGCTGGCGGCAAACACCGCGATCCCGCGTTCAGCGAGTGCGTCCTCCAGCGCCCGGTGGATCTCTCCGCTGAACGGGTTGGACACGCTGGGCAGCAGCAGGCCGATGCTGAGCGTCTGCCGCCCGGTCCGCCGTAGGCTTCCCGCCGCCATGTCCAGCTGGTAGTTGAGCTGCTGCGAGGCCCCGAGGACTCGGAGCCGGGTGGACTCGGAAACGCCCGGTTCATCGTTCATTACGCGCGACACCGTCTTGATGCCAACCCCGGCCAGCGCGGCCACGTGGCGCATTGTGGGCCTGCTTTGGGCGGCCTCTACTTGGTAACGATTAGACATCGTTGTCAAACCTCGTCCTTCATTATCGGTTTATGCCTTGACTGTACCTTGTGAGCTTGGTTACATGAGTCATGACATCGTTGTCAGGCACAATTCGTGCCACGGAAACAGGAGATTCAATGTTGAGTTCCACAGCCCCACGGACCGTCGCAACCCGTTTGTTCGCCCTCGGTGCCGTCCTGACCCTCGGCACGCTCAGCCTGACGGCGTGTGGCGGAAACAGCTCCTCCACCGGTTCAACCGGCGGTTCGTCGTCGGACACGATCGGTGTGTCGCTGATCGTCAAGACCACCTCAAACCCGTTCTTCGTTTCCATGCAGGACGGCGCCAAGAAGGCCGCCGAATCCGGCGGCGTGGACCTCAAGCTGGCCGCCGGCAAGGCCGACGGCGACGAGGACACCCAGATCCAGGCCATCGAAAACGCCATCTCCAAAGGCGACAAGGGCATCCTGATCACCCCCAACGGTCCGTCCGTCGTCGACGCCCTCAAGAAGGCCAAGGACGCCGGCCTCTTCGTCATCGCCCTCGACACCCCGCCGGACCCGGCGGATGCAGCTGACATCACCTTTGCCACGGACAACTTCGCCGCAGGTGAGCTCATCGGCAAATGGACCGCGGCCCAGCTCGGCGGCAAGAAAGCCACCATTGCCCTCGTGGACCTCTTCGACGACAAGATTGTCTCGGTCGACTACAACCGCGACCAGGGCTTCCTCACCGGGCTCGGCATCGACACCGCCGACGCAAAGAAGAACGGCGACGAGGCCAAGACCGGCAAGTACACGGGCGGCAAGGGCGGCGACTACGAGATCGTCGGCAACCAGGCGTCCCAGGGCAACGAGGACGGCGGCCGCACGGCCATGGAAACCCTCCTCGCCAGCAACCCCGACATCAACGTCATCTACACCATCAATGAACCGGCAGCCGCCGGAGCATATGAGGCCCTGAAGTCTGCCGGCAAGGAAAAGGACGTCCTGGTGGTCTCCATCGACGGCGGCTGCACCGGAGTGGACAACGTCAAGTCAGGCGTCATCGGCGCCACCGCACAGCAGTACCCGGTCAAGATGGCCGAACTGGGTGTGAAGGCCATCGTTGACCTGGCCAAGACGGGCAAGAAGCCGGCCAACTCCGAAGGCCTGGACTTCTACAACACCGGTGTCGAACTCGTCACTGACAAGCCGGCCGACGGCATCAAGAGCATCACCACCGCCGCCGCATCCGACATCTGCTGGGGAAAGTAGCCTCCCAGTTTCACTGAGTGCGGGGAGGCCGGACCCCGTTAGGCCGCCCCGCACTTCATCTCCCGAGCCAGCTGGCTACGCAGCAGCAACCATCATCGAAGATCAGGACGTATCGTGACCCAGCAACAGACCGCCGGCCCGCCCAGCGCCGGGCATGCCGATCTGGCGGAGGAATTCCTTGACCGCCAGACGCCGCTCAGCCGCATACGCAACATCCTCCACCGTTATCCCGCCGTCAGCCCTGCCCTCGTCCTTCTCATCGCGGTGGTCGTGTTCGGCCTGCTCAATGACAGGTTCCTGCGGGTTGAAAACCTCTCCCTGATTACCCAGCAGGTCTCCGTGGTCGGCACCCTGGCCATCGCGCAGACCCTCATCATCCTCACGGCCGGCATCGACCTTTCCGTTGGGGCCGTGATGATCCTTTCCTCCATGGTCGTGGCCCAACTTGCCGTCAACAACGGACTGCCCGCGCCCGTCGCGCTGCTCGCAGGCCTGGTCGTCGGACTCGCCGCCGGTGCCCTGAACGGGTTCCTTGTCACCAGGTTCCGGCTTCCCCCGTTCATCGTCACCCTCGGCACACTGAACATCTTCATCGCACTGACCCTTCTCTACTCCAACGGGGCCACCGTGCGCGGCTCGGCGATGCCGGACCTGCTGACCTGGACCGGAAGCACCTTCCCGGTGGGCCCGGTGCGGATCTCCACCGGCGTCGTCGTGATGCTGCTGCTCTACATCGCCATCGCGTTTATCCTGGGCAAGACCGCCTGGGGCCGGCACGTCTATGCCGTGGGCGACGACAAGGAAGCCGCCCGGCTTGCCGGTATCGCCGTAAACAAAGTCCTCATGAGCGTCTACCTCGCCGCCGGTGCCGTCCTGGCCATCGGCGCGTGGATCCAGATCGGCCGGACCAACGCCGCCAGCCCCAACGCCGGAGTCGACCTGAACCTCGACTCCATCACCGCCGTCGTCATCGGCGGAACCAGCCTCTTCGGCGGCCGCGGCTCCGTCTGGGGAACCCTTCTGGGCGCCCTGATCGTCGGTGTGTTCCGCAACGGTCTCTCCCTCGCGGGCCTGGACGTGCTGTACCAGACCCTCGCCGTGGGCGTCCTCATCATCCTCGCTGTGTCCATCGACCAGTGGATCCGAAAGGTGAAATCATGACCGCCACCCACATGGAACCTGCTAAATCCAAAGTGCGCGAGCCCATCCTGCAGGCCAGGAACCTCGTCAAGACCTTTGGCCGCGTCGTGGGCCTGGACGGCGTCAGCCTCGACCTGTACCCCGGCGAAGTCCTGGCCATCATCGGCGACAACGGTGCCGGAAAGTCCACGCTCATCAAGTGCCTCACCGGCGCCGAGATTCCGGACTCGGGCGAACTCACGGTTTCCGGCAAGCAGGTCCACTTCAAACGCCCGCAGGACGCCCGCGCGCACGGCATTGAAACCGTGTACCAGAACCTCGCGGTCTCGCCGGCGCTCGATGTAGCCTCCAACCTGTTCCTGGGCCGGGAAGAACGGCTGCCCGGCCCGCTCGGCAGCATCTTCCGGGTCCTGGACACCGCCGGCATGCGCAAGAAAGCCAAGGCGGAACTGACCCGGCTGGGCATCTCGACACTCCAGGACGTGACAGTCCCGGTGGAGAACCTGTCCGGCGGCCAGCGCCAGGCTGTGGCGGTGGCGCGGGCCGCGGCGTTCGGTTCCAAGGTAGTAGTCCTGGATGAGCCGACGGCGGCGCTCGGCGTGCGGGAGTCCAACCAGGTCCTGCAACTGGTCCGGGACCTGCGGGACCGCGGGCTCCCCGTCATCCTGATCAGCCACAACATGCCGCACGTGTTCGACGTCGCGGACCGCATCCACATCCAGCGGCTAGGCAAGTGCGCGGCCACGATCACACCCCAGTCCCACAGCATGACGGACGCGGTGGCCATCATGACCGGCGCGGCCACAGCCTAAGCATCCCCGCAGTATCCCCCAGCTCCGTCCGCGGACCGGACCACCGGTCCGCGGACGGCTTCACGAAAGAGATCCAATGCTCAATCCCGGTCCGCACTCTTCCACTGCCGAGAGCCTTGACGTCATCGTCGTCGGCGAGGCACTGATCGACGTCGTCAGCCGTCCCGACGGCGATGTGGAGCACCCCGGCGGCTCGCCGGCCAACGTCGCCTACGGCCTGGGGCGGCTGGGAGTCAGCGCCGGGCTGCTGACGGCAATCGGCGACGACGCCCGCGGCGCGGCGATCGAAGCCCACCTGTCCAGCGCGGGAGTGGTGCTCCTGCCGGGGGCGCGTTCCCTCGAACGCACTGCCTCGGCAACGGCCACGATCGCCGCTGACGGTTCGGCCAGCTACATCTTTGACATCGACTGGCGGCTGGAGCCCTTGGCGCCGGCCTTCTTCCCGAAGGTCCTCCACACCGGCTCGATCGCCACGTTCCTGGCACCGGGCGCGGCCGCTGTCCGGACCCTCCTGGAGCAGGCACACCGGGGCTGCATGGTCACCTACGACCCCAACATCAGGCCGGCCCTGCTCGGCAGCCACCACGAAGCGAAAACCCTGTTCGAGGAACTCGTCCCCCTGACCGACGTCGTCAAGCTCAGCGACGAAGACGCCCGCTGGCTGTACCCGGGGCAGGAACTGGAGGATACGGCGGAGAAAATCCTGGCCCTGGGCACCGGACTGGCCGTCATCACGGCCGGAGCCGAAGGATCACTGCTCCGCGCGGCCGAGGGCAGCCTCCACATTCCGTCTGTACGCACGGCTGTGGCGGACACCATCGGCGCCGGCGACTCGTACATGGCCGCCCTGATCCTGGGGCTGCTGACCCGCGGGACCGCCGGACTGGCCCCTTCCGTGCTTGAGGCCATCGGCCGGACAGCATCCGCGGCGGCCGCCATCACGGTAAGCCGGCCCGGAGCCAACCCGCCCACGCTCGACGAACTGCGGGCGGCGCAGGATTCGTCGGCCCGGAAAACGGCTGAGGCGGATCAGGACGCGGCGGCCATCGGCGTGTAGCTGAAGGACTTCAGCGTCAGCGTCCCGTCCTTGGTCAATGCCTTCAGGCCCTTGGGAGCTCCCGCGGGAAACGCCAGCGACGTCAGGGTCCGCTCCCCGCCGTTGACGAACACTTCAACGGAGCTGTAGTCCACAAAGACGGTCAGCTGGACCTTGCCATCGCGGGGCGCGGATTCCGCCCGCCGGACCGTGCCGTAGTCGGGTGCGAGTCCGGCGGTTTCCTTGGCTGCGCCGTCACGCGCGACGAAGGCGGAGCCCGATTCGAAGTCATAGCCCACCGTGGCGAAAACCCCGTTTTCGGCCAACAGCTCCACCTTGGCCTCGGAGCCGTCGTCTCCGGCCGCGCGCTCGAGCGTCAGGTCAAGCCGGTACGCTCCGCCATCGGGCCCGGCAGGGTCCGGTCCGGGCAGCTCGCCGGCACCGTCCGGAGTCAGTTTCCGGTCCGACACGGTGACGGTGTCGCCTTCCAGAGACTTCAGCGCACTGGTGGGCGTGGAGACGAGCGTGGGCTTGCCGGCGACGGTCTGCAGACGGATGTCCCTGACCACCGTATCCGTGCCGCCATGCCAGTCTTCCGTAGGCAGCTTCCGCGCATAGGCCCAGTTGTTCAGCCAGGCGATGGCATGGCGGGAACCCATGCGCTGGCTTTCCGTGAGACGCGGGTCGTCCCAGGTCACCGCGGCGTAGAAATCGGAGCCGTCATCGAGCCACTGGTGTTCCTCGTCCGACGGCGTGAACCGTGTCCCGTCCCACGTTCCGGTCCAGTAGGCAACGCCGGTGGACTTCCCCTCCTCAGCCCCGTTGGCACTGGCGGCGAGCACCCAGGTCCGTTTGGCCGGGTCGCCGTCGACGTCGAGCTGGAAGAGTTCGGGGCATTCCAGGACGCCAAGGCCTTCGCGCTCAAAGCCCGACAGGTAGCGCCATTCCTTCAGGTTGGCGGAGGCGTACAGTCCGATTTTCTCGCCCTCCGCCAGGGCCATCACCCATTGGTTGTTGGCTTCATCGCGGATGATCTTGGGATCGCGCCAGTGCTGCTCCCCGGGGTTGTCCATCACCGGGTTGCCGTCATAGGCCTTGAACGAATAGCCCTTGTCGGTGGAATAGAACAGCGACTGCCGCTGCACGCCGTCGTCCTGCTGGGTCATGACGGCGATAACAGCATCCTTGCCGAACCCGGCGGAGTTCTGGTGGTCCACCACGGCGCTGCCTGTTTCGATGTCTCCAAGCCCGTTCTTGTACTTTTCTATGGCCACGCCCTCGTCCTTCCAGTGCACCAGGTCGGTGCTGGTGAGGTGGTACCACTCGGTGCCGTTTTCCTTGGGGTAGCCGGAGTTGTAGAGGTAGTAGTAGTGCCACTGACCGTCCAGCCAGAAGGGCCGCTGGGGATCGTTCATCCAGTTTTCCCGGGGCGTGATGTGGTAGCTGGGCCGGTAGCCGGAGGAGCCTGCCGGACGTTCGAAAGCCGAAGCCTCCGGCGCGGGCACCTCCGGGCCGGCGCCGAGATCGGCCAGCATGGCATCCACCGCTTCGGAAGTGATGCAGCCGGGCCGGGCGATGTCCGCGGATCCTGCCCGCGACACCTCGTCGCGAACACTGGACCGCGCAAAGACGTCTTCCCCCGTGCGGACGGCCGCCACCCAGCCGTCAGCGCATTCGATGGCGCGGAGGTCGGAGACGCCGTCGGTCCGCAGCGGACGCGCCAGCCCTTCCAGGCTGCGGTCTCCCCCGGTCAGCCAAAAGGAACCATAACGGCCCTTGGCCTCCTTTGCTTCCGACTGCGCCTTGGCAACGTCAGCCAGTGCAGCTTCGGCCAGGCCGCCGCGCTCCTGCTGCGACCCCGCTCCCACCACTATGGCGACCGCCACCAGCACCAGGGCAGCGGCAGCGGCCACCGCGGCCCAAAGGGCCCGCGGGGTCAGCTTGCTGGGGAGAAACCTGAGTGACATATACACCGATCAGTCGTGATGCACGAACGCCGGCGCCGGTACTAAAGCCGGCGCCGGCGTTCATGCATGTTGGTCTGGTTTCATCCAATTTTACAGCGGACGCACCTCGGTGTTCTTACTACAGCCGCCGCAGCACCGGCGCCCGGGCCTACGCGTCAGCATCCTCGAACTCCACCGCGGCAACAATTTCCTTGGTCGAGGGGCTGATCATGTAGGCTTCCTCGTCCTCCTCCACCATGATGAAGTCACCGTGGTCCGTGGTGAAGTGCCACGCCAGGACAGTCTCGCCGTTGTGCTCGTGATTGGGATCGCCCATGGTGATCTTCTTCAGTTCGTGTCCGGCGACGTCGCACAGTTCGCGGATGATGAGTTCGAACTCCGGCGCATTCTCAAGGGCCTCCTCGGCCGCCTCCGCCTGGCGTTCGGCCAGGTTGGGGATCTGCGCCACGCGCTCGGCGATGTGCACCTCCAGCTGCTCGTCGTCCAGCAGCAGCAAGCCTTCCTGGCTGCGGAGCCACGCGGCGTTCAGTGCAAGGATGTCCTCGGTCTCCAGCAGCGACTCGAATTCATCGTCAAGCTCGTGAAGTTCCCGGACCGCCTCGTTTGCGGTGGTCCCGCCGTCGTGCACTTCGCTCTCGGCGGCGCCGTCGTGTTCGGTGCTGTCGTCGGTGCTGTCGTCCCCGTCGGCGGGATCAAAGTCGTCCGTATCGCCGTCCAGGTACACGTCGGCGTCCTCTTCGGAAAGGGCATCGAAGGCTGCCGCAGTTCGGTTGAACAGCGCCAGGTGGGCAGTGGCGCCCATGCCTTCCAAGCCCTCGCGGACGTAGGCGTCGATCTCTTCGCGCTCGGGCACCGTGAAGACGTACTGCGCGAAGCCGCCGGCCAGCGCCTGGGTGAGGTAGAAGTCAACGTAGTAGCTGCGCAGGGCGTTCGGCGCGATTTCCGGGGCGTCGAGCAGTTCCGCGTACATGGCGTTGACCACCGTCACGTTGGAATCGACAACGTCCTCGCTGGGCGCCTCGGCGCTTTCGATTGTCAGGACAACGGGGTGCTTGCTGGCGGTCTGGCCGGTGCTCATGGGAGATCCTCACTGCTGAAAGCGGGTGGTGCTCAGGACCCTTTCACGCTATGCCGCGGAGCGGTCTGCGGGTTGAGGGGGAGTTGAACGTTGGGCGAAGTTTCAGGGCCTCTCCCGGCTCGGTAAGATGGATCAGATAACCTGCAGATTTTTGACCTGCTGAAAGTAGCGCGCACCATGCCATCCCAACCGGACGAGAGTGCGGCACTGGCAATACAGACCCCCGCGATCAACGACCGCTCCCTCGCGGCCGGACTCGCCTACGCCATGGGCAGCCGGGTCTCGGGGATCTCCTTCGATGCCGCCACCGGCCTGATGCTCGGCAAGGTCCGGGGCGGGCAGGACGCGCCCTATTCAACCACGGCGAAGCTGGTCCGGAAGGCGGGCGGCTGGAGCTGCACCGTCGGTGTGTGCAGTTGCCCCGTCCGGAAGGACTGCAAGCACGTGGCCGCGCTGCTGTTTGCGGCGGAGGACAATCCGGCCACCCGTGTGCAGCTGCTGGCTCCGGCGGAATCCACCCGGCTCTCCCGCGAGCCCCTGGCCCAGGAGATGCCGGACTGGGAACAGGCCCTGGGGCCGCTCATTGCCCGGCCCGGGATCACGCCGTCCACTAACGGCATCCCGCTGGCCCTCCAGTTCGACATCGAAGAGCCCGCCCCGCACTTCTCCTACACGGGCCGGCGTGATCCGCTCCGCAGCGTGCGCCAGCTCAAGGCACGCCCCGTAATCATGGGCGCCAAGGGCAAGTGGATCCGCGGCGACGTCTCCTGGAACACGCTCAGCTACCTTAATTACCGGCGCGAATGCAACGAGGCGCACGTGGAGTGGATGCAGGAATTCCTCGCGTCCCACACCGCCCTGGCCAACCGCCAGCACAATTCCACCGCGCCCTGGCTGGGCCTGAACACCTACGCCGGAAAGAACTTCTGGAGCCTGCTCGCCCAGGCACGGAAGATCGGCGTCGCGCTGGTCGACGCCAGCGGCCAGGAACCCGTGAGGTTCGTGGAGGATCCCGCCGCCGTCGGCCTTAATCTCACCCGCTCCGGCACGTCCGACGGGGAGGAAGCCGGGGCCGGCTCAAACGGGAAAACGCCCGACGACGGCGGGCTGACGCTAGCGCCCACCATCACCGTTGAGGGGGAAGTGGTTGATCCGGCGTCCGTGGGGACCATCGGCCGGCCGGCGCACGGGATTTTCCTGACCTCCGGAGCGGACGCCCTGCCCGGCGTCGGCACCGGCTCCATCATCACGCTGGCTCCGCTGGAAAACGGCCTCAGCGAGGAACTCCTGACGTTCGTCACCGCCGGCAGCACCCTGCACATTCCGTCCCGCGATGAGACCCGCTTCCTCACCGGTTTCTACCCCAAACTCAAGCAGGCCGCCCGGGTCACGGCGTCGGACGAGTCCGTGGAACTGCCCACGCTGGCCGTTCCCACCCTGTCCCTGCTGGCCAACTACGGCACCGACCACAAAGTGCGGCTCCACTGGGAATGGCACTACACGTCCGGGAACCTGGTCACGGCACAGCCGCTGTGGCGCCACCCGGGCGACCACGGCTACCGGGACGACCCCACGGAGGCCCGCATCCTCGAGTCGCTGGGCCAGCCTTGGGACGTGGTGCCCAAGCTGGGCGAATCCGCCACCGGCGGCTGGGGAACGCCGCGGCTTGCGGCCTCGGCAGAGCTGAGCGGCCTGGACACCCTGGCCTTTACCGAGGAAGTGCTGCCGCGGCTCCGGAACACCCCGGACGTCGTGGTGGACACCGCGGGCGACATTGCCGACTACCGCGAGGCCGAGGAAGCCCCGGTGGTTTCCATCTCCACCAAGGCCACGGAACAGCGCGACTGGTTCGACCTTGGCATTGTGATCACCCTGGAGGGCCAGCCGGTCTCGTTTGCGGCCCTGTTCTCCGCCCTCGCCGCGGGCCAGACGAAGATGCTGCTGCCCAGCGGCGCGTACTTCTCGCTGGACCTCCCGGAACTGCACCAGCTGCGCGACCTCATTGAGGAGGCGCGGTCCCTGCAGGACAACAAGGACGCGCCGCTGCAGATCAGCCGGTTCCAGGCCGGGCTGTGGGACGAACTGGCACACCTCGGCATCGTGGACCAGCAGGCCTCCGCCTGGCGCGAAGCCGTGGGCGGGCTGCTGGAGGGCGGTATCAAGGGGCTGCCCCTGCCAGCCACGCTGAACGCCGAGCTGCGCCCGTACCAGCTGGAGGGTTTCAACTGGCTGAGCTTCCTCTACCGGCACGGTCTCGGCGGGGTGCTGGCCGACGACATGGGCCTGGGCAAGACCGTCCAGGCCCTGGCGCTGGTGTGCGCGGCGAAGGAAGCCGCCGCCGGTGCTGCCGCTCCGGACCCGGCCGGTACAGCCCTTCCGGACAGCGCCAATACAGCGCCGGGCGCCGGTGCCGCACCGGGCGCCGCACCCTTCCTGGTGGTGGCCCCCACCAGTGTGGTGGGCAACTGGGAAGCCGAAACCGCGCGGTTCGCTCCCGGGCTCACCGTCCGTGCCATCGGCGAGACGTTCGCGAAGAACGGCTCGGACCCGGCCGAGGCCATGGCCGGTGCAGACATCGTGATCACGTCCTACGCCCTGTTCCGGATCGACTATGACGCATACGCGTCCCGGGAGTGGGCCGCCCTGGTGCTGGACGAGGCCCAATTCGTGAAGAACCACCAGTCCAAGGCCTACCAGTGCGCACGCAAGCTGCCGGCGGCATTCAAGCTGGCCATCACCGGCACGCCGCTGGAAAACAACCTGATGGAGTTCTGGGCCCTCACCTCGATTGTGGCGCCGGGACTGTTCGCCAGCCCCAAGCGGTTCGCCGAGTACTACCAGAAGCCCGTGGAAAAGAACGGCGACAAGGGGCAGCTGGACAAGCTCCGCCGTCGGGTCCGTCCGCTCATGATGCGCCGCACCAAGGAGCAGGTCATCCACGACCTGCCGCCCAAGCAGGAGCAGATCCTGGAGGTGGTTCTGAACCCGCGGCACCAGAAGGTGTACCAGACGCATCTGCAGCGCGAGCGCCAGAAAATCCTGGGCCTCATCGACGACGTCAACAAGAACCGCTTCACCATCTTCCAGTCGCTGACGCTGCTGCGCCAGCTCAGCCTGGACGCCTCGCTGGTGGACCCTTCACTGTCCGGGGTCCGGTCCAGCAAGCTGGACGTCCTGTTCGAGCAGCTGGAGGACCTTGTGGCCGAGGGGCACCGGGCACTGATCTTCAGCCAGTTCACCGGTTTCCTGGGGAAGGTCCGTGAGCGGCTCGTCGAGGAGAAGATCGAGTTCTGCTACCTCGACGGCGGCACGCGCAACCGCTCCGACGTGGTGAACGAGTTCAAGAACGGCTCCGCCCCCGTGTTCCTGATCAGCCTCAAGGCCGGCGGCTTCGGCCTGAACCTGACCGAGGCGGACTACGTGTTCCTGCTGGACCCGTGGTGGAACCCGGCTTCCGAGGCGCAGGCCGTGGACCGCACCCACCGGATCGGCCAGGCGCGGAACGTGATGGTCTACCGGCTGGTGGCCAAGGACACCATCGAGGAAAAGGTCATGGCCCTGAAGGCGAAGAAGTCCCAGCTGTTCGCGGACGTGATGGAAGGCGATGCCCTCTCCGGCGGTTCCCTCACGGCTGAAGACCTGGCCGGCCTGTTCAACGACTGAGGGCCCGGCTGGGGGCTCGGCTGCCGGCGTTTCAGTGCCGGACAGTCAGCCCATCGCGGGCGCCAGGGACCTTCCGGAGGACAGCTGTTTCCGGGCCCAGCGGGCGAGTTTCTTGCCCTTTCCCTTCCACCAGTTGTCCTCGTCCTTGTCGTGGTGCAGACGGAAGATGATCATCACCATTACAAAGACGCCCAGGGCAACGTCCATCCAGGACCAGAAGACGGCGTCAACCAGCACGCTGATGCCCATGACCAGGACGGACGGCACGGCCAGCGTGCGGAAAACGGTACTGGCCACGTAGCGCCGGTGGGACCTCGGCACCGACAGGGCACGCACCATGTCGAAACAGACGCACACCACCACCAGCGTCTGGCCCAGGGACAGCAGGACCTGCCCGCCCATCGAGCCCGCGAACATGGCGGCGGATTCCATTCCCGCGCTCACCGGACGCAGCCTGTCGCAGGGCAGGGAAGAGACACACCGTAATTGCAGAAAACACACATAGGAAAACCCCCAGAGACCAGAAACAGCTGTGAGACCCAGCTGCGCTCCATTCAAGCCGCTGCCGCTCCGGTCCGTCACGAGTAGCGTGTACTCTATTCTGCCCGCCCGGGGCGCCGGCTTCCCTCCCTGGTACTCAGTCCGGCCCACCGCATCCGGGGTGTGTCGCGGCCTTCAGATCAGCATCGCTTCGCGTACCTGCGCTGCGGATTCCGCGCCGCCGCTGCCCTGCGAACTGACCCGCCCGGCGGCCAGCACGTAGTAGTGGTCGGCGGCGTTCAGCGCGAAGCCGATGTGCTGCTCCACCAGCAGGACGCGCATGCCGCTGCGTTGGGAGAGCTTGATGATGGTCTCCTGGATTTCAGCCACGACGTTGGGCTGGATCCCTTCCGTGGGCTCGTCCAGGATGAGAAGCGTGGGTTCGGTGATGAGGGCGCGGGCGATTGCCAGCTGCTGCCGCTGGCCGCCGGACAGGAGCCCGGCACGGCGCGCCAGCAGCGGGGTGAGCGCAGGAAACATGTCCAGCGCTTCGGCAACGCGTTCCTTCCCGTTCGTTCGTCCGTCGGCCACCAGCTGCAGATTCTCCAGGGCGGTCAGCTGGCCGAACGACTGCTGACCCTGCGGAACGTAGGCCATGCCCCGCGCCACCCGCTGGTGCGGCCTGAGCGCCGAGATGTCCTCCCCGTCCAAGATGATGGTGCCGCGTGTGGGTTTGAGGAGCCCGACGACGGCTCGCAGCAGTGTTGTCTTCCCCGCACCGTTGTGCCCCAGGATGGAAACCAGTGACCCGTCCGGGACGGCGATGTTCACTCCGGAAATGACCTGGGTGCGCCCGTAACCGGTCTGCAGGTCCGTGATCTCCAGCATCAGTGCCCTTCCATTCCGGCGGTGCCCAGGTAGACTTCCTGCACTTTCCTGTCGGCCTGCACCTGGGCCACGCTGCCCTCGCTCAGGACTTTGCCGGCTGCGAGGACCGTCACCGAGGTGGCGAACTCGCGGACGAAGTCCATGTCATGCTCAATCACCAGCGTGATGCGGCTTGCCGCGATCCGGCGGAGCAGCTGCCCAGTCTCGTCCCGCTCGTCCTGGCTCATTCCGGCGATGGGTTCATCCAGGAGAAGCACGTCCGAGTTCTGTACCAGCAGCATGCCGATCTCCAGCCACTGCTTCTGCCCGTGCGCCAGGGTTCCGGCCGGCTTGTCCGCGACATTGTCCAGCCCGATGATCTCCAGGGCTTCCTGCACGGCCGGGTCCACGCCCTTTCGCCGCCTCAGCAGTTCCCTTGCCTTCCTCCCCGGACCGGCGGCGATGTCGAGGTTCTGCAGCACCGAAAGGTTTTCGAAGACGCTCGCCGTCTGGAAGGTCCGTCCCACGCCCAGCCTTGCGATCCTGTGCACCTTGCGGCCCAGGATCTCGGTGCCGGTGTGGTTCACGGACCCGGTGGCCGAAACCAGTCCTGTGATCGCATCGATGATGGTCGTCTTGCCCGCACCGTTTGGTCCAATCAGGAACCGCAGGTCGCCCTGGGTGACGTTGAGGTTGACGTTGTCCACGGCGATGAATCCGTCGAAGGAGACCGTGAGGTCGCGAACCTCCAGGTACTTGGGGCGGCCGTGGCGGAGACCGCCGGCCTGCGGTTCACCGTCGGGCAGCAGAATGGAATTTGTCATCGGCTGGCCTCTTCCGGGACGGCTGTTGGTGGCATTGCGGGGGCAGGTGCGGCGGCAGGTGCGGCGCCGTGTCCGCCCTTCCGGCGCTGCTTCAGCCGGTTGACGAGGCGCGGCAGCGACGCGAGTCCGCCGGGCATGAACCCGATGACCAGGACGAAGAGCAGGCCCTGGAAATAGACCCAGAAGGACGGGAATGTGGAGGACAGGCTGGTCTGGGCGATGGCCACGCTCAGGGCTCCCAGCACGGGACCCAGCAGCGTGGCCCGGCCGCCGATGGCCACGCCGATCAGGAAGGCGATGGACGGAATTACCCCCACGTCCGCCGGTGAGATGATCCCTACAATGGGCACGAAGAGTGCCCCGGCGATCCCTGCCATGACAGCTGCGATCACATAAGTCACGGTCTTGATGGTCGCCGGGTCATAGCCCAGGAACCGGACCCGTTCCTCCTGGTCGCGGACTGCGATGAGGAGTTCGCCGAACCTGCTGTTGACGATCTGCCGGGACGCCGCCAGCGCAAGCAGCAGCACCACGGCAGCGATCGAATAGAGCATGAGCTTGTTGGACGGGTCCTTCAGGTCGAAGCCTAAGAATGAGCGGAAGCCGCTAAGCCCGTTGGAACCCCCGGTAGTCGCCTGTTGGCCGATCAGGAAAACCGCGAAGGCTGCCGCCAGGGCCTGGCTGAGGATGGCGAAGTAGGCACCCTTGACGCGCCTTTTGAATACGGCGAGCCCCAGGACCGACGCCACAAGCCCGGGAACAAGGATGACGGCGAGGAGGGTTACCGCAGGGCTACGGAACGGCTCCCACCACCCGGGGACCTCGCCGGTGCCGTACAGGGACATGAAATCGGGTACGCCGGACCCGCCAAACAGGGAAGCGTCCGCCAGCTTGAGGTGCATGGCCATGATGTAGGCGCCGAGTCCGAAGAACACGCCCTGGCCCAGGGTCAGCATGCCGCCGCGCCCCCATGCCAGTCCGATCCCGACCGCCACGATCGCGAAGCAGATGAACTTCCCCAGCAGGGCGAGGTTGAATACCGACAGCGACGCGGGAGCCACCACGAGGAGCATCACCGCGCCCACACCGAATCCGGCCAGCACCCCCCAACGGGATTGCAATAAAGCGCTCATGCGAGGCTCCTTGTCCGGAGGCTGAAGATGCCCTGCGGCCGGAGCTGCAGGAAAACCACGATCAGCACCAGGATCAGCACTTTGCCGATGCTCGCCGTCGTCGAAAATTCGAATGCCGATTGCAGGACGCCGAGCGCGAAGGCGGCGATGACTGCCCCCTTGATCTGGCCCACTCCCCCGGCCACTACCACCAGGAAGGCGTCCACGATGTAGCTGGTGCCAAGGTATGGGCCCGTGGAACCGATCAGGGTGACGGCAACACCGGCGATCCCGGCCAGGCCGGAGCCGATAAAGAAGGTCAGCTGGTCCGTGCGCCGAGTGGAGATGCCGCTGGTTTCGGCCAGGTCGCGGTTCAGGACCACAGCCCTGATGCGCCGGCCCAGTGGCGTCGCTTTCAGGATCAGCACGAGTCCTGCCAGGCATAGCAGGGACAGCAACAGGATGAAGAGCCGGGTGAGCGGGATGGGCGCTCCCAGCAGTTCGACGTTGCCCTGCAGCCAGGCCGGTGCCCGGACATCCACGCTGGGAGCGCCGAAAAGGTCCCGGGCGGCCTGTTGCAGGATAAGCGCCACCCCGAACGTGACCAGCAGGGTGTCCAGGGGCCTGTGGTACATTCGCCGGAGGAGCACGGTCTCCAGCACCAGCCCGAGCAGGCCGCCCACCAGGAAGCCCACCGGAATGGAAACCAGCAGTGAGACGCCGGCATCGGAGATGCTCCGCTGCACCACGAAGGCCGTATATGCGCCGGCCATCATGAACTCGCCGTGGGCCATGTTGATGACCCCCATCTGGCCAAAGGTCAGCGACAGCCCCAGCGCGGCCAGCAGCAGCACCGAGCCGAGGCTGAGTCCGGCAAACATCTGTCCAATCATCAGTTCCATTCCAGCGGGCCTCTCCTCACGGGTTGTGTTCAGGGGTGGTGGGAGCGACTACTTGCCCAGGTCCTTGGCCCAGTCGTAGCTGGCCAGGAACGGATCGGGTTCGACGGCGGCCGGCGATGACCAGACCGTCTCTATCAGGCCCTCGGAGTTGATCTTTCCGATGCGGGGCGTCTTGGTGATGTGGTTGTTCTCCCCGTCCACTGTGACCGTGCCCTCGGGCGCCTCGAACGTGACTCCGCCGGCGGCCGCCTGGACCTTGTCCACCTCAAAGGAGCCGGCCTTTTCCACCATGGCCTTCCACAGGTACAGCGACGTGTACGCCGCTTCCATGGGATCGCTGGTTACGCGCTCGGCGCCGAACTTCGCCTTGAACGCGGCGACGAACTTCTTGTTGGCCGGCGTGTCCAGGGTCTGGTAGTAATCCCAGGCGGTGAGCTGGCCTTCCACGTTCTCCAGGCCGACGCCCGGGACCTCCTCTTCCGCAATGGAAACCGAGACCACGGGCATGGCCTCTGCCGTCAGGCCCACGCTCTTGTACTGCCGGAAGAAGGCCACGTTGCTGTCGCCGTTGAGGGTGTTGAAGACAGCGTCAGCCTTGGAATCACGGACCTTGTTCACGATGGTGGAGAACTCCGTGGAGCCCAGCGGGGCGTATTCCTCGCCGAGGACCTCCATTCCGTGCGCGGCGGCGTAGGCCTGGATGATCTTGTTGGCAGTGCGGGGAAACACGTAGTCGCTACCCACCAGGAAGATGGATTTTGTACCCTGCTCAGCCAGGTAGTCCAGCGCGGGGATGATCTGCTGGTTGGTGGTGGCCCCGGTGTAGAAGATGTTCTTGGAAGCTTCCAGCCCTTCGTACTGAACGGGGTAGAACAGCAGCGCGTCGTTGGCTTCGAAAACGGGGAGCATCGCCTTGCGGCTGGAGGAGGTCCAGCCGCCGAAGACTGCGGCCGTACAGTCCTGCTGGATCAGTTTCCCGGCACGTTCGGCGAACTTCGTGGGTTCGCTGGCGCCGTCTTCACTGATCACCTGAAGCTGTTTGCCCATAACGCCGCCGGCGGCATTGATTTCCTCGGCGGCCAGGCTCAGGGAATCGAAGACGGTGTTTTCGCTGATGGCCATCGTGCCGGAACGCGAGTTGATGAATCCCACTTTGACGCTGCTGCCGGATGTGTCGACGCAGGAACTGCCGCCGCTGGCGGTGGAGTTGGCGGACGCCGGATCCGAAATCTGGCTTCCGCAGCCGCTCAGGGCGGTCACCATCACGGCCGCGGCCAGGGGGATCAAAGCGCGCTTAGTTACAGAAACCCTCATGTTTACCTGCTTCTCGCTCCGCGCTGCCTCGCGGCAGCGGCTGGTCTCCAAGGTCCTGACGGGGGACCCCTCGGGCTCAATCTAGGAGCGAATTGTTTCGGCACGCATGATGGTTCGTTTCCGCACCGTTTCGGGACCGGCTTCATCGGCGGATGCAAAGCGCAGCAACGGTAAGTCCACTGGCAGAAATGGCGGAAACCACGCTTGGCAAAGTTAACCTGTAAGAAACGTTTGCACCGTCATTTTAGGAATGACGGCGACACAAATCCCTCAGGAGCAGAATGACCAGCCAGCCGAATGCCCAGCGGATCCTTGTTGTCGGAGCCGGCGCCACCGGCGGATACTTCGGCGGACGCCTGGCCCAGGCCGGCCGGGACGTGACCTTCCTGGTCCGCGAGGGTCGGGCCGCCACGCTGCGCCGGCGCGGCCTCCGCATCACCGGGATGGGGCAGGAGGATGTCATCGAACCTGCACTAGTCACTGCGGCAGAGCTCAACGGCCACTACGACCTGGTGCTTGTTACGGTCAAGGCCTCCGCCCTCCCGGAAGCCCTGGCAGACGCGGCGCCGGCAGTGGGGCCGGAGACCGTCATCATTCCGTTCCTCAACGGTCTGGCCCACATGGACGCCCTTGAGGCCGCCTTCGGCGCCGACCGCGTCCTGGGCGGGATCGTCAAGGTGGTCACCACCGTTACCGACGACGGTGACATCCTTCAGATGAATCCCCTGGCCACGCTCGCAATCGGGGAGCAGCACGGCCCGCCGAGCGACCGCGTCCTGCGGGCCGTCGATCTCTTCACGGTGCCCGGGTTCAAGGCCTCGGCGACGGCGGACGCGCTGGCATCCATGTGGCACAAATGGGCCTTCATCGTCTCCGCCGGCGCCGTGACATGCCTGATGCGGGGGCCAGTGGGCGCCATCGTCGCAGTGCCCGGCGGTACGGAGTTCGTGCACTCCGTCCTGGCCGAGGCCGGTGCCGTCTCGGCCGCGGCCGGGTATCCGGTTCCGGAACACGAGGCCGCGCAGTCCGTGGGCATCCTGGCCCAGGCGGGATCCACCTTCACGTCGTCCCTCTACCGCGACGTCGTTGCCGGCCTCCCCGGCGAGACGGAGCACCTGCTGGGCGACTTCACCCGGCGGGCGCGCCTCCTCGGAGCCGGCACGCCGCTGATCGACCTGGCCCTGATGCAACTCAGGGTCCACGCCGCTACCAGCTAGGCGATATGAAGTGCGGCCGGCCGCTACTTCTTGAGGAACGTCAGGAGTGCCTCGTTAATTTCCTTCGCGTGGGTCCACAGCATTCCGTGTGGGGCCCCCTCGATCTCCAGGTAGTCCGCAGCAGGCAACGCGTCCTTGAACCGGCGGCCGGTGACGTCGATAGGCAGGATGTTGTCCGCCGTTCCGTGGACGATAAGCGCGGGAACGTCGATCTTCGGGATGTCCTTGCGGAAGTCCGTCAGCCACGTGGGCTGCGCGGCTACCGAAGCGTGCGCGGAGGAATTGCTCGCCGTGGTCCAGTTGGCCCGCAGCGCCTCTTCGCTGAGGCGGGTCCCCAGGGTGTCGTCGGTGTTGAAGAAGTTTTTGAAGAACTCGGTGAAGAACGCATAGCGGTCTTCCTTCACGGCGCTGAGCAGGCCGTCGAACACTTCCTGGGGGACGCCGTCGGGGTTGTCCCCGGTCCTCAGCAGGAAAGGCTCCAGTGAGCCGAGGAACACGGCTTTGGACACGCGCGCCGACCCGTACGTGCTGATATAGCGGGCCACTTCACCGGTGCCCATCGAGAAGCCCACCAGCACGGCGTCGGCCAGGTCGAGGTCGGTCAGCAGGCCGTTGAGGTCCGCGGCAAAGGTGTCGTAGTCGTAGCCCTCGGTGGGCTGGCTGGATTTGCCGAAACCGCGGCGGTCGTAGGTGATCACGCGGTAGCCGGCTTCCAGCAGCGCAGCGGTCTGCCGTTCCCAGGACGCGCCGTCGAGCGGATATCCATGGATGAGGACCACCGGCTGTCCTTGTCCGTGGTCCTCGTAGTACAGCTCAACGGTGGTGCTGTTTTCTTTTCCGACAGAGACAAAGGCCATGGGGCGTTCCTTCCGGGGCAATGAAGACGGGCAGTGCACAGGCGTAACCATTCACTCTGTTCCGGCAGGTTGCGGCTGTCAAGGCGGACCCGCCGGTCAGTCGGTGGGGCGGGGACGCCAGACTACAACGGCCTGGGAGCGGGCGCGCGGCCGCTGGCCGCGGGCCAGGCTGACCACGTCGCCCGCAGTTCCGGCGGCGAAAATGCGCGAGTCCAGCGGTGTACGACGGCGGCTTAGCTCCTCGGTCAGTTCGCTCACCCGGCGCTGCAGCGCGGCCACCTGGTTCTCCAGCTGCAGGATCCGTTTGATGCCCTCCAACGACACCCCTTCGTGCGAGAGCCGCTGCACCTCACGAAGCATGTTGACGTCGCGCTGGGAGTACCGCCTGGATTTGCCGGGCGCCCGGCTGGGCGAGACGATGCCCAGGCGGTCATACTGGCGGAGCGTCTGCGGGTGCATGTCCGCCAGCTCAGCCGCCACCGAGATGACGAAGATCGGCTGATCGAAGTTGATGTCCATGCCGGCCCTCTCCCTAAACCCCTGTCCTGTCCCCCGCGTCCTAGAGTCGTGCCTTGGCCGCCAGGCCGGAGCGGACGTCCTCACCGGCGGTGGCTGCGGCGAAGCTCTTCACGGCTTCCTCCGCTTCCTTGGTCAGCTTCTGCGGTACGACGACGTCGATGGTCACCAGCAGGTCGCCGGTGGCCTTGGAGTGCTTGACCCCGCGGCCCTTGACCCGCAGCGTGCGGCCGGACGGCGTTCCCGCGGGAACGCGGACCTTGACCGTCTCGCCGTCGATCGTTGGCACCTCAATGTCAGCGCCCAAGGCCGCCTCCGGAAAGGAGACCGGAACGTGGATGCGGAGGTTGTCGCCGTCGCGGGTGTAGAAATCGTGGCCCTTGACGTTCACGGTGACCATGAGGTCGCCGTTGCCGGCCGGGCCGTACTGGCCCTTGCCGCGGACGCGGACCTTCTGGCCGTCCTTGATCCCTGCCGGAACACGGACATCGATGACGTCCCCGTCCGGTTCGCGCAGGCCGATGGTGGTGCCGCGGATGGAACCGGCGAACGAAATGGTGGTGGTCGCCGTGCGGTCGGCGCCCTTCTGCGGTGCGCGCTGGTAGCCCGCGGGGCCGCCTGCACCACCGAAACCTCCGCCGAACAGGTCGGCGAACTCCGGCGGGATGCCGCCCGAGGTGCTGTAGCCGCCGGAGTGCCGGCCGCCGCCTCCGGTGAAGAGACCGCCGAAGAGGTCCTCGAAGCCGGCACCGCCGGCAGCTCCGCCCGCACCGCCGGGGGCAAAGCGCGCACCGCCGCCCATGGCGCGGATCGCGTCATACTGCTGGCGCTCGTCGGGATCCGAAAGTACCGAATAAGCCTCGGAGATGTCCTTGAACTTCTTCTCCGAAGCGACGTCGCCCGAATTCGTATCCGGGTGATGCTGCCGCGCAAGCTTCCGGTAAGCCTTCTTGATATCGGCGTCGGAAGCGTCCTTGGCGACTCCAAGGATCTTGTAGAAGTCCTTGTCGACCCAGTCCTGGCTAGCCAATGGCGTTTCCTTTCAAGTTCTTACAAAATGCGCTGCGCAGGTGATGGGCCCCGCCCGGGGCCCATCACCTGCTTCGCGCTGTGTGGGCTACTTATGCAGGGACTGCAACAATAACCTGTGCTGCCCGGAGGACCCGCTCGCCGGACTTGTAGCCGGAGCGCAGGACCTGGCTGACGGTGTCGATTTCGACATCCTGGCCGGGCTGCTGGATGAGGGCCTCGTGGATGGTCGGATCGAATTCCACCCCGGTCTCATCGATGCGGACCAGGCCGTACGTCTTCAGCGCGTTTTCCAGCTTGGCGGCGATCGCGGCGAACGGGCCGTCGGTCAGGTCGCCGTGCTGGCGGGCGGCGTCGACGTCGTCCAGTACCGGAAGCAGCGAGTTCAGGACGCCGATGACGGCCATCTCCCCTGCCACGGCACGGTCGCGTTCGACGCGCTTGCGGTAGTTGACATATTCAGCCTGGAGGCGGAGCAGGTCGTTCTTCAGCTCGGCGGCCTCGGCGCCGGCGGTTGAGCCTGTCGAAACTCCCTGCGCCACCGATTCCTCGGCAGGAACCTCAACGCTGTTGAGGATGTCCTCGGCCTGGGACAGTGCGTCGCCTTCGGTTTCGGCCGCCGTGCCGGCGCTGCCGGTGTGGTCCGCACGCTCGGGGTGGCGGGCCGCCCCGGTCTCCGGGTCAACCTTGCGGTTGTCCCGGATGACCGGCTTCTGCGGCTCGTTCTCCCCGCGCTCGTTCTCGTGGCTGTCGCGGGCATGCTGCTGGTCTTTGGAAGAGGTGTGCTCTTCCTCGTTACCGTGATGCGGCATGACTACTTCTTCTCTTCTTCGTCAACGATCTCGGCGTCGACGATGTCTTCATCGGAAGAACCAGCCTTGTCGCCGGCGGGAGCACCCTCGGCGCCTGCTGCACCCGTGGCACCGTCCGGCGAACCGGCCTGTGCGTAGATGGCTTCGCCGAGCTTGGTCTGGGAAGCCTGCAGCTTCTCAAACGCGGTCTTCACGGCGGCGTCATCGGTGCCTTCGAGGGCCTTCTTGAGGGCGTCGACGTCGGCCTGGACCTCGGTCTTGACCTCTTCAGGCAGCTTGTCCGCGTTGTCGATGATGAGCTTGTCCACGGAGTAGGCGAGCTGCTCGGCCGTGTTGCGGGTGTCGGTTGCCTCGCGGCGTGCCTTGTCCTCGGCTGCGTGCTCCTCGGCGTCCTTGACCATGCGGTCAATGTCTTCCTTGGAGAGGGCGGTGCCGCCGGTGATGGTCATGGACTGTTCCTTGCCGGTGCCCTTGTCCTTGGCGGAGACGTGCACGATGCCGTTGGCGTCGATGTCGAAGGTGACCTCGACCTGCGGAACGCCGCGCGGCGCCGGAGCGATGCCGGTCAGTTCGAACGTGCCCAGCGGCTTGTTGTCGCGGGTGAACTCGCGCTCGCCCTGGAAGACCTGGATGGCCACGGACGGCTGGTTGTCGTCAGCCGTGGTGAAGGTCTCGGACCGCTTGGTGGGGATGGCCGTGTTGCGCTCGATGAGGTGCGTCATCACACCGCCCTTGGTTTCGATGCCGAGGGACAGCGGGGTGACGTCGATCAGCAGCACGTCCTTGCGCTCGCCCTTCAGGACACCTGCCTGCAGTGCGGCGCCGACGGCGACGACCTCATCCGGGTTGACGCCCTTGTTGGGCTCCTTGCCGCCGGCCAGTTCCTTGACCAGTTCGTAAACGGCGGGCATACGGGTGGAACCGCCCACGAGGACGATGTGGTCGATCTCCGTGAGCTTGATGCCGGCTTCCTTGATGACGTCGTGGAACGGCTTCTTGGTGCGCTCGAGGAGGTCCTTGGTGAGTTCCTGGAACTTGGCGCGGGTCAGCTGCTCGTCCAGGTGGACCGGACCGTCGGGGGTGACGGAGAGGTACTGGAGCGAGACGTTGGTGCTGGTGGAGGAGGAGAGTTCCTTCTTCGCCTGCTCAGCGGCTTCGCGGAGGCGCTGCAGGGCGATCTTGTCCTTGGAGAGATCGATGCCCTTGACCTTGAGCTGGTTCAGCAGGTAGTTGACGACGCGCTGGTCCCAGTCGTCGCCGCCGAGGCGGTTGTCACCGGCGGTGGCGCGCACCTGGATGGTGGAGAAGTCGTCTTCATCCTTGCCGACTTCCAGCAGGGAGACGTCGAAGGTTCCGCCACCGAGGTCGAAGACCAGGATGAGTTCGTCTTCCTTGCCCTTGTCCAGGCCGTACGCGAGGGCAGCGGCGGTGGGCTCGTTGACGATGCGCAGGACGTTCATGCCCGCGATCTCACCGGCTTCCTTGGTGGCCTGGCGCTCGGCGTCGTTGAAGTAGGCCGGAACGGTGATCACGGCGTCGGTGACCTTTTCGCCGAGGTAGGACTCGGCGTCGTTCTTCAGCTTCATGAGTACACGGGCGGAGATTTCCTGCGCGGTGTACTTCTTGTCGTCGATCGCGACGGACCAGTCAGTGCCCATGTGGCGCTTGACGGAAGCGATGGTGCGGTCGATGTTGTTGACGGCCTGGCGCTTGGCGATCTCACCGACCAGGACTTCGCCGGACTTGGAGAACGCAACGACGGACGGCGTGGTGCGGCCACCCTCGGCGTTGGCAATAACGGTGGGCTCGCCACCTTCGAGAACGGAGACGACGGAGTTGGTGGTTCCGAGGTCGATACCTACTGCACGTGACATGTGTTGCTTCCTTCTTTCCTTGGAAACGATCCGGCGCCGGTGTCCGGGCTGGCCGGATTCAGGCTGATCGAAGTTCAGGCACGCCCACTGATTGAGCGATCTACACTCAACTTTACCCACGGCCGGATTTAAGTCAATCCAAAGTTGAGCGAACCACGCTCAAGTTAGCTCAGGGGCGGGGGACGCCCGCCTGACAGAGGTTCCAAAAAGGCCCGGAATCAGCGATTTTTGCCCGGGCATGGCGATGCCCCGGCACCGGTTTCGCTGTGCGTGAACCCGGTGCCGGGGCAGGGCCTTGAGATGGGGGCCGTCAGGCAGGGTCCCGCGGCAGGTCCTCGTCCTCGTCGTCGGCGTCCTCTTCCACGGGCACTTCATCCTCGACGAGCCGGTGCTCCTCGGGTACCTCTTCCGCGCCGATAGTGCCGTAATCACCTTCGGAGTATTCGCCTTCGACGGCGCCCGCCTGTTTCTCGACAGCCCCGGCGACTCCGTAATCACCCTCGGAATACTCGCCATCGACGGCGCCCGCCTGTTTCTCGACAGCCCCGGCGACTCCGTAATCACCCTCGGAATACTCGCCATCGACGGCCGTCTTTTCGTCCTCGCGGGCAATCCCGGCCTTGCCGTAATCGCCGTCGACATACTGGCCGCTGTCGCCTTCAACTGCCGGCGCGGGCTGCTTTCGTGCTTCGAATTCACTGTTCTCTGACACTGACGGATCCCTCCTGGAAGCATCGGACGCCCGGACGGGCGCAGAGGCAGTCTATCCATCCGTCCGGTCGTCCAACAGGGCCGAACAGGCCTGTTCGCCTCAGTTGCGCACGACCTCCAGTTCGATGGCCGCCCACGAAAGGGGCGGCAGGCTCGCGCGGACTTCGCCGCCGGCGGCCTTGACCCCCTCCAGCAGGGTGAGGCCAACCGCGCCGGGGTTCGCCTGCGTGTTGGTGATGAAGCGGTCCGCGCCCTCGGGAACCTGAAGTACCTCCGCACGGACCACCTGCCGGGCGTCGAAACCGCGGAGGACCACCTCAATGTCCGCCGCTTCCTCCAGCCCTCGATTGGCGAGGAACAGCGCGATGCGCCCGGTTTCCTCGTTCCAGGTGGCGCTGACGTCCACGAGGTCGGCGTCGCCGAATTTGGCGTTGCTGTACTTGTCCGAATCGACCGCCAGCCGGAGGATCTGGCCGTGGGCCAGCTCGGCCATGCGGGCGAACGGATGGAAGATGGTCTGCTTCCAGGCCGGTCCGTTTTCCTCGCTGAGGATGGGGGCGATCACGTTGACCAGCTGCGCCTGGTTGGCGATCTTGACGCGGTCACCGTGCCGGAGCAGCGAGTTGAGGAAGGTGCCGACGACGACGGCGTCCGTCACGTTGTACTGGTCCTCGATGACGCGCGGGTGCTCACGCCAGCCGTGCTTGCCCACTTCCGCGGGGCTGTCGGCGTCGCCGGGGCGGGTGTACCAGACGTTCCATTCGTCGAACGAGAGGTTGATGTGTTTCTTGTGCTTGCCCTTGGCCCGGACGGCGTCCGCTGTGGCGATCACGGATTCGATGAAGTAGTCCATGTCCACGGCGCTGGCCAGGAAACTGCCGGCGTCGCCGTCCTGTTCCTGGTAGTAGGCGTGCAGCGAGACATAGTCCACCTGCTCGTAGGTGTGGGTCAGGACGGTCTGTTCCCACGCGCCGAAGGTGGGCATGCCCGAGTTTGAGCTGCCGCAGGCGACGAGTTCGATGTCCGGGTCCACAAAGCGCATGGCCTTTGCTGCTTCCTGCGCCAGCCGTCCGTACTCCTCAGCCGTCTTATGTCCGATCTGCCATGGCCCGTCCATCTCGTTGCCGAGGCACCACAGCTTGATGTTGAAAGGGTCCTCATGGCCGTTCTTGCGGCGCAGGTCGGAGAGCCGGGTGCCGGACGGGATGTTGGCGTATTCCACCAGTTCGCGGGCGGCATCCACGCCGCGGGTGCCGAGGTTGACGGCCTCCATGACCTCCACGCCGGCTTCACGGGACCAGTCCACGAATTCGTGCAGGCCGAAGGCGTTGGTTTCGAGCGTGTGCCAGGCGCCGTCCAGCCTGCGGGGCCGGTCCGCCACCGGACCGACGCCGTCCTCCCAGTTATAGCCGGAGACGAAGTTGCCGCCGGGATAGCGGACCACGGTGGCGCCGAGCTCCTTGACGAGGTCCATGACATCGCGGCGGAAGCCGCGGTCGTCGGCCCGAGGGTGGCCCGGCTCGTAGATGCCGGTGTAGACGCAGCGGCCCATGTGCTCAACGAAGGATCCGAAAATCCGGCGGGGAACTTCACCCACGGTGAAGTCGCGGTCAATGGTGATGCGTGCGCGGGACATTTTGCTCCTGTCCTGGTGTTTTGGCTTGTCTTGGTGTTTTGGTGACGCAGGGTGTTGAGGGCCGGGGACGGCCTAAGTGCCGGCGAGGCCGGTGGTGGCCACGCCCCTGATGATCTGCCGCTGGAAGAACAGGAACACCACGATCAGGGGCAGCGCGGCCAGCAGGGCCGAGGCCATGTTCTGGGCGTACTGGATGCCGTAGGCGCTCTTGATGGTCTGCAGGCCCACGGGCAGGGTGAGCAGGGAACTCTCGTTGGTGGCAATGAAGGGCCAGAGGAAGTTGTTCCAGGCCCCGATGAACACGAAGATGGCCACGGCGGCCAGGATGGGCCGGGACAGCGGGAGCACAATCGTCGTGAATATCCGCAGCCTGCCCGCACCGTCCATCAGGGCAGCTTCCTCGAGTTCACGCGGAATCTGGTCGAAGAACTTCTTGAGCACGAACACCATCGGCGAGTGGATCACCTGCGGCAGGATCAGCGCCCAGTACGTGTCGATCAGGTTCAGCGACTGCATCTGCTGGAACAGCGGGATGATGAGGACCGGCGGCGGAATGATGATGGAAGCCACGATCACGCCCATCAGCATCTTCTTCCCCCGGAAGTCGATCCGGGAAATGGCGTAGGCCACGGACGCGGAGATCACCAGCGTGATGGCGGTGATCGCCGCCGAGGTGAACAGCGAGTTGAGCGTCCAGGTGGGGATGTTGCCGCTCTGCAGCACTTTGGCAAAAGCGTCGAGCGTGAAGCCCGACGCCGGTATCCAGCTGATGGGGGTGGAGGCAGCATCCGTTTCGGTCTTCAGCGCAGTGGCCGTGGCCCAGGCGAAGGGCACCAGCCACGCGACGGCAAGGACGGACACGACGGCGGTCGCCAGGATGCGCGACAGCGGCGTCTTCGGCCGGCGGTTTGGCACAATGTCCGTGGAGCCCTTGGGCCGGAGTACAGGCTTGGAAAGTGTGGTGGTAGCCATGGCTAGGCGCTCCTTTTCCGTGCGGTGAAGACCTGGGCCAGCGCAATGAGCAGGATCAGGCCAAAGAAGATGTAGGAAATGGCTGCGGAATAGCCCAGCCGGTAGCCCGTGAACCCGGCCTCGAAGATGTACTGCACAATGGAGCGGGTCGCTCCGCCCGGGCCGCCTTCGGTCATCTGGTAAATCTGGTCAAAGACCTTCAGGGACGCGAGGATCTGCAGGATCACGATCATCACCGTGGTGGGGCCCAGCTGAGGCAGGCTGATGGAGAAGAACTGCCGCCAGCCGCCGGCGCCGTCGAGCGACGCCGCCTCATAGTGCTGCTGCGGGATGTTCTGCAGGGCGGCCAGGTACAGCAGGAAGTTGAAGCCCACGGTCCACCAGACTGTCGCGATCACGATGGCCCACATGGCCACCGCGGGATCGTTGAGCCACGCCACCGGCGGAATGCCCACCTTTGCGAGCATGTCGTTGAACAGGCCCAGCTCCGGGTTGTACATCCAGGCGAAGAACAGGGATACCACGGTGGAGGCGAGCAGGAACGGGGAGAAGAAGGAGAGCCGCCACAGCCACTGCGCGGGAAGTCCCATGTTGACGAGGGCTGCCAGGGCCAGGGCGATCACTACCAGCGGCACCGTGCTGATCAGCGTGAAGTACAGGGTGTTACCCAGCGACCGCCACATGTCCTGGTCGGCGAACGCCTCGGTGTAGTTGGCCAGGCCGATGAACCCGCTATTTGCGCCCGTGAGCGACTTTCCGGTGAGGCTCATGACGGCCCCGGAAATCATGGGCCAGACCAGGAATGTCAGGAAGAAGACCAGGAACGGGGCAGAGAAGGCCCAGCCGTGGATATTGTCCCGCCGGGAGCGGGAAGATTTCGCTGCGGGGGCCGCAGGCACTGGGATCTCGTCGCGCCGGCCGCGGGATGATTTCCCGGCGGGCGCTGTTGTGGGGGCGCTGCTCATGAGGACTCCTTTGTCACGAACGGGTCGATGCTCAATGGGGATTCGACGGCCATGCCGGGTTCGAGGCTCATACCGGGTTGGGCATGGCGAGGACCGCGTTGATGCGCTTAATGAAGGCGTCCCAACCGTCTGTGGCCTTGTCCCGTCCGAGGAACACGTTCTGGACGTTCTCGGCGAAATAGCCCTGGAAGTCCGATCCGGAACCGGTGAACCAGGCCTCCGGATCGTAGTTGATGATGTCTGCTGCATTCGCATAGTCCGCCTGCGGATCCAGTGCCGCGTACTCGCTGGACTTCACCACCGGCTGGTACGCCGGGATGTGGCCTGCCTCTGCCCAGCTCAGGGATCCCTTGAGCATGGACGCTACGAACTGGTACACGCCGCGGCGCTTGGCTTCGTCGAGCTTGGCCTGGTGCGGCAGCACGAACGAGTGCGAGTCGGCGAAGGCCGCCGGGGTTCCGAACAACGTGGGGATGGTGCTTGCTCCGAGTGGAACACCCGCCGTCTTCATGGTGGGCAGTTCCCACACGCCCGTGAAAAGAAGCCCCGACCCCTTGCTGGCGAATTCGGCGATGGCAGTCCCGCCGTCGCCGCTTTTGGTGGAAATGGTGTTATCCAGCAGCGACCGGATGAACTCCAGGCAGTCGATGGCCACATCCCGCTCCACCTGAGCAGGTTTGCCCGGGTCCAGGACGAAGTCAGCACCGTGCTGGCGGTAGAGCGTGTAGAAGAGGCGCCACATCTGCGCGCCGTCGCCCAGGTATCCGTAGGAGAGCCCGTGCTTGCCGGTGACGCGCTGCAGTTCACGGCTCACTTCAAGGAATTGCGACGGCGAGGAGATCCCGGCCAGCTTCCCGTCGCTCCCCAGCACGCCGGCCTTGCCGGCCACCTCCGTGTTGTACAGCATCACGAACGGGTGCGAGTCCAGAGCCAGCGAAAACACCTGGCCGTTGAACTGGCTCTTCTCCCAGATTCGTGGGCCGAAGTCCTCCGGCCGTACCCCGAACTCGGCAAGCAGGTCCAGGTCCCAGGCATCCAGCAGCCCGCCGGGAGCATAGCCGGGCACCCTGGCCGCATGCATGATGGCCACCTCGGGCGGCCGCCCGCCGGCCGAGGCCATGGCGAGTTTGGTGTAGTACGGCGCACCCCACGCGAGCACGGTGGGCTTGATCCTGAAGTCGGCATGGTCCGCGTTGGCCTTGTCGATCATGGCCATCATCTTGATGCCGTCTCCGCCGGAGAGGAGGTGCCAGAAACGGATGTCGTCCGCAGCGGCCTGCGCGGCGCCGCCGCAGCCGGTCAGTCCGCCGGCGAGGGCGAGCCCGCCGAACAGGGCACCTCCGCCCAGCAGCAATTGCCTGCGGCTCAATTGGGTACTGCCGGAATCCTGATGCTTCACCGTCACTCCTTTGGACGTAGCCAGACAAAACTTGTAGCCGCCTTCGGATGACCGGAAGCCGGTCTGCGCGACCGTGGGCTGCACCACACTTTACATCGTTGTATATAGGCAGACAAGGATTATTTGTTAGCGTTCACAATTGTTGCTCCACCATCCGTCACGGCAGCCCCCAGTGGTGCTAGTTCAGCCCGGCCAGCCCGCCCAATACCTGTAGGTGGTGGTCGAAAAGCGCGTCCGGAGCGGAGAAGGTGTCGGCGCCGTACTGCCCGAAGACTTCGAAGCTGATGGCCCCGAAAAGCGACGTCCACACCAGGGCGCCACGGGCCAGCAGATCATCGGGAATGGCAAGGCCCAGCTCCTCCCGAATGGCACGCAGATCCGAGGCCAAGGGTCCGGCGACGTCGACTGCAGGAATGGCCACAGGAACTCCGACCGCCGACGCCGCGGCTGCATGCGCCGCTTCGGCGCCGAGCGCGCCTGCCCGCCAGGCGGCGTCGAAGATGGACATGAGGCTGTAGATCACCCGAGTCCCCGGCCCGGTAGTACGCTCCGCCGGGGCCCGGTATCCGGGAACCGGACTGCCGAAGAGCAGCGCGTAACGGGCAGGCTCGCGGATAGCCCAGCCCCGGACGGCGCGCCCCAGCGCCTGAAAGCGCCCCGCGAAGTCCCCTTCAGGAACACGGCCGACGGCGGCGTCCACTTCGTCACCCAGCTCGCCGTAGGCGTCAATCAGCAAAAGAGTCAGCAGTTCGTCACGGTTTTCCACATACCGGTACACCGCGGACGAGACGACACCCAAGTCGCGGGCCACGGCCCGGAGCGACAGGGCTGCGGCGCCGTGGACAGCCAGGTGCTCACGGCCCAGCCGGACTATGTCGGCCACGGTCTGCGCCCTGGCCCGCTCGCGGGGCGTGCGCAGAACCGCGGCGGAATTGCCTGCCGCGACGGGATTGCTTGCCGCAGTGGTCTTGCCGGTAGCCGCGCCGGCGGAAGGTGAACGGCTGCCGGAACGTGAAAGGCTGGCGGAAGGCGATGCGCTGGCGGGTGCGGTGGAATCGGGACCTGACATGTGTCCAGCATTCCACGCATCAGAGCACTGTCAACAATTGAGAGCAGCGCTCTTGACATGCTTTGCGGCGCGGAGCATCCTTATTGGGAGAGCACTGCTCTCCTTTGGCCGGGGCCACGCTGTTTGATCAAGCTCTGACGCCCGCCCCAAGGACAGACCGAGGAAAGAGAATCCAATGCCCGAACTCTATGTGGTTACCGGCGCCGGCCCGGTTGGTTGGACCGTCGCGGAGCAGCTTGCCGGCCAAGGCAAGCAGGTGCGGATCCTGACCCGGTCCGGCAGCGGTCCGGTGCATCCCCTTATCAACAGGATGCCCATCGACGTCTCCGATCCTGCACGGCTCGTCGAGGCGTTCCGTGGAGCGGCGGCGGTTTTCCACTGCATCCATGGCTCCGCCTACACCGCGGAAGCGTGGCGAAAGGAACTCCCCCAGGCCGAAGAGGCGGTACTGACGGCGGCAGGCGAGGCGGGCGCCGTCGTCGTATTCCCTGAAAGCCTGTACTCCTACAGCCGGCCGGACACCGTTATGGCGGAGGACAGCCCCCGGGAGGCGGAGGGCGGCAAGCGCGGTGTGCGCACCGCATTACTGAAGGCTCGTGCGGCGTCGGCCACCAACACCGTGAGCGTGGTAGCGGCCGACTTCTTCGGCCCGCGGGTGCGGAGCTCCCACGCCGGTGAGCGCATGGTCCCGGCGGTCCTGGCCGGAAAGAGGGTGCTTGTGATTGGCAGCGCGGACCAGCCGCGCTCCTTCACCTATGTGCCGGACCTTGCCGCGGCCATGATCCGCGCCGCACAGACGCCGTCCGCCTGGAACCGGGTGTGGCACGCACCCACGGGCCCGGCGCTCACACAGCGCCAGCTAGCGGCTGCTTTCACGGAAGCCGGCAAGGTGCCTGCTCCGAAAATCGGCGCGGTGCCGGGCTGGCTCCTCCGGGCCATGGGACTCTTCTCCGCCGGAACCCGGGAGTTGGCCGAAATGCTCTACCAGTTCGAGCGGCCGTTTGTGATGGATTCGCGGGCGAGCGAGGCCGGCCTGGGCCTGCGCCCCACCCCGCTGCCTGAAGCCGCCGCGGCCACGGTGGCCTGGTGGCGGGCGCAGGATTGAAGCGGCGGGGGTCGGCTCCGGGGGTGCGGCTTCGGGGTTCGGGAGGCTCCGGGGTGTCACGCACAGCAGACTCTTGGCCGGAAACGGCGGATGCGTCAGCCTGGTTCCGCGGCCGCATCCGCCGCGCCGCGCTGAAAGTGTGCGCGGCGTGACACCGCCGGCCCTGCCCACCGCGCGCCCTGCCCACCGGGGCGCGCCTAGCGGCGGGTGGCGCCTTCCAGGTCGGGTTCCGGGCTGCCGGCGTCGTCCCGGCGCGCGGCCGCTTCATGATCCGCCGCAGCAAGCTTGCCGGGCCACCAGATCCGCCTGCCCAGGTCGTAGGACAGTGCCGGGACGAGCAACGAGCGCACCAGCACGGTGTCCAGTAGGACTCCAAACGCGACGATGAAGGCGAGCTGCACCAGGAACATGATGGGGATGACGCCCAGCGCCGCAAACGTGGCGGCAAGGACCACGCCGGCGGACGTGATGACGCCGCCCGTCACACCCAGGCCGCGCAGGATTCCCGGCCTGGTGCCGTGCTTGAGGGACTCCTCGCGGACCCGGCTCATCAGGAAGATGTTGTAGTCCACGCCGAGCGCCACCAGGAATACAAAGCCGAAGAGCGGCACCGTGGCGTCGGCTCCCGGGAACCCGAGGATGTGGTTGAACACCAGGGCGGATACGCCCATGGCGGCAGCGTACGAGAGCACCACCGACGCCACCAGCAGGACCGGGGCCAGCACGGAGCGCAGCAGCAGCATGAGGATGACCAGGATGACGGCGAGGACTACGGGGATGATGGTCACCAGATCCCGCTGGGCCGTGGTGTTGGTGTCCAGCGCAGTGGCCGTCACGCCGCCCACCAGGGCACCGCCGTCGACCGTCTTAACGTTTTCGCGGAGCTTCAGCACAACGTTTTCGGCCTCACTGGAGTCTGCGGCGTAGTTAAGTGTGGCGTTGATCAGCACTTTGCCGTCCCGGACGCCGGGTGCCGTGGGCGCGCCGGGCACGGCCGATGCATTGCTTGTGATGGGCACGCTGCCGTCGGCCAGCAGGTAGGCGTCGCCGACGCCGCTCGTCGCCTTGGTGTTCGCCAGCACCTCCTGCGCCTTCGCCTCGTCGGCGACGATCACCACGGGGCTGCCGGAGCCGGCGTCGAAATGGCGCGCCAGGGCGTCCTGTCCGTCCACCGCGTTGGAAGCGGTCAGGATGACGTCGGTCTGCGGCACACCGTTGGCCTTGAGCTGCAGGATGCCGGCGGAGGCCGCCAGGAGCAGAAGGACGGACGCGACCCAGACGGTCCGGGGCCGGCGGGAGACCAGCGAGCCGGTGGCACGCCACAGCCCTTTCTGGCCTTCGAGGCCGGTGACCAGCTGCGGTTCACGCTCGGTTGCGGGCACGAGCTTAGGCCGGAACGGCCAGAAGGCGGCACGGCCCAGCATCGACATCAGGGCCGGGAGCAGCGTCAGGGCCGCGAAGAGCGAACACAGGATACCCGCTGCCGCCACGGGACCCAGCGCCTTGTTGGAGTTGAGGTCTGAGAACAGCAGGCACAGGAGGGCGATGATCACTGTGGCGCCGGAGGCCAGGATGGGCTCGAAGGACGCTTTCCAGGCAGTGAGGACCGCTGCGGTGCGGTTGGTGGTGTGGGTCAGCGCTTCCCGGAACCTGGCCACGTACAGCAGCGCGTAATCCGTGGCCGCGCCGATCACCAGGATGGACAGAATGCCCTGGCTTTGGCCGTTGAGCTGGATCCAGCCCAGCTTCGCCATGCCGAACACCAGCAGGATGGCGGCACAGAGCGCGAACACCGAGGTGAAGAGCACCGCAACGGGCAGCAGCAGCGACCGGTAGACGATCAGCAGGATGACAAACACGGCAGCCAGTGCCACCAGCAGCAGGATGCCGTCAATGCCGGCGAAGGCGCTCACCAGGTCTGCCGAAAGCCCCGCGGGACCGGTCACAAACGTCTGCATCCCCTCCGGGGCCGCGGCCTGCACCTCATCGCGCAGCTCCTGCACAATCTCCTTGACCTCGCCCGAGGAGGAAATGGGCACCACGAACTGGACAGCCTTGCCGTCCTCCGACGGGATGGGGCCGATGACTGCGCTGCCCGCCTGCAGTTCCTCGAGCTTCCCCTTGAGGGCGGCGGCCTCGCCCAGCTGTGCAAGGCTGAAAGCGGAACCGCTTTCGACGACGACGACGGCGGGGATCTCGTCCGAGTCCCTGAACTTCGCCTGCCAGTCCTGGGCCTCCGTGGCTTCCGCGCCGGCCGGCAGGAACGAGGCCTGGTCGTTGGAGGAGACTTCATCCAGACGGCCGAAGGTGGGCCTGCCAACGCCCGCGATGGCCAGCCAGGCAATCACGAGCAACACGGGGACCAGCCAGCGGAGCCAGAACGGGACGCGGGTGCCGGGATGTCTCTGTTTCATGTGTCCTTCTGGTGTGTGCCTCGGCGGAGTAGAATCAACTCCACAATAGACTATCTCCATCATAGAGATAAGTGCGAGGGGAAATCGTTCCGGACGAAGTTTGAATGAGAGAATTCTCGCTAGGCCGGTGCATATGCGAAGCCGCAGCAGAAGGAGGGTCGCCGTGTCAGAAGAGTCGCCAGAACGTTCCGAACCGGCCGCACCCCAAGGCCTTGTCCGGCTGCTGCAGGAATTCACCCTCGAGGCCAACCGCTATGTTGACTCGGCCGGCGGGCGCAACGACATGCACCGCACGGACCTCAATGCCCTGGCCGTGATCATGCGGCACACCGCGAAGGACCAGATCGTCACCCCGGGTGTTCTCCGGAAGGAACTGAACCTCAGCTCGCCCGCCACCACGGCACTGATCGACCGGCTGCACGGCTCGGGACACGTGGTGCGCGAACGCCAAGGGTCCGACCGGCGGCAGGTGCAGCTCCGCATGACCCCCAAGGCCTACCGCGACGGTGGCGCCATGTTCCTCCCGCTGGCACGCCAGATGGGCGCAGCCATGGCGGAATTCACGCCCTCGGAACTGGACGTCGCGGCGCGCTTCATGGAATCCATGATCGCTGCGACGATCCGTGCAGCTCAGGAAGCAGCAGGGCCGGGGCAGGCTTAGCGTTCTGTTTTGCTCCGGCCTCTTGCCGCCCATTTTCCCGCGGGAGCGGTAGCGTTTCCTTATGAGTGCGCAGCAGCCTGAAGATGTGTACACGCACGGACACCACGAGTCAGTGGTCCGTGCCCATGCCTCGCGGACCGCGGAAAATTCCGCTGCGTTCGTGATCCCGTACCTCACGCCGGGTACGTCCGTGCTGGACGTCGGCTGCGGGCCAGGCAGCATCACCTGCGATTTCGCCGTCCTGGTGGCACCGGGCCACGTGACCGGACTGGACCGCTCCCCCGACGTGATCACCCATGCCACGGCGCTCGCCGCCGAGCGCGGCGTGGAGAACGTCGAGTTCCTCGCCGGCAACATCTACGACCTCGACTTCGAGGACGAAACGTTCGACGTCGTCCACGCCCACCAGGTGCTCCAGCACCTCACCGACCCTGTGGAGGCGCTGCGTGAGATGCGCCGGGTGGCCAAGCCGGGCGGCATCGTGGCAGTACGCGACGCCGATTTCCACGGCATGAGCTGGTATCCAGACATCCCCGAACTGGACGAATGGATGGAGCTCTACCAGCGCATTGCCCGGCGCAACGGAGCGGAGCCCGATGCCGGACGCCGGCTGGTCTCCTGGGCGCAGGCCGCAGGGTTCACCGACGTGGCGCCTACCAGCAGCAACTGGCTGTACGCCACGGGCCAGCAGCGCCGCTGGCAGGCCCGGGTGTGGGGAGAGCGCGTGCTTCACTCGGCCTTCGCGGACCAGGCCCTGGAATACGGCTTCGCGAACGCGGCGGACCTGGCCCGGATCTCGGCGGGATGGCACCGCTGGGGCTCCACGGACGACGGCTGGTTCCTGATCCCCAACGGCGAAATCATCGCAAGGGCCTGAGTTCGCCCTTTCATACCCAGGATGCAAGGGAACCCACCAGCGAGGAGAACCCCCGATGCGCAAGTTGATGGCCGGCCTTTTCTATTCCGTGGACGGCGTGGTTGAGTCCCCCAACCTTTGGCAGTTCGACAGTTTTGACGAGGAACTCGGCGCGGGGATGAGTCAGATGATGGCACGGGTGGAAGCCGGGCTCCTCGGCCGGATCGGCTACGAGCAGTGGGCCAGTTACTGGCCCAGCGCGGCCGACGACGCCGATTTCGGCGAGTTCATCAACAAGCTGCCGAAGTTCGTGGCATCGAGAACACTTTCGGGTGAGCTCGGATGGCAGAACTCCCGCCTCATGGATGCGCCGCTGGAGGAGTTTGTGGCCGGCCTCAAGGACGCCGACGGCGGCGAGATTGCCGTGTTCGCCAGCATCTCGCTGACCCGCCAGCTCCTCTTCGCGGGCCTGCTGGATTCGCTGATGCTTATGGTCCATCCCGTGATCGCCGGAAGTGGACGCCGGCTGTTCGAGGACGGCGACCCCGTGACGCGGCTGGAGCTGCAGGAGTCGCAACGGACCAGCAAGGGGAACATGGTCCTCAGCTACGGAGTCCGCCCCTAAACTGGATTGGTGCTCCCCTCACTTTGGCTGGCCCTGGCCGGCGCCGGCGTCCTGATCAGTTTCACCCCGGGTGCGGGTGCCATCAACACCATGAGCAACTCGCTGAATTCGGGCTTCCGGCGTTCCATCTGGGGGATCCTGGGCCAGCAGGCCGCACTGGTGGTCCACGTACTGATCGTGGCTTTGGGCGTCGGTGTCCTGGTGGCCAGCTCGCCCGTGGCGTTCAACGTGATCCGCTACGCCGGGGCGGCCTATCTCGTCTATCTGGGGATCCGGCAGTTCCTGCAGAAGCCGGATCTCGACCAGGAAAAGGCGACGGAACTCCGGAACGAGCCGGCGGGTTCGATGTTCCGGCGCGGACTGTGGGTCAACCTGCTGAACCCCAAGGCCATCATCTTTTTCCTGGCATTCATGCCACAGTTCATCCGCCCGGACCTGCCACTGCTGCCCCAATATTTGGTCCTGACAGCCACTGTGGTGGCCATCGACATCCTGGTCATGTGGTTCTTCTTTGCCGCCGCAGCCAAGTCATTCCAGCGCTTCACGCACAACGCGCGGGGGCAGAAAGTCCTCAACCGGACGTTTGGTGTGCTGTTCGTGGCGGTGGGCATCATGCTCGCGCTGATCCACTAGGGCTGCACCGCGCCGCCAACGGGGCCGCAACTGTCCGTTCGCGCTCAAAAACAAGACTGCCCGGACCGGGATCCACGACAGATCCGGGTCCGGGCAGTTTTGGTCCGGGCAGTTTTGGTCAGGGATGCAACTGTCCGTTCGCTGCGTACTGCTTCCGCAGGTCCACTTTGCGGATCTTGCCGCTGGCCGTTCGCGGCATCTCGTCCACGAACACCACGGACCTGGGGATCTTGTATCGCGCGAGCCGTCCGTCCAGGTGTGAACGCACCTCGTCCTCGGACAGCGAGGCACCTTCGCGGAGTGTCACGATGGCACGGGGAACCTCGCCCCACCTCGCATCCTCGACGCCGATCACCGCCACACTGGCCACGGCGTCCAGTTCGGAGATGGCCGCCTCGACCTCCGCCGGATAGATGTTCTCACCGCCGGAAATGATCATGTCCTTGATGCGGTCCGAGACGAACAGGAAACCTTCGTCGTCCACGAAACCCGTGTCCCCCGACCGGAACCAGGTCGAATCCGCGTAGCTGTCCGCGGTGGCTTCCGGCCGGTTCCAGTACTCCCTGATGACGTTCGGTCCCGAAATCTGGATCTCCCCCACCTGTCCCGGTGCCGCAGGACCGCCCAGGGGATCGGCGATGCGGACATCCGTGAAGAAGTGCGGCAGGCCTGCGGAGCCTGCTTTCTCCCTGGACCTTGACACCGGCAGCATGGTGACACCCGGAGCGGTCTCGGTCATGCCGTAGCAGCTGGTGAAGCCGATGCCGCGCTCCTCGTAGGCGTCCAGGACGCGGCGCGGAATGGCCGATCCGCCGCAGGTGAGCTTGTCCAGGGAGCTGAGGTCCGCCGTCGGCCAGGCCGGATGGTCGCAGAGCATCTGGAACGTGGTGGGGACCCCGTTCAGGGTGGTGACCTTGTGCTGTTTGATCAGGTCAAGGACCCGGCCGGCGTCGAACTTTGCCTCGAGCACCACGGTGGCGCCCTTGAGCAGCATCGGCAGCAGTCCCATGTCCAGGGACGCCACGTGGAACAGCGGCGAAATCATGAGGGCGACGTCGTTCCGGTTCAGGTCCATGTCCACCACCGTGTTGAAGCAGTTCCAGGTGATGTTGCCGTGCGTGAGCAGCGCACCTTTGGGCCGGCCGGTGGTGCCGGACGTGTAGAGGATCATGGCGCCGTCCTCCAGGCTCACCGGCTCATCCGGCGAGCCGGCACCTGCCGCCTGCAGGACCTCCTCATAGTGCTCGACGGCGGCAGGCGGCGTAACAGCCGCAGCGTCAGCGCCGCCGTCGGGCGCCACCACGAAGCGGTGGGTCACCGCGGTTCCTTCGACGGATGCTGCCGCCAGGGTGTCGAGTTCGCCGGCGTTCACCAGCAGCCGGGTCCCGGAGTCCTGCAGCTGGAACTGCAGTTCGGGGGCGGCCAGCCGGGTGTTCAGCGGCACGAAGATCGCACCGAGCAGCCCACAGGCGAAGAAGGTTTCCACGAAGGACGGGTGGTTCTCGCCGAGGTAGGCCACCCGGTCCCCCTTGGCCACGCCCCTGGCGCGCAGCGCGTTGGCCAGCCGGTCCGTGCGGTCGGCGAGCTGGGCGTAGCTCAACGTGCGGGTCCCCGACACGAGGGCCGTCTTGGATCCGGACTTCTGGCGGCGGCGGTGCACCCAGGATCCAACTCCGTTGTTGTCCATTCTTGCGCTCCTAATCGACCGAAGTGAGGTCGTTGTTCTTAGACTCCCGCGTCAGCAGGATGAAGACAATCGAAACCAGGGCCATGACCGAGAGGAACACCACCACGGGGACGATGTTCTGCCCGGAATCCTTGTACAGGCCGGCAACGATTCCGGGCGTGAAGCCCGCGCCGATCAGGGTGGCCAGCTGGTAGCCGACGGCTGCGCCGGTGTAGCGGTTGGTGGTGCCGAACTGTTCGGAAACGAACGCAGCCAGGGGTCCGTACAGGCTCGAGTGCAGGATGAGGGCCACAGTGAACGCCAGGAAGATCATGGCGATGCTGCCGGAGCCGAGCATGCCGAACATCGGGAACAGATAGGCAATGAACAACGCCAGGCCGGCCACCATGACCGGCCTGCGACCGAGCCGGTCTGACAGCCTGCCGCCGAGCAGGACGAACAGGATGGAGATGGCTGAGGCTCCGGCGAAGGCGTACAGCACGCCCTGTTGCGGGGCGCCCTTGGACACCGCGTAGGTAATGGAGAACGTGGGCAGCACCACCTGGAGGCCGAAGCCCGCGGCACCGGCGAACATGATCATGATCAGCGCCTTGGGCCGGCGCAGCACTTCCAGCAGCGGGATCTTGCGTTTGATGCCCTGGGCGCTTTCCTTGGCCACGGCCTCGGCGAAAATGGGGCTTTCCGAGACCCGGAGCCGGACGAACATGCCCACAATCAGGAGCACGAAGGACAGCAGGAACGGCACGCGCCAGCCCCAGGCGAGGAAGGCCTCCTGCGGGAGGGCCGAGAAGATGCCCATCACCACGGTGCCGAGCACGGCGCCGGTCGGTGCGCCGGCGTTGACGAAGGAAGCCGCAAAGCCCCGCCGTTTGGGGTCGGAGTGCTCCAGGGCCATGAGCGCGGCGCCGCCCCATTCCCCGCCGACGGCGATTCCCTGGCAGACCCGGAGGACCACCAGGATGACCGCTCCCCAGGGGCCGATCACGCTGGCGCCGGGAATCAGGCCGATCAGGGTGGAGGCAATCCCCATCATCGCCATGGAGACGATGAGCATCCCCTTGCGGCCCACCCGGTCCCCGAAGTGGCCAAAAATGACGCCGCCAAGGGGCCGGGCGACATAGCCGGCGGCAAACGTGGCATAGGCGGCAACGACGCCCACCCACTCGTCGGTGCCGGCGAAGAAGACCTTGGGAAAGGCCACGGCGGCCGCGGTGGCGTACAGCAGGAAGTCGTAGAACTCGATGGTGCTGCCCAGATAGCTGGACATGATGACCGTGCGCGCTTCCTTGCGCTTCGCGGCCGTACCCGCGGGTGCGAGCTGGGTTTGTCCTGACATGGCTGTTCCTTGGGAAGGAGGGAGGGGTGGTGGTTTTGCTCTTGTGGAGCGGCTTACTTGTAGAAACGGGCGAGGAATTCGGCCACGACGGCGGGGCGTTCCTGGCCTTCGATCTCGATGGCGTTGGACACCTTGATCTGGGCGCCGCCCTTGACCTCGGTGACTTCGGCGATGGTGGCCTGCATGCGGATGCGCGAGCCCACCTTCACCGGGGACGTGAAGCGGACCTTGTCCAGGCCGTAGTTCACCTTGGTGGTGACGCCGTCGACGTCGAACAGCTCCCCCCAGAACGGGATGATGAGCGAAAGGGTGAGGAAGCCGTGCGCGATCGGAGCGCCGAACGGGCCATCCTTGGCGCGTTCCAGGTCCACGTGGATCCACTGGTCGTCGCCGGTGGCGTCGGCGAATTTGTTGATCTGTTCCTGGGTGATTTCGCGGTATTCGGTCACGCCGAGGTCCGTTCCGGCGAGCGTGAGCAGTTTGTCGAAGTCGACGACGAGGTTGGGCATCTGTGCCTCCTGGGGCTGTTTTTGGGTGTGCTGTAGTACGACGGCGGCGCGGTGCTGCCGCTGTCGGGGTTCAGTTGTTGTTCGGGTTCAGCTGTTGTTCGAGTTCAGTGAGGACGGTCCGGTTGGTGCGGTGTCAGCGGGTGAAGGCGCTTTCGCCGGTCAGGGCGCGTCCCAGGATGAGGGCGTTGATCTCGTGGGTGCCTTCGTAGGAGTAGACGGCTTCGGCGTCTGCGTGGAACCGTGCGACGTCGGATTCGAGCGTGATGCCGTTGCCGCCAACTATTTCGCGGGCCAGCGCCACGGTCTCCCGCATCAGCAGGCACGTCTGCATCTTGGCCAGGGCGGAGTCCTGGTCACGGTAGATCCCCTTCGCCTGCTGCTCAGTCAGCCGGACCACCAAGGACAGGGCTGACGTCACGTTGCCCAGCATGCGGGCCAGCTTTTCCTGAACCAGCTGGAAGGAGCCCAGCGGGCGGCCGAACTGCCGGCGTTCCGTGACGTAGGGGAGGGCCGCTTCGAAGGCGCCGGCCTGGAGTCCGGCGGCGATCCAGGCGACGTCCGAGCGCATGGCCCGGAGCATCGCGGCAACATCCTTGAACGAGTTCACGTTGTGCAGCCGCATGGACTCCGGCACCCGGACACCGCGGAGGGTGATGTGGGCGTTCTGCATCATCCGCAGGGACGTCTTGCCGTGGATCTTCTCCAGCGTCACGCCGTCCGCCTGCCGATCCACCAGGAAAGCTTTGACGTTTCCGTCCGCCACGTCGCGGGCGAATACGGCCAGCACGTCCGCTGTTGCCGCTCCCCCGATCCAGCGCTTGGCACCGTCCAGGACCCAGCTGCCGCCTTGGCTATCCGCCTCGAAACGGGCCGTGGTGGACAGCCCGCCGGCAATGTCCGAGCCGGAATCCGGTTCCGTGAGCGAGAAGACGCCCTTGAGCGAGAAATCGATGACCTTCGGCATCCACTCCGCCTGCTGTTCCACCGAGGCGCCGACGCGGATGGCCGTGCGGAACAGCCCGGCCTGCGCGGTGTACCAGGTGGCCAGCGACGCGTCGGTGCGGGCGAGCTCGAAGATCCGGAAGCCCTGGTAGATGCCCCGGGCGGGGCGGCGTTCGGCACCTCTGGGGCCCGTCAGCTCCGCGGGTTCCATCAGGTCCAGGTCGATCAGCGGCTGGGCGAGCTGCTGCGGAAACTCCCCGCGTTCCCAGTACTCGGCCAGCAGCGGCTGCGCCTCCCGGTCCAGGAAGTTCCGGAGCCTGCCCAGCACCCGGCGCTCTTCCGGGGTGAGGAGGGATTCGGCGTCGTAGTAGTCGCAGACGCCGTAGAGCCGGGTCTTTTCGGCAGTAGGTGTCTGCTCGGCCGCAGGTGTCTGCTCGGCTGTGGCGGCACTCATCTCAGCCGTCCAGCCCGAGGAGGCGCACCGCGTTGTGCTTGAGGATCTTGGGCCGGACCTCGTCCTTCAGCGGCAGGTCCGCGAAGGCGCCCAGCCATTTCTGCGGCGTGATGAGGGGGAAGTCGGTGCCGAACAGCACCTTGTCCTGCAGCACCGAATTGGACATCCGCACCAGCGATTCCGGGAAGTACTTGGGGGACCAGCCGGACAGGTCGATGAATACGTTGGCCTTGTGCGTGGCGATGGAGTTGGCCTCGTCCTGCCACGGCACGGAGGGATGGGCCATGATGATCTGCAGTTCCGGGAAGTCCGCGGCCACGGCATCCAGGAGCAGGGGGTTGGAGTACGCCAGCTTGATGCCGTACCCGCCGGGCAGTCCGGCGCCCATGCCGTTCTGCCCGGTGTGGAAGATGGCCGGCAGGCCGAGTTCCTGCAGCGTCTCCCACAGCGGGTAGAACTGTTCGCTGGACGGATCGAAGCCCTGCAGGCTGGGGTGGAACTTGAAGCCGCGGACGCCCAGGTCTATGGCCTGGTGTTTGGCGCCCTGGATCGCCTCGGCCCCGGTGCGGGGGTCCACGCTGCCGAAGGGGATTAGGACGTCGTTGTTCCGCGCGGCACCGGCAATCAGCTCCGGAATGCTGTTGGGCTCATGCTTGAGCTGGGTGCGGGCATCCACGGTGAAGACGACGGCGGCCATGTTTAGTTCGCGGTACACCTCGGCGATGCGGTCCAGCGACGGCGTCCGGTCCTCCGCCTTGAAATACTTGGCCGAAGCCTCGGTGAGGGCATCCGGCAGCGAGCCGTGCCCGCAGCTGTCCACCTCAAGGTGGACGTGCATGTCGATCGCGTCCAGCTTCGCGGCGTCGATTCCCGGTTCATAACGGGCTGTGGCCATGATCAGCGGACTCCTGCCGGCGCGGCTTCAGGCTGCAAGCCCTCGGGAAGAGGCAGGAATTCCTCGCCCACGCTCTGCAGCTTGTCGCCGAAGATGCCGCCGAAGTTCTCCGTGAGGTCCTCGTAGCGCCAGCCGCCGTCGCGGTATTCCGTGGAGACGGGTTCGGGATGGGACCACAGCTGCAGACGGTCCCCGCCGGCCCCAATGGCCTGGCCGCTGATGCCGGCCGCCTCATCAGAGGCGAGAAACGCGACCAGTCCGGAGACGTCGTCGGCCGTTCCGAATCCGAGATCATGGCGGAAGAAGGACGGCATGGCCTCGCCGCGCTCGTCTGCTTCCACGGCCTTCTGGAAGTAGGGGACGGTCTTGGTCATGGCGGTGGCTGCAACCGGAATGACGGCGTTGGCGGTCACGCCGGACTTCTTCATTTCCAGTGCCCAGGTGCGGACCATGCCCACAATGCCGGCCTTGGCTGCCGCGTAGTTGGTCTGGCCGAAGTTTCCGCGCTGCCCGGTGGGCGAGCCGATGGTGATGATGCGGCCGGCGATGCCGTTCTCCTTGAAGTATGCGAACGCTTCCCTCACACAGGTGAAGGTGCCGCGGAGGTGGACGTTGATGACGGCGTCGAAGTCCTCGTCGGTCATTTTCAGCAGGCTCTTGTCCCGCAGGATGCCGGCGTTCGTGACCAGGATGTCCAGCCGGCCAAAGCTGGCGACGGCTGCCTGGACGAGCTGCTTTGCAACTTCCGTGCTGCCAACGGGAGCAACAACGGCGGCGGCCTTCCCACCGTCGGCCTCAATGAGGCGGACCGCTTCCGCTGCTACCGCGGCGTCGACGTCGTTGACAACGACGGCGGCACCCTGCCTTGCCAGCTCACGGGCGTAGGCCAATCCCAGGCCCCGTCCGCTTCCGGTGACGATTGCTACTTTGCCTGACAGGCTCATGGCTGCTCCTTTGCTAGCTGACCTTGTGCATCCTGGCGGTCGGCGTGGGATGCTGTTCTGTATCCATGAAAATATGGATAGTTGAAAAAGTCAACGATTTATTTTGAAGATTATTGGAGTTTGGCATGACGATCGGGATAGAAGGCGAGCAGCGCGCGGAGCCGGTCCACAAACTGGTCGCGGCGTCGATCAGTCAGGACCTCGGATTCCTGCTGGCCAAACTGCACGCCGCGGGCTCGGCACTGAACAACCGGGCGCTGGCGGAGTTCGACCTGAAAGAGCGTTCGTACTCGGTCCTGATCCTCGCAAACAGCGGGCTGGAGCCGACGCAGCGTGAGATGGCGGACTTCCTAAGCCTTGACCCCAGCCAGATTGTGGCCCTGGTGGATGAGTTGGAGAAACGGGGGCTCGTGGCGAGGGCGCCCGGAAAGCAGGACCGCCGCGCGAAGACCGTCACGGCCACCGCCAAGGGAGGAAAGATGCTCGAGCAGGCGAGCGAAGCCGCACGACGCGCTGAAGCGGAAGTGCTCGACGGCCTGCCGGCGGAGGAATCGGCCCAGCTGAAGGCCCTGCTCCGCAAGGCGCTGTGGGGTGCGGCGCTGCCGGAATGAGGACGCTGCCGGCGTGACGGCCCGGCCTCCGGCTAGTGCCCCGAACCGTCCGGGTGCGGGCGCCTCCGGCAATCGGCCCCGTTCCGCCGTGCCAGTTCGGCCATGACCACGGGACCCACCACGCCGGCATGGTTCGGACCGGGGATGCTCGAGTGATCCTTCAGGATGTCCGCCAGGGCCTCGAGCTCATCGGTCGGAACGGACGACAACGACGCATAGGACTTGAAGATGCGCCGCTCCGCTATGCCCGCGAGGCGGCCCCTGCCCGGATTCATGCGGCCCTCAAGCGGGGTCTCGCCGCTGCGGCAACAAGCAGCAGGGCCGAGACGGCAGGAACCGGGCAAGAAGCCGAGACGAAGAATGTTAGGGCCATGGGATGTCCTCAGCGAAGTATCCGGAGGCTGCCTGCATAACCCGACACCAGAATACCGCAGACGCCTCGTGCGGCACATGGCACTCCTCGGCGTGCACCAGCTCCACCGGGAGTCCCGCCCTGGACAGAAAGCGCGCCGGTCGGAAGGGCCGACGGCGACTGGGGACAGCCCGGGTCTCAGCGGGCTTTTTCGCCGCCGGCCCCATAACAATTTTAGGAGATTGAACCCCGCCGCGGGCGAGTGGACGCTACCCGTTTTCTTCGGTTCGCCTAGGCGGACGTGGTTCCGGCCACGCGGCCCTCGGCACGGGCGGAACGGCGGTTCCGGAGCCAGCGGCGGAGGAGGTCAACCATCGCCAGCAGTCCTGCAAGGGGCGAGAGAACAGCCGCGGCATAAACGAAGAGCAGCCACGTTAGTGTAGCGATGGGCGGCTGGCTGGTGCTGAGGAGTGAGAGGCCGCCGAAGAGGGCGACCGTCCAAAAAAGCACAACACCAAAAAGCACCGCCGCAGCAGGGAAATACTCGTTTGTCACTACTGTCATCACAGTGTTCAATGCTCTTCCTCCTGACTGGTTTGCCGCCGGAAATCACCGCGTCAATCTCAGTATGGGGGCAGCCAAACCCGGAACCCGGCAGGACGCAGAAACCGTGACGAAAATAACCCGGGCCAGCCGTTCCGGACCTGGCATTGTCCCGCGAAAACCACCGGACGCTCAGCCGGGCCCGAACCGCCGAATGGTGGCATGATGGGCGCATGAGCCGAGTCACGTGCGATCTGACCATCTCCCTTGACGGATTCCTCGCCGGCCCGAACCAGAGCCTGGCCGAACCCCTGGGCGAGGACGGAGAGCTCCTGCACAGATGGCAGTTCGAGGAACCGGAGTCCAACGCCGCTGCGCTCGAAGGAATCCTCGCGGCCGGCGCCTACATCATGGGACGGAACATGTACGCAGGTCCCGGGCCAGGGGCGTGGGACGAGGACTGGCGGGGATGGTGGGGAGAGGAACCGCCCTATCACGCACCCGTGTTCATCCTCACCCACCATCCGCGCGAACCGCTGGAAATGCAGGGCGGGACCACATTCAACTTCGTGACCGACGGGATCGAATCGGCGCTGGCCCAGGCGCGGACGGCCGCCGGCAGCAAGGATGTGGCCATTGCCGGCGGTGCACGGACCGCCCAGCAATACCTGTCGGCAGGGCTGATCGACGAGCTGCGGCTGCACATCTCACCCATGATCCTGGGGGCGGGCGAGCGGCTGCTCGACGGCGTCGCGAACGTCAGGCTTGAGCCGACGGAAGTGAGCGGTACCCACCTCGTAACCCACGTGCGCTATCAGGTGATCCGCTGAAAAGCTGACGCTGAATCGTCGGCGACGGACGGCGGCGACGTCAGCCGTGGGTGGGTTCGCCGGTCACCTGGTGGTCGGCGTGGTTGATGGTTTCCTGGATCAGCCGGACCAGGTGGCCGTCGTGGAGGGAGTAGATGACGTGCCGGCCGTCCTTGCGGGTGTCCACGAGTCCGCTCAGCCTGAGTTTGGCCAGGTGCTGGCTGACCACAGTCCGCGGCACCAGCACCATGTCCACGAGCTCGGTTACGGTCTTCGGGCCCTGGGCAAGTTGCCAGAGCAGATGCAGGCGGGTAGGTTCGGCCAGCATCCGCAGCGTCCCGGCGGCGCTCTCAAGCAGTTCCGGCCCGGGAGTGACCGGGTGGAACAGCGAGGGCTCACCTGGAGGGAACGGGCTGCCCGGCTGGCTGCTCAACTCTCTGCTCCTCACTGACGGCTCCGTTGGGTCCCGCGACGGTGTGCCGGGGCCAGGACAGGAAGGCTCCTGCACTGCCTAGTATCGCAAGAATTGTCAGCGCCAGCGCAGCCCAACCCAGACCAGCGGCGGCGCCGACCCAGCCAGCCACCGGGTAACTGATGATGTAGCAGGCGTGCGAGAGCGAGAACTGGGCCGTGAACACATACGGGCGGGTCTCCTCCGTTGAGGCGTCCCGCAGCAGCCGCGATGACGGCGTGAGGATCGTCGAATTGCCGGCGCCGAGCAGGAACCACATCCCCAGCAGCCACCACCAGCCTGCACCGGGCGCGGCCAGGAACGTGACCGCGGTGGCCCCGGCCAGAACCAGCGGGATCAGGGCGGCGCCGGTGAGCATCACGGCCCGGTCTCCGAAACGCTCGAGGACCCGCGGGGCAGTGACCGCCACGACCATCGACCCGACGCCGAAACAGGCCAGGGCCAAGGCCAGATCTGTCTCGGGCCGATGCAGTGCGTCACGGACGTAGACCACGGTGTCCACCAGCACCAAAGCCGTCGGAGCGGCCACCACCAGATTCAGGGCCAGCAGGGACCGCAGACGGCGGTTCCGCCACAGGATCCGGGCCCCCAGTGTCGTCCGGTGCCACAAGGACCCGGCGGCCCCGACGCTGGACGTGGTCTTCGGCAGGACCGTGAAGGCGACCATGCCGGCAGAGAACAGGAACCCGGCCACGGTTCCCAGGAACAGGCTGTTGTAAGTGAGCACCGTCAGCAGCAGGGCGGCCGCCGCGGGACTGACCAGGGCCTCCATGTCGTAGGCCAGCCGGGACAGGGACAAAGCATGGGTGTAATCACGTTCGTCCTTCAGCACCGTCGGAATGAGGGACTGGAATGCCGGGGTGAACGTCGCCGAAGCCGTCTGCAGCAGGAAGATCAGCACGTAGATCTGCCAGGCTTCCGTGATGAACGGCAGGCAAACGGCCATTGCCGCACGGACCAGGTCAGCAGCAATCAGCACCGGTTTCTTCGGCAGCCGCGCCACCAAGGCGTTGATTACCGGGGCGAAACCCACATAGGCCAGCATCTTGATGGTCAATGCCGTCCCCAGCACCGCGCCCGCGCTGCTGCCGGCCAAGTCAAACGCCAGCAGCCCCAGAGCCACCGTCAAGAGCCCGGTCCCCAGCAGGGCCACGACCTGCGCAGAAAACAGCCGCCCGTACGTGGGGTCCCGCAAAACAGCCAACATTGATTCCGCCTTCGACCCCTTGAGTGCATACGTGCATGCTTATGCACTTAAAGATAATGCATCCCCTTTGTCGGAGCCAGGGTCTACACTGGAGCTATCGAACATATATTCGAATAAGGGTGTGTTGTGGGCATAATTGTGGGTCCCCGTGTGATAGATGCGGGCACTTCCCTGCTGTCGGTGCTGATCTCTCCGGTGCCCGTCGCGGCGGGCTACCCGTCGCCGGCGCAGGACTACTTTGACGGCCGCATCGACCTCAACGAACACCTCATCAAGGACATCACCAGCACCTATGTGGTGCGCGTGTCCGGGGACTCGATGGAGGGGGCTGGGATCAGCGACGGCGACGAACTGATCGTCAACCGCGCACTGGATCCCAAAGACGGATCGGTGGTCATCGCCGTCCTGGACGGCGAGCTGACCATCAAGCGGCTGCGCATCACGGCCGCCGGAGTGGTGCTGCAGGCGGACAATCCCCGGTATCCGGATATCCGTGTTCCGGCATTGTCGGACCTGGTCATCTGGGGCGTGGCCACGAGGTGCCTGCACCATGTCTGACGCGCACGCACCGGGCACGCTGACACCGGACAAACCCGCACCCCACAAACCCGCACCGCATAAACCCGCATCGGACGCGGGCCGGCGGATTGCCCTGGTGGACGTCAACTGTTTCTACGCCTCGGCGGAGCGCGCTTTCGATCCGTCGCTGGAAGGCCGCCCCCTGGTTGTCCTCTCAAACAACGACGGCTGCGCGGTCACCAGGTCCCCCGAGGCCAAGGCCCTCGGCATCCCCGTCGGTGAGCCGTGGTTCAAGATCGCGCCCCGCGCCAAGGAATGGGGTCTGGTGGCCAGGTCCAGCAACTACGAGCTCTACGGCGACATCAGCTCGCGCGTCATGGAACTGCTGGGCCGGTACTCGGCCTGGCTGGAGGTGTACAGCATCGACGAAGCGTTCCTGGGCGTCAAAGGCACGCCGGACGAACTCCTCCGGCTCGGGCAAACCATCAAACTTGCCGTCCGCCGCAACGTCGGCGTACCGGTGTGCGTGGGGATTGCCAACACCAAGACCCTCGCGAAGCTGGCCAATAAATGGGCGAAGAACAACCCCGGCCTTAACGGCGTGTGCCACTGGGACGCCATGCCGGCCCAGGCCCGCCAAGCGCTGATGAGGCGGCTGTCCGTCGTCGAACTCTGGGGCGTGGCCGGCCGGCTGACCAGGCGCCTGAATGCGCTGGGTATCCATTCCATCCTCGACCTGGCTAACGCCGACCCTGTGCGGATCCGGGACCGCTTCTCCGTGGTGCTGATGCGCACCGTCCTGGAGCTGCAGGGCACTCCCTGCATCCCCATGGAGGAAGAACGCATCGGCCGTGACCAGCTCATCGTCAGCCGCTCGTTTTCGACGCCTATCACCACCCGGGCGGATCTGCGCCAGGTGATGAGCGTCTACGCCCAGCAGGCCAGCGCCCGGCTCGCCAAACACGGCCTGCAGGCCAAGGTCCTCACCGCGTTCGCCGGCACGTCGCACTACAACCCGCGGGACACGTCCTACCCGTCGGTCTCCGTCACGCTGCCCATGCCCACCGCGGATCCCGTCCTGCTGACCAAGGCATCGCATGCCCTGCTCCCCCGAATCCAGGAAGGCATCAAATACGCCCGTGCGGGAATCATGGTCACGGACCTGCGCCCCGCCGGACAGCAGTCGGCGCTGCCCATGTTCACCAACCCGCATGAGGAGCGCGGCATCGGAACGCTGCTGGAAGACATCAGCCGCCGCTACGGGCGGGGCTCCGTGGGGCTGGGACATGCCGGCATCCGGGGCGGACCGGACTGGTCCATGCAGCGCACCATGCTCTCGCCCAGATACACCACCAACTGGGACGAGCTCCTGCTGGTCAAGGCGGCGTAAAGAAGGCGGCCTAAAGAAGGCAGCGTAAAGCATGAGGGCAACGGCCCCCTAGCCGCTAGTCCTATGCCGCCAGGGGGGATCCGAACATTTCGGCGGCCCGCCGCAGCAGGTGCTCCGGGACGTCCGCCTCGCCGCCACGCCCGGTCCGGCCAAGGAACACAGCCGTTCCGCGGGCCGCATCGAACAGGTCTATCCCCGCCTCATGGATGAGCTGGGCGGCGCGGATGTTCGGCGGCAGGTTCATCATGTGGCCTTCGGCGTTGAGGTAGACGTGCCAGTCGCCGCGGCTTACGGACTCCAGGTGTCCTCCGACGAGCCCCTGAAGGGTATCGGGGGTTGCGTCGATGTTCATGGTTCGCAGGGCCTCGCCCAACCGGGCGGGAATGACCAGTGCCGTACATGTGGTGCTCATTTTTCTTTCCTCAGTACTGATAACTGAGATGCACCTCAATCTGTTCCCCGCCCGGCGAATTATGACGGAATTCGAAACATTGTTTACCCGCGAGTAAGGGCGGAAGGGACGTGACTAGCCAAGAGGGCCTACCATCCCCCATGCTTGCTCCATGTCCTCAATGTCGAGCCCATACCGGATCATCGCGGTCTGCACCGGAAATATCTGCCGGTCCCCGATGGCCGAGCTGATGCTGGCCGAGGCCTTCGCAGCAGCGGGGCTCGCCGGCGCCGTCGTCGTGGATTCAGCCGGCACCACCGCTTATGAGGCCGGCCGCCCCATCGACCCCCGGGCCGCCCGCAAACTGGCAGCCCACAAGCTCGCTTCCAACGGGCACATTGCGCGGGAGTGGAAGCCGGAGTGGTTCCGTGACCGGCACCTGATTCTCGCCCTGGACGTGGACCATTACGGCTGGCTCCGGGCCACTGCCCCGGCCGGGGAAGCGCTGGCGCGGATCCGGATGCTGCGCAGTTTCGATCCGGCAGTGGCCGGCCGGGACCTCCTGGACCAGGGCATCGAGGACCCTTGGTACGGCGGGCACGCGGACTTTGAGGTCACCTGGGACCTCATCAAAGCGGCAGTCCCCGGCATCGTGGAGCATGTCCGGCAGGAGATGGTGCAACAGAACCAGTCCGGGCAGCAGGTACGCTCTATTTCATGACCCCTGCACCCGTGATCATTGCCATCGACGGCCGATCCGGCGCAGGAAAGACCACCCTCGCGATCGAGCTTGCTGCCCGGCTGCGGGAACACCACAAGGTGTCGCTGTTCCATTTGGAGGATGTCTACCCCGGCTGGAACGGGCTGGCGGCGGGCATCGAGCGGTACGTCACCACAGTGCTGGTTCCGCTGAGCCGCGGGGAAGCCGCCGAATGGGTCAGCTGGGACTGGGAAATGCACTACGACGGCCCGGCGCGCACCACGCTGCCGGCGGAGATCGTGATCGTGGAGGGTGTAGGCTCCGCCGCGGATTCGGCCCGCCCGATGCTGGATGCCGTCATCTGGGCGGAGTCCTCCGACGACGACCGCCGCACCCGGGCCCTGGCACGTGACGGCAGCACCTATGAACCGTTCTGGGACCAGTGGGCGGCGCAGGAGGAAGAGTGGCTTGCCGCGGACGCTGTGCCCGAAAAGGCCGACATCCGTGTGCTCAACAGGGCCGACGGCACGGCCCCGGACGACGTCCTCCTGGCGCTGCAGTACCTTCCGGCGCTCGCACCGGTCCTGCTGCCCGAGCTCTCCGCGCGGCGGGGCCTCCAGCTCCATGCCGAGCGGCTGGACTGCGTCCCCGACGCCGCCCGGCTCTTCGATGCGCTCTACGGCCGCTCGCCGAATGCCGTGTGGCTGGACTCCTCGCTCCGGGCCGAGGGGGCGGCCGCCGAGCGCAGCCGCTTCAGCATATTGGCGGACGACGGCGGAAGCTTCGGTCAGGACGTCCGGCACCGGTCCGGCGTGACCCGGCTGACCACCGGCACGGCCACGGTGGAGACCGCCGGGCCGTTCTTCCGCTGGCTCGACGGCGTGTGGGGCCGCCGCGCCGTCCGCGCCCCGGAGGGCTACGACTGCGAATTCACCCTGGGGTGGCTGGGCTACCTGGGCTACGAACTCAAGCGTGAAACCGGCGGCAGCGACATCCCCGCCGGGACCCCTGACGCCGCCATGGTCTTCGCCGGCAGGGCGGTGGTCCTGGACCACCGTGAAGGCAGCACCTGGCTCCTCGCGCTGGAGGCGCCCGACGCCCCGGAGTGGCTGGCACTTGCCCGCTCTGCGGTCACGGCGGCCGCAGCGCCAGCCGAACCCGCGGCGGGCACCGCCGCGGGAGAATCCGCCGGTGCGAGTGGCGCCGTCGCAAGCACCGCCGTCGGCCGCGGTGACGGTGCTGCCCCGGCCTTCACGGGCCGCGACACTGAGCGCGCTTACAAGGCCAAGATCGCCGACGCCCAGCACGAGATCGCCGAGGGAAACACGTACGAAGTCTGCCTCACCACTGCCGTCACAGCCGATGTTGCGGACGGGCCGGACGGGCTGGACCCCTGGCGGGCGTACCTCGCGCTGCGCCGGAAAAACCCGGCGCCGTTTGCCAGCTACCTGCGCTTCGGGGAGCTCACCGTGGCCAGCACGTCGCCGGAGCGATTCCTGAAAATAGCGGCCGACGGCGGCATGCGCGCCGAGCCCATCAAGGGCACCCGCCCGCGGGCCGCGGAACCTGCCCGCGACGAACAGCTGCGGCGGGACCTGGAGTCCTCCCCCAAGGACCGGGCCGAGAACATCATGATCGTGGACCTCCTCCGAAACGACCTAAGCCACTTCGCCGTGGCCGGATCCGTCACCGTCAGCAGGCTCTGCGCCATCGAAAGCTACGCCACGGTCCACCAGATGGTCAGCACCATCGACGCGAAGCTGAAACCCGGGCTGCCGCGTGCTGAAGCCGTCGCAGCATGCTTTCCCGCCGGTTCCATGACGGGCGCTCCGAAGATCAGCACCATGGCCATCCTGGACCGGCTGGAAGAAGCGCCGCGCGGGGTCTATTCGGGCGCGATCGGCTACTTTTCGCTGAGCGGGGCCATGGACACGGCGGTCGCCATCCGCACCCTGGTGATCCACGCGAACGGTGCGGGACGGGCGGAACTGAGCCTCGGCATCGGCGGTGCGATCACCGCGGATTCCTCGCCCCAGGAGGAGTACGACGAAATCCGGACCAAGGCCTTCGGGGTCCTCTCCGCGCTGGGCGCAGGCTTCCCGGAAAGCTGACCCGCTTCCTGAAGTGCGCCTTACTGGAGGGTTGCCGTGAGCCGGGCGACATTGTCGATGTATTTGACCGCCATGGGCCGCTGCATCCAGTCGCCGAGCGTCAGCTCGTGGGAGATGTCCCGGTAGGTGTCCTCCACGGCCCGCATCTTGGCCACGATGTCCGCACCCAGGAGCATCACCGAAACCTCGAGGTTGAGCGAGAAGGACCGCATGTCCATGTTGCTGGATCCCAGCACGGCCACCTCATCGTCGATGGTGAAATGCTTCGCGTGCAGCACGAACGGGGCCTTGTACAGGTAGATTCGCACACCCGCCTCCAGCAGCGCCTCATAGTAGGACTGCTGGGCGTGGTGGACCAGGAACTGGTCCCCCTTCTCCGAGACGAAGAGTTCGACGTCGACGCCGCGCTGTGCCGCCGTCGTCACCGCGTAGAGAAGCGAGTCGTCCGGGACGAAGTACGGGCTGCAGATCGAGATCTTGTGCTGGGCGGAGTAGATGAGCGTGTTGAACAGGCGCAGGTTGTTCTCGGTGATGAAGCCGGGGCCGCTGGGCACGGCCTGGGCGGTCACCCTGCCCGGAGCCATCTCGGGCCGGTGCTCCAGCTGGTCTTCCAGCGACTCGTCCGTCTCGCTCAGCCAGTCGGTGGCGAAGACGACGTTGAGCGTGGTGACGATGGGGCCGCGCAGGCAGGCCATGAGCTCTACCCATTCGCGCCCCACCTTGCGGTGCCGCGGGTTGTTGTAGGAGGGCTCGATCAGGTTCTGCGAGCCCGTGAAGGCGATTTCGCCGTCGATCACCATGATCTTGCGGTGGTTTCGCAGGTCCGGGCGGCGCCATTGGCCGTGCACCGGGCGCAGCGGCAGCATGGGCCGCCACTGGATCTTGCTCGCTTTGAGGCGCCTGATGAGTTTCCGGTAGCCCTTGATGCGCAGGGTGCCGAGGTGGTCGAACAGGACCCGGACCTCCACTCCTCGCTCGGCGGCTTCCTCAAGAGCACCGAAGAGGTCATCGGTGATGTGGTCCGTGCTCATGATGTAGAACTCTGCGTTAACGAAAGTCTTCGCCTCGCGGACGGCGGCGGCCATGGCCTTGATGGAGTCCGGGTACCCGGGCAGCAGCTCCACACTGTTGCCGTCCACCATGGGCAGGGAGCCCAGCGTCTTGTTCAGTTCCGCCGCGGAGGCCACCCACTCCGGGCCGCTGTAGCGGCTTTCGACGGCGGCCAGCTGGGACGTGCCGGCCCGGACGCGCTTGTTCACGGCATCCTGCTGTGACCGGCGCTTGCGTGAGAGCTTGAAGTTTCCGAACAGCAGGAACAGGATCAGGCCCAGGGCGGGCACGAAGAAGATGCCCAGCAGCCATGCCATGGCGGTGGTGGGGCGCCGGTTGCCGGGAATGATGCCCAGCGCCAGCACCCGGATGACCAGGTCAAGAATGCTCAGCGCCAGCACGAGCCAATAAGGCGCGGTGCCCGCCAGCGGAAACGGCCACAACACAGGCTAGACCCCCACGGTTCCTCACCCGCAGGACCGGTTCCGGAACGGGCGTTCAGCCCAGCCTATCCCGCACTGGCGCGGCAAGCCGCCGGGCTCTGCGGCTGCCAGCCGCCGGGGCCGCCTCCCGGGGCCAACGCTAAGCTGGAAGCATGACTCCTGCTGCCCCGGCCACCGTGCTGGTATTCCTTGACCCCCGGTTCGACGACGGCCGGATCGCCGATGCTTCGCAGCCGCAGCTGATGGCCACCGACCAGGGTGCCACCCGCGGCGACGGCGTCTTTGAATCCATGCTTGCCGTGGGCGGAAACCCGCGGAAACTCGATGCCCACCTGAAGCGCCTGGAGGGTTCCGCTGTAGCGCTGGACCTGCAGATCCCCGCCGGCGACGTCTGGCGCCGGGCCATTGGGACGGCCGTTCACGAGTACCGTTCGCAGCACCCCTCCGGCACTCCGGCAGAGGACGAGGTGGTGGTGAAGCTGATCTGCACCCGCGGCGCCGAAGGCTCGTCTTCGCCCACGTGCTGGGTTCAGGCATCGCCCGTTCCGGCGGCAGGAAGGCGCCAGCGGGAGACCGGAATCGACGTCATCCTGCTGGACCGCGGCTACGACAGTGAAGTGGGCGAACGGGCGCCGTGGCTGCTCCTCGGCGCCAAGACGCTCTCCTACGCCGTGAACATGGCAGCCTTGCGGCACGCGCACAAGCAGGGCGCGGACGACGTCATCTTCACATCCTCCGACGGCCGGGTCCTGGAGGGCCCCACGTCGACAGTCCTGCTCGCGCACCTTGACACGACTGACGACGGCGCCGGCGGCACCCGCACGGTGCGCCGGCTCATCACCCCCCAACTGGACAGCGGCATCCTCCCGGGCACCTCGCAGGGCGCGCTCTTCCGTGCCGCCAAGGCGGCGGGATGGGAACTCGGTTACGGTCCGCTGGAACCCCGGGACCTTTTCGATGCCGATGCCGTCTGGCTGATTTCGAGCATCCGGCTGCTGGCTCCCGTGAACCACATTGACGGCAAGGAAATCGGCACGCCTGCACTGCGGAAGCAGCTGACCGCTGAGCTAAACGAGCTCTTTGCCACCATCGGGTAGGGCGCACCTCCCGACGCTCTCTCACTTCTCCCCGGGTCAACCCCAACGCTCTCTCACTTCTGGCCGGGTCAACCGCAACGCTCTCTCACTTCTGGTCCGCTGCCTCGCGGGCGGCCGCCTCGATGCGGGCGCGGTGTGCGGCCCACTCTTCGGGGCTGCGCGTCGTCAGGTTGGGATCGCCGGGCCGCTGGCCCGCCGACCCGTCGATAAGTTCGCGGAGGATGTCGGCGTGGCCCAAGTGCTGGGCGGTTTCGACACACATGTGGACCAGGATCTGATGCAGGGTCACGTGTCGACGCTCCTCCGGCCACCACGGCACAGAGCCCGGCGCGTCCAAGGGCAGCGCCTCAATCGTGGCGTCGCTGTGCTCAGCGGAGAACCGGTGGAGTTCCACGACCTGTTCCCGGGTCTCCTTTGGAGTGGCCCACATGTCGGCATCAGGCTCTGCACCATCGTCAAGCCACGGCAACTCCCTAGGGGCGGGCCGGCTGAAAACCTCGCCGAAGTACCCGAGCTCCACGCTGGCCACATGCTTGATCAGGCCCAGCAGGTTGGTGCCGGTGGGCGTCAGTGGCCTCCGGGCGTCGTACTCATCGAGTCCCTCGAGCTTCCCCAGGAGGTCGGCACGACGGGTACGAAGGTAACGGTGCAGCATTGCCTTGTCATCCATAACGGGCACTATACATACGCTCACTCACGTCCTGGGCGAGTAATCCTGATTGAATGGCGTGATGATTCGAAGGGCACGCATCGAGCAGGTCTCGGTCCACGCGCGTCACGCCCGGTCACCCGGGCTGCGTGAGATCGTGGCCGCAGAAGCTGCCCATGGCTTGGACGCCTGACCCCGCACTGTCATTAAACGGCCGCTCTCCCCCGTTGCGTAAATCGGGCAATAGGTGAGAGAGCGTCCGGTTTTCGACGGCGGGAAGTGAGAGAGCGGCGCGTTTTGGGCAGCAGGAAGTGAGAGAGCGTGCGGTTTTCGACGACGGGAAGTGAGAGAGCGTCCGGGTGAGGGCTACGTCGCCGGACCGGAGGATCCCGAAACGGAGGCCTCCTGCTCGGCCGGGGTTCGCCAGGCGGCCCAGTCGGCAGGCTGGACGGAGGGGCGGCCCAGAAGGTAGCCCTGCCCGCCGGTCATCCCGAGTTCCATGACGGCGGAGAGCTCGGCCTGGGTTTCGATTCCTTCCGCCACCAGCTCCGCGCCGATCTGCCGGGCGAACTCAACCATGGCAGCGCCCAGGGTCTTCTGGCCGGCGCCCTGGTCGATCCCGGCGATGAGGTTGCGGTCGAGTTTGATGATGTCCGGGCTGAGGTGATTGACCTGGCTCATCGAGCCGAAACCCGCGCCGGCGCCGTCTACAGCTACCCGGAGCCCACGCATCCGCAGCGGTTCCAAGGCTGCCACCACCGGGCCGTACTGATCCTCGGCGAGGCGCTCGGTCAGCTCGATGACAATGCGGTCAACAGCCAGCCGGGACTGCTCCACGAACGCCCGGAGCCGGGGGTCAAGGCAGGTGACGGGTGACAGGTTGAGCGCCACGTAGATGTTCTCCGGCAGCTGTTCCGCGGCAACGAGGGCCGCCTGAAGGGCCGCGAATTCAAGGTCCGGGCCAAGGCCTACGGCAGCGGCCTCGTTGAACCAGTGATCCGCGCTGGCGCCGTCGTCGCTGACAAAACGCGTCAGCGCCTCGACGCCGATGACGTTCCTGCTGGAGAGCTCGTGGATGGGCTGGAACGCGGTGAGGAGCATCCTGTCGCCGAGGATACCCTCAATGCGGCGCCGGCTCCTGCGCGTGAACAGCACGGTGGTGCCGTAGTCCTCATCGGGTGTCGGCAGATCGGGGCTGGGCAGGTTAGCCTCGGGAAGCTCGGAAGCGTCCGACTGTTCCCCGGTGATGCTCCTGGTGGCGATCAAGTGCTCCAGCAGGGCCCGCTCGGGATTCCCCGGGTGTGATTCCATCTGGCTGCGCAGCTGTTCGCGCGCCCACTCGCTCTGCGGTGTGGCGTCGTCCAGTACGGACTCGATGATGTCCCATGCCTGTCCGCGGATCGTCGGATCACTCACGTCCGAAAGCGGGATCGGCTGCGGTCCCCGGAACGCAGTCGAATCTCCATCGGTCAATGCTGGAAAAGAAGTCTCATCCATTGACATTGGCTATTCCTTTATAAGTGCTGGTCCCGGCTGAGCCCGGGACCCGTCCGTGAATACGCCGCATCCCTATTCGGGGATGCGGGAACCGCGAACGTTTCAAAAGCGTACAACGGGGCCGGGCCGTCTGTCTCTAGCTGTATCCGACTCGTAATACAAGGACGCAGGCTATTCCTCCACGAATTCCGCGGCCAGATGGATGTTGTTATCCGCCAGCCACACCGGATTGAAGGCCTTGCTCAGGTAGTTGCTGCCGGCGTCGGGGGCTATGGCCACCACCACGGAGCCGTGCGGCGCGGCGAGCGCAACCCTCAGTGCGGCCGCCACGGCCAGCCCTGATGAGGGCCCAAGGGACAGTCCCTCCTCGTTCAGCAGCCGGTGCTCCGTGGTGTACGCCTCGTTGTTGGGAATGCGCAGGAAGCGGTCCACGATGCCGCGGTCGAAGATCTTGGGCCACTCGGCCTCCGGCCAGGAATTTCCCACACCGTCCACCAGGATCTCGCCGGGGTGGCCGCCGCTGTACACGGAGCCCATGGGATCCGCGGCGATCACTTCAACGTGGCCGCCCGTTTTTTCCTTCAGGTACCGGCCGTTGCCGCTGATGGTGCCGCCGGTGCCGATACCTGCCACGAAGTGAGTTATTTTGCCGGACGTCTGCTGCCAGATCTCCGGTGCCGTCCCTTCGTAGTGCGCAAGCGGGTTGGCGGGGTTGTCGAACTGCAGCGGCCGCCAGGCACCCGGGAGTTCGGCGGTGATCCGCGCCGCAACAGCCCGTGCATTCTCGGGTGACTCCGAGGGCGCGGCCCAGTCCGTGACTACCACCTTGGCGCCATAGCGGTACAGCGCGGCGAGTTTTTCGGACGAGATGGTGTCCCCGGTGACCACAACGACGGGATGTCCGGTCAGCGCGCCGATCAGTGCCAGCCCGATCCCGGTGTTCCCCGAGGTGCTCTCCACTATGGTTGCGCCCGGAAGGAGTTCGCCGCTGCGTTCAGCGGCGCGGACCATGCTCAGTGCCGTGCGGTCCTTGATGGAGCCGCCAGGATTGTCGGATTCGAGTTTGACGTAGACGGTACTGCCCAGCCCCTTGCTGAGAACGTTCAGGGGCACCAGCGGGGTGTTGCCCACCTGCGCCAGAACGGCGGCGGCATCCGCCGCAACATCCGCTTGGGGAACCGCGTGCCTGCCTGTCATTGTGCCCATGGCTACCTTTCCGTCCCGCCGTCGTGGGTGTTTTTGTGGCCGCCGTTCGGCGCGCCCTTCAGGACGCTGCCCAGCACGCTTCCCACGGCGCTCTTCAAGGCAACGCGCGCCTCGTCCACCAGCGCGGCGGCCGGCAGGTGCCGGGCCAGCAGGCCGGAAAGGCGCTCGACGACGGCGCCTGTCCCCTTTCCCAGCGGCCGCTCCGGCGGCGCCTCCGCCTCAGCCTCAGCCAACAGGTACGCGGCCGTCAGCGCCTCGATGGCGAAAAGCTTCTCGGTGGCATCCACGGAGCGCTCCAGCAGCTGGAGGGCCAGCGGCGCCAGCGTTGAGTGGTCTTCGACATCCGCGGACAGTGTGGGCGCCCCGAGTGTCGCCGGCGCTGCGAGGAACTTGAGCTCGGACAGCAGGCCGGCCGCCGAATACCAGAGCAGTCCTGGCAGCTCTTCCGTTTCCAGCGGAGAGCCGTTCCTGGCAGCGTCGAGGTGCCGTTGGCGGATGCGCCGCTGCGGCGGGTAGAGCTTGGCGATCCGCCGTTCACTGCTGATCCCCAGATGGGCCAGGCCGAGGCGCAGGGCTTCGAACGCCAGCGCCAGCTGCATGGGCTGGAAGTTTCCGCCGGAGACCATCCGGCCCGAGTCGAGGTCGGTGAGCGGGTTGTCGCCCCTGCCGTTGAGCTCCACTTCCAGGGCATCCTCCAAAGCGGTCACCTGCCATCGGAAGGCCCCGTGGGTCTGGGGTGCCGCCCTGAAGGACAGCGCGTCCTGCACGGACACCTCCCGCGTTGGGTCCTCCAGCCAGCCGCCCCGAAGCAGCCGCCGGATATTGTTTGCCGTGACCGCCTGACCGGTGACGGCTTTGGCCGCCTGCACCGCCGGGGAAAACGGGCTGAGGTTGCCCCCGCCGTCGTGCCGTGCCGTCGCCTCGAGCGACAGTGCGAGCGCGGCGTCCGCGAGATCGGCGAGCCGCAGGATCCGGTGCAGCACCAGCGCGCCGACACCTATCGAGTAGGAATTGGAGCTGACCAGGGCCAGGGCTTCGCCGGGGGCCAGTTCCAGCGGAGCCAGCCCGGCGTCGGCGAGCGCCTGCCCGCCGGGCACCAGCTGCCCGTCAGCCGCCACAGCCTGGCCTTCTCCGATGGCGACGGCGGCCACGGCGGCGAGGTGGGTCAGGTCAGCCGAGCCCACGGACCCTTCGCGCGGGATGGCGGGGATCACTCCCCGGTTCAGCATCTCGGCGTAGAAGCGGGCCGTTTCCGGCCGGACCCCCGAACCGCCGCGGCTGAAGCCCACGAGCCGTGCCAGCATGAGGGCCCGGACCTCGGCCGCGTCAAGAGCCTCCCCCACTCCGCTGTGGTGGTACCGCACCACCTGTACCTGGTAGGCGAGGATCGACTTCTCCTCCACGGCGGTGTCACGCCCGGAACCCAGCAAAGTGTTGAGTCCGTAGACGCGGTGGCCCGAATCGATGGCCTGCTGCACCACCTCACGCGAGAGCCCGATCAGTTCCAGGGCATCCGTGCTCAGGACGACTTTCACGGCCGGATCCGCTGCTGCTTCCGCGACGTCCTTGGCGCGCAGGTGCGCCGTACCGATCAGGAAGTTGCCGCTTCCGTTTCCCATGGGATTAGAAGTCCAGCAGGTTCCGGCGGAAGCCGCCGTCGCCATAGCTTGTACGGAGCAGCCCCCGGCGTCGCAGCACCGGCGCCAGGCGGTCCAGCACGCCGTGAACCGTGGCCGGGTCCACGAAGCCGGAGAACAGGAAACCGTCCCCGCCCACTTCTGCCCCGGTTTCCTCGAGGTAGTCGGCAATGTCTTCGGCAGTGCCGATGATGCTGTCCCCGGCGCCGCCGCTGCGGGCCTGCAAGAGCTGGCGCAGCGTGGACCCGGGCGGACCGGCTTTGGCGAAATGGTCCAGGGTGCCCTGGTTGCTGTTGGTGGTGAGTTCGGGGAGCGGGGCGTCGAGGTCGAACTGCTTGAAGTCGATCACCGAGAGGTAGGAGATGGAGTTCAGCTGGCTGTCGATATCGCGCTGCGTGAGTTGCCGGCGCTGTTCGCGCAGCTCATCCGCCTCGGCGCGGGACCCCACCACGGTGGGTTTGAAGACATACAGTACCTTGACGTCGTCGGCGTCCCGACCGGCTGCGGCGGCCTCGGCGCGGATCGAATCGCGGTAGGCCTTCATGCCGTCCACACCCCGCGCCAGGGCAATGGCGACGTCGGCGTTACCGCCCGCGAACGCCTTGCCGCGCGGCGAAGCCCCGGCCTGGACCAGCACCGGCTCCTCGGGCAGCGGCGCAGTGTTCAGCGGCCCACGGACCTTGAAGAACTCGCCGTCATGGTTGATGGGATGGACCTTCGTATGGTCCGCGAAGATCCCCGCTTCCGCGTCCTCCACGATGGCCCCGGGTTCCCAGCTGCGCCAGAGCTTTCGCACCACGTCCACGAACTCCTCCGCCTTCTCGTACCGGAGGTCATGCTCGATCTGCTGGTCCAGGCCGTAGTTCTGTGCGGCAAGGTCGCTGCCGGAGGTCACCACGTTCCAGCCCAGCTGCCCGTTGGAGAAGTGCTGCAGGGTGGCCAGCAGCCGCGCCGCTGTGAACGGCGGATAGAAGGACGCACTCACCGTGGGAACGATGCCGAGGTGCTCGGTGGCGGAGAGCAGGTACGGAACCAGGGCCAGCGGGTCGTGTTTGGGCGCGAAGGATGCCTGGGCCAGCGAGACCTTGGCGCTGCCGCCGTAGGTGTCCGGCACGGTGAGGGAGTCCTCGATGATGAACAGGTCCAGCCCGGCACGCTCGAATTCCCGCACGGCATGCTGGTAGAGCGCCGGCTTTTTCCAGTCGTAACCGATGCCGTAGCCGGGAGTACCCCAGCCCTGGACGCCAAATCCGTGACCCACAAACCAACCGAAGTGCAGCATGGGACTGACTGTATTCCCGTTGGATCTGTTCACGGCTGCCTGATTTCATCCGGCGTTACAGCGGTTCATCTCCCGTCATTATCCTCCCGGCACCGGCATTTGTAACCGCAACATGGGGTCACGTACGGGGCCCGCGGTGACCGCTGTTACCGCCTCTGGCGGGTGGTCCCGTTACGGAAGATGACGACGGCGGCGGTGCGGGCCGCCGTCGTAAGTGTTACGTTTTTGGGGAGTAATGAGAACCGGCGCCAAGCCCTGACTGGCCGGTCGGCAACCCTCCCTTTCGCGGCGGGGTGCCTCAGGTGAATACTCGGCATATCGAACAATTCGACCTGCAAGCGTGAGAGAAGGAGATCCGTCGTGTCCGACGCACCCGCCCCACTGGCCCCGGCCGCCAAACCGGCTGCCGCCAGCCCGGACCTGCCCCAGGAAAAGCTGGCCTACCGGCTCATCACCGGCCCCGATGACCGCTCCTTCTGCGAGCGCATCTCGGCGGCACTGTCCGAAGGCTACGTCCTGCACGGGAGCCCGGCGGCCACGTTCAACGGCACCAGCGTGATCGTGGCGCAGGCCGTGATCCTGCCCGCGGCAATCGCCACCGCCGACGCTGCCGTGGCAACCGCCGTGGATGAGCTGGACTTCGACATCGACTTCCCAGGCGAAGCTTTCGAGGGGCACGCGTGAGCTACGCCGGAGACCTGAGCCCGCAGGATGCCTGGTCCAAGCTGGAACAGGGCGCGGTCCTGGTGGATGTTCGCACCGAGGGCGAGTGGGCGCATATCGGCATCCCGGACACCAAGGCCACGGAAAACGATCCCCTGTTCATCCAATGGACTTTCCCGGGCGGGATCCCCAACCCGGACTTCATCAACCAGCTGAAGCAGCAGGCCCCGGAGGATACCGGCGTCGAACTGGTGTTCCTCTGCCGTTCCGGTGTCCGCTCGGTGGCCGCCGCCATCGCCGCCACGCAGGCCGGCTTCACCGCCTACAACGTCCTTGAGGGCTTTGAGGGCGAACCGGACCGTTGGGGCGAGCGCACCGTCAACGGCTGGAAGAACCGCGGCCTGCCCACCAACCTCGGAAAGAACTAAGTGACCTTCAATCCCGACGCCGCCGGCTGGAGCCCCGATACCCAGGCTGTCCGCGGCGGCCTTGACCGTACCAATTTCCAGGAAACGGCCGAGCCGGTCTTCCTGAACTCGGGCTTCGTCTACGAATCCGCAGCAGCTGCCGAGCGTGCCTTCACCGGCGAGGACGAAAGATTTGTGTACTCCCGCTACGGCAACCCGTCGGTGGCCACCTTCCAGGAACGCCTCCGGCTCCTCGAAGGCACCGAGGCATGCTTCGCGACGGCGTCCGGCATGTCCGCCGTGTTCACGGCGCTGGGTGCCCTGCTGGCCGCCGGCGACCGGGTGGTGGCTGCACGTTCACTGTTCGGTTCGTGTTTTGTCATCCTGAACGAGATCCTGCCGCGCTGGGGCGTGGAAACGGTGTTCGTGGACGGACCGGACCTGGAGCAGTGGCGCACCGCCCTCTCAGAACCCACGACGGCCGTGTTCTTCGAGTCGCCGTCGAACCCCATGCAGGAGATCGTGGACATCGCCGCGGTCAGCGAACTCGCGCACGCGGCAGGTGCCACGGTGGTGGTGGACAACGTGTTCGCCACTCCCCTGCTCCAGCGCTGCGGCGACCTGGGCGCCGACGTGGTGGTGTACTCCGGCACCAAGCACATTGACGGCCAGGGCCGGGTCCTGGGCGGTGCCATCCTGGGCACCAAGGAGTTCATCGACGGACCGGTCAAGCAGCTTATGCGCCACACCGGCCCGGCGCTTTCCGCGTTCAACGCCTGGGTGCTGACCAAGGGCCTGGAAACCATGGCGCTGCGTGTCAACCACTCGTCCGCCTCCGCGCTTCGCCTGGCCGAATGGCTTGAAGGGCAGCCCGCCGTCAGCTGGGTCAAGTACCCGCTGCTGAAGTCGCACCCGCAGTACGAGCTGGCCGCCAAGCAGATGAAGGCAGGCGGTACTGTCCTCACGCTGGAGCTTTCGCCGTCCGCGGGCCGTACCGCGAAAGAGGCCGCCTTTGCGCTGCTGGACTCGCTGCGGATCATCGACATCTCCAACAACCTTGGCGATGCAAAGTCACTTATCACCCACCCCGCCACTACCACGCACCGTGCCATGGGACCGGAAGGCCGTGCGGCCATCGGGCTCAGCGACGGCGTGGTTCGGCTTTCGGTAGGACTCGAGGATGTTGACGACCTCATCCGGGACCTGGAACAGGCACTCAAGCAGATCTAGCCCGCTCAGTACAGGCGAGCGCGAACGGGCAGATACGGCCCTGCATTTTGGGGCCTTATCTGCCCGTTCGCGCTACCTGGCGTGCGCTCCGTGCCGCAGTACGTTGCTACCTTTCTCAGCCGTGGGCGAGGATGGTGTCGATCAGTTGGGCCAGCTCGGGCGCAGCGTTCGGGGTGACTGCCGGTCCGGCTTTCACCGCGGTGGCGGCCAGGCTTCCCTTGATGCCGGTCATGGTCAGCGCCGTCTGCTTTTCGCCGGTGGAAAGGCTCTGCTTGGCGAGCGCGGCGAAGGACTGGTCGCCCTTCGTCTTTGTATCCACCGGCTGGACCTCGGTGGTGATCTTCTGCCCGGCCAGTTCGACAGTGAAGTTGCGGCACTCGGCCGAAGCCTTCCGCGAGGCCTCCAGATGGTCGGTCAGTTCCTTGGCGTCCTTGAGGGCTATAACGGTGACCACAATCGCCGTACTCTCCGCAGCCGACACCGTGGTTCCCGCCGCATAGGTGCTGTCCTCGGGGATCTGGGAGTTGCTGTCGGCAAAGACGTTGCATGCGGGCGGCGTGAAGACAGCGCTCTTCAGCACCTCTTTGGCCTTGATGATGCCTTGGTCGATCTGCGCTGCGGGAATCACGGTCAGCGGGCGCCCTTGGCTGTCTTTCAGTGTGGCAAGGAGGGAGCTCAGGTCCGCATCCGTGTAGGTCTTTGCGGGGGTTGGCGTGGCGCTGGAGGGCGGCGGCGTCGAGGCTGCGGGTTCCGTGCCGGTGTTTGTTCCGCATCCGCTGATGGCCAGGAACGCCGTCAGGAGGATGGCTGCTGGTGTGATGCGCCTTTGCATGGACTGATCCCCGTTCACTGAAACCGGTCCGCCCCGGGGTTCGGGGCGCGTTCCGGTACCGGACCCGCTGGGCGCAGTGGTGGAGCGTCAGGGCGGATACGGAGTGCTGCTGCGCGCGAAAGTGGTGAAGGGGATCGGGTCTGGGGGACGGCCCATTAAAGGCGATCCGCCGGTGCGCTCGATCCCCCTCGAGCACCGCTGACTGACGCGATAACGTCAAACTACGGCACGGCGCCCGGGCCAAACAGAGTGTTCACTACCTGTTTTCGCCCGCCGTTCCGGTGTCAGCTTCCGGTTGCGGTGGCGGCCTTGACGTCGGTGCAAGGATGGGGGCATGTCCTTCTTTGATGACATCCCCGAGCCGCCGCAGAGGCCTCGCCCGCCCAAGCATGTACCCCCGGTCTGGGCAGGACCTCCGGGGGACGAGCTCCCCGCCGTCGTTTCAGTGGGGCAGTTCTTCCACCGGTCGGACCGCCTGGTCATGGCCGCAAAAAGCGTTGAGGTCTTTTCCACCGGGTGCCTGTTCGAGGTGGTCTGGGCAGTCCGCAGGTCCGGCGAGACGGACAGCGAATGGAGCCTTGTCACTGATCAGTGCTTCAACCGCGGCGGTTACAGGCTGGATGCCGAGCGCGGCCGTGGCGCCCTCCGTTTCGGCGTCGCTCTCCCGGACGGGCGGAAGACCACAACGTCCCAGGTGCACCCGGACATGTTTGAAGGATCTGAGGCCGTGGCGGGGCCGGTTCTGATGATGGCGGGCGGTGGTGGGGGTTCAGCCAACGACGATGAGCTTTTCGCGTCCAGCAGGTTCTGGCTGTGGCCGCTGCCCCTGGGCGGCGACCCCAAGGTGGTGGCGCAATGGGACGACCTTGGCATGGCCGAGGTGTCCGTTCTGATCAGCGGAGAACAGCTCGCTGGTGCGGCTCCCAAGGTGCAAAAGTACTGGGCTGCGCTCTGAGTGTGGCCTAGGTATCGAGCTCCCAGTGGATGCGAATGGCGTCAGCAATCGGCGCGGCGGCAACATCCACAATGAAGGCCACGGGTGCGGTTCCCGTCTCTTCGATAACGGTGTCATGGTAGACCCGCCCGCAGGCGGGGCAGAGCGTGTAAAGGTCCTCGTCGTCCGGCCATGCGGCCAGCCCGGAGGGCACGGGCGTGTCCCCGCCAAGGTGGACGGGCATGCCTTCGGAGTTGGCCTGGATCAGACCTTCATCGCCCACCGTGTTTCCGCAGACGCAGGTGATGGTGGTGACATCATGACCGGTGACTTGGGCGAATTCGGTTTCCATGGCGCGCTCCGGGTTGTAGGAACCTGATCAGGACTGGCGGACGCGCAGCAGTACCGGCGCCGGCTCGCGGGCGTTGATGTCTTCGGACCGGCGCATGGTGACTTCCACGGAGTGCGCCACGACGGCTGCCAGTCCCGCCGGGGCATCAGCGCCACGGGTCAGTTCCGCCTGCATCGCTCGGCGCTGCTGTTCAGAACCGGTCCCGCGGTTGAGGATCCTGCTGACGCCTTCCCGGGCCAGTTCCAGCTCGTCCTGTTCCACCAGAACCGGGGCTACGAAGTCCACCAGCGCCTCCACTACTTCCTCGGCAGGGGCCGGGCGGAACGTGCCGAAATCGAGGAGGTCACCGCGAAGCCCGCAATTGCTTGCCTGCCACGCCGCCATCCGGAGCAGCACCGTGGGGACCGGAGCCGGGTCCACTCCTGCCCGCCATTCCCTGCTGGCTGATTCGACCAGCCCGCGAACCAGGACGGCGATCAGCGCAGCGTCCTCGGCGTCCAGGCAGACGTCCGCCACACGAACCTCCACGGTGGGATGGTTACGGGAGAGCCGCGCGTCGAAGTAGATCATGCCCTCGTCCAGGAGCACACCGCTGTCCAGCAGGCGGGTAACCACGCGCCGGTACACGGAGTGCGTGCCGAAAATCTGGGACGGGCCCGACGTCGGCCAGCGGTTCCAGGCCTGCGTGCGGTAGCTTTCGAAGCCGGTCTCCACACCGTTCCAGAACGGCGAGTTCGCGCTGAGTGCCGTCAGCACCGCCAGCTTGTCCCTGATCCGGTCGAGGACGGCCACACCTTCCTCGGGGGACTCGATAAAGGTGTGGACGTGGAATCCGCAGGTCAGCTGCTCATAGACCGTGAGCCCAAACCGCTCCTGCATGGTGGCGTAGCGGGGGTTCGGCGTGGTGTGCGTCGTGGAAGCAATCGGCGAGGTGGCCAGCGCGGCCACCCGTGCGCTGTGTTTCCTGGCGGCGCGGTCGGCCAGGCCCCGGCCCTGGCGGATCTGATGGAGCAGCTCAGCATAGTCGAGGCACGGCCGCGTCTGCGTCTCGATCTGCTCAAGTTTCAGCTCGGCGGTCAGCCCGGTGGCGTCGTCGTCATTCGTCGAGTCATGAGGATCCGGAATCCGCGGCTTGTCCGGGGCGTCGTCGGCAGCGAGCTTCCGCCCTGCCAGCAGGGCGTCCGCCAGCGCCAGCGGCTCCCCGGTGACGGGGTCCACGATCAGCAGCTCTTCCTCAACCCCGAAAGTTCGCATGCATACATTGTGCGCCCGTGACGCCGCGTTAGACAGCTTCCGTAACGGAAGCTCATGAGCGTGACGGGGTCAGTCACGCTCACGGACACGCCGCCGCAGCGCGCGTCCGTGAGCCTGACTCCGTCAGTCCTGGAAGTACTCGATCTTCGCGCCGATGGTGTTGAGCCGCTCGGCCAGGTCCTCGTAGCCGCGCTCGATCACATAGATGTTGCGAAGCTCGGACACTCCGCGGGCGGCCAGCATGGCCAGCAGGATGCACGCGGCGGGGCGCAAGGCCGGCGGGCAGCCCACCTCCGCGGCGCGCCACCGTGTGGGGCCGTTCACGTAGATCCGGTGCGGATCCAGCAGCTGTATGCGGGCTCCCAGCTTGTTCAGCTCGGTCAGGTAGATGGCGCGGTTCTCGTAGACCCAGTCGTGGATCATGGTCTGGCCTTCGGCGTTGCCGGCAATGACGGCAAAAAACGGCAGGTTGTCGATGTTCAGGCCGGGGAACGGCATGGGGTGGATCTTGTCCGTGGGGGCATGCAGCGCAGAAGGCTTGGTGGTGACGTCTACCAGCCGCGTGCGCCCGTTGCGGGCAAAGTACTCGCCGGAGATTTCCAGTTCCTGGCCCATCTGTTCCAGGGTGGCCAGTTCGATCTCCATGAATTCGATGGGAACGCGGCGGATGGTCACCTCGGAATTGGTCACAATGCCGGCGGTGATGAGGCTCATCGCCTCGATGGGGTCCTCCGACGGGAAGTATTCGATGTCGGCGTCGATGGAGGGCTGCCCGGTGATCTTCAGGGTGGTGGTTCCCACCCCGTCGATCACGACACCCAGCCGCTGCAGGTAGAAGCAGAGGTCCTGGACCATGTAATTGGGGCTGGCGTTGCGGATGACCGTCGTGCCGCGGCGGTGGGCCGCGGCCATGATGGCGTTTTCGGTGACCGTGTCACCGCGTTCGCTCAGCACAAAGCTGCGGTTGTCGCCGTCGGCCGGCGGTGCCTGCACCGAGTAGAAGCCGGACTTGGCTTCCACCGAAAGGCCGAACTGGCGAAGCGCCTGCATATGCGGCTCAACGGTACGGGTGCCCAGGTCGCAGCCGCCCGCGTACGGAAGCCGGTACTCTGCAGACTCGTCGAGCAGCGGCCCGAGCAACATGATCACGCTGCGGGTGCGGCGGGCAGCTTCCACGTCCATGGAGTCCAGATCCAGCTCTGCGGGGCGACGGATCTGCAGATCGTTGGCGTTGAGCCACGTGCATTCGACGCCGATGCTGGTCAGGACCTCGACGATCCGGTTCACTTCCTCAATCCGGGCCAACCGGCGCAGCGTGGTGGTGCCGCGGTTGATGAGGCTGGCACAAAGCAGGGCGACGCCGGCGTTCTTGCTGGTGTTGACGTCCACGGAACCGGACAGGGTGCGGCCGCCTTCCACCCGGAGGTGCGTCATCTGCGGCCGGCCCACTTTGACGATGCTGCGGCCCACGATGGCCTCGAGCCGCTGAATCATCTTGAGGCTGAGGTTCTGCTTGCCCTGTTCCATCCGGGCGATGGCGCTCTGGCTGGTTCCCAGCTCGGCCGCCAGCTGCCCTTGGGTCCAGCCTTTCTCTCCCCGGGCATCGCGGAGCAGCAGGCCAACGTGTTCAGCGGTCTCTTGAGTCATAGGAAGAAAATATCATGAATGAGTTATTTCAGCCCGCAGGTTGGCATGAAATACCGCGAAGCTCACAAAATAGTCACTCTGTGCGATAAAGTCCCAAGGGCATTCAGCCGATGGACACCCCTGCCCATTGTTTCCGACTCGCCGGGGCAGCACGATTGGTGGCATCGCCATTGCAGAACGAGACGAGGACACCCCATGCTGACGCCGCTGATCCGGAGGGCTGCCGCCTCTGCGGGCCGCGGTCTCCTGGTGTGCGTCTTTCTGGCTTGTTCCGTGACCGGCTGCGCCGGCGACACGGCAGCCGAAAGCAACGACAGACTCAACTCCCTCGTGCTCGAAGCCGCCACCGGCGGCACGGAGCTGAAGCTGGCTGATGCCACCGACTTTGACTGGGACGAGGCCGGTTTCATCACCGAGGGGACACCCGCGGAAGATATCGAGGCAGCGTTCGGCGAGGCGGTCACGAGGGAGAACCGCTACACGGCTTCCCCGACGCTGTTCATCTTCCTCAAGGACGGCAAAGTCGCCAAGGCCATTCGCATTCTTCCGGATGCCTTCTTCGGAGGGGATGCAAAGAAAAAGTACGGGCGCGACGTCGTGCTTGCACCATTGGAAGGCCAGACAGGATTCCTCAGCTGGCGCGGATAGACGCACGCACCCGACCACCCCTGGCCGGCCTGGAGCTGCCTATTGCTGCTCGAGGAACACCATGTTCCAGGTTCCCGCGCCGACTGCCGCGGACACTGCCGCGGCAGCAATGAGCAGCCCGCCAAGGACCACCCAGATATCCAGCGCAGAGTATGTCGATTCGCGTGCCCAGGTCCGCTGCGCGCCGCCAAAGCCGCGCGCCTCCATGGTGACCGCGAGCCGTGAAGCCCGGCGGATGGCCTGCACCAGGAGGCCGAAGCTCTGCCCGAGCGTTGCCCGAATGCGCTGCGCAGGAGTCCCGTGCGAGCCCACGCCGCGGGCCCGCCTGGCCATGCCGATCGTCTGCCATTCCTCAGCCATCAGGCCCACCAGCCGCATCGCGGCCAGGGTGCCGAGGACAAAGCGGTGCGGCAGCTTCGCCTTCTGGGCGAGGGCATCGGCGAGGTCGGTGGGGTCCGTGCAGCTCATCAGCAGCACCGCCGGAAGGGCGATGGCCAGCCCGCGCAGCAGGAATCCCAGCCCCAGCTCCAGCGAGCCTTCGCTGATGGACCAGATGCCGACGTCGAGCAGGATCTTTCCGGTGTCCGGCGCCAGGATCGAGGTGCTCCAGCCGCCCAGGGCCGCCGCCAGGATCAGTGGCCACCCGCGCTGCCATAGCAGTGCGACGGTCAGGCCTGCCAGCGGGAAGAGCAGCAATTCGAACGCCAGCGCCACAGATGCGGACACCCAGTCGATGGACAGCGCGAGGACCACGGTTATGAGCATCACGACGCCGAACTTGGCCAGCGGATTGGCCCGCGTGAGCAGGGCATGATTCGCGCGCAGGGTCAACGCTTCCCTCATGGCGCGGCCACCTCGGGATCGCGGACGCCGGGTTCCTGCGCAGCGACTCCCAGCTCGGGCGCGCCAAGTTTCAGCTCGGTGCCGCCCAGGACGTCGCTGAACTCCTGGTCGTGGGTCACGGACACCACGGCGGTACCGGCATCGAGGAGCTCGGAGAGGAAGGACGCCAGCTCCGCCCAGGTGTTGGCATCCTGGCCGAACGTGGGCTCATCGAGGATCAGCACCCGGGGATGTGCGGCCAGGACAGTGGCCACGGACAGCCTCCGTTTCTCCCCGCCCGAGAGGGTGTAGGGGTTGGCGTCCACCAGGGTGGTCAGCCGGAGGCGCTCCAGCAGCTCATCCACGCGCTCCTCGCCATGGCCGAGGTGCCGCGGACCGAACATCAGCTCGTCCAGCACCCGTCCCGTGACGAACTGGTGCTCCGGCTCCTGGAACACGGTTCCGATCCGGGCGATCAACTGCTCGGCCTTCCATTTGTACGGGTCGATTCCGGCGCCGTCGCTGAGGTCAACCGTGGCGGACACCTTGCCCTCCACGGGCTGGAGCAGCCCGGCAAGGGTCAGGGCAAACGTGGACTTCCCGGAACCGTTGGGTCCCGTGATGGTGAGCGCCCGGCCGGACCGGACCTGCGCCGTGATTCCGGACTGCACCGGGACCGGCGGGACGGCCTTGAAACGCCGGCGTCGCGGCCTCTCACGGGAGACGGCCAGGCTCTCCGCTGCCAGCAGGAGGCCCCCGTTGCTCGCGGCTGCGGCACCGTGGGCGCGAGTGTCGTTACTCGCGGCTGCGGCACCTGCAGCTTCCTCAGCACCGGAACGCCTCCGGGTGACGGGCACATAACCGGGCACCCAGACGCCGGCAGCCACAAGCATGTCCCGCGCCTCCGCCAAGACCTGGTCAGGGGACCCGTCCAAAAGCACCGCGGAATCCGTGGCGGATCCCGGCTGCAGCACCACGATCCGGTCCACGAGGTCCTTCCACACACCCACGCGGTGCTCCACCACCACCAGCGTCGCCCCTGTTTTGTCCAGGCACCGGCCCACGGAGTCGCGGACCTCAAGTACCCCGGCAGGGTCGAGGTTGGCCGTGGGCTCGTCCAGGAGCAGCAGCCCCGGGCGCATCGCGAGGATGCCGGCGAGCGCCAGGCGCTGTTTCTGCCCGCCGGACAGGGCCGACGTCGGGTGGTCCAGCGGCAGGTGGGCCAGCCCGACGTCGTCGAGCGCCTCCCCCACACGCCTCCAGATGTCCGCGCGCGGCACGGACAGGTTTTCGGCGCCGAAGGCGACGTCGTCCCCCAGCCGGGAGAGGACCACCTGCGTCTCGGGGTCCTGCTGCATCAGGCCGGCACGTCCGCGCTGGGCGCGCGGCGGAGCGCCGTCCACCAGCAGGGTGCCGGTCTCATCGGAGTCCTCGTCGTCGGCGGTGCCGCTGTGATGGGCGCCGGAGTCGCTGTCTCCGAGCACTCCGGCCAGGGCATGCAGGAGCGTGGATTTGCCTGCGCCGGAGGGGCCAAGGAGCAGTACGCGTTCGCCGGGCTGAATCTCCAGGTCGAGGCCGCTGACGGCCGGCCGGGACCGGCCGGCGTGCCGCCAGCCCCAGCCCCGTGCCGTAACCGCCGCGGGGCGGACGCTGTCGGAAGACGTCATGAGGTGTGTGCAGTCATCAGGAGAAGACGGGCTCCGTGGCTGCCTTGCGGGAGGCGAAGGAGCTCAGCACGCCGGTCCTGGCCAGCCCGCGGGTGGCGATCCAGGACAGCGCTCCGGCGATGATGGCGCCCGAGATGGCGGTGAAGATGATGTAGGCCAGCTTGTCACCGGCGGCGTACGCGATGTTCCAGCCCCATGGTGCAAACGAATCGTTCAGGCCGCAGAAGAGGCCTGCCGCGGCACCGGCCAGCAGCGAAACAGGAAGGTTGAACTTCTTGTAGACAAAGACGGCGAAGATGATTTCCGCGCCGAGGCCCTGCACGAAGCCGGAGAACAGCACCGACGCGCCGTACTGCGAGCCCATGATTAGCTCACCGGTGGCAGCCACCGTTTCGCAGAAGAGGGCAGCGCCCGGTTTGCGGATGATCAGCATGCCCAGGACGGCGGGGATCATCCAGCCGCCGGCGATCAGGCCGGTCAGCGGCGGGTAAACCGCGTTTATGGGCGGCGAAACTGCGGCGGCCCCCTGGGACCAGGCCCAGAAAATAACGCCGCCGGCCACGGCGATCAACGCGGCAACAACAATGTCCACCACACGCCAGCTCTTCTTGCCGTGGTGCAACGTCTGCTTTGCAGAAATATCAGTCATGTCTTCCTCCTGAGGTACAGGAGGGGAGAGTGTTTCCCGGCCGGACCGCGGCTTCCGCCGCCTGCTGCCGGACACTCTGAGAACTCGACTCCCTTGCGCCGGTACTAACCGGATCAGGTTCGAGGGTCTGCGGCTGTCCGCACTCTCAGCGCCCGCCTCCGGTTCCCCTGGACTGCTCCAGTGATGCCCGACGGCGACGCTCCCCTGTCGTATCAAATCGCCCTTGTGGGCGTTGAACAGTTTACACCCGCGGGTCCGCGAAATCCCGGGGAAGGTGTCACAATCGGGCGGCTCGCCGCCTTGTTCCCGGGCCGCGGCTGCCCGCCCTCCGCGCACCGATGGGGCTAGGCTAGGGGAAGCCCTGTTTCCGTCCGCTGAGGAGTTCGTCTCATGAGTTTTTTCATCAAGCTACTTGGAACCGGAGTGAGCCTGCTGGCCGGATTTGCCGGCACCAAGGCCGTTGACGTCGTCTGGGAAAAGGTCACCGGCAGGAAGCCCCCCAAGGGCGACAAGGATGACGTTCCCACCACCCTGCGGACCGCCCTGACGTTCGCGCTGGTCTCGGCGTCCGTCAGCGCGATCATCCAGGTCCTCGCCAACCGCGGCACCCAGCGTGCCATCACCCGCTTCGCCAAGAGCCAGGACATCGTCTAGCTCCCACCACTACTGGAGTTTTTGTCCGGATAATGGCCGATGAGCGGGCTCGAAGTCGCGTTATCCGGACAAAAACTCCATCGGGAAGTCAGACCACCGGGCCGCTTGCCTCGTCGTCGTCCGCATCCCGCTTGTCGGCGGCTTTCTGCACCACGGCCTCCAGCTCGTCCGTGGTAAGCAATTCCTTGTGCAGGTGCTTGGTGCGGTAACCGGCCCGGCCCACCATATGAGCGGATACCGGCACGGTGAGCACCTGGAAGATCCACGCCACTAACAGAACGGGCCACACCCACCAGGTCCGCAGCTGCAGGCCCACCGAGGCGAGCAGCAGGAAGAGGCCCAGCACCTGGGGTTTGGTGGCGGCGTGCATCCTGCTCATCAGGTCCGGGAAGCGCAGCAGGCCGACGGCGGCGCCAAGGGACATCACGGCGCCCACGATCATAAAAACGGCCGAAACCGTGTCAATGACGGTGTCCACGCCCGATACCTCAGGATTCATTGGGCTGCTCCCGCCGGTCCGCCACGAAACGGGCCACGGTCACGGACCCGATGAACCCGATGATGGACAGCGCCACGAGCAGCATCAGGTTGTTCAGGTGCCGGTTGACGGCCATGTCTATGCAGAGCGTGGCCCCGATGATGGCCAGCAGCACGTCGGAGGCAAGGACCCGGTCCAGCAGCGACGGACCAATGGCGATCCGGACAATGGCACCGGCGGCTGCGAGGGACAGGATCACGGCAGTCACGATCAGTACGATCTCCATCATGCGCCCACCTCCTGTTTCAGTGCGGCCAGTTCGTCTTTGGTGCCCATGACCCGGATCAGCCCCGCCTCGGTGTCCCGGACTTCCTTGCGCAGGTTCATCACGTCCTCCCCGTTCCGGACATTCAGTCCGTGGATGTAGAGCGTGGACGTGGAGCGGTCCACCTCTACCACCAGCGATCCCGGAATCAGCGAGATGACGTGCCCGGTGGCGGTCACCATCAGGTCCGAATGGCTGCGGAGCTGGACGGCCACGACGGCGTTGGTCACCTTGGGCCCGCGGGCTACGGCGAGGTACAGCACCTGGAAGCTGGCGGCAACCACCTTGCACAGGAACACCATCGCGAACGGGACGGCACGCACAATGCTGAAACGGCCGCCCAGTTCCACCGGGGGCAGGTAGAACAGCCTGGCCACCACCACGGCGATCAGCGCTCCGAACAGGAGGTTGCCGGGGCTGAAGTCCTGCCAGAGCGCACCCCAGACAAACACCAGCCAGACCAGGAGCGGCAGTTCCTGCCGCAGGGAAATCCGCCGCCGGCTCATTTCTGCGCCTCCTGCTGGGCGGGTTCAGGCTGTGCTGGCTCGGGCTGGGCGGGTTGGGGCAGAGCGGGTTCAGGCTGGGCGATCGGTGGCACCGGCGCGTTTTCGCCCAGCACCGCGTGGATGTAGGAGGACCTGTCCAGCATGTCGACGGCGGACTGGTCCGCCACCCTGAACAGCGGCCCGGCGAAGACGGTGAGCGCCACGCCGAAGATCACCAGGCCCAGGGTGGAGCCCACCATGGTGCGCGGCAGCAGCGTGACGTTGCGTTTGCCCGCGCGATGCCCCGTATCGGAGTCCTCAGGGGCAGCCAGCAGCACGGGATCCGGGTTCTCCGCATCCTCGGGCTTACGCCAGAACGCGCGGTTCCATACCCGGGCGATGGCCAGGAGCGTCAGCAGGCTGGTCAGGACGCCGCCAATCACCAGGGCGTAGGCCAGCGGCGTGCCGAGTTCCACGCCGGCCTGGAGCAGCCCAAGCTTCCCCAGGAAGCCCGAGAACGGCGGGATCCCGGCCAGGTTCATGGCGGGAATGAAGAACAGCAGGGCAAGGACCGGGGACAGCTTGGCCAGTCCGGCAACGCGGTCGATCGACGAGCTTCCGCCGCGGCGTTCGATCAGGCCCGTGACCAGGAAGAGGCTGGTCTGGATGGTGATGTGGTGGGCGACGTAGAACACGGCCGCGCCAAGTCCAGCTACCGAGGACATGGCCAGCCCGAACACCATGTAGCCGATGTGGCTCACCAGGGTGAACGAGAGCAGACGCTTGATGTCGCTCTGCGCCAGTGCACCCAGGATTCCCACCACCATGGTCAGCAGTGCCGCCACCATCAGCGGAGTATTCAGCGAGTCCCCCGGGAAGAGGAGCGTCTCGGTGCGCACTATCGCGTAGACGCCCACCTTGGTCAGCAGCCCGGCGAACACGGCTGTGACGGGGGCCGGCGCCGTCGGGTACGAGTCAGGGAGCCAGAAGGACAAGGGGAAGACGGCTGCCTTGATACCGAACGCCACCAGCAGCATCACGTGCAGCAGCATCTGCGTCCCCGAGTCCAGGTCCGCGAGCTTGATGGCCAGGTCCGCCATGTTGATGGTTCCGGTGGCCCCGTAGATCATGGCAATGGCGATCAGGAAGAGCACCGACGACACCACGGAGACCACCACGTAGGTCACACCGGCGCGGATGCGGGGGCCCGTCCCGCCGAGGGTCATCAGCACATAGCTTGCTGTCAGCAGGATCTCGAACCCCACGTAGAGGTTGAAAAGGTCCCCCGACAGGAACGCGTTGGACACCCCCGCCACCAGGATCAGGTAGGTCGGGTGGAAGATCGACAGCGGGGCGTCCTGGTCGCCGTCGGCCATACCCTGGCCGGTGGCGTACACCAGCACCGCGAGGCTGACCGTGGAGGAGACCACCAGCATCAGGGACGAGAACTGGTCCACCACCATTACGATCCCCCACGGCGGCAGCCAGCCGCCGATGTTAACTGCCGCGGTTCCGCCGTTCCACACGGAGGCCAGCAGCACACACTCCAGCAGAAGGGTCAGGGACAACAGGGTGATGCTGACGGCCCGCTGGGCCCGCGAGTGCCGGATCAGCACGAACGTCAGGGCGGCACCGAGGATGGGAAGTACGACGGCGAGCGGGGCAAAGCTTGCGATGTTCACTTCACGCCTCCTTCCGGACCGGGGGTCACGTTTTGGGAGCCGGGCTTTTCTTCGGCCGCGGCGTCCTTGACCGGGATTCTGTGGTCGCCAGCTTTCACAGTGCCGGCACCGGCCTCGGCGCCGTCCGCGGGGTCGCTCTCCGGGCTGTCGCCCGAAGCGCTGCCGCCCGTAGCGCCGCCGCCGGAAGCGCCGTCGCCGGAAATGCCCGAATCGGAAATGCCCCGGCCGTCCGAACCGATCATGGTCAGCGGAAACTCGGAGGTCTCCACGGGGATCTCGGAATCGTCCTCCGCGTCGAAGCTGGGGGTCTCGGCAACGCGGATGTCCTCGACGTCGTCCTGGATTTCATCGCGGCGTGCCAGAACCCATGAACGGTAGATGATTCCCAGCATGAACGCGGTCACCGCAAAGGAGATCACAATCGAGGTCAGGATCAGCGCCTGCGGGAGGGGGTCGTTGTATTCGCCGGGGTCCGTGTCCTTGCTGAACATGGGGGCCAGGCCGGCGTAGCCGCCGGTGGCCAGGATCAGCAGGTTGGTGGCGTTGGCCAGCAGCATGAGGCCCAGGAGCACGCGGGTGAGGCTGCGTTCCATGATCAGGTAGATGCCGCAGGCATAGAGCGCTCCCATGACCGTCAGCAGTGTCAGGTTGACGCTCATGCTTTCCCCCTCCCGGTGGTTTCCGCCGGAACGCCGTCCGCTTCCTGCCCTTCGGTCTCCCCGGCCGGGTGCTCTTCAAAGTGTTCATCGATTTCGGCGCCGAGGCTGCGCAGCACGTCCAGCACCAGCCCCACCACCACGATGTAGACGCCGATGTCGAAAATGGTGGACGTGACGAACTTGATGTCACCGAACACCGGCAGCCACAGTTCGATGATGGCGCTCTGGAAGACCTGGCCGCCGAGGAGCAGCGGCACCACCCCTGATGCCGCTGCCGTGGCCAGCCCGATGCCCAGCAGAGTTCCCGCACCCACCGGGGTGGCCTCCCGCAGTTCGAAGCGGCCGCCGGCGAGGTACCGGATGGTCAGGGCGAGCCCGGCCATGAGCCCGCCGGCGAAGCCGCCGCCGGGGAGGTTGTGGCCGGCGAGGAGGAGGTAGATGGAGAAAACGATCATCGAGTGGAACACCAGCCGGGTGACCACTTCGAAGATGATGGAGCGCCGTTCGGGGGCCAGGGTGCGTCCTGCGACGAGCCACGCGTCCCTGCTGGAGGCCGCAAACTTGCGGGTCAGGGCCAGCGCGGCGCTGTCACGGGAGCTCTGGCCGGCGCCGGACCGCCGTCCCACCGTTCCTTCGGCCACAGAGGAGGATGCCCTGATGCCGTCGCCGCGCCCCTTCACGAAGATGAGGCTGGCCACGCCGGTGGCGGCCAGCGCGAGCACGGAAATCTCGCCGAAGGTGTCCCAGGCCCGGATGTCCACGAGGGTGACGTTGACGATGTTCAGTCCCCCGCCGCCTTCGTAGGCGAGCCGCGGGAACTCCAGGGAGACCGGCGTCGCGATCCGTGCACCCATGGCGTAGATGGCCACGAAGATCATGGTGATTCCGAAAGCCGCCCCGATGATCACGCGGATCACCCGGTACTTTCCGCCGGTGCGGTCCCGGAGTTCGGCGGGCAGGCTGCGCATGGCCAGCACGAACGCCACCAGGATGATGGTTTCCACCAGCATCTGCGTCAGGGCCAGGTCCGGGGCGCCCTGCAGCGCGAACATGAGGGCGATCCCGTAACCGGTCACCGAGACCATCAGCACAGCGAGGAACCGCTTGTTGGCACGTACGGCCGCAAGAGCCCCGATCACGATGCCGGCACCCGCCACGAGCTGCAGCGGCGAATTGGGATCGATGAAGTACAGGCCGTCCGGGAGCGGTTTCCCGGCAATGATCAGGGCGGTGAGGGGAAGCGCGAAGGCCACGGTGAGGATCACGGCGAGGTAGAAAAACAGCGAACCACGCTGCGTGCGTCCGGTGATCCAGACGGCCACGTCGTCGAGGGCGCCGATGGTCACCTGGTAGGCACGGTCGCCGTCCACCCATGCCGGCACCAGGCTCTGAACCCGCGCAACGAGGTTGCGTCCGTAGAACATGGCCACGCCGAGCACGAAGGTGATCGCCGTCAGGCCGAGCGCCGGGGTAAGCCCGTGCCACAGCGCGAGGTGCCCTGCGGCGCTGGCCGGGTCGCCGCCGTCGTGCACGAATTCCGCGGCGTACGGCTGGATCCACTCGTCCACCGGCGCGGGCCACAGGCCGTAGACGATGGTGAGCAGGCTCAGCAGGGCCGGGGCGGCCAGGAAGGACGGCTTGATGGCTTTGAACGGTGTTGGCTCGATGCCCGGCTTCGCCGCGAAGGCGCCCCACATAAAGCGTGCGCTGTAGGCGAACGTGAGGATGGATCCCAGCACCAGCCCGGCGAGAACCACCAGTCCCCAGGGGTTGGGCTGGCCGGCCGTGTCCGGTGAGGTGCCGTAGTGCACGAAGGCTTCGAACACCGATTCCTTGGCCACAAAGCCTGCCAGCGGCGGGATTCCGGCCATCGAGGCGGCACCGATGGCCGCGACGATGGCCAGCGCGCGGGACGACTTGTAGACGCCGGACAGCTTCCGGAGGTCACGGGTTCCGGACTGGTGGTCGATGATGCCCACCACCAGGAACAGGGTGGCTTTGAAGAGCCCATGGGCCAGGAGCAGGGCAAGCCCGGCCAGCGCGGCGTCCGGTTTGCCCAGCCCCACCACCATGGTGAGGAAGCCCAGCTGGCTGACCGTGCCGTAGGCGAGGATGAGCTTGATGTCGGTCTGCCGGAGCGCACGGTACCCGCCCACCAGCATCGTGCCCAGGCCCAGGATCAGTACCATCGGCAGCCAGTAGGCCGTCTCCGCGAAGCCGGGCGCCAGCCGGGCCACGAGGTAGACGCCTGCCTTCACCATCGCCGCGGCATGAAGATACGCGCTCACCGGGGTGGGGGCTGCCATCGCGCCGGGGAGCCAGAAATGGAACGGGATCAGCGCCGATTTTGTCACGGCACCGATCAGGATGAGTACGACGGCGGCTGCCACGGCACCCGCTGCCGGCCCGGCAGCCAGCTCGGGCGCCTGTTCCAGGATGGCTGAAATCCGGTAGGTTCCGGCGCTGAACCCCAGGACAACCAGGCCCACCAGCATGGCCAGGCCGCCCGCTGTGGTGACCATGAGGGCCTGCAGGGCTGAGCGCCGGGCGGAGAGCCGGGTGCGGGCATAGCCGATCAGCAGATAGGACAGGATGGTGGTGAGTTCCCAGAAAATGAACATCAGCAGCAGGTCATCGGCTGTGACCAGGCCGAACATCGCCCCGGCAAAGGCCAGGAGCTGGGCGCCGAATCCGCCCAGGTCACTGTCCTTGTTCTTGAAGTAACGTGCGCAGTAGACCAGCACCAGCGCACCCACCCCGAGCACCAGCAGGGACATGATCCAGGCGAGGGCGTCCATCCTGAACGCCAGTTCGATCTGGAGTTCAGGGATCCAGGGAAGGGTCTCGGTGACCGCGCCATGGTAAACGGCGTCGCGCTGCAGAAGGAGCCAGACGAACGAGCCCGCGGGTACCGCCGCCAGCGCGTAGAACGAATTCCTGCGGAATTTCCGGAACAGGAACGGCGCCACAGCGGCCACCGCGAAATGCACGGCAAGGACTGTGATCACTGGTATCTCCGCAACGTCAGGAATTCGATTGTCAAAAGTTGGAGCAGGCGGCTATTCGTCAGGTTCGGTGCACCCAGTTTATCAAGCGGATGCAAACACTTTTGCCACGCACGCCCCTGCCGGCCGAGGGGTTTCCCGTGACTCCGGGGAGTTTCCACCTTCCGTTAACTCGTCATTGCGCTTAGGGCAGATAGCATCAGCGTATGAACCCCGCCACCGCCTCCGCGGCTACGCAGCCCCCGTCCGAACTGGAGTCCGGTGCGGCGGCCACAACCAAGGGCCGGGTCCTCGCCTGGGCTGCCTGGGACTGGGGCTCAGCGGCGTTCAACGCCGTGATGACCACGTTCGTCTTCACTGTGTACCTGACCTCCAATGCGTTCGGCGGCGAGGACCAGGCATCGGCGGTCCTCGGCGCTGCGTTGGCGATTGCCGGCGCCGCCATTGCAGTTCTTGCGCCTGTGACGGGCCAGCGTTCTGACACGGGCGGCCGCCGGAAGCTGTGGCTCGGAGTCAACACGGCCGCCGTCGCGGTGCTGACCGGCCTGTGCTTTTTTGTCTTTCCGCGGCCTGAGTTCCTGTTGCTGGGCGTCACGCTGATAGCCCTGGGCAACGTCTTCTTCGAGTTCGCCGGGGTGAACTACAACGCCATGCTGGCGCAGATTTCCACCCCGAAGAACATCGGCAAGGTCAGCGGCTTCGGCTGGGGAATGGGCTACCTCGGCGGCATCGTGGCCCTGCTGCTGGTGCTGCAGCTGTTCGTGCAGCCCAGTTTCGCGTGGTTCGGGTCCTCAACCGAGGACAGCCTTAACATCCGGCTTGTGGCTGTGTTCTCCGCCCTCTGGTTCTTCATTTTTGCGTTGCCGGTCCTGTTCGCGGTTCCGGAAATTCCCAAGCCGGCTCAGGCCGCGAAGCTGGGGTTCCTGGCCTCCTACGGACTGCTGGTCCGCCGCATCAAGGCGATCTACCGGACCAGCCCGCACACGATCTTTTTCCTCCTGGCCAGCGCCATCTTCCGCGACGGACTGGCCGCCGTCTTTACGTTTGGCGGGATCATTGCAGCGGGAACGTTCGGGTTCGAACTGAAGGAAGTCATCTTCTTCGCCATCTTCGGCAACGTCGTGGCAGCCGTGGGAGCCATGATCGGCGGCTTCCTGGACGACCGGGTGGGCCCCAAGGCAGTGATCATCGGCTCGCTCGTTGGCCTGCTGGTTGCCGGCACGGTCATCCTGGTCCTGGGCAACGGCAGCTATGTCATCCTTGGCCAGGCCTGGGCGGGCACCACCACGTTCTGGGTATTCGGGCTGTTCCTGTGCCTCTTCGTTGGCCCCGCCCAGTCTTCATCCCGCGCCTACCTTGCCAGGCTGGCGCCGCACGGCGAATCCGGAGAGCTCTTTGGCCTGTACGCCACCACGGGGCGGGCCGTCAGTTTCCTGGCACCCACGCTCTTCACGCTGTGCATCGCAGTGGCCTCCCCGCTCGTGGAACCGGGGGAAGCCCAGCGCTGGGGCATCCTCGGCATCATGGTGGTGCTGCTGGCCGGGCTGCTGGTTCTGTTGCCGGTCCGGCCGCCCGGCAAGGTGCAGATCGCAGTGGTTCCCGACGCCTGAACGGGCGCCGGGAATTCGGCGATTTCGAAGCCCCAACTGCCCCCGGGCGGACTAGGCTGGTGCCATGAACGTGGATGAGACAGACCTCCCTGGCCTCGGCAGGCGCAAGGATTTCATGACCACCTCGGGGCGCCGGATCGGCGTGGTGGAATACCGTGAGGGTCAAACCGAGCTGATCGTTTCCACCTGGGACGATCCCGATACGTGCCAGGCGTCCATCCCCCTGACTGCCGACGAAGCCGCCACCCTGGGCAACCTGCTGGGCGGCCAACGCCTTGCGATGCAGCTCTCCGAGGAGCACCGGGAAATCCCCGGGATCGTCACGCGCCAGTTCTCCATTGGTGCTGACTCGCCATTCAACAACCAGCCCATGGGCAAGGCCTGCATCCGCACCCGGAGCGGCGTCTCCATCGTCGCCATCATGCGCGAAGGAGAGGTCGTCCCGTCGCCAGGGCCTGACGTCGTCCTACACGCGGGTGACCTGCTCGTGGCGGTGGGAACGCAAGAAGGCCTCGATACGGCGGCCGATATCCTGCGCAACGGCTGAGCGGTATGGATCCGCTCGCGCTAACCCTCATCGAACTGGGGGCCGTCGTGTTCTGCCTTGGCCTGCTGGCCAGGCTGGCCGGGCGGATCGGAATGTCCCCCATTCCTTTGTATTTGGTGGGCGGGCTGTTTTTTGGGGCCGGCGGCCTGGTCAAGCTGGAGGGAATGCACGAGTTCGCGCACCTCTCCAGCGAAATCGGCGTGATCCTCCTGCTGCTTATGCTCGGATTGGAATATACGGCCACCGAGTTGGTCACCGGGCTGCGCCGGTCGTGGAAGGCCGGCGTGCTGGACTTAGTGCTGAACTTCCTTCCGGGCGCAGGCCTGGCTGTCCTGCTGGGCTGGGGTGTCGTGGGCGCCATGGTGATGGGCGGCGTCACCTACATCTCGTCCTCCGGCATAGCCGCGAAGGTCATCACCGACCTGGGCCGGATCGGTAACCGCGAGACACCCGTGGTGCTGTCCATCCTCGTTTTCGAGGATCTGGCAATGGCGATTTACCTGCCGGTCCTTACCGCCACACTGGCCGGCGTGAGTTTCCTTGTGGGCCTGGGAACCGTGGGGATCTCGCTGGCCGTGGTCACCGTGGTGCTCATGGTGGCGCTCCGGCACGGCCACCATGTGTCCAAGGCCGTGCACAGCGAAAACTCCGAGGTCTTCCTGCTGAACCTTCTCGGCGCGGCCCTCCTCGTAGCGGGCCTCGCCGCCGCCATGCAGGTTTCAGCCGCCGTGGGTGCGTTCATGCTGGGAATTGCCATCTCCGGCGCCACCGCGCACAGCGCCACCCGGATTCTCGAACCGCTGCGGGACCTTTTCGCGGCGATCTTTTTTGTCGTCTTCGGCCTCAATACGGATCCGGCATCGATCCCGCCCGTCATCGGCTGGGCGCTGCTTCTGGCCATCCTGACGGCCGCCACCAAGATGGTCACCGGAATTTGGGCGGCCAAGAATGCGGGCATCGCCCTGCCAGGCCGCTTTCGTGCCGGAGCGGCGCTCATTGCCCGCGGTGAATTCTCGATCGTCATCGCCGGCCTGGCGGTTGCCTCCGGTGTGGTGCCGGAGGACTTGGCGGCGCTGGCCACGGCCTATGTCCTCATCATGGCCATCATGGGTCCGCTGGCGGCGCGCTACGTGGAACCGATTGTCAAAATGCTACGGCGCCCGGCGAAACCCCAAGCCGCCCGCGCCGCCTGACGCCCTCCCACATCCCGCCGCCAGATCAGCGACGCTTCCTCAGATCTCGGTGCGGTGGAAGTTTAGGTAGCTACGGCTGGCGGTGGGGCCGCGCTGGCCCTGGTAGCGGTTGCCGTACTCACCGGAACCGTACGGGAACTCGGCGGCCGAGCTCAGCTTGAAGAAGCACAGCTGGCCGATCTTCATGCCCGGCCAGAGCTTGATGGGCAGGGTGGCCATGTTGGACAGCTCCAGGGTGACGTGCCCGGAGAACCCCGGATCGATGAACCCTGCAGTGGAGTGCGTCAGCAGCCCCAACCTGCCCAGTGAAGACTTGCCCTCAAGGCGCGCGGCAATATCGTCCGGCAGCGTGACGGTCTCGTAGGTGGAACCGAGCACGAATTCGCCGGGGTGGAGAATGAACGGTTCCCCGGAGTCGACTTCCACCAGGCGCGTCAGCTCAGGCTGGTCCTCGGCGGGATCGATGTGCGCGTATTTGTGGTTGTCGAACAGCCGGAAAAACCTGTCGATCCGGACGTCCACGGAGGACGGCTGGACCATCACCGGGTCATACGGATCCAGGACAATCCGTTGGGAATCAATTTCGGCACGAATATCGCGGTCAGAGATCAGCACACTCAAAAATACCGCACCATTGCCGACCCCGCCGTCCGGGGTTACTGTTGCTGCTGTTAAGGAACGTCATCTCCGATAGTGGATGAGGCTGATGTTGCGGCTGTGACAGCGCTTCTCCCGACAAGGAGACGATGCTGACAGATCTGGGGTTGACTTGAGGAAAATTTCGGCACGGGCATTGGCGGCCATGATCTGCGCGCTGGCTCTCATCCCGCCTGCTGCCGGCCAGCTGGGGGGATTTTCCTCAAGCCCCGAATCCGCAGCATCCTCCGCAGCGGGGCAGCACACGCCTGGCATCGCACTCGGCCCGCCGGCCACGTACGACGACGGCGCGGAAGCCGCCGCTGCGGCGGGGCTCGCTCCCGCCGTGGACCCAAACCTCCGGACCGGGAACCCCGACGACGCCGCCCCGCTTGCCGATACCTCGGGAGCGGCGCCCACGGTTGCCCCCGCGGGCACCACATCCACAACACCCCAACCCTCATCCGAGCCGGCGACTGCTTCCACGCCAGCGCCGGACTCCGCACCAGAGCCGGCGTCCATTCCGCCGCTGTCCGCCACGGACGCGGACCTCGCCGCGCTGGCGACGGCTCCGTCACAGAACCCGCAGGCGCCCACCGCAAGCACGGAGGCGCTCCAGTCGGAATCCCTCACCACTGAAGCCCTGGTCAGGGACGACGCGTCATCGCAGATCAAAACCGTCTTCAACGCCATCAACAGCTACCGGGCATCATTCGGCCTCCCCGCCGTGAAGTACCATGCCACGGTGGCCGGCTTGGCCCAGGAGTGGTCCAACAGCATCGCCTCGCGGGAAGTGATCGAACACCGCTCGAACTTCTGGACCGATTCCCGCGCGCTCAGTCCCACCAACGGCGCAGGGGAAGTCATCGCGGTCCGCTGGGACCGCGACGCCGCACAGCTCGTGGAGTGGTGGAAGGGCTCGCCGGCCCATAACGCGATCCTCAAAGACCCCCGGTTCAACGTGATCGGCGTCGGCATCACTTTTACGGACGGCAACTGGCAGACCACACCCAACCGATACACCATGTGGGGCGTGGTGAACTTCTTCGGATACGGCACGCTCCCGGCCGGAACCGTCAACAGCCCGGGCGGCAGCAGCGAACCGCCGGCGCAGCCTGCCACCGTCTGTGATCCGCTGGTGCGGCACATGCCCCCGACGGCGGACCTGGCATCGGCGGCCATCAAGGGCCCGGGCGACCTTGTCTCGGTGAACTCCTCGGGCCAGCTGCTCAACCGCCCCTCGTTGGGGAACCGGCAATTCGGAGCACAGCAGGTTATCGGGACCGGGTTTGGTTCCGCCCAGGAAATCTTCGTCACGGACTGGGAGCGTGACGGCGTTTTCGACGTCCTGGTCCAATGGACTGACGGGCGTGTCACGTTGCACGCCGGAGCGGTCACCGGCGGCTTCCTCCCCGCCGTGACGCTGGGCCAGTCCGGGTGGGCCGGAATGACCCTGGCGCTGGGGGGCTGGTGCGCCAACAACCGGCTCCCCCAACTGGTGGCACTGGACGGCTCCGGGAATCTCTGGCTCTACCCGAACCGGGGAAAAGGTGACTTGGTGACCCGGACCCTGATGGCATCGGGCGTGTCAGCCAACCGGCTGGCCATGGTGGATTATGACGGCGACGGCTTCCAGGATCTGCTGGCGCGCCAGACGGACGGCAACGTCCGCCTCTACCGCGGCTCAGGTGCACCGGGACCACGGGCCGAAACCCGCAAGGTGGTGGCCAGCGGCTGGGCAGACGTCACGGCCATCCGCTCGCTGCAGGATGTCACAGGCCTGAACTCAACGGGTCTGGCACTCCGGCGCGCCGGCGACGTCGTCCAGTACTGGGACCTCAGCACCGGTGCGCTGTTGTCGCCGTCGACCATCACGGGCGCGTGGGCCGGGCAGCGCCTGGCGCAATAAGCGCCGCGCAGTAGCGGCCCTGCAGCCAGTGCCGGGGGCCACTGCCTTGCGTTAGTGCTCCTCGCTCGGCCGGGCTTCAAGCACGGCCTTGAGGCGTTCCAGCTGGGCGACTTCCGCCTTCATGGTCCGTTGGATCATGAAGTCCATCAGCCCGGCCAGCCCCTTGGGCCGGAATTCGAGCGCGAACCGGACCCGGGTGTTTGTCCCCTCGGTGCTCAGGTAGTAGCCGCCGTGCGGGCGGGCGGGCCCGGCAACCACTTCGAATTGGATCTCCGCGCCCGGCCGTAGCTGGGTTATTTGGAAGTCCGCCGCTATGGGGCGCCCCGCCGGGCCGGTTAAGGTCTGCTGGTAAACGGCGCCGTTGGCGCCCACGGCGCCGGACCGCAGTTCAATGCTCCGGATTCCTTCCCGCCACGAGGGAAGATTCAGCCCGTCCTGCAGGAATTGGTACACGGTCATGGCATCGCGTTCAACGACGACCTCGTACTCTGCAAATGCCACGGGGATCCCTTGATTGTCGGACAGCTTACTGACGTAGCCACCCGTTCCCCTGATACTGCAGCTAACACCTTCAGGATATTCAGGACTGAGCCCTCCGGAGCCGCCTGCGCCGTGCCTTAACCGAACAGTTATCGAATGAACCGAACAGTTACAAAAAGGTGGGCCAAGGTTTCCGGTGTTCCTGTTCGGGGACAGCCCACGGCTGGGGTAAAGTAAATCCGGTTGACGCAACCGGGACTATGGACCACCTTGCTGGTCAGTCCCCATGCGGCTGTAGCTCAATGGTAGAGCGCTAGCTTCCCAAGCTTGATACGCGGGTTCGATTCCCGTCAGCCGCTCCAGCTCTTACCGTGAGGTTAGCGGCGCCAGTGAAACGGCGCCCTTCATCCCCAGCCTCCCAGCACCGCCCGGCGCTGCGCGCTCTTGCGTGCCCCCCGGGCATTAGGCGGCTACCTGTATGGTCAGAAGTCAGGAACCCCTTCGGTTCCGCTACAGGAGCAATCATGGCTGACAAGTCCCCGCGTCAAGCAGCATCCGCAAAATCCGGCAAGTCCATCAAGGAAAAACGCGCCGACAAGAGGGCCGCGGCAGCGCCGCCCAGCTCCCTCGACAAGGGAACCGCGGCCAAGGCAGCGAGCCCCAAAAAGAAGTGACGGGTTCAACGAACCACCTCACCCTCGGAGTCCTGGCCAGCACGCGAAAGCCCGACGAACGCAGGCTCCCGCTCCACCCCCTTCACCTGGACCGCATCGCACCGGAACTGCGGCAACAGATCATCCTCGAGCAGGGGTACGGTGAACGGTTCGGCGTCTCGGACAGCCACCTTGCCTCCCTGGTGGGTCGGATTGCCGGCCGGGACCAGGTCATTGCCGACGCCGACGTCGTCCTGCTGCCCAAGCCGCAGCCCGAAGACCTTGCCGAACTCCGCGACGGACAGGTCCTCTGGGGCTGGCCGCACTGCGTCCAGGACCGCGCCGTCACGCAGCTGGCCATCGACAAGAAGCTCACGCTGATTGCCTTCGAGGCCATGAACCACTGGGCCAGCGACGGCGGCTTCGGCCTCCATGTGTTCCATAAGAACAACGAGCTGGCCGGTTATTGCTCCGTCCTTCACGCTCTTGCTCTCACCGGTTCCACGGGCGATTACGGCCGGCGGCTCACCGCCGTCGTCATCGGTTTCGGCGCCACCGCCCGCGGTGCCGTCACGGCACTGAATGCCCATGGCATCCACGACGTCCAGGTGCTGACCAACCGGGGCGTGGCCGCCGTCGGCTCGCCCATTCATTCGGTGCGGATCGCCCAGTTCGACCACGACGACAAGGCGCCGTTCCTCAGCCAGGTGATCACCGAACGCGGCAGGGTTCCACTGGCACCGTTCCTCGCCGAAAGCGACATAGTGGTCAACTGCACCCTCCAGGACCCCAACTCCCCGCTGACGTACCTGCGCGAAGAGGACCTTGGCGCCTTCCGTCCCGGCAGCCTGATCGTGGACGTTTCCTGCGATGAGGGAATGGGCTTCAGCTGGGCAAAGACCACCACCTTCGCGGAGCCCATGCTCACGGTGGGCGAGCACATCGATTACTACGCGGTGGACCACAGTCCGTCCTACCTGTGGAACTCGTCCAGCTGGGAGATCAGCGAGGCGCTGCTTCCTTTCCTGGAGACCGTCATTTCCGGCCCCGAAGCATGGGACGGAAACGAGACGATCGCCCGTGCCATCGAAATCCGCGGCGGCGAAATCCTTAACAAGGACGTGCTGCAGTTCCAGCAGCGGCGGGCGGAGTACCCGCACTCCCCTCTGGACGCTTAGCCGACGGCTGGTGCGCCGGTTCTGATGGCCGGCGCGCCGCCTCCTTCGCCGTTCGCCTGACGATCCGGAGTACGCGGCGCCGGTCCCTGAGGTCCACTTTGAGGGTCAGCTCGCCTTGCCGGGCCAGTACGACGGCGACAGTCACCGCCGCCAGGGCCGGTACCCCTCCGGAGACCAGGATGGCGGTGTGCGGGTCCAGGTGCTCGGCAATCCAGCCGATCATCGGACCCCCGATGGCCTGGCCGCCGATGAGCACCATGATGTACAGGCTCATGACACGTCCGCGGATGCCCATGTTGGAGCTGATCTGCACCAGCTGGTTCGAGGCGGTCAGGAACATCAGGCACCAGAACCCGGAGAGCACCATGGCCGCTCCGAACCACACCATGGACGGTGCCAGCGCCGCCAAGCAGAGCATCAGCCCGTACATTCCGGCACCCAGGACCACTGAGCGCAGCCGCAGGTGCCGGCGGCGTGTGGACGCAACGGCCCCGGCGAGGGCACCAAGCGCAACAAGGGCGTTCAGCATGCCATAGCCTCCGGCGCCGACGTCGTACACGTGGTCCGCGAAGGCTGCCAGGAGCACCGGCAGGCTCATGGCGAACACGGAGATGAACCCGGCCATCAGCCACGGCCAGTAAATGGTGGGCTTACTGAGGGCGTACCGCAGTCCCTCCCGGAGCATTCCCTTGCGCTTTGGAGCCGGCGCACTGATGAACAGCCGGTCTTTGCGCAGGAGGAGCAGCATGGCCACGGTTGAGCAGCAGGCCACGGCGTTTGCGGCGAAGGCCCAGCCGGCACCCACCGCCGTCAGCAAAAGACCTGCCAGTGCGGGGCCGAGCAGTCCGCCCAGCTGGAACGTTGTGGAGTTCACGCTGATGGCGTTGCGCAGGTACGTGGGGCCGACGAGTTCGTTGACGAACACCTGGCGGGCCGGCTGGTCCAGGACGGTGACAAGTCCCAGGACAAGGGCGATGGAGTAGACGTGCCACACGTCAATGCGCTGGCTCAGCGCGAGGACGGCGAGGGCAGCCGCAAGGACCGCGGCCACGGCCTGGCAAAGGATCAGGATCTTCCGTTTGGGGAACCTGTCCGCCACCATTCCGCCCCACGGCCCCAGCACGAGGGACGGCATGAACTGCAGCGCCACGGTGATGCCGACGGCGGTGACCGAGCCGGAAAGCTGCAGCACCAGCCAGTCCTGGGCGATCCGTTGCATCCAAAGGGCCACCACCGCAATGAAATGCCCGATGGCGAAGATGCGGAAGTTGGGGACGCTGAGGGAAATGAACGTTTGGCGCCACGGAAGCCGTTCAGTGACGACGTCGATCGGCTGGGTGGCGGTGCCAGGCCGCGGCGGCGCAGTCTGGGACGGCTGGAGTGGGTGCGTTGGCTGCGGGGACGGGGCATCGGCGGCGGCGGCGGAATCGATGACGGGCTGGCTGACGGTTGCCGTGGAAGGCGGAGGGGGAGCCACAGGTGATCCTCAAAAGGTGGGGTGTGCGGGATACCTCCACGCTAGGGTGGCCTGAAGTGATTATGAAAGCGTATTGTTCCTATAACTAACATTACGAAGCGCAATACTGCCGATGGAGGCGCCGTGCGGCGGCCACCGCGGTCCTGCACTTCGCCCGCCGCCTGCCATTCAGGAGTGCCATGTTTGAACCCGCCCAGCTCCGGTCTTTCCTGGCAGTGGCCGAAACCCTCAGCTTCACCAAGGCCGCCGAGCGGCTCGGGCTGGCCCAGCCCACCGTCAGCCAGCACGTGCGCAAGCTCGAGGCCGCGGCGAAGCGGGTTCTGATTGCCCGTGACACACGGGACGTCCGGCTGACGGACAACGGTGACGCCATGGCAGGTTTTGCCCGGACCATCCTGGCAGCCCACGATGCCGCCTCCCGGTATTTCTCCGGGTCCGCCATGCGCGGCCGGCTGCGCTTCGGGACAGCGGACGACCTCGCAATAACCGGCCTCCCCCGCATTCTCCGGGAGTTTCGCCAGATCTACCCCCAAATCAACCTGGAACTCACGGTGGGTCAAAGCGACCAGCTTTATAAGAAACTAAATGCCGGCCAACTGGACCTCGTGTTTGTGAAATGGGTTGCCGGAGCCAAGGACGGCACGGTGGTCCAGCACGATGCATTTGCCTGGGTGGGCTTGGAGCAGACGGCATTGGAACCGGGGGATCCGGTTCCGCTGATCGCCTATCCCTCGCCCAGCCTCAGCAGGAAGCTTGCCATCGACGCGCTCGAATCCCGGGGCCGGACGTGGCGCATCACCTGCACCACCCGGCAGATCAGCGGTGTGCTGGCCGCTGTCCGGGCAGGAATCGGCGTTGCCGTGATGCCGTCCTCGTTGGTCCCAGAGGACCTCAAAATCATCACCCGCCGCTTCGACCTGCCGCCGGTGGGCGATGTTGACTTCACCCTGATCCGCAACCCGCTGGCCAACGCCGAGGTGATTGAGGCGCTCACCCAGGCGATCGTGGGGCGCACGCTAAAGCGCTCAGCCTAGGACCTAATACTGTTCGGGTAAGGGCACAAAACGCACTTAAGTAGGTAGGCACTTTCCAGAGCGCAAGTGGTTAATGCACGTAAGTGATTGAAGAAATTACGTGCGTAATTTATGCTTGAATTCTGTTAAAGGTTATGCAGAAGCCAATGACAACGATTCGATGACGAACCGTGTCCGCCGCCGCTGCCTTGGGGGCCGCCAGACGGACAAAGTTCGGGATAGGCACGCGATGACGCCAACCACGAACCACCCGCATCTTACAGTCTCAAATTCCGCCCACTCCCTTAAAACGGTACGCCCGCTGGCGGTCGGGACGCACCGCAACACGCCAGCACATCATGATTCAAGCGCACACGCTGACTTAGTCACTCAGCGCGAACCGCACCCCGCCGCCACCCTGGTGGATACCGAGTTTGTGGGTAGCCCCTACTGCGAACGGTGCGGCACGGATGAGTTTATTTACTTGGAGACCTTCGTTCCGGCCAAGTACCGGCACGACGGCAGCCTCCGGAAGCCAGGCGAAGTCACGTACTTCTGCACCGGCTGCGAAGATTTCTCGGCACACTCGGTCCCAGCCTCGTGGGTGCCGCCCGGCTGGTATTTGGGCTAGCCGCAGTTCCCTGGCGCTGGCAGTAACCTGACACTTACGAAGACACTACGAATCCACTAAAACGAATCGCCGCCGGCAGGCACCCGAGGGTGCCTGCCGGCGGCGATTTTTTTGCCATTTGCCCGCATCTCGCCCGGGTTCCGGCACCTCACCCGGGGCAACGGGCGAGGTGCCGGGCAGGTGCCGGGGCGCCGAGGCAGCTTAGATCAGGCCGTCCGAGAGGTGGTTGGGCGTCCCGAAGCGGTGGGCGGTGATGCTGACGGCCTGTTCGTGCAGGAACGGCAGGAGCTCCACGCGGCCGGCTTCGGTGACCGGGTGGGCGTAGATGGCCAGATCCGGCCGGCCCCCGGTGGCTTCGGCCAGCGCCGATGCGTCCCCGCCAAGGAGCCGGATACGTCCGCCGGAAAGCTTCCCCGCGTCAGCGAGCCTCGCAGCGGAGGCCAGCCAGGCGGCGTCGTCCTCCACAGTGACGGTGATGTCCAGCGCGGCGAGCGCTGCCTGCAGCGGGGCCGGAAGCTCGACGGCGGAGGACACCGTCAGTGCCGAACCGGCGAGGACGCCGGCGGCCACTGTCCTGACCAGGGCTGCGACAGGTTCACCCGCGGAGAGCCGGACCGTCACCGGAAGGGAGCGATAGCGGAAGATGTTCCGCTCGGCGCTCAGCCCGGAGACATCCTTGGCGATGCCGAACTCGTCGGCCCAGGCGAGGGCGTCAGAGGCCAGTGCACGCTGCAGCGTTTCGAATTCCGTGGCGTCCAGTGCAGCCTTCGCGGCACCCACCAGGCGACGGACACCCGGGTTGGTCACGGCTGTCCGGGGGTTGCCGTCGGCGTCACCGGCCGTGCTGGCCTTGCTGACCCAGTCGCCGAGGCCGGCGAGGTAGTTGGGCCCGCCAGCCTTCGTTCCGGCACCCACTGCGGACTTCTTCCAGCCGCCGAACGGCTGGCGCTGCACAATGGCGCCTGTGATGCCGCGGTTGACGTAGAGGTTGCCCGCCTGGATGGTGTCCAGCCAGAGCCCCACTTCCTCCGTGCTCAGCGAGTGCAGGCCTGCGGTCAGGCCGTACTCCACCTGGTTCTGGATGGCGATGGCGTCCTCCAGGGTGTCGGCCGTCATAACGCCGAGCACCGGACCGAAGAACTCGGTGAGGTGGAAGTACGATCCGCGGCGCACGCCGTAGCGAACTCCCGGGCTCCAGAGCCGGCCGGTCTCGTCCAGCTGGCGCGGTTCAACAGCCCAGTTTTCGCCTTGGCCCAGGGTGGTGAGGGCGTTCAGGAGCTTGCCGTTGGCGGGTTCGATGATCGGACCCATCTGGCTGGTGGGGTCCTCCGGGTAGCCCACCTTGAGGGAGGTGACGGCGTCAATGAGCTGGTTGTGGAACCGCTTGGACGTGGCGACGGAGCCCACCAGGATCACCAGTGAGGCGGCGGAGCACTTCTGCCCGGCGTGGCCGAACGCGGAGTAGGCAACGTCCTTGGCGGCGAGGTCAAGGTCTGCACTGGGCGTGACGATGATGGCGTTCTTGCCGCTGGTTTCGGCCAGCAGCGGCAGGTCCTTGCGGAAAGAGCGGAACAGTTCGGCGGTCTCGTAGCCGCCGGTCAGGATCACGCGGTCCACGGCGGGGTGCGAGATCAGCTGCTGGCCGAGCTCACGCTCGCCCAGCTGGACCATGGTGAGCACGTCGCGGGGCACGCCGGCTTCCCACAGGGCTTCGATCATCACGGCACCGCTGCGACGTGCCTGTTTGGCAGGCTTGATGACGACGGCGGAGCCCGCGGCGAGCGCCGCGAGGGTGGAGCCGGCGGGGATGGCCACCGGGAAGTTCCACGGCGGGGTCACCACGGTGAGCTTCGCGGGCACGAACGTGGCGCCGTCGACGTCGTCGAGCTTGCGCGCGGATTCGGCGTAGTAGTGGGCGAAGTCAACAGCTTCGCTGACCTCGGGATCACCCTGATCGATGGTCTTGCCGGTCTCGCTGGCCATAACCTCGAGCAGGTCAGCCCTGCGGGCCTCAAGGATGTCGCCGGCACGGTGCAGCACGGCGGCGCGCTCGGCACCGCTGAGGGCGCCCCAGGCTTTGCCCTTCTCGACGGCAGTGGCGATCACCGTGTTGAGTGTTTCTGCGTCCGTGATGGTGGCTGCTTCCACGGAGTCGTTGCCCAGCGTGGAGAACGGAACGCGCTGCAGGATGGCGCGGCCCCAGTCGCGGTTGGCCGGCAGGGACGGGTCCGTGTCCGGGGTGTTCTCGAAGGAGTCGCGCGGCATCGGCTCGGCCGGGAGGCTGCGGTTCTGCTGGCGGTTGGCGGACGGAACCTCGTCGTCGAGCTCTGCCAGCGAGGCGAGGAAGCGCTGCTTCTCACGCTCGAAGAGCGCTTCGTTTTCGCTCAGCTCGAAGACGGCGGACATGAAGTTGTCCTGGCTGGCACCCTCTTCGAGGCGGCGGATCAGGTAGGCGATGGCGACGTCGAACTCGGCGGGGTGCACCACGGGTGTGTAGAGCAGGAGCGAGCCGACGTCCTTCTTGACGGCCTCGGCCTGTCCCTGCGCCATGCCAAGCAGCATCTCGAACTCGATGCCGGATTCCACGCCGCGCTGCTTGGCGAGCAGCCACGCGAAGGCGATGTCGAAGAGGTTGTGGCCGGCCACGCCGATCCGGATGTTCCTGATCCGGTCCGGGTGCAGCGAGTAGTTGATGACGCGCTTGTAGTTGGTGTCGGAGTCCTGCTTGGTGTTCCAGGTGGCCAGCGGCCAGTCGTGCAGCGAGGATTCCACGTGTTCCATCGGCAGGTTGGCGCCCTTGACCACGCGGACCTTGATCGCGGCACCACCGTTTGCGCGGCGTTCAGCAGCCCAGTCCTGCAGGCGGATCATGGCGGAAAGGGCGTCCGGCAGGTAGGCCTGGAGCACGATGCCGGCCTCGAGGTTCTTGAACTCCGGCTTGTCCAGGATCCGGGTGAAGACCGCAATGGTCATGTCCAGGTCCTTGTATTCCTCCATGTCGAGGTTGATGAACTTGGCCTTTTGTCCGGCGCCGGCAAAGGAGGCCGCACGGGCGAACAGCGGAGTGAGCTTCTCCACGACGTGTTCCACTGCCTCGTCAAACGCCCAGGCGGAGTGCGGGGCGACGGTTGAGGAGACCTTGATGGAGACGTAGTCCACGTCCGGGCGGGCCAGCAGGGTGTGGGTTCCTTCGAGCCGCCGGGAGGCCTCGTGCTCGCCCAGAACGGCTTCCCCGAGGAGGTTGACGTTGAGCTTGATGCCGTCCTTGCGGATCTTCGCGATGGCCGGGCCCAGCTTGGCATCGGTGGCATCGACGATGAGGTGGCCCACCATTTCACGGAGCACCTTGCGGGCAATTGGGATGACAACTTGCGGCAGGACAGGGGCCATGGTGCCGCCCAGCTGGACAGCGCTGCGCATGTACCAGGGAAGGAACGCGGGAACCTTCGGGGCCAGGGCAGCGAGGTTGCGGGCGGCCACGTGGAGGTCTTCAGGGCGGACCACGCCGTCCACAAAGCCCACGGTGAAGTCGAGCCCGTTGGGGTCCTTCAGGACGCCTGCGAGCTGTTCAGCGGAGGCGTCCACGGGAACCTTCGCGGCCTCCGTCAACCAGTGGCGCACCAGCCCGATTGTTTCCCCGGCAAGGGCCTGGGCAACGAGCACTTCGGAAGCGGCTGCTGCGGCTGGTGCGGCGGCCCTTTTTCCGGTGAGGACACTGGGCTCCGTTGAAATGTTGGTCATATCTAACACTCGTTCTTTCCGTTGGTGAGGACCTTCTTTCCATCAGTATGAACCTCCGGTCAGTTAAGATAAAGCGACGTTTTCTGAGCAATACAGATTAGAAAAACCAATGCTTCAAGCTGCTGCAAGATCCGGCGCCCGGAGCCCTGATCCATTCCGGAACGCTCCCTCGCTTTTGGCCCTTTTCCGGCGGATGCTCTCTCAGTTTCCGTCGCCTTCGGGCGGACCCTCTCGCTTCGCGCGGCACACGAACGAACCCCCTCCCACCGGAGTGAGAGAGGGTTCGTTGGGATGGCACCGGACCTGCGAGAGCGTCCGGTTTTTTGTTGCAGGAAGTGAGAGAGGGTTGGGAGGCTACCCGACCGGGCGGTGCATCTCCACTACCTCTGCATGGCGGGGACTGTCCGGGTTCATCAGCGAGTGCCTTCGGCCATAGCCGAAGTAAATGACCAGGCCGATGACAAGCCAGACTCCGAAGCGCGCCCAGGTCTCCCAGTGCAGCTGGAACATCAGGAAGGCCGAGGCCAGGACACCGAAAGCGGGGATAAAAGGCATCAGCGGGAGGCGGAAGGTGCGGGGCGCATCGGGCTTCTTATAGCGGAAAACGATCACTGAGAAGCAGACGACGACGAACGCGGCCAGGATGCCAATGTTCGTCAGGTCGGCGACAGCCTTGATCGGGAACACACCAGCCAGCAAGGCGGAAGCAATACCCGCGATCCAGGTCACGCGCTGAGGGGTGCCGTGCTTGTCCGTCCCGGCAAACCAACCGGGCAGGAGACCATCGCGGCTCATGGAGAACCAAACGCGGGTGACACCGAGGAGGAAGGTAAGCATCACCGTGAGGATGGAAAGCACAGCGAACACGGAAATGATGGTGGCAATAATAGGCAGGCCAACGCCGGTGAAGGCGGACGCGAAGCCGGCCTTCGGGTCGATGTCCTGGTAGTTCTGCATGCCGGTGAGCACCAGGGTGGCCGCCACGTAAAGCAGCATCGCAATAATCAGGGAAAGGATGATGGCCTTGGGCATGTGCTTCTTGCCGTCGGTCGCCTCCTCAGCCGCCGTACTCATGGCGTCATAGCCAAACACCGCGAAGAACACGGTGGCCGCACCGGCGAAGACCGGGCCGATCCCGCTCGGCATGAAGGGGTTGTAGTTGTCGGCGTTGATGTAGAAGATGCCCAGTCCGATGATGAAAAGGATCAGGACCACCTTGATGGCCACGGCGACGAGCTCGAAGCGTCCGAAAGTCTTGGTGCCGCGGGACAGGATCCAGGTCACGATGAGGCAGACCACGATAGCCGGAATGTTGACGATGCCGCCGGTGCCTTCGTCCGGTGTCGAGGTCATCCAAACGGGCATGTGTATACCGATACCGGAGAGGAAAGCGTCGAAGTAACCGGAAATACCGATGGCTACAACAGCCACGATGGCAATGTATTCCAAAAGGAGGTCCCAGCCGATGAACCAGCCGATTACCTCACCGAGGGCCACATAGCCGTAGGTATACGCGGACCCCGCGCGTGGGATCATTCCGGCAAACTCCGCGTAGGACAGCGCAGCGGCAGCAGAAGCCAGGCCGGCAATAAGGAAGGAGAACAGAACTGCCGGGCCGACGCCCGGTTCAGTGTCGCTGCCGTGGGCGACGAGGCCGGCCAGCGAAAAGATGCCGACGCCGATGATGCCGCCGACGCCGATGGCCGTCAGTTGCCAGAGGCCCAGGGATTTAAATAGTCCGCTGTGTTGATTTTCCACTTCAATGTCGTCAATCGGCTTTCGCCGCATGATCGACTGGGTCATGTCTTTTGTGCTCATCAGGAACTCCTGCTTGGGGTGCGGCCCCATCGCGGTGCCCTGGCGCGGGTCTGTGACGGGGGTAACTCACCCGATCAGTATGCAAGGCCAATTGCATTAGATAAAGTGAATTCTCCTAATCAATATTGATTAGAGTTAGCGAAGGAACGGCCATGCTCGACGTCCGGCGGTTGAGGCTGCTCCGTGAACTCAAGATCCGGGGAACGCTGGCTGAGGTGGCGGACGCCCTCCAGTACAGCCCTTCGTCCGTCTCCCAGCAGCTGGCGCTTCTGGAAAAGGAAGCCGGGGTCCAGCTGCTGCGCAAGACGGGGCGCCGGGTCCAGCTGACGCCACAGGCCGAAGTCCTGGTGGCGCACACGGCCCACCTGCTCGAGACGCTGGAGCAGGCCGAGGCGGACTTGGCCGCCTCGCTGACCACCGTTTCCGGCACGGTCCGGATCGCCGTGTTCCAGTCCGCAGCCCTGGCCCTGATGCCGGGCACGCTCACACGCATGGCATCCAGCTACCCCGAGGTGCGGATCGAAATGGTCCAGCGGGAGCCGGAAACAGCACTGCATGAAACGTGGGCCCGGGACTTTGACCTGGTGATCGCGGAGCAGTATCCCGGCCACGCCGCGCCCCGGTACGCGGAGCTGGACCGCATCAGGCTGACCAGCGATGCCATCCGGCTGGCCATTCCCGGACGGGACATGGGCCTGGCGCCCATCAGCTCGCTTGAGGACACCGCAGACCTCGCGTGGGTGATGGAGCCCAGGGGTGCGGCGTCCCGGCACTGGGCCGAGCAGGCATGCCGGAGCGCGGGCTTTGAGCCCGACGTCCGGTATGAAACGGCCGACCTGCAGGCGCAGATCCGGTTGATCGAGTCCGGCAACGCCGTGGGCCTGATGCCCGACCTGGTCTGGACCGGCAGGGAAACGTCGGCCGAGCTGCTGCTCCTGCCGGGCAATCCGCACCGGACCGTCTTCACCTCCGTGCGGCGGTCCAGCGTCAAGCGGCCCGCCATCCTTGCCGCCCGGGAAGTCCTGGCCATGACCGCCGACTCGATTGCGCCGGCGGGGCCTGTCCCCCCTGAGGCCAAACCCGCCTGATCCCGGGCATTATCGGAGGCGGCCCACGCATCGGCGGGGAGTTCCCTACGTCACAGCGCGGAATTGCACCGGGCGTTAGACTGATCACGTTATGAATCGCACAATGTTTAAGTCCAAAATTCACCGGGCCACTGTCACGCATGCCGATCTGCACTACGTGGGGTCGGTCACCGTTGACCTGGACCTGCTCGAGGCCGCGGACATTCTCCCGGGAGAGCTCGTGGCGATCGTCGACGTCACCAACGGTGCCCGCCTGGAGACATACACCATTGCCGGCGAGCGCGGTTCCGGTGTTATCGGCATCAACGGCGCGGCGGCGCACCTGATGCACGAACATGACATCGTTATCCTGATCACCTACGCGGAAATGACCACGGAAGAGGCCCAGGCCTACACTCCGAAGGTTGTCCATGTGGATAAGGACAACAAGATTGTCCAGATCGGCAACGATCCCGCCGAAGGCCACACCCGCGGGCTCATGCGGCCGCCGTTCGCTTTGAACAACTCCGCCCTGAACTAGTCCGCCGGCCGGCGCAGCACCCGCCGGCACCCGCCGGCACCGACCGAGCCGCCCAGCACCACAGCGACCGATCCGGCAACACCTCCGGCTTGAGCCCCGCCCGTCCGGATACCGAGATCATGCCCACACTCAGGCTTCAGCCCGATTAAATCTGATTAGGCTGGGATGGTGAACGCTAACCCCCGCCCGCCTGCCCTGTCAGGCACAGGTTCAGGGACCCTGACAGAGGCACATCCAGGGACATTCGGGTGCTAGGCGTTCTCGCGGGCTTCTTCGTGGTATGGTCCATCATCCTGGTCGGCATGTTCGTGGGCCGCCGGAACGTGCTTGGCGAGAACGCCCGTTCCGTTCTCAGCGCACTGACCTTTTTCGTGGCGAGCCCGGCACTTCTGTTCGAGACCCTCAGCAAGGCCAAGCTCCACGATATCTTCGCAGCTCCCCTGTTGGTCACCGCCGTCGGTGCGATGGTCACTGCTGCACTCTTCTTTGTAATCGTCCGGTTCCTGCTGAAACGCACGGTACCCGAATCCCTGATGTCCTCCATGAGCGCGTCACTGGCGAACTCCGCCAACCTGGGCATCCCCATTGCCGTGTACGTCCTCGGCGACGCCAGTTATGTGGCGCCGCTGCTGATCTTCCAGCTGGCGTTCTTTACGCCGCTCTTCCTGATGGCGCTGGACGCCACCACCAGCGCGCACCGGACCACGCCTGCCCGTTTCGCACTCATGATCCTCAAGAACCCGATGATCGTAGGTTCCGCGCTCGGACTGGTGGTGGCCGGAACGGGATGGCAACTGCCGGAACTGGTCTTGCAGCCCATCCACCTGATCGGCGGAGCGGCCATCCCGGCCATGCTGATCGCGTTTGGCATGAGCCTTAACGGCGCCAGGCCCCTGAAGGCAGCCGCCGGCCGCCGCGTGGACACCCTTCTGGCCAGCGCGTTCAAACTCGTGATCCACCCGGCCATTGCCTTCGTTTTCGCACGGATGCTCGGCATGGAAGGGCAGGCCCTGTTCGCCGTGGTGGTGACGTCCGCGCTGCCCACCGCCCAGAATGTTTTCGTCGCGGCGAGCCGTTACCAGACCGGCCTGACCGTGGCCAAGGACACCGTGCTGATCACCACCGTTGTGGCTGTACCGGCGATGATCGGCGTGGCCCTGCTCCTCACCTAGTTCTTCTGGTGCTGGTCAAGGAGCCGGGCGCAGCGGATGAAGCCGAGGTGGGAGTACGCCTGCGGGTGGTTGCCCAGATGGGTTTCGGTACCGGGGTCGTACTCCTCGGGCAGCAGGCCGGTGGGGCCGAACAGGTTCACCAGCTGGTCGAACAGGTCCCACGCCTCCTCGATCCGGCCCACCGCCACATAGGCCTCAATCAGCCAGGTAGTACAGATGTGGAAGCCGCCCTCCAGGCCCGGCAGACCGTCGTCGTACCTGTACCGGAAAACAGTGGATCCCACGCGAAGCTCCCGCTCCACGGCGGTAACGGTGTCCAAGAACCGCTGGTCGTTCACATCCAGCAGGCCGGACAGTCCGATGTGCAGCACCGCCGCGTCCAGGTCGGGGCTGTCATAGGCCACCGTGTAGGACGCCGCGCCGTCGTCCCAGCCCTCGCGGAGGACTTCCTCGCGGATGGTCGCAGCGGTGGGCGCCCAGGCCGGTTCCGGTGCCCTGCCGTGCCGGGCCGCGGTGCGCAGCGCCCGGTCCAGCGTTACCCAGCACATGACCTTGGTGTACACGTGGTGCCGCGGCGCCCGGCGCGCTTCCCAGATTCCATGATCGGCTTCATGCCAGCGGGCCAACACCGCGGAAGCCATCTGGACCATCAGCTCCCAGTGCGAATCCTCCAGTGTGCCCTCGCGTTCGCTCACCGCGGAGATAAGTTCGGCGATAGGCCCGAACACGTCCAGCTGAACCTGGTGGTCCGCGGCGTTGCCGATCCGGACAGGTCGGGATCCCGCATAGCCGGGCAGGCTTTCGATGATGGCTTCCGTGGACAGCGGCGCTCCCGTGACCGAGTACAGCGGGTGCAGCCACTCCGGGCCGGGTGCATTGTCCAGGATCCGCCCCAGCCACCTGAGGAACCCGTACGCTTCCGCGGTGGAGCCCAGGTCCACCAGCGCATTGACCGTCATGGAGCCGTCCCGCAGCCAGCAGTAGCGGTAGTCCCAGTTCCGGGTGCCGCCGATTCCTTCCGGCAGCGATGTAGTGGGCGCCGCGAGCACGGCACCGGTGGGCTCGTGCACCAGCGAACGGAGCACCAGCGCCGAGCGGCGCACCAGCGACGGCTTCACGCCCGGCAGCGCCAGCTCCTGGACCCACCGCCGGGAGTGATGGGCGACGGCGGCACGGCGCTCTGTCTCGCCGCTCACGTCGGCGTGGCTCGGATCGGTATCACCGCAGCGCAGGTTGAGCACCACGGGCCCGTTCCGCAGGTTCACGTCGCCGGTGGCCGTGGCATGGCGGCCGTCCGAGGTAATGGAGAAGCTCACGCCGGGAGCCAGCAGGATGATGGGATCGGAGGTGCCCACCACATGCAGTTCCTCGCCCCGGGCCTCCATGCTGAACGGGGCGTTGGCGTAATCGGGCCGGGGCGCGAAGACTATCCTCGCCGCGCCGCTACCGGAGAGCACCCGGACCAGGCTGGTGATCCCGTCGGGGGCAGGTTCGAGGTAGTCGGTCACCGTGACGTCAGCCCAGCGGGTCTCCACGATCATGGTGCTGTCCACGTAGCGCTGGCCCAGCACCTGGGAGGCCTTGACCGGTTCCACCGAGAAGTGGCCGGCGGCGTCGCCGCCCAGGATATGGGCGAACAGGGACCCCGAGTCCGGCAGCGGATGGCTCATCCAGCACACCTTGGCTTCCGGGGTGATCAGGGCTGTGGACGATCCGTTGCCGATCATGGAGTGGCGCTCCAGGCCGACGGCATCCTCCCCGAAAAGCCACGCCCGCCGCAGTTCAAACAGGATGGCCAGGACCCGGGCGAAGGACTCGGGATCCCGCAGCCGGTGGGCCGCGGCCGATGGGCCTTCCCCCACCTTGATGCCCATGTCCGGGCCGCGGAGCGTGGCCATGGCCAGCTCGTCGCTGGAGGCATCACCGGCGTAGAGGGCGGCACTTACGCCCAGGCGGGCGCGGAGATGTTCGAGGGCATCGGCCTTGGACGGTTCCACCACCGAGAGGTCCAGCACGGAGCCGTCAACAATGTAGAACAGGCCGTGGGCGCGGGCAACTTCCTCAGCCTTCTCCAGCACCTTCGCGATGATCGCGGGCGATGCAGGACGCGTGTGCACGGATACCGCCACCGGCTTCCGTTCGATGCTGATCCCCTTGTAGGCGCCGATGGCTTCGACAAGGGCCTGGCTTGCCTGCTGGAGGACGGATTCGGTGGCCAGGGAGAGGCCGTGGGCGAAGCCCATGTCGAATTCCGCGCCGTGGGATCCCACCAGGTGCACCTCGGCCGGGAGCCGGGACACGGCCGCCAGGTCCCGCAGCGACCTGCCGGAGATGACGGCGGCGTGGGTGTTGGGCAGGGCGGCCAGGGCACGGAGGGCGATCGCGGCGCTGCCCAGCGGCAGGGTTTCAGTGGAGATGCCCTCCGCATCACAGAGGGTGCCGCCGTAGTTACAGGCCACCAGCAGCCCGGGGGTCCGGGCCAGGATTTTGAGTTCGGCAAGCAGGTGCGGCGTGAGGCCGTCGTCGGCGGCGTCCGATTGCACAAAGGCGCGGAGCAGGCCCAGCGGCAGGGACCGGGTCAGGAGGGCGGAATCGGCCACGGTCTGGTTTAGCGGAGTAGGCACAGGCGACGTCCTTCGGATAATCCCCAATAATGCGTGAGAAAGTCCGGCGAGGGACATACCCCCAGTTTCCTGTGCCGTCGTTACACCAGAATATCCCTGTCATTGCGGGAATGTAACGTGTGTGCGCACCGTCTGTTTGAGCCGGGTGGCAGCGGGCAGGCTGCTACCGCGCCCGCTTCAGGACCACGACAGTGGCGTCGTCGGAAACGTCCCGGCCGGAGGCCAGCTCAAGGACAGCGTCGCAGGCAGCCTGGGCGCTGGCGCTGGCGGAAACCGTTCCCGCCACCACCGCCGTCAGGACCTCGATGTCGGGGTAGACGTCCAGCAGGCCGTCGCTGACCACAGCCAGCGAATCGCCGGGGTCCAGCGAAACCTGGTGCGCATCCCACTCCTGGCCTGGCCAGGCTCCGACCGGAGGCCCGCCGGTGAGCAGCCGCGAGGAACTGCCGTCCGCCTTGATGTGCAGCGCCAGTCCGTGGCCGGCATCCACATAGTTCAGGACTCCGGTGGAGGCGGCGAGCCGGGCGTGGAACAGCGTGACGAAGGACGCGGACTGTTCCAGATCGGCTTCGAGGATCCGCCCGGCTGATTTGAAGGCCTCACCAAGCGGCGATCTGTGGGCGACGGAGCGCATGACGGCGCGGACGGTGGCCGCGATCAGGGCGGCCCCCATGCCCTTGCCCATGGCGTCCGCCAGTGTCAGCTGCAGGCCGCCGTCGTTCGGGTACCAGTCGAAGAAGTCGCCGCCGACGTTGCGGGAAGGCCGGAACGATCCTGCGATGTCGAACCCGTCGAGGGACAGTCCTTCTGCAGGCAACAGGCTGCGCTGGACCTCGACGGCCCGGCGCAGCTCGTCCTGCACTGCCGCCTCATGGACGGCGCTGGCGCGGGGCCGGCGGAACAGGGCAGTGATCCGGGACGCCAGTTCGCGGGGGCTGAAGGGCTTGGTCAGGTAGTCGTCCGCCCCGGTGTCGAGGCCCGCGAGGCGATCCAGTTCCTCGCCGCGGGCGGTGATCATCAGGATGTAGGCGTCGGAGAAGCGGCGCAGTTCGCGGCAGACCTCCACGCCGTCGATGTCGGGCAGGTTCAGGTCCAGCGTGACCAGTTCCGCACCGTCGCGCAGCATCAGCTCAATGCCGGCCCGCCCCGATGAGGCTGAGGAGACCTGGAATCCTTGCTTGGTCAGGATATGGACCAGCAGGCCGCGGATGTCTTCATCGTCCTCAATGACCAGGGCACGGCGTACGTCCGGCTCATCAGTCATGCACTTATTAGACTCCGTGCGGGCAGTTATTGTCACATCGGTATCATCCGGGCCGTTCTGCCACACCAGCAGCCGGCATGCCCCGCCTAGACCTTGGCCATCCCGGCAGCCGCGGCCAGCAGCTCGACGGACCGCAGGCGTGCTTCGGTTCCGTTGCTCTGATGGGCCACGATCAGCTCGTCCGCGTCAGCATGGGCCGTGAACTCGTCGAGGTATTCCATCACCACGTCCGGAGTGCCGATCGCCGAATACTTCATCATTTGGGCCACGTGCTGGCCTTGCGGCGAATCGAGGATCATGTCCGCCTCATCGTCGGTAAACACCTTGCCGTTGCCGAAGAACAGGGAAACGCGGGCGCGCTTGGTGGCCCGGAACATCTCCTGCGCTTCGGCGGCGGAATCAGCCGCAATCACATTCACGCCGGCGATCACGTGCGGTGCATCGAGCTGGGCCGAGGGCTTGAATTCGCGGCGATAGACGGCCACGGCGTCCTGCAGGGCGTTGGGTGCGAAGTGCGAGGCGAAGGCGTATGGCAGCCCGAGCTGCGCTGCCAGGCGGGCCCCAAAAAGCGAGGACCCCAGAATGTACAGCGGCACGTTGGTGCCCTTGCCGGGTGTCGCTTCCACACCCTGGATGCGGGTAGGGCCGGTCAGGTAGCCCTGCAGTTCCAGGACATCCTGCGGGAAGCTGTCGGCCGACGTCGGGTCGCGGCGCAGTGCGCGCATGGTGTTCTGGTCACTGCCCGGTGCGCGGCCCAGGCCAAGGTCGATCCGGCCCGGATGCAGCGTCTCCAGCGTACCGAACTGCTCTGCGATGGTCAGCGGGGAGTGGTTGGGTAACATCACGCCGCCGGCACCCAGCCTGATGCTGCTGGTGTTGGCGGCGATGTGGGCGATCAGCACGCTCGTGGCCGAGGACGCGATGGAGGACATGTTGTGGTGCTCCGCGTACCAGACCCGGCGGTAGCCCAGTTCTTCTGCCCGCTGCGCCATGGCCACGCTGCCGGCGAAGCTCTCGGCCGCTGTTTGGCCCTTCGCGATGGTGGCCAGGTCAAGGATGGAAAGCGGAACAGTCACGGAGGAGCCGGCCTTTCATAGCGGAGCGGGTCGCGGTCCGTTCCGGTAGCGGAACAGGCACACTGGCGACAACGACGCCTGGGGCCCGGATATTTCTGGATTTGGCCGTGGCGCCGGACACGCCGAAGCGGGGCGGCCATCTCCGGCAACCCCGCTCCTTTTTAGCTCGCTTGTGCTACTTTATCGCCGTTGGGACCACGCAACCGCCTACCAATATTTGTCCGTCGATGGCAGCGATCTGGCCCTGCACGCTGCCGAGCTGGTCCTGTAGGGACTTGACAACTGCTTTTTTCGCAGCGACATCGGCCTGTTTCACACCTTTCTTCGCCTGTAGGGAGTTGAGCTCATTCGAGGCGGACGTGACCTGCTGGTCCAGTGCCGTCAGCTGTGCCTGGAGCGTCTTGAGCTGAGCCTCGGTGGCGCTGATGTCGCCGTTGAGCTTATTCAGCTGGTCCAGCAGCGGAGCCACCTGGGTCTGCAGGCGCAGAACGTCAGCTTCCTTTTCTGCGATCTGTGCGTTGAGTACGGCCAGCTGGGCAACCAGAGTGTCCAGCTCCCCGTTCAGCGACGCAATCTCACCCTGTTTGATGGAAACCGATGCGTTGGCGCTGTCCACGGCGGACTGCAAGGCCGGCAGCTCGTTTTGCAGCCCCATGACCTCTGCCGTTTTGGCCTCGACTGCAGCATTTGCGGCAGCAAGGGCTTCATTCGCTGCCGCCAGCTTGGCCTCCAGATCACCCAGCACGGTCTTCTGTTCCGCTATCGCGGCCTGAGCTTCAGCCACACCGTCGGCCAGCCCCGGAAGTGCAGTCTCAAGGTCCGCCACCACCGCCTTCTGGGTAGCTACGTCCGCTGCGGCCGCGGCTGCGGCACCTTGGAGCGCGGGCAGCTGCCCCTGAAGAAGGGTCAGCTCGCCCTGCTTGGCGGCGACGGCCGTATTGGCGTCGCTTACCGCAGCCTGGAGCGCCGGAACCTGTGCCTTCAGGGCAGCGATATCGCCCTCCTTCGCGGCCACCGCAGTGTTCGCTGCGGTCACGGCATCCTGCAGCGGCGCCGCCTGCTGCTGCAGGGCGCTGCTTTCCTGCTGCTTGGCCAGGAGCTGGGCGTTGAGCGTGCTGACCGAATTCTGCAAGGTAGTCAGGTCACCTTGGTACCCGGAAATCTGGGCATTCTTCGTGGTGATCTGGCCGTTCACAGCGGTCAGCTCGGCCTGGTATTCAGCTATCTGGGCCTCGCGCGCAAACTTCAGTCCATCCTTGTTGCCGTTGATCGCACTGAGCGTGGCGATCTCATTAACTAGGAACGTCTGGCGTGCTTGCAATCCCGCAAGGTCCGCGTTGGCCTGCGTGAGCTGCGCCTGTTTGGCCGTAATCAAGATGTTCTTTGCCGCAATCTGCCCCTGCAACGACACGATTTCCGCATTGAGTGCAGCGATGTTGTTCGTTTTGGCGGCGAGCGCCGAGGCAGCTGCGGCCGCATTCGCCTTCAGCGTGGTCAGCTCATCCTGCGCCGTGACGATCTCAGCGTTCTTGGCGGCCAGGGAATCCGCGGCCTGGCTGGCGGCTGTTTGCAGGGCCGCGAGTTCGCCCTGCGCCGTGACGATCTCAGCGTTCTTGGCGACTACAGCATCCGCCGCTGATTGGGCTATGGACTGCCGGGTAGCGAGGGTGGCTTTTGCCTCAGCGACTTTCGCCTGCTGGGCCTCCAATTGCGCCTGGGCGGTCTCCCCAGCACCTTCAAGCCGCGTCAGGTCGGTCTCCGCATCAGCAACTACCTGGGCGGCTGTGGCTGCAGCCGCCGCCGCCTGTTCCGCGGCACCCGTCAGGCCAGTTAGTTCGCCCTGTGCCGTCACGATTTCAGTGTTCTTGCCGGCGAGAGCGTCAGCGGCCGCGTTTGCAGCGGCCTGGAGTGCCGGCAGTTCGCCCTCTGCCGCGCTGATCTCGCTCCTTTTCGCGGCTTCCTGGGCTTCGAGGCCTGCCCTCTGTTTGTCCAGCAGGGCGGCAGCGGCCTGGGCAACGCCGAGCTCTTCCTGCAGCGGCGTGAGTTGCGCTTCGGTGGTGGCTTTCTCCGCTTCGAGTCCGGCCAGCACCTTCTCGGCATCGGCAACCGACTGGAGAACATTGGCCTGGGCGACCTTAAGCCCGGCCAGTTCGGTGGCTGCCGAGTCCATGTCCGAGGTCAGCTGCTGCTGCTCCGCGCTGAGCGCGGCAATCGCATTCTCCGCCGAGGCGATCTCCGCCATCAGGCCGTCTGCCTTGGTCTGCAGCGCTGCACGCTCGGCCTGCAGGGATGCGATCAACACCGCGTTCTTGCGGGCCGCGGCCTTGAGCAGGTTCTCCTGCACGGTGCCGCGGTGGGCAAGCTGGTTCACCACTCCGTTGCAGATGCTGGCCGTGTCGTTGGCCGCATGGGCGGCCGGGACCAGCACCAGCATACTGGTGAGCACACCGGGCAGGACGACGGCGGCGGCCAGCCGACGGGCGAAGACGGACGTGGTGGATGCCTGTTGCATGAAGACCCCCGGGGTGAGAAATGGGATTTGCGGTCATCGTTGGCCGCAAAGGGTAGTCCCGATGCTAGGGGGCCAGGCGCGGCAGAACACCAGTAGATTCCACTCGACTTTGGCTACTTCTGTACCTGTTTTGTATAAGGAGTACCTGCTTTGTCACCGAGGTGCTCGAGACCCACCGGTGCACTTCTGTCACACTGTTCACGCCAGAAACAGCGCTAAGCCGCGAGAGCTAAGCGTTATTTGCAGGCGAAGTTGTAGTCGAGGCCGCTGGAGACGTACTGCGTCAGCGCCACGCGGCTGCCCGGCGTGAGCCCCGGCAGCGCGCAGTTCGACTTTGCGCCGTTCAACGTGCGGGCACCGGCGAGCCAGCTGGGAAGCCCGGCAAGGCTGCTGCCGGAAGGCACGGTGCCGGCGATCTGGCCCCACTGGTAGCCCGTGGAGTAGATCCCAACGTCGGCGCCGATGCTTTCGAAGTAGTCGGTCATGCCTTCCAGGTCAGCCCGGTTGGCTTCCTTGTCCGGCTGCCAGCTGTTTTCCGTCTCCACGTCCAGCCACCAGAAGTAGTCCTCGGGGTTGTCCACGCCACGCAGCACGGCGTCGTCGTACGCTTTCGCGTAGCCGTACATGTAGGCGCAGGCCTTGTCATTCTTGCCCTCGCACTTCCCGTACGGGTTGTCCACTACGGTTCCCGAGTAGAAATTGGACGACGGCCACCAGGAACCGGCCAGCCCGGGATTGGCGGTGTTCACGTAGAGGGCCACCCGCGGCTGGGAGGTGGCCTGAGGATACTTGATGGTCAGTTCGGCCCAGTCCAGCTGCGCCTGAAGGCAGGGATTCGTGGTGTTCGCGAGGCCGTTGTTGACGCCGACAATTGCGAAGGCGAGTCCGGAGGGGAGCGTCTTGCCGCACTGCGGCCACGAAACGTCAATGCCCACGGGATCGGAAGGCCGCGGCGGCCCCGCCGTCGCCGGCGCTCCCCCGAGCACAACCAGGGCAAACGTAGTCGCAACGGACAGAACCATCTTCAGCATTGACGCGGCCATACCAAAGTTTACCCCCGGCACCTTTCGTCAGCCGGGCATTTGCCGCGCGCCGATCCGGTTCCGTGACGCCAGCGGACGTCCGATTAACCCCGATTACCTCCTGTATCGCCCGGTTGCCACGTGCTTTGACCGGGTTTTCGCCCTGCCGGATAGTTGCAAGCACAAGCAGATCCGATACTTCCAAGGGGAAACCATGGCCCGTTTTTCACTCAAGCCCGGCGTCACTGCGGCGCTGGCCGCCACCACTTTGCTGGGCCTGGCGGCGTGCTCCGACCCCGGCGCTCCGGCTGCGGCGGGCTCCGCTCCGGCGTCGTCCGCCACCGGTGTCAAGCAGTTCAACCTCTCGCCGGAGCAGGACCGCGTTGCGGCAGACGTGGACCCGGCAGCAGCGGCGCTGGTGCCGGAATCCATCAGGAAGGACGGCAAGCTGACGGTGGCCGTCAGCCCTTTCGCTGCCCCGCTGGCCGTCTACGCCACGGACAACAAGACCCCGGTGGGCAACGAAGTGGATATCGCCGTCGCCCTGGCCCAGACGCTGGGCCTCGAAGCGGACATCGTTCCCACCGCCTGGGCCGACTGGCCCCTCGGGGTGGAGTCCGGGAAGTACGAGGCCGTGCTGTCCAATGTCACGGTGACCGAGGAACGGAAGCTCAAGTTCGATTTCGCCAGCTACCGGGACGACAAGCTGGGGTTCTACGCCAAGGCCGACAGCTCCCTCACCAAGGTGGAATCAGCCCCGGATGTTGCGGGCAAGCGTGTGATTGTGGGGTCCGGAACCAACCAGGAATCCATCCTCCTGCGCTGGGATGAGGAGAACAAGAAGAACGGCCTGGCCCCGGTTGAGTTCCAGTATTACGACGACGACTCCGCCTCCTCGCTCGCCCTGCAGTCCGGACGCGCCGACCTGACGTTCGGGCCGAACGCCACGGCGGCGTTCAAGGCGGCCTCCGATGCGAAGACCAAGCTGGTGGGCCTGGTGGACGGCGGCTGGCCCTTGAAGGCGAGCATCGCCGCCACCACCAAGAAGGGCAACGGCTTCGCGGCCGCAGCCCAGGCAGGGCTCAACCACCTGATCGAAGACGGCAGTTACGCCAGGATCCTGGACCGCTGGGGCCTCACTGCGGAGGCCGTTCGGAAGTCGGAACTGAACCCCGCGGGCCTGCCCAAGACGTAGGCAGCAGTCGGCGGAGCCGTTGTGCATCACCGTGGCAAACGCCGGGACTGCGGCGTACGCTCATGACATGACCCCGCAAGAGCTCGCCAACCTGGCGCACCTGCGCCGGGCGCGGGACCTGATCGACAGGGACTTCGCCCACGCCTTGGACGTGCCCACCATGGCCCGTAAGGCACTGATGTCACCGGCGCATTTTTCGCGGCAGTTCCGGGCCGCCTATGGCGAGACGCCCTACAGCTACCTGATGACGCGCAGGATCGAGCGGGCCATGGCACTGCTCCGCGGCGGCATGGGCGTGACCGATGCCTGCATGGCCGTGGGCTGTACGTCGCTGGGGTCTTTCAGTTCACGCTTCACCGAAATCGTGGGAGAAACCCCCAGCGCGTACAGGGGCCGCGAGCACAGCGCGGTGGAGGCCATGCCCGCCTGCGTGGCGAAGATCCGGACGCGGCCCACGCGGCACAGCGCCGGGGCCGGCTCCGGGACTGAAGCGGGGACCGCTGACGCTCCCCAAGCGAGCAGGATTCAAGAAGCGGTACTCACGCCCGCCGAATAGCGTTGTTGCATGAACATTTCACTCCAGTACTGCAACATCACAGTCAACGACACCGACAAGGCCCTCACCTTCTACCGCGACGCCCTCGGCCTCGAGGTGCGCAACGACGTTGCCTCCGGCGGGTTTCACTGGGTGACGCTCGGCAGCGCCGCCCAGCCGGACCTTGAGATCGTGCTCTCCGAGCCGCATGCGGGCCGCTCCCAGGAGGACGGGGACATGATGCAGGAACTGCTCACCAAGGGCGTCCTGCCAATGCTCGTTTTCCGCACCGACGATCTGGACGCAACGTTCGAGAAAGTCCGTGCGTCCGGCGCCGAAGTAATGCAGGAACCCATCGACCAGCCCTGGGGTCCGCGCGACTGCGCCTTCCGCGATCCGTCCGGCAACATGGTCCGGATCTCCCAGGCGCCCAAGGCGTAACAACCTAAAGGAGTTCCCCGCCGGATGGTCCGGCGGGGAATTCTCCTGCATCGGACACGGTCCGGTGGGCGAGCCCAAGCGTGACCCGATGGGCCAGCCCAAGCGTGACCCGATGGGCCAGCCCAAGCAAGGCCTGGTGGGCGAGCGTGGTTCCTCTAGAGATACTGTTGCCAGACAGTCAGCTGCAGTTTCACAGTGTCCACCGCTGACGCCTCGTCAACATCTCCCACTTCTGTGCCGGACACCTCCTCACCCACCGGCTTAAACCCTCGCTTCCGACTTTGCGGAGGAGGGGGCGGCATCCGCATCCGCCACATCAGCGGACTCCGCTACGGGGCGCTCCGGGGTGGCAAGCCCCAGGTTTTCGCGCAGCGTGCTGCCGGCATACTCCGTGGGGTAGCAGCCGCGTTCCTGCAGTGCCGGCACCAGGTGGTTGACGATGTCATCCAGGCCGGTAGGGATCAGCCACGGCGAGATGTTGAAGCCGTCCACGGCGCCGGTGCGGGCGTACTCCACCAGCCGGTCCGCCACCTCCGCATAGGACCCGTTGAAAGTGGCGTCCACGCGGCTGGTCTTGGCAGAGACGAACTGGCGAATGGACAGTCCCTTCTCCTTGGCTTCGGCCCGCCACTGGTCCGCCAGCTGCCGCGCCTTGGCGCCGTGGAAGCCGCTCCCCCGGGTCTCGGAGGTTTCCTCCACTACCGGATCGATCTCCGGAAGCGGACCATCCGGATCGTATTCGCCAAGTTCCCGGCCCCAGAACTGTTCGAGGTAGGCGATGGCCTGCTGGGGTCCGATCTGGAGGCTGCGGACCCACGCCTTCTTCTCCAGGGCCTCTTGGGACGTGGCAGCCAGGATGAACTCGCTGGCCGGCATGATCTTTACGTCATTGGCGTTGCGGCCTGCCTTCAGTGTCCGTTCCACGATGTCGCTTCGGAACGTCAGGGCATCATCGAACTTGGGGTGCGCCGAGAAGATGACGTCAGCCTGCCGGGCGGCGAAGTCGCGTCCCTCCGGCGAGTCGCCGGCCTGGAACAGCACGGGCCGGTACTGGGCGCTGCGGGGCAGGCGCGGTGTGACGTCCACGGTGTAGTGCTGCCCTTCGGTAACCACCCGCCGACACTGCCGGGAGACGGGATCATGCGCATCCCAGATCCGCTTGGCCGTCTCCACAAAGGCCTCGGCATGCGTGTAGCGGTCGGCGTGGTCCAGGTAGCCGCCGCGGCGGAAGTTTGCGCCGGTCCAGGCGTTGTCCGTGGTCACGATGTTCCAGGCCGCGCGGCCGCCGGAGAGCAGGTCCAGCGAGGCCAGCCTGTGCGCAAGGTCCGCGGGATCGTTGTAAGTGGTGTTCTGGGTCGCGACGAGTCCGATGTTGGACGTCACCGAGGCCAGTGCGGCGAGCATGGTCTGGGCGTCCGGGCGGCCGGCAACGTCCAGCTCATGCGGGCGGCCCAGGTGCTCGCGGAGCCGCAGCCCTTCGCCCAGGAAGAAGGCGGCGAAGAGGCCGCGCTCCGCCGTCTGGGCGATGCGACGGAACGATTCGAAGTCCGTCTGGGAACCGGAATCGGCGGCCTTCCAGACGGTTCCTGAATTGACGCCCTGAAAGAAGATACCGAACTGGAGCTGGCCGCTCGGCTGGTATTTAGCACGGGTGTGCTGAGTCATGGTTATCCCTCAATTTCCGACGGCGGTTGTGGCGTAGCGGCTGGCCGGCCGTTCCAGGCCCAGCAGGTCCCTCAAGGTGCCGTCCCGGGGCGCCGGGGCCAGGACTCCGCGGCGGCGGAGTTCCGGCAGAACCAGGCGGGAGAGTTCTTCGAGGTCAACGTCAAATCCGGCGGGATGAAGGCGGACGCCGTCGGCAATTTCCAGCAGGTCCGTGAGCAGGTCAGCCAGCGCAGCGGGTGACCCGGCGAAGCGGGCCGGACCGGTGCCGGATAGAGCTGCATTGTCAGTTTCCACTCCCGCCAGCCGCTGGGCGGCGCTCTGGCCGCGGGCGTCCAGCACGACGTCGAGCTCCACCACGACGGCGGGGGCCCGGCCGCCCAGCCGCTCCCTGACCTCGCGGACCTCGTCCGCGAGCAGCTCGGGCGTGGGCGCCGAGACCAGGACGGCGTCCACGGCGGTCGGCTCAACCAGGTCCTCCCCGGCCAGGCCCGCCGGCACGAACACCGGCAACTGGCCCTGCAGGGGGCGCGGAATGATGGACGGGCCTTTGACCGAGTAGCCGGGGCCGTCGAAGTCCGCATAGTGCAGCTTCCCGGCGTCGAGGTAGCGGCCGCTGGCGACGTCTCGGATTACGGCATCGTCCTCCCAGGAATCCCATAGCCTGCGGCTCACCTCGATGGAGGCGGCGGCCTCCCGAGCGAGTTCTTCCCCTGTGACGTAGCGGCGTCCGACGGCGGCTGCCGCGGCAGGGTCGTCTTCCGCGGTGGCAATCCAGCCGGCCCGGCCGCCGCTGACGTAGTCCAGGCTGGCCAGCTGGGTGGAGACATGGAACGGTTCGGTGTAGGCCGTGTCCACCTCCGGGATCAGGGCGATCGACCGGGTCAGGGGGCCTGCAAAGGCGGCGCGCTGCAGGGCGTTGAGGCGCCCTGCCTCCGGGGAGTCGCGGAAGGTCACCGCGTGGAAACCGGCTGACTCGGCGGCCAGCGCGGCAGCGGCGAGCGCCGGGCCGCCGGCTGCGCCGCTTGCGGCTGTGCCGGCTGTGGCGCCGTCAAGTTCCAGTGCCAGGAAGCCCCAGCCTGCGGGAGCTTTGGGTACGTTGCTCATCATGCGTCCTGACGTTCGGTGGGGGTCTTCTCTCCGGCTTCGACCGGCACGGGCAGGCGGTTCTCGGCGGGCGGCAGCGGGCACGTCGCCAGGTCGGTGTAAGCGCACGGCAGGTTCACTGCCCGGTTGAAGTCCAGGATGACGCTGCCGTCCGGCCCCGGCGCCGCAATGGTCAGCGAGCGGTTGGCCGCGTACGTTGTCTTGCCGGACGTCTGGTCGGTGAACAGCACCGACAGGCTTCCCGGAGCGTGGCCGTTGAACGCGGTCAGGGCCAGCTCGCGGCCTCCCAGCCGGAACCTGACTTCGCCCGGGGCCTCGTACACGTGCTGGATGCCTTCGACGGCGGCGCCCACCGTCGTGGCGCGCGGCTCGGCGAACGGCACGAACGTGCCTTCGACGGCGAACGCCGGGTCGGGAGCGTAAGCTGGCGTGCCGCGGTATTCCCGGAGCAGCGGGTTGCGGGGGTGGCGCGGCCGGACGATGTATTCACCGCCGCGTTTGGCGAGTTCAACGACGGTGTCCCCCGCCGCGAGGTTGACGCCCCCGCGTTCCGCGAAGGGCCCGAAAACGACAGTGGCGCCGCCGCCGTCGTGGTTCAGTTCCCTGCCGTCCTGCTGCAGGCTTTCGCCCGGCCCCAGAACCAGGCGGACGGCGTCGTCCTCCACGCGCCAGGTGCCGGGAGCGCCGTCCAGCCGTGCGGGTTCGGCGCCCAGCCAGTGCAGGTGCGTAACGGCCAGGAAGCCGTGCGGGTCCGCGCGGCGGCGTTCGTGGTCGTCGTGCCACTCGGCCCAGGCCGCGGCGAACGAAGTTTCAGTGTGCGTAGAGGTGGGCAAGGTCGCTCCTGTAGTTGTCGTGGTCGGCGCTGACGCTGGCGGCGGCGTCGGGTTCGGTGGCTCCGGCAGACTCCGGACGGCCGCCGAATGGATCCCCGGCTTCCCACAGCGTGGTGGGCGCCGCCGCGCGGACCACGGGGATGACCTCGAGGGCGAACCGTTCGAGGATCTCGAGCTGCTGTTGGAACGGCAGGGTGGTGGGCAGCGAGATGGACTGGAGGTCGTGGCCGTACAGCTCGTGGTAACGGAGGATCTTGTCGATCACCTGCTCCGGGCTGCCCACCAGCGCGGGTCCCTCCGCTACAGCATGGTCGATGTCCCGGAATGGTGAGTTGTTGCCCGGCACGTTCCTGCCCGCCGTCAGCGCCTCGTACACCGGACCGAACTGGCGTTTCGCCTCCTGCGTGGTGCCGGCAATGAACAAACCGCCCGCGCCGCTGCCCGACCCGAGGTACTGATGCCGCGGATCGTGCCCGTGCCGTTCATACTCCTCGCGATAATGTTCGATCAGCACCTGGTAGTTTTCCCGCGGCTGGATGGCGTTGGCCGTGAACAGCGGGTCGCCCCACTCGGCCGCGAGCGCGGCAGAGGTCAGGGTGGTGGCTGAGCCGTGCCAGACGCGGGGTGCGCCGGCGTACGGCCGCGGGGTGGTGGTGGCTGGCTCGGTCAGCGGGCTGCGGAACCGGCCGGACCATATGACGTTCTCCTCCCGCCACAATCGCCGCAGCAGCCCGTACTTTTCGGCCAGAAGCTCCCACTGGTCACCGAGGTCCAAGCCGAACAGCGGGTACTGCAGCACTTCGTTGCCTTTGCCGATCACCAGTTCCAAGCGTCCCCGGCTCAACTGGTCGATGGTGGCGTAGTCCTCGGCCACCCGCACGGGGTCCAGGACGGCCAGGACCGTTACGCCGCTCTGCAGGCGTATTTTGCTGGTAACGGCCGCGATGGCTGCCAGAACGGTGGTGGGCGAGGAGGAGATGAACTCGCCGGCATGCCGCTCGCCAACGGAGAAGCTGTCGTACCCCAACTCTTCCGCTCGCTGCGCGGTCTCCACGACCTGGTTAAGCCGGTCCGCCGTGGAGACGATCGCCCCTGTGACCGGGTTCTTCAGATGCGGGACAATGTCGAGGACCTGGAATTTCACTGTGTTTTCCCTGCCTGTGCTGTGCCGAAGTTTGCTTCAGTCACCGTCTTGGATTCCGGCAGGGCTTCCTCGGACAGGCCCCAGCGTTCCAGCACCTTGCCGTAGGAGCCGTCCTCGATGGCGGAGTTCAGCGCCTCGGAAATGACCGGTGCCAGCCCGTTGCCCTTGAGCGACGTGGCGGCCACGAGCGTCTCGGACGGCCAGCCGGCGTTGACCTTGCCCACGATCTTCAGGTCATCGCGCGTGTTCTCCCGGTACACGGTAGAGGGGTAGGGTGCGATGTTCAGGTCGGTGCGTCCCGAGGACAGCGCCAGGATGGTGTCAGCGTCCGACGAGTAGTACTGGAGCACTGCCGGTGCCTTGCCCTTGCCCTCCAGTTCCTTGTTCCACGCCAGCAGGATCTTTTCCTGGTTTGTCCCGGAACCCACGGAGATCTTCAGGCCGGAGATGTCGTCGGCACCCTTGATGTCGTAGGAGGAGCTCTTCTTGGCCTCGAAACCCATGTACGCGGCCCGGTAACTGGCGAAGTCGAACAGCTTCACACGCGCGGCGTTGATGCCCACATTGGAGAACACAGCCTCGAAGTCGCCGGACTGGGTTTTCAGCGGCCAGTTCTCCCAGGAGGTGACCTGTACGTCCAGCTCCAGGCCCAGCTTGTCCGCCACGAGCTGCGCAATGTCCAGTTCGGAGCCGATGGGCGTCTTGTCGTCAGTGGCGTGGAAGGACAGCGGGATGGATCCTGCCGTCGTGGCAACGGTGAGCTTGCCGTCCTTGCCGATCAGCTCGGGGACCTTGGCGGCGAGCGCCGCGTCCTCCTCGGCCCGGATCCGCTGCTGGTCCGGCGAGGTGTTATAGACAACGCCGTTGCGTGCCGCCGTCGTGGATGGCTGCTGTCCGGAGGCCGCGGCCCCGGGATCGGCGCAGCCGCTCAGTGCCAGGGTGCCGGACAGAGTCCCGAGAAGGACGACGGCGGGAAGGGCCGCCAGCGTGCGCGGGCGGCCGCTGCTGTTGCGCCGGAAGGTGGAGAGTGCCATGGGGAGGTCCTTTAGATGTTGAAAGCGGGTTCGATCACCTTGGAGAAGAAACTCCGGGTGCGTTCTTCCTGCGGGTTGGTGAAGATGTCCAGGGGTGCGCCCTGTTCCACGATCTGTCCCTGGTCCATGAAGACGACGGTGTCCGCCACGTCGCGGGCGAAGCCCATCTCGTGGGTGACGATGATCAGTGTTGTTCCGGACTTTGCCAGCTCCCGGATGACGTCCAGGACCTCGTTGACGAGTTCCGGGTCCAAGGCGGACGTAGGTTCGTCGAAGAGGAGGATCTTGGGGTCCAGGGCCAGTGCCCGGGCGATGGCCACGCGCTGCTGCTGCCCTCCGGAAAGCTGGCGGGGGTAGGCGCCCGCGCGGTCTTTGAGGCCCACCCGGTCCAGGAGTTCCAGCCCGCGCACCCGGGCTTCGGCCTTTGACAGGCGCGGTTTGCCGGCACGCGGCGCCACTACGGGGGCCTCGATGACGTTCTCCAGGGCCGTGAGGTGCGGGAAAAGGTTGAAGTTCTGGAACACCATGCCGATTTCGGTCCGCTGCTTGAGGATGTCCTTCTCGCGCAGTTCGTGGAGCCGCTTCCCGCGGACCTCGTAGCCCACCAGTTCGCCGTCGATGGCGATGAACCCGCCGTCCACCTTCTCCAGGTGGTTGATGGTACGCAGCAGGGTGGACTTGCCTGACCCGGAGGGCCCCACGATGACGGCCACGCCGGCCGGCTCCACGGTCAGGGTGATGCCTTTGAGGACTTCCGCGGGGCCGAAGGACTTGCGGACCTTGGTGATTTCCACGAGTCCGCGGGTGGCGGGCCTTGCGGCGGCAGTGGCGGGGCGGGCGTTTTGGTCCTGGGTGTTTTCGGACCGGGCGGCGTCAGTGGTTGCGGTGCTCATCGGGTACCCCTTGCTCGGTTGTCGGTAACGGCAGCGTGGGTGGCGAAGAACCTGCGGGCCTTTTGGAGCGGCGTCAGCGGGAGGGTCCGCACCGCGCCCTTCGAATAGTGCCGCTCGATGTAGTACTGGAAGACGCTCAGCACCGAGGTGATCACCACGTACCAGAGCGTGGCCACCAGCAACAGGGGCAGCACCTGCTGGGTGCGGTTGTAGATGACCTGGACCGTGTAGAACAGCTCCGAGTAGGCCAGGACGTAAACGATGGAGGTGCCCTTGACCAGGCCGATGATCTCGTTGAAGGCCGTGGGAAGGATTGCCCGCATCGCCTGGGGCAGGACGATCCGGGTGGACCGGCGCCACGCGGGGATGCCCAGGGCTGCGGCTGCTTCCAGCTGGCCCTGGTCCACCGACAGGATGCCGCCGCGAATGATTTCGGCGGAGTATGCCGCCTGGTTCAGGGTCAGGCCCAGCACTGCTGCCGCAAACTGGCTGATCAGTGTGGTGGTCTGGACCTCGAAGAAGCGGACGTCCGTGAAGGGAATCCCCAGGCTGATCTTCTCGTAGAGGTAGCCCAGGTTGTACCAGAGCAGCATCTGCACCAGCAGCGGGGTGGAGCGGAAGATCCATGAGAAGGTCCAGGACACCGAAACCAGCAGCGGGGAGGCGGAGAGCCGCATCAGGGCGAGGATGAAGCCCAGGATGAACCCGAGCGCGCCGGAGATGGCGGTGAGCTTGAGGGTCTCCAGGAGCCCGTTGACCACCGACTGCGCGGTGAACCACTGGGCCACGACTCCCCATTCCCAACGCGGGTTCGTGGCCAGGGACCACACCACCGCTGCCAGGCCCAGGGCGACGACGGCGGTGCCCACCCAGCGCCAGGGATGCCGGGCGGGAACCATCCGGTAGTCGGCGTAGTCGGTGGCGGCCTGCCGGGTTTCGGGCACTTCGGGGCCTCCCGGTTCCGCAGACGGTCCGGTATTGGGGACGCTTACGTCAGCTCCGGCGGACGCCGGCCCCGCTGCGGACTGCGCCGCCCGGGTTGCTGTTGGACTCATGCGCCACCTCGCTTCTTCCAGTTGTTTGATTTGTTCGGATTGCTGCAAATCTAAGGACGCCGGAAACCTGCAGCAAGGCGGCATGTTGCACGGGTTCACAGGGGTTCTCACGGCGTCATGAGTCGATTTCTTGCGCCGGTTGACGCACCGTTACGCGGCGTGAACGGCCGTGACCGGGCCCTCGACCACGGCCGGATCCGCTGCCTAGCATGAGGGCCCCGGGCACCCTGAAACGTCGCCCGGCCCCACCGTCCCGCCGCCCCGAACAGGAGTCCAGCCGTGCCAGTGACCATCCCTTCAGTGGCCTTCGTGGGCGGCGGTCCCCGGACAGCGGGCATCCTGGAACGCCTGGCGGCAAACCGGCCGGAGCTGTTCGCCGGGACGCTGGCGATTCACATCATCGAACCGCACACCCCCGGCTCGGGCAGGATCTGGCGCTACGACCAGCACCCGGGCCTCCTGCTCAACTCCGCCGCGGCGGACATCACCATGTTCACGGATGCCTCCGTTGCCTGCGAGGGACCGGCTGCGGATGGTCCCGGGCTCGCCGAGTGGGCTGCCGGAGTGGCGGACGGCACCATCGCGGACGTGCCCCCGCTACCCCCGGAGCTGCAACGGCAGCTGCGTGCCCTGACCCGAGCCACGTTCCCGACGCGCCAGCTGCAGAGCGTCTACCTGGAATGGTTCTTCCGGCGGGCGGTTTCCGGCCTGGGTCCGGAGGTCCGCGTCACGATGCACCGGGACACCGCCGTCCGGATCGATTACGACGACGGTGTTAGCGCCCGCGGTGCGGGCGGGTACAGCGTCCGGCTGGCCGGCGGCGGCACTGTTGATGCCGACGTCGTGGTTTCTGCTCTGGGCCACACCGATTCGTTGCCGGACGTGGCGTCCGCCGAGCGGGCCGGCTTCGCCGCCCGGCACGGCGGGTTTTATGCGGCACCCAGTTACACCACCGACGTCGACTATTCACCCATCGCTCCCGGCCAGGACGTGATCGTCGCCGGCATGGGATTGGCTTTCGTGGACCTAGTGGTCCTGCTGACGGAGGGGCGGGGCGGACGTTTCCAGGAAACGCCCGACGGCGGCCTGACGTATGTGCCGTCCGGGGCGGAACCCCGGCTCTGGGCGGGTTCGCGGCGCGGGGTTCCCTACCATTCCAAGATCTCTTCCACCCTTCGCGGCGACGCGGCCTCCGGCCCCCGGTTCTTTACGGCCGCCGTCGTGGACGGGTTGCTGGCGCAGCACGGGGAACTGGATTTCCACACCCACCTCTGGCCCCTGATCGCCAAGGACGCCGGCTACGGCTACTACCGGGAGCTCTTCACCGGCTACCCGGAGCGCGTGAGCATCAGCTGGGAGGAATTTGCGGACCGCTTCGCCGCACTGGACTGGTACAGTCCGGAGCGCGAGCGGCTGGTGCTCGAGTCGGTGCCTGACGCCGCTTTCCACTTGGACCTCGAGCAGCTGGACCAGCCCCTTGCGGCGCTGGGCAATGCGGGGCCGGGCACTGCCGGACCGGACGACGTAGAGCGCGCTGTGGCCGGCTATATCGAGCACGACCTCCGGCTGCGGACCAGCCCGGACCACTCGCAGACACTGGCCCTGTTCACTGCCCTGCTCAAGGTCTACATGGAACTGGGGCGGCTGGTACCGGCCGAACGCCTGAACGCGCGGTCGCAGCAGGCGGTCCATGGCTGGTGGCACGGCTTCTTCAGCTTCGTTGATTCCGGGCCTCCGCCGCAGCGGTTGCGCGAGCTGCTGGCACTCCACCACGCAGGCCTCCTCCAGTTCATGGGGCCCGGTCTGGAGATTACCGCCGACGAGTTGTCCGGAGAGTTCGTGGCCAGCTCAGCCGGCGGCGCCGTGCGGGTGCCGGCCACGGCCCTGATCGAGGCCCGACTGCCGGCGCCGGCCGTGGCAGCCTCCGGGAATCCGCTCCTGCGTTATCTGCACAGCTCCGGGCTGGGCAGTGAGCAGACGCTTCTCACTGCCGACGGCCTCCATGCAACAGGGCGGCTGCTGGTGTCCGGGGCCAACGAGCTCGTAAGCCCGCTGGGCGAACCCCGCCGCACGCTGTTCGCCGTCGGACCCAACACCTCCGGCTGGGGCGCCGGCGCCTTTGCCCGCCCCGGAACCAACGCCGCTCCGTTCCGGGAGAACGATGCCCTGGCACGGCGGATCCTTGCCTTGCTTGCATTGAATCTGCGCGGCGGCTCTGAACGCGGCGACGAAGAACGGGGTGACGCTGAACGCAGTGACAATGTACGCAGTGAAGTTGGCCGCGGCCTCAAGCCGCACGGTGACGTTGACGAGGCGGTTGTCCCGGCCGCCTCGGGAAAGGCTCAATCATGGAACAACTGACCGCCCCGCCGGCCCGTGTGGAGGACTCGGCGCTGACTGTGCTCAACCTGCCTATGCACGATGTGCGGGTCCGGCCGCTGCTGGACGAGCTCGCCCGGGAGTACGATGCCCGGTACGGGAACCTGTTTGGGCGGGGAGCGGCCGCCGAGGAGCTCAACCGCTACCCTGCCGCTGAATTTGCCGCACCGGGAGGTGCATTGCTCATCGTCCAGGAAAACGGCGAATCCGTGGCTGGCGGGGCGTTCCGCCGGCACGGGCCAAGCACGGCGGAATTCAAGCGGATCTGGACACATTCGGCACACCGCCGGCGCGGGCTGGCCCGGTTTGTACTGGCCGAGCTTGAGGCTCTGGCAGCCCGTCGCGGCTACAGCCGGGTGTATCTGACCACCGGTCCGCGCCAGCCCGAAGCGAAACACCTCTACCTGAACTCAGGGTACGAGCCGCAGTTCGACGTGGCCGCGGATCCCGAGACCATCAAATTCCTGGCTTTCACGAAAGATCTGGAGCCGCGCGGCTAAGCTATCGGCATGGCCATCAAATCCACTGCAGATAAAGTCGCCACCATCCAAAAGGGGTACACCCTGGAAGGCGCCACCATCGAGCTGGGAGCCGCGATCGTGGACGGCGAACTGCATAAGGATGCCCCCGTCCGGCTGCCCTTGGCCATGATGAACCGGCACGGGCTGGTGGCCGGAGCCACGGGCACGGGCAAGACCGTCACGCTCCACATGATGGCCGAGCAGCTGTCCACTGCCGGAGTTCCCGTGTTCCTGGCTGACATCAAAGGGGATCTTTCCGGGCTGGCCACGGCCGCCGCGGGCAGCGAGAAACTCCAGGCGCGCACGGACAGCATCGGCCAGGCGTGGGCGGGTAAGACTTTTCCGGTGGAATTCCTGGCCCTCGGCGGGGACGGCAACGGCATCCCGGTCCGGGCCACCATCACATCGTTTGGCCCTATCCTGCTTTCGCGCGTCATGGAACTCAACGACACCCAGGAATCCAGCCTGCAGCTCGTCTTCTACTTTGCGGACAAGAACAATCTGGAACTGATCGACCTCAAGGATCTTCGGGCCGTCATCCAGTTCCTCACCTCGGACGAGGGCAAGGACGAGCTCGAGGCATTGGGCGGCCTCTCCAAGGCGACCGCCGGCGTCATTCTCCGGGAGCTGGTGACGCTCGAGGCCCAGGGTATGGAGGCGTTCTTCGGCGAACCCGAGTTCGACACCGCCGAACTGCTGCGTACTGCCCCCGACGGCCGGGGCGTCATTACCTGCCTGGAACTGCCCACGCTCCAGACCAAACCCATGGTGTTCTCCACCTTCCTGATGTGGCTGCTCGCGGACCTCTTTGAGGACCTGCCCGAAGCCGGGGACCTGGACAAGCCGAAGCTGGTCTTCTTCCTCGACGAGGCCCACCTGCTGTTCAGCGACGCCTCCAAGGCGTTCCTGGAGGCCATCACCACCACCGTCCGGCTCATCCGATCCAAAGGCGTGGGCATTTTCTTCGTCACCCAGACGCCGAAGGACGTTCCGGCCGATGTCCTGGGGCAGCTGGCCAACCGCATCCAGCACGCGCTGAGGGCGTTCACTCCAGAGGATGCAAAGGCCCTGAAAGCCACGGTGTCGACGTTCCCGGTGAGCGATTACGACCTCGAAGAAACGCTCACGTCGGCCGGCATCGGCGAAGCCGTCATCACGGTAATGAACGAGAAGGGCGCCCCGACCCCGGTCGCCTTGACCCGCCTGCGGGCACCGGAATCGGTGATGGGTCCGAGCGCTGATGAGCTGGTCAAGAGCACCGTGGCCGGTTCCGCCCTCCTCGCCAAATACGGCACGGCGGTGGACAACCTTTCGGCCTACGAGAAGATCTCCGGAAAGAGTGCGGCGCCAACCGGCGCGGCAGCTCCCGGCCAGCCGCCCACACCGTCGACGGGCGTGTTTGTGCCCAATAGCCCCGTACCCGGCAGCCCCGCTGCCGGAAACATGGACCAGGCCGCGGTTGACGCAGACGCCCGCCGCATCGAGGAAGAGATCCTGGGACGGCCCAGCAGCAGGCCGGCTCCGGCACCGGAAAGGCCGCGGAGCACCGGGCGAACGGCACGTCCCGTCCCCCAGGAATCAGGCGGAGGAATGGTGGGCGACCTCGCCGGAGCCCTGGGCGGCGCACTCGGCGGCGGCCTCAAAAGCATGGCCCGCTCACTCGGAACCCAACTGGGCCGCGAGCTGCTGCGGGGTGTTTTCGGCACGTCCTCCAGGCGCCGCCGCTAAGGCCGGCAGGCCGCCGTCGGGCTGTCTGCCGGCAGCCGGGCGGAGTCACAAGGGACGGCCTCCACACCTGCTTTCCTGCGCCTTGCAGGTAACGTAAGGTGCGTGCAGATGAGTCAAGCGTTGGTGAGGATCGCGGCCGGGTGGCTGCTGGGCCTGATGCTTGCCATCGCCGGAGCCGTGGTGGCGGTCAACCTGGTGAACGCCTCAGTGGCGAGTCCTGAGCAGCCGGTACGCGAATATCTGGACGCTTTGCAGAAGGGCGAAGGCGAAAAAGCGCTGGGTCTCCTCCGCGCTTCCGTGCCGCAAAGCGACGCCGCCATGCTCGACGGAACAGCGCTGCAAACGGCCGCTTCCCGGGTGACGAACGTGAAGTTCGGCGAGACCCAGGAGCGTCCCGGAAACCAGGTCATGGTGCCCATGGAGTACACCATCGACGGCAGCAGGCTGAGCACCGAGTTCCTGCTGGAACGGACCGGGACCGAATGGCTCTTCTTCAACAAATGGGCGTTTGTGCCCGCCGCACTGCCCGTCCTGGAAGTCACCGTGGTCAACTCCAGCCAGGCAACACTCAACGGCGTGCCTGTAAACATGCCCAACGGCCGCAATTCCTTCGCCGTGTTCTATCCCGGAGAGTACGAAGCCAGCCTGAACGGCGAATACTTCGCAGCTCCCGCCAGCCGCGCCACCGTGTCCGGCCGTGACGTTCCTACCGCCCCGCTGAGCCTCCTGACGCAAGCCACCCAAGGGCTGAAGGACGCCGTGGGCGCCAAGGTCAAGGAATTCCTGGACACCTGTGCCGCGGAGGCCGTGAAGGAGCAGAAGCTCCAGCCCGACTGCCCGTTCTACCACGCCACGTTCAACCGGGTGACGCCCGGAACCATCGACTGGAGCATCAGCGAGTACCCGAAGGTGTCCATTGAGCCCTTCGGCGGCCGCTGGGTGGTGGCCCCGCTCGACGGGAAGGCACGGCTGAAGGCCCAGCAGACGGACCTGTTCAGCGGCGCCGTGACCACGCTGAATGTCGAACACGACTTCAGCTTCACCACCCGGCTGGACGTTGACCGCGACACCATCAGGGTCACCCCGGTCCTCAGCTACTAGGCAGCCCGCGGCTCCTTCTGCCGCTGCTGCGTCTGTCTCTGCGCCGCGTCACGCAGCACAGACTCTTGCGTTCCAGCGCCGCATCGCCGCCCGGATTGCCGCAGATCGGGGCGCCCCGGCCGCTCAAAAGCCTGCACACAGTGACGCCGCGATGCTGTCAGGGCTGCTTGCCACGACGCCCGGCAAGCACGGTGAGGACTTCGGCCAGCATCTGACCAGGATTGTGAACTACGTCGGCGTAGTAGTAGCGAAGCACTGTGTAACCCTGCACCACGGACCGGTTGTTTCGGCGCTGGTCCTTCTTCACCTGAGCCCACTCGCCGTGCTGGCGTCCGTCGAGTTCAATCACCAGCCAGCCTTCCAGCAGCAGGTCAACGTAGCCGACGCCGTCAATATAGACCTGGGCTTGGACCCCGATCCCCGCCTGCCGAAAGCAAGTCCTGGCCAGGGTCTCCAGCATCGAATCCGCTCCGCGGTCCACCCATTGGAGGACCTCGCGGGCGCGGCCGTTTCTGCGCCCGGGCAGCCTGCGCCGCAGGAACTCCACCGTCATGTCGCCGCGAAGCACGGCGCATTCGACCATCACCAGTGACTCTCGGAGCGGCAAGCACCGCAGGGCATGGATCAGGACATCCCCGAGGGCTGCCACCGGCCTGTGCGCGTCGGGTGGCAAGAGCAGGCCGCCGTGCGACAGACCGCCGTCGGAAGTTTCTCCGCGCCGGTGATACACATGGGCCGGCCCTGGCGAATCAAGCGCCCACAGACCGTAGAACGGCGCGGCACTGACACAGGTAAGGAGCTGGCGCCGCAGGAGCAGCTCGACCTGGGCCGGGTCGGCTGTCGGGAGAGCATAAAGTCCCCGGGCCGGCTGAGTGACAACTCCGGCCCTCGAAGCCCGGCGCAACGAGGCGTCGTCCACTCCGAGCCCTGCCAGAACCGGTCGCCTGGCTGCTCCACCGCACGCGGACAGGGCCGTCATCGCATCCATGCCGCCATCCTGCCCACGACAGGAGCGCCCCGACACACGCAGCCACAGGTATGTGGAAATCCGCTCCGGCCACAGCAGGCGTCAGGCCAAACAAACTATTGCTCCCGGCCGGTCCCGTCGCCCCCTGGTTGGCGCGGAATCACCGAAGCCACAAGGGAACCAAATGCCAAAAGGCTGCGGCCCGTGACGCCTGGTCACGGGCCGCAGCCTTCAACGGTTTTTAGGCGGGACCTCAGTCCATCCCGCGGAGGTCCAGGACCAGCTCGGTGTCACCGTCAGCCTGCAGGACCACCGGGATGCCCCAGTCCTGCTGGTACAGGTGGCAGGCTGCGTGATCCGGAATCTCGCCGTCGGCCGTTTCGGGACCGTCGCAGGCCGCGGCGCGCGCCGTAATGTGCAGCACGCCGTCCGGAACGTCCGAGGAGAGCTCCAGCGTCCGCTGCAGGCCCACTGACGTTCCGCCGCCGCCCACCAGCAACTCGGGCGGGGTGGAGGAGATCTTCAGCTGCGTGGGGTCCCCCCAGCGGTCGTCGAGCTTCTGTCCCGTGGGCGCCGTGAAGCGGACCGTGAGCTCCAGCTTTCCGGGGGCTACAGGGCTCTTGGGACGGTGTGTCTGCACCGCGCCCTCGTCCACCTGCTGCGCTTCCTTGGGAATGGGCACGTAGATCAGCTGGTGCTTGTTTGCTTCTACTACCACCAGCAGCGGCTCGGAGCCGACGGTGTGCGTGTGGTCAACAATCACGTCTGACGGCTCGGAGAGACCCCTTGCCAGCGTGGACACGGTCCCGGTGGCGGGATCGTAGCGGCGGACAGCGCCGTTGTAGGTGTCAGCGATGGCCACGGAGCCGTCGGGCAGCACGGTGACGCCCAGCGGGTGCTGCAGCCGGGCCTCCGCGGCCGGTCCGTCACGGAAGCCGAAGTCGAAGAGGCCCTTGCCGACGGCGGTCTCCACGGTGACCGTACCGTCGTCGTCGATCACGAGTTTGCGCAGCGCGGACGTCTCGGAGTCAGCCACCCAGATGTTGCCGTCGGCGTCCTCGGCCAGGCCGGACGACTGGGCGAACCAGGCTTCGTGGGCAGGTCCGTCCAGGAGCCCCTCCAGCCCGTTTCCGGCCACGATGGACACGACGCCCGAGAGCGGGTCGAAGCTGAAGATCTGGTGGACACCGGCCATGGCGACCACCACGGCATTGAGCTTGGCGGACCACACAACGTCCCACGGCGAGCTCAGCGCCACGTCCAGGGGATGATCGCTGAGCCGTCCGGTGAAGCCGGCCGCATCCTCATCCACCCGCGCCGGCCCGGTCTCCAGCAGGCGCTGCACGCCGCTACCAACGATCGTGGTGACGGTTCCGTCCGCGAGGGACAGCCCGCGCAGGCGGTGGTTGACAGAGTCGGCAATCACGACGTCGTAGCCGGTCTTCGCTGCCACGTCTTCCGGCAGGAGGACAAGGCCCTGCGGCTCGTTGAACTGTGCGGTGGGCCTGACGGAGTCGACGTCGGCGCCTGGGCCGTCCGCGTGGCCCTTGGTCCCGGAGCCGTAGGTGCGCAGCACCGTGTGGAAGTCGGTGTGCAGTTCCACCAGGCGGTGGTGGCCGGTGTCGGTGACCAGCCAGGAGCCGGCGTCGGACGCTTTCGCGTCCGGTTCCCCGGTGGCTGGCTTTCCGGCAGCAGTGCCCCGGCCGGCCGGGAGGAAGAGGGCCTTGCCCGGGAAGCGCAGCGTGCCGGATGTGGGCTCAGGTGCCACGTACGGGCCGTTGCCGCGGTGCAGGGTCCCCTTCGCCTCGTGCACGGCGATGAGTTCCGGGATGAGCACGGACAGGCCGTCAGCGTGGCCTTCGCCGGAAAGGTGGGCCACGATGTAGCCCTCGGGGTCGATGACCACCAGGGTGGGCCAGGCGCGGGCCGTGTAGGCCTTCCAGGTTTCCAGCTCGGGATCGTCCAGGACCGGGTGGTGGATCTCGTAGCGCTCCACGGCGGCCGCGAGGGCGACCGGATCGGCCTCGTGCTCGAACTTCGGCGAGTGCACGCCCACGGTCACCAGGACGTCGGAGTACTTCTCTTCGAGCGGGCGCAGCTCATCAAGCACGTGCAGGCAGTTGATGCAGCAGAAGGTCCAGAAATCCAGGAGCACGATCTTGCCGCGCAGGGCTTCGAGATCCAGGGACTTCCCGCCGGTGTTCAGCCAGTTACGGCCCACCAGTTCGGAGGCGCGGACCCGGTGGTGGGTGCGTACGGTTTCGCTCATCAGCGTCCTTCCAGCTTTGAGTTGCGTTCAGCCAGCTTGGCGTCGCGTTCAGCCAATTTGGCAAACATATCGTTGTAAGCAGTGAGATCGGCGTCGTTATTCCGATCCGCTGCCCGGTCGGTCCGCCGTGTCTCGCGTTCGTCGGAGCGGGACCACATCACGGCGACGCCAATGGCTACCAGCAAGGTGGGCACTTCACCGATGCCCCAGGCCACTGCGCCGCCCATTTGCTGGTCGAGCAGTGCGGAGGGTCCCCATGCCCGTCCGAGGTTGCCAAAGTAGTCCGCAGCCAGCAGTCCGGTGCCACCCATGATCGCAACGCCGAAGAAGGCATGGAAGCCCATGGTGGCCAGCAGGAGCAGCAGGCGCATCGGGTACGGCGCGCGGCGGGGCAGCGGGTCCGTTCCGATCATGCTCAGGACGAAGATGTAGCCGGTCAGGGCGAAGTGCAGGTTCATGAGCTCGTGGCCCACATGGTCCCGCATCGCGAAGCCGAACGCGTCAGAGTAGTAGAACAGCACGATCGACCCTGCGAAGTTGGCCGCGGCGAATAGCGGATGGGTGACCAGCTGGGAGAACTTGGAATGCACAAACAGCAACAGCCACTCGCGCAGGCCCCGTGAGCCGTCGCCCCTGGCCGCAAGCGCCCGGAGCGCCAGTGTGACGGGTGCACCGAGCACCAGGAAGATGGGAGCCACCATGGTAAGTGCCATATGGTCCACCATGTGCGCGGAAAACAGGACGCGCCCGTAAACCGCCGGGGGGCCGGACGTGATGTAGGTGAGGACCAGCAGGCCGATCACCCAGTTGACGGAGCGGAACCAGGACCATTTGTCGCCTCGGCGCAGGACCTTTGCCACGCCCAGGAAGTACGAGACCAGGCCGAAGACAGCAATGGCGATCCACAGCCAGTCCAGGCGCCATTCCGTGAGCCAGCGTTCCGGGGTCAGCTCGGGCGGCAGTTCGTAGCCGGAGAGGATGAACGCCGGAGATGCGTCCGGGGCGAAGGTGGTGGGCTGCGGCGGCGCCGAACGTCCCAGCGCCACGGCGATGCCGGACGTTGCGCCCATGATCAGCAGTTCCGCAGTAACCAACTGCCACAGCACGCGGCGTGAGGATAGCGCTGAACCCTTGCGGTGGAGCTGCGGGATGACCCACTGGCGGTGCATGAGTCCGATGCCGCCCAGGAGGAGCGTGGCCACGGCCTTGGCCAGCACCATCTGCCCATAGGCGGATCCGAACAGATCGTGCCAGTTGGTGATCCGGATGCTCGCATTGATGACACCGGACGCAAAGACCAGGACGAAGGCGAATCCGGCCAGGGAGGAGAACCGGCGGAGCGTGGACTCGGTGATGTCCGACTTCCCACCGGCCGTGCCCCCGGCCTTGGCGCCCGTGTTGGCGCCGGCGCCGGTCAGGATGCCGGACAGGACGGCCAGCATGATGATGCCGCCCACCCACGCGGACACGCCCACCAGGTGCAGGGCCAAGGAGTTGATGGCGCCTTCATGGTCGCTGGAGCTCGACGAGTGGCCGATCAGCGCAATGGGCACCATCCCCACCAGCGAAAGGACAAGCGTGATGGCCAGCCCGGTCAGGGAGCGCACACCAAACAGCGCGGTGGTAGCAACGGCAGCCACGATGGTGACCGCGAGCCAGGCTCGGCCGGTCTCGATGTCCGTCATGAAATAGACCAGGGCACGGGTGAACTCGGCGTCACCGGAGAGGGCCTCGCCCGCCACGTCCGTGTAGGTCAGCACCAGCACCGCAATCGCGGACAGCGTCCACGCAGCGCCGGCACCTGCCGCCACCGCAAGTGCCCGGGAGAACGCCGGGTGCTCGGGCGTGGTGGTGTCCTTGGACCGTGAACCACTGGCATTCCGTGGCAGGATGCCGACGGCGAAGATCAAACCGCCGATCACTGTCGCCAGGGAGACGTTGTGGATGGCCTTGCTGAGAGGGAGCCCCCATCGGACCAATGCGCCGGGATCAGACACCTCGCGCGCGGCGGCCGCTCCGGAGAAGAGCAGGGCGGCTGCGAGGCCGAGCAGGAGCGCTGCCACGCCGGCGAACTGCCAAGGCGTGGAAATGCCCGCGGCACCGCCAGCTGCCCCAGTCTTTCCCGGAGGGGGGGAAGGCTGCGGAAGTGTGGGGCGGGATTTTGCTGCTGAGGGCACCTATCCATTGTCCGCTAAGGGTGCCTGCGCAGCGAATCGGAGGGCTGGCTGCAAGCTGGCCGGGTAGCGGGCGTCGCGCTAACTGCCGGTGTCCGGTCGCGACAGGCGGCCGGACGGAGGTAAACGCAAAGGGAGCGGCAACCCTCAGGTTGCCGCTCCCTTATTAAGCGTTAGACGCCGGATGCTACTTCTTGGAGACAGCAGCCTTCAGCTTGGAGCCAGCGGTCAGCTTGACGCTGTGGCCGGCCGCGATCTGGATGGTCTCGCCGGTCTGCGGGTTACGGCCGGTACGGGCTGCACGGTCAGTGCGCTCAACTGCGAGCCAGCCCGGGATGGTGATCTTTTCGCCCGCGGCGACAGAGGTCTCGAAAACCTCGAACAGTGCATCGAGCACGGAGTTGACGGCTGCCTGGCTGGTGCCGGCCTTGCCCGCTACCTCTGCAACAAGTTCACTACGGTTCTTAGCCATTTAATGTCCTCCTGGACGCTTTGGATTTCTGGAGCCTGCACACGGCATGCGCACAAGCCACTGTTCGAAAACTTACCAGCTTGCCGCGGTCAGGTCCGCAAATTCCGCGTGTTTCCGCCATTTTTTGAGGTAAATCACCGGTTTTGAGGCCTTTTGAAGGCTTATTTCGCCTTCAGCGGACGATCCCCCGGCTTCCCCGCCGAAGGGTCGGGCAATCTCCTCAGCGTCCGACGCCCCCTCCGCTGTCCGCCAGGACGACGCTCTCTCACTTTTCGCGGGAAAATCCCGGACGCTCTCCCACTTTTGGCGGAGTATGACGGCGGTGCGGGGCTTGGGCGCCTGGCCATCGGCGCAGGTGGTGAGAGAGGGTTGCCCAAAAGGGTGCAGGATGTGAGAGAGCATCCCCGGTTGCGGGCTGGGCTGGTGGTGTGGTGGTTAAAGTGGGAGAGCCTCCAAACGGTGTTTGGAGGCTCTCGACCTAATGGTTGTCCGGCGGTGACCTACTCTCCCACACCCTCCCGGGTGCAGTACCATCGGCGCTGTGGGTCTTAGCT
>NZ_JAVDRQ010000007.1:0-314102 GCF_031454875.1 Arthrobacter oryzae
GGTGATCGTGACCATGCGCGAAACAGGCAAGGACATGTCCTCCAAATACAAGGAAACCGCCATGGGCGGCCTCGCCGTAAACGTCGTGGAGTGCTGACTCAGTTGTGCAGCGCCGCCCACAGGTTCAAACTGGCGGCGAACACCAGCCAGGAGATGTAGGGCAGCAGCAAAAGGCCGGCGGCACGGCTGATGGGGCCGAAGAACAGCACGGTTACGGTCACGGCAACTGTCAGGGCGATGATGACGGCGAAGCCCAGCCAGAGTGCCGCCGTGCCCATCACCGGGTAGAGGCCGAAGAACACCGGCGTCCACAGCAGATTCAGCAGCAGCTGGATTCCGTAGGCAACCAGTGCCGGTGTGGTGCGTTCGGCACGGCGGCGCCAGACGAGCCAAGCGGCCACTGCCATGGCGATGTAGAGCAGCGTCCAGACCGGGCCGAACACCCAGTTGGGCGGTGACCACGGCGCCTTGTCCGCGGCCACGTACCAGCCGTTGACGTTGCTTACCGTGGCGAACGCGCCCAGCCAGGCGACCAGCGAGGAAGCTCCCAGGAACACCGCCAGTCCCAGCACCTGTACGCCGGGACGGTGGCTTTCGGAGCCATGCTGGGACCCGTACACACCCTGTCTGTTCATAGTCCTATCTATTCACACTCAGGACCTATTCACACTCAGGACGCAGTGCCACTATGGAGCTATGAGTGGGGGATATGACCGGGACTTTCTGCGGGCGCGCGTTGAGCTGCCCAGTCCACCGGCAGCAACGGTTCTGCTTGACTACATTCACTTTTCGGTCCGGCTGCGCACCGCGCGCAAACTCGCCGCCGTCGTCGGGGTCAACATTCACGGGCGGGAGCTTGTCCCGCTGCCACGGCAGGGCACCTGGCATTTCGACCCCCGGATTTTGAAGGAGCACCAGGCAGGCCCGGACGTGTACAAAAACAACGCGTTCGACCGCGGGCATCTGGTGCGCCGGCTGGATCCGGTCTGGGGCGACGACGCCACGGCCCGGGCGGCCAACCAGGACACGTTCGCGTTCACCAACGCTGCGCCCCAAATCGACGACTTCAACCAGGGCAAGGAGCTGTGGGTAGGGCTGGAGGACCACATGCTCAACCATGCCGATCTCAACGATGCCAAGCTCAGCGTCTTCACCGGCCCCGTGCTTGCGGAGGACGACCTGCCATACCGGGGTGTCCAGATTCCCAGGAAGTTCTGGAAGGTGGCCGCCTGGACTATGGACGGAAAGCTCGCTTCCGCGGGCTTCCTGCTGGACCAGTCGCCGATGCTGGGGAAAGTGGAGCTTAAGAAAGCTATCCGGGAACGGCTCCTGGCTGATGAACCGCCCCCGCTTGGCCCCTTCCGCACCTTCCAGGTCCCGGTTCGGCAGATCGCCGAGCTGACCGGGCTGAGCCTTGCCAGACTGGAAAACGGGGATCGGCTTGTCAAAAGCCAGCGCTCCGGGGGCAAGGAACCCATGGCGGTACGGCTCGAGTCCATGGAGCAGGTCCGGCTCTGAGGCTGCCCCGCGGGAAGGTGCCCGGTAAGCGTGCTCCTAGGGAGGGCCGATAGACTTATGGATTGCATGCCCGGCATGCAGTCGACGCACCGCCCGCAAAGATTGGACACCGCGCACTTGCGAGAATTTACCGCCCGCTTTGCCTCCGCCGAGGAGGTCGCCAACTGGGACACCCACGTCACCGCGAACCCGAACGGCGGAAACCTGCTTCAGTCCGAGGCCTTCGCCCAGGTCAAGCAACACTTCGGCTGGAAGCCCCTCTACCTTGTCTACGAGACCGCTGACTACACGAGCTACAACCTGGTGCTGGAGAAGTCCTTCCCGGTCCTCGGCAAGCTCTGGTACCTCATCAAGGGGCCGGACGTGGAATCAGTGGAGGACATCCCGGGAATCGCGGCGGCAAACGCCGAGTTCGTCAGGCGTGCAAAACTCGGCGTATTCGCCATCAAGATCGAGCCCGACATCATCCTCTCCGAAGATGCCAAACGGGTGATCGAGGGCGCCGGCTTCGTCAAGACCCACAACCTGCAGCCCAACGACTCCACGGCGCTGCTGGACATTGCGCCGGAAGAGAACCAGCTGTTGCGGAACCTCCATTCCAGGGGACGTAACGCTGTCCGCCGGGCCATCCGGGAGGGCGTCGAAGTCCACGACGCGGAGCCCACCGAGGACAACTTCCGGGCAATGTATGGCCTGATGACCACCACGGTGGAAGCAAAGTCACAGGTCAGGGTCCGGGAATACGAGTATTACCGGAAGTTCTGGACCAACTTCATCGAGCGCGGCCAGGGCCGGCTGCTCTTCGTCTACGAGAACGGGGTCCCTTCAGTGGGTGCCTTCGTGATCAACTATGGGCGGAAGGGGACGTACAAAGACGGCGGGTCGCTCCAGAAGCGCAGCCAGTACGGGGACTCCCATCTGGTTCAATGGACGGCGATCAACCAGGTCAAGGAACTTGGGTGCACCGAATACGATTTCTGCGGCACGCCGCCGAGCGACAAACTCAAGGACACCTCCAACCCGTTCCACGGACTGGGCCTGTTCAAGACGAGTTTCAGCAAGACCGTGACCGACTTCGTAGGCTGCTACGACCAAGTGATCAGCCCGCTGAAGTACAAGGCCTGGATGGCCGCCGGCGAACGCGTGGCGCGCCAGCTGTACACGCGCCGCACCGGCCAGCAGTTCTACTAAAAGACTTGTGATGCCCTTGAGGAGGCCGCAATGACCAAAGCACCGGACGGTCGCCGCAGGCCGCCCACGGGGGCCCTGCCCCCGACCGAACCACTCACCGCGTCCCAGATACGGCAGAACGCCGCCGCCAAGCGCATGCTCCGCAGGCTGGTTCAGAGCGAAAGCCCGCCCACGGCCCCCATGAGCATCGTGGACAGGCTGGCGGGCAGCCCGTACGCCAACCCCATGATCCAGGTCGGGGGAGTGGACACGTCCGCGCGCAAAACCATCGACTTCGCTCTCCACCTTGCCGAGTCCATGTTCCGGTACGGCGCCGGCGCCCTGGAAGTGGAAACCAGCATCATCGCGATCACCGCCGCCCTGGGACTGAAACACATCGAAGTGGACATCACCAACCAGTCCGTAGCCATCAACTACGCTCCCAAGGACCAGACGCCCATCACGCTGCTGCGGGTGGTGCGGTCCTGGACCAACAACTATGCGGGCCTGGCCCAGGTGCATCAGCTGGTCACGGACATCGTGGCAGGCGGTGTGGGACGCGATGAAGCTGTGCGCCGGCTGGACGAAATCGTCCGAAGTTCCAAGCCGTTCCCGCGCTGGATGGTGACGGTCGCGTTTGCAGTGTTCGCCGCCGTCTTCGTCGGTGTGCTCGGCGGCGGGCTCGGAGCGTCCGCGGTTGCCTTCGGCTCCAACCTGCTGGTCAGCCTGCTGGCCCGGCAACTGGGCCGATGGCGCACGCCGGACTTCTTTATTACCGCGTCCTGCGCCTTCCTGGTCACCTTCATCGCCCTGCTGCTGTCGCGTTTCGGCGGTCCGGTGGGGATACAGATCGCCCCCGAGATTGTGGTGGTGGGCGGAATCCTGCTGCTGCTCCCGACCGGACGCCTCGTCTCGTCGGTACAGGATGCCATCAACGGGTTCCCGGTCACGGCGGCGGGCCGTTTCCTGTCGACCATCCTGACGTTCGGCGCACTGGTGTCCGGCATCGCCGTCGGCTTCGTGGTGGTGGCAATGACCGGCATGGAGCCGATCGACGTAACTAAAACCTTCCCGCCGGCGTATCCGTGGTGGGCAGTTGGAATCCTGGTTGCCATCGCCGTGGTTGCGATCGGGATTACCGAACAGACGAGCTGGAAGCTTCTCCTCCCCACGGCGGCGGTGGGCGTCATAGGCTACCTGGTCCTCATCGGGGGAGAGGCGCTGGGAATCGGTCCGCGCTTTTCTCCGGCTCTGGCCGCGGTGGTTATCGGCTTGCTCGGCCGCGTGGTGGCGCTGCGGATGGGCGCCCCGCAGTTGGTGGTTGCTGTTCCCGCCGCACTGATCCTGTTGCCCGGACTCACCATATTCCGTTCCATGTATGTGTTGACGATTGAGGAATCGGAAATTCTGTTGGGTGCCGGGGGCATGCTGAACGCAGGGGCGATCGTTCTCGGCGTCGCGGCCGGAATCGTCCTGGGCGACACCCTGGCCCGTCCGCTGACCCGCAGCCTGGCCAGCAACGAACGCCGCCGCGCCCGCCGCCGCTAGCGGGTGCGGCCAGCCGGGCGGACTGTCACGGACGGACATCGACGACGGACTGCCGGGTACTCCGTTAGATCTGTCCGATGGGGAGCTTCTTTTCGGCCTGGAAGTCGTCTTCCACGCGCCCGTAGGCCCAGTACCCGGAAAGCGATACCTGCCCCCGCTCAAGGCCGCGCTCACGGAAAAGGACCTCCCGGAGGGACTTCATGTAGCCTCGCTCGCCGTGGGCGAATACGTGCACGCGGCCGCCCGGCCATTCGGCATCCCGGACGGCGCTGATGAGCAGTTCGCTGTTTCCGGCCGGAACGCCGTCTCGCGGCAGCCAGCGGATCTGCAGCCCGGCCGGAGCGGCTATGGGCTGGATCTCGGCGTCGCTGTCCACTTCCAGGAACGCGAGGCCGCGGGCACCCTGCGGCAAGGACTCGATGGCGGCGGCGATGGCCGGCAGCGCGGCCTCGTCACCGGCAAAGAGGTGCCAGTCGGCGGCCCGGTCAGGGTTGTAGCCACCGCCCGGCCCGGTGAACACCAGGCTGTCGCCCGGCTGTGCCTTGGCCGCCCACGGGCCCGCCAGGCCCTCGTCGCCGTGGATCACAAAGTCGATGGCCAGCTCACGCTTTTCTTCATCGACCCACCGCACCGTGTAAGTCCGGGTGTGCGGCCATTTTTCGCGCGGCATGGACTCCCGGACGGCCCAGAGGTCCAGGGGCAGCGGGTATTCGACGTCCGGCTGGGGAAACGCGATCTTCACGTAGCGGTCAACGTAATCGTTGTTCACGTAGCTGGAAAAGCCCTCGCCGCCGGCAACGATGCGCACCATGTGGGGTGAGAGTTCCTCGCGCCGGAGGACCGTGAGATTCGTCTGGGGGCGCGATTTTCGACTGGCGGAAGTGGCAGCGGGCAGTGAAGTCATGGAAGTAAGGATAGGCTAAGAAACTGGGGGCAGCTCCCAGAGAACCGGCTCGGCGCCCTGCGACCGGAGGATTTCGTTGGCCCTGCTGAATGGGCGGGAGCCGAAGAATCCCCGCGAGGCTGACAACGGGCTGGGATGGGCGCTGGCCAGCACTGGAGCGTTCCCCAGCAAGGGGCGAATGCTCTCCGCATCCTTGCCCCAGAGGACCGCCACGAGCGGGACGGGGCTGCCGTCGGCGGCAAGCCGTCCGGCTACGGCGGCGATGGCCGCCGTCGTGATGGGTTCCCATCCCTTGCCGCGGTGGGATCCCGCCGCGCCGGCGCGGACTGTGAGGACCCGGTTCAGCAGGAGCACTCCTTGCTCCGCCCATCGCGACAGGTCACCGTGGATACGGGCCGGAAAGCCCAGGTCCGCTTCAAGTTCCTTGTAGATGTTCGCCAGGCTGCGCGGAATGGGCCGGGTGTGCCCTTCAACTGCGAAGGACAGCCCAATGGGGTGGCCCGGCGTCGGGTAGGGATCCTGGCCCACGATCAGTACCCTGACGTCAGCCAGGGGCCGCCGGAAGGCGCGCAATACGTTCGACGGCGCCGGAAGTACCGGGTGCCCGGCCGCCACTTCAGCTGCCAGGAACTCCAGGACACTGCGCAGCTCCGCTTCGACAGGCGCAAGGGCGGCGGCCCAGTCGGCAGCCACCAACTCCTCCAACGGCATCTGTGCCATCTCAGCGAAACCCGGAGCAGCACCCGCAGCCGGCTCCAGCTCGAACAAAGCTTCAGAATCAAACACGTGTCCATTCTCGCAGTGTTGGCCGCGCCACCCTCGGCGCGTCACACGGCGTAAATGACAGGGGTGTTATTCGCCCGTACCATTGAAAGAGACTTTGACCGGATCAAGTGAAGGAGTTTGCCGTGGCCGAACCTGTGCGCGATGAGCTGTCACTTGCGGATGCCGCCAGCCAAACCACGGAAACCACGAACCTTCTGCCTGCCCTGCAGCCGGGCTCACGGCTCAGCGAGCGGGACCAGCAGATGCTGGGGCTGGAGCGCCAGTGGTGGAAGTATGCGGGGGCCAAGGAGCAGGCCATCCGGGAGCTGTTCGACCTCTCAGCCACCCACTATTACCAGATCCTCAACACCCTGATTGATACCGAGGACGCCCTGGCGCACGACCCCATGCTCGTGAAGCGGTTGCGTAGACTACGTACGTCACGCCAGCGGGCGCGCACGGCGCGCCGTTTGGGCTCTGACGCGTAGGAGTCAGGGCTGGGCAATCAGCAAGTACCGGCAAGTACCAGCAAGGACAGTTTTTACATGACCAAATACGCTCGGGATGAATTCGACAGGGTCCCGGAGACCTCCTCACGACAGGGTGTCCACCGGGTCGCTTCCGATGCTCCCCGGCGGCGGCTGGCGCCCATTCTGGCTGTCGGCGTTCTGGCTCTCGCCATCGGCGTTGTTGCCTTCCTGTTCCTGCCCAAGCTGGGATTCGCGCCCTCCGGCAGCCCGCTTCTGGCGGCGGGGTCTGCCCTGGAAAGCCCCTCCGCTTCCCCTTCCGCAGAGACGCCGGAGAGCACCGCGTCCCAAAGCGCCGAGCCCAGCGCGGAGCCAAGTGCAACTCCCGCTGCCACTGAAGCCCTCGCGAACAGCGGTACTCCCTCCACCGCTCCCGACGAAGAGGCACCGGCTGTGGACAAGTCCCAGCCTGTGGCCGTGTACAACGGGACCACCACCGCAGGACTGGCGGGCCGGGTGAGCAGCACCGTTTCGGCGGATGGCTGGACACTGGGGCCGGTGGGCAACTGGGGCGGAATGCCGCAGCAGTCATCCGTGATCTACTACAGCGGAGCCGAGCAAAAGGCCAACGCCGAGGCGTTGGGCGAGCTCCTGAACATCACAGCTCTGGTGGACTCCGCCGATTTCCAGCAGCCCGTCGTAGTGGTTCTCGGGCCCGGCTTCCAGTAAGGATCCGGTTACGCCTGAATAACTATTAGTGGCTCGCAGGCCTCGGTCCTGCGCCCGGCAACGGCAATAGCTAGAGTGATTCCGGATGCCGTGCCTGACGCGCGGACCGTCCCGACGGCGCACAGTGACGTGGGCCGTGCAGAAGCAACCGGAAAGTGTGGGCAACATGGCATTGGGAACCGTCAAATGGTTCAACGCCGAAAAAGGCTACGGCTTCGTCACCGTGGACGGCTCCGGCGACGACGTCTTCGTCCACTGGTCGGCCATCGAGGGTGAGGGCTACAGGGCCCTGGACGAAGGGCAGCGTGTCCAGTTCGAGGTCGGCGAGGGCGAAAAGGGTCCCCAGGCAGAGAACGTCCGGCCGGCCTGATGCTTCCTCTCGCGGCAGCGCACGGCACAGCGACCCCCGGCCCCTCCAGGGGAGTGCGGCGGCGATTCTCCGCTGCCGTGCTGGCCGCGAGCACGGCGCTGGTGCTGGCCGGCTGCTCTGGCCAGACCGGAAACGCGCGTGTCGACACCGTTGATGCCGGCGGCGACGGCACGCTGCGCATCGGCCTGATCCTGGACAATACGGGCAAGCAGTCGTTCCTGAATTCCTCGCAGCTCGCGGCGGCCAGGCTCGCCGTCGCGGAGATCAACGCCGCAGGGGGCCACAAAGGGCGACCGGTGGAACTGCTCCCCGAGGAAATCGGCGAGGACACTACTGCCTTGGCCAAGGAACTCGTGGCCGCGAAGGCGGATGTAGTCATCGGTCCCACTGACTCGAGCCGCGCTCCAGGGGCGATTGATGTCCTGGCTCGCGCCAAGGTGGCAGTCATTTCTCCGGCGAACGCCGCGCACGGACTCTCGCGGTACAGGAGCGGCGGGTACTACTTCCGCACCTCGGCAGCCGACGTGGCCCAGGCCCCCGTTCTGGTCAAGCTGGCCAAGGAGGGCGGTGCGCGGACAATGGCGGTGATGCACGAGGAAGGCAGCTACGGCAAGGACGTCTCAGTGGCCGTGGCAGCCGCCGCCAGGACGGCCGGTCTTGGCATCGTGGCAGACGTCCAATTCACGCCGGGCCAGGCACAACAGGCAGCGGCGGCCGCTAAGGCAGCAGGCCCGGACGCCGTCATCCTGGTGGCGCGCTCCGGGGCCCAGGGCGCAATCGCGGAACTCAACAACGCTGCCCTTGCCGGCAAGAAGCTGATCCTTAGCGACGGTGCCATCAACCAGTATGGTTCCGCTCTCGGATCCAAGGCACTCGATGGCGCCCGCGGCATCCTCCCCGGGGTTTTCCCCTCGGCCCACTTCCAGGCTGAACTCGTGGCCGTTGATCCCGAACTCAAGGACATGACGTTCGCCGCCGAGACGTACGACGCCGTGAACCTGGCGGCCATTGCCGCGGCCGCGGCCCAGGACGACGCCGGATCGTCCATTGCAGCCAAGCTGATCACGGTCTCCGGCGGGAGTGCTACATCCGGCGGAACCGTGCCGTCCGCAGCGGTGGGGGAGCCCGCGGACACGGCCTCGGTGTGCAAAAACTACAAGGAATGCGTTGGGGCTGTCAGCGCCGGAAAGCCCGCCGATTACGACGGCGAGTCCGGCCGGATCGGTTTCGATTCCAACGGGGACGTCACGTCAGCCAACTACATGGTGTTCACTTATGCCCCGGACAACAAGGCCAGGATGAGTGGCAGCGAAACCGCTGCCCGCGCCGGCAGCTGATCGCTCCTAGCGAAGTGTGGCCCGCAGGCGGACGATTTCCCGCGGTCCCTGCTTGCACTCTCCCCGGGGGAGTGCTAATTATTGATTTAGCACTCCCACGGACTGACTGCTAAATCGACGCCCCGGTTCCGGCCGGTTGCGGAGTAAGCAGTAAGGACAAGGAGCGAAAGAAATACCTTGCTGGGGTGAGATCCCATCCGCGCGGCATACATAGGCCGACGGTGAAGGGTCGTCCGTCGCGGGCACCGCAGCGAAGGTTCATTCTTAACGACTGTCCCGAAAGGACTACTGCCGTTATGGCCAAGATCATTGCATTTGATGAAGAGGCACGCCGCGGTCTTGAGCGGGGCCTGAACATCCTCGCCGACGCCGTCAAGGTCACCCTCGGCCCGCGTGGACGCAACGTCGTCCTCGAAAAGAAGTGGGGCGCCCCCACGATCACCAACGATGGTGTTTCCATCGCCAAGGAGATCGAGCTGGACGATCCCTACGAGAAGATCGGCGCCGAGCTGGTCAAGGAAGTTGCCAAGAAGACGGATGACGTCGCTGGCGACGGCACCACCACGGCAACCGTGCTGGCGCAGGCCCTGGTCAAGGAAGGCCTGCGCAACGTCGCGGCCGGCGCTGACCCGCTGTCCCTCAAGCGCGGCATCGAGAAGGCTGTTGAAGCCGTCACCACCGAACTGCTCGCCTCCGCCAAGGAAATCGAAACCAAGGAAGAGATCGCCGCTACGGCATCAATCTCCGCCGGTGACGACGAAATCGGCGCGCTGATCGCTGAAGCGCTGGACAAGGTCGGCAAGGAAGGTGTTATCACCGTCGAGGAGTCCAACACCTTCGGCCTGGAGCTTGAGCTCACCGAAGGCATGCGCTTCGACAAGGGCTACATCTCCGCTTACTTCGTCACCGACGCTGAGCGCCAGGAAACGGTCCTCGAGGATCCGTACATCCTGATCGTCAACTCCAAGATCTCCAACGTCAAGGAACTGGTTGCTGTCCTGGAGAAGGTCATGCAGTCCAGCAAGCCGCTGCTGATCATCGCCGAAGACATCGAGGGCGAGGCCCTGGCCACCCTGATCGTCAACAAGATCCGTGGCACCTTCAAGTCCGTCGCCGTCAAGGCGCCGGGCTTCGGCGACCGCCGCAAGGCGCAGCTCGCTGACATCGCCATCCTCACCGGTGGCCAGGTCATCTCCGAGGAAGTCGGCCTCAAGCTTGAGACCGCCGGCCTCGAACTCCTGGGCAAGGCACGCAAGGTTGTTGTCACCAAGGACGAGACCACCATCGTCGAAGGTGCCGGCGACGCCGACCAGATCGCCGGCCGCGTGTCCCAGATCCGTGCCGAGATCGAAAACTCCGATTCGGACTACGACCGCGAGAAGCTGCAGGAACGCCTGGCCAAGCTGGCCGGCGGCGTTGCAGTCATCAAGGCCGGTGCCGCTACCGAAGTTGAGCTCAAGGAACGCAAGCACCGCATTGAGGACGCTGTCCGCAACGCCAAGGCTGCTGTTGAAGAAGGCATCGTTGCCGGTGGTGGCGTTGCACTGATCCAGGCCGGTGCCAAGGCATTCGCCAACCTGCAGCTCGAAGGCGACGAAGCAACGGGCGCGAACATCGTCCGCGTTGCCATCGACGCACCGCTGAAGCAGATTGCATTCAACGCCGGCCTCGAGCCGGGCGTTGTTGTGGACAAGGTCCGCGGCCTGCCTGCAGGCCACGGCCTCAACGCTGCAACCGGACAGTACGTTGACCTGCTGGCTGCCGGCATCAACGACCCCGTCAAGGTAACGCGCTCTGCCCTGCAGAACGCCGCTTCCATCGCGGGCCTGTTCCTCACCACCGAGGCCGTAGTGGCAGACAAGCCGGAGAAGAACGCTCCGGCCATGGGTGGCGGCGACGAGATGGGCGGCATGGGCGGTTTCTAACCTGCCCTACCGCGCCTGACGCGCACACCAAGTGCGGCTCCCTCGATTCGAGGGGGCCGCACTTTTGTTGTGGCCGGCAGGGGCCGCATAACCACAATGTCAGGCTGGTCTGGCAGGATAGTGCGGTGACGATTACTGCAGCAGCCGACGGTTCGGCTTTAGGAAATCCCGGTCCGGCCGGATGGGCCTGGTACGTGGACGATGACTGCTGGCGGGCGGGCGGTTGGCCCCATGGCACCAACAACCAGGGCGAGCTGATGGCTGTGCTGGACCTCTTCCGCTGCACGGCACACCTTCCGGATGAGGAACTGCACATCCTGTGCGACAGCCAGTACGTGATCAACTCGGTCACCAAATGGATGCCGGGATGGAAGCGCAAGGGCTGGCGCAAGGCCGATGGCAAGCCCGTGCTGAACGTGGAGATCCTTCGCGAAATCGACCAGGCGCTGGCCGGACGCAGGTACCGCTTTGAATGGGTCCGGGGTCACGCCGGCCATGACCTGAACGAGGCCGCTGACGAGCGCGCCCGGGCTGCAGCCACTGCATACCAGCAGGGCGTTGCAGTGCGGTCGGGGCCGGGTTTCGTCCGCGGGGACGGGGTCCCCACTGCTGCCGCGGCCCGGGTGCCTGAGCGCCAGGAGTCGCTCACCATGGCGGGAAGCCGCAGTCAGCCCGATCTTTTTAGCGAGCCGGACCTTTTCAGTGAGCTGGATGCTGATCCGTTCGCCGTGCAGGCCGGTCCGGAAGCAGCTCCCGAGGCCATCGTTGAAGGACTGGAGCGGGAGTTGCTCCGGCCGGACACCCGCGCCGACATCGGGCGTACAGGAGTGCTGCTGCACCCGGAGTTCACGGAGATCGGCACGTCAGGGCGGCTGTGGACACGGGACTCCATGATGATGGCGCTCGAGGAGAGCCCCGGCGGTGGAGCCGAACTGGACGTTATCAGTGCTGACCGGGTGGGGGCTGAGGCAGTCCTGTTGACCTACCGCAGCAAGGGCAGGACGGGATCCTCTCTCCGCAGTTCGCTCTGGGTGCTCGACGGTACCCAGTGGCGCCTGCGGTTCCACCAGGGAACACCGGAGGTGTAGTCCGGTTCAGCTGAACCGCTGGGTATTGCCCTGCTCTGCCTGCGCGTACGTGGCGGCAGCAGAGGTGAGGGCCAGGTTGATGGAGGCGAGCGAAGCCTCCACCTTGCCTTGGGTTAGGGTCCATTCCGTGATCAGCGCCTGGAAGTTGGTGGCAGCCGATCCGCGCCAGGTGCCCTGCAGTTCATCGAGTCCGCGCTTCATCGCCTGGACGTCCGCGCTGATGCGGTCCACCGTGGCCTTGACGTTCGCTGATTTGAGCTGGAGGAGTTCGGTATCAACAGAGATGATGCTCATGGTTATGCCCTTCGACGCAGTTCGGAAGCTTGTGCCAACCCCCGGACGGCCCTGCTGTCCGGGCCGCTACGTCGAGCCTAGGAAAACAGCCGAAATCCCCGCTACAGCCGTCGCCTATATGTGGACAACCTCGCCGCCGTCGTCCTCCCGATGGCCCGTGTCGCCGGCATTGACCGCGGTGGCTGCCCCTTCCGCTGCGGGGTCCTGGAACGGAAGTCCGACCACCATGGTGGTACCCCCGCCGTCGGTCTGTTCCACTCGGACAAAGCCGGAGTGGGACCCCACGATGGCAGCCACGATGGCCAGGCCCAGGCCGCTGCCGCCTGTTTCGCGGGTCCTGGACGTGTCCGCCCGGTAGAAGCGTTCAAAGATCCGGGGAGCCTCCTCCGCGGAGATCCCGGGTCCGTGGTCGCGCACCTCGATGACCGAGAAGCGCTGGCCGGCGTCGCCGGTCCGCACGCCCACTGCGAGCTCAATGGGCGTCCCCGCGGGGGTATAGCGCAGGGCGTTGCCCACCAGGTTACCCACCACCTGGCGCAGCTTCGCCTCATCGCCCAGCACCGGCGCGGGGAGGGGCGGTCCGCCGTCGAGGCCCGTGAGCGAGATGGTCCGGTCCCGATCGCTGGCCTGGGTGTCCACCACCGCGTCGTTGGCGAGAAGAAGCAGGTCCGCGGGTTTCTGCTGCAGGGGGCGTTGCTCGTCCAGCCGGGCCAGGAGCAGGAGATCCTCCACCATGGAGCCCATCCGCTTCGCTTCGCTTTCAATCCGCCCCATCGCCGTGGCCACATCCTCTTCAGTCGAGAGTGCACCCTGGCGGTAAAGCTCGGAGAAGCCCCGGATTGTCACGAGGGGTGTTCGGAGTTCATGGGATGCGTCCGCGGCGAACCGGCGCATCCGCTCTTCGGAGGCCAGCCTGGCCGCGAAGGCGGACTCAATATGGCTGAGCATCGCGTTAAGGGAGCCGCCCAGCCGGCCCACTTCCGTCGCTGGATTCTCCACATCGACGCGGCGGGAAAGGTCACCCGCCGCGATGGCTGCGGCGGTGCGTTCCACGCGTGCCAACGGACGGAAGGACCTGGAGACTGTCCAGGTGGCAATGAAGAAGGCCAGCACCAAAGTCAGGAAGCCCACTCCGACGACCACCAGTGACGCGTGTTCCACGACGGAATCCACGGGGGCCAGCGGCAGGCCGATGATCACGACGGCGTTGCGCTGGTTGCCGTCCAGCACGGGCAGCGCCACGACGCGCCAGTTCCGGCCGTCTGTACCGCGGACCTGGAAGGGGGCCAGATCGAGCCTGTTGGCTTCCGCCGGGGAAAGGCTGTCGATGTCAGGGTGCGAATCCTTGCTGCCGCCGAACGGGAACGCCTCCTGGTCCTGTCGCAGGAGCATCAGCGAGTAGTCCGTGGGGATGTTCGGATTCTGCTGCAGCAGCTGGCTGAAGGACTGCTGCTGCTTGACGGAATTGACGGCAACTTTGAGCTTGTCGTCCACCTGCCCCTGCAGGTAGCTGTGCAGGAGAGTCAGCGTGCCGGACCCGGTCACGGCGAGTGCCACCAGCATCAGCGCCATCATGATGGCCACCAGCTGGGAACGCAGTGAGGCCGACTTCCAACGGTGCAGCAAGGTCAGCGCTTCTCTGCTGTCCGCAGTACGTAGCCCACCCCGCGCTTGGTCTGGATCAGGGCGGGGGCGTCGGGATCGATGTCAACCTTGCGGCGCAGGTAGGAAATATAGGACTCAACAATCGAAGCGTCGCCGTTGAAGTCGTATTCCCACACGTGGTCCAGGATCTGGGACTTGGACAGGACCCGGTTCGGGTTCAGCATGAGGTAGCGCAGTAGCTTGAACTCGGTCGGTGAGAGCTCGATGACGGTTCCGCCGCGTCGCACCTCGTGGGCATCGTCGTCGAGCTCCAGGTCATCCACCCGGATCACGGCGTCGTCGTCGACCATGGGCTGGGTGCGGCGCAGCACGGCACGGATCCGGGCTACCACCTCGTCCAGGCTGAAGGGTTTGGTGACGTAGTCGTCGCCGCCGACCGTGAGGCCGGTGACCTTGTCCTCGGTGTCATCCTTGGCGGTGAGGAAGAGGACGGGGAAGTGTTTGCCGGCGGCACGCAGCCGGCGCGTCACAGTGAAGCCGTCCATGTCCGGCAGCATGACGTCAAGCACGGCAAGGTCGGGCGCATGGAGTTCGGCGGCGGCGAGGGCGTCGCGTCCGTTGCCGGCCGAGACGACCTCAAAGCCTGCGAACCTCAGCGACGTGGAGAGCAGTTCGCGGATGTTTGGTTCATCATCGACGACGAGCAGCTTGGCTTCGGGACCGTTCTTTTTCATATCTCCCATGATGCTCCCAGAATCTGGGAGTTTTCTGAATGAATGTTGTGTGTCCCATGGGCCTCGGCTTTAGGTGGTCCGCTAAGTGGCCGTGGGGTTCCGCCCGACGTCCTTGGCATCCATGATCCGGTACGCGTAGCCCTGCTCGGCCAGGAACCGCTGGCGCTTCGCTGCGAAGTCCTGGTCCAGCGTGTCCCGTGCCACCAGCGAATAGAAGCGCGCCGCGCGGCCGTCCTTTTTGGGGCGCAGCAGGCGGCCCAGGCGCTGGGCTTCTTCCTGCCGGGAACCGAACGAGCCGGACACCTGGATAGCTACGGAGGCCTCGGGAAGGTCAATGGAGAAGTTGGCCACCTTGGACACCACGAGGGTCTGCACCTCGCCCGCCCGGAAGGCATCAAACAACTTCTGGCGCTCCTTCACGGACGTGTCGCCCTTGATCACGGGAGCCTGCAGCCGTTCCCCCAGCTCGTCGAGCTGGTCCAGGTACTGGCCGATGACCAGGAGTTGCTCGCCCCGGTGCTGCTCAACGAGTTGTTCCACCACGGCGGTCTTGGTTTCGGAGGTGGAGCACAGCCGGTACTTGTCGGCGTCCTCGGCCATGGCGTATGCAACACGTTCGTCGTGCGGCAGGTCCACCCTGACTTCCACGCAGTCCGCCGGCGCGATGTAGCCCTGGGCCTCGATGTCCTTCCACGGGGCGTCGTAGCGCTTCGGTCCGATCAGGCTGAAGACTTCGCCTTCGCGGCCGTCCTCGCGCACCAGGGTTGCCGTCAGCCCCAGCCGGCGCCGGGCCTGCAGGTCCGCCGTCATCCGGAAGATGGGTGCCGGCAGCAGGTGGACCTCGTCGTAGATGATCAGGCCCCAGTCGTGGCCGTCCACCAGTTCCAGGTGCGGGTAGATTCCGCCGCGCTTGGTAGTCAGGACCTGGTATGTCGCGATGGTGACCGGGCGGACTTCCTTCACTGACCCGGAGTACTCGCCGATCTCGTCGGCGGTGAGCGAGGTCCGCTTGATCAGCTCGTCCTTCCACTGCCGGGCGGACACCGTGTTGGTCACTAGGATCAGCACGGTGGTGGAGCTGGTAGCCATGGCTGCCGCCCCCACCAGCGTCTTTCCGGCACCGCAGGGGAGTACGACGACGCCGCTGCCGCCGGCCCAGAAGTTCTCCGTGGCCAGCTTCTGGTACGGCCGGAGCTTCCAGCCGGTTTCGTTGAGCATGATGGGGTGCGGCGTGCCGTCCACGTATCCGGCCAGGTCTTCTGCGGGCCAGCCGATCTTGAGGAGCAGCTGCTTCAGTTGCCCCCGCTGCGAGGAGTGGACCACTACGGTTTCGCCGTCGATGCGCGGACCCAGCAACGGCTGGATCTTCTTGGCACGGCAGACTTCCTCGAGCACGGGGTAATCGTTGGTCCGCATCACCAGTCCGTGCTGCGGATCCTTTTCCAGCCGCAGCCTGCCGTACCGGGACATGGTTTCTTCGATGTCGATGAGCAGGGAATGCGGCACGGGGAAACGAGAATACTTCAGGAGGGTGTCCAGTACGCGCTCGGCGTCCAGCCCGGCGGCGCGGGCATTCCACAGGCCCAGAGGGGTGAGGCGGTAGCTGTGCACATGCTCCGGCGCGCGCTCAAGCTCTGCGAAGGCGGCGATGGCGTGCCTGGCCTCCGTTGCCTGCTCATGGTCCACCTCGAGCAGGATCGTTTTATCACTCTGGACGATCAGGGGGCCGTCGTTCACGGCACCAACGCCCCTGGGCTGCCGGTCGGGTGGATGCTGGTCACTGCTGGAATTCCTCTTCCGCCTCAATATCGATGATCCGGTGAATGGAGAGCACTCGCTCGGTTTCCCGGGCGGGGTCGAACACCCTGACCCGTCCTCCGGTCACAGACACGGGAACAACCGTTTCCCTGCTGGAATTCCCTTGGCTGTCCACAACGTTCATCACCACCGCCTGCCGGAGCCGGATGGCTTTCTGCAGGGTTTCGAGCCCGAGTTGGGTTGCTTCCTCGCCGGTGGTTCCGGCCGGCGGGCGGTGGCTCCCGTTGCCGTTCCCGCCGTGGGAGGTCTTTTGGCTGCGCAGAATCGCCAGCTGGGCGTCGACGTCGGCCTCCGGAGGGGCCGTCCGCGGCGCGCTGTACACCGGGCGCCCGCTGCCCGGAACAGCAGTGGTGCGGCGCAGCCGGACCAGCGCTGACTCCGGTTCCTCGACGGCCGGCGAGAGTCCCAGCGTCCGCAAAACCTGGGCTGTTTCCTTGGGGCCCGCGCGGGAGACGAGGACCGTGGGTGCGATGCGTACCAGCCCAAGACCGGACGCGCTGGATTCCTTGACCAGCTCCAGCAGGGCGTCTTCGTCGTCGCTCTGGATGAAGCTGGCAGCCACCCCCACGCGGAGCCTGCCGTGACGCGCCGCGGTGTCTTCCACCAGGTACTCAAGCGGCTGCGGGACTGCGGTGGCCGAATGTTCCCGCAGGAAGCCCAACACGCTGGCGGCGTCGTGGCCGGCGTCGAGGGCGCGACGGATCGAGGACACCGAGAAGCGGTAGATGGTAGCCGGCCCCTGGCCCTCGGCGTCGGCCATCATGAGGAGCTTCTCGCTCAGCTCAGGCGCCAGGTATCCCGGCGCCACGGCGGTGAGATCGGCCTGGAGCAGGACGTGGTTGAGCGCGGCCGGAAGGTGCTCTCCCAGGATGTCCAGGGCCTCATCAGGGCGTTCCGCGGCAATGGCCGAGCCCAGCTGGCTGAGGGCCCCCGAACCGATGAGGCCAAGCAGTTCGGCTTCCGCGAGGACGCCCCGGATCAGTGAACTGAAGCGCCTGGCCATCCGCGGCTGGGTCCACTCGGCCCGTTGAAGCACCGCTGCTGCGTCAAGCACCGGCGCCTTGCCGTCCGCCTCCGCGGCCTCAAGCGTAAGTTCGTTGAGGATCTCCAGGATCCGTTTCCGGATCACGGGGGCATCGGGCCGCTGGGCTTCAGCGGACAGTGCGTTGATGGTGCTGCCGGCAGCCGCCCGATGCTGGGCGGGGCCTGCGCCGGGGCCGGTGATGGGCTGGCCCACCAATGACGGTGCACGCTCGCTGGCCAGCCAGGCATTGACCAGCCACAGCCACTGTTCCTGGCGCGGCAGTGTGAGCCACTCCAGCTGCTCGGGCTGGACCCACGCCGAGCTGTCAACGTCAAGCCGGATCAGGCCCGCCAGTGCGCAGAGCTCAAGCAGCAGGCCGGCGCTGTGCAGTTCGATCCGGAGCGAGTCGGCCAGCCGCTTCATCTCGCGGACCCCGACGCCGCCGCTCCGCAACGTGATGAGCGGCTGCTCGCGCACGCTGTAGAGGAGTTCGCCTGTCAGGCGCAGTGTTTCAGCGATGGCACCCAAAGCGGCATTACGCCGTCGCGCTGCCGTGGTCTGTCCCAGTTTCGGGACCGGGGGAGACAGCGTGAAGTCCTCGATCACGGCGCCGCCCCGGAGGGAAATGCCCACACTGTGCGGCAGTTCCACGTGCGCGGCGTCCAGCGGCACCAGCAGGCCCCTGGCCAGGAGCCAGTCCACAGGGCCGACGTCGGAGCCTTCGTTGAGGACCGACGCGCGCCGTTGCGCCTGGGGAACCGCTCCCATGGCCCAGTTGCCGAAGCGGGCAAGGAGCGCTGTGGTCCGGTCCGGTGCCGTAGCGAGGATCCGGTTCAGCGCATCCGGGGTGGCCGTCCAGTGCTGCAACGACAGGGCCGCTTCCATGGGTGTGGTTGCGGGGTGGATGGCGGCACCGCTGTGGTGCAATTCGCCCACGAGCTGCACCACGCGTTGGGCGAAGGCCGGCTGCAGCCGCACCAGCTCGGTGTAGCTCCGGCCCAGCCCTGCCGGATAAATCCCGACGACGTCCCGGAGGCTCCCCACCGGAAGATAGAACCGCTGGCGGGGACCTGCCGGCAGCGCCGCACCGTGCGGCGGTTCGGCGCGGTGCACAAGGGCCAGTTCCTCCAGGGAATGCAGGATGCGTTCGATGGCGGACAGCGACCCGCCGTGGATAAATTTCTTCAGTCCCGCAGCGGACGCGCTGTGGGCCGTATCCGTGTTGGTGCAGAGGTGGAGAGTTTCCAGGACCTGCATCTGCGGCCGGTTCAGCCGCTCCAGCGCCCGTTGCACGCTGACCCGCGCGCTGGCCCGGGCCGCAAGGGCCGGGAAGTCCGGAACGTTCGGGGAGATGAGGTCCGGCCGCGCGGAGAACAAGGCCCGCAACGAGTCATCGCTGCGTGCCTCCAGTTCCTTGCTGAGCGCGCGAATAAGGGACATCAGTTCAACGTTACCGCCCGCCGGACTTTCCTGCCCGGCGCCGGGCGGCCACGCCGTCGATCACCAGGAAAATCATCAGGAGGAATGCCAGCGGCAGGCCGTAGAGGGCAAAGGACGTCACCCACACCGGGGCGGCGCTGCCGGCAAAGGCTATGGCCATCACCGCGCCTACGGCCGCCAGGGAAAAAACGGCGACGACCGCCGCAACTATCATCAGTGGCCGCCGGTAGCGGGAGGGTGTCATGGAAGTAACGCTAACAGCCCCGCTGTGCCCGTGCCGCAAAGCGGGAAACCGGGTCCCGGCAGGATAACCTTGAAGTTACAGACCAACATGGTCCAGGCAGTCACACCCTGAACCCGCATATCAATGCGGATGCGGTGGCCGCCGGCCATGTCTCAGGAAGTCCAGAACGAAGAAGGTTGATTACGTGCCTACCGGCAAGGTCAAGTGGTATGACAAGGAAAAAGGCTTCGGATTCCTCGCGGGCGAGGACGGACAGGAAGTATTCCTGCCCAAGTCCGCCCTCCCGGAGGGTGTAACGGAGCTCAAGGCCGGCACCCGGGTGGAGTTTGGCGTGGCTGACGGCCGCAAGGGCGCGCAGGCCCTCGGGCTGCGTGTGCTGGACAAGACACCGTCCATCGCCAAGGCAAAGCGTCCCAGCGCAAAGGATCTGGCGCCCCTTGTCCAGGACCTGGTGACCGTGCTGGACAACCTGTCCGGTACGCTGTCCGCCGGAAAGTACCCGGAAGGCAATAAGGCCAAGGCAATTGCAGCCGCCCTCCGTAAGGTTGCCGACGAGCTGGACGCTTAGGCATCCGTATGACTTCCGAACCTGAGCAGAGCGCCCCTAAGCCGGCCTCAAAGCCGCGTGCCGGCGTTCCCGTATGGCGCACCGGCAAACCGGATGCCGTGCTGGCTGCTGCCGTGGACTTTGCCCGGACTGCGGTTGAGGGCATCGCCCCGGCCGCACAGATCGGACGGCATCTCGGCGCAAAGACCGAGGGGGACCGTGTTGTGACGCACCTCTTTGAGTCCAAGCTGGCCGGATACCAGGGGTGGCAGTGGTACGCGGTACTTACACGCAATTCGCGTTCCAAGGTCATCACGGTGAACGAACTCGGCCTGCTGCCTTCGGAGGATTCAATCCTTGCACCGGAGTGGGTGCCATGGGCTGAACGGGTGCGCCCGGAGGACGCGCAGGAAGATGAGATTGCGGACGCCGAGATTGCGGACGTAGATACTGAGGACGCCGATGCGGCAGTCGACGCTATCGCCGTGGATGCTGCGGACGACGCAGCCGCCGACGACACGTCCCCGGACCTGCCGGCTGACGTACCCGTTTCCGACGACGAGCCGAAAGCCGACACCGGCCACACACTCCGCGAGGCCGACTAGCCAGTTGGCATCTGAAATGCCGCGGCCCGCTGGTCCAAGGCTGTAGCTGCGGTTTCCGCGTGAGGAGCCCAAAGACAAAGGCGCCGCCCGGGATCGAAACCCGGACGGCGCCTTTTGAGTGCTGAGGCGGTCAGCGCCGGCTGAAGCCTTACTTCCGCAGTTCGCCCACCACGTAGTCGATGCTGGACAGGAGGGCGGAGATGTCGTCCGGCTCGATCGCAACGAATGTGGCGATGCGAAGCTGGTTGCGACCCAGCTTGCGGTAAGGCTCCGTGTCCACGATCCCGTTGGCGCGGAGGACCTTGGCGATGGCCGCAGCATCAATCGAGTCGTCGAAGTCGATGGTGGCGATCACGTTGGAACGGTCTTCGGCCTTGGCCACGAAGGGTGTGGCGTACTCGGAGGCCTCGGCCCAGGAGTAGATACGTCCTGCCGAATCGGCGGTGCGGGCAGCGGCAAAATCGAGGCCGCCGCTGGTGTTCAGCCACTGCACCTGCGCGTCCAGCGTCACCAGGGTCGCCAGCGCCGGCGTGTTGTACGTCTGGTTCAGGCGGGAGTTGTCGATGGCTGTCTGCAGATCCAGGAAGTCCGGTATCCACCGGCCGCTTTCCTTGATCCGCGCTGCACGCTCGAGGGCGGCAGGGGAGAACAGGCCCAGCCACAGCCCGCCGTCGGACGCGAAGTTTTTCTGCGGCGCAAAGTAGTAAACGTCGGCTTCGGAGACGTCCACATCCAGGCCACCTGCGGCGGACGTGGCGTCCACCAGGACCAGGGATCCTTCATCCGCCCCGGCAACCCGATTGACCGGGGCTGCCACACCCGTGGACGTCTCATTCTGCGGCCAGGCGTAAACGTCCACGCCCGCTTCTGCCTGGGCTGTGGGGCGTGTGCCGGGCTCTGCCTTGATGATGGTGGAGGCGTCCAGGAACGGAGCCTTGTTCGTGGCGGAGGCAAACTTGGAGCCGAACTCGCCGAAGGAAAGGTGCTGTGCCTTGCTGTCCACCAGGCCGAACGCCGCGACATCCCAGAACGCGGTGGAACCGCCCACGCCAAGAACCACCTCGTAGCCTTCAGGGGCCCGGAAAAATTCGCTGAGGCCGTTGCGTACCGATCCCACGAGGTTCTTCACCGGAGCCTGGCGGTGGGACGTACCCAGCAACGTGGCAGACGCGGCGGACAGGGCCTCGATCTGTTCCGGGCGGACCTTTGAAGGCCCGGCGCCGAACCGTCCGTCCTTGGGCAGGAGGTTGGCGGGGATAGTGATGCTGGTGTCGCTCACGATGGCTCCAATTTTTCGGCGTGGACGTGGGGAATGCCCGGCAGTACACGGGTTCTTTCCGGGGGAATCCCCTATATTCTGCCTGACATGTCTGCGGGGGGCTGAACGGCATCCGTCATAGTCCAGTCACTGAGACATCACGCCGGCGGGCAGGGTTCTATTCCCCATCCGTTCGCCGGGTCCGTTCCGCGGGCGCATTATCCAGAGTAATTCAAAATAGGCTAGGCTTGACCTTGACGTACAGCGGGCCGCGACGCCGGTCGGGCTGATCCCCGGGAAGCTGTCCCAAGGCTGATCGGTGGATGCGGATCCACTTCGACGACACCGACGGAGAACGCCTCCGCGCGGTACGGTGGGACTGACGCAAGGACTGTGCTCGAGGAGCTGAGCTGGATGACGGATCTGATCGACACCACGGAGATGTATCTTCGGACAATCTTGGAGCTTGAGGAAGAGAACATTGTGGCTCTCCGTGCCCGGATTGCCGAACGGCTGCGCCATTCGGGGCCGACCGTTTCGCAGACCATCGGCCGGATGGAGCGCGACGGCCTGGTGGTTGTTTCCGGCGACCGGCACCTTGAGCTGACCGAAACCGGCCGGAAACGGGCCACTGAAGTCATGCGCAAGCACAGGCTCGCAGAGCGCCTCCTGGCTGATGTCATCGGCCTGGACTGGGCCTACGTCCACGACGAAGCCTGCCGCTGGGAACACGTCATGAGCGAGCGCGTAGAGCGGCGTATCTACGAACTCCTGGACCACCCCACGGTATCCCCCTACGGCAATCCCATTCCCGGCCTGGCGGCACTCGGCGGCCGGCCCGCTCCCTCGTTCACCGACGGTGCCGTAAACCTGCTCGACGCCATGACGGGGTATGGGGCCGACTCGCGCGTTACCGTCAGCCGTCTGGCCGAGCCCATCCAGGTTGAACCGGAGCTGCTGGTCCAGCTCGATGAAGGCGGAATCCGGCCGGGCGCCACGCTCGCCCTGGAGCGGGTAGGGGAGTACATCTCGGTGCGCGTGCCCGAGATCGAAGGTGCCCTCGAACTGCCGCCGGAAGTTGCGGCGCACGTATTTGTTACCGTCAGCTAACCGTGTATCTCGTAGGACCACCTACAACCAACTGAGACGCAGATAACGGAATTATTACCGCGCTGATTAATCACCTATAGTTGGGGACTAGCGCCGATACTAAAGCGTTACCTGATCCGAAGCCGAGCTCTGCCAGCGGATCAGCGTACGAAATACCTCTTGGCAGAGGCGGGGGAACCACAACCGGCCGTTAAGCGACGGCCTTGGGGTGAAGTCCGCTAGCGGCAAGTCAACTCCGACGAAGGAATCCTTAGGGATACCCCTGTGCCGGATGCCTTGCAGTGGCGGGCCGGGTCTTTGATCTCTCTGACCCGAATCCGACAGCTAACTTCGCAGGCTATCCAGAGAGGATATTTCTTGACCACGCAGACCGTCAGGGGCCGCCGCAGGGCGACTGGTCCCGCTTCGGAGTACCCTGTGGCCGAAGCCGTAATGACGGTCAGGCCACGCGATGCACATCGTGATGCGCGCCGGCGCCGGAGCCTGTTCAGCCAGGTTACGGACTTCGCTTCCGCGAGCGGTGTGGGTCAGAAAGCCGGCATTGCCCTGGCCGCCACCGGATTGGTCCTCACTGTGACCGTCCCGTCAACCGGACCCATGATGAGCACGTCGGACACCGGAAACACGTCTGCTGCCGCATCTGTCACGGCGCAGCCCGAGATTTCCGCGGCAGCCGGCGCCAAGATCGACTTCAACCGGACCAACGTCTCCACCAAGGGCGATCCCGACGGCAAGCTCAAACAGCTGCTGAGCGCACAATCCGCGGGCACCATCACCCGGGCGGCGTCCACCGGAAGCCTCGGGGCTCCGCTGGAGCAGATGGTCTCCGCTTCACCCTTCGGCTTCCGGGTCAGCCCGATCACCGGCGGCGCCGGTGAGTTCCACCGCGGGCAGGACTACGCCGCACAATGCGGTACCGGCGTGATGGCGGCGGCCAGCGGAACAGTAACCTTCTCCGGATGGCACCCCTACGGCGGCGGAAACCGCGTGGTGATCGACCACGGCAACGGGCTCGAAACCACGTACAACCACCTCTCGTCCTCCAGCGTCCAGGTGGGCCAGAAGGTCAGCCGCGGAGACGTTGTGGCGCTGAGCGGGACCACGGGCGCCTCCACCGGCTGCCACCTCCACTTTGAAGTGATGGTCAACGGCGAAGTCGTCGACCCCACTGGCTGGCTCTAACCCAAGCCGATGGAACACTCTCGCATTCCTGTGACATGCCGTGACCTGAATGTGACATTCGTGCGGAATTCCTGTACCGTCTAAAGCACGCCAACTTTTCCGAAGTTGGCGCTCTTGAGTGGATTGCCTAACTCTGCCACCGCTCAAGGTCCGTTCGCATTACATCGTCTGGCAGAGGCGGGGGAACCAATTTTGGTCTTCGCAAGAAGACCTTGGGGTTAAGTCGCGAAGCTTCCCAGGAAGCCGAGCGGCCGGGTGACTCCCATCCGAATCCGACAGCTCACCTCGTAGGCATTGGGAGAGGCTACCTTCGTGTCTTCACGTCACAATTCCGCGCGCCACCGTGCGCAAACGGTTCGTACGAACCCGTTGAACTCCGTGTCCAGGGCTGTTACTGCCAACGCCGGGACCGTAGGTCGCCAGGCGGCTGTCATTGCAGCTGCGTCCGGACTGATCCTCAGCGTTGGAATGCCGGCAAACGCCGCAGACTCCAACCTGGGAGTTTCCGCTTCCACCGAGTCCGGCTCACAGTCGGTCCAGCTGGCCGTCACCGCGGAACCTACAGCGACTGTTACCTTCGAGCGTCCGGCAGTGACCACGAAGGCAGCGCCCAAGGTTGAAACCGTAAGCGCCCAGTCAACCGGTTCAGAAGCCACCGAGACCTCAACTGAGGCTGAGGGAGAAGCGAAAGCCGGCAAGCTCGCCGACGCCGCTTCCTCCGCTGCCGCATCGGGCCTCGCCGCGATCGCCTACACCGGGATCGGCAGCCCCTACGTCTGGGGCGGTACCACCCCCAGCGGCTGGGACTGCTCAGGCTTCACCCAGTGGGTCTACGCCCAGGCCGGCATCAGCATCCCCCGCACTAACGCATGGACCGCCATGACGCCTACCGCCAACCCGGCGCCGGGCGACCTGGTCATGCAGAACGGCGGCGCTCACGTGGGCATCTACGTCGGCAACGGCATGATGATCAGCGCGCTGAACCCCTCGCAGGGCACCATCCTGCACGCTGTGTCCGCCACGGGCACGTCTGCGTTCTACACGCTTCGCTAAAACACGCGCTTCACTTCGCTGAAGTGCGCGTACTTCGCTAAAAATCCATTCGGGCCGTTCCGGCTTACCCCCAAGATGCCGGAGCGTCCAAAAACCGCGGCCTGCCACGCAGTCTGAGGAAAACGAAAGAGAGTAATAATGACTACACGTGCCATCGCACGGCACCGCGCCGAGGTTGCCAAAACCAACTCGCTTGCTGTCATTGCAAAGGCTGTCGGCAACAACGCCGGCGGCATGGGCCGTCAGGCTGCAGTTATCGCTGCTGCTTCCGGTCTGGTCCTGACGAGCGGTATTGCAGCCAACGCTGCTGACACCAACGTCCAGCGCGAAGCAACCTCCGCTTCCACCCTGGAAGTTCAGTCTTCCGCTCCGGCCAACATCTCGGCCGCTTCCAGCATCGCCATCTCCTTCGAGAAGCCGTCCGTCTCCACCTCCCCGGCCCCGGTCGTTGAGGCTCCCGAGCCGGCCGTCGAAGTTCAGGAAGCTGCTCCCGAGGCCCCCGCCGAAGCCGCTCCCGCTCCCGTTGCTGCTGCAGCAACCGTATCCGCCCCGGCCGCCCCGGCAGCTCCCGCCGCCGCCAGCGGAAACGGTGCCTCGATTGCAGCCGCCGCATACGCCCAGCTCGGTGTCGCCCAGGACTGCACCGCCCTGGCCACCAACGCGCTTGCCGCTGTGGGCGTCAACTACCACGGCTGGCCGGCAGGTTACCTGTCCCTGGGCCGCACCGTCAGCGCTGCCGAGGCACAGCCGGGCGACCTCGCTTACTACCAGAACGGCGGCATGGGCATGGCCCACATCGCTGTTTACGTAGGCAACGGCCAGGCCGTACACGGTGGCTGGAACGGTGGAACCACCGCACTGTTCAGCGTCAACGTCGGCTCCGGCCCCGTCTTCATCCGCGTTGGCGGCTAAAGCCTCCGGCTAACGTTTGCCAGAAGAACCCCTGCCATCAGGCAGGGGTTCTTTTGCGTTTACGGCAGGTGAATTTTTACCGACACTGAGTGTATGGTAATGGCGCGATTCGGTGATCGGGCACTTGAGTGTTTACTCTTGTGTTGTCGATCCATAGCCCGGACAAGCAGAGGGCAGCCGGCCCTCGAGCCCCTGACGGGTGCGGCCGTGAAGAGGTATGTGCATGCGCACTCTCGTTCTTAATGCTGGATATGAACCGCTGGCGGTTGTGACCTTCCGCCGGGCGCTGGTTCTTGTGCTGACCGGAAAAGCTAGCGTGGTGGCCGAGGGCGACGATCCCGTCGTCGGGCCGCAGGAGATTCTGGGCCGTCCGTCCGTGATTCTCCTCAACCGCTACATCCGGCCCCGGTACAACACCATCACGGCTGTGAGCCGCCGGGGCGTGCTCCGCCGTGACGGCCACCGCTGCGCCTATTGCGGTAAGGCAGCACACACCATTGACCACGTCCACCCGAAATCGCGAGGGGGCGCCGACTCGTGGGAAAACCTCGTGGCCGCCTGCCTGCGGTGCAACAACGTCAAGGGGGACCACACGCCGGCGGAGATGGGCTGGAAGCTCCGGTTTGTGCCGGCGCCTCCGCACGGCACCATCTGGCAGATCAAGGAGCTGGAAAAGCCCACGCCTGCGTGGGACCCCTTTCTCCTGCCCGAATCGGCCGCCTGACCGGTGGCGCCCGCCCCGGGGATCCGGGGCTAGGCTGGCCATGTGGAGTTTGATGCCTTAATCCTGGCCGGCGGGCGGTCATCGCGGCTCGGCGGCGTGCCCAAGTCCCAGCTGCTGTACGACGGCGCCACCCTCCTTGCGCTGTCGCTCTCAGCGTCCGCCGGTGCCGGCGCCACGGTAGTGGTGGGACCGGACCCGGGGACGTTGCCCGCGGGCGTTCTGTCGTGCCGCGAGGAACCGGCATTCGCGGGACCTGCTGCGGCCATTGCTGCGGGTCTGGCGGCCCTTGATGGCGCCCGCGGCCCGCTCCGGGCATCAATGACCCTGATCCTTGCCTGCGACATGCCCAAAGCGGCCCAGGCGGTCGCCGCCCTGCGGGCCGCCCTGGCCCATGACGGCCCGCACCCGACGAAAACTGAAGGAGTCATGGCCGTTTCGCCGGACGGCCGCAAACAGCCGCTTGCCGGCTTTTATGGCACGGCTGCGCTAAAACGTGCTGTAGGCGAAATGGAGAGCGGCGGGGGGCTGACGGGGGCATCAGTCTTCGCCCTCCTTGCTAGGCTTGACGTGCGGGCTGTTACCGTCCCTGAGGGCGCCACGGATGACGTGGACACATGGGACGATGCCACCGCGTTAGGGGTGTCCCGCCAGGGATCATAATCCACCACTGGTGGGGGACCGTGCAGTGGCGCCGCAACTGAATTTGAGTTTGGAGGCAACAGTGAAAAGCCAGGAAGAAACGCTGGAGGACTGGTGCCGGGCACTGCTGCAGGCCTTCGAGCTGGAGGACGTCGAGGTGGACGTCAATGAAGTGCTTGCGCTGGCCGGCGTCGCGGCACACTCCGTGGTGCGGCCGGCGGCGCCGCTGACCACTTTCATCGCGGGCTTCGCCGCGGGAATGGCATCGGGATCGGGGCAGGCCCCTGACTCGGTCTCAATGCAGGCGGCCCTGGGAGTGGCACGGGCACTGGCAATGGACTACGCATCGGACTCACCGGCCGATCCGGCAGGGTCCGGCTCCTTGCCGACCGACGCTGCCACCGGACCGTCGGTCAGCACTGGGAACACCGGCGCATGACGGCTGCGCCGCCGGACGGCCGCGACGCCGCCAGCGACGTACCTGAACGGGAGGAAGGCTCAGCGCCCGCCGATCCCCTTCGTAGTGGAGGCGCCAGCGGTGCTTCCGACGATACCGGATCTGAGGTTCCCGAATCAGGGGCCGGACCAGGGGATGCCGGATCAGCGGCCTCCCGATCCGCCGATGCCGGGCACAGCCATTTGGCGCACACCTGGAAGGAAGCCCGGGAGGCGTCCTTCGATTGCGCAACACCCATTCCCCCCGGGCTGGTGCCGCTCAGGAGAGCACTGGGCCGGACACTCGCGTCGGACATAACCGCGCTCCAGGACATGCCGCACTACGCATCGTCCGCCATGGACGGTTGGGCGGTCAACGGCACGGGGCCCTGGATCCTGGCGGAGCCGGGTCATCGGCTCGCACCGCACCAGGCCAGCCCCATCGTCACCGGCGGCCTCATTCCGCCCGGAGCGAAGGCTGTACTCCGAAGCGAGAGCGGGGCGATAACCACCGACGACGAGGGGCTCCCGGTCCTGGCGCTTGGCGGGGCAGCACGGCCCGGCGAACCGAAGAACGGCCAGCACATCCGGAAGGCGGGCGAGGAAGCAGCCGCCGGTGACGTCCTGGTCAAAAGCGGCACAGTCCTCAACCCGGCCCACCTTGCCCTCGCGGCGCTCGCCGGCCATGACGCCCTGCGCGTGCAGGGAAAACCCGTGGTGAAGATCCTGCTGACGGGATCGGAAGTGGTCACCGCAGGCCTCCCCGCGCCGGGCAAAGTCCGCGACACGTTCGGCCCGCAGCTTGGAGCCGTGGTTGAGATGCTCGGCGGCATCAGCGCGGGGCAGGAGAAAATCGGCGACGACTACGACGAGTGGCTTGCCGCCCTGGAAGACACCGGCCCGGATGAAGGCTCAGGACTCGCCCAGGAAGCAGGGGAGCCTGCAGCGGAAGAGGCGCCTGCCGACGTCGTCATCACCACAGGCGGAACCGGCCGTTCCGGAACCGACCACCTCCGCCGGGCTGTCGCGGAACTGGGCGGCCGCCTGCTGATCGATGGCATCGCCATGCGCCCCGGGCACCCGGCGGTCCTGGCCGAATTGCCCGACGGCCGCTTCATCCTGGGCCTGCCCGGCAATCCGCTTGCCGCGATGATGGCGCTCTGCACCGTGGGGGCGCCGCTGCTGGCCGCCCTGGACCACGGAACGCTGCCGCCGGTAGTCGAAGTGCCTTGCGGAACAATGATCGAACCGGATCCGGGCCGGACCCGGCTCATGCCGTACAGACTCCTGTACGGCATGGCATCACCGGCGCGGCACGCCGGTCCGGGCATGATGCGAGGCTTGGCGGCGGCAGACGGCGTCCTTGTGGTTCCGCCGCACGGCGTGCAGCTGGGGGAGGCTGTACCCGCCTTCGCGCTGCCCTGGAACGCGCCGCTTCAGCCGGCGGAACCGGCCGCTGCGAAACCCAAGGCCGCTCCCCGCAAGGCCACCCGAAAGCCCGCAGCATCCGACGGTCCCGTGGACTGGAGTGCGCTGCTGGGCTAATCCGGTCCCGGCTTGCAATGATGGTCATATCCCGCACTGTTAGGAGCACATCGTGGCCCGCATGACCCAACGCCGCAAGATCCACCGGTTTGTCCTGGATGGTTCACCGCAGTCCCTCGAATTCCCCGTGCGGCACCGGGAGGACGTGCTGGCGGTGGAGGAGCCGCTGGAGATCCGGCTGGGCTCACTTCCGTTTACCGTCACCATGCGGACGCCGGGCGACGATTTCGACCTTGTGGCCGGATTCCTGGTCTCCGAAGGCATTATCTGGGCGCCCGAGCAGCTCGTTTCGCTGCGTTTTTGCGCGGGCGAGGACGAAAACGGCGTGCAGACCTTCAACGTGGTGGAAGCGCAGCTGCGCCCCGACGTCGTCCTCCCCGACAGGGGCCGCAACATCTTCACCTCAAGCTCGTGCGGCATCTGCGGCACCGATTCCATCGACGCCGTCCGGAAGTCCTCGCATTTCAGCCCGGCGGGGGACCCGCTGACTGTGCCCGTGGAAACACTGTCCGGGCTGCCGGACAAACTTCGCGCGGCACAGGCGGTCTTCGAGGCCACCGGAGGCGTCCACGCCGCCGGGCTCTTCAGGATCACGGACGACGGCGGCACTGAGCTGTTGTGCCTGCGTGAAGACGTGGGGCGGCACAACGCCGTGGACAAAGTGGTGGGCTGGGCGCTCCGGGAACGGTTGCTGCCACTGTCGGGCACGGTGTTGCAGGTGTCTGGCCGGGCCTCGTTCGAACTCGTGCAGAAGGCGGCCCTCGCTGGCATCCCGGTGCTGGCGGCGGTCAGTGCGCCCTCCAGCCTGGCTGTGGAACTGGCTGAAGCCAGCGGCATGACGCTGGCCGGTTTCAGCAGGGGCACCACGATCAATGTCTATGCCGGACAGCAGCGGATCACGGCCCCCGCGCCTGTGTCCGGATAGGTCAGAGTGCTTGGATTATCGGGCCGGGCGCAGTAGATTTTATCCATCGAATGGACGCGCCGGACCGCTCTTTCGGCTGAGTTCCGGGGCGTGCGCATAAGCTGGGCCTAGCGGCCAGGCACGTACCGCGAACCAGCTGTCAGCTCCCAGGCCACCGGCATTAAAGAGGACCACATTGCACGACGACCGCCGCATCACGGAAGTCCGTCTCGACCGCTTCATGCGCGAACGCGTGGACACCGCGGTATATACCCGCAGCGTCCCGTTGAACCTGAGCAGCTGGGACGTTCCGGACGAGCCCGTTTCCGTCATGGAGGCCCTGCGCGAAGACTTCACACCTCTGGAACACGGGGCACCGTGGGGCCGCCCGTGGAGCACCAAATGGCTGAGGCTGCAGGGCGAGGTGCCCGATTCATGGGGAACGGCGCCTGATACCGCCGTGGAAATCGTGGTGGACCTCGGCTTCACCCGGGAGCTTCCGGGCTTTCAATGCGAGGGTATCGCGTGGCGGCCGGACGGGACCATCATCAAGGCTATTTCGCCGCGGAACCAGTACATTCCGTTGAAGCTCCTGGGCAGCGGAATGGCAGTGGACTTCTACGTCGAGGCCGCCGCCAACCCTGACGTGGCGCAGGGCTGGACCTTTGCCGCCATGCCGTACGGCGACAAGGCGACCGCGGGCCAGGAACCGACCTACCGGCTGGGCACCATCGCCATCGCCGAACTCAACCAGACTGTCTGGGCTCTGCAGCAGGACGTCTGGACCCTAAGCGGCCTCATGCACGAACTCCCCATGGAACTGCCGCGCCGCCACGAGATCCTCCGCGCCCTGGAACGGATGCTGGACATCATGGATCCGGACGACGTTTCCGGGACCGCGGCGGCCGGCCGTGCGGCCCTGGCCGAAGTGCTGTCCCGCCCTGCGTACGCCTCGGCCCATCAGCTGGTCGCTACGGGGCATGCGCACATCGACTCCGCCTGGTTGTGGCCGGTCCGGGAAACCATGCGCAAATGTGCCCGCACGTTCTCCAACGTCGTGGCCCTGATGGACGAATTTCCTGACTTCGTTTTCTCCTGTTCCTCCGCGCAGCAGCTGGCGTGGATGAAGGAGTTCTACCCGGAGCTTTTCGGCCGGATCCGGGAGAAGGTCAAGGCCGGCCAATTCGTACCCGTGGGCGGCATGTGGGTGGAATCCGACACCAACATGCCAGGCGGCGAGGCCATGGCCCGCCAGTTCATCGAGGGCAAGGGGTTTTTCCTCGATGAATTTGGCGTGGACTGCCAGGAGGCCTGGCTGCCTGATTCCTTCGGTTACTCCGGCGCGCTGCCCCAGATTGTGAAGGCGGCCGGCAGCAAGTGGTTCCTGACCCAGAAGATCTCCTGGAACCAGGTCAACAGGATGCCGCACCACACCTTCAATTGGGAAGGGATCGACGGCACCCGGCTGTTCACCCATTTCCCGCCGGTTGACACCTACAATTCGGAACTGAGCGGCCGCGAACTGGCGCACGCCGAACGGAACTACCGGGACCACGGCCGCGGCACCGTCTCGCTGGTCCCGTTTGGATACGGCGACGGCGGCGGCGGACCCACCCGGGAGATGATTGCCGCAGCCCACCGCACGGCAAACCTTGAAGGCTCGCCGAAAGTGCGGATCGGATCTGCCGCCAGCTTTTTCTCACAGGCCCAGGCTGAGTACGCGTCCCTGCCTGTGTGGGTGGGGGAGATGTACCTGGAACTGCACCGCGGAACGTACACCAGCCAGGCGAAGACCAAGCTGGGCAACCGGCGCAGTGAACACCTGCTCCGGGAGGCCGAGCTGTGGTGCGCCACCGCCTCCGTCCGCACAGCGGGCGATTTCGTTTACCCGGCGGCCGAACTGAAGCGCCTGTGGCAGCTGGTCCTGCTTCAGCAGTTCCATGACATCCTGCCCGGCAGCTCGATCGCCTGGGTCCATCAGGACGCAGAGCGGAACTATGCAGCCATCGGGGACGCCCTTGAGGCCATCATCGCCCGGGCCGCGCGGGCGGCACTCGGAGAGGGCAGCAGCGAGTTCCTGCTCAACGCGGCACCGCACGAACGCAGCGGTGTTCCGGCGCTGGCCGCTGCCGAACCCGTCCGGAGCGACAGCCCGGTGACGGTGACCGAGTCCGGCGGGGGCTACATCCTGGATAACGGCGTGATCAGGGCTGTGCTGGACGCCAACGGACTCCTGACCTCGCTGCTCGATCATGCAAGCGGCCGCGAAGCGATCGCCCCGGGCCAGTTCGGGAACCACCTGGAACTTCACCGCGATACACCCAATGAGTGGGACGCCTGGGACATCGACGAGTTCTACCGCCGGAACGTCACCTCACTGACCGAGGCGCGTTCGGTGACGCTGGAGCGCGGCGGCTGGGACGCCGTCGTGGTGGTGGAACGGCTGGCGGGATCGTCAGCCATCACCCAGCGGATTTCGCTGGAGGCGGGGTCCGCTTCGTTGAGCATCCTGACCGCCGTGGACTGGCAGGAACGGGAAAAGCTGCTCAAGATCGGCTTCCCGCTGGACATCCGGGCGGACCGCTCAGCGTCGGAGACGCAGTTCGGGCATGTCTTCCGGCCAACCCACACCAACACGTCCTGGGAGGCGGCGAAGTTCGAAATCTGCGCCCACCGCTGGATCCACGTAGCGGAGCCGGGCTATGGCGTGGCGGTGTCCAACGCTTCCAGTTACGGCCACGATGTCACCCGCAGCGTGCGGGACGACGGCGGCACCACCACCACGGTGCGCACGTCGCTGCTGCGCGCGCCCAAGTACCCGGATCCCGGCGCGGACCGCGGCCGGCATGAGCTCCTCGTGACCATCAGGCCCGGGGCGGGCATCGCGGATGCCGTGGAAGAGGGCTACCGGACCAATCTTGCCCCGCGCATCGTGACAGGCGGCCACGCGGTCCGTCCGCTGTTCACGGTGTTCAACCAGGGGATCGTGGTGGAGGCGGTGAAGCTGGCCGAAGACGGCTCCGGCGACGTGATCGTGCGTCTGTACGAATCCCTGGGGGAGCGGTCCGAAGGAATGGTGACGGCCAACTTCGACACCCGGGAAGTGCACGCAGTGGATCTGCTGGAGCGTCCGGTTGCGGGGCAAGGCGTGACGGCGGGCCTGGATTCCGCGAAGCTGACGCTCCGCCCGTTCCAACTGGTGACCTTGCGATTCGCCCGCTGACGGGCCTGGCCGGTTAAGCGGCTGAGTGGGGGCGGTCCCCAACGGCCCGCCACCACTCATCCCCCCAATAGCGCTCAGCGGCCGCCCGGCGTCGAACGGATTGTCCCCATTCGCGACTCCAGACAGGGGCCACTTTCACACATTCATGATTCTCTCACGTTCTAATGATTTTGTGAAAGGCCTGTATCTACTTTGCGGTAGATGACTTTTGCGGGGCGGCTTGGGTTGCCCGGACCCGGGCAATCCAGAAGGCAGCAAGGCCCACAACAAAGCACAGTGCGGCTCCGTAGTTGATGATGAATTTCAGCGGCGTCAATGGCGCGGGGAAGAAGGGGAACAGCAGGCTCACGGTCAGGCAGACACCGCCGACGGCCAGCAGGAGCGCGCCCACCCGCACCAGCACCGGCAGCCGGCTGCCGACCGCCTTCACCATGGCCGGGAGGAGGACCAGGGAAACGTAGGCCGGGTAGGCGCGCCCGGCTGCACCGTAATACTCCACCAGGTGGGCGTTGCGGGTGCTCCGCTCGTAGACCCCGGTGAGCCCGGCCGAGGAGCCGGACGCATCCATCATGGCGAAAAAAATGACCATGACGCCGGCTGTGAGGCCAAATACCAGCATTCCCGGCCTGCCTACCAGCCAGCGTTTTTGTTGATGGGCGCCGAAGGCGTTGACGCAACGCAGCCCGATGAAAAAGATGACCGCGAAGAGCACGAAGCGCAGTATGAGGTTGGCGATATTCCTGCCGCCGAGCAGGCTGTCGATGGCAACGTACGGGCCGTCAATGCTCAGGAGGATCGCCAGTGTGGCCAGCACGAAGATGTAGAAGAGTGACCTGTTTTCGCCCCTGACCGCACTGGGAATTCGTGCCACCGCAGCGGCGCAGCAGACGGCCAGGGTGGACCATTGCAGGATCTCGATCATCCGAGGTTCTCCCAGATCGTTTTGGTTTGTTGTTGGTCTTGTTCCTGGCGCTTGAGGGTCTTCCCCAGGGCCTGCAGCCGGTCGCCGGCCAGGGCTGCGAGCTCGCCGTCGGTCAGGGCATCCAGGGCGGCCTGCCGCGCGCCGGGCGGCCAGCCGGCCTCCGACTCGGTGATCATCCCCGTGGCCACCAGCCCGCCCGTCAGCCCGACGCCGGCTGCCCGTGACGTGGCGATGGCCAGCTCCGGGGTCAGCCGGTTGGCTGTCAGCTGTGCGGAGTAGTTCTGGGGAGCAATCCCGGTGGCGGCGGACACCCGGTGCCGGAGTTCGCCGTCGTCGATCGCGTCAACCCAGTTCTTCACGGAGGTCGCATGCGGCGCGGACGTGAGCGGCGGAGCAGGCGGCTTGTCCGCATCGCCGCCGGCCGCATCGCCGCCGCCCGCAGCACCGGCGGAGCGGGCAATGACTGCACTCAGGAGGTCCATGGTGGCGATCTGGCTGACCAGCTCCGCGGACGTGGGCAGCACGGGGCTTCCGGCAAGCTCGCTGTAATTTGCGAAAGTGGCCAACGCCGTCACGGGATTGATGTTGAAGGCCCGGCTGATGCTGACAACGGTGCTTTCCGTCACCTTGCCGCGGACCAGCTGCTGCGCCAGCGTGGTCCGCTTGATCCCGGAAATCCTGCAGATATCGGCAGTGCTCGCCTGCGGCGCTATTCCGTGAAGCCAGCGTTGAAACGCCTTGGCGGGGAGTGGCATGGATGGCTTCCTGCGGGGTGCGGCGGTTGGAGTAGCGACAGACGATTTTACGGCGGGGGGTATATGAACTATGCTAGATGGTCGAACCCGTTGGTCCGTACACCCCCCAAGTCCGGACCAGCGGGTTCTTTCATGCCCGGCGGGAATTCAGGCCGTTTTGGGCCGCAGTGAGAGGATGGACTAATGACTGCAACCCTTGTTGCCAAAGATCTTTCGGGCGGTCACGACCACCGCACACTCTTCTCAAAACTTTCCCTCACCGTAGCCCCGGGCGACGTCGTGGGCGTTGTCGGGGCGAACGGTGCCGGCAAATCCACCCTTCTCCGACTGCTGGCAGGCGTCGACCAGCCGCTGGCCGGATCGGTGAGCCTGGCCCCGGCCGACGCCTTCGTTGGCTGGCTGCCGCAGGAACACGAACGCATTGCCGGCGAGAGCGTGGCGGACTACATCGCCCGCCGGACCGGCTGCGCACAGGCAACGGCAGATATGGAGTCCACGGCGGAGGCCCTGGGCTCGGGTGCCGCCGGCGCGGACGACGCCTACTCCCTGGCGTTCGACCGCTGGATGGCCTCCGGCGCGGCGGACCTGGACGAACGGATCGCGCCGGTCCTCGCCGACCTGGGTCTGGACGTGGGGCCGGAGGCGCCGATGACAGGGCTCTCGGGCGGGCAGGCCGCACGCGTGGCGCTGGCTGCCCTGCTGCTGAGCCGCTTCGACGTGGTCCTGCTCGACGAACCCACCAACGACCTTGACCTCAACGGCCTGGCCAAGCTGGAGGCGTTCGTTCAGGGGCTCCGCGGCGGCGTGGTCCTGGTGTCCCACGACCGTGAGTTCCTGGCCCGCTGTGTCACCACCATCGTGGAGCTGGACCTCGCCCAGAACTCCGTGGCGGTGTACGACGGCGGCTACGAGGCGTTCCTGGAGGAACGTGCCGTTGCCCGCCGCCACGCCCGGGAGAGGTACGAGGAGTATGCCTCCACGAAGGCGGACCTCGTTTCGCGCGCCCGGACGCAGCGTGAGTGGAGCTCCCAGGGCGTCCGGAACGCCATGAAGAAGAGCCCCGACAATGACAAGATCCGCCGCGCGGCCTCCACCGAATCATCGGAGAAGCAGGCCCAGAAGGTGCGGCAGATGGAGTCGCGGATCGCCCGTCTCGACGAGGTGGAGGAGCCGCGCAAGGAGTGGCAGCTGCAGTTCAGCATCGGCCAGGCGCCGCGCTCCAGTGCCGTGGTGGCAACGCTGCGCGACGCCGTAGTGCGCCAGGGTGACTTCACGCTGGGGCCAGTGAACCTGCAGCTCAACGCCGGAGAGCGCATCGGCATCACCGGTCCCAACGGGGCCGGCAAGTCCACGCTGCTCCGCCTCCTCTTGGGGATCCGGGAGCCGGATTCCGGGAACGCCGCCATGGGCGCCTCCGTGGCCATTGGCGAGATCGACCAGGCCCGTGGCCTGCTGGCCGGTGACCTCAACCTGGGCGATGCCGTCGAAGCTGTCCTGCCCGAGCTGACGCCGGCGGAGGTCCGGACCCTGCTGGCCAAGTTCGGCCTCAAAGCGGACCATACGTCGCGCCCGGTCGGCTCGCTCTCCCCGGGCGAACGGACCCGCGCGGCCCTGGCGCTGCTGCAGGCGCGCGGCGTGAACCTGCTGGTCCTGGACGAGCCCACCAACCACCTGGACCTGCCCGCCATCGAGCAGCTCGAAGAGGCCCTGGAAAGCTACGAAGGCGCCCTGCTCCTGGTGACGCACGACCGCAGGCTGCTGGAAAACGTGCGCCTGGACGTCCGCTGGAACGTGGAGGACGGTGTTGTGACCGAACTGCTCACCATGAAAGGCCAGTCGCGATGAGCATGGACCGGGTAGCGTGGAGCTCCCTCTACAACATCACGCGGGCCTCCAGCGGTTCCAAGCCGTTCTCCAAGGCCACGCTGAAGCGCGTGTTCGGCTTCGCCCGGCCGCACCGCGGCAAACTGATCGCGTTCGTGCTGCTGTCCATCGCCATGGCCGTGCTGGCCGTGGCCACCCCGGTCCTGGCCGGCCAGGTGGTGGATGCCATCATCGCCGGCGTGGGTGCCGACGTTGTGATCCGGCTGGCAGTGCTCATCGCCGTCGTGGCCGTGGCGGAAGCCGGACTGGGACTCGTGACCCGCTGGCTCTCCTCGACCATCGGCGAGGGCGTGATCGTGGACCTGCGCACCAAGGTGTTCGACCACGTCCAGAAAATGCCCATCGCCTTCTTCACCCGCACCCGCACCGGGGCCCTGGTCAGCCGGCTGAATAATGACGTCATCGGCGCCCAGTCGGCCTTCGCCGGCACCCTGTCCGGCGTGGTCAGCAACGTGGTGGCCCTGGCGCTCACCCTCGTGGTCATGCTGGGCAAGTCCTGGCTGGTGACCGTGCTGGCAATGATCCTGCTGCCGATCTTCCTCATCCCGGCCCGCCGGATGGGTTCGAAGCTGGCTGACCTGCGGCGCGAGGCCGCCGAGCACAACGCCGCCATGGGCACGCAGATGACCGAGCGGTTCTCAGCTCCGGGTGCCACCCTGGTCAAGCTCTTCGGCCGACCCGATGAGGAATCCCGCGAGTTCGCCGTCCGTGCCGGCCGTGTCCGGGACATCGGCGTGCGCACCGCGATGCTGCAGTTCACATTCGTCACGGCGCTAACGCTGGTCTCGGCACTGGCGCTTGCCCTGGTGTACGGGCTGGGCGGCTGGCTTGCGCTTGGCGGTCAGCTCGCCGCGGGCGACGTCGTGGTGCTGGCGCTGCTGCTCACCCGTCTGTACGCGCCGCTCACCGCGCTCTCCAACGCCCGGGTGGAAATCATGAGCGCCCTGGTCAGTTTCGAGCGGGTCTTCGAGATCCTCGACCTTAAGCCGCTGATCCAGCAGAAGCCCGACGCCGTCGAGGTGCCGCCGGGTCCCGTCTCGGTGGAGTTCGACGACGTCCGGTTCGCCTACCCGTCCGCGGACAAGGTGTCCCTGGCATCGCTCGAGGACGTCTCCACGCTGGATACCCGCGGCGGCGAAGAAGTGCTGCACGGCATCAGCTTCCGCGTGGAACCGGGCCAGACAGTTGCCCTGGTGGGTTCCTCGGGGGCCGGCAAGTCCACCATCGCCCAGTTGCTGTCACGGCTGTACGACGTCGATTCCGGCGCCGTGCGCCTCGGCGGCACAGTGCCCGGCAGCGGCCTGGACGTCCGCGACGCCACCTTTGACTCGATGCGGGCGACGCTGGGCATGGTGACGCAGGACGGACACCTGTTCCACGAATCCATTGCCTCCAACCTGCGGCTGGCCCGTCCGGAGGCCACTGAAGAGGACATGTGGGAGGTGCTTCGGCAGGCCCGGCTCGAGGACATGATCCGGTCGCTGCCGGACGGCCTCGACACTGTGGTGGGGGAGCGCGGCTACCGACTGTCCGGCGGCGAACGCCAGCGCCTCACGATTGCCCGGCTGCTGATTGCGCAGCCGCGCGTCGTCATCCTGGACGAGGCCACGGCAGCCCTGGATTCCACCAATGAAGCCGCCGTCCAGGCTGCGCTGGGGGCAGCGCTCGAGGGCCGTACCGCCGTCGTGATCGCCCACCGGCTGTCCACTATCCGCGCCGCGGACATGATCCTGGTGGTGGAGGACGGCCGCATCGTGGAGCGCGGCACCCACGCCGGGCTGCTGGCGGAGGAAGGCCGTTATGCGGAGCTGTACCGCACGCAGTTCGCGGAGGCGAATGCTGTGGTGCAGGAGGCCGTCCCGGAGTTCTAGGGCCGCAAACTACCTGCGGTCCGCCGCCAGGGCCGGCAGGACGTGGTCGGTCAGCAGGGGAGCAAGGTCATCCGGCAGGTCGGCCGCCAGGTCCAGCCAGCGGATTTCGGCTATCTCGGCCGAGGGGTGCGCGGTCCAGGCACCGGGGGCGGTGAAAACCGTTGCTTCGATGTCCGTAGCGGCCTCGTTGGCGGCGTCGGCCAGCCAGACGCCCATGTGCCGGAGGTCTTCGGGGGCGACGTCAATGCCGACCTCCTCCAGCAGTTCGCGCGAAGCGGCCTGGGCTGCGGTTTCGCCGGGCTCGGGTTTGCCGCCGGGATGCATGAACTTGTCCGTCCCGCGCTTGCGGACGGTCAGCAGGCGGCCGGTGCCGTCATAGACGCAGACGGCGGAAACAATGATTCGGTCTTTCACGGCTACGACCCTAGCCCATTGGGGCCGGCCACGTCCGGTGCCGGCCCGTCCTGCCCCAGCCGGCGCAGGACGGATACCAGGAGCTGGTCCTTGCGTGGCCCATGTACGTCCCAGGAATAGCTGAATTCATCGGGCCCTTTGAGCGCATAGGTGACGCGGTAGGTGTCCGGGTCACACCAGTGCTCATCATGGCTGGACTCATCCCGGAAGCTCATCCGGTGGAACGGCCGGCCGTCGGGGAACGTCATGTCCATGGCATCGGCGTCAGCGGTGGAATGCAGGATGTAGTCGCGGCTCGCGGGGCCAGTGAACGAGCCGCCCGCCGGGGTAGGCCAGCGCATGGTGCCCTCTTCGTGGAAGACGAGGCCGCCGTCGTCATTCGGGGAAAAGCGGACGACACCGGTGAAGGTCCCCCTGGCGTCGGCGCTGCGGTCCCAGAGGGTGCGCTCTACCGACCAGCTGCCCAGCAGGTAGGCACGCAGACCGAAATCCTGCGGCTCTCGCAGCAGGTCGTTCGGCGGTGCACTCTTCGCTGCATCCTGCGGCTGGAAGTTCAAGTGCCCTCGATTGGAATCGAACCAACGACACCGGCTTTAGGAGAGCCGTGCTCTATCCACTGAGCTACGAGGGCGGGCGTCCGAACCGGCTGGCACAGGCCGTCCTGTTCGGGCACGGATACAAGCATACAAGGTACAAGCGCGTACTACGCTCTTGGCATGACTGCAGCAACACCAGCAACGTCCTCCCGGGCCGGGTTCCTCCCGGACATCGCCTCTACCCGGGAGTACTTCGGGGCCTGGGCGAAGCTGAGTGTCCTGCAGTATTTCGTTGCCGAAGCCGCGGTGATCGGTGCATGGGCGGGACCGGAACCGTACAGCCGCAGGACCGGATTCATCAGCGACCTCGGCGCCATTCACTGTGGAATCCACGAGGACAGGAATGTCTGCTCGCCCCTGCATGTGCTGATGAACGCCTCGTTCGTGGTGCAGGGACTGGGGATGCTGCTGGGAGCGCTGCTCCTCAGTTCGGCGCTGCTGTGCATTGCCGCCCGGCCCGGCGTCCGCATCCCCGTCGCGCCGGCCCGCCGTTCGCCGTGGTTCGCAGCTGTGGGAGCCAAGGTTCTGACCTTCGTCGCGGGCACCGGGACCATCATCGTGGGAGTGGTCCCCGAGGATGCCGGATTCTTCGGCGTGCACCTGGCCGGTGCCCTGATGTTCTTCATCGGGGGAGCCCTCGCGCTGCTGCTGCTGGGTGCGCTCTGGCTGCGGCAGTCGCCTCTCGGCTGGTTCATCCTGGCCTGCGGGGCCACCTCATTCGTGGCGCTGGGCCTCGGCGGTGTCACCGGGATGGACGTGCCGGAGCCGGGGACCTTGGAGCGGTTCATGGGCTATCCCGTCACCATCGGCCTGGCCACTGTGGGCCTGGTGATCGGCCAGCGGGTGCGTCAGGAACTGAAAGCCCGGAAGGCTGCCGCGCGGGGCGCCTATTCGGAAAAGAACTCGCGGTAACGGACCAGCGAGCTTGACCCGGAATATCCGAGCTCGCCCGGCTCTGCCGACACGGAGTCGTCCGGGGAGAATATACTGACGCCGAAGGTACCGGATTCCAGATCCTTGATGCTGTCCAGGAGGGCAGGGATCGCGTCCCTGAGGATTTCCGTGAGCTCGGACTTGTCATCGGTATCCCCGACGAGCTTCACGACGATGAAGTTCCCCGACGTGTTGGCGTTTGCATTGACGCTGACGGACTTGATCCCCGGAACGGACATGGCGGCGTCCCGCAAGGAAGACTCCAGGCGGTCAGCCCGCGATGCCCCGCCGAAAATGCACCCTGAGAGCGCAATGGCCAGCGCACCCAAGATCAGTGCTCGGGTGATGATTTTACGGAAGCCGCGCATACTCACTGCTTTCGGGACAAATTGGACACCGTGGATGTTACCTGGCCGGGATCCGAGGTGGTGAATTGTTGGGTTGACGCCTTTTGACTGTACTCGGCGATCTGCCCGCTTGCCTCGTGCTCAGCGACGGACTCCACGTACTTGCCGCCATCGTGGTAATTCATATTCGCCACACCGGGATCGCCGGCAGGGTTGGGCAGCGTGACCTTCGTGGCCACATTGTCCTGGGTGAGGGATATTCGGCCGTCAGGGGCCACGGCGGCGTCACCCAAATCCACCTTTGGAACAGGATCTCCAGCGTGTTGCAAGGCAAGGACATCGATATCGGCAGGGATCGGCGTCGAATCTATTGGTGAGCCGAAGGTCACGACATTCGTGACGTTGAATCTGTCGGTGAATTCGGAATTCGACGCCAGGCTAACGGCGATCATGCCGCCTTGCGAGTGTCCGGACAGCATCACAGGGGCTCCGGGCGGAATACCTGCCTTTTCCATCGCCAACCGGACCGCTTCGGCCGCGGTGGAGAGGTTCCCGCCGGCAAGCTCCAGGTTCCCGGTGAGGTCCGTCGGGTTGTTTGCACCGTCCGGCCACCAACGGGTGGTCCCGGGAATACTGATGATGTAGGCGTCCGGCTCGCCTGGCTTGTGGACGGCGGTGATGCGGACTCCGGTGTCCGGGGTCCCCGGCTGGCCCTGGTCACTGTAGGCGGCGATGGTGCCGTCCATGATGGCGCTGACCGTTGACGGGACCGGAGTGTTCAGGCGGACGCCTTCGTCGGCTGCGCCCGGGTCGCCCACGCCCACCGGAATCGGATCGCCGGCCACGGGCCGCCCGTCGTCGAACAGGTGCGGGTTATAGGCTCCCAAGGTCCTGGCGGTGATGCCCAAGGTGGCGGCCGCAGCGGCCAGCAACACAGTATTGGAGCCGAACTCGGTAATGGACGGCGGTTCGCCTGTGCTCAACCAGCGCCAGCCCATGTCGCCGAAATTGCCGAGCCGGTCATGAAGGTTTGCGTGGGCATCCATGAGGTTTCCGATCCCGGGCGGAGCAACGTCCTGCAAAAGGTTCCAGCCCGCCCTGGCCGAATCTTCCACGGTGCTGATGAAGTCGCCGGCGCCGTCCCAGAGATCCCCGGCTCCGCCTGCGATGCCACCGACCAGCCGGTCGAACAAGGAGGGGACGCCCGCGTTCCCCGGCTGCCCGGCCTCCACGCCGCGTGTTTCGCTGGCAACGAGCTGCTCCTCGACGTTGCGCCTCACCGCGTTCGACGCCGCCTTGAGGGCATGCGCCGTTCCGATCAGCTGCTGCCGATGCCCCTTCCAGTCCTCCTGGAATTTCTGCCCGTCGGGCCCGTGCCACGGTGTGGTCTTCACCAGAGGTGTGATGCTGCCGCTCAGTGCAAGGAGCCGCTCGCTGGCCCGGGCGAAGTCTTCGCTGAGGCGCCGGCCGGACTCAACGTCCATTCCATAAAGAGTCATCGTCAGGCCGCCTGCGCCGAGGAGCTGGCAAGGAATTCGCGGGCACCGAGGATCCGCCAAGCGAAATCACGGCCGACGTCGCCCGCCGGCACGTGGACGGCGGACAGGTTCTCTGTGCCCGGCTCAGTGCGCAGCGAATAGAGCCGGTCCGCCAGCGCCCACACTGCCGCGCTGTAGCGCGTCCGTCCGCTGCCGGGGTCCGACGCCGCCACGCCCAAACGCACGGTACAGCGGGCATGTGCGATGGCGGCCGGTACACCGTCAGTGACTGCCGTGGGGGAGCAAGCATCGGCTGCCAGCGGAAGCGTTGTGCGCTCGCCGTCGAAGCCGGTGTCCTCGGACGGGGCGGCATGCAGTTCGGCCATGGCCGGCAGGCTGCGGGCCGCCGCAGCCCAGGCGTTTTCCGCCCGGAAAAAGGAGATTTCGACGGCGTTCCTGACTTCCGCTACCTCTGCGCCGAGCGTTGTTGTGCGGCTGAGGCGGCGCCGGTAGGACACCGCGACGCCGCGGCCGCCAGCGAGTCCCAGCTCGCAGTGCGAAGATTCCAGCCCGGCCTGGGACACGGTGGTGACCTTGATGGGAGCGAAAGCCGACGTCCAGACCGCCAGCACCCATTGCGCTGATATGTTGCCGGCCGCATCCACGATCCCGGCACGTGCCAGTTCGGTATCGACCATCCGGGTGTCCTCCGGGCTGAGTTCACCGGCGGCCCCGGCGGCCAATACATCAGCGGCGCTGGCGAAGCCGCCGGGTTCGGCCGCCAGGACGGCGGCCGCTTTGTTGACTGTCGTTGCCCAAGCGAGACCGCTGATCTCAAAGATATTGAGATGCGGATCCGACCGTACTTCCCCCATGGTTCCCCCAATGTTGAGTTGTCCACCCCAATGGACAGCTGTATCCGCCACGCTACGCGGCGAAAAGCAAAATCGGTATGGGGAGAGGTCCCCCGGAGACAGAGGTCCGGAGACGTGGCGGGGTGCGCCGGGCAGCCGGGAGCGTGCCTACTGCTGTTTCCCGGCCTTGCGTCCCAGGAACACCGCAACGCCGCCCGCCAGGAGGCTCAGCACCAGGAGCACCCAGCCGGCAACGGTGAGGGCCGAGGCCAAGGCAACCTGGCCGCCGTCGGCCGTGGACGCCGACATCATGGAATCAATGGCGACATTTCCCCACAGCCGGACTGCGGCGAAGAGGAGCGGGAGCGCCCAGAGTGCCCACCGGAGCGTTTTGCGGGCAACACTGGTCCCGATCAGCAGGAGCCACGTGAAGCCGAAGATCAGCGGAAACAGGGTGCCTGCCGTCTTGTGGACATAGTTGAGCTGGCCGCGGGCTTCCTCATTCATGGCCGCCCTGAGCTGGTCCGCGAATCCCTGGTCAAAGCCGCCGATCAGCGAATCGGGCATGGGCAGGCCGCCGGATAGCTGCGTGAGCTGGTTCAGCGTCAGCAGATTCAGGTACCAGAACAGGAAAAGGCTGGCCACCACGCCGGCTATGAGGATCACGTTGCTGTTGTTCCGCGCCTTCTCCGGCGACCGCTGGGTGGTGGGGTTGATTACCGGCGGCAGATGGTGCTGGGGAACGGAGGCGTTGGCGCCGTGTTTCTTGATCCGCTGTGCTGGGGTCTTGGCCATGGGTTCATTATCGCTGCTCCTGTTCCGTGTGTGCGGCCCCGGATAGGCTGGGACGCGTGACGGAACTTGGAAGACACAAACTTGGCAGGCACAGCGCGGCGGAACTCAACGCGGGACTGGACGACTACCAGCTGGCCGAGGCACTTGTCCGGGAAGCGGGCATGCTGGCCCTCATGATGCGCCAGGGCGGACTGGAGGGGCAGCAGAAAACCTCGGTGTCCGACGTCGTCACCGCTGCCGACCACGCCGCCGAAGCCTACGTCCTTGAACAGCTGCGGCGCTGCCGACCGGACGACGGCATCCTGGGGGAGGAAGGCGCGTCCGTGCTTGGGACCAGCGGCCGGACCTGGGTGATCGACCCCGTGGACGGCACCTACAACTTCCTGCACGGCTCTACCTACTGGTGCTCCGCGCTCGCCCTCAAGGACGCAGCCGGGACGGTTCTGGGAGCCATTTTCCAGCCCGAAGAGGACAAGCTCTGGCTGGGTGGAACCACCCGGCCCGCCACCCTGAACGGTGAACGGCTGACCTCCTTCCACGCTGACGGCGCCGCGCGTACCGTGAACCCGCTGGCCGAGCAGGGCGCCGCAACGTACATCCATCCCACCTGGCTCGCGGACCCGCTGTGCGCCATGCCCTGGCACGCGGCGGCAACGGCTGCCGCGTCGCTGCGGATGTTTGGATCAGGCTCCTGCGACCTGGGCCGGGTGTCCGACGGCGAGCTCGACTGCTGGTTCCAGCACAGCTGCCCCGAATGGGACTGGCTCCCCGGCAAAGCCATTGTGGTGGCTGCCGGCGGCGCCGTCGACGTCGTCCGCGTCAACGGACTTGAGTGGTTCATCGCAGGGGGCACGACGGCGGTCCGGCAGCTCCGCGCCGCCCTGGAGTCCGGCTCCGTGGAGTAAGGCCGGTTCATCGGCTGAGGCGAACGCGGCCCGGCCCGGAAGTGAGTGTCGGCCCCACCGCCTAGACTTATAGCACCATGGATATGTTGTTTGACCCGTATGCTGACGGACCGTTCAAGGCTGCCCCGAAAGCGGCAGCGCTCACCAAGTCGCGCCCCGGGACCGGGGAAGATCCGGCTCGCTACGGGAACGGCGGGCCGGAATCCGAGGGTGAACGGGCACGTCCGAAGCTGCCCGGCGTGGACGAACTCCTGCAGGGCCTCAACCCCCAGCAGGAAGAGGCAGTCAAGCACACCGGCAGCGCGCTGCTCATCGTCGCCGGCGCGGGATCCGGCAAGACCCGTGTGCTCAGTAACCGGATTGCGTACCTGATCGCCACCAGGAGGGCGCATCACGGTGAGATCCTGGCCATCACCTTCACCAACAAGGCTGCGGCGGAAATGCGGGAACGCATCGAGGCGCTGGTGGGGGGCCGCGCCAAGATCATGTGGATTTCCACCTTCCATTCGTCCTGCGTGCGCATCCTCCGGCAGGAAGCCGCCAATGTTGGCCTGAAGTCCAACTTCTCCATTTACGATTCCGCGGATTCGCTGCGGCTGGTCACGCAGGTGTCCAAGAGCCTTGACCTGGACCCGAAAAAGTTCGCGCCCAAGGCCATCCAGCACAAGATCTCGGCGCTCAAGAATGAGCTGATCGACGCCGATTCCTATACCTCGTCCGCCAACCATAACGATCCCTTCGAATCTGCCGTGGCCGACGTCTTCAAGGGCTACACCCAGCGGCTGCGCCAGGCCAACGCCATGGACTTTGACGACCTCATCGCCGAAACCGTCTACATGTTCCGTGCGTTTCCGGCGCTCGCCGAATCGTACCGGCGGCGCTTCCGGCATGTCCTGGTGGACGAATACCAGGACACCAACCACGCCCAGTACGCACTGGTCCGCGAAATTGTGGGCGAGGGTCCCGGGGCCTCCGAACTCACTGTGGTGGGCGACTCGGACCAGTCCATCTACGCTTTCCGTGGCGCCGACATCCGCAACATCGTGGAGTTCGAAAAGGACTACCCGAACGCCCGCACCCTCAAGCTGGAGCAGAACTACCGGTCCACCCAGAACATCCTCACGGCCGCCAACTCGGTGATTTCCCGGAATCCCAACCGGCCCGATAAACGGCTCTGGACCGCCGAAGGCGAAGGCCACAAAATCATCGGTTACGTGGGCGAAAACGAACACGACGAAGCCCAGTTCATCGCCAAGGAAATCGACAGGCTCCAGGACGAGGACAATCTGCGCCCCGGCGACGTCGCCATTTTCTACCGCACCAACGCACAGTCCCGCTCCATCGAAGACGTCCTGGTCCGCGTCGGCCTGCCGTACAAGGTGGTGGGTGGTACCCGCTTCTACGAGCGCAAGGAAATCAAGGACGCCCTCGCGTACCTGCGCGTCCTGGTGAACCCCGACGACGACGTCAACCTGCGCCGGGTGCTCAACGAACCCAAGCGCGGCATCGGCGACCGCGCCGAAGGCGCCGTGGCCGCGCTGGCCGAACGTGAACGGACCTCGTTCATGGACGCTGCCCGCCGTGCCGATCAGGCCCCGGGCATGGCTACCCGCTCCGTCAACGCAGTGCTGGGCTTCGTGAAGCTCCTGGACGACCTCGCCGAGGTGGCCAGCGGCTCGGGCGCGGCTGCTGCCCTGGAAGCAGTCCTGGAACAAACGGGGTATCTGGCCGGCCTCCGGTCCAGTACCGACCCCCAGGACGAGTCCCGGGTGGAGAACCTCGCGGAACTCGTCGCCGTCGTGCGGGAATATGAACAGGAGAACCCCGAGGGGTCCCTGGGCGCCTTCCTGGAGCAGGTGTCCCTGGTGGCCGACGCCGACCAGATCCCGGATGCGCCGGCGGGCACCGCCGATGACCTGGCGGCCGCGGTTGCCGAGGCCAAACGCCTGGGCGTCGTGACGCTCATGACCCTCCACACCGCGAAGGGGCTGGAGTTCCCGGTGGTGTTCCTCACCGGCATGGAACACGGGCTTTTCCCGCACCAGCGCTCGGCCACGGATCCCAAGGAGCTCGCGGAGGAACGGCGGCTGGCCTATGTGGGCCTGACCCGAGCCCGGAAGCGCCTCTATGTGACCCGTTCGGAAGTCCGCAGCATGTGGGGCCAGAGCCAGTACAACCCGGCCAGCCAGTTCATCGAGGAAATCCCCGCAGAACTGGTGGAGTGGCGGCGTGAAGGCACGTCCCGGCAGGTGGGCGGCTGGGGGAGCGGGGCTTCCATCGGATCCAGCCGGTACGGCGGATCGTTCTGGGGTGCGGGCACGGCCCGCGGCAACGCGGCCAGCCCTTCCGCCGGCTTCAATGCCGATGTTCCGGCCGCCGTCGCAAAGAACCGCGTCCAGCCGCAAAAGGAAATCGTTGCCGTCAGCGTCGGGGACAAGGTTAACCACACGAGCTTCGGCAACGGGACTGTCCTGGCACTCGAAGGAGCCGGGGACAAGACCGTAGCCAAAGTGAAGTTCAGTGTCGGTGAAAAGCGGCTATTGCTTCGGTACGCGCCGCTGACCAAACTGGACGCATAGCACCGCAGCTTCGCGGCGCAGGGTCGGGGCGTCGCAGCCCAGAGCGGAGGTCCGGGGGGACCATGAAGGTCCTTTTCGCCGCGCCATCGAACACCGCGCGGGCAACCTCAATGAGCTGTACCCGGAGCACGCGCTGCCGGCCCCTGACTGAACCGGCATAATGGGTGCCATGCGACGGACTGTACCGGGGATCCTGGCCGCCCTCATCCTGATGGCCTGCACGGCGTGCACCATCACCCAGAAGGACCCTGACTACGTGCCCCCGCCGCCGCTTCCCGTGCTGGAGCAGCTGAAGCAGGCCCCCGTGACGGACGCCGATCCGTTCTCTGCAGGCGAGGACACCCTCAGCTTCGTCACGGCGGACCGCAACACCGTCTGCTCCCTCACGTCGGCCCGCGGCGAGCACGTCAACCTGCCGTATGAAGAGAACGGGTTCGGCGACCCGGAAAACAACAAGCACGCCATTGTTCCGGTGGCGCACTGCGAGCTGGCCAAGTACCCCAAACCCGAAGTCACGGACGTCACAGACGACTGCGCCGGCACCGGCCTTGGCTACCTGGGTGGCGCGGCACTGCTCACGCCGGACAATGCGACGTACGGGGAATGCCGCTCCGGCGTGACCCAGATGGAAGCCGAATTCGGCCCCAAGGGCACCAAGGCCGGACCCGTATCCCAGCTGCCCGTCCTGGAGGACGGCCAGAACCTTGAACGGAACGGCCTGCGCTGCTCGGCCTACAACAGCGGCGTGGCCTGCGGAAACGTTTCGGCGGGTGTTGCCTTCTTCATCTCACGGGACCATTACGAACTGGTTTCCGGCGGCCCCGAAAACGCTTCAGCGACGCCCTCGGAGGCGCCAAAAAGCCCGTAATCTAGGGGTTTTTCTACGCTCCATAGAATAGTGTCCTTACTCACATAACAGGTACTCTGGAACGGGCCGGTCCGCAGAAAGGACTAGAGTTCCGAGAGGAGCATTGCGCCGTGTGGCTCGTTTCCAAACCTGCCGCAGGGTGCGTTTATTCCGCAGCCCGGTAACCACGATTACGTGGGGTCCGGCTGTACAGAAACTACTTCGACGTAGAAGGACACTAAACCGTGGACCTGTTTGAATATCAGGCGCGCGATATGTTCGAGGCGCACGGTGTACCCGTGCTTGCTGGCATCGTGGCGCACACCCCTGAAGAAGCAAAGGCAGCTGCCGAGAAGATCGGTGGCGTAACTGTCGTCAAGGCACAGGTTAAGGTCGGTGGCCGAGGCAAGGCCGGCGGCGTTAAGGTCGCCAAGACCGCCGATGAGGCTCTGGAGCACTCCACCAACATCCTGGGCATGGACATCAAGGGCCACACGGTCAATAAGGTCATGATCGCCCAGGGCGCGGACATCGCCGAAGAATACTACTTCTCCGTCCTGCTGGACCGGGCCAACCGCAACTACCTGGCCATGTGCTCGGTTGAAGGCGGCATGGAAATCGAACAGCTCGCCGTCGAACGCCCCGAGGCGCTCGCGAAGATCGCCATCGATCCCGCTGTGGGAATCGACCAGGCCAAGGCCGATGAAATCGTTGCCGCTGCAGGCTTCGCTGAGGAACTGCGTGGCAAAGTCGCCGACGTAATCCTGAAGCTGTGGGACGTTTTCAAGAAGGAAGACGCAACCCTGGTTGAGGTCAACCCGCTGGTCAAGACCGGCGCCGGCGAGATCGTTGCCCTTGACGGCAAGGTCACCCTCGACGAGAACGCCGATTTCCGCCACCCCAAGCACGCACTCCTCGAAGACAAGGATGCTGCTGACCCGCTCGAGGCCAAGGCCAAGGCGCAGGACCTCAACTACGTCAAGCTGGACGGCGAAGTGGGCATCATCGGCAACGGCGCCGGCCTGGTCATGTCCACCCTTGACGTCGTCGCCTACGCAGGTGAAAACCACGGCAACGTCAAGCCCGCCAACTTCCTGGACATCGGCGGTGGAGCGTCCGCCGAGGTCATGGCAGCCGGCCTGGACGTCATCCTGGGCGACGAGCAGGTCAAGTCCGTGTTCGTGAACGTCTTCGGCGGCATCACCGCCTGTGACGCCGTGGCAAAGGGCATCGTGGGTGCACTGGCTGAGCTGGGGCACTCCGCCAACAAGCCGCTGGTTGTCCGCCTCGACGGCAACAACGTCGAAGAAGGCCGCCGCATCCTGGCCGAGGCCAACCACCCGCTGGTTACCCTGGCCGCCACCATGGACGAGGGCGCCGACAAGGCCGCCGAGCTCGCCAACGCAGCTAAGTAAAGGGACGCACCATGTCTATCTATCTGAACAAGGACTCCAAGGTCATCGTCCAGGGCATCACCGGCGGCGAAGGCACCAAGCACACCGCCCTGATGCTCAAGGCGGGCACCAATGTGGTGGGCGGCGTCAACGCCCGCAAGGCCGGCACCACGGTCCTGCACGGCGATAACGAGATCACCGTTTTCGGCACCGTCAAGGAAGCAATCGCCGAGACCGGCGCGGACGTCTCCATCGTCTTCGTGCCGCCGGCGTTCACCAAGGACGCCGTTGTTGAAGCCATCGAGGCCGGCATCGGCCTGGTCGTCGTCATCACCGAGGGCGTGCCGGTCCAGGACTCGGCTGAGTTCTGGGCGCTGGCGCAGTCCAAGGTCGACGCCAACGGCAAGCAGGTCACCCGCATCATCGGACCGAACTGCCCCGGCATCATCACCCCCGGCGAAGCCCTCGTTGGCATCACCCCGGCAAACATCACGGGCAAGGGCCCCATCGGCCTCGTCTCCAAGTCAGGCACCCTGACCTACCAGATGATGTACGAGCTGCGTGACCTGGGCTTCTCCACCGCCATCGGCATCGGCGGCGACCCGGTCATCGGTACCACGCACATCGACGCCCTCGAAGCGTTCGAAGCCGACCCCGAGACCAAGGCGATCGTGATGATCGGCGAGATCGGTGGCGACGCTGAAGAGCGCGCCGCGGACTACATCAAAGCCAACGTCACCAAGCCGGTTGTCGGCTACGTGGCCGGCTTCACCGCTCCGGAAGGCAAGACCATGGGCCACGCCGGCGCCATCGTCTCCGGTTCCGCGGGCACCGCCCAGGCCAAGAAGGAAGCCCTTGAGGCTGCCGGTGTGAAGGTCGGCAAGACGCCGTCCGAGACCGCCAAGCTCCTGCGCGAGGTTTTCGCAGCCCTCTAGGTCCTGCCTCTTTCAGGCACCAAAAGAAGGGCCCCCAGGTGCGAGGGTCCCGCTGCGAGCTTTCGAGCAGTGGGAGCGCGTGGGGACACGACGGCGTCCGGCCGCTTTCCCCAGGGAAGGTGACCGGACGCCGTCGTACTTTTAACAGGTGCTACTGCCCGCCCACCTCCGGTGCAGCGCGAACGGACAGTTGGGGCCCGCGGGCGAGGGGCCCCAACTGTCCGTTCGCGCTAGGAGCCGAGGAGCTCGTCCAGCTGTTCGTAGCCGGCGGCTATGCCGGCTTCCTGCCGTCCGCAAGGTACCTTTCGCGGGCTTCCACGCTGGGGTAGACGGACCTGCCGGTGAGTTTGGAGCGTCCATCCGGCAAATCCTCGAACGTTCCGAACTCCAGGGTGACCACATCCGGGTAGCCCTCGTACTCGAACGTCTGCAGCACGAACCGGTTCTCGCGGACGGTGTGGAAGACGCCGCGGAACGCATGCTCGCGGCCGTCCCGGCCCTCCTGCACGAAGCGGTACGCCCCGCCCGGACGGCAATCGAATTCGTCGATCCGAGTGGTCAGCTCGCGCGGTCCGATCCATTGCCGGAACAGTTCGGGATCCACATGGGCGCGGAAGACCGCCGCCGCCGGGAAATCAAACTCCCGCTCCGAGTACACAAACGGAACATCCTCCGGGGCCACGAGCCTCAGTGCATTGCTCACGCCGTTCCACTCCCGGCATCCCGGTTGGCCGCAACGGCGCCGCCGAGGAGTTCATCGAGCCGCTCATAGCCCTCCGTCATGCCGCCTTCCATGCCGGACTGCGCCATGCCGTCACGGGACTCCTGGCTCGGGTAGACGGAGTGGCCCACGATGCGGCACCTGTTGCCGCCAAGGTCCTCAAAGGTAAGGAACTCGATGCTGACAACGTCCGGGTAGCCGCCGAATTCGAAGGTCTGGACGGCGAACTCGTTTTCGCGGACTGTGTGGAACACGCCGCTGAATTCGTAGGCAACGCCGTCCGGGCCGGTATGGATGTAGCTGTAGCTGCCGCCGGTGCGGAAGTCGTACTGGTTGATGTCCATCTTGAGTCCCCGCGGGCCGAGCCATTGGACGATCAGATCAGGCTCCTTGTGTGCGCGGAACACGTCCGCCACCGGGAAGTCGAATTCCCGCTCGTAGTCAATGAAGGGCTGCCCTTCAGGGATGCTGAGTTTCAGTTCGTTGCTCATGATGGGTCCTTTGCCTGTGTGCCGCGTGCGGCGGCCCTGGATTGGAGCACGGCATCGAGGCTGCGGAACTGCTTCTCGCGGACCAACCGGTACTGGTCAATCCATGCGGTGAGCGCCTCCAGCCGTGCGGGGTTCAGGTGGACGGGCCGGCGCTGGGCGTCACGTGTGCGGGTGACCAATTGCGCCTGCTCGAGGACCTGGATGTGCTTCGAGACCGCCTGTTTGGTGATCGCGAAGGGTTCCGCCAGTTCGTTTACGGTGGCCGGTCCCCGGCTGAGCCGGGAGATGATGCGGCGGCGGACCGGATCAGCGAGGGCCATGAAGGCCGCGTCGAGCAGTTCATCGTCGCCGGTGTCCATGACCTGCCATTCCCCCGCCCCGTAGTCAATCAAACGTAGTCAATCAATTGCTTTATCAACCTTTCGGTTGTTTAAAGCTACTCCCACTTTGGGTCCGCCACAAGAGGCAATTCGCCCCAGACCGCTTGTCGTCCGCTGAATTAGTTTGTTAGTATGTCAGGACAAACTACTTGAAGGAGTCGGACGTGCCGCTCGTGCGAATTGATGTCAACCAAGGGCGTAGCCCCGAGGACCTGGGCCGGCTGAGCCGGGGGATCCACGATGCGATCCTTGCGGAGTACGGGATTCCGGAGCGCGACTACTTCCATATCCTCACCGAACATCCCCGCGGGCAGATCTTCGCCCAGGACGCCGGGCTCGGCTTTGAGCGCACGCCGGACGTGGTGATGATTCAGATTTTCACGCAGGGTGGGCGGAGCCAGGAAGCCAAGCAGTCCCTCTTTGCCGCGATCGCCGCCCGGCTGGCCGGGCTGGGTGTGGCTGGTGAGGATGTGTTTATCGGGTACGTCGAGAATGGCGCGGGCGACTGGTCGTTCGGCTTTGGGCAGGCTCAGTATGTCACCGGCGAACTGGCTGTTCCGCGTAAATAGCCCGGGCTTTTGGCCGCCGCCGAGCTGTTCGAAGGGTCTTGATCTGCCAGCTATGGCAAGTTGTAAATATGTCAGTACAAACCTTTGACAGGACAATAATTGTAGGGCAAAGTAGTGGTTGTGGCCCCGCTCACGGGGGTCCGCCAGGAACCGGAGCTCTATCTGTTCAGAGGTACAGAGTTCAAACCAGAAAGGTCCGCGATTACCGTGACCCATGAACTGCTCACGATCGGGCGCATCAGCGTTGATATCTACCCGAACGACATCGGGGTGGATCTGGAGGACGTCACGTCCTTCGGAAAGTACCTCGGTGGTTCACCCGCCAACGTGGCCGTCGCAGCCGCGCGGCACGGCCGCCGGGCCGGGGTGGTTACCCGCACGGGCGATGACGCTTTCGGCAAGTACCTGCACCGTGAACTGCGCAAGTTCAACGTGGACGATACGTTCGTTACGCCGGTGAAGGAATGGCCCACCGCGGTCACCTTCTGTGCGATCAAGCCGCCGGAAGACTTCCCGCTCTACTTCTACGGTCGGTTCCCCACGGCCCCGGACCTGCAGATCACGGCCGAAGAGCTGGACCTGGACGCCATCCGGGATGCGCGGATCTTCTGGTCCACCGTCACCGGCCTGTGCCAGGAGCCCAGCCGCGAGGCACACGTCAAAGCCCATGAAGCACGCCCGCACGCCGGCCTGAAAGAGGGCCAGTACACCATCCTCGACCTGGACTACCGCCCCATGTTCTGGGCCTCGGAAGAGGAAGCCCGGGCCCAGGTCGCCAGGATCCTGCCGCATGTAACGGTGGCGATCGGCAACGACAAGGAATGCGCCGTGGCCGTGGGCGAGGGAACCCCGGACGAGCAGGCGGACCGGCTCCTGGCTGCCGGCGTCGAAATCGCCGTCGTCAAGCTTGGCCCCGAAGGCGTGATGGCCAAGACCCGCACCGAACGCGTGGTGTCTGCCCCCGTTCCGGTGGAGACCGTCAACGGCCTCGGCGCCGGTGACTCCTTCGGCGGAGCCTTCTGCCACGGGCTGCTGTCCGGCTGGCCCCTGGCCCAGGTCCTGGACTACGCAAATGCCGCCGGCGCGATCGTCGCGTCCCGCCTGTCCTGCGCCGACGCCATGCCGACGCCGGCCGAAGTCACCTCGCTGCTGGCCGAACGCGGCCGCCTGGTCCCCGGTCAGTTCATCACCGAAGGAGCAGCGCTGTGACCCTCACACCCGTCGCCTCAAACAATGCCCTGGACGATGATCCCCGCCGCTACGCGCACCTGAGCACCATCCGCCTGGAGGATCCGGACGCTGTTGCCCGTGCTGCCAAGGCGCGGCGTCGCCCCCCCGGGCTCAAGTACGGCCGGCAGAACTTTATCGTTGCTGCTGACCACCCCGCCCGCGGCGCCCTCGCCGTCGGCAATGACCCCGTGGCCATGGCCGACCGCCGGCAGTTGCTGGACCGGCTGCAGATTGCGCTGGCCAACCCGGACGTGGACGGCGTGCTCGCCTCCCCGGACATCATGGATGACCTGCTGCTGCTCGGGGCACTCGACGGCAAACTGATTTTCGGATCGATGAACCGAGGCGGACTCTCCGGCCTGGTCAACGAATTCGATGACCGCTTCACCGGGCACACCGCCGCGGCACTGGAAGCCCTGGGTGCTGACGGCGGGAAGATGCTGACGCGCATCTGCCTGAGCGACCCGGACACCGTGGCCCTGCTGGAAGCGACGGCCAAGGCCATCGACTCCCTCGCTGAACGCAAGCTGATCGCGATGGTGGAGCCCTTCCTGTCCGTCCGCGAAAACGGCAAGGTCCGCAACGACCTGTCCACCAACGCCGTCATCAAGTCCATCGCCATCGCCGAGGGGTTGGGTTCCACCAGCGCCTACACGTGGATGAAGCTACCCGTGGTGGCCGAAATGGAGCGCGTCATGGCCGCCACCACCATGCCCACGGTGCTGCTGGGCGGAGATCCGGAAGGCACCCAGGACGAAGTCTTCGCCACCTGGGAAGCCGCCCTGGCCCTCCCCGGCGTGCAGGGCCTCACGGTCGGCCGGACCCTCCTGTATCCGCAGGACGGCGATGTTGCCGGCGCCGTGGCCACTGCCGCCTCCCTCCTTCACCACACCGCATCAGCCCACACCGCATCAGCCCACACCGCAGAAGTATCGGAGTAATTCCCATGGGGATCAGAACTGGCAGCGCAGCCGGAACCCGTCGAATGACCGTGGCCCAGGCCGTGGTGGAATATCTTTCCAAGCAGTACACCGTTGATTCCGTCGGCGGGCTGGAATACCGGGAACGCCTGATTCCCGGGACGTTCGGCATCTTCGGGCACGGCAACGTTGCCGGCGTCGGCCAGGCCCTCAAGCAGTACCAGCAGCTCGATCCCACGATCATGCCGTACTACCAGGGCCGCAACGAGCAGGCCCAGGCGCACCAGGCCGTGGGCTACGCACGCCACACCCGCCGCCGCCAGACGTTCGCGATCAGCACCTCGATCGGGCCCGGTTCCTCCAATCTCCTCACCGGGGCGGCCCTGGCCACCACCAACCGACTGCCGGTGCTGCTGCTGCCGAGCGACACCTTCGCCACCCGGGCCGCGGACCCGGTCCTGCAGCAGCTTGAGCAGCCTTACGCGTACGACATCACCGTCAACGACGCGTTCCGGCCGCTGTCCAAGTTCTTCGACCGGGTCTCCCGGCCCGAGCAGCTCTTCTCGGCGTTCCACCACGGCCTGCGGGTCCTGACGGACCCGGCCGAAACCGGCGCCGTCACCATCTCGCTGCCGCAGGATGTCCAGACCGAGGCCTTCGACGTGCCCGAGGAATTCCTGGCCGAACGCGAATGGCGGATCCGCCGCCCCGACGCCGACGACGGGGACATCGCCCGCGCCGCGGAGGCCATCCGTGCCGCGAAGCGCCCGCTCATCATTGCTGGCGGCGGCGTCCTCTACGCCTACGCCAACGACGAACTCGCGACGTTCGCCGAGCTGACGGGCATCCCGGTGGGCAACACCCAGGCCGGGGTCGGCGTCCTGCCGTGGGACCACAAGTTCTCTCTCGGTGCGATCGGCTCCACCGGCACGACGGCGGCCAACGCCATCGCAGCCGAAGCGGACCTGATCATCGGGATCGGCACGCGCTACGAGGACTTCACCACCGCCTCGCGGACCGCGTTCCAGAACCCGGACGTGAAGTTCATCAACATCAACGTCGCCGCCATCGACGCGTACAAGCACGGCACCTCGCTGCCGATCGTGGCCGACGCCCGCAAGGCACTGGTCAAGCTGAATCAGGCCCTGGGCGGCTACCGCGTCGGTGCCGACCTGGAACAGCAGGTCGCTGCGGAGAAGAAGCGATGGGACGCCACCGTGGACGATGCCTTTGATACCCGGTTCACGCCGCTGCCGGCCCAGAACGAGATCATCGGCGCCACGTCCCGTGCCATGGACGCGGCGGACGTCGTCATTTGCGCCGCGGGGTCGCTGCCGGGTGACCTGCACAAGATGTGGCGTGTCCGGGACCCGTTCGGCTACCACGTGGAATACGCCTACTCCTGCATGGGCTACGAAATCCCCGGCGGGCTTGGCGTCAAGCGCGCCGCCCTGGCCGAGGCGGCAGCGGGCGGTGCGCAGCGCGACGTCGTGGTCATGGTGGGGGACGGCTCCTACCTGATGATGCACACCGAACTGGTCACCGCCGTCGCCGAACGGATCAAACTGATCGTGGTCCTCATCCAGAACCACGGCTACGCCTCCATCGGATCCCTCTCCGAATCACTCGGCTCGCAGCGGTTCGGTACCCAGTACCGGGCCCTGAACGAGGAGCAGCACAGCTTCGACGAAGGCGAGACGCTGCCGGTGGACCTGGCCCTGAACGCCGAGTCCCTCGGCGTGAAGGTCATCCGGATCGAACCGGGGGAGAAGGTCATCGCCGAACTCGAACAGGCCATCCGCGACGCGAAGGCAGCCCCGGAGCGCGGCGGGCCCATCCTGATCCATGTCGAGTCCGACCCCCTGCTGGATGCCCCGAGCTCCGAATCATGGTGGGACGTTCCCGTCTCCCAGGTCTCCGACCTCGACTCCACCCGGCAGGCCTTCAAGACCTACACCGACCACAAGAACCGCCAGCGCAAGCTGCTCGGCTAGAACTCCCCACAGACCAAGGAAGTCCAACACATGTCAACGACGACCGTCACCACCACCATCAACCACTTCATCAACGGCGCCGAAACCGCAGGCGTTGGCGACCGCACCCAGCCCGTCTACAACCCCGCAACCGGCGCCGTGTCCGCGGAGCTGCGGCTGGCCAACCGGGCCGACCTGGATGCCACCGTCGCCGCGGCCCGCAAGGCCGCCGATTCGTGGGGCGACATCTCCCTGGCCAAGCGCACCGCTGTGCTGTTCAAGTTCCGCGAACTCGTCGCCTCCCACGTGGACCAGCTTGCCGAACTGATCACCGCCGAGCACGGCAAGGTCCTCTCCGACGCCAAGGGCGAGATCGGCCGCGGCCTGGAAGTCATCGAGTTCGCCTGTGGCATCCCGACCCTGCTCAAGGGCGACTACTCGGACCAGGTCTCCACCGGCATCGACGTCTTCTCCTTCCGCGAACCCCTCGGCGTCGTCGCCGGCATCACCCCGTTCAACTTCCCCGTCATGGTGCCGCTGTGGATGGCCCCGATGGCCATCGCCACCGGCAACGCCTTCATCCTCAAGCCCTCCGAGCGCGACCCGTCCGCCTCGATGCTGCTGGCGAAGCTGTGGAAGCAGGCCGGCCTGCCCGACGGCGTCTTCCAGGTCCTGCACGGCGATAAGGAAACCGTGGACGGACTGCTCACCCACCCGGACGTGGACGGCATCTCCTTCGTCGGCTCCACCCCGATCGCCCAGTACGTCCACGAAACCGCCACCAAGCACGGCAAGCGCGTCCAGGCCCTGGGCGGGGCGAAAAACCACGCCATCGTGATGCCCGACGCCGATCTGGACAACGCCGCCGACCACCTCGCCGCCGCCGCCTTCGGCTCCGCCGGCGAACGCTGCATGGCCATCTCCGTCGCCGTCGCCGTCGGTGACGCCGCCGAACTGCTGGTCAAGAAAGTCGAAGAACGCGCCCTGGCCGTGAAGGTCAACAACGGCACCGCGCCCGACGCCGAAATGGGCCCGGTGATCACGCCTGCCTCCAAGGAACGCATCGTCAGGATCGTCACCGAAGCCGAAACCGCCGGAGCGGCCATGGTGGTGGACGGCCGCGATCTGGTGGTCCCCGGCCACGAGGAAGGCTTCTGGGTCGGCCCCACCGTCCTGGACCACGTCAAGACCGAAATGACCGCCTACACCGAGGAAATCTTCGGACCGGTCCTCGTCGTGGTCCGCGTGGAGGACCTGGACGCCGGCATCAACCTGATCAACTCCAACCCCTACGGCAACGGCACCGCCATCTTCACCTCCTCCGGCGCCAACGCCCGTAAGTTCCAGCGCTCGGTGACGGTAGGCATGATCGGCATCAACGTGCCGCTGCCCGTGCCGGTGGCCTACCACTCCTTCGGCGGCTGGAAAGCCTCCCTGTTCGGCGACAAGCACATCTACGGCCCGGAAGGCGTTTCCTTCTACACCCGTGGCAAGGTAGTCACCTCACGCTGGCCTGAGCCCACCCACGCCTCGGGTGCCTCCTACAACTTCCCGTCCAACTAGTCCCCATCGCCGCCCTAGCCTCGCAAACTCGGCCAGGGAACCCTGGCGGCGTGGGCCCACCCACTTACCACGATCGACTGCTCCGTAACCGCCGTTTTGAGCGTCCAAAAGGGCGGTTACGGAGCAATCGATGAGAGGAACAGAAATGACTGAGAACAAATTGATCATCGGCACCGCACCGGACTCCTGGGGTGTCTGGTTCGCGGACGATCCCAAGCAGACCCCTTGGGAGCGGTTCCTCGATGAAGTGGCCGAATCCGGCTACAAGTGGATCGAACTGGGACCCTACGGCTACCTGCCCACCGACCCCGCCCGCCTGGCCGCGGAGCTCAAGCAGCGCGACCTGAAGGTCACGGCGGGAACGGTCTTCACCGCCTTCCACCGCGGACTCGACCAGTGGGAGACAGCCTGGGAACCGGCCCGCAAGGTCGCCGAACTCACGGCAGCCATGGGCGGCGAGCACATCGTGGTCATCCCGGCCATGTGGCGCGACGACGTCACCGGTGAAGCCGTGGAAAGCGGTCAGCTCACGGAAAAGGCCTGGAGCGACCTGTTCGCCGGCCACAACCGCCTGGGCAAGACGCTGCTGGAGGACTTCGGCCTGAACCAGCAGTTCCACTCGCACGCCGATTCCCACGTCGGAGCCCAGGAAGACATCGAAAACCTCCTCGGAGCCACGGATTCGAAGTACCTGAACCTCTGCCTGGACACCGGCCACGCCGAATACTGCGGGGCCTCCAGCCTGGAGCTCATCAAGAACCATCCGGACCGCATCGGCTACCTGCACCTGAAGCAGATCAACCCGGACATCCTCAAGAAGGTCAACGAGGAAAACATGACGTGGGCGGCTGCCAACCTTGCCGGCGTGATGACCGAACCGCCGAACGGGCTGCCGGACCTGCGGGCCGTCATCGAAGCAGTGGAGGCACTGAACCGACCCATCTTCGGCATCGTGGAGCAGGACATGTATCCCGTGGCCTTCGACGTTCCCATGCCGATCGCCAAGCGCACCCGCAACTACCTGCTGTCCTGCGGCTCCCGCACGGCCGTCAACTAACAGCCGTCCAGGCACCTGAAACGTAAGGAAAGAACAATGACTGAAACCCTTCGTGTCGCCGTCATCGGCGCCGGCCGCATGGGCGCGGACCACATCCAGCGCCTCAGCAAGCGCATCCACGGCGCTGAAGTTGCCGCCGTCGTCGACGTTGACCTTGCCCGCGCCCAGGCAGCCATCGAAGGCATTCCCGGCGCGGTGGCCCTCGCGGACGCCGACGAGGCGCTTAATAACGGCGACGTTAACGCCGTGCTGATCGCCACCCCCGGTTTCCTGCACGAGGACATCCTGCTGAAGGCCCTCGCCAAGGACATTCCGATCCTCTGCGAGAAGCCGCTCACGCCGGACGCAGAATCGGCCTGGAAGATCGTCCAGGCCGAGGAAAAGCTGGGCCACAAGCGCATCCAGGTGGGCTTCATGCGCCGCTTCGACGCAGAATACGCAGCCCTGGGCCAGGTCATCCGCGACCGCGAACTCGGCGAGCTGCTGATGCTGCACCACCAGCACCGCAACCCCACCACCCCGGCGGGCTTCACCAACGAGATGCTGATCAACGACTCCGTGGTGCACGAATTCGATGCGATCCGCTACTTCACCGGCGAGGAAATCACCAGCGTCCAGGTCCGCCTCGGCAAGGCCACGAAGAATGCCCCGGCCGGCCAGCACGATCCCCAGCACGTCCTGGTCGAAACCGAGTCCGGTGTGCTGGCCGACGTCGAAATCTACGTCAACGCCAAGTTCGGCTACGAAGTGGCCACGCAGGCCTCCTTCGAAGAGGGCATCGTCAGCATCGGCGGCGACAAGGGACCTTACACGCGCAGCGCCGGCCGCTGGGGCGGCAACGTGACCCCGGGCTTCGAAGAGCGCTTCGGTGCGGCCTACGACGTCGAAATTCAGTCATGGGTTGACGCAGCCGTCCGCGGCGAAATCGGCGGCCCCACCGCCTGGGACGGCTACGCCACCGCCGCATGCTGCGAAGCCGGCGTGGAAGCACAGAAGAACGGCGAAAAGGTCGCCGTGAAGCTGAACGCCAAGCCTGCCCTCTACAGCTAAGCCCGTTCGCACCCGACCCATCCACAATGGAGTGTCCCACGTGAAAATCGCACTTGATCCAACGCCGTTCCACCACTCGCACAGCCTGCTCGAATTTCCCCGGGTGGTGGCGGACCTCGGCTACAAGTACATGCAGATGACCCCGCACGCCGACTTCATCCCGTTCTACAACCACCCGAAGGCCGACGATGAACTGGTGGGCCAGCTCAACAAGGCCTGCAAGGACGCCGGGATAGAGATCGCCTCGATCCTCCCCGTTCTCCGCTGGTCCGGGCCGGACGAGGACGCCCGCGAAGCCGCCGTACGTTACTGGAAGCGCGCCATCCAGATCGCCGTGGACCTGGGCGTCAGCACCATGAACACCGAATTCAGCGGCCGCCCGGAGAAGGCTGAAGAATCAGAGCGCGCCTTCTACCGCTCCATGGAAGAGCTGCTGCCCATCATCGAACGCGAAGGGATCGACCTGCTGATTGATCCGCACCCGGACGACTTCGTGGAAGAAGGACTCGCCGCCATCCGCGTCGTCCGCGGCCTGAACTCCAAGAACGTGGGCCTGGTCTACGTGGCTTCGCACAGCTTCCACATGAAGAACGCGCCCCTGGACATCATGCGCGCCGCGGGGGACAAGCTCCGGCTGGTCCACGTCGCCGACACCATGGACCACCACGCCTCGCACGGCCTGCGCTACATCACCAACCCGCCCGGCAACCCGGTCCGCGTGCACCAGCACCTCAAGATCGGCGACGGCGACGTCAACTGGGAGGAATTCTTCGGCGGCCTGCAGGAAATCGGCTTCCTGGACCGTGAGAACACTGTCATGGTGTCCAGCGTCTTCGCCGAAGACGAGAACGCCGAAGAGGTCTCGCGCTATCAGCTGGACACGATGAACAACTACATCGCCAAGGCACGGTAGCCGCCGCCCTATGAAGCAAACAGAACAAACACTGACCAGTTCGCCGTCACAGACCCTGGCCGGGCATGGTGGCCCAAACAGGAGCGCCGCCAATCCCAAACGATTCATGCGGCGGGTGGCCCTGTTCTCCACCTTTGGCGGGCTCCTCTTCGGCTACGACACCGGCGTCATCAACGGTGCCCTGCCGTTCATGCAGCGCGACCTCGGGCTGACCCCGCTGACTGAAGGGCTGGTCACGTCCACCCTCCTGTTCGGCGCGGCGTTCGGTGCCATCACCGCCGGCCGCCTGTCCGACCGCTTCGGCCGCCGCCGGACCATCATGGTGCTGGCCCTCATCTTCGCCGTCTCCACCATTGCCTGTTCCCTCGCCCCGACGACGGAGCTGCTGGTTGCGGCCCGCACCGTTTTGGGCCTCGCGGTGGGCGGGGCGTCGGTGATCGTGCCCGTGTACCTCGCGGAGATGTCGCCGGCGGCCCAACGCGGACGGATCGTCACGCAGAACGAGCTCATGATCGTCACCGGCCAGTTCCTGGCCTTCACGTTCAACGCCGTCCTGGGCAACGCCTTTCCGGAGGCCTCCCATGTGTGGCGCTGGATGCTGGTCATCGCGACGCTGCCCGCCGTTGTCCTCTGGTTCGGCATGCTGGTCCTCCCCGAAAGCCCCCGCTGGCTGGCGTCCGCGGGACGCTTCGGCGAGGTCCTCGAAGTGCTGCGCAAAACCCGGGCCGCGGCGGATGTCTCAACCGAGTTCGACGACGTGCGGCAGGCAGCCCGGGAAGACTACCAATCCAAGCTCGGCACTTTCCGGGACCTCACCGTGCCATGGATCCGCAGGATTTTCGTGGTGGGCCTGGGAATGGCGGTCATCAACCAGATCAGCGGCGTCAACGCCATCATGTACTACGGCACCTCCATCCTTTCCAGCTCCGGCTTCGGGGACCGGGGAGCCCTGCTCGCCAACGTCGTTAACGGCGTCACCTCAGTGGTGGCGGTCATCATCGGTATGTCCCTGATGACGCGCGTGCGCCGTAAGTCCATGCTGATCGTCGGGCTGGTGGGCACGGCGTCGTCGCTGTTGGCCATCGGCCTGATCTCGATGCTGATCCCGGAAAGCACCCTGCGGGGCTACCTGGTGCTGCTGTTTATGGTGACCTTCCTGGCGTCCATGCAGTCCTGCATCGGCACGGTGACGTGGTTGACCATGTCAGAAATCTTCCCGCTGCATGTACGCGGCATCGGCATGGGCATCTGCGTGTTTGTCCTGTGGATGATCAACTTCCTGATTGGATTCTTCTTCCCGCAGATGGTTGCGTGGATCGGCGTCTCAACAACCTTCTTCATCTTCGTTGCCATCCAGCTGGCAGCCATCGTGTGGGTGAAGCGGGTGGTACCGGAAACCAAGGACAAGAGCCTCGAGGACTTGGAGCACTACTTTAAAAACCTCGCTGCCAAGCAACCCGTCGGCGTGTAGCCGTCCAAGCACAAAGCCCTGCACCGCGATCTGACGCGGCGCGGGGCTTTTGCTGTGACGTTTTGCGGAGCCGGGCTACACGGGCGCGTGCAGTTTGGGCAGTGCGTCCACCAGCGGGGCCAGCTCCGGGATTTCCTGGGCCTCGGCCAGCGCGCGCTCCAGGGTGGCATCGTGGGTGGGGCGCGCCTCTTCGAGCAGCTTGATGCCGCTGGCAGTGAGCTCGGTGTAGATGCCGCGCCGGTCATCCGCGCAGAGGATGCGGGTCAGCAGGCCGCGGTCCTCGAGCCTGTTGACCAGCCGGGTGGTGGCGCTGGCACTGAGCGCCGTGGCCCGGGCCAGCTGCTGCATGCGCATGTGCCAGCCGTCCTGCCGGCTGAGGGCGTCGAGCACGGTGTATTCGACGACGGATAGCTGGGCCTCGGCTTGGAGCGAGCGCTCCAGCTCCGATTCGATCAGGCCGTGCAAGGCAGCCAGGGTCCGCCAGCCCTGTGCGCGGACTTCAACGGCGTCGTCCTTGATGCCCATCTGGTACTTCCTTCCGGATCGTGTACCCGCGGACGTAAAGCGGGGCACAACAAATAATAGTTGCTTGCGCGTGGTATCTGCTTGTGCAACAATAAATAACGCGTCTGCAACTACTAGCCTACGCGCCCTACCCCATTCCGTACAGTTTTGAAGGAGCTTCGCCATGCCCATTGGCCTGTTAGCCCTCGCCCTCGGCGGGTTCGGGATCGGACTCACCGAGTTCGTGATTATGGGCCTGCTGCCCGAGGTTGCCACTGACTTCCAGGTCAGTGAGGCCACGGCCGGCTGGCTGATCTCCGGCTACGCCCTCGCCGTCGTTGTCGGCGCGCTGCTGCTCACCGCCGCGGTAACGCGTTTCGAGCGCAAGCCAGTGCTCGCCGTCCTGCTGGTGCTGTTCATCGGCGGCAACCTGATCTCGGCCGTCGCCCCCGAATACTCCATGATGATGATCGGCCGGATCGTCGCCGCCCTGGCCCACGGTGCGTTCTTCGGCATCGGAGCAGTGGTGGCCGCAGACATGGTGGCACCCACCAAGAAGGCCGGCGCCATCGCCATCATGTTCACCGGGCTTACCGCCGCCAACGTCCTCGGCGTCCCGTTCGGCACCATGCTGGGCCAGGCCGCCGGCTGGCGCTCCACCTTCTGGGCCATCACCGGAATCGGGGTCCTGGCCCTCGTCGGCATCATGACGCTGGTGCCCAAGACCGGTCGCGCCGATGCCCCGGCCCGGTCCGGCGCCGGCGGACTACGCGGTGAACTCAGCGCCTTCCGGTCCGGCCAGGTCTGGCTGTCCATCCTCGTCACCATCCTCGGCTACGGCGGCATGTTCGGCGCCTTCACCTACATCGCCTTCACGCTCACCGAGGTCACCGGCTTCTCGGCTGCCACCGTGCCCTGGCTCCTGATCCTCTTTGGCGTTGGGCTGTTCGTCGGCAATACCGTGGGCGGCAAGGCGGCGGACCGGAACGTGGACCGCACACTCCTGGTTGTCCTGGCCGTGCTGGTGGTGATTCTGGTGGCTTTCGCCCTGACCGCCGGCAACCAGCCACTGACCATCGCCTCCATCATCCTGATGGGCGGCTTCGGCTTCGCGACGGTCCCCGGACTGCAGATGCGGGTCATGAAATACGCCAACGGCGCCCCGACCCTGGCCTCCGGCGCCAACATCGGCGCCTTCAATGTGGGCAACGCCCTCGGCGCCTGGCTTGGCGGCGTGACCATCACCGCCGGTCTCGGCTACACCTCACCCATCTGGGCCGGCGCCCTCATCACCCTGCTGGGCCTCGGTGTAATGGCCTTTGCGGCAGCCGGCGCCAAGCGGCGCACGGAGGCCGGTCCGGTGAGTGGAACGACGACGGCGGAAGGGTCCGGTGCCGCCGTCGAACCGGCCGCCGCACCTGCCGACGCTGAGCCGGTTCCGGTCGCCGATGCACGCGCCGGTGCCCGCTGAAATGTCCGTCCCTACCACTGGAGAAACCATGATCCCGATTCCCACCGTCACCCTCAACAACGGCGTGGAGATGCCACAGCTTGGCTTCGGCGTCTTCCAGGTCCCCAACGACGAAACAACCGCGGCAGTCACCGCCGCCCTCGCCGCCGGCTACCGCAGCATCGATACGGCTGCCATCTACGGCAATGAAGAAGGCACGGGCCGCGCGTTGGCGGAGTCCGGCATTCCCCGCGGCGAGCTGTTCGTGACTTCCAAGCTCTGGATTGACGATCTCGGCTACGAGTCCACGCTTGCCGCCTTCGAGGCGAGCGTGGCCAGGCTGGGACTCGACTACCTCGATCTCTACCTGATCCACTGGCCGGCTCCGGAAACCGACAAGTACGCTGACTCGTGGCTCGCCCTGGAGAAGCTGCTGGCCGACGGCAGGGTCCGCGCCATCGGGGTCTCCAACTTCCTGCCCGACCATGTGCAGCGGCTCATTGACCTGGGCGGGACCGTGCCTGCCGTCAACCAGGTTGAACTGCACCCTGCCTTGCAGCAGCGGGACGCCGAGGCGTTCAACGCTGCCCACGGCATCATCACCGAGGCCTGGAGCCCGCTCGCTCAAGGTGCTGTGCTGGGCGATCCCGCCGTCGCCGCCATTGCGGTGCGACACGGCCGCACTCCGGCCCAGGTGGTGCTGCGCTGGCACCTGCAGCAGGGGAGGATCGTCATCCCGAAGTCGGTGACTCCGGCCCGGATCAGGGAAAACCTGGACGTCTTCGGTTTTACCCTCTTGGACGAGGAGCTGGCTGCGCTGGATTCGCTTGAGCGGGAGGGGCGCACCGGCCCGCATCCGGCCAGCTTCCACGGTTAGGCGGGCGCTTCGGAACGATCCCGAATGACAGGCCGGAGGTGGCGGCAACGGCCGCTGCCCCCGGCCTTTTGGGTACAACAAATAGTCCATCTACGTTAAAACATCCTAATGTCAGGACAAAGTCTTGACATTGGTGACCTGAGTCACCATGATCGAGGTAGACAGTGCTCCGGCGGCTGCAGAGTGGCAGCCCGGATCCTGAGATCAAAGGAGATTAAGGTGGCACACTTTTCCTGGCGCAAGGCGGCCCTCGTTGCAGCGGTAGTCCCGATGCTGGCGCTGAGCGCATGTTCAAGCAGCGGCGGCCGGCCCAACGAAGCCGGCGGCGGCGGAGGCGGCGGCCAAGTCGCCACCACCGAGCGGATGAAGGTGGCCCTCATCACCCACGCTGCAGCAGGCGACACCTTCTGGGACATCGTCCGCAAGGGCGCCGAGGAAGCGGCTGCGAAGGACAACGTGGAACTGCTCTACACCTCCGATCCGGAAGGCGGCCGCCAGGCACAGCTGATCGAGCAGGCCGTGGACCAGAAAGTGGACGGCATCGCCGTTACGCTGGCCAAGCCGGATGCCTTGAAGGACGCGCTGAAGAAGGCAACCGATGCCGGCATCCCCGTGGTCAGCCTCAACGCCGGCGAGAGCGTCTCGGCCCAGCTTGGTGCCTTTACCCACTTCGGCTCGAACGAAAAACTCGCAGGCGAGGCGGTCGGCACCGAACTGGCCTCCCAGAACTTCAAGCACCCCATCTGCATCATCCAGGAGCAGGGCCACGTAGGCCTCGAAGCACGGTGCGCAGGCGTAAAGGCCAAGGTGGCCGGTACTGAGATCCTGTACGTCAACGGCCGTGACATGACGGAGGTCGCTTCGACCATCACAGCCAAGCTGCAGGCCACCAAGGACGCCGACGCCGTGATCGGCCTGGGCGCCCCGATTACCCTGACGGCGCTGAAGTCCATCACCGATTCCGGCAGCTCCGCCAAGGCAGCATCGTTCGACATGAATGCCGACCTGGCGCAGAAGATCGTGGACGGCACCATCCTCTTCACCGTGGACCAGCAGCCCTGGCTGCAAGGATACGGATCCATCGACGCCCTGTGGCAGGCCAAGCGAGGCGGCTTCAAAATCGGCGGCGGCCAGCCGGTCCTGACCGGACCCACCATCGTGGATAAAGAGTCCGCCACCGAGGTCCTCAAATTCGCCCAGCAGGGCGTCCGCTAAGCCGCAGGTACCCCTGGCCCCGGGAGAACCGGAGCCCGGTTCTCCCGCAGCCGGACCAACAAGGAGCTTTCCATGACACAAACGTTAGCCAAGCCGGCACCGCTGCCGGCGGATGAACGGGTCGGCCGCCGAAGCCCGTTCCAAAAGCTGCTGGGGCGGCCCGAAGTCGGCGCCCTGGTAGGTGCCATCGTCCTGTTCGTTTTCTTCTCAGTCGTTTCGTCAACCTTCATCCAGCCAAGCTCGTTTGCCACCGTGCTCTACGGGTCCTCCACCATCGGCATCATGGCAGTAGGAGTTTCGCTGCTGATGATCGGCGGCGAGTTCGACCTTTCCACCGGCGTTGCCGTGATCAGCTCAGCCCTGACCGCGTCCATGTTCGCGTGGTACTTCTCGCTGAACGTCTGGGTGGGTGTCGCGCTGGCCCTGGTGGTCTCCCTTGCCATCGGGTTCATCAACGGCTGGATCCTGGTGAAGACCAAACTGCCGAGCTTCATCGTTACGCTGGCAACGTTCCTCATGCTGACCGGACTGAACCTCGCGCTGACCCGACTGATCTCCAACGGAGTTTCGTCGCCTTCGATCGCCCAAATGGACGGCTTCGCTTCAGCCCGAGCCGTCTTCGCCTCGTCGGTGAACATTGCCGGCGTGGAAGTCAAAATCACCGTGTTCTTCTGGGTTGTCCTGGTTGCCGTGGCGTCCTGGGTGCTGCTGCGGACCAAAGTGGGGAACTGGATCTTCGCTGCCGGCGGCGACGCCAATGCCGCCCGTGCCGTCGGCGTCCCGGTGACTGCGACCAAGATCGGCCTGTTCATGGCGGTCGGTTTCTGTGGCTGGGTGCTGGGCATGCATAATCTGTTCGCCTTCGACTCTGTGCAGTCCGGCGAGGGCGTGGGCAATGAGTTCCTCTACATCATCGCCGCGGTGATCGGTGGCTGCCTGCTGACCGGCGGGTACGGCTCGGCGGTGGGCGGTGCGATCGGCGCGTTTATCTTCGGCATGGCCAATAAGGGCATTGTCTACGCGCAGTGGAACCCGGACTGGTTCAAGTTCTTCCTGGGCCTGATGCTGCTGCTGGCCACCATCGTCAACCTGATCGTCAAACGCCGCGCAGAGCTCAAGTAAAGGGGCCGGAGAAATGAACGCCAAAGAAATCGACCAACAGACTCTGCTCCGGAACGAAACCGATCCGCTGACCCACACCCCGGTGCACCTGCTCGAACTGGACAAGGTCGGCAAGCATTACGGCAACATCGTGGCCCTGACCGACGTCACCATGGCCGTGGACAACGGCCGGGTCACCTGTGTGCTGGGCGATAACGGTGCCGGGAAGTCCACCCTGATCAAGATCATCGCCGGGCTGCACCAGCACGACGAAGGCGTCCTGCAGGTCATGGGGGAGGAGCGGAAATTCAGCTCTCCCCGGGACGCCCTGGATGTTGGCATTGCCACGGTGTACCAGGACCTCGCCGTCGTGCCGTTGATGCCGATCTGGCGGAACTTCTTCCTGGGATCGGAGCTGACGAGCGGGTTCGGTCCCTTCAAGAGCCTGGATGTCCAGAAGATGAAGGACATCACCAAGCACGAACTCGCCGAGATGGGCATCGACCTCCGCGACGTGGAGCAGCCCATCGGCCAGCTTTCCGGCGGTGAGCGCCAGTGTGTGGCGATCGCCCGCGCGGTGTACTTCGGCGCGAAGGTCCTGATCCTTGACGAGCCGACGGCGGCCCTGGGCGTGAAGCAGTCCGGTGTGGTGCTGCGGTACATCCTGCAGGCCCGCGACCGCGGCCTGGGTGTCATCTTCATCACGCACAACCCGCACCATGCCTTCCCTGTCGGTGACCGGTTCCTCCTGCTCAAGCGCGGCAAGTCGATCGGCTACTACGAGAAGAAGGACATCACGCTCGACGAGCTCACCGCACAAATGGCCGGCGGCGCCGAACTGGCCGAACTCGCCCACGAACTCGAACAGCTCGGCGGCCACGGCGACGTGGTGAAGGAGGTCCAGGGGGAAGTGGCAGGAGTGGAGCAGGCGACAGGCAAGGCGTACACCTGACAGCGAAGTTCCACCAATTGAAAGGACGGGCCGTTGGCCTACATCACCCACAACTCCGCCGCAGCCCCGGCACCTGTGCGGATCGGTCTCATCGGCGCCGGCTGGATGGGGGCGTTCCACGCAGAGAGCATCGCCCGCCGTGTCCCGGGCGCAGTCCTGGCCGCCGTCGCCGATCCCAACGTTGAATCGGCGGAGGCGCTGGCTCGGTCCCTGGGCACCGCGAAGGTGACGGCCAACGCCGAGGATGTCCTGGCGGATCCCGGGATCGACGCATTGATCATCGCGAGCCCGGCGCGCTTCCATTCCTCCCTCATCGCGCAGGCGGCTGCGGCCGGAAAGCACGTCTTCTGCGAGAAACCGGCCGGCCAGGGGCTCGGCGAGCTCGATGCGGCCCTGGCCGCGGTGGAGGCGGCAGGCGTGCATTTCCAGGTCGGTTTCAACCGGCGGTACGCAGAGGATTTCCAGGCCGCCAAGAAGGATCTTGCCGCTGGGGTGGCCGGCACGCCGCAGCTCCTGCGCTCGCTGACCCGCGACCCCGGAAACGGAAGCATCCCGCACGCGGCCAGGGTCCCGGCGTGGACCATCTTCCTGGAGACGCTGATCCACGACTTTGACACGCTCAACTGGTTCAACGAAGGTGCCGAGCCCGTGGAGGTTTACGCCGTGGCAGACGCCCTTGTGGAGCCGGAACTGCGTGATCAGGGCTTCCTGGACACCGCAGTGGTCACCATCCGGTACAGCAACCGCGCCATCGCCGTGGCGGAAGCAAACTTCAGTGCGCTCTACGGTTACGACATCCGTGGAGAGGTCTTCGGGTCAAAGGGGATGGTCCAAGCGGGCCGGGCAACGGAAACGGCAGCGCGCCGCTACACCGCGGACGGAATGTCCGCGGATACGCCGAGGCTCAACGTCGAACTCTTCCGGCAGGCCTACACGGATGAACTCGCTGATTTCGCGGCTGCGGTGCGTGCACAGCGCGACGGCATGCCGCCGTCGTCGTCGGACGTCACCCTCACGCCGGGTGCCGCTGATGCCCGGCGCGCGCTGGCCGTGGCGCTGGCCTGCATCGAGTCAGTCAAGCAGGGAGCTCCGGTGGCCGTGCCAGGATTGGCAACCTCAGCCGGACTCGGCGGCAGGGCCGGAGCCTGATGCGGCCGCACGCCTTCCGGGCCGCATTCACCGTAATTGCAGGGGAGATCTCATGAAGGACGTCATTCTTGGCCTGGCCGGGGTGGGGCGGATCGGCGTGATGCACGCCAACAACATCGCCGCGCTGAACTCGGTCCTCAATCCGGAGGGCATCAATGTCAGGCTCCGGCTCACCGATGTGGCCGCAGAGCACGCCCGGACGGTCGCGGCCGGGCTCGCCGCGGAATTTCTTCCTACCGCGGATGCCCTCATAGCCTCCGGGATCGACGGACTGGTCATTGCCACGGGGACGGCGACACACCCTGAGCTGATCAGGGCCGGAGTTGATGCCGGGATCCCCGTCTTCTGCGAGAAGCCCGTCGCCATGAACGTTGCTGACGCCCTGCCGGTACTGGATCACATCCGTGACCGGCAAGGCGTGGTGCAGATCGGCCATCAGCGCCGCTTTGACGCCGGATACCTGGAAGCCAGGCGGGCCTACCAAGAGGGGGAACTGGGCTGGATCCACTCGCTCCGGGCCGTCACGTGCGACATGGCACCTCCGCCTGTGGAGTTCCTTGCCAGCTCCGGCGGCCTCTTCCGGGACTGCTCCGTCCATGACTTCGACATCCTCCGCTGGCTGACCGGCCGGGAAATCGTCGAGGTGTACGCCAAAGGCTCCAACAACGGCGATCCCGCCATCGGGGAAGTGGGGGACGTGGATACGGCGCTCGCCGTGGTGACGTTCGACGACGGGACGGTGGGTACCGTCTCCGCCACCCGGTACAACGGGGCCGGCCACGATGTCCGGCTCGAAATCCAGGGGTCACGCAGCTCGCTGATGGTGGGACTGGACGACAAGACGGCGATGACCTCTGCCGAAGCCGGCGTCAGCTTCCCGGCGGGGGAACCCCACCACACGTTCGCCGGGCGGTTCGACCAGGCGTACCGCTCAGAGATGGAAGCCTTCGTCGAGCTGATTCTGGGCAGGCGGGAGAATCCCTGCACGCCGGAAGATGCCGTGGCCGCATCCCGGGTGGCCGATGCCGCCCAGGAATCCCTGGCCGCGGGCGTTCCGGTCCGCGTGGCGCAGAAAGTGGCGAGCTAGCAGCCCCAGCGGCCCGCTCCGGCTCCCGGTAGCGAGGAAGCCCCTGACCATCCGGTTAGGGGCTTCCGTTGTGTTGGCTTCGCGGCGAACGTTGCCTAGGCTCCGAACGGCAGCCGCGGGTCCACGTCCTGGCCTTCCCAGGTCTGGCGGATCCAGCCGTGGTGCGGGTCATCGCTGATGAGCCAGTCGCGGACCGGGCCGGGGCCGGCCATGACGTTCAGGTAATACAGGTCGTACCCCGGGGCAGCCATCGCCGGGCCGTGCCAGCCGTAGGGAACCAGGACCACATCGCCCGTGCGGACCTCCGCCGAGACGTCAATGGGCCGCTCGTCCGAGGCGTACACGCGCTGGTAGCCGATGGCGTCCCCACGCGAGGCGGAAGCGGCCGGACCCATCGGCGACACCCGGGTCTCGAAGTAGTAGATCTCCTCGAGGCTGGTTTCGCCGTCCTTGTCCTCGTCGTGCTTGTGCGGCGGATACGAGGACCAGTTGCCGGCGGGCGTGATGACTTCGCAGACAATGAAGCGGTCGGCTTCCAGTGCTGCCGGCGTGCCGAAGTTGTGGACCTGACGGGAGCAGTTGCCTGCGCCCCGCAGCTCAACGGGTGTCTCTGCGGCAGTCACGAGTCGGGTCGGGTAGGACGTTTTTGCGGGTGCCGTTGCGACCGCCACCCTGCCGCCGTCGGCCGAACGGATGGTGACGGCCTTGCCGGTCCCCGTGTAGAGCACGTCGCTGGGGCCGTTGAACACGCTCGCCCGGCCGGCGAGCCGGAAGTCCTTGCCGTCGACTGTGGCAGTGAAGGACCCGTTGAGCGGCACCACGATGCGTTCCTCGCCGGCGGCGGGGAGTTCGACGGCGGCGCCGGCCGCCAGGGTGCCGACCTTGAGTCCGGTGTGGGCCCAGCCGTCCACCTCCACCGCGGAGTCAGATGTTCCCAGCGAGACGTCCCAGCTGCCGTCGGCAGCGGAACCCAGCGGATATACCCAGTTGGCCATAGATCTACTCTTTCAATTAGTGCGTGCTGCCGGCAGCGCTGAGCGCCAGGCGTAGTCGCCCGGGGCGCGTGTGCTTAGCGCTGGACGAGTGTCATTTCGAAGCTGTAGGAGTCACCGCGGTAGACGTGGTGCCCGGTTTCCACCATGCGTCCCGTGTCATCAACCGCTGTGCGTTCCATGGTCACCAGGGCTGAACCGGGGTTTGTGTCCAGCAGGGGCGCCTGGTAGTCGTTGGCCACCATGGCACCGATGCGCTGCGAGGCCAGCCGGAAGTTCACTCCGCCGTTGCGCAGGATCGCATACAGGCCCTGGGCGCCCAGCTGGGCTTCGTCGATGGGGGTGATGTCGTCGCGAACCCAGTTTTCCATCAGTGCCAGCGGTTTGCCGCCCACCTTGCGGAGCCTGGTGAAGTGGTAGACCTTTGCGCCGGCGGGAAGCTGGAGCGCTTCACGCGTCGGTGCATCGGCCTCGATGTGGGAGAAGCTGAGCACCTCGGTGGTGGGCTTGCTTCCATTGTTCGTCAGGTCGTCAAACAGGCTGGACAGTTCCAGCGGCCTCCGGACCTGGCTGGAGACCACCTGCGTTCCGACGCCGCGCTTGCGCACCAGAAGGCCGGAGCGCACCAACTCGTCCATGGCTTTCCGCATGGTGGGGCGGGACAGGTTGAGCTGGGCGGCAAGGTCGATTTCGTTGTCCAGCCGGCTGCCCGGGGGGAGCAGTCCGGTGTGGATGGCGGACTCGATGCCCTGGACCACCTGGTGGTACAGGGGCACCGGTGAAGAGCGGTCGATGCTGAGGTTAAGTTGATTCGCCACTGAGCGCTCCCTTGTGCTCCGCAGGATCCCCATGGTGCCGGATAGCCCGCGTATGTCAGCGTATGTTCTCTTGATAGGACATACTGCCTTTTTGACGATAATAGCAGGCTGATTTGGGAGCGCCAAGGAACGGCAACCGGATGCCTTCCGTTGTTGCGGCCTGTCAGGCGCAGTACACCTAGGCCTGCTGCTCAACGCGGCAGGCCTCCACAAACGCCCGGAACGGGGCGACGCGTTCCTCCGCCGGGAGCTCGCGGGCCTCGGGGTGCCATTGAACGGACGCCACCCAGCGTGCCGGGTCTTCAAGTGCTTCCACTGTGCCATCGCCCGCAACCGCCGTCACCACCAGGCCGTCCGCCACCTGGGCCACGGCCTGATGGTGCCCGGAGGCAATCTTGACTGTGAGGCCGTCCGTCCTGCCCGGTTGGCCGTACAGCCGGGCCACTTTGGACCCCGGGGCAATGACCACGTCGTGCCAGGCCCACGGGCCGGTGCCTGCTCCGACCGGGCCTTCAAGTCCTGGGCCTCCGACACCCGCAGGTTCATGGTGCGTCACCGCGCTGGCAGGCATGTCCTGGATGAGGGTGCCGCCATACAGGACATTGAGGAGCTGGTGTCCGCGGCAGATCCCGAGTAAGGGCAGGCCCTGATCGATGGATGCGCGGGCAACTGCCAGGTCCAGTGTGTCCTGCGCGAGATTCACGTCGTAGCACTCGGAGCCCTGCTTTTCGCCGTAAAAGCGCGGGTCCAGGTCACCCCCGCCGGGGAGCACGACGCCGTCGAGCGTCCTGAGCGTTTCGGCCAGCCGGCCGTCGCCGGACTCCTCGGTCAGCAGCACCGGTTCCCCGCCGCCGTCGTGGACCAGGTCCACGATGAAATCGAAGAGCTCATTGGCTTCCCCCACCCGCGGGTCGGGATCCAGGGAGCTGCTCAGGCGGACCGGAATTCCGATCCGGGGCCGGCCGGGCGAGGGCAGGGAAGGAGTGTGCATGATTCATTCTGCAACAGGCTCACGCAGTTAGGGCCGCGATGCTGATCCGGGCGGCGTTCGACAGTAATGTGGAAAGCAGCCGCAGCAGGGGCAAGACCGAAGGCAGGAGCCAGGATGGGCCGCAGGACACTCGTGGACGACCTCGTCGACGGCCTGCTCGATGACATCCTCGACGGCAAGCTGAAGCCGCACGACGCCATTCCGCCCGAAGCCGACATCGCCAAGGCCTACGAGGTCAGCAGGCTCACCGTGCGGGAAGCCCTCAAAGCGCTGAGGGCGCAGAACATCCTTTACGTCAAGGCCGGCCGTGGAACATTCGTCAATCCCTCGGACAACTGGACCGGGCTGGACGCCATCTTCAAGGCCGCGTCGCACGGAAACGGCGCTGACCAGGTCTCGGTCGGGCTCATCGAGATGCGGCGCATGGTGGAAACCGGAGCCGCCGCCCTTGCCGCCAAGCGGCACACTCCCGAGCACGCAGAACAGATGCGCGAATGCATCGCGGATATGAAGCGCTTCCATGAGTCCGGGGACCTGGACCGCTTTGTGGAGGCCGACATCGCGTTCCATGACGCCGTGTTGAAAGCGTCGGGCAATCCGTTTGTCCGGGCACTCTTCGCCCAACTGGGACAGCTGCTCTACATGACCCGGCGGGAGACGTCGGCCGTGCCGGAAATCCAGCTGCACGCTATCGAGTACCACCAGAAGGTACTGGACGGCATCCTGAGCGGCGACGCTGAAGTGTCGCGTCGAACCATGGACGAACACATGGACCAGACGTACCACGACTACGAACGCTACGTCCACCACCCCCAGCCCTGACGCCGTGCCGCCCGGCGGGCGAGCCCTAGGCGCCACCGCCCAAACCGCGGATGGCTTGACGTAACCCAGATCACCCTCCTATGATCTTTCTCAGGTTCTTCCGTCAGATGTCAGACATCAGACTCAACCACTAAACCGACGGAATCTCCAACATCCCCCATCGGATCCAGCCGCCGCCCAGGCGCCTCATCCGTCAGATAGAAGGTCGACGATGACTTCACTTTCCATGCAGTCCGCAGGACTCGGCGAGCTCGGCGAACGCACGCTTCGCAAGGTTCGCCGCCGCGTCATGCCGCTGATTGTCCTGCTGTACTTTGTTGCCTACCTTGACCGCAACAACGTGGGCTTCGCCAAGCTCACCATGAGCGAGGACATCGGCCTGAGTGCGGCCGCCTATGGCCTCGGCGCCGGGATCTTCTTCCTCGGCTATGCGCTCCTTGAAGTTCCGAGCAACGCCGGCATGTACCGTTTCGGCGCCCGCAAATGGCTCGCCCGGATCCTCATCACCTGGGGCATCTTCGCCACGGCAATGGCCCTGGTCAACGGCGAAAGCACGTACTACATCATCCGCTTCCTCCTGGGCGCTGCCGAGGCCGGTTTCTTCCCGGCCATCCTCTTCTACCTGACGCTCTGGTTCCCCGCCGCGCAGCGCGTCACCGTCCTGGGCATCTTCATCCTTGCCCAGCCCGTGTCGAACGCCTTGGGCGCTCCCGTGTCCGGTCTGCTGCTGCAGATGGACGGAATCCTGGGCCTGCACGGCTGGCAGTGGCTCTACATCATCGAAGGCATCCCCGCCATCCTGCTGGGCCTGCTGACCCCGATCCTGATGACCGACCGCCCGCGGGACGCCAAATGGCTCAACACTGACGAACGCGAATGGCTCGCCACCACCATGGATGCCGAACTGGCCGCCAAGTCCAAGGGCGGAAACCACAACTTCCTGGCCGGCCTGAAGGACAAGCGCACCCTGGTCTACTCGGCCCTGTACTTCGGCCTGGTCTGCGGCATCTACGGCCTTGGTCTCTGGATGCCCACGATCGTCGCCGCGCTGGGCAAGTTCTCCACCGCCGAAGTGGGCTTCATTGTCCTCATTCCCTACGCCATCGCCGCCGTCTTTGTGTACTTCTGGAGCAAGCGGGCCGACCGGACGGGCAAGCGCGCCTGGCACACCGCCGTCAGCATGGTGCTCGCGGGCATGGGCCTTCTGGCCGCCGGATACCTGCTCCCGGTCAACCCCGTCCTGGCCCTGATCGCCCTGACCGCCTCGGCCATGGGGATCTACGGCGCCATCGCCCCGTTCCTCTCGATGCCGTCCGCCGCGCTCACCGGGGCAGCAGCTGCCTCCGGACTGGCCCTGGTCAACTCCCTGGGCAACCTCGGCGGTTTCGTGGCACCGTACGCGGTCGGCCTGCTGAAGGACGCCACGGGCAACAACCAGAGCGGCCTGCTGTTCCTGTCCTTCTGCCTGTGCGTCACAGCCGTGGCTACCTACCTCTATGCACGGAAGCGCCCTGAAGGCGACGCCGCGCTGGATCCCGCGGTTGCTGCCGCAGCCGCCGTGAACACCACAAAAGTCCCCTGACCCCTATTTTCCCGACGAAAGAAATAACGCAATGACAACCACTTCATTCCCCGCAGAACGCACCGTTGTACTGACCGGAGCAGCCTCCGCCCGCGGCATCGGCCGTGCAACCGCGGACCGGATGGCCAGCGAAGGCTGGTCCATCGCCATCCTGGACATCAACGCCGAGGACGCCAAGGCAGCAGCTGCCGAGATCGGCTCCAACCGCGCCGTGAAGGCCATCGGCGTGGGCGCCGACGTTTCCGATGCCGCCTCCGTGGACCGGGCGATCACCGAGATCGAGGAATCCCTGCCGCCCATCGTGGCCCTGGCCAACCTTGCCGGCATCAGCTCGCCGACGACGTTCATGGAGACCACCGTGGAGGAGTGGGACAAGGTCTTCGCCATCAACATGCGCGGAACCTTCATCGTCTCCCAGCGCGTGCTCAAGGGAATGATCGAGCGCAGGCTCGGCCGCATCGTGAGCATCTCGTCGATTTCCGCCCAGCGCGGCGGCGGCACGTATTCCAAGGTTGCCTACAGCGCTTCAAAGGCCGGCATCATCGGCTTCACCCGGGCCCTTGCCCGCGAAGTGGGGGAGTTCGGGGTTACCGTCAACGCCATCGCACCGGGCCCCATCGACACCGACATCATGGGCGGTACCCTGAGCGATGAGCGCAAGGCCCAGATGTCCGAGGGCATCATGATGGGACGCGTGGGCACCCGCGAGGAAGTCGCTGCCCTGATCTCATTCCTGCTCGGCCAGGACTCCGGCTACATCACTGCTGCAACCTACGACATCAACGGCGGGCTCCAGGTCTCCTGACCCCTGGGCGGCTCCGCCGCTGGAGCACCGGCCCGTACCGGAATGTAAGGCACAGAAGCGCCCCGCGGATTTCCGCCGGGCGCTTCTGCGGTGCCCGCCGCGGACTAGGCTGACTTCATGAACGCCGCCGGCAGCCTGAGCCACAGCCCCAGGACCCTTGAGGTTGAAAGCCTGGACAGCTTCGACCGGCTGGTGGAGGCAGGCGTCCGCACTATGCATGGCTGGCACGCCCAGTCCCTGGACCTGCGCGGGCGCGCCGCCCCGCTGCGGGCCATGGACGCGCAGGGCGCGATCTTCCTCGGCTGCACCTTCGACGACGGCGTGGAGGATTCGCTGCGCGGCCGCGGTGCGCTGATCTTCCCCAGGATGGAATCCGTCCCCTTCAACCCGTACCGCGGTCAGCTGTATTCGCCCCAGGAGCTTTACAGCGGCCCGCCCGGGGAACCCTACGAAGCCACGCTGGATGCCCGGATCTACAACTGGAGCATCCGGCCGGGCCAGCGGCACCGGCTGGATGCCACGCTGGCGGCGGCGCTGCACGACCATTCGATCGGCGATGCGCTGGATGAACTGGTGCGCTCCGAACTGGGCGGCCGCTCGATGGTGGGGGTGATGGGCGGTCACACCGCGCGCCGCGGAACGCCGGCGTTCACGGAGGCTGCCGTCGCCGGCAGGCTCCTCGCCAGGAGCGGCAGGGTGGTGGCCACCGGCGGCGGGCCGGGCGCCATGGAGGCCGCCAATATGGGCGCGTACCTCAGCGAGCTGCCGGAAGCGGACTTCCACGTTGCGTTGGATCAGCTGGCAGCCGTTCCGGGGTTCCGGCCCTCCGTGTCAGCGTGGGCGCGAACGGCGGCCGCCGTCGTCGAACGCCATCCGGACGGAACGCCGTCGCTGGGGATTCCCACCTGGTTCTATGGACACGAGCCGCCCAACTACTTTGCCACCCACATCGCGAAGTACTTCGCCAATGCCATCCGGGAGGCCATCCTGCTGGAGCTTTGCGACGGCGGTGTGATCTTCCTGCCGGGCTCCGCCGGCACCCTCCAGGAGATTTTCCAGGACGCCTGCGAGAACTACTACGGAGCCTCCGAAACCATCCGGCCCATGGTGCTCGTGGGCAGCGAGCACTGGAAGCGCCGTTATCCGGCGTGGCCCCTGCTGCAGAGCCTGGCGGCGGGGAAGCCCATGGCGGACAGGATCTTCCTGGTGGAAACAGTGGAGGAAGCCCTCGACGCAGTGTCCGGCTAGAAGTGTCCGGTTGCTGTCAGAGGTCCTTTCGGCAGGAGGCCTTGCCCAGCTGGTACAGGCCGTTCAGGTCGCCGGCGGCGAGGCCGTCCGGAGTGCCGATTTCCGGGTACATCAGCTGCAGGGGATCATCGACGTGTTCCAGCCCCATCACGTGGGACAGTTCGTGCAGGATCACGGCGGTGGCGTAGGCCGGGCCCTGCGGCCGTTCCAGTTCGCCGGCTATCTGCGGGGCGTCGAGGTCCAGGCTGCCGGTGACGAAAGTCTTTGGGCCGCCGTCGAAGCTGTAGTGCGTGCTCCCGCCGGTGCCGATGACCTGGCCCTTGAGCTTGGGGGCGGCCTCCGGAGTGGTCCATGAGATGAGGAGCGGAGCCCAGCGCTCGCCGTAGGTTTCCGGCTGGTAGGGATCCCGGTCCTCGGACGGCGCCTCGGTGGACGGGCCGTCATTGATGAAGCGGATGCCTGTGGCGCGGGAAATGGTGGCGACGGCTTCCTCCACCAGGTTTTCCGAGCCCGCCGGCGCCAGCCCGGCATTGACCACGTAGTGCAGCGGGCGGCAGGGCGAATAGCCCACGGGCGTGCCGTCGTCGTTCGTCGCCAGGAACTGGAAGGAATCGCTGGGGACGGGCGGCTCCGCCGGCGTTCCCAGCGGGGAGTCTTCTTCCTCCAGGCCAGGGGGAGGCGCGTCGGAACCAACGGCTTCCGCTGCGGTTCCGGGTTGCTGGTCCGCGGCCTGACCGTTCGGGACGGTGCTGTTCCGGAACTCGAAGAGCCCCACGAAACGGGGATCGCCGTAGAACAGTCCGGCAGCCGTGAAAGCCGCCACCGCGATCAGGGCGGTGAGGGCCGCGTTGCGAAGGATGCGGGCCGTCATACCCATCCGGCTGGAATGCCGCGGCTTCCGTCGGCCGGACGGCGGACTGTCCACTAGGCCACCACCGCGCCAAACGCCAGGCCGAGCAGATAGGTGACGCCGGCCGCGCCCATGCCGATGGCCAGTTGCCGGAAACCGCGGCTTGTGGGGGAGGTCCCGGACAGCAGTCCGACGACGCCGCCAGTCACCAGCAGCGCCATGCCCACCAGCACTGCGGAAACCACCAGTGCCGCGATGCCGGTCATGCCCAGCAGGAACGGGATGATGGGAATGATGGCGCCGGAGGCGAAGAAGCAAAAGCTCGATGCCGCCGCACTCCAGGCCGTGCCCACTGCCTCGTGCTGGTCCTCGGCGTCGGGGAGTTCGGGCTGGAGTGACAGGCTGGGGTCGCAGTCGCAGCTCAGCAGTCCCATCCGTTCCGCCACACGGTGCTCGGCGGCTTCCCGGGACATCCCGCGGGCCAGGTAAACCAGCAGCAGCTCGTTGTGTTCGATGTCCAGCCGGGGTGCGGCGGAAAGGGTGATTTGGGTGGGCCTTGTTGCAGCCAGCAGCTCGCGCTGGGAGCGGACGGAGATGAATTCTCCCGCGCCCATGGACAGCGCCCCTGCGAGGAGCCCGGCCACACCGCTCAGGAGCACCACCTGGCTGCCGACACCGGACGCGGCCATGCCCATGACCAGCGACAGGTTGCTGACCAGGCCGTCGTTGGCGCCGAACACGGCAGCCCTGAAGGAGCCCGCCAGCCGGTTCCGGCCGCGCGTGGCGAGTCCGCGGACAACTTCTTCGTGGATCTGTTCGTCGGCAACCATGGCGGGCGTGGCGAACGGGTCCGAGGAGTATGGGGAGCGGCCCTCGGCGCGCTGGGCCAGCGCCAGCACGAACACTGAACCAAAGTGGCGTGCCAGGAATCCCAGCAGCTGGCTGCGGAGGGATGCCGGGCGGGGCTTCCCGGCGTGATCACCGAGGAGCCGGAGCCAATGCGCTTCGTGCCGGCCCTCTGCCTCGGCCAGGGCCAGCAGGATGTCCCGCTCCTCGCCGCGGCGGTTCTGGGCCAGGTCGCGATAGACGGCAGCCTCGGCACGTTCATCGGCGAGGTACTGGCGCCAGCGCCTGATGTCGGCCGGGCTCGGGGAAGTGGCCGGGCTGGCGGCGGTGTCGGCTTCGGCGGTTTCTGCGGCCGGGGTGTCGGCGGGGCGGGGCTGGTTCCGGTCAGATTTAGCGTGCTGAGACACGAACACTCCTGGGCTTGATAGGGCATGGTTCGGCCCCATTGCAGGTCCAGCCTACCCCGGTTTCACGCCAATTTTCGGCCGGTAGTCCTCACCTGGAAGTTTAGGTGAACCTCAAAAACCGCGGCGGTGGAGGGGCTTTCAGGGCGTGCAATGCACCGGCTATTGACCGGACCGAATGCCGGTGCTGTGATGATTGCCAGGGCAGGTGCTTCACGGCCCGGCCCCTGGACGCACAACCAGACAGGGAGGTTTGCACCATGGATACCACCGGATCACGCCCCACCCAGCCGGAACGCGACACCATCGAATCCGATCCCGCTTATGACTTTGCCGAAGACGCGCCCATCGACGACGCAGTGGAGTCCGAGGAAGAGGAACTGCTCGAAGAGGCCGACCGGCGGGTTCCCCTGGGCGAGGAGGACTTCCTTGGCGACGAGAAACCCGTGGTGCCCTTGGAAGACTTCCCTGAGCCTGAGGAAGAAGAGTGATTTAGTCCCTGCTGCAGCCGCCGAGGATGTAACGAACGACGGCGGTGCCTCCCTCCGGTTGGAAAACCGTGCAGGGGAGGCACCGCCGTCGTGCGGTGTTCTGTTTTGCTACTTGGTGAGAACCGGAGCCGGTTCCACTTCGGCAGCGTTGCCGGCCACCCGCTCCTGCCAGTGCTTCATGACTGCCGGGTCAGTCCGCTTGGTCAGCAGCGACACCGCGACGTAGACGACGGCCGAGGCGATCAGGCCGAAGTAGATCGGCTCGTTGGCGTAGATGCCGTCCAGCGGCGCCGCGGCGTTGATCTCCAGGTAGATCATGGTGCCCAGGGTAACGACGGAGCCCACGGCCATGGAGGCGGCGGCGGCAACACCCGTTCCGCGCTTCCACACCAGTCCGCCCAAAATCGCGACCAGGAGTCCGCCCACCAGGATGTCGTAGGCGATGGTCAGTGCGGCCACCACATCCTTGGTGATGATGGCGATGACAATGGCCACAACGCCAAGTCCAAGGACCCACATGCGGTTGGCCTTGACGTCGTGCTCAGGGTTGTCGGAGTCATTGGTGTTGATGTCCTTGCCAAACCAGCTCGCCACGAAAGGAAGGACGTCGGCGCGGGCCACCGTTGCGGCTGCGATGAGTGCACCGGAAGCAGTGGACATCATTGCGGCAACGGCCGCTGCCAGCACCAGGCCGCCGACGCCGATGGGCAGCAGGTTCTGCGCCACCTCGGCGTAGACAACGTCCTTGCCCTCGGTCGCGACGTCGATCTCCGGCAGCGCAACCCGCGCACCCAGGCCGATCAGGGCGCCTGCAGCACCGTAGAGGATGCAGTAGATGCCGGCCGTGGCGCCGCCCCAGCGGGCAACAGTGGGGGTCTTGGCGGTGAAAACGCGCTGCCAGATGTCCTGGCCGATCAGGAGGCCAAGGGTGTAGACCACGAAGTAGGTGATGATGGTCTGGACGCCGATGCCGTCGATCTGGAAGAAGCTGTCCTCGACGCGGCTGCGGATGCCGTCCAGGCCGCCAGCGGCGTTGAGCGTGAAGGGCAGCATCAGGAAGAAGATTCCCACGGTCTTGATCACGAACTGGACCTGGTCCGCAAGGGTGATGGACCACATGCCGCCGATGGTGGAGTACACCAGGACGATTGCGCCGCCGATGGCGATGGCCAGGGCACGCTCCCATCCAAACAGGACCACGAAGATGGTGGCATATGCGCCGGTGGAGGTGGCGCAGAGCATAAGTGTGTAGGCCAGCATCACGATGCCGGAGGTCTGCGTGGCCCGGCTGCCGTAGCGGAGCGTCAGCATCTGAGAAACCGTGTAGATTTTCAGCTTCTGGATGGTGCCGGCAAACAGGAGGCTCAGCAGCAGCACGCCGGCACCGATGGCCACGACGAGCCACATGCCGGAGATGCCGAACTTGTAGCCGAGGCCCACGCCGCCCACCGTTGAGGCGCCGCCCAGAACCACGGCGGCCATGGTGCCCGTGTACAGGAACGGGCCGAGCCTGCGGCCGGCCACCAGGAAGTCGCTGTTGTTCTTGGTGCGGGACTTGCCCCACCAGCCGAAGGCCAGCATGGCGACCAGGTACACCACCACAATGGCGATGTTGACGAAATTTGCGTCCATGAGAAGGCTCCTTGGAGCTGATTGGCAGCAGGGCCGGAGTTCGCGGGAGCGTCAGCGCAGTGCCGGAAATCCGCTGCTAGATTGCGGGTGATGCAGGGGGAGATCCCTGAAGTGACTTGATAATTCTCCAGGTGATTGTCTAATAGACAACACTTGTTGCCTAAAAGAATATGTTGTGACGGTGGTAACAGTCAAGGTGCATCTGACATCCACGGGCCATTCCCGCGTCACAGGGTGGCTCTCCGGCTAGTATGGCTCCAGCAATGGGGCCGTGCGGCCGGCTGCGAAAGGTTCGTTAATGAAGGCTCTACCAGTTGAACCGAGCAACATTCCAGTTGCCATCGGTTCGCGCATCCGCGCTGCCCGCCAGTCCCAGCGGCTCACCATCGAGCAGGTGGCAGACGCCACCGGTCTCACCAAGGGATTCCTGAGCCGGGTTGAACGCGACCTCACCTCCCCGTCGGTCGCCTCTCTGGTTACGCTGTGCCAGGTGCTGTCCATCTCCATCGGCGACCTGTTTGCAGCGCCGGAAACCCACCTGACCAAGAAGGACGAAGGGCCGCGAATTTCGCTGGGCGGCGAAGGCATCATCGAGCGGCTCCTGACTGCGCGCTCGGAACGGCGGGTCCAGATCATCCAGGCCGTGATCGAGCCGCGCGGCCGCGGCGAATCCGAACTCTACGCCGTGGACTGCGACGTCGACGTCCTGCACGTGATCAACGGCCGGATCCGGCTGATCCTCACGAACGAGGAATACGAGCTCAGCACCGGCGACACGGTGACGTTCCCCGGCCGGGAGCCGCACACCTGGATCAACCCCACAGACGACGCCGTCGAGGTGCTCTGGGTGCTGGTCCCGGCCGCCAGCCGCTGACCCGGCGCTTTCAGCCGCCGGGTCGGCAGGCTTTCAGCCGCGGGCTTAGCCCACGTGGACCCATGGCCGGCGGGTGACGTCCGGCTCCGCCTCGCGCAGAACCTCCCGGGTTACGGGGGCGATCTCACCCTCGCCGAACAGCAGGAACCGCGTCAGGTTTGTCAGCGGATTGCCTTCGGTCCAGCGGAAGTAGATGTGCGGCATCAGGCCTGTGACGTCGCGCAGGTGCAGCAGCACGGCCGCCAGGGTGTTGGGAACATTATTGCTGTGGATTTCAAGGATACGGAAGCCATGCCGGATCTTCCCCGTGACCACGAGTTCCTGCTCAAAGTCCGAACTGTCGTCAACAAGGATCTCGATGAAGATCGCGTCGCTGTCCGCCGGCAGGTGGTTGGCGAGTTCCGCGTGCTCCAGCTTGGCCCGGTACCGCGCGGCGCTGAGGCGTTTGGGCTCGTGGGCAATCAGCCGGATAGGCCCCTCCTCGCTTGCCGCCATGAACTCCAGGGCCCGTTCATCCAGCCGGATGTGGGTGGCGCGAAGCTCGAAGGACCGCCTGACGCGTGAAGCGAAGCTCACCACCACGATGCCGAGGATGAACATCGCCGCGATCTTCAGGCCGTCAGGGCGCTCCACCACGTTCGCAACCGTGGTGTAGAGGAAGACGACGGCGATGGCCCCGAAAGCGACCGTCCGGCCGCGCTGGTGCTTGCGGCGGGCGGACAGCGTGACGGCGATGGAGGCTGACGTCATCAGCACCAGGACGCCGGTGGCGTAGGCGCCGCCCTGTGCTTCGACGTCGGCCTCGAAAATCACGGTGATGAGGAAGGCGACGGCGGTGAACACCAGCACCAGCGGCCGCACGGCCCGGGTCCAGGCGGGCGCCATGCCAAAGCGCGGCAGGTAGCGGGGCACCAGGTTGAGGAGCCCTGCCATGGCGGAGGCGCCGGCGAACCAGAGAATAGCGATGGTGCTCAGGTCATAGACGGTCCCGAAACCGTCGCCCAGGTACTGGTGGGCCAGGAAGGCCAGCGCGCGGCCGTTGGCCTTGCCGCCGGGTTCGAACTCGGCTGCCGGAATGAGGAACGTGGTGATGAAGCTGGACGCGATGAGGAACGCGCTCATGATCAGGGCCGCTGTGGTCAGGAGCTTGTGCGCGCCGCGGATCCGGCCCGTCGGGTTCGCTTCGGTGTCGTCCGGGCTGCCCTGGATCTGAGGCATGACGGCGACTCCCGTTTCGAAGCCGGAGAGCCCAAGGGCGAGTTTCGGGAAGACCAGCAGGGCGATGCCGATCATCACCAGCGGGTTCCCGTGCTGCTGGTTGAGGGCGGCCCACCAGTCCGTCACTACGTGGGCTTCGGCGAAAACATGCGCGAGGCCCACCAGCACCACCACCGCATTCAGCAGGAGGAACACCGCCACGAGGACGACGGCCACGTTGATTGCTTCCTTGAAGCCGCGGAGGAAGACGACGCCCAGGCCGGCGATCAACGCCAGCGTTATGGCAACTTCCTGGCCGTGCAGGAAGTCGGGGGCGAACGGGTTCTCCACGGCGTGCGCACTGGCATCCGCGGCCGAGAGCGTGATGGTGATCATGAAGTCCGTGGCCGCGAACCCCAGGAGGGCCAGGACGAACAGCTTGCCGCCCCACCGAGGCAGGAGCCGCTCAAGCATCGCGATGGAACCCTCCCCTCGCGGACTCTCCGAGGCAACCCGTCGGTACACCGGCAGGGCTCCGAGGAGCGTAACGGCCACCAGCACCACGGTGGCCAAAGGCGAGACCATCCCTGCGGCAAGCGCGGCAATGGCGGGCTGATAGCCAAGGGTGGAGAAGTAGTCCACCCCGGTGAGGCACATGACCTTCCACCAGGGCTGGGGTGTGTGGTTCGCCTGTGGCTGGCCGTGAGGTCCCTGCCGTTTTCCGGATCCTTCGGGCATGCCCTCCAGCAGCCAGCCCTTCAACTGCCGGGGCTTGCGGTTGAACCTGTCCGAGGGGTCGGCGGGCGGCCGGGTGAGCGTGGTCACGGTGTCCTTTCACGCAGCATACCCTTGGGCCGCTTTCGGTCCGGGGTGCTGCTTCTGATTGGAGCGTAGGCCCGGGGAACTCCGCGGAGCGCGGGCCTTAACGAAACCTTTACGCCTTATGTGACCGTCATCACTTCCCGGTGGGAGTGCTCCAGTGCGGGGATCTGCACCTGCGCTGCTCGCGGGGTGACGATGGTGAGATGTGCGTCACATTTTGGAAACCTGCCGGAAACGCAGGATTCATGCCCGGCCGGGCGGTTTAACTTCCCGGAAAAACTTCGCGGCCATGGCCGAAACACTCCGGTTGTAGCGTCGGCCTTGGGGAACGCATAGCTGCATCGTCGTTTTGAATGGTCTCGCCGTCGCCGGCGCCCAGGAGCGCCACTTCTTGAGGAAGGCTCCCGAAATGAACATCTCTCAACTCAACGTAGGAATGGCAGCGGATCCCGCGGTGCTCGATCCCGGCGCCACGGCCTGGATGCTGGCTGCGTCCGCGCTGGTCCTGCTGATGACCCCCGGCCTGGCGTTTTTCTACGGCGGCCTCGTCCGGATGAAATCGGTCCTGAATATCATGATGATGAGCTTCGGTGCCATGGGCGTTGTTGCCGTCGTCTGGGCATTGTGGGGGTATGGGCTGGCGTTCGGGCCTGACACCATGGCCGGGCTCGTCGGCGATCCCTTTGCCAATCCGGGCCTGAGTGGACTGACCAGCACCATAGGGGGCAAGGCGCCCGGACTCCCGGACATGGTGTTCATCGGCTTCCAGGCAACCTTTGCCATCATCACCGTGGCGCTGATCAGCGGAGCCGTCGCTGAACGGGTGAGGTTCGGGCCGTGGCTGCTTTTCGCCGCGCTGTGGGTCACGCTGGTCTACGCCCCCATCGCCCACTGGGTCTGGGGCGGCGGACTGTTCGGCCCCACGGGCATCGTGGGCAGCAAGATCTCGGCGCTCGACTTCGCCGGCGGAACGGTTGTCCACATGAACGCCGGGATAGCGGGACTGATGCTCGCCGTCGTGCTCGGAAAGCGCCTCGGATTCATGAAGGATCCCAACATCCGGCCGCACAATTTGCCGTTCGTGATGCTCGGCGCAGGGCTTCTCTGGTTCGGCTGGTTCGGTTTCAATGCCGGCTCCGAGCTCGCAGCCGACGCTACCGCCGGCCTGGCCTGGACCAACACCCTGCTGGCCACGAGCGCGGCGCTGCTGGGCTGGCTGCTGATCGAAAGGCTTCGGGACGGTCATGCCACCTCGCTCGGCGCCGCGTCGGGAGCCGTGGCGGGCCTGGTCGCAGTCACCCCTGCCTGCGGGTTCGTTGACCCCATCGGAGCCATCCTGATCGGGGCCGTAGCCGGAGCGGTCTGTGCGCTCGCGGTCGGACTCAAATTCAGGATCGGCCTCGATGACTCGCTGGACGTGGTGGCCGTGCACTTCGTCGGCGGCCTGTGGGGGACGCTCTCCCTGGGGTTCTTCGCCGTCCCGTCCGCCAAGACCGAGGGCGGGCTCTTCTACGGCGGCGGCATGGCACAGTTCTGGCCGCAGGTCCTCACCGCGCTGATTGTCACGGCCTGGAGCGCCGTCATGACCACGCTGATCGGACTGGCCATCCATAAGACGATGCGCATGCGGGTGTCCGAAGCCAGCGAGCAGTCCGGCATCGACGTCACCGAACACGCCGAAACTGCGTACGAGCTGCTGATGGTGGGCGGCACCTTCCATCCGGGCGAGCACCACGGCAAGCCCGTACCCGCGGAGGGGCGGACGGACCATCCACAGGCCGCTTCCGCGGACTCCGATGAGCGGGTTACAAGTGGCCAGCCGGACCGTGAGGCAGCCCGGCAGGCAGGAAGCAGCAAGGTGCGGACATGAAGCTCATCACGGCCATAGTCCGTCCGGAAAAGGTCGAGACCGTCAGGGCGGCTTTGGAAGGGTTCGGCGTCAGCGGCCTGACCGTGAGCCAGGCAAGCGGCTACGGCCAGCAGCGCGGCCACGTGGAGGTCTACCGGGGGACCGAATACAGTTCCGACCTGCTGCCGAAGGCCAGGGTCGAGGTGTTGGTGTCCGAGGAGTCGATGGACGGTGTGATGGCGGCCATCGAAGCCGGCGCCAACACGGGGCGGTTCGGGGACGGGAAGATCTGGACCGTTTCCGTGTGCGATGCCGTCCGAGTCAGGACGGGGGAGCGGGGTGGGGCTGCCATCGACTAACTAAGGAGTGCCAGGCGGAACGCCCGCAGGCTCGATTGGTAAACACTTGATGCACAAAGGGAAACTTAAGTGTATGATGGGTGTCACACTACCGATCCATCCTCGAAGGAGAGGCGTTCCTTTGGAAGAGCTGCGCATCGAGGCCAACGGCAACCTTGGCCCCATCGATTCATCCCGTATTCCCCGCTACGCCGGAGCCGCCACCTACGCCCGACTGCCCCGGCTGGACCAGGTGGCCAAGGCCGACATCACGGTGGTGGGAGTGCCCTTCGACTCGGGCGTCTCCTACCGCCCCGGCGCCCGTTTCGGCGCCAACCACGTCCGCGAGGCCAGCCGGCTGCTGCGTCCCTACAACCCGGCGTGGGACGTCAGTCCGTTCGAAAACGTCCAGGTGGCGGACGCCGGCGACATGGCCGTGAACCCGTTCAACATCAACGAGGCCATCGAAACCATCCAGCAGAACGCCCTGGACCTGACGGCCGGGGGCAGCAAGCTGGTCACCCTTGGCGGGGACCACACCATTGCCCTGCCGCTCCTCCGGGCTGCCGCTGAGCGCGCCGGCGAGCCTGTTGCCATGCTGCACTTCGATGCGCACCTGGACACCTGGGACACCTACTTCGGTGCCGAATATACCCACGGCACCCCGTTCCGCCGCGCAGTCGAGGAGGGCATCCTGGACACCGAGGCCATCAGCCACATCGGAACTCGCGGGCCGCTGTACGGCAAGAAGGACCTCGACGACGACCACCGCTTCGGCTTCGGCATCGTCACCTCGGCCGACGTCTACTACCAGGGCGTCCTGGAGACGGTGGCCAAGGTCCGGGACCGCATCGGCAACCGCCCGCTGTACATTTCCGTGGACATCGACGTCCTCGACCCCGCACACGCGCCGGGCACCGGAACGCCGGAAGCCGGCGGCATCACCAGCCGTGAGCTGCTGGAGATTATCCGCGGCTTCCGCGGCATGAACCTGGTGGGTGCGGACATCGTTGAGGTGGCTCCCGCCTACGACCATGCGGAAATCACCGGCGTCGCTGCCAGCCACGTTGCCTATGAACTCGTCACCCTCATGGCTGACTCCGCCGTCGAGGGCAACAGGTTCGGCAGCGCCAACGGCTACGCCGCCCAGGCGCTCGGGCAGGAGAAGCGAAACCAGGCGGGCTTTGCCGCATCCTCGCCGGTGGTCGAGCCTGTCGAGGCAGGAATCATCCGCCCCGCCGTCGAGGAGTTCTCCAAGTGATCGATTTTGATCCGGGCACAGCGGCCCCCACTAAAGGCACCGATGCGCGCAACGGCGGGGATCTCGTCGTCGAAACCCTGGAAGCGCTGGGCGCGAAGACGGTCTTTGGCATTCCGGGCCAGCACGCGCTGGGCCTGTTCGACGCGATGGGCCGGGGAAACCTGCACTTCGTGTCCTCGCGGGTGGAGAACAATTCCGCGTTCGCGGCCGACGGGTATTCGCGGGCCACGGGCGAGGTCGGTGTGCTGTTCCTGTCCACCGGCCCGGGTGCGCTCACGTCCTTGGCCGGACTTCAGGAAGCGTACGCCACCGGTGTGCCCATGGTGGTGGTGGCCAGCCAGATTCCGCTGGACGGGCTCGGCGCCCGCCGCAAGGGCATGCTGCACCAGCTCGATGACCAGAAGGCCTCGGCCGCGAATGTCACCAAGAGCCAGCGGCTGATCCAGCACGCCTCCGGAATCCCTTCGGCCATCCAGGATGCCTGGACCGAAGCCATTTCCTCCCCGCAGGGCCCGGTCTGGCTGGAGATCCCGCAGAACGTCCTGCTGGATCCCATCATGGTTCCGCCGGTGGAGGACGCCCTCGCCGAGGCAGCGGACAACCCGCCCCGGGTGGAGCTGGTCCGTGAAGCGGTCAAATGGCTTTCGACGGCGCAACGTCCGGCGATCATCGCCGGCGGCGGCACGCGCCGCGGCCGGGCAGAGAAGTCGTTGCTGTCCATCGCGGAGAAGCTGCGCGCCCCGGTGATCTGCACCCCCGGCGGCAACGGCGCTTTCCCCTGGAACCACGAGCTGTCGCTGCAGTCCTGGATCGAGGACCGGTACATGACGGACCTGCTCGAGGACGCGGATGTGCTGATCGTCATCGGCTCCTCCCTCGGCGAGGTCACGTCCAACTACTTCACCTTCGAGCCGCGCGGCCGGATTATCCAGATCGACGCCGAACCCCGGGTTTTGGAGTCCAACCGGCCCGGCCTGGGCATTCGGGCCGACGCCGGCCAGGCGCTTGCCGCCCTCGATGAGGCCCTGACCGAACCGCACGGGGAGCGGGCCGACTGGCATGGGACCTCACCGGAGGCGCTGGTCAGGGAATCCCTGGCCAAGGTCAAGGCCCGGCTGGAGTCCCAGGACCTCGGCAAGGAACTGAAGTTCATGGCGGACATCCGCGAAGCCGTACCCGCGGATATGCAGACGTTCTGGGACATGACCATCTCCGCGTACTGGGGCTGGAGCTGCTGGGACGCCCGTGAGGGCCAGTTCCACTCCGCCCAGGGTGCCGGCGGGCTGGGTTTCGGCTTCCCCTCGGCCATCGGCGGGGCGGTGGGGCTGGAAACCACGGGAAAGCCAGGCCGGGTGCTGGCCGTCTCCGGTGACGGATCGGCAATGTACTCCATCTCCGAACTGGCCACCGCCAGGCAGCACAACGTGCCGGTCACCTGGCTGATCGTGGACGACGGCGGCTACGGCATCCTGCGCGAATACATGGTGGGTGCCTTCGGCCAGGCCACCGCCACCGAGCTCGCCCGACCCGACTTCGTCAAACTCGCCGAAGCCTTCGGCGTCCCGGCCGTCCGGGTGGCCCCGGAGGATGTGGGGGACGCGCTCAAGGCGGGCTTCGCCGCTGACGGGCCGAACGTCGTCGTCGTCGAAACCCTGCTCAAGATGTTCGGCCCCACGCACCTGGGCGCCTAAGCAGCACCCCCCAACCCAAACCGCCACCACCACATAGCGCGAACGGACAGTTGAGGCCCCAAAAGCGGGGGCCTCAACTGTCCGTTCGCGCTCGGCGTTTAACCGCTCAGGCGTGCGTTCGCCACCTCCAAGCGATTAGTTTCCCAAAGCAACCAATTTACCGTATAGTTGCCTTAGGCAAGCAAAGGGGTTAACTAGGCATGGCAGTTGCATCGGAAACAGCGGCCGATCTCGTGTACCAGATCTTCGACCTCCAGCGGGCGGTCCGCTGCGTCTCGGTCGCGAGCCTCCGAGGGCAGGAACCGGGGGTGGCACTCCAGGGCGTCCTGCGGTTCGTGGGCGAGGGGGAATCCCGCGCCACGCATCTCGCCGCGAGGCTGGGTGTCAGCGCTCCCGTCCTGAGCCGGCACATTGCCGACCTGGAGGAGCAGGGCCTGGTGGTCCGCCGGCCGGATCCGGAAGACGGGCGGGCCCAGCTTGTGGCGCTGTCCGAGGCCGGAGCGGGGAAACTGCGCGAGATAGAGCAGCAGCGCACTGCCACACTCCAGGGCTACCTGCAGGACTGGAGCGAAGCCGACGCCGAAGAGACAGCGAAAATCCTGAAGAAACTTGCCGAATCCCTCAGGGACTCAGCCCGGGCAAAGACGGCCGGAACCACCGATAACATTCCAACCGCTTAGGAGCTGCACATGGCAAGCCACGCTACAGCCACCGGTCCGTCCCGGGCCCTGTCAAAGACACCACAGCAGTCCGCACCGGCTCCGCAGGCTGCGATGAGCCACCGCCAGATCATGGAGGCCCTCACCGGGCTGCTGGCCGCATTCTTTACGGCGATCATCAGCAGCACCATCGTGGCCAACGCGCTGCCCACCATCATGTCCGAGCTCAAGGGCACCCAGACGGACTTCGCCTGGGTCATCACGGCGGCACTGCTGGCCAACGCCGCCACCACCCCGATCTGGGGCAAGCTCGCCGATCTCTTCGACAAGAAGGTGCTCGTCCAGCTGAGCATTGTGATCTTCGTGGCCGGTTCCGTCATGGCGGGCCTGTCCGAAACGATCCCCCTGCTGCTGACCGCCCGCGTTATCCAGGGCGTCGCCATGGGTGGCCTCACCGCACTGGCGCAGGCCATCATCGGCTCCATCATCCCGCCCCGGGACCGCGGCAAGTACTCCGGTTACATGGGCGGTGTCATGGCTGTGGGCACCGCCGGCGGCCCGCTGCTGGGCGGATTTATCGTGGACAGTCCGCTGGGCTGGCGCTGGACCTTCTTCGTCTGCGTCCCGCTGGCTATCATCGCCCTCATCCTGCTGCAGATTACGCTCAAGCTTCCCCACATCAAACGCCACGCAAAGATCGACTGGCTCGGTTCCATCCTGCTCACCTCCGGCGTCAGCCTGCTGCTGATCTGGGTGTCCTTTGCCGGCAACCCGGAATACTACGACTGGTGGTCCTGGCAGACCGCAGCCATGGTGGGTGGCGGCATGCTGCTCCTGGCCCTCCTCGTTGTGGTGGAGTCCAAAGTGGAACAGCCCATCATCCCGCTCAAGATCATCAGCGAACGCACCACGGCGCTGGCCATCCTCGCGTCCGTCGTGGTGGGCGTCGGCATGTTTGGCTCCTCCGCCTTCCTTGGCCAGTATTTCCAGGTGGCCCGCGGTGCCACTCCCACCGAAGCAGGCCTGCTGACGCTGCCCATGATCGCCGGCAACCTCATCGGCTCGGTGCTGTCAGGCCAGCTCATCAGCCGGACCGGTAAATGGAAGCGCTACCTGGTTGCGGGCTCCGTCCTCCTGATCGGCGGCCTGGGGCTCGCCGGAACCATCGACCACACCACCGAACTCTGGCTGACCGGCCTCTACACCGCGGTCCTGGGCCTGGGGCTGGGCCTGCTGATGCAGAACCTCGTGCTGGCTGTGCAGAACACCGTTCGGGCAACAGACATCGGCACGGCCAGTGCCTCCGTGGCGTTCTTCCGTTCAGTGGGTGGCGCGATCGGGGTGTCCGTGCTCGGCGCCGTCCTGGCCAACCGCGTCAAGGAGCTGGCCGCCGAAGGCCTGGCTGCAGCCGGGATCCCGGCCGCCGGCGGATCAGCGGGAGCCAGCATGGACCTCCAGGACATGCCGGCCCCGATCCGGGACATCATGCGGGCTGCCTACGGTGACGCGACGGCGGAAATCTTCCTGATCTCCGCGGTGATCGGCATCATCGCCCTGGCGGCAGTGCTTTGCATCAAGGAACAACCGCTGCGCCGCACCGTGGACATCGTCCCGGCAACTGCTGCCGCGGACGACGGCGGCACTCCGGTCACTTCCGCTCCCGCCGCCTCGGCCGACGCCGGCATCGTGGACCTCGACCGGGAGTTCATCGAGGTCCTGAGCAGGCAGCGCGCCCATGAGTCCCGCTTCCCCGATGCGGCGCGTCAGGATCGAGGTGCCACACGAGAAGGGCGCGTCCACTTGGACGGGGACGTTCCCTTTGCCGACCGAGAGGGTTCCCTGGCCCGCTCCCGGACCCTGGTGGCTGACCCGCAGTCAGAACCCGCCGACGTCGTGCCCCTGCTGATGCAGACCCAGCAGCTGCTGGCGGAACAGCAGCTCCATCTGGCCGAGGCGCTGCGGGCCGTCCACGAACAGACGGCAGAGCAGCGGGAGATCGCTGCCGAACAGGCGCGCATCAGCGGGGAGCTCACCACCCTCCGGCGGCAGCTTGCCAAGGAACGGAAACTTCAGCGCGCCGCGGCGGACTACATCGCAACGCACGGCCGTCACCGCAGCGAATAGCCCAACAACATACGACGGCGACGGCGGCGTGAGTGCCGCCGTCGCCGTCGCCAGGGTTGCGCTGGTCAGGCCGCCGGGACCGGAGACGCAACCACCACCACGTTTTTCCCCCAGGGATCTTCCGTATAACAGCTGATCAGGACGAGGCGGTTGGGAACGGCAGTCCAGATGGGGCTGTCCTTGAGGCTTGCCTTCACATAGGTGTCCACCGAGTCCACCCTGTACCGCATGGTTCCCGACGCGGTGGTGGCTTCGAAGACGTCGCCCGGGGCGCTCGCGGCGCTGAGCCGGTTGAAGGGAGCGTCGCGGCCTTCCCAGCTGTGGCCCAGGATGTACGTCGTGTTGGTGGACCCGTCACCGGGCATGCCGAGGTCTGATACCCAATAGCCGTCCACGGTGATGGGCGGCACGATCGCCTGGGACTCAAGTTCCTCCGGCGTGCGGGTCAGCGGATGAATCACCACGTCCAATCCGGCCGCCGGATACACGATCCTGGTGGGGGTCGCGGCCGGCGGATACTTGGGCGGGCTCGGAGGGTGCGGTGCCGCGGGGGAGGCCGCGCCGCTCTTCACAGCCGCGTCCTTGCCGCTCCAGGGGAAGGTATCCGGCGGGACTGCATTGCCGGGCAGGCCCGCGACGGCGGAAGGTGAATACGGGGCAGTTGCCGGGTGGGCCCCGGATGTGCCGAACGGATTCCCGGGAGCCGCCATGCCCGGGAGGAAGGTAAACATGAAGAAAGCCACGACGCCGGCAAGGAGCAGCAACAGATCGCCGCGGTTCAGGGACAGGCTTTTCGAGGACAGCGAGCCCCCAAGGCGGGACAGCTCACTCCGCCACCGTTCCAGCACCGGTCGATGGCGGGCTTCCATCCGGGTTGCTCTGTCCTCGGGACCCCCGTCCTCCGGCACTCCAAGTTCCGGTTCGCTGTCAGCCGGGGGCCCGGGAAGGTTGTCTAAGGGACGGCCGGGGAGTGACATCGGAGCACCTCTGTAGGGATAGGCGTGGACGGGCATCGCACCATGCCGGCGGATGCCCGTCCTGACCACAGGATCGGCCTTACTTCGTTGCCTGGAAGTCCTGCAGGCGTCCCCTGTGCCGCAGGGCAACCAGCCCCGTTGCACCAAGCAAAGCCGCAAGGCCTCCGAACCAGGCGGGCGTACCGGAGTCTGTCGGGGCTCCGGCCGCCGTCTGGGCGTTGAAACCGCGGTTGACTACTGCCGGGGCAGCTGCGGCTCCGGCCGGCACTGCGACAACAACCGGCGGAGTGACAGCAGACGGTGCCACGACCGGCGGGACCACGACCGGCGGCGTCACAACCGGCGGGGTCTCTACCGGCGGGGTCTCCACCGGCGGCTTCTCAGCAGGGGGCTTCTCGACCGGCGGCTTCTCAACAGGGGGCTTCTCGACCGGCGGCTTCTCGTGGTCCTTGTCGACGCAGCCGCCCGCCGGGACGGGATAAATATCTGCCCGGCCGTTGTGCCCTTCCTTGTGGCCGTTCCACCACGCCTTTTCGGGAATGGTGATGACGACGTAAGGGTTCTTGTCGGATCCCGTCGCGTGGCAAATGGTGATCTTCTTGGAGCCGTGGCCGTGGCCGTCGTCGTCCTTGTCATGGCCACCCTTTGACCCACCAGGGCAGCCGGATGCGGGCGCAGGAATCAGGTCGCCAGCATGCGAGGCATGGCCGCCATTTCCGTTGGCGGCGTTTTCGCTGACCGTGATGTGGACGTAGGGGTTTGATTCGGAGCCCGTCGCGTGGCAGATGCTGATCTTTTTGTCACTGTCTTTGTCTCCGGCACTTGCCGGGGCAGTGACGCCTATTAACGCAATGCCGGCGATCCCGGCAGTTGCGAGGATTCTCTTCATGGGATTCTCCATCTGGATCATTGAGGACTGACCAGACTGCGGGAGCGGGAGGCCCATGGAGGAGCCGACCGGCCTTCGTAGGTGCCCAGATCACCTGCGACTCTCCTGCAGAGTTGTCAACTAACTGACCACTTCACGCTAATCCTCAGGCACTGGCGTAGTCGCGAGTAGCCGATACTTGACTGGGTACCCGATTTTCACTGCCCGTTCTCCTGAAGGCGGGGGATAACACCCGTTTCACCCGTAACAGGACGCACGTGGGGCACTCTGCCGGCACGCTGGACCGGATACGCCCTACGGATGATATTTACCGGCCGATGTTTCGCATAGGCAACGGATTTCGTATTGTTGGAAGGCTAAGAGTGTCAGCCCCGGCTGGTATTACTTCTTCCATTCACTTCGCGCTCTTCCTAAGGACTACCGGGCATGCTCGTCACCCTCATCCGGCGCTACTCCAAGCCGTATTTGCCGTATATCGCGGCAGTCATTCTTTTCCAGTTGGCGTCCACCATCGCTGCCCTCTACCTCCCGAGCCTGAACGCCCAGATTATCGATGAGGGCGTCTCCCGGGGGGACACTGACTACATCTGGCGAACCGGCGCGGTCATGCTCGGGGTGGCCCTGATCCAGGTGGCTACCGCCATCGCCGGTGTCTACTTCGGCTCGAAAGCGGCCATGGCCTTCGGCCGGGACCTGCGGCGTGGCGTCTTCCGCAAGGTGACGAGCTTTTCGGCCAAAGACGTCAATGTCTTCGGCGCCCCCACCCTGATCACACGTGGCACCAACGATGTCCAGCAGGTCCAGATGCTGGTTCTGATGGGGCTGAACTTCATGGTGGCCACGCCCATCATGTGCATCGGCGGCATCATCATGGCACTTCGTGAGGACCTGAGCCTGTCCTGGCTGGTCTGGGTCTCCGTTCCGGTGCTGATCGCGGTGGTGGGGTACCTGGTGGTCCGCCTTATGCCCCTGTTCCGCTCCATGCAGACAAAGATCGACCGTATCAACGGGATTCTCCGCGAGCAGATCATTGGCATCCGCGTGGTCCGTGCCTTCGTCCGGGAACCGCACGAAACTGAGCGATTCGGCGAGGCCAACCGCGAACTCACCGACGTCTCGCTGAAAATCGGAGCCTTGTTCGTCTTGATGTTCCCGGCCATCGGCATGATCCTCCATGTCTCCACCGCAGCCGTGCTGTGGTTCGGCGGTCAACGGGTGGATGCCGGGGAGATGCAGGTCGGTTCCCTGACGGCTTTCCTGCAGTACCTCCTGCAGATCCTTATGGCGGTCATGATGGGCACGTTCATGGCCATGATGATTCCGCGCGCTTCGGTCTGCGCGGACCGCATCGGCGAGGTGCTCGACGTCGAGCCCTCCATCCATGAACCGGTGGCGCCTGTGGCGCCCACCCACCGGACGGGGCGCGTGGAATACCGCAACGTCTCGTTCGCGTACCCCGGGGCCGAAGAACCAGTCCTGAGCAACATCAGCTTCACCGCCGAGCCTGGCCAGACCGTGGCCATCGTCGGTTCAACCGGCGCCGGCAAGACCAGCCTGCTGTCCCTGCTGCCGAGGCTGTACGACGTCGCGTCCGGGGAGGTGCTGCTCGACGGCGTGCCCATCACCAATCTGGAGCGTTCCGAAATCACGGGCCGGGTGGCCATGGTGCCGCAGCGGCCATACCTCTTCTCCGGGACCATCGAGCACAACCTGCGCTTCGGGAAGACCGAGGCAACGGACCAGGAGCTGTGGGACGCACTTACAGTGGCGCAGGCCGCGGACTTCGTCCGGGAAAAGAAGAACGGCCTCGGGTCAAGGATCGCCCAGGGCGGCACCAACGTTTCCGGCGGCCAGCGCCAGCGCCTGTGCATCGCCAGGGCTTTGGTAACCCAGCCCAAGGTGTACCTGTTCGATGACTCCTTCTCGGCGCTCGACGTCGCAACGGACGCCCGGCTGCGCCGCGCGCTCAAGGCAAAAACCGCCGACGCGACGGTAATCATTGTCGGCCAGCGCGTATCCACCATCGCCGACGCCGACCAGATCCTGGTACTGGACAACGGCCGGATCGTGGACCGGGGCACGCACGATGAACTGCTGCTCAGTTCCACCACCTATCAGGAAATCGTCGAGTCCCAGCTGACCGCGGAGGAAGTGGCATGAGCACCAACGAGAAACTCCCCGCAGGCCAGGAAACACTTCCCGTGGAGGACGACGACTTCTACGAAGAGGAATACAAGCCCACCGAGGCCGACGGCGACATGTTCGGCGGCACGCCGGCGAAGAAGGCCGAGCATTTCTGGCCCTCCGCCAAGCGGCTGATGGGCCTGCTGAAGCCCGAGTCCGCCGGCATCGCGCTGGTACTCGCCATGGTGACAGTGGCCGTGGTCCTCAACGTCGTGGCCCCCAAGATCCTGGGCCAGGCAATGGACGTCATCTTCGGCGGAGTAGTGGGTAAGCAACTGCCCGCCGGAGTCAGCAAGGACCAGTTCGTGGACGGCCTGCGTGCCCAGGGCGAAAACAATTTCGCGGACATGATCGCCAAGATGGAACTGGTCCCGGGCATCGGGATCGATTTCCAGAAGCTGTCGTTCCTGATCAGCGTCGTGCTGGTGATGTACTTCGTGGCCAACATCTTCACCTGGCTGCAGGGCTATGTCCTGAATGTCCTGGTGATGCGAGTGGTCCGCAAACTGCGCGACGACACCGAGAAAAAGCTCAACCGGCTGCCCCTGAACTACTTCGACACCCGACAGCGTGGCGACACCCTGTCCCGCGTCACCAACGACGTCGACAACATCCAGCAGGCGCTGCAGCAAGCCTTCGCGCAGCTGATCAGTTCCGCGCTGACGGTGATCGGCATCGTGATCATGATGTTCATCGTGTCATGGCAGCTTGCCCTCATCGCCCTGGTCGCCCTCCCGCTGTCCGGGGTGGCCGCAGGCATCATCGGCTCCCGCAGCCAGAAACTGTTCGCGGCGCAATGGAAGAACACCGGCCAGCTCAACGGCCAGATCGAGGAATCATTCTCAGGGCACGACCTCGTACGTGTCTTCGGCCGGGATGCAGACACCCTGGAAAGTTTCGACGAACGCAACGAAGCCCTGTACAAGGCCAGCTTCGGAGCGCAGTTCGTCTCGGGCATGATCATGCCGGTCATGCAGTTCGTCTCCTACCTCAGCTATGTCGGCATCGCAGTGGTCGGCGGCCTGAGGGTGGCTTCGGGCGGCATGAGCCTGGGCGACGCCACCGCGTTCATCCAGTACTCGCGGGAGTTCACGCAGCCGCTGGGACAGATGGCCGGCATGGCGAATATGCTGCAGTCCGGCGTTGCCTCGGCTGAGCGGGTCTTCGAATTCCTGGATGCCGACGAGCAGGATGCCGAGACCGCCACCGAGCACCTGCCTGCCAAGACCGACGGCCACGTGGAATTCAAGCACGTGACCTTCAGCTACTCGGAGGACAAGCCTCTGATCGAGGACCTGTCCTTCAACGCCGAACCGGGGCACACCGTAGCCATCGTCGGCCCCACCGGCGCGGGCAAGACCACCCTGGTCAACCTGGTGATGCGTTTCTATGAGCTCAACTCGGGAAGCATCACGCTGGACGGTGTGGATATCACCCGCCTGAGCCGCTCCGAACTGCGGGCCAAGGTAGGCATGGTGCTGCAGGACGCCTGGCTGTTCGGCGGCAGCATCTACGACAACATCAGGTACGGAAACCTCAACGCCACCGACGACCAGGTGATGGAGGCGGCCCGCGCGACGTTCGTGGACCGGTTCGTCCGGGCACTTCCCGAGGGCTACAACACAGTCATCGACGAAGAAGGCAACAACGTCAGCGCGGGTGAGAAGCAGCTCATCACCATTGCACGCGCCTTTGTGGCCAACCCCTCACTGCTCATCCTGGACGAGGCAACCAGCTCCGTGGACACGCGCACGGAAGTCCTGGTCCAGAAGGCCATGGCTGCCCTGCGGACGGACCGGACCAGCTTTGTGATCGCACACCGGCTTTCCACCATCCGCGACGCCGACACCATCCTGGTGATGGAAGCCGGGCGGATCGTGGAGCAGGGGAACCACCACGACCTGCTGGAACTCAAGGGCGCTTATTATCGCCTCTACATGTCCCAGTTCGCCGGCGAGGACGCAGACCAGTCACTTGCGGATGACGCGACGGCGGTGCACAGCTGAGCGCCACCGGCCCCCGCCGCATCGAGGTTCTCGTACCGATGCGGTGGGGCGACATGGATGCGTACGGGCACATCAACAATGTGCAGGTCGTACGGATGCTGGAGGAGGCCCGCATCGCGGCCTTCGGCCCGCCGCGCGGTGCCGGGCTGCCCGGCGTCGAGCCGCAGGTGTCACTCTTCAACGATGTTGAGGAGGGCACCATGGCCTTGGTGGTGGAGCATAAAATCCGCTACGTTCGGACCCTCGAATACCGGAATGTGCCGGCTGTGGTCCAGCTGTGGATCGGCGCCGTGAAAGGCGCCAGCTTCGACATCCACTACCTGTTGCAGGATCCGGTCACCGGGGAGGACTGCGTTAAGGCCACCACCCATCTGGCATTCGTGGATGAGGCTACCGGCAGGGTGCTTCGCCTGACTCCGGAGCAAAAGGAACGGCTCGCGCCGTTCGCGGCCTGAGCCTAAAAGGGCCTGAGCCTAAAGCCCCTACCTGCAGGCGGGGCCTCGTCATTATGATCGTCACTACAACCAAGGAGCATCGGCCAATGGCAACGAAGAAAAAGAAGAAGTCCTGGAAGGAAATGCCTCCGCTGGCCCGGTTCGGAACTGTCCTGGTCGGGGCGGTGCAGCTCTCGCTGCTGGTCGCCGCGCAGCGGGACATTTCCCGTCGCCCCGCGGAGCAGATCCGCGGCAGCAAGGCGGTCTGGCGGATGGTTACGCTGATCAATTTCGTGGGTCCGGGAAGCTATTTTGCGTTCGGGCGCAAGAACCTGCCCGCCGTGAAATAGGACCACCTGCTGATCTACCGCTGAGTAGCAAGCCGGGGCTTCTTGGTGTTGGCGTTCAGGTTTAGCCTGTAAATTTGAAGGCATGACCCCCACCGCGAAGCCTGCCATGACCCGCGCCCCCGGTATCTCCAAGGAGATCGAGGATGCGGCGTGGTTTGTCCTCGGGGCCGGTCTGCAGGGCAGGCCGTCGGCGCTGGACGGGCGGACTCCCACGTGGACGGCGGCCGCCGCTACGGAGCTGCTGGAGCGCCTGGAACGGGGTGTGGCGGACCCCAAGGCGCCCATGATGACCAACCTCCGCCAGAACCTGGCGGATGCCTCGCGGGGAGCCAAGCAGCTGGCTGTCGAACTGCTCTTCCTGCAGTCGCTGCCGCTGGCCCATGAAGTGAAATCGCTCAAGGTCAAGCGCGCCCGGGTGGCAGAGGCGGCGTCATGGCTTGAACCGCCGCTTGAACTGCCCGGCGAGCTTTACCAGGGCATGACAGATCACGGCGTCATCCGCGACCGCACCGCCGAGTTCAACTGGACCATCTGGGATCACCTGAGGTGGCTGTGCCGCTTTGTCCAGCACGTGGACCGGCAGTCCGCGGCCGCCAAGGCCAAGGCATTGAAGGACCCGCTGGCATTCCACCTGCTCGCTGCCGGCACGCCGGATGACCAGCCCGCGATCCGCCGCAGCGTCGAATACCTGGCGTGGCCCAGCTACTTCGAACCCGTGGTGGCTGACGTCGAGCGGCAGGAAATCCGGGATGCCTTCGCCTCCCTGGTGGGCGGCGCCAAGGGCGACAGCGACGAGGAAATAACCGCTGACATCCACCGCATCCGCCTCTACCTCGACAAGCAGGCCGGCCAGCGCATCGACTGGTATGCCCGCCAGCTGGTGAGCCAGTGGCGCAAGGTGGGGGATCCGGGCCGCCGTGCCTGGCTGCTGCGCACCCACCATGACGTCAAGGACCTGCTGACGGCATGGCACGGCGAAGAGAAGGTGACGCTCGACGTGGAGCACCTGCGCCTCCTGGGCCCCGGAGTCACCGCGGGACTGGTCCAGCACGCCGTGGACGAGGACTACAAGCACCTTGGCTATGTGGAGCGCGAGGACAACAAGACCGCCGTCTTCGCCTTCCTCACGGTCATGAAACCGGGCGACCTCGTCCTGTACCAGCACGCCGGCTCTGTTCGCATCGGCGTCGTGCTGGGCGAGCCGGAGCATAACGAGGACAACCGCAGGATGCGGCGCAAGGTCCGCTGGTTCGACGAAGCGCACACCATGACGGACCTTCCCCGGCACGTCCAGCGGCAGCTGGCCACCCCTGGGATCATCGTGGACGTCACCCGGGTGGTCCAGGCACTGCAGGCGCTGTTGCCCGCCGAAGCGGAAGCGGAGGCCGACGACGCCGCCGCGCCGGCCGCCGTCGTCGAACCCGTCCCGGAAGGGTTCCGTCCGCTGACGGAGGAATTCGCGGCGTCCCTGCACATGGACCTGGAACCGCTGCAGGAAATCGCGGAGCTCCTGGAGGAGAACCGGCAGCTCGTGCTGTACGGCCCGCCCGGAACAGGCAAAACCTACCTCGCCAAGCACCTGGCGGCCGAACTTGCCGGTGACAGCACGGACGAGCGCGTCAAGCTGGTGCAGTTCCACCCGTCGTACGCCTACGAGGACTTCTTCGAAGGCTTCAGGCCGGACAAGACCGACGAAGGACAGGTGTCCTTCAAGCTTGTGGCCGGTCCGCTGCGGCGGCTGGCGGAGGAAGCTGCCAAGCCCGGCAATGAAAAGAAGCCGTATTTCCTGATCATCGACGAGATGAACCGCGCCAACCTGGCCAAGGTCTTCGGCGAGCTGTACTTCCTGCTGGAGTACCGCGATGACCGGATCTACCTCCAGTACAGCCCCAATGAACCGTTCACGCTCCCGGACAACCTGTACATCATCGGCACCATGAACACGGCGGACCGCTCGATCGCCATGATGGACGCCGCCATCCGCCGGCGCTTCTCCTTCATCGAGCTGCACCCCAAGACGGAGCCGGTGAAGGGATCCTTGCTCCGCTTCCTGCAGGCCCGGGACCTGGACACCACCCCGGCCCTCCTGCTCGACGCCCTCAACGACGCGATCGATGAATGGGACCGTGACCTCATGATCGGGCCGTCCTACTTCATGAAGAAGGCGGCCCAGACGCCCTCCGGCCTGCGCCGGATCTGGAAGTACGAGCTGATGCCCCTGCTGGAGGAGCACTACCACGGGCAGCTGAACCGGGCCCAGCTGCAAGAGCGCTTTGGGCTTGAGCAACTGCTGGGCCGCCTTGCGTCCCGCTAACGGATTGCAGGTCGCTGTTCCGCCGATGCCCGCACGGAAGCCTTCCAGCTCCGCCAAGGCCGTCCGCCACATCGTCCTGGATGAGCTCTCCGGCGGCGTGGTGGACAAGCTCGACGCCGCCAGCGCCGCGTTCCTGAACGCCAGCGGCCTCGCCAAGGCGTCCCCGATGGGCATGGGACTGTTCAGGATTGAACCGGTGGGCATGGTGGGGTCCGTACGCACGCCCACGGTGCAGCTGGAGGTCCGGCCAAAGGACCGGCTGGGGCTCAGCCGGCTGCTGTTCCTGCTCAGCTATGCGGGGAACCAGGGCTTCCGCGAGGATCCGGTGGCCGCCGTGGAGGACTCGGACCTGTGGAGCGCCCTGGCTGCATCGCTTGCGCAACTGGCGGACCGGGCGTTGAGCCGCGGGGTCCTCCAGGGTTACCTCACCGTGGATGAATCGTTGCGGACAGTCAAAGGCCGGATCCGGATTTCGGACCAGATTTCCCGCCGGCCGGGAATGCTTGTGCCGCTGGAAGTGTCGTACGACGAATTCACCGAGGACATTGCCGAGAACCGCATCCTGCGGGCGGCCCTTGAGCGCATGGCGCAGGTGCCCCGCGTGCGGCCCGACGTACAGAGCCGGCTGCGGCAGCTGAAGGGAAAGCTCGACGCCGTCACTCGTCTTCAGTCCGGAGCGCCGCTGCCGCCGTGGCGGCCCACCAGGATGAACACGCGATACCACGCGGTGCTCCGCCTGTCCGAGGTGATCCTGCGCAATGCATCGGCCGAAGCCGGCGACGGAAAGCAGCAGACGGCGTCGTTCGTGGTGGACATGGGCCAGGTGTTCGAGGATTTCGTGGGGACAGCCCTCCGCGAAGCCATGGCTGCCTACCCCGGCGAAATGCGGCTGCAGTACAACGCCCTGCTGAACGAGGCGGTGCGCGACTCAGACCGGCTCACGGTGAGCCCCGACGCGGTGCATCTGCTGGGCGGCCGTCCCGTGGTGGTCTACGACACCAAGTACCGGGCAGCCACCGACCAGGGCGCGTCACTGTCCGCGGACCACTTCCAGATGCTGGCGTTCTGTACGGCCCTACGGGTTCCCACCGCCTGGCTGGTGTATGCAGGTGCGGGGGAAATGAAGCTCAGGCGCATCCTCAATACGGACATCGACGTGGTGGAGTACCCGCTTGACCTTTCCCTGCCGCCGTCGGACATCCTGGCAGCTGTTGCTGACCTGGCACAACAGTCCTGGGGCGAAGTGGTGCGGCAGGCAGGACTTAATCAAAGGTCGCGGGCGCGGAGCGGCCCGGCATTGACATGAGGTGCATGAGCAGTGCCCTCTCAGGGTTGCCTTGGTTCTTGCTGAGGCAACGGCGAAGCTGATTTCGGATTTCGGATCCCTCCGGATCGGTGTCCGTTAGGATTTCATTGATGATTTCCCACGACTGGTGGCGAATCGGCTCAAGATTCACGCGCCCGCTGACGGGCCCCCCAACGGCATGGATCCCGGAGCGCGCCTGCCACGAATCGCCCTGATGGGAGTTAACGGCTGACAGCATCTTCTTCGGCATCTCTTATCCTCCTGTGGCACAAGTGCTCTGGCTCCAACGCCTGGGAATTCGACCGACCGGAATAAGGGAAATCCTATCCCAGACAGACAGGTCTGTCTGCCCTTTGAGCTAGACTGGTTTTAATGACCTCCACGCCAGACTCTGTATCAATGCAGCCTGCGCCGAAAGGCGAGGGTGTGATGAGTCCTGCCGCTGCGAGGCAGCGGATAGTTGACACCGCATACCAGCTTTTCGCCCGTCGGGGCATCCGTGACGTGGGCGTCAACGAGCTGATCAGCAGTGCCGGCGTGGCCAAGGCAACGTTCTACCGGCACTTTGCGTCCAAGGATGAACTGGTGCTCGCCTTCCTCGAGCAACGCGACCGGGTGTGGACCGTGGACCTGATCGTTGCCGATGCCCGCCGCCGCGGCAGCACACCCACCGAGCAACTGCTGGCGATCTTCGATGCCTTCGGGGACTGGTTCCGGCGCGACGATTTTGAGGCGTGTTCCTTCATCAACATCCTGTTGGAAATGGGCGCCACCCATCCCTTGGGACGTGCCAGCATTGACTACCTGGCCAAAATCCGAGGCCACGTCAAACAGCTCGCGGAGGAGGCCGGGCTCCGGGACGCGGAAGACTTCTCCCGCTCCTGGCACATCCTGATGAAGGGCTCCATCATCTCCGCGACGGAGGGGGACCTGGACGCCTCAAAGCGGGCGCAGCGCATGGCCCGGATGCTCATCGAGGACTTCCGGCCTCAGCCCTAGACGGGCACCTTCACCGTGAAGGTTGTTCCTTCGCCCAGCGCGCTCCGCAGGTGAATGCTTCCGCCATGTGCCTCAACAATGGCCTTGCTGATGGACAGCCCGAGCCCCACTCCGGGGATGGCCGTGTTCCGCACGTTGCCGGTCCGGAAGAACTTCTTGAACACCTCGGCCTGGTCCTTTTCGCTCATGCCCATCCCGGTATCGCTGACGTGGCACACCAGCTCTGATCCTTCCGACTGCAAGGACACCACCACGTCGCCGCCATTGGGCGAGTATTTGATGGCGTTGGAGACCAGGTTGTCCAGTACCTGCGACATGCGCGCGGAATCCACGTGGGCCTCCAGCCGATCGGGGACATCCGCCCGGAGCTGCACCTTGGCTGCCGCGGCGCGGGGGAGTGCGGCACTGACGCTGGCCCGCACAAGTTCGGCCACGTTTACGGCCTGCGGGCTGACGATGAGCTGCCCGTTGCGGCTGGCAAGCAGGTCCGAGACCAGCCCCAGCAGCCGCTCGGAGTTCCGGCGGATGATGTTAAGCGGTTCACGATGGGAATCCTGCAGTTCGTCGCCGTCATCAAGGAGCAGCTCTACGTAGCCCAGGATGGAGGTCAGCGGGGTCCGGAACTCGTGGGAGACGTTGGCCACGAAGTCATCTTTGGCGGCCAGCGCGTTCACCAGGTCGGTGACATCACTGAACACAATGACTGAGCCGGCGAAGGCGCCGTCATGGTCCCGCATGGCGCGGGCGCTGGTAGTGATGGCGCGCTGTTCACTCCCGCTGCCAAGCCACACCAGGTTGTCCGTAAAGTTCTCGCCCATCACCGCACGGCGGACGGGCCGTTGTTCCACCGGTACCTTGGTGGTCCGGTCTGGCTGGAACACCAGGAGCTGGGATTCGTTCGGGTCGCTGATTCCGTTCGGCGCGGCGAGCCGGTGGTTCTGCCGCTGCTTACGGTTCATGAGGATGTCATGTCCGTCCGCGTCCACTGCCAGGACGCCCAGGTGCACCGTTTCCAGCACCGAATTGAGCAGCCCCTCCTGCCGCTTGCTGTCCTTGAGGGCGCTGCGCAGCTGCGCATCCTTCTCCTCCAGGTCGCGCTGTTGGCGGACCATGCTCAGCGTCAACACGCTGACAGAAACGCCGATGCCCAGCATCATCACCGGCAGCAGCAGGGACTTCACCAGGTCCTGACCCGAGACGTCGCCGCGGACAAACAAAGGCACCCAGATGATGGCCAGGGGAGCGAGGAATGATACCAGCAGGGCGGTGCGCGGATAAAACCCCGACGCGCACAGCCAGATGACGGGAAAAACCGCCAGGAGGCTGATGCCGGTGAGGCTTTCCTGGCCGCCCTCCCGGCCCAATGCGATCGAGACGAAGTCAAGGAAGGGGACCGCCAGGAAGCTGGTGTACGGCAGCCGGTCCCACGGCGTGAAGTAGCACAGGAACAGAATGAGGACCTGTGTCACCAGGAACGCGATGAAGAGGGGATGGGCAAGCGTGCCCGGGAAAAACAGCAGCATCAGGACGGCTGTGAGCCCGGCAGTGATGGACAGCGGCATCTGGCTCAGCATGACCCGACCCCGCAGCGAGTACTCGTGGAAGGGCCGGCGGAAGAACAATATCCGGCCGGATGAGATGTCCCAAGTGAGGTTGCCACTCATGGCCGGGTGAACAAAGACGTGCGGTTTACAGGGCGCATACCCCCACGATATCTGGCGACCGCTATACTTCTGACGGTATCGAGCGGACTGAGGGGGCTGCGATGAGTGAATCACGTGTGGGTCTGGTAATCGAGGATGACCACGACATCCGTGAGCTGGTGCGGGTAGTTCTTGTCCAGGCAGGGTTCGATGTCCAGGTGGCAAGCAGCGGGGCAGCCGGTGTTGTTGCGGCCAAGGAGCTCAATCCCGCAGTCATCACCCTGGATCTGGGGCTCCCCGACATCGACGGCTTCGAAGTCGCACGCCAGATCAGGGAGTTTTCCGACGCGTACATCGTCATGCTGACCGCGCGCGCCGAGGAACTGGATACGCTCATCGGCTTGGAATCAGGCGCGGACGACTATCTGACGAAGCCTTTCCGTCCCCGTGAACTGCGCGCGCGCGTCGCCGCCATGATGCGGCGTCCGCGTTCGACGTCGGACTCCTCCGCCGCGGCCAAGGCACCTGCCGCAACCGGCGGCGCTGGCCGGACGCTGACGCACAACGGCCTCGAGTTCAGCTACGAGGCGCGGACCGTGAGCGTGGACGGACGCGAACTGCACCTGACGCGCACTGAATTCGACCTGCTGTACGCCCTTCTTGAGGCCGGCCGGATGGTACGTACCAAGTCGGAATTGGTGCGGCGGCTGCGGGACGAGCCATACGACGTCGGTGGCTACATCTCCGAGGCCGACGAACGGTCCGTTGAAGTGCACATGGGAAACCTCCGCAAGAAGCTGGGTGACAGTCCGCAGAATCCGCGCTGGCTCCAGACTGTCCGGGGTGTTGGCTACCGGCTGGCCCCGGCGGAACGCTGACCTAAAAGGGTTTCACGCTGCCGCGGCGGCGGAGAGTCCGGCCACTGTTTGTCCTGTGCAGGCGTCCATGCTCTCCAACAGGGCCAACTGAAGCAGCGCAGGCTGCTCGCCCGGGTTCCCTGGGTGGGTCTCCAAATGCCTGAGGATGGTCTCGAGTTCATCGGCGAGCATCCCCAGATAGGCCGCGCCAACCATCTGGCTGGATGTCTTGACGCTCAGCACGGCGTCCATGGCAGCATCCAGGTCCATGGCTTCCACGGCGTGCCGGAGCCGGTCCAGGCGCCGCGGCAATTGCTGGATGTAGCTGTTGACGAACACCAGGCAGTAGTCGGGGTCCGGCTCGAGTTCGCAGCGAAGCGTCTGCAGCACGGCGGGGTCAACGTAGGGTTGGCTGGCGCCATCCCGTCCATCCATTGGACACCCCTTCCCTTTGCCTCGCACAGCTGGGATAGCGGATGCGGACATAATTCCTGCCTCTTTTACAGTAGGGCTCCCGCGGCTGCGGAATGCGATTTCCAAAAAAATTTGCGCCAATCTTGATCAGACTGGCCCACCTGCGCTTTAGGATCGGGACAAGTGCTTGCCGGCACCGAACTGACCTGTGGCATCGAAGCCACCAGCCGATTGCGGGGATCGCCTTGTTCAGGACCGTGAAGACACTTATTACCGGCCTTTTTGTGGGCCTTGGACTGACCCTGGCGGCCGTCCAGCCCGTCCAGGCAGCACCGGCGGCAGCCCAGATCACACTCAATCCGAATACAGGGCCGGCAGGGTCTGCGGTGACAGTCAGCGGAACCGGCTTCAAGGCCTCCACGACCGGAACCGTCATAGCGGGGTCCTCCACCTTTTCGTTCAAGACAGCGGCATCCGGAGCCTTCAGCACTTCCATCACGATCCCGGCCACGGCCACTGGTTCACTGACCATCACGGCCAAGACCTCCTCTGTCAAAGCCTCATCTGTCTTCAATGTTGCTGCCGCCCCGGCTCCCTATGTCCCGCCGGTCAGCACGGCGGCGCTCCGGTTTGGGGTTGCCACCGCCGGCGGCCCGCTCGCTGGTGCTGAATTGGATGAAGTGTCGCAGTTGGCGGGGGAGAGCCCCTCCAGCGTCCTCTTCTACAAGGACTTCCTCCAGGCGCCGCCCATCACGGAGATGAACGCCGTACGGGCCCGTGGCGCTGTCCCGCTGATTACTTGGGAACCCTGGGCCTGGGGCGGCGGACTTGAACAGCCCGCCTACTCCTTGGACAGAATCACCGCCGGCGACTTTGACGACCGCATTGCGCAGTGGGGCCAAGCGCTGGCGGCCTGGGGCCAGCCGGTCCAACTGAGGTTCGCCCACGAGATGAACGGCAACTGGTACCCGTGGGCCGAAGGTGTGAACGGCAACCAGCAGGGGGACTACGTGCAGGCCTGGCGGCACGTGCACGACGTCGTTGCTGCCACCGGAGCGAGCAACGTGTCCTGGGTATGGAGCCCCAATGTTCCCTACTTTGGTTCCACGGAGCTTGCCGGACTGTTCCCCGGCGCCGGCTACGTGGACATTGTGGCCCTTGACGGGTACAACTGGGGCACGTCGGCGTCGTGGAGCGGCTGGATTTCCCCGCAGGACCTGTTCGCTCCGGGGATCGCCCAGCTGCGGACATTGGCCCCTGGAGTTCCCATCCTGATCGCGGAGACGGCGTCGAGTGAGGCAGGCGGCTCCAAAGCGGCCTGGAACACCGACCTGGTCAGCTATCTTGCGGCCCAGCCCGATGTCCTTGGCTTCGTGTGGTTCCATCTCCAGAAAGAAACTGACTGGCGCATCAACAGCAGTGACGCCTCGGCGGCGGCTTTCAAAACTGCCTTGGCCGCACGCCGGGCGTCCTAGCGGTTACTGGGAGGGACTCAGGCGACCGCTACGGGCGGACCTTGCCGCTGCGACGGGCGAGGGCCAGGAGCCCGACTCCGATCAGCATGATGCCGAGGGCGGTGAGCAGGCCCGCTCCCACATTGAGGCCCGTGTAGGCCAAGGCGGCGCCTGCGCCCGAGGCGGGCATTGCAGCGTTCATTCCGTACATGTTTAGTTGATTTCCTCTGCTGTGTATTGCGCTTCCCAGCGGTCGATCCGCCGCCGGGTGATCTTGCCTGTGAGCACGGCCCACCAGGAGGCAATAAACCACCCGGACCGGACCCACATGAATACTTCCTGCGGGAAGAAGCACGCTGCGAGCACAATGTCCTTCCAGTCGCGGTGGGGAATCCGCAAAGCCCGCTTGATGTCCAGGGCCACGAAAAGAATCGGCACCAGCCACCAGAAAAGGACGAACCGGAACACCCCGAGCACCAGTGACGCGACGATGACGGCGAGCCACAGGAACTTGAGGAACACACCCAGCAATCCCATGGCCTGCTGCCCCCAGTCCCTCAGCGTCAACCGGTTCACACCCAGTTGGAGCAGGTCCTCCACGGTGCCCACCTGCCATTTCATTCGCTGGCCCCACAGTGCCTTCAGGGACTTCATGGAGTCCGTATAGGCGCGGACGTCGGGTGAGACCTGGCAGATGTAGCCGAGTTCCCGGATGCGGTAGGTCAGCTCGAAGTCTTCGACCTGGGAGGTATAGACCCAAGGGCCCTCGCGGTCACCCCGGGCGGCGATCTGCCGCAGGACGATGTTGTTGATGGCGCACCCGGTTCCGGCCAGGACACTCGTCTTTCCGCGTTGAAGCGCGACGTCGGTCCATGTCGCGAACTCTGCCTTCTGCAGCCGGCTGAGCACCCCGGGATCCTGCATGGTGAATTTCGACGACGACCCGCCCAGGGGCTTCTCGGCACGGGTCCCGGCCGCGGCAAATTCCTGCGCCCAGGCCGCCAGCGCGTTGGCCGGCAGCACAGTGTCCGCGTCCAGGCAGATCACCACGTCGGCGTCGTAGGCGAATTCGTTCCAGGCCCGGTTCAACGCCTCGGACTTGCGGTGTTCGAGCCGCGGCAGTTCCATGACCGTGACCGGGTACTTGCGTGCCTCCCATGCGGTTGAATCCGAACAGCCGTTGGGGATCACGACGATTCGGTCCGCCGGTCGGGACTGCACCATGAGGCCGTCAAGGGTGGCACCGATGGAGCCGGACTCGTTGTATGCAGGGACGAGGACGACTATCCGCAGTTGCCAGGCCGCCTCACGCGTGGTGGCCGGTAGTAACGCTGACTGCAAAGGGGCCTCTTCAGATGAAATTCAAGTTCCCTCATTCCGAGGGCAACGGCATCCATCCTTCTGGCTCCGCATCAATAAGAGTCCGAGGATTGCCCAAAGATTGCATCAAGGTCTGGCGAGGATTTCATGCGGGAGTGGCTCCCGTCACACGCCTCAGGCGAGAAACTGCTCCAGCTGCAGTTCCAAGGCAGAAATGTCCTTGAGTTCGCATTCCCAGATGGTGAGTACCTGCCAACCGGAGGCCTCAAGCAGCCGGCGCTGTTCGGCGTCGCGGTTCCTTGTGCGCGTCCGTTTGGCCTCCCAGAATTCCGCGTTCGCAGTGGGAGAGGTCTGCCCCGCCTTGCAGTCGTGGAAATGCCAGAAGCAGCCGTTGACGAAGATGACCTTTTGCCGTCCGGAGAACACCAGATCAGGGTTGCCGGGAAGTTTGCCACCGCGGGCGTGGCCATGCAGGCGGTAGCGGTAGCCTTTCGCATGCAGGAGGCTCCGAACCAACAATTCCGGTTTGGTGTTCTTTCCCCGGATCCTGGACATGTTCCAGCTGCGCTCCTCTGGAGTCAGCCGGTCAACCATAGTTCAAGTCTAGGTGCCCTCGTTCGGCGTGGCTGGGGCCGGGGAGCCCTATAGACCACGCTCCGGCTGCTCGCCGAACTGGAAGTGCCTGCCGCTGAGTGAGACCGGCTCGATCTCGACGTAGAAGTCCTTCAATGTGGGGACCCAAGATTTCAAGCCCAGTGATTCTGCGGCCGCAATATCCGCGGACTGCTCCAGGATGCGGGCTGTTCCGCGAAGCACCACGGACCACGCCTCGTCGGACAGGATGCCGTCCGCCTCAAAGAGGACTTTGGAGTTGATCGTGAGTTCCGCAAGTTTGTTCCCGGGAGCAGTCCGGAGGTAGAGCTTCCGGCCGCCCACGGCGTAATTGACCGGGAAAATGTCCGGTTCGCCAGCCACGGATACCACCAGCCGGCCGTGCCGTGTGCCCTCGAGAAGCTTCCAGGACTGATCATCGTCAAGGTTCAAAATGGGGTTGCCGTCTACGTGTGTGAACATCATGGGCTCATTGTTCCGCCAGTGGCGGCCAAGGGCCAGTGTCTTAAGGGGTGGGTTCTGGATGCTGTGGCTGGTTGCGTGCTTTCCTTGCGGCGGGCGTAGCGTTGGCAGTGCCGGACGCGAAGTCTTCAAATCACCCGAAGCGTCCGGCTGGAGCGGGAGGGTGTACCCATGAAGGCGATCATCTGTGGGGCGGGGATCAGTGGGCTCTCTGCTGCGGCGTTCCTGGCCCGTGCCGGGTGGGACGTGGTGGTGGCGGAGCAGGCGGAGGGGCCGCGGCCGCAGGGTAACATGATCGATTTCTTTGGTCCGGGCTGGCAGGCTGCAAACTCGTTGGGCATCGTCCCCCGGATACGGGAACTGGGCTACCGGGTGGAACGGCTGGAATATGTCGACACGTGGGGCAACCCTCGGGCTACTTTGTCCGTTGCGAAATTGAGCCGCCTGGCCAGGGGCGAGTTCGTGAGCGTCCTGCGCCCTGACCTGGAACTGGCCATCCACGAAGCCGTGCCGCGCCGGGTGGATCTGCGCTACGGCAGTACGGTGGTGGCTGTCCAGCAGAGCCACGGCTCCGTGAAGGCCACGCTTGACGATGCATCCGTGTTGGACGCGGATGTACTCATCGGTGCGGACGGCATCCACTCAGTGGTCAGGGAGCTGGCTTTCGGGCCGGAGGAAGATTTCTTTCACTATCTTGGCTTCCATGTGGGGGCCTATTCATTCCGTGACAGCGACGTTGCCGCTCAGGTAGGTGACAGGTTTGCGGTCACCGACACCTGTGGCGAGGCCATGTTTTTCTACCGGTTGAGGGACGGCCGGATCACTGTAATGGCCGTGCACCGTTCGGATGACGAGGCCCTTCCCGATGACCCCCAGTCCATGCTCCGTTCGAGATACCGGAACCTCGGCTGGATCTGTCCGGCGGTCCTCCGCCAGTGCCCGCGGGATTTCTACTACGACCAGGTTGCGCAGATCAGGATGCCAGGCTGGCACACCAACCGCGTGGTTCTCCTCGGCGATGCCGCCGCCGCGGTGTCCCTGCTCGCCGGCCAGGGAGCCTCCCTGGGAATGGCCGCGGCTTACGTTCTGGCAGATGAACTGATGAAACGGCGGGACGTTGGGCAGGCGCTCGATGCTTTCGAAACACGGATTAGGCCCTTGGCATTGGCAGGCCAAAGGGCGGGCGTTTCCGCCGCTCGATGGTTCGTGCCCGCCACGCCCTATGCCGCTCTGGCGCGCCGCACCATGATCCGTTTGGAAGGGATCCCCGGCATTGGCCGACTGATCAGTTCCGCATTGATCGGCAAATCCGGCGCAGGGCTCTAACCGGCTGCGTGGCTGCGTGGCCTGTGGCCGGTTGGCCGCCTGGCCGCGTGGCCTGTGGTCCGGCTCTTGAGTTCCGGCCTGAGTGAGTTCCCGCCCGAGCTATCTGTGACTTCCTATCGTGTGCGCCGAGTGGTAGAACCGGAGGCAGTGGCTGTGGATAACTTTGAGCCTCAAAGTGTGACCTCGGTTACCCTTTAACAATCGTCCGGGGTTATCGGCGGGCGGCTCGGACGTCTTGAAAACTATCGGGGGGATAGCTGCCCATGACATCTCGCACTTCGTCCTTAACTCGGTCGCGATCTCGGTCGCGCAACTCCATGGCTGCAGTCCTTGCTGCGTCCGCTCTTGTCCTGACAGCGTGCAATGGCGGCGGTAATCCGCCGGGCGGAGACCCTTCCGCATCGGGTTCGGTGTCGGCTTCGGCCTCAGCCACCCCGAGCCCCACGCCCACGGCGTCCGCCGCCTACAAGCCAGCCGATGCCAAGGGCAAAGCGGAAAACGTGCCAGTTCCGGTATTGCCCGAGGCGGCGAAGGCGGAGACGAAGGAGGGGCTGGAGGCTTTCGCAAAGTACTGGTACGAGGCGCTTTCGTACGCGTATGAAACTGGGGACACGACCACATGGTCGGCGATGACGTCAACGAATTGTGCGTTTTGCACTCGTATTAGACAGGGCTTGGAGTCTGCTTATGCAAAAGGAAGATGGGTAGCGGGCGGCAAGATGTCGACTCCATCTGTTGCAGGGATCTTCAAGCCGGAGACGCCATCGCAGCAAGTGAAGATCCAGAGCATCCAGGATCAGATCGACTACTACGATGCGGATGGAAGCGTGGGGCAGCCCCCAACGCCGTCGTCCAACACTGCATCAGTCATGATCGCAGTCTTCGAATCGGGTTCTTGGAAGGTCTCGGACCTCGGATTGATTCGGTAGTGCCGAGTGAATTCGCGTCTATGGATGAATGCAGCGATGCTTTTCGCGACGTTGATGGTCTTGCCCGGCACAGCCTCAGCGGCCGAGGGGGATGAGGATGACCGTGTTTCCGCGGGGTATGAAGAGAGCGGAATCGATGTCTCCGCCACTTGGATTGTGGACTCAGAAACTGGAGACCTAGTCCCAGCCCCTCCGGGGTTTGTCAGCGAGGATCCTAATCAATACAGGGCTGACCCCCAGTGCCAAGTTGACGACAATTCGTTGGCCATAACGTGCTTGCCCGGACAAATGGAATGCCCGCCCCGTGAACCAGGGGGTAGGCCCGGCATCCCTGTTATTTGGAAGGTCGCTCCGAAATTGATCTCGAATCCCACGTGGACTGACTGGAACCCAAACGGAAATGGCCCGTCGTGCCTGTATGACCAAAAGCCGGAGGACCTTTTGCCGAGAATCGCCGCGAGAATCCTGACGGACTTTCGAAACCTCCCCATCAGGCCCGCTGTAGTGACCGTTCAGCCGAGCCCGCACACCCTGCGGGGCGCTGAGACTAACATTTTCGCGGAGGCGACTGAGCAGCAGTTCGATGTAACGATCCTCGGCCAGCAGGTGCATATCGTGGCAACGCCTGAGGAGTACACGTACAAGTACGGCGACGGCAGCAGCCTTGGGCCAACGCCCTTTGCGGGCGGGCCCCTCCCGCAGGACCGGTGGGGCGAGAAGACCCGCACCAGCCACGTCTACACCCAGACCGGCGATTTCCAAGTGGTGCTCACAACTCATTTCCAGGGGACATATTCAGTCAACAACGGACCCCCGCTACCCATACCCGGCCAAGGCCAGTTCAACGCCCCACCGCAGGCGATCAGCGTGTGGCGCTCCGTCACCCGGAACTATGCCGACGACTGCATCCGGAATCCGCAAGGCGCGGGCTGCCCAGGCGTGGCGTCGCCGGCTCCGTAGGATGCCAGCAGGTTCAGGATCGGCGCCAGCTATGCCTGTAACTCCCGATCCACCCGCTCCATCCGTGCGCGAACCAACTGGTAGCGGGGATCGCCCGCCCCGACGAGACTCGCCATGGCCGACGCTGCTTCGGTATCGGAGGCTCCCATGTCGCTCGCGCACCATCGCATCATGAGCTCAGCATTCCCGCTCGCGCGGACGGACGCGCCCACCGCTTCGTTGAGTTCGTCCCGCATCAGTTCAACAGACAGATTGGCTGAACGGTTGAGCAGCTTTGCAGGGTAAGCGGCCAGGGCGTCCAACACCCGGCCCTCGCGCAAGTAGCCGGCGACGACGGATGCGTCCGTGACGACGCGGATGACCGAAGAGAAACGATAAGGGTTGGGTTCCACCACGTTGCCCAGGACGCTGCGGATTCGATGCATCTCTGTCCTGATTGCCGTGGCGGCGCCGTCCTCGCCGTGAAGCCGATACGCCAGTTCATCGGCGCTCCACCCCTGGGTCCGGGACGACAGCAGAGCCAGGATCTCTGCGCGGCGAAGAGTCAGCGGGAGCCGGGCACCGCCGTCGACCTCGGCGCTGGGCGTGTCACCCAGCAACCTCAGCATCAGTGTCGAACGCACCCCGCTGGCGGACTGCCCCATGAGTAGGCCGGACGCCGGGGTTCCGGCGGTTTTCAACAGCTCCTCCGCCAGCCGAACGCCGCAGCGCACCATCCGGAGGCTGTCCGGCGTGACGGATTCGAAGGGGCCGGACACATCGAGCACTCCCACAACCTCGCCCGTGAACGGATCGCGAATCGGTGCCGCCGTGCAGGCCCAGTCGTGATGCGTGCGCACCAGGTGTTCAGCGCTGAACAACTGCGCCGGTGCGCCGGTGACCAGGGCCTCGCTGATGGCGTTGGTCCCGACACCGGACTCGGACCAGTCGGCCCCCTCAACGAACTCGAGGGAATCGGCCAGCCGCAGCGCCTGCCGGCTGCCCACCCGCCACAGCACCTCGCCCTGCCGGTCCGTGACGATCAGGAGGTGGCGGCCCGCGGCGGACTCGTCGGCCAGCAGCTGGGACAAAGCCGGCATCACGGAGGCCAGCCGGTGCCCGGCGCTGAGTGAGCGGGCCTCGGACACATCGTGCCGGTGAACAGGGCGGTGTTGATCCGGGTCAATTCCCAGTGCCAGGGAACGCTGCCAGGACTTGATGATGCCCGGCGAAATGAACGGATCAGGATTGCCCGAAATCGTGGCTTCGTGGGCTTTCCGCAGCGTGCGGGCATACTCCGCGGGCGCGGTAAACCTCAGGTCGGGAAGATAGGTGGCCGCGCCGGTGCCCGTCCTCATCCGCAATCTCCCAACTCGTCATCGAATCGTGCCCGGCAAAATCCGGAGACCACTCCCCGGAGACCCCGGAGTTCCGACGCCGGACAGCTCGAAGGAACAGGGGGAGGGCCGTGTCACTCGATTGTAACCCTCGGGGCCTTTTACTTGTGATGCGGGTCACGGGGCGGTCATGGCGAGGCGGACCGGGAGTGGCTCACTGAAAGCAACGGAAAGAGGAATCATGCCTGAGACACCAAACGGCATCGTGGAGGCTTGGCTGGCGCAGTTCGATGAGGCGCTGCGCAGCACCAACACCCACGCCGCACTGCAACTTTTCGAGGACGATTCGTACTGGCGCGACTTCGTATCCTTCACCTGGAACCTCAAAACCCTGGAGGGCAAGGCGGAAATCGAACGCATGCTGGACGCGACCCTGGCGGACGTTCAGCCCGGCAACTGGGAACTCGCCGAGGATGCCACCGGAGACGCAGCGAACACCGAGGCGTGGGTGAACTTCGAAACCGCCCAGGCGCGGGGCTATGCTCACCTGCGGCTCCGGAACGGCAAGTGCTGGACCCTGCTAACCACCATGCAGGAGCTCAAGGGTTTCGAGGAGAAGAAGGGTCCCAACCGGGAGAAGGGCGTGGCCCACCGCATCGAGAAAGGCCGCAAATCCTGGCTGGAACTCAGGGAGGAGGAAGCAGCAAAGCTCGGTTACGAAGACCAGCCGTACACCGTGATCATCGGCGGGGGACAGGGCGGGATCGGACTCGGTGCGCGGCTGCGCAGGCTCGGCGTGCCCACCATCATCATCGAGAAGAACGACAAGCCCGGCGACTCATGGCGGAACCGCTACAAATCCCTCCACCTGCACGACCCCGTCTGGTATGATCACCTGCCCTACATGAAGTTCCCGGACGACTGGCCCGTCTTCGCGGCCAAGGACAAGATCGGCGACTGGCTGGAGCACTACACCCGGATCATGGAGCTGAATTACTGGTCCAGGACCGAATGCACCAACGCCCGCTTCGATGAAGCGTCCCAGGAGTGGGTCGTTCAGGTAATGCGCGACGGCGAACCGGTCACCTTGCGGCCCAAGCAGCTCGTGTTCGCCTTGGGCGTCTCCGGTTACCCGAACATCCCAACGTTCGACGGCGCCGAGTCCTTCCTGGGGCAGCAGTACCACTCGTCGAAGCACCCGGGCGGTGGAGACTGGACGGGCAAGAAGGCCGTGGTGATCGGATCCAACAACTCTGCGCACGATATCTGCGCCGATCTGTGGGAGCACGGCGCGGACGTCACCATGGTCCAGCGGTCCTCGACGCACATAGCCCGCAGCGAGTCGCTGATGGACCTTGCACTCGGGGACCTGTACTCGGAGAAAGCGCTCGCCAACGGCGTCACCACGGAGAAGGCCGACCTTCTGTTCGCATCCCTGCCGTATCGGATCCTGCCGGAAGCCCAGATCCCCGTTTACCAGGAAATGGCCAAGCGAGACGCCGGGTTCTACTCCCAACTGGAGGCTGCCGGCTTCGACCTGGACTTCGGGGTGGATGGTTCCGGTCTCTTCCTCAAGTATCTGAGGCGCGGTTCCGGCTACTACATCGACGTCGGCGCCTCGCAGCTGATCATCGACGGACGCGTCAAGCTCGCGAATGGCCAGGTCAGCAAAATCACCGGTAATGCCGTGGTCATGGACAACGGCGCGGAGCTCGAGGCCGACGTGATCATCTATGCCACCGGCTACGGTTCCATGAATGGATGGCTGGCCGACCTCGTCTCGCCCGAGGTGGCGGACGCCGTCGGCAAGTGCTGGGGATACGGTTCGGACACGCCCAAGGATCCGGGTCCGTGGGAGGGCGAGCTGCGCAACATGTGGAAGCCCACCAATGTTGAGAACCTCTGGATTCACGGCGGGAACCTGCACCAGAGCCGCCACTACTCCAACTACCTGGCGCTTCAGCTGAAGGCCCGGATGGAGGGTCTGCCAACACCGGTCTACGAGCTTCAGCCAACGCACCACGCGCGCTGACCGCCCGCCGGCTGAAACCTCCCAGCCAACCACAACCAAACCACCGGTCCGCGGCCGTGCCCCAGGGTGCGGCCGCGGAAGTGCAACACAAAGGCGAAAACATCATGAAAGCAGCACGGTTCCACGCCCGCAAAGATCTCCGCATCGAGGACATTCCTGAGCCCGGGATCCGGCCGGGAGCAGTAAAGATCGGAGTCGCCTGGTGCGGCATCTGCGGTACGGACCTGCACGAATTCCTCGAAGGTCCCATTTTCACCCCGCCGCCGGGCAATCCGCAGGTGCTTTCGCACGAGGCCGCCCCCGTCACCATGGGCCATGAGTTTTCCGGCACCATCGAAGAACTTGGTGAAGGAGTCAGCGGGCTGTCCGTCGGAGACAACGTAGTGGTGGAACCGTACTTCGTCTGCGACGAATGCGGCCCCTGCAGAGACGGGAATTACAACCTGTGCACCAAAATGGGCTTCATCGGCCTGGCAGGCGGCGGCGGGGGACTCAGCGAAAAGATCGTGGTGGACTCGCGCTGGGTCCATCCCGTCGGCGACATTCCGCTCGATGAAGCCGCCCTCATCGAACCCCTTGCTGTGGCGCATCACGCCGTAAACCGAAGCGGCCTCACGGCCGGGAGTGTCGCCGTCGTCGGCGGTGCCGGCCCCATCGGCCTGCTCACGGCGGCGGTCCTGAAGGGACTGGGCATCACCACGGTGGTCACCGAGCTGTCCGCGGCCCGCAAAGAGAAGGCGACGTCATCGGGCGTCGCGGATCATGTGCTGGATCCAAGCTCTGACGACGTCAAGGCGCGTGTACTGGAACTGACCGGGGGATCAGGCGCGGACGCAGCGTTTGAGTGCGCCGGCGTGAACGCCGTGCTGGATTCCATGCTCGACGTCGTGAAACCCGCAGGTGTGGTGGTTAACGTATCCATCTGGGGCCGCCCGGCCACCGTGGACATGCAAAAGATCGTCCTCAAGGAAATCGACCTGCGCGGAACCATTGCCTACCGCGGCGACCACGCGGCTGCCATTCAGCTGGTCCAGGAAGGGAAAGTGGATCTCAAACCCTTCATCACCGGACGAATTGCCCTGGAGGATCTGGTGGACAAAGGTTTCGATACTCTCATCAACCACAATGACACGGCGGTGAAGATCATCGTGCATCCTTAGTGATCCCGCTCTCACCCGGAATAGTTGCACGCGCGTCACAGTTGGGCACAGTGGACCCCATCCGCTTCGAAAGGAACCGCGCATGTTGTTTTCCCCTTTGACTCTCGGCGAGCTCGAACTGCCCAACCGCCTGGTCATGGCCCCACTCACCCGCCTGCGCACCGGCCAGGAGGGCGTGCCCGGGGCGCTCGTTGTTGAGCACTATCGCCAGCGCGCGTCCCTTGGCCTGATCGTCAGCGAGGGCACCTACCCGGCGCCCGCCGGCCGGTCCTACCCGGGCCAGCCAGGCATCGTCACCGCTGAACAGATTGCCGGCTGGAAGAAGGTCACGGACGCCGTCCACGCCGAGGGCGGCCGCATCTTCGCCCAAATCATGCACGGCGGCAGGGTCTCCCACGAGGACATCAACGGCGGCCATCAGGTCGTGGCGCCGAGCGCCATCGCCGTCGAGGCTGAAACGCGCACCTACAAGGGCAAGCAGGCACATCCAGTGCCGCACGAGTTGACCACCGATGAAGTGGCCGTGGTGATCCAGGAAATCGTGACGGCGTCACGGAATGCCATCGAGGCAGGGTTCGACGGCGTTGAGCTGCACTCCGCCAACGGTTACCTGCTGCACGAATTCCTTGCGCCGAGCACCAACGTCCGGACGGACAGCTATGGCGGGTCACCCGAGAACCGGGCACGGTTCGTCATTGAAACCGTCAACGCCGTCGTCGAAGCGCTCGGCGGAAACCGCGTGGGAATCCGGATCTCACCGGAACACGGAGTCCAGGGGGTAGTGGAGAATGACCCCGCCGATGTCCGCGCAACCTATGAGGTCCTCGTTGACACCATCGCCCCGCTCAACCTGGCGTACCTGAGCATCCTGCACAAGGAGCCAACCGGCGAGCTGGTCCAGGACCTGAAGGCCCGCTTCAACGGCGCGTTCCTCATCAACACCGGGTTCGGTGTGGTCACCACGCGCGACGAAGCCGTCTCCCTGGTTGCCGACGGCCACGCCGACGCAGTGGTCGTCGGCAGGCCTGCCATTGCCAACCCCGACCTCGTCCGCCGCTGGCGCGAAGGCCTTCCGGTCAACGAGCCGGACCAGGCCACGTTCTACGGCGAGGGCGCAGCAGGTTACACCGACTACCCCTTCTACGAGGAGTCCCGGAACTAGCTTTTTAGCTCCCGGATACACATAACAACGCGGGGTTGCATCGAGTCCTTTGGCCTGAGGCTATCGGACAGATGTGACCCCGCGTTGTCGTTCCCACCGGCGTCCATGCGAGCTGCTTCGTGCCAGCCCTATAGGATCTGAACATGCAGCGTCCGTCCCAGATCAACAGTCCCGGCACCCGCAAAGGCAGGCCTGTGAGCCGCCAAGTGCTGGCCGACCACGTCTACGAGGAGCTGCTGGAATCACTGATGGATGGCCGGCTCGAGCCGGGCGCCACCGTCAGCATTGATGGAACGGCCCGGGATCTCGATGTTTCGCCCACGCCGGTCCGCGAAGCCCTGGCCCGACTGGAGCACACCGGCATGGTCCGCCGCGTGGCCCTGAAGGGCTACCGCGTGGCGCCGGTTTTCACCCGCGAGGACTTCGCCGAGCTTATGGAGGCCCGGCTCGCCATTGAACCGGTGAACGCCCGGCTCGCCTGTGCGCGGCTGACCCCGGAACGGCTCGCCCAGTTGGAACAGGCAGTGGCGGACCTGAAGACGGCGCCGCGCGGGCCGTCGTTCGCCGAATTCCGTGACTATCTCGAAGCCGACGAACGCTTCCACCGGCTCATCGCCGAGCAGACCGGAAACCAGTTCATGGTGGCCGCCTATGCTGCACTGGGCGGCCAGGTTCAGCGGTTCCGGCTGTTCGGCGGGGTCGGCATCACCGATGCTGAAAACGCCATCGCCGAGCATCAGGCGGTCCTGGACGCGCTATCCACGGGGGAGCCGGAGAAGGCAGCCGCTGCCATGGCTGAGCACGTCCGCAAGGTCCGCGGACGTGCCATCGCCGACGCCCCGGAAGGCTGACCCCGGCACCCCAACTAAGTAGCAGCAGGTGTCGTTTTGGAGCCTCAAAACGACACCTGCTGCTACCTAGTTGGGCCGTCACCACCCAAGTGTGACCCTTGACAACCCTCTTTCAATAGTAAATCCTATAGGAAACAGGATTTGCCCAAAGGAGTGAACATCATGGCCTACACAGCTGAGAACTGGCCCATTACCGCGGCCCTGCTGCAGTTCCCGGGCACCGACGCCGAGGGAACCCCGATCAACGACGCCGACGCTTCGGCCTGGGCCGACGTCCTCACCGAGGTCAAGGACGCCGGGTTCGCCAACGCGGACCTCACGGACAGCTGGGTGCGCCCCGGGGACCTGAGCAAGGAGCGCCTCGCCGAGTTCAAGCAGACGGCTGACGCCGTCGGCATCGGCGTCCCGGTGATCTCCGCGATCCGCCGAAGCGTCATCGAGGAAGGCAACTGGGAAGCCAACCTGGCCTACAGCCACCGCACCATCGACGCCGCCGCCGAGCTGGGCTGCGAAGTTGTCTCCTTCGGGCTCCACCAGGCCATCACGCCCGAGCAGCAGAAGCAGCTCTGGTTCTGGACGGTAGAAGGCCACAAGGACCCGGTGGGGGACAAGGAAGCCTGGGGCAGCGCCGTCACGCGTCTCCGCGAACTCGGCCGGCACGCCGCCGAAGTAGGCGTCCTGCTCTCGCTTGAAATGTACGAGGACACTTACCTGGGCACAGCGGATTCGTCCGTGCAGCTGGTCCAGGACATCGGCCTCTCAAACGTGGGCCTGAACCCGGACCTCGGCAACCTCATCCGGCTCCACCGGCCCATCGAGGACTGGCGCGAGATGGTGGCCAAAACTCTGCCGTACTCCAACTACTGGCACATGAAGAACTACATCCGGGACGAGGACGCAGCCCGCGACATGTACGTGACCATGCCGGCTCCGATGGAAAGCGGTCTCATCAACTACCGCGAGGCATTCAAACTGGCACTTTCCGTTGGCTTCCAGGGCATCCTCTGCACCGAACACTACGGCGGAGACGGCCTGAGCGTGACGGCCAGCAACCAGGACTACCTGCGCCGCCACGTCCTCCCGAAGACGGACGGATACGCGCTAGGCCGGAGCCAGGTGGCCCAGGGACGGCAGCAGCCGTCCGCCGTCGAACTCGCCGGCGTCTAACGCTGAATCAGCGCCGGTGCCGGTCCTACTGAAGCCGGCCTCGCAACCCACCACCGCTTTCCCAATACGGATTCAATGAGGAACCATGACCCAGATCTTCGACAACCCCGCTGACTTCGCGGATGAGGCACTGGACGGCTTTGTGGCTGCCAACCGAGGGTACGTCGCCCGGGTGGACGGCGGCGTCGTCCGCTCCACCGAAGTGCCGGCCGGCCAGGTGGCTTTGGTGGTGGGCGGCGGGTCCGGCCACTATCCGGCCTTCGCCGGCCTGGTGGGGCCGGGCCTCGCTACCGGCTCCGCCTGCGGCAACATGTTCGCGTCCCCGGCGGCCGGCCAGGTCTACCGGGTTGCCAAAGCCGCCAACGCCGGCGGCGGCGTGCTGCTCAGCTACGGCAATTATGCCGGTGACGTGCTCCACTTCGGCCAGGCACAGCTGCGACTCAACGCGGAAGGCATCGAAACCCGCACTGTCGTCGTCACGGACGACATCGCCAGCGCCCCGCTGGACCAGATCGGGAAGCGCCGCGGCATCGCAGGAGACCTGACAGTCTTCAAGATCGCCGGCGCCGCAGCCGAAGCGGGACTGGACCTCGACGCCGTCGAGCGGCTCGCCATCCGCACCAACCACCGCACCCGTTCCCTCGGCGTGGCCTTCGACGGCTGCACCCTCCCCGGCGCCGCGGAACCGCTGTTCCACGTACCGGCAGGCCAGATGTCGCTGGGCCTGGGCATCCACGGCGAACCGGGGATCTCCGAACACCCCATGCCCACCGCCTCCGAACTCGCCGAACTGCTCGTCTCCCGGCTCCTCGCGGACAAGCCCGACGACGCCGGAAGCCGCGTGGTGGCCATCGTCAACGGCCTGGGCACGGTCAAATACGACGAGCTGTTCCTGCTGTTCGGCAAGATCGAAAAGCTCCTGACCGCGGCCGGCCTGACCGTGGTGGAACCGGAATGCGGTGAGCTGGTCACCAGCCTGGACATGTCCGGGCTCTCCCTCACCCTGCTCTGGCTGGACGACGAACTCGAGCAGCTCTGGGCAGCCCCGGCCGACACCCCGGCCTTCCGCAAGGGCAACCTCGCCCCGCGGGCACGCCGCGAGCCGGCAGGACCTGAAGACGCCGTGGCCGCAGCATCTGAAGAAACGACGGCGGCAGCAGCTGACCTGGGCCGGCTGGCAGCCGCCGTGCTCGCCCAGGTGCAGGCGGTCGTCGTCGAGCATGAAGAGGAACTGGGCAACCTGGACGCGATCGCCGGCGACGGCGACCATGGCATCGGCATGCGCCGCGGCGTGGACGCGGCAGCCGCAGCGGCACAGGAAGCCTCGGCGGCCGAGGCATCGGTGGAACGCGTGCTCACCGCCGCGGGGGAGGCCTGGAGTGAACGCGCCGGCGGAACCTCCGGGGCCCTGTGGGGATCCGCGGTGATCGCCGCGGGCCTCGCGCTCGGCAACAGGGACGCGTACCGCGGCGAGGACGCGGCGGCCGCCGTCACCGCCTTCGTGGACGCAATCACCGCCCTCGGCAAGGCCGAACCCGGGGACAAGACCATGGTTGACGCGCTGCTTCCCTTTAAGGACACCTTCCTGACCGCGTTCGACGGCGGCACTCCCGTGGCCCCGGCCCTCGCCGCCGCAGCGGCATCCGCACGGGAGGCCGCGGACGCCACCGCTTCGCTCCGGCCGCTCAAGGGCAGGGCACGGCCCCTGGCAGAAAAGAGCCTGGGCCATCCCGATCCCGGCGCTGTGTCCTTCGGGCTGATCGCGGCCCGGATCTCGAACTACCTCGATTCCGAACTGACTGACCTACACGATGCACAACTGGCCTCCGCGGCCGGAAATGGAGCACAGGCATGAGCGCAAACCAGAGCGCTGCGGCAGGATGGCGGATTGTCATCGGCAACGATGAAGCCGGCGTCGAATACAAGGAAGCGCTGAAGGCGCTGCTCGAAGCGGACAGCCGCGTGGCGTCCGTGGTGGACGTGGGCGTCGGGGCGAACGACTCGACCGCGTACCCGCACGTCGCCGTCGACGCGGCCCGGAAGGTGGCCGACGGCGAGGCAGACCGCGCGCTGCTGATCTGCGGCACAGGCCTCGGCGTGGCCATCGCAGCCAACAAGGTTCCCGGCATCCGCGCCGTCACCGCCCACGACGGCTACTCCGTGGAACGGTCCGTGCTGAGCAACAACGCCCAGGTCCTCACCATGGGCCAGCGCGTCATCGGCCTGGAACTGGCCAAGAAGCTGGTGGGCGAATGGCTCGACTACCGTTTCGATGAGACCTCATCCTCCGCCGCCAAGGTGGACGCCATCTGCTCCTACGAACCCGACTACACGAAGGCAGTCTGATCATGACCGAAACAGCAAGCACCCCCACCGCAGCCGCCAGCGCGGCAAACAGCGCCCGGAAGATCGCCGTCGTCGGCTCCGGCTACATGGGCGGCGGGATCGCACAGGTCCTGGCCCTCGGCGGGGCCCGCGTGGCACTCGCCGACGTGTCCGCCGAAGTTGCGCAGAGCAATTATGACCGGCTCCTGGCGGAGTCGGACCAGTTCGTGGCCGACGGCCTCTTCGCCGCCGGTTCCACCGAAATCCTGAAGCAGAACCTCTGGGCCGCCAAGGACATCGAGGAAGCCGTCGCGGACGCCGACTTCATCGAGGAAGCCGTACCCGAGGTCATCGCCATCAAGCACCAGACGCTGGCCCGCATCAGCGCAGCGGCCCGGCCGGACGCCTTTATCGGCTCCAACACGTCCACGATTTCCATTGCCGAACTGTCCGAGCCGGTCACCCACCCGGAGCGCTTCCTGGGCGTGCACTTCTCCAACCCGTCGCCGTTCATCCCCGGCGTCGAGATCATCCCGCACGCCGGCACCTCGGCGGGTACCGTTGGCGCTGTCCGCGACCTGGTGCACGCCGCCGGCAAGCAGACCGCGGTCGTCAAGGACGTCACCGGCTTCGTGCTCAACCGCCTGCAGTACGCACTGTTCCACGAAGCGGCGCAGCTGGTGGAGCAGGGCATCGCGACCGCGGACGACGTGGACACCCTGGTGCGCACCACTTTCGGTTTCCGGCTGCCGTTCTTCGGCCCGTTCGCCATCGCGGACATGGCCGGGCTGGACGTGTACAACTTCTGCTACAAGTCCCTCCAGACGGACTTCCCGGAGCGGTTTGCCACCCCGAAGATCCTCAGCGACCTGGTGGAGGCCGGGAAGCTGGGCACCAAGACGGGCGCGGGCTTCCTCAAGGTCCCTGCCGAGCGCACCCCCGAACTGATCGCCTACCGCAACAAGGCCTACGTGGCCATGCAAAAGCTGATCGAAGACCTCGGCCCCGCACCCATCAACTGACTCCCTCCACTCTCTCAGGAGCACTCCCATGAGCATTTTCCCCGCAGACCGCACGGCCATCGTCACCGGAGCCGTCTCCGAGCGCGGCATCGGCCGGGCCACCGTCAACTACCTGGCCGCGCAGGGCTGGAACATCGGCATCATCGACCTCGACGATGCCCTGTGCAAGGCGACCGCCAAGGAACTCGCCGCCCAGTACGGCGTCCAGGCCCACGGCGCCGGCGCCAACGTCGGTGACGAAGCGTCGGTCCGCAGCGCGATCGATTCGATCGAGGCCGAGCTGCCCCAGATCGTGGCCCTGGCGAACGTGGCGGGCGTCAGCTCGCCGGTTCCGTACCTGGAACTGGACGCCGCCGAATGGGACCGCGTCCTGAACATCAACCTCAACGGCGTCCACTACGCCACCCGCCGCGTGGCCGAATCCATGGTGAAGAACCGGATTGGGCGCATCGTCAACATCTCCTCCGTGTCCGCGCAGCGCGGCGGCGGCACCTTCTCCAAGACGCCTTACTCCGTGGCCAAGGCCGGGGTGATCGGGCTGACACGTTCCACGGCCCGCGAACTGGGGGAGTACGACATCACGGTCAACGCCATCTCCCCGGGCCCCATCGACACCGACATCATGGGCGGCACACTGAGCCAGGAACGCAAGGACGAACTCACCAAGGACCTCGTGGTCAACCGCGTCGGATCCACGCGCGACATCGCAGCAGCCATCGCCTTCCTCATCAGCGAGGACGCCGGGTATATCTCCGGCCAGACGCTGAATGTGGATGGCGGGCTCTACATGCACTAGGAACGGACAGCCATGGCACAGCACAGCGGCACCACACGAACAGCAGTACACCCCGCAGCCGCTACCGGGTTCAGGTCCTGGAGCCGCGAACGCCGGATCTACCTGGCCGTCGGCATCCTTGCCTGCATCGCCGGCGTCCTCATCATCGCGTTCTCCCGCTAGGACCCCACGGGTCAACCTTCGCAACGGATTTACTCAAAGAGGAGTCTTGATGTCCCTAACAGCAACTTCCACCAGGGAGCTACTGGATTCGCCGATCCTCAAATCGGCGATTTCCAAGGCCTCGTTCCGGCTCATGCCGATGCTCGTCATCCTGTATGTCGTCGCCTTCCTGGACCGCACCAACGTGGGCTTCGCCGAAGCCGCGCTCGGTGTGGACCGTGGGATCACCGCCGGGGCCTACGCCCTGGGCGCCGGCATTTTCTTCATCGGCTATGCCCTGTTCGAGATTCCGTCCAACCTGCTCCTGACCAAGTTCGGTGCCAAGGTATGGCTGGCACGCATCGCCATCACCTGGGGCATCGTGTCCGCGTGCTTCGCGTTCGTCCAAGGCGAGACGTCCTTCATTATCCTGCGCTTCCTGCTCGGCGTCACTGAGGCCGGCCTGTTCCCGGGCGTCATCATGTTCCTGGCGGCCTGGTTCCCGAACAAGGTGCGCGTGAAGATGTTCGCCATCTTCTACCTGGCCCAGCCGTTCTCCCAGATGATGGGTGCCCCACTGTCCGGCTGGCTGATCAACATCGGCGACCAGGTTCCCGGTGTGGCCGGATGGCAGGTTATGTTCTTCGTCGAAGGCATGCTCGCCGTCCTTGCCGGCATCGCAGCCTATTTCTTCCTGATCAACAGCCCGCAGGACGCCAAGTTCCTGAACCCGGGCGAAAAGAAGGCGCTGCTGGATGTCATGGCGCTCGAGGACACCGTCAAGGAAGAAACCGGTCCCCGCGGCGTGCTCGCAGCCATGAAGAACCGCAAGGTCTGGTACTTCACGGCCATTTACTTCTGCCTCCAGGTGGCGGTGTACGGCGTGACGTTCTACCTGCCCCAGCAGGTGGCCCAGCTGACCGGCCAGAAGGTGGGCATCATGGTGGGCCTACTGGCTGCCATCCCGTGGTTCTTCGGCATCTTCGCCTGCTACTTCATCGGCAAGGCGGCCAACACCGTGGTCCGCCGCCGTGTCTGGGGCACCGGGCTTTTCCTCTCCACCGGCCTGTGCATCTTCGGCTCGGCCTGGGCCGGCGCCAACCACGTGCCGGCGCTGGGCATCCTCTTCATCACCCTCGCCGTGTGCAGCTTCCTGTCCATCGGCCCCATCGCCTGGTCCTATCCGACGGCGTTCCTCACCGGAACCGCGGCGGCAGCGGGCATCGGCCTGATCAACTCCCTTGGCAACCTGGGCGGCTTCGTGGCCCCGATCCTGCGCACCACGGTCAACCAGGTCACGGCGTCCGACACCGGAACCATGGGTGTCTACGCCCTCGGCGTCCTGCCGTTCGTGGCTGCGATCATGATGTACGCCACCAAGCGGTTCCAGAACAAGGCCGACGAACTGCTGGAGAAGTAGCCCCTGGCTCCGTCCCGCCGCATACCCGCCGCCATCAGCAAGAAAGCACGACACATGCAGCAGGCTTCAGCCGGCCCGGCCCCCGACTCCGTCCATGACGCCGTCACCTACGTGGGCGTGAGCACCAAGATGTACCTGGGGTACCGGGAATCCCTGGCCTGGCTGGAGCGCCTACGGCATGAAGCGGACTCCCGTCCGTCCCTCGCGGCCGGGCGGGTTGTCCCGTTTGTCATCCCGTCGTTCCCGGTACTCCCGGGGGCTGCCGCCTTGCTGGCCGATTCTCCATTGATCCTGGGCGCGCAGAACTGCGGCTGGGCGGACGGCCCGTGGACCGGCGAAGTGGCACCGTCCATGCTCGCCGAACTCGGAGTTCGGCTGGTGGAGATCGGCCACGCCGAACGCCGCGCCCACCTCGGTGAAAGCGACGCGATGGTGGCGCTCAAGGTCCGGGCCGCGGACGGCGCCGGGCTGACGCCGCTGCTCTGCGTCGGTGAAGACTCAGCCGGTACAGGTGCAGCAGGCGCGAGCGCTGACGCCGGTGCCGCCGCCCGCTTCGTGTACCGCCAGATCGAGGCCGCTGTTGGCGGTGACTGGGCGCTGGCCTCGCGCCTCATCATCGCCTACGAGCCGGTCTGGGCCATCGGCGCCGCTGAACCGGCCGATGCTTCCTACGTGTCCGGCGTCGTCAGCCACCTCCGCGCCCGGCTCGCCGTGCACGGGCTCCCGGACCTTCCGGTCATCTACGGCGGGTCAGCCAAGCCGGGGCTGCTGCCCCGCCTCGGCGGTGTGTCCGGGTTGTTCCTTGGCCGCTTCGCGCACGACGCCGCGAACTTCGGCAGGGTGCTGGATGAGGCGCTGCAGATCGCGGGTATGTAGGAATCCGCCGTGCAGAAAACCGCTACGAAGAAACAGACCGCTGGCACAGCCCGATAAAGCCGCCCAGCTGTTCGAGACCCTCGGGATGGGTGGGCAGGTAGTTGGTCAGCTCCGGAGCACGCACCACTACGGCACGCCATTTCCCGCGGGACACAGCGACGTTGATCCGGTTCCGGGAAAGCAGGAACTCCATGCCGCGCGGAGCCTCGGCCACAGCCGAGCAGGCCATGGACACAATCACCACGGGCGCTTCCTGGCCCTGGAACTTGTCCACGGTACCCACTCGGACTGCCGTGTGGCCGGCAGCGTCCAGGGCATCCCTGATCAGGTTCACCTGAGCGTTATAGGCCGCCACCACCAGGATGTCTTCCGGCCCCAGCGGCCGGCTGCCGGTTTCATCGTGCCATGCCAATCCCAGGTGCCTGCCGACCTGCCGCACCACTTCTGCGGCTTCTTCGGGGGAGGACGTGATGTTGCCGCTGTGCGGGACCATGGCTGTTTCAATTCCGGCGGGAACGCCGTCCAGGTAACGCAGGTCAGCCGCGCGGGCCGACCGCAGCCGGCCCTCGTACGAAAGCTCCGACACTGCAGCGCACAACGGTGAAGCCATCCGCCAGGAGTCTGCCAGGAAGTAGCCGAGCTCCGGCGGAAGCGTCGCATGACCGGCCGAAATCCAGCCCAGGGCGGATTCGTTGACCGGCTCGGGATGCGTACCCTGGCTGACCTGGGGGAGCTGCTGCGGATCACCGAGCAGCAGCAACCGCGGGCTGGCTTGGGCAACTGCCAGCGTGTTGGCGAGCGAGAATTGCCCGGCCTCGTCAATCACGAGGAGGTCCAAGGACCCGGCGGGCACCGTGCCGCCCGTCATGGTCCAGGCGGTGCCGCCAACCAGCGCCCCGCCCGGGCTGCTGAGCAGCCTGGCCACATCAGCGGCGTCCCGGTGATCCCACGGCAGGGAGTCGACGTGCTTTACGTCCTTGGCCACCCTGTGCCGATCCACTCCGGCCTTTTGCACGGCCGTGCAGAGCAAGTTCTCCACCACTGCGTGCGACTGGGCAACAACGCCCACCTTCCAGCCGCGGGCCACCAGCCGTGCAATGACGTGCGAGCCGACGTGGGTCTTGCCGGTGCCCGGCGGTCCCTGGACTGCCAGGTACGAATGGTCCAGCGCTTCCACTGCAGCCGTGATCGCGTCGATGAAGCGGTCCGGGCCGCCAACCGGTGCTGGCAGCGGCCCGCCGGTCACCAGCCGCGGCGGAACCCGGCGCACCAGGTCCAGGGCCGGGTGCTTCCGGAAGGCGGGTTTCCCCAAATGCGGTGCAGTGCCGTCCGGCAGCCCGGCCGCGACCTGGTCGGCGAGCAGCCCCAGCGCCTCCTCAATGCTCTTGGTGGGGATGGGCTGGTCCTCGGTGAGCGCTATCGGCAGGCTGTTATGCGGTTCGATTTTCCGGGGAAGCCTGTCACGGATCACCACAATGTCCTGGCCGTCATCATGGCCGAGCTCCAAAACTTCCGTCGCAAACCAGCCGTTGCGTCCGGAACCGTCGCTTCCCGTGCCCTCCAGCCCGGCAGGCAGCGGACGGTCGTACATGCGGAAGCACTTGCTGCCCTCGCGAAGGTCCGAACCGGCGCTCACCGTGCCCGTCAGCTGCACCCTTCGCTCCGGAAGCCTGGTACCGACCTTTTGCCAGTCATCGAGGATACGGGCCTTCTCCACGAGGAAGACGTTGCGGTCCTGCTGGTGGGTGTCAGGTCCGTTCTCACAGCGGTCGAAGTGTGCCCACCAAAAAGCCTTGCGCTCGCGGCGGTGGTAGCTCACGGCTGCGTCCACCATGGCGACCGCCTGAGTATCGGGGTCCGGACCGCCGCGCCCGTCGGCGGCCCGGAACTCCGCTGCCCGGTGCAGGAAGGCCCTGATGGCGAGTTCAGACCGCCGGGCCGCGGCACCGTCATCGGAGTCAGGTGCCGCCTGCACTAAATTTTCGGGCCGGGGTCCATCTTCGGCGGCACGTGCAGGGCCGATGCCGCGTTCGCCGGCCAGCCGCAGCAGCCAATTTCGGAGTTCCAACGTGGAGAGGCAGTCGTACTCGTTGTAGTCGGAGATGCCGGCAAGGATCGCCGCAGCGTCCCCGGCCAGCCCGGCGTCGCGCGCTTCGCAGTAATCGGCATACGCCACAACCGAGGCGCCGGCGTCCTTCACATCCCCGGAGCGGAGGTTGCTGCCCATGTAAAGCGGCTCGAGTTTCTTGATGCTGTAGGACTTTTCGGAGATGCGGATGCTGTTCCGGACGGTCTGGTACAGATCGACGAGGAGACCGTCCCGGAGCCAGTTATCCACTGTGTCTTCCCCCGCGACGTGCATGACCGACAGCTTGCGGAGGGCCGTCTTCTCATAGGCGGCGTAGTGGTAGACGTGCATGTCCGGATACATGCGCCGCCTGTTCTCCACGTACTCCAGGAAGTCCAGGAACGCCTGCTTCTCCGCTGCACGGTTGTGTGCCCAGAACGGCTTGAAAGCGGTGGTGCCGTCAGGTTCCAGCGGGGCCTCAATAACCCCGAAGAGGTACTCAAGGCCCCAGACACCGGTGGCGCTGTCCTGCCACAGCGGATCCCCTTCGAAGTCGAAGAAGATGTCTCCGGGACTCGGCGGGGGAAGCTCCGCCAGCGTGTTCTCCGGGACTACCCGGTAGCCAATGCTGTGCTGTTCACCGTCCTTGACGTAACTGACGGATCCCTCCGCCGTTCCGGCATTGCTTTGCATCCTGGCCTGATCCTGCATCCGCAGAAGAGACGCATTCGCTCCGGGCAACGTGGCGTCGGCCAGCTGCTTGACCGTGAAGATACCCTGCGCGTGCAGCTTCTTTCGCTGAGCCGAGTTCATCCGTGCCACCAGGAGGAGGTCATCGGTGGCTTTCACCTGTTCCTGGCAGTAGTCACACCGGCCGCAGGCCACAACGCCTGACGTGCCCCAGCTGACGACGTCGGACTGGTCGCGGTGACCCGCCGTAAGTGAAAGGAACCTGTCCCTCCGTTCACGGAACACCGGCAGGATGTCCGCCAGTTTGTGGCTGCTGCGGACGTAGTCGAAGCCGCCTCCGGGCGTTTCCACCGTGGCACCCAGGATCAGGGTGACTGCCGGGCCCGGCGCGATTCCGGCGTGGAGCAGCTGGTCGCCGTAGGCAGCCAGCTGGAGCAATGCCGTCACCTTGGCGTGGCGGGCCAGCTTGGTGTCGTAGACGGCGTAGCTGCCGTCGCCCTGCTTGACCAGGAAGTCGGAACGGCCGTGGAAGCGCCCGTCGAAGAAGGCCGCCTGGAAGACGACGTCGGCCCCTGCCCGCAGCGCGTCGATGGATTCGGCATGCTTGGCCTGCAGGGTGGCGCGGTCCATGGCCGTGGCGGCCGCGACGTCGTACACACCGCGGCCAGTGGCGGGATCCCACGGGCCGAACTCGGCCAGGAACTTGTCCAGGACCTTGTGCTCGTGGATGTCACCGAGCTTCGCTGTGCGGGCCAGCATTTCGTCGGCCTCGAACTCCGCTTTGGGGGACCGGCCCAGTTTTTCGTCCAGCTTGCGCAGCAGTTGGTACTCGCACGTGGCCGCGATGACGAGATCGCTCGCGGAGAAGACCAGATCCTGGTCCAGATCCGGTGCTTGCGGTTCGAGAAGAAACACTGCGCCTCGTTGCCCTTGATGTCGTGATGCCGTTGATGTTGTGTTGCCTTTGATGTCTTATTGCCAAAGTATCAAAGGCCTCCGACAGTAATGATGGAATTGGCTGCAATGGCAGGTCTGGCCCCGATCCATGCTGTCGGCGTAAGGTCTGAGGAACGTGCCTGAACCAAAGACGACCTGAACCACAGCCACCTGAACCAAAGACCACCTGAACCACAGGCCAATGGACGCTGCGCCGCTGCTGGCGGTGCTCTTGAAACTAAAACGAACCGGGGAACATGACTGCGCAAGGTCTACTTACCGCATTCGACGAAGCCGCTTTCGAAGCTGCCGTCCGGGCTGCCCAGAAGAGCCTCAGTGAAGGCGGCATACCCATCGGGGCTGCGCTCGCGAGGGGGAGCGAGGTGATCGCTAGCGGCCACAACGAACGCGTGCAGCACGGCGATCCGATCGCCCACGGCGAGATGGCCGCGCTCCGGGCAGCCGGCCGACAGAAGAGCTACCGCGACACCACGCTGTACACCACGCTGGCCCCGTGTGCGATGTGCACAGGGACGATCATCCAGTTCAAGATTCCCAGGGTGGTGGTGGGGGAGGCCCGGACGTTCGCCGGCGAGTTTGAGCTCCTGCGTTCGCGCGGGGTGGAAGTGCTGGTGCTGGACGACCAGCGCTGCGTGGACATGATGCTCAGCTTCCAGCGGGACCACCCGGAGCTGTGGGCCGAGGACATCGCCGAGTAGGCGGACATCTTCAACACAAAGGACGGCATTGATCCGGGATGGTCTCCACGCTCTGTTTGTACCCAAAAATCGACCCCAAACCGTCCCTGGCGCGCCGTCCGGTTCCGTCCTCCGGCGAAGCCTGATTGAGCCTAGTCAGGGCGTTTGCCCGGGCGTAGGCTGACAGCATCGGCGCTGAGCCGAAGGTCCCGGCGTCGAACCCCAACCGATGAAGGAGGACTGATGAGCGTCGTACGTGAATTCATGACTACCAGCGCCCAGTGCGTCAAGGAAGATCAGACACTGCAGGAAGCAGCCGTAATGATGCGCGACCTTGACTGTGGTTCGCTGCCGATCTGCGGCAGCGAAGGCAAACTCAAGGGACTCATCACGGACCGCGACATCGTGCTCAGGTGCGTTGCCGAGGGTCGGGACCCCAGGGAGGTCAGGGCCATCGACCTGGCTCAGGGCACCCTGCGCTGGATCGATGCTGACGCCAACATCGACGAAGCCATCGCAGTGATGGAGCAGTACCAGATCAGGCGGCTGCCTGTGATTTCCGATCACAAGCTGGTGGGCATCATCAGCCAGGGCGACATTGCGCGCAACTACTCGGAAGAGCGCGTCGGCGAACTGGTGGAGCACATTTCGGAAAAGAGGCGCATGGAGAACGCCTAGCGCTGAAACAACTGTTGTCTGCAACTGCATATCAACTGGCCCAAGATGCCAACTGACCCAAGCGCCGCGCACCGTTCGCGGCGCTTGTCCCTGTCTGCCGCTACTTACTCCCGCGCTACCTACTCCCGCCGGGTCTTGCGGCCGACCGCAAGCTACAGGAAGGCTTCGCGTCCGGTTCCCTCCCGGATCACCAGCTTGCCGTCCTCGATGGATACGAGGAGGCTCTTCGGCCTCCCGCTGAGCTTGACGCCCCCGGCCAGGCCCCGGCTGGTGACTTCCACGCCGATGGTGGCTCCGCGTGCCGGAAGTTCAATGGCGACCTCCTCCGCTATGCCCAGAAGCGGATTGGTGGAGAGATCGGTATCGCGCCGGGCCTGCTTGCCATTGACGAAGACGGTGACGTTGTCCTCCTCAAAGCCGTCCTGAAGGATGATGAGCAACTCCTGCATGATGGACCGCCTCCGTTGGTTGCTGGCCTTCCTACAGCCACTACATCACTTATGCACCGGGGCCGGTAGACCCAATCTCGCGCAGCCCGTGCCATAGTGTCGGCCCGGTAAGGCAAAATGTTCTGGGTGAACCACATCCCGCAGCGCCCTGCCCCGTCTCCTGCAACTCCGGGGGCCGTGATGCCCGGAAAAACCGCCGGCGGGACATCCGGACAGCCAGGCGGCAAGCCCGCCGGCAAGACTGCCGACGCCGTGGCGGAAGACATCGCCGCGCAGATCGCCGGCGAGCTGGGGGTGAAGGCCTGGCAGGTCAAGGCGGCGGTGGAGCTGCTCGACGGCGGTTCTACGGTTCCCTTTATCGCCCGGTACCGCAAGGAAGCCACCGGGACGCTGGACGACACGCAGCTCCGCGAGCTCGAGGAGCGGCTCCGGTACCTCCGCGAACTGGAGGACCGCCGCCGGACCGTCCTCGAAGCGATCGCCTCCCAAGGCAAGCTGACGCCGGAACTGCAGGCCGCCGTCGTGGACGCCGACACCAAATCCCGCCTTGGAGATATTTACCTGCCGTTCAAGACCAAGCGGCGGACCAAAGCGCAGATCGCCCGTGAGGCGGGGCTGGAGCCGCTCGCCGATGCGCTGCTCAAGCGTCCGGAACTGGATCCGGAGCGCGAGGCCGCCAAATACCTGAATGCTGAACACTCCATTGACGACGCCGCTGCGGCGCTGTCGGGCGCCCGGTCCATCCTGGTGGAGCGGGTGGCTCAGGACCCGGACCTGGCCGCAACCCTGCGTGAAAGGCTTTGGACCCAGGGCCGCATGGTTTCCCGGGTGAAGAAGGGCCAGGAGACCGAAGGCCAGAAGTTCAAGGACTACTTCGACTTTTCGCAGGCGCCGGAGCGGATGCCGTCGCACCGGGTCCTGGCGCTGCTGCGCGGGGAAAAGGACGGCGTGCTTGAGCTCGATCTCGCCGAGGCTGAACCGCACGACGACGACGCCCTGGCCGCCGCCCGCGGGCGGTACGAGTCCGCTGTGGCCAGGTTCCTCGGGGTGGCGGACCGCGGCCGGCCCGCCGATGAGTGGCTCCTGCAGACCGCGCAGGTGGCGTGGCGCTCGCGGGTGCTCGCCCGGCTTACGGCCGACCTGCGCGGACGGATGTTTGCCGCGGCTGAGGACGAGGCCGTCCGGGTCTTCGCTGCCAACCTGCGGGATGTGCTGCTCGCTGCCCCGGCCGGGAACAGGGCAACCCTGGGGCTGGATCCGGGACTCCGGACCGGCGTGAAGGTCGCCGTCGTGGACGGGACCGGCAAGGTGGTGGCTACGGACACCGTGTACCCGCACGCCCCGGCGCGGAAGTGGGACGAGGCCCTGGCCACGCTGGTCCGGCTGGCGCGGCAGCACGACGTCGAACTTGTGGCCATCGGCAACGGGACGGCATCGCGGGAGACTGACAAGCTTGCCCTCGAACTGATCAAGAAGCTGTCCGCGGAGCCAGCGGCGGGGCAAAATACGGGGCAGACGGGGAACGGGTCGCCCGGAAACCGGGCGCCGGAAAAGCTCGTGGTGTCCGAGGCCGGAGCGTCCGTATATTCGGCGTCGGCGCTGGCTGCCGCGGAGCTGCCCGGCATGGATGTGTCCCTGCGCGGCGCCGTATCCATCGCCCGGCGCCTGCAGGATCCGCTGGCGGAGCTGGTGAAGATCGAACCGAAGTCGATCGGCGTCGGGCAGTACCAGCACGACGTCACGGCCGCGAAGCTGGACCGGAGCCTGGACGCCGTGGTGGAGGACTGCGTGAACGCCGTCGGGGTGGACGTCAACACGGCATCACCCGCACTGCTGAGCCGTGTGGCCGGCGTCGGACCGCTGCTGAGCGAGAACATCGTGGCGTACCGGAACGAGCACGGGCCTTTTGCCAAGCGGAGCGAGCTGAAGAAGGTGCCGCGGCTGGGCGCCAAGGCGTTCGAACAGTGCGCGGGCTTCCTGCGAATCACCGGGGGAGCGGAGCCGCTGGATGCTTCCAGCGTCCACCCTGAGGCCTACCCGGTGGCGCGGAAGATCCTGGCCGCCGCAGGCGGCAGGGCAGCTGTAGGAGGGGCAGGTGCCGGCAGCCTTGCCGGGCTCAACCCGCAGGACTTTGTGGAGGGCGCGTTCGGCCTGCCCACGGTGCAGGACATCATTTCCGAGCTGGAGAAGCCCGGCCGGGACCCTCGGCCGGCATTTGCGGCGGCCAAGTTCTCGGAAGGCATCGAGAAAATCTCCGACCTCCGGCCCGGAATGATCCTGGAAGGAACCGTCACCAACGTGGCCGCGTTCGGGGCTTTCGTGGACGTCGGCGTGCACCAGGACGGGCTGGTGCACGTGTCCGCGCTGGCCAACCGCTTCGTTTCTGATCCGCGGGAAGTGGTGAAGTCCGGACAGGTGGTGCGCGTGAAGGTCCTGGAGGCAGATCCCGAGCGGAAGCGCATTTCGCTCACGTTGAGGCTCGACGACGAACCGGCACCGGCCGGTGGCCGGCCTGCCGCACCCGGCGGCCGATCTGCCGCACCCGGTGGCCGGCAGGCTAATGACGGCGGACGACAGGGAAACAACCCGCCGAGGCAGGGCGGGAGCACACCACGGCAGGACGGCAGCACCCCGCGGCAGGGGAAAGCTGCGCCACCGCCCAAGCCCGCTCCGGTCAACACCGCCATGGCCGAGGCGCTGCGCAAGGCCGGACTCGGCAAGTAGCTTCACGGGTGCTGCGTCCGGGGCAGGGCCCCGGCCCATGGTTACAGTGGTCCCCATGACGTTCACTCCGCCCGAGCCGTTCACCACGCGACCCACGCTGCGCGGCACCTTTGGGATGAGCGCCTCCACGCATTGGATCGCGACAGCCGCCGCCCAGGCGGTGCTCGAACGCGGCGGGAACGCGTTCGACGCCGCCACGGCCGGGGCGTTTGTGCTGCACGTTGTCGAGCCGCACCTGAACGGTCCGGGCGGGGACAGACCGGTGTGTTCGTCACGGCCGAGGAGCCAGGCAAACCGGTGGTCCTGATGGGGCAGGGTCCCGCGCCGGCCGGAGCAACGCCCGGGCACTATCGCTCGGAAGGCCTGGAACTGGTCCCCGGCTCGGGTGCGTTGGCAGCGGCGGTGCCCGCCGCCGTCGACGCCTGGCTTCTGCTGCTGCGCGACCACGGGACGTGGGAGCTGACGGCGGTGCTGGAGTTCGCGATCGGTTACGCCGGCGACGGGCACCCGGTGCTGGGCCGCGTCGGCGCGACGATCGCCGCCGTTTCCGGGCTGTTCCGGGAGCATTGGCCCACGTCGGCCCAGCTGTGGATACCCAAAGGAAGGGTCCCGGACGAGGGGGAGCTGGTCCGCAACCCGGCGTACGCGCGGACCCTTGAGCGCCTTCTGGAGGCGGGAGCAGGAGAGCCTTCGCGGGAGGCCCGGATCGATGCCGCCCGCCGCGAATGGCGCGAGGGCTTCGTCGCCGGGGCCATGGTGCAGTCCGTCCGGGCGCCGCACAGGCATTCATCCGGCACGGAGCATCGCGGTGTGCTGGCAATGGGCGATCTGGCGGCCTTCGAGGCAAGCTACGAAGCCGCAGCAACCATCGACTTCCGCGGCCACACGATCGCCAAGACAGGCCCGTGGGGTCAGGGGCCGGCGCTGCTGCAGACCCTGGCGATCCTGGACGGGTTCGCCGACGAATACCTCGATCCGTCCACTGAGCTTGGCGCGCACACCATCCTCGAGGCACAGAAGTTGGCGCTCGCGGACAGGGAGGCCTACTACGGGGATACGGACGTTCCGCTCGATTACCTGCTGTCCGCCGGGTACGCCGCCGCGCGCCGCAGGTTGATCACGGACCGGGCGTCGCTAGAGTTCCGTCCGGGCCAGGTTCCGGGACGTGAGCCGTTCCGTCCGCCGCTGCGGACGGAGTATGTGCCCCCGGCGCTCGCGAACGACGACGACCGGCCGGGCCTGCGCGGGAGCGGCCCCGGCGCCGGCGTTGGGGAACCGACAGTACTGGCAACCGGCGAGACCCGCGGCGACACCTGCCACATCGACGTTGCGGACCGCTGGGGAAACATGATCTCGGCGACTCCTTCAGGCGGGTGGCTGCAGTCCTCCCCGGCAATTCCCGAGCTGGGTTTCTGCCTCGGCACGCGGCTGCAGATGACCTGGCTGGAACCCGGAACGCCGTCCACGCTGACCCCGGGGAAACGTCCCCGCACCACCCTGACGCCAACGCTGGTGCTTCGGAACGGCAGCGCTGTCACGGCGCTGGGCTCGCCCGGCGGGGACCAGCAGGACCAGTGGCAGCTGCCGTACCTGCTGCGGACGATTGTGGGCGGCTATTCTCCGCAGCAGGCCATCGATGCGCCAACGTTCCATACGACGTCGATGCCGGGGTCATTCTGGCCCCGTACCTGGGAGCCGGGCGGCGCCGTCGTGGAGGACCGGTTGGGCGATGATGTCATCGCCGGGCTGGAGCGTCGAGGCCACCGGATCACACGCGCCGGCGACTGGACGCTGGGCAGGTTGTCCGCCGTCGTGCGTGATCCCGTGACGGGGGTGCTGCAGGCAGCAGCCAATCCGCGCGGCGCGCAGGGGTACGCGGCCGGTCGCTAGCGGCCGGTGGTGACTTCCCCAAAGCGCGAACGTACACTTGCGGCCCCGCCCTACTCGTGGGGAGGCCAGCCCATCATTTCGTTCAGGGCAATGACGTTTCCTTCGGTGTCCTTGAGGAACGCGGATTTCACGGCACCGAAGTCAATGATGTCGCCCTCGGCTTTGCCTTCGACGCCTGCGAAGCTTCCGGCGCCGGGCGGCTGGAATGTGGCGCCCCGCGCTTTCAGTTCCTGTACCAGCGCTTCGATGTCTTCAACCATGAAGCTGATCATTGGATAGGACGGCGGGACCCTGTCCGGAAGCTCGGTGAGTGCGATGCTGGTGCCGGAAGCGGCACCGAACACCATGGGATCGTCCGTGGGTCCGGTGAGAAGGTCGAGGCCCAGGACATCACGGTAGAACTTCCGGGCCCGGTCGCCGTCCTTCGCGGGAAGGATCGGATTTACGTGGAAACGGTTCAGCATAGCGACTCCTTTGGGCCGGGGCTGATTCTTCAATCCTCCCAGATAAATCAGGCGTCCGGCGGGAGTAATTACTTTCGGCGGGAGCAGTTATTTGTCAGGCTGGGCTCATGACTTTCTTTCTTGAGTACACGATTCCGACGGCGCCGGACGAAACCGAGTTCGAATTTCCGCATGACGACATTCGCGCGGGAACGACCATTCCGTTGTCCGAGACGAACGCCGAAATCGTCCATGCACCGGAGCTTCCGGCCCGCACGTCCATCATTGGTGCCACGGTTCCGGAAGCGAAGCTGGAAGCCGAGCAGCTCATCCTGCACAGCAGGTGCAGCGAAGCCGCTCTGTATGACGATCCCTCAAACTCGCTCCAGGAGGGGACCGGCATCCTGGTGTCCACGTTCACCGAAGGTGAAGGCTGGACTGATTCCCGGCCAGATGAGTACGAGCCTGTTTCGCTGCCCTCTGAGGACTAGCGCCGTCTCAGGACCACCACCCGCGGTTTTCCGAACCGGGTCCGGACCCCGGGGGAGTACAGCACGGAGTCGGGCGGCCCTGCCACGTTGAGGCCGGCGGCGCTGATCAGCCCGTCCTTGAGCACCGTCAGTTCGGCCCGGTAGAGCGGCCACGCCGAATGGGTGTTCGGGATGTAGAGCGTACGGCCGCGGAAGCGGGAGTGCAGCCCGAACCTGGCCGTGAGGTGGACGGACAGCGGATCCGCCGCGACGTCGTCGAACGCCGGCACAACCGCGAAGTCGCTGGCCGCCCCGCGGCGGAACCTGCGCACGGAATAGCCGGTGGCCGCGCTGCCGGGTTGCGGCGGGCGGAAGCGCGCGTGCGACCACACATACGGGATCCCGGCTGCGCGGGCGGCCAGGACAACGGCCAGCCGGTCGGCGTCCAGGCTCAGGAACACCACACCCCTGGTGCCGTCCGGTTCCCGCGAGTACAGGCGGACGTTGATCTCGTTGAAGTCCCCAAAAAACGGTACAGCCGGCCCACGGCCAAAACCAGCCTTCTGCATGCGAAAACCGATCAGCCCAACCCAGGCGGACCCGTCGAAAACGTCCGGCACCACTCCGGACGGCATGAACGCCGCCGACTCCGCGCAGGGGATGCGCCAGTGCAGGAACACTGCATCCGTCCACCGTTGCTCCATGAGGACGGGAGCGGGCAGCTCGGGCGGATCCGGCCACGGGTCAGGCAGGCCCGCGCCCGGCATTTCGGGCTCAAGCACTGGCTGAGCCTGCGGAGCCGGCCCGTGCTGACTCGCCAGCTGCCTCCGCCGCAGGCTCTTTTTGCCAGGGCCAGCGGCCGGTGATTTCAAGCTCCAGCGAGAAGCTGAGGAAGGTCCGGATGAGCACAATGATCGCCAGCACGCCCACGCTCTCGTACGTGGGTGTAACCGCAACAGTGCGGATGATGTCCGCCGCCACCAGGAGCTCAAGGCCCAGCAGGATGGAGCGCCCCAGCAGCTGCCGGTACGAGCGGTAGACGGAGAGCCGTTCGGCGCCCTCCGGCAGGCGCTTCGGCTGGAATCCGCGTACGGCCATCGGGATGGAGACGACAGCGCCGATCACCATAACGGCGACGCCGGCAAAGTCCATGAACCGGCCGACGGTCTCGATAATGTGCTGAAAATCCACTGTTCCTCCTACGGGTGCCGGACGCCGTACCCGGCCAGGATGGCGCGGTATCCCTCGCGGAAAGTCGGGTAGGCGAACTCGAACCCCGTGCTGCGGAGCAGCGCGTTGCTGCACCTCTTGTTGCCGCCGCGGGACGGCTCGCCGGGACTGGCCGACGCCGGCTGGGGGAGTCCCAGCTCGGCGGCCAGGAAGCGCTGGACCTCGCCGAGCTCTGCGGGGTCGTTGTCCACGCCAAGGTATACGGGACCGGGGTCTGCGGTCCTGGTGCAAAGGTGCACGATGGCCGCCGCGGCGTCATCGCGGTGGATCCGGTTCGTGTAGCGGGGTTCCGCCGGAGTCAGCGCCGTGCCCGAGCGCACCTGGTCGATGAGACGTGTCCGCCCCGGGCCGTAAATGCCGCCCAACCGGAGCACTACAGGAGTCACCCCGGTGCCGAGCAGCCGGCTGTACAGCAGTTCCTCGGCCTCGCGGATGATGCGGCCGGAGAATCCGTCGGGTGCCGGCGTCGTGCTTTCATCGACCCAGCCGCCGTCCGCATCCCCGTAAACGGCGGTAGAGGAGACGAACAACACGCGCCGAAGCGGCGAACGTGACGCCCCGCCGTCGTGTTCGCGGGCCGGATCGAGGTTCGCCGCGCGCTCCAGCGCGTCGAGCACGTTGGCCAGGCCGTCCACGTAGGCGGCCCGGTAGGCGTCCTCGGTGGCTGAGTCCGCCGCAACGGCGACGACGACGGCGGTAGTGTCCGCCGGGATGGGCGGCAGGGCCGCCGTGGCCAGGTCAGCAGCGACGCCTTCGATGGCAGCCGGAAGCTTGCCGGGCGACCGGCGCCAGCCCACCACACGGTGGCCGGCGGCAGCGAACCGCAGCCCGGCCTCAGTACCAAGATCGCCGCAGCCGGCCATAAGAACAGTCATGTGGCCAGTCTGCCAGAGGCAGCCCCAGGGCTCGGCTAAGGCGCCGGTGACTACTCCTACGGCGCAGGAATCGGGAAGAACAGCCGCGGGTCCTGCAGCAGTGCCGGGTAGTCGAACGATGAGCGTTCCACCACCTCGGTCACCTGGAAGTTTCGGGCGAAGCGGCCGTCCACGGTAATGGGACGGCCCTGGACCGTGCCCACCGCAAACGAGGCGCCGCCGTCGAACGGCACTGCGACCGCCGAGTTGCCGGGGAGGGTGCGGAAGGCCTCTTCCTGCAGCTGGCGCTTGCGGGTGGGCTTCTTCACGAGCTGCTTCGGAGGGCGCTTCTTGGGGTTCTTAGCCGGCCGGCGCGAGCCGGAGTCGGCGTACACGAACTCATATTCGTCGGACTCGGCGGCAGCCTTCGCGGCGCGGCCAACGTCCGGCAGGCTGATGGTGTCCAGCTTTTCAGGGTCGACGTCTCCCACCTGGGCGCGCAGGATCCAGAGCCGGTCACCTACCGGATCTTCGGGCAGGAACTCGTGCCGGGGTTCGGGCCAGACGTACTCCAGGTCCGCCGGTGTTCCGGGGAACAGTTCGCTGTAGAAGCGCGGCTCCTTCTGCAGCAGCCGGGAGCGGTGGCTGAGGTGGAAGTCCGGCTCGCCGAGCCACGGCGGCATGGGGATCTTGGCCGCATAGGCTGCGTGGTCCGCCTGCGGCGCGAACTCGACGATCTTGGCGCGGGTGGTGTCTTCGCCGCCGCGGGCGATCCATTCGTCCACCATGGCCAGGCCGTACATGGTCAGGGCGGGAACGTGGCCCATCCACATGCGGATGGCCGGGTGTGACTGCCAGCCGTACTCCGGGATCACCAGCGCACGCAGTGTCTGCAGCGCCTCAACCCGCTGCTTGCCGAGCCGAACGCGGTCCAGGACCGCGGCGCTCTGCTGGAAATCTGGATAGGGAAGGAAAGTCTGCATCCTCCAAGTGTGGAGGTGCCGGGGTCCCAGACCAAATGCCGGCGGCCGCCGCACCAGCGGCAAACGCTGCTAGGCTGTCAGCGGCTGGTACGGGCCGCGGCGTAGTCTACTGGACCGTATGGTGAGACGGCGGCGACAACACGGTTACAATTTGACTAAGATGACCGCAAGCAAATCCCACCTCAGCCACCCTCCGGAAGATACGAAATGACACTTACCCAAGCAGTTCCGTTCACTCCGAAATTCGGACAAATGCTGAGCCCGGAAGCCAACGGCGTCCTGGTGCTTGATGAGTTCACCCTGGACCCGGAAGCGGCCCGCAAGGAGCAGCACGGTTTCCGCGCCGCCCTCGGTTCTGTCGCTCTCACCCTGCGGCGCATCGTTGCGCTTCGCCTGTTCATCGCAGTGGTGGCCATCGCCAACCTCCCCCTGTTCCTGCTCTCCACCGGATGGTGGATCTATGCCGTATCCCTGGCTGTTGTGATCGGAGTGCATGCAGGCGTTTCGTGGCTGAACAAGCACGAGCCGAAGGTCCGCCAGCGCCACTTGCTGGAACTGCACCTGCACCGCGAACGCAGTGACAATTACCGCAAGGTCCGCGACGCGGTGAAGTTCGTGATCGATTCGCCGGCGCGCATGAACGAGCACCTTTACCTGGAGCTCCTGGCAGCCAAGCGCGTCGCCCTGCACCTGCACATCGGCACCGTCGCCGTGCTGGACACCAGCGACGACTCCGCCTGGAAGGTCCGGATCGTCCGCGAACTGCCGCAGGCCACGTACTCGCACGCCAGCCTGAACTGACTCCACCTGAACTGATTGAGGAAACAAGGACGCCGGAGCTCCCCGCCAAGGGGACGCTCCGGCGTCGTGGTTAACGAACTACCGCCGGGTGGCGGCGTCCTGGCTGGGATTCCTGGCTGGGGTTTCCTGGCTGGGGTTTTCTAACTGCGGTGTCCGAGCGGGATGACGTGCGGCCGGCCGTCCGTGGGCTCGCACACCACCTGCGCGTCGAGGCCGAAGACCTCGAGGAGGCGCTCGGCGGTGACCACCTCGGCCGGGCTGCCCTGGGCAAGGATGCGGCCGTCCTTCATCGCCACGATGTGGTCGGAGTAGCGGGCCGCGAGCGAAATGTCGTGCAGCACCATCACCACGGTACGGCCGTGCTCACGGTTGAGGCGGCGGACGAGCTCCAGCACATCCACCTGGTGCGCGAGGTCGAGGTACGTGGTGGGTTCATCCAGGAGCAGGATGCCCGTTTCCTGCGCCAGTGTCATGGAAATCCAGGCCCGTTGCCGCTGGCCGCCGGAGAGGTCCTCGATGGGCGTACCGGCGAGTTCCAGGATGTCGGTCGCGCGGAGTGCATCCTCCACCACTGACTCGTCCGCCGGGGAAAACTGCTGGTACCACTTCTGCCTCGGATGCCGGCCGCGGGAGACGAGGTCGGCCACTGTCAGACCGGACGGTGCCACGGGGCTTTGCGGGAGCACGCTGATTCTCGTGGCGATCTGGCGCGTTGACTGCCCGGCCAGCGGCGCGCCGTCCAGGATCACCTCGCCGGAACGGGGTGTGAGCAGCCGGCCGAGCCCGCGGAGGAGGGTGGACTTTCCGCAGCCGTTAGGCCCGATGATTGACGTCACCTGGGCATCCGGAATGGTCAGGGACAGGTTGTGGATGATGTTCGCGGCGTCGTATCCGAGGCTGAGGTTCTCCGCGCGGAGCCCCTGTTCGAGCAGTGTGGTGGTGTTCAACTCAGCCTCCGCTGGTACTTCAGGATCAGATGGATCAGGAACGGCGCCCCGACGACGGCGGTGGCGACGCCGACGGGCAGCGGTGCGCTGAGGGCGTTGGCCGCAACCGTGTCGGACAGCAGGACGAACACCGCCCCGACGAGCGCAGATACCCCCACCGGCGGAATGACGGTGGAGGTCAGGGACCGGGCGATCTGCGGGCTTGCCAGGGCCACGAAAGCCACGGGACCGGCGATAACGGTGGCGACAGAGGCCAGCAGCACGGCGATGGTCAGCACGATGAGACGGGTGGCACCGATCCGGGCGCCGAGGCCAACGGCTGTGTCTTCGCCGAGGCTGGTCAGCAGGAGCCAGCGGCTGCTGACCAGGGCTGCCGCGATGAGCACCGCGGCGCTGGCGGCCATCGGCTGTACGGTGGCCCAGTCCTTGCCGTTGAGTGAGCCTGTCATCCAGGTCAGGGCCTGGGCAGCGCTGGTCACATCGCCCAGCGTCAGCATCCAGGTGGTCAGGCTGGCGGCCAGTCCGGAGATGCCGAGGCCCGCGAGGACCAGGCGGTAGCTGTCCAGCCCGCGCCGGTAGGCGAGAAGGTAGACGGCCACCCCGCTGACGATGCCCGCGGTGAAGGCGGCGACCGGCATCCCCACGGTGGCCGCGAGGCCGCTCAGCCCGGCGTGCCCGCCGCCGGCGACCACCAGCACGGTGACCGCGCCAAGGGAAGCGCCGGCGGTGACGCCGAGCAGGTCGGGGCTCGCCAGCGGATTCCGGGCCACCGTTTGGGTGATGGCCCCAGCTGTGGCCAGTGCGGCGCCGACGACGACGGCAGCCACCATCCGCGGTGCGCGGAATTCGGTGACGGCAAGGTGCGTCCGGGCATTCGAATCGTTGCCCAGGAGCGCCGCCAGCACATCCGGGTACGGCATCGGGGTCCCGCCGAAAGCCACGTGCAGTGCCATGGCGCCGACCAGGATGATGGCAAGTACACACCCCACGAGGACCGTGCGTAGATTCAGCCGGACCGAGACCGGGCCTGCCCTGAGGACCCGGATGGTGGTGGCGGGGGACGGACGTTGCTTCTGCAGAAGTGTCATATCGTGGCCAGCCTCCGTCGTCGCGCAAGGTAAACGAAGAATGGGGCTCCGACCACGGCCAGCACCACTCCCACGGATAGCTCTCCCGGCCGGGCAATGACCCGTCCCGCCGTATCTGCCAGAAGGAGCACCGTGGCGCCCGTTATTGCCGAAACGGGAACCAGCCAGCGGTAGTCAGGGCCGGTCATGGCGCGTGTGATGTGGGGAACCAGGAGTCCGGCAAAGGCGATGGGGCCCGCCATGGTCACCGCGGAACCGGCCAGCAGCGTCACGGCGGCAATTCCCGCGGCCCGCGCCTTGAACACGGAGATCCCCAGCGAGACGGCGGTGTCAGCGCCAAGGGCCAGGGCATTCAGGGGCTTGATGTTCAGTACCGCCAGAACGGCACCGGCCACGATGAACGGCCAGATCACGGCAACGATGTCGCTTCGGGCGGCCAGGGACCCCACCTGCCAGAACCGCAGGGTATCCAGCGCCTGATCGTTGAGCAGCACAATCCCGGAGACGAGTCCTGCGCACAGGGCCGTCACGGCGGCTCCGGCGAGAACCAGGGTGACCGGCGTCGCGCCATGCTGGGCGGCCGAGCCGATCATGAAGACGAGCACGCTGGCCGCCAGCGCGCCGGCAAAAGCCAGCAGGGCCTGCGGCAGCGCCGGGAGTTCCCCGGTCAGTGCGGTTGCGGCGACGATTGCCAGGGCCGCGCCCTGGTTGATGCCGAGCAGCCCCGGGTCCGCTACGGGGTTGCGGGTGTGCCCCTGCACCAGCGTTCCCGCCAGTCCCAGGCAGACCCCGGCACACACGGCCAGCACAGTGCGCGGCCACCGCAGCTCACGGATGGTCACGTCCATGACGCTTCCGTCCGGCGTGGCCATCGCGTGCCATACATCCTGCAGGGATGAGGGCTGACCGCCGATGCAGATGCTCAGGAACGCGGCGCCAAGCAGGGCTGCCACGGATACCCACAGCCACCGGGCGGCCGAAGCCCTCCTGCGCGGACGCGGCAATCCGACGGGCGCTCCTCCGCGCGCCCGGGACGGGGCAACGGCCGGGTCGAGTGTCACCACGCGGCTCCGATCTATTACGTCATTCATCTGTGATGTATTTCAAAAAATCCTGCTACAGTCTACGCCAGACGCAGGTAAGCCTTGCCTAAGAGTCAACTCCCCGTCACATCGTTTGAAAGCGACTCCGTGAAAACACTCATCCTCAAGCGCTTCGGCGCTGCCGCCGTCGGCCTGGCCCTGCTGGCCACTACCGCCTGTGGCGCCCCCGCCGCCACCAGCGAGACTTCCAGTGCACCCGCTGACACAGCCGGATATCCCCTGACCATGGAGCACACCATGGGGTCCACCACCATCGACACCGTCCCGAAGCGCGTCGTTGCGCTGGACCCGAGCTACATCGACGCAGCCCTCCTGCTCGGCGCTGACCTGGTGGGCTACGTCCAGTACCGGCAGGACCCGAAGTCCCCCTTCGCGCCCTACCTCGGCGACGTCGCGGACGCCACCAAGGACTCCGTCAACGTAGGTACGCTGGCCGAGCCCAACCTGGAAAAGATCCTGGAGCTCCAGCCTGACCTGATTGTTTCGGCGAAGGTCCGGCACGAGGCCCTCTACCCGCAGCTGTCCAAGATTGCCCCCACGATCTTCTCCGTCAGCACCGGCCCCACCTGGAAGGAAAACGTCGTCTTCCTCGGCGAAGCGCTGGGTAAGAAGGCCAAGGCCGAAGAACTGGTCAAGGCCTACGAGGACCGCGCCCAGAAGGTCGGCGCCGAGATCCTGGCCAAGAAGCCGGATGCCACCTACTCACTGGTCCGGTTCACCGGCGGCGACACCGCCCGGCTTTACTCTTCGAAGTCCTTCATCGGCGAGATCATGACGGACATGCGCATCCCGCGGCCGCAGGGCGCCCCGGACAGTGAGAAGGAAATCTTCGTGCCGCTCTCCTCCGAACAGATCCTCCAGGGTGACGCCGGACTGGTGATGGTCAGCGCGTTCACACCCGCGGGTGCCGAGGGCGACAAGGCCCGGGCGCAGCAGGAAAAGTTCCAGTCCAACCCGCTGTGGGAAAGGCTGGAAGGCGAGGTCATTAACGTTGACGACTCGACCTTCCTGGCCTCGGTCAGCATCCAGGGCGCGCACGCAGTCATCACGGACCTGGCCAAGCACTACGGGGTGGACCCGCAGCTGCCGTAACGGCCGTTGCTCCACCACAGCCGTCCAGCCGAGTTCTGAAAGCGGAATCATGAGCGCAACCGTTGACCCTTCGGCCTACCCGCTCCGCGCGTTCGACGTCGAAGTCCGTCGGATCAAAGACGTGGGTCCGCACTTTCGCCGCATCACGTTCGCGGGCGGAGTGCTGGACCGCTTCGGGGTTCCCGGGCCAACGAGGGACCTTCGGATCAAGCTGCTCATTCCCGCGGCCGGCCAGCCCCAGGCACTCCTCGGGGAACCGGACGGCCGGTTGTATCAGGGCTGGTACCAGGACTGGCTCAAAACCGAACAGCCCGAACGCGGATTCATCCGCAGCTATACCGTCGCCGCCATCCGCGCCACCGCGCAGGGGCGGGAAATCGATGTTGATTTTGTAATCCACCGGGTTGCCGAGGGGCACGGGGCCCCGGCCTCAGAATGGGCGGCCGCTGCTGCCGTGGGAACGAGGGCCGTCATCATCGGACCCGAAGCCAGCGCTATCACCACTTCCACGCGGCTTAGCGAAACAGGAATCCGGTGGGAGCCGCAGGGAGCCGGCCAGGTGCTTCTGGCGGGCGACGAGACGGCGGTTCCTGCCATCAGTTCCATCCTGAAGACGCTGCCTGCCGATATTGGCGGGCATGCCTTCCTGGAGGTCCCGGATCCTGCGGACTTCCGAACCATCAGCACAGGATCCGCGGTCCGGGTTACCTGGCTGGCCAGGCAGCCCACGGGCAGCGCCCGCGGTGCGCTGCTGGACTCGGCAATCAGGCGGTCCGTGCCGAAGTCCGGCACGTCCGGGGTGCCTGGCCGGGACACCTACGCCTGGGTGGCCGCCGAGGCAGCTACGGTGCAGATCCTGCGCCGATACCTCGTGAACGAAGTTGGCCTTGATCCCAAACGCTCCGAGTTCAGGGGCTATTGGAGCCAGGGTAAGGCCGGTTCCGGGATCAACGGCACGCCCGTCGGGCAGGAGCCGCAGGTCCGGCGACGCTGACCACTAAAACAACGACGCCGGCGCTCCCTACAAAGGGACGCGCCGGCGTCGTTGTCTGTCAGCGGCCCTGATTCAGGACCTTGGTGCCTTAGGCGGGCAGCTGCAGGACCTGTCCTTCAAACACCAGATCGGGATCCACGATGGTGTCAGCGTTGGCGTCGGCCAGGGTCTGCCAGCCGCCGGTGATGTTCAGCTTTTCGGCGATGATGCTCAGGGTGTCGCCGGCCTCAACCGTGTAGGTTTCGCCGCTCAGCGGCACCTCCGCGGCGTGGCGCGGTTCGGCCTGCACGGGAGCCTGGGCAGGTGCCACTGCAGCCGACGCAGCCTGGACGGGAGCCTGCGCGGCCTGCACCGGAACCTCGGTGGGAGCCGGAGCGACTGGAGTGCTCGGGGCGGGTGCACCGCCGCCGCCGCTCAGCCCCAGTTTGGCTGCACAGGCGGGCCAGGCGCCCCAGCCCTGGCTGGCCTGGACGTTCTCGGCGACTGCGATCTGCTGCTCGCGGGTGGCATCTGCCGGTGACCCGGTGCCGCCGAACGCGGCCCAGGTGCTGGCCGTGAACTGCAGCCCGCCGCTGAAGCCGTTGCCGGTGTTGGTGCTCCAGTTCCCGCCGCTTTCGCACTGGGCAAGGGCGTCCCAGGTGCTGGCGCTGGTGGCGGTAGGGGTGGCCGCGTTAGCTGCGGTCGCGGAAAGTGCCAGGCCGGCAGCCGAAACGGCAGCCAAGGTCACTCCGCGGCGTGCAACGGTTCCCAATTTGGATTTGTTCATGCGAGTGGAAGTGTTCATGAGGGTGGATGCTCCGAAGGGCCACCTGCGCTCGGTCCGTCCCCGGACGTTGTCACGCCACTGCCCGCCCCTGACAAACTAGAGGTCATTTACGGTGGCTGCCGGCCGGGCAGTTACTGGTGGTGGCAGCACCGGGCATTCGATGTCCCGCTCGGCGGGATCACGTTCCACGCTAAGACAGTGCCGCCGCGTTATCAAATCGAAATAGTTACCGGGCGCGGCGCAGCTGTCTGCGCCTGTAAATTACCGGGCCAGCGCGGTTGCCAGATACGGTGCCGTCCGGCTCGTCCTGGAACGGGCGACGACGGCGGGGGTCCCGGACGCCACGATCTCACCGCCGGCGTCGCCGCCGGCCGGGCCGAGATCGATCACCCAGTCCGCTGCGGCCACCACGTCCATCTCGTGTTCCACGACGATCACAGTGTTGCCCGCGTCCACCAGGCTGTGCAGCTGTGCCATGAGCAGCTGGACGTCCGCGGGGTGCAGGCCGGTGGTGGGCTCGTCCAGCAGGTACAGGGTGTGGCCGCGACGGGCGCGCTGGAGTTCCGTGGCAAGTTTGATCCGCTGCGCCTCACCGCCGGACAGCTCGGTGGCGGGCTGACCCAGCCGAAGGTAGCCCAAGCCCACGTCGCGCAGGGTTTGCAGGCTGCGCGCGGCAGCCGGAACGTCCCGAAGGAATTCCGCAGCGGCATCGACGGTCAGCGCAAGCACCTCGGCCACGTTCTTGCCGTTGTACGTGACTTCAAGGGTCTCGGGGTTGTAACGCGAGCCCTGGCATTCGGGACAGGGTCCATAGCTGCCCGGCAGGAACAGGAGTTCCACGGCAACGAACCCTTCACCAAGGCAGGTCTCGCAGCGGCCGCCGGCAACGTTGAAGGAGAAACGTCCTGCGCCGAAACCCCGTGCACGGGCCTCCTGCGTGGCGGCGTACTCCTTGCGCACGGCGTCAAAGAGACCGGTGTAGGTGGCCAGGTTGGACCGCGGCGTCCGGCCGATCGGCTTCTGGTCCACCCGAACCAGCCGGTCAATCCGGTCCATGCCGCTGGTTTCGCCCACTGCCTCGGAAACATCCAGCGGCCCGCCGGAGGTGGCGTCCTCGGACCCCTGATCTTCGATTGGTGCGGCCGCCTCTGCTCCCGGTTCCGGGCGCAGCCGCGCCCCCACCACCTCGGCCAGGACCTGGCTCACCAGCGTGGACTTGCCCGAGCCCGAGACACCGGTGACCGCCGTCAGGATGCCCAGCGGGAACTCCGCGTCGAGATCCCGGAGGTTGTGCCGGCTGATTCCCTTCAGCCCCAGCCAGCCGTCCGCGCTCCGGACATTGTCGCCACCCGGCCGGGCACCGCCGTCGGGCTTACCGTTGCTGTTCACGGCTGAGCCGTCCGGGAACAGGAAGGGCCGCGTGACGGAAGCGTCGACGTCGGCGAGCCCGGCCACGGGGCCGCTGTACAGGATCTCGCCGCCGCCTTCGCCGGCGCGGGGGCCCACGTCAACCAGCCAGTCGGCACGGCGGACCACGTCCATGTTGTGCTCCACCACGAACACCGAGTTTCCGGAGGATTTGAGCGCTTCGAGGACGGCCTGCAGCGGTTCCGCGTCAGCGGGGTGCAGCCCGGCGGAGGGCTCGTCCAGCACGTACACCACGCCGAAAAGGCCGGAGCGCAGCTGGGTGGCGATCCGCAGCCGCTGCATTTCGCCGGGGGAGAGCGTGGGCGTTGCTCGGCCCAGGGCAAGGTAGCCCAGGCCCAGCTCCAGCAGGACGGTGATCCGGAGCAGGAGGTCGCGGGTGATGGCCACGGCCACCTCGTTGGTCTCGCCCGAGGCGGCGGCGCGGCTGGCTGTTCCGGCCTCCTTGAGCCTGGTGGTGGGCCGGATGATCTCGGCCAGTTCGGTCATGGGCACTGCGTTGAGCTCGGCAATGGTCCGGCCGGCGAACGTTACCGCCAGGGCCTCCGGAGTCAGGCCGCTGCCGCTGCAGCGTTCACACGGACCCGTTTCCATGAAGCGGAGGACGCGCTGGCGCATCGTGTCGCTCTTGGAGTCGGCCAGGGTGTGCAGCACGTAGCTCTTGGCGCTCCAGAAGCGGCCCTTGTATGGTTTGGCCACCCGGTCACGCTTCGGCGTCACCTCCACCACGGGCTGTTCCTCGGTGAAAAGGATCCAGTCGCGGTCCTTTTTGGCGAGTTTCCGCCACGGCGTGTTGACGTCATAGCCCAGGTGGCTGAGGATGTCGCGGAGGTTCTTGCCCTGCCACGCTCCGGGCCACGCGGCAATGGCGCCGTCGGCGATGCTCAGCGAGGTGTCCGGAACCAGCGACGATTCGCTGACGGTATGGGCAATGCCCAGGCCGTGGCAGGTGGGGCAGGCTCCGGCCGCAGTATTGGGCGAGAAGGCGTCCGAATCCAGCTGCGCGGTGCCGGCCGGGTAGGTGCCGGCGCGGGAGAACAGCATGCGCAGCGAGTTGGACAGCGTGGTCACCGTGCCCACGGTGGAGCGGCTGCTCGGCGTACCGCGCCGCTGTTGAAGGGCGACGGCGGGCGGCAGCCCGGTGATCATCTCCACCTTGGGGTTGTGCCCCTGCTGGATGAGGCGCCGGGCGTACGGGGCCACGGATTCGAAGTAGCGGCGCTGGGCTTCGGCATAGATGGTGCCGAAGGCGAGGGACGACTTGCCGGAACCGGAGACTCCGGTGAACGCGACGATGGCGTCCCGAGGAACGTCCACGTCCACGTTGCGCAGGTTGTTTTCCCGGGCTCCGCGGACCCGCACCATTCCGTCCGTGGTGTGGTCCGGAACCAGGAACGGCAATTCGGAAGCATGCTGTTCGGTTTGCATTCCTTCGACTCTATCGGTGCCGGAGCCATGCGGGCATATCCTTACCGGATGGAAACTTACGACGGCGCGCCCGAACCCTCAGAAACTGAACAGCCGGACGCCGAGGAACCCAGGGCTGAGGAACCCACCGCCGAGGAACCCAGCAAGCTGTTGCCGGTAGCGGAGCTGCACCTCCATATTGAGGGGACACTGGAACCGGAACTGATTTTTGCCCTCGCCGAACGGAACGGAATCCAGCTTCCCTACGCGGACCTGGACGAGCTGCGTGCCCGCTACGAGTTCACCGACCTCCAGTCCTTCCTGGACCTGTACTACGCCAACATGGCCGTGCTGCAGACGGAGCAGGACTTCGCGGACATGACCCGCGCCTACCTCGCCAGGGCGGCTGTGGCCGGGGTCCGGCACGCGGAAATCATGATGGACCCGCAGGCCCATGTGTCCCGCGGCGTGCCGCTGGAAACCTGCGTGAACGGCGTGGCCTCGGTGCTGGCCAACTCATTCGAGGAATTCGGCATCTCCACCCTGCTCATCGCCGCGTTCCTGCGGGACCTGTCCGAGGAATCAGCGCTCGAAGTCCTGGAGCAGCTGCTGGCCATGAACGCGCCGATCGCCGGCATCGGCCTGGACTCGGCCGAGGTGGGCAACCCGCCGGCCAAGTTCGAACGGCTGTTTGCGCGGGCCAAAGTAGCCGGGCTGCACCGTATTGCCCACGCCGGCGAGGAGGGACCGCCGTCGTACATCACTGATGCGCTGGAACTGCTGGACGTGGAGCGGATCGACCACGGCATCCGCTGCATGGAGGACCCGGAACTCGTGGAATACCTTGTGGAGGAGCGGGTGCCGCTGACCGTGTGCCCGCTGTCCAACGTCCGGCTGCGCACGGTGGACACGCTGGCTGACCATCCGCTGCCGGCCATGCTCGCGGCGGGACTGAACGTCAGCGTCAACTCGGACGATCCCGCGTACTTCGGCGGGTACGTGGACGACAATTTTGTCCAGCTCGAGACCGTGCTGGAATTGTCCGAGTTCGACCGGGTGCGGCTGGCTTCAAACTCCATCCGGTCCTCGTTTGCGGACGAAGATCGCAAGGCCGAACTGCTCGCGGAGCTGGGCCACTCCTGAACCCGCAGCTCCAGTGCCCACACAACTCCAAGGCCGCTATTCCTGGGCCGCCCTGCCCTCAGCTGCGCTGTCTTCGGTAACGGCAGCCCGGCCGCGTGCGCTGCGGGTGGTCAACCACCACCCCAGCGCCGCCATGGCCAGCCCGATCGGTATCCCGTAGGGCGGCAGGCCCGCGTTGTAGCCCAGGACACCGGCCACAACGAAAACAGCGCCCAGCCAGGCCGGGAACATGCGTGCCCGCCATCCGGCGATCCCGAAGACCATCCAGCCAAGCGCGAAGAGGACATAACTCGAGAGCCCGCCGACTGCCAGCATTCCCGAGCCGCCCGCCAGGATGGCTTCCGGTGCGACGTCGGCAATCCAGGGAGCGGCGAAACCGTCAAACCACATGTTGCCGGCCATGTCCATGGTGCCCACCAGGGCGAAGCAGAAGGCGACGGCGCCCAGCGTCCCGGCTTCGGCGTGGTACCTCAGGTAGACGGAGACCAGTGCCAGGAGCAGCCCGATGAAGACCACAAAGTAGAGCGCGTTGGTCACCTGGAACGGGGTTTCGCGCATCAGCGCGATCCGCTCCTTGCTGGGGTCTGCCGCGAGTAGCCGTGAGACATCGACGGCGGCGAAGGTGAGGCCCGCGGCCAGGGCGATCGGACCGGCGGCGGAAGCGAGCGGTGAGGACATGGCTCCTCCTAACTGAGTCGGGGCGGGGTGCCGTCAGACGGGCGACCCGGGTACGGTGCGGTTGGCACGCACGGACAGCGGGCCGACGTCGGACGCTTCCGGCGGTGCCGAACGCCAGGCCCGGCGGTCGAACAGGATGGTGACGAGGACTGCGGCGGTGACCACCAGGAGGTAGATCAGTTCCGCGCGGGTTACGTCGGAACCCGTGAAGCCGTACGAGCCCATGGTGAACGTGCCCTGGCTGTTGTGGAAAAGGATGGTGAGCAGGACGCTGCCGCCGGTGCGGTTGAACAGCCAGACATAGAGGAAAGTGATCACGAAGGTAATCGGAAGCCCGATCACGCTGAGGCCCCCGAAAATGATCAGCGGCAGGTGCCAGAACGCCACCAGCACGCCAAGGACCGCCGCGGATTGCAACGGCGAACGGCCGGTCTGGAGCAAGGGAACGGCGAAGCCGCGAAACCCCGGTTCCTCGCCCAGGGGACCGTCCATGGGATTAATCAGCCGCACGGCGAAGACCGTCAGCAGCCCGGACCAAGTCAGCTGGGACAGCCCCGGTGCGGCCGCGCCGAGCAGCATATTGAGTGTGCCCGTGACCAGCACCAGCACGGCCGGGAGGAGCAGGGCCACCGCATACCAGGCCCAGCCCACGCGCCAGCGGATGATCCGCCGCCCCCACGTCCGGTAGCCGGCGCGCCCTTCAGCGAGGCCGATCACGATGACCGCGGCCACCAGCGGACCGATCGGCAGGAACTCCATCCGCGGCATCATGCCCAGCGCAAACACCGGCCAGGACGACCAGGAAATCGCATAGGCGAGAACAAAGAAGGCCGTGAGGCGGTGGTGCTGAAGCCAGTTGTGGAAGCGCGGCATGACGGCTCCGGACAATCAGGACGGTGGGTCCCATTGTCCGCCCATCGGCGCCTGAGTAACACCCCGCCGGGATGGCAGTGAAGCCCGGGCCAAATGCTTGCCGGGGACCTCCATAACTGCTAATCCTGATGAAGGGCAGCACTGAACTGGCAGCACTGAACTGGCAGCACTGAACTGGCAGCACTGAACCAAGGAGGGTGCAGCATGCCGCGCAAGAACCCGCATGTCGACGAGGCCGACGAGAACAACCTTGAAGTGACCAAGCCAAAGGACTGGGCCGCGGGCATCCCCGGGGTCTATCACTCCATGCAGCCGGCCCTGAGGCACATGGGCGTGGGACGGGCAGGGAAAACGCTGCTGGGCCTTAATCAAAAGGACGGCTTCGACTGCATGAGCTGCGCCTGGCCGGATCCCGGGCACCGCAAGACCTTCGAGTTCTGCGAACAGGGTGCCAAGGCGGTCACGTGGGAGGCAACGCCCGTCGTCATTCCGACCGGGTTCTGGGCCGAAAATCCGGTCAGCGAGCTGCGGGGGAGGTCCGAATACTGGCTCGGGATGCAGGGCCGCCTCACCGAGCCGGTCTACAAACCTGCGGGGGAGGACCACTACCGACCGGTCAGCTGGGATGAGGCGTTTTCCATTGTCGGGACCAAGCTGCAGGGCCTGGACAGCCCCGACCAGGCCGCGTTTTACACCAGCGGCCGGACCTCGAACGAGGCCGCATTCCTGTACCAGCTGTTCGTGCGTGCCTACGGGACCAACAACCTGCCGGACTGCTCCAACATGTGTCACGAATCATCCGGCTGGGCCATGGGCCAGACCATCGGCGTGGGCAAGGCCACCGTCTCCTATGACGACTTCGCCAAGGCGGACCTGATCATCATCATGGGGCAGAACCCGGGCAGCAATCATCCCCGCATGCTCACCGCCCTGGAAGAGGCCAAGGAAGCCGGCTGCGAGATTGTGGCCGTCAACCCGCTCCCGGAAGCCGGGCTCATGCGGTACAAGAATCCGCAGAAGGTCAACGGAATCCTGGGGCGCGGAACGGAGCTCGCGGACCAGTACCTGCAGATCCGGCTGGGCGGGGACATGGCGCTGATGCAGGCGCTGTCCAAACGTGTGCTCGACGCTGAGTCGAAGCGGCCCGGCAAAGTCCTGGACCATGAATTCCTCCGTGAACACTGCCAGGGCCTGGACGAACTCAAGGCCCACCTGGCAGGGCTGCGGGAAGAGACGGTGCTGCGCGCTACAGGCCTGAGCAGCATGGAAATCGACGAACTCGCCGAGCGGTATCTGCGCGCCGGGAAGGTGATCATCACCTGGGCCATGGGCATCACGCAGCACAAGAAGGCAGTGCCCACCATCAAGGAGATCATCAACCTTCTGCTCCTGCGCGGAAATATCGGCAAGCCCGGCGCCGGTGCCTCGCCGATCCGCGGCCACAGCAACGTCCAGGGCGACCGCACCATGGGCATCTGGGAGCAGATGCCGCCGGCCTTCCTGGACGCGCTGGCCAAGGAGTTCAGCTTCGAACCCCCGCGGAAACCCGGCGCTGACGCCGTGGAAACCATCCGCAAAATGCGCGACGGCGGGATCAGGGTTTTCGTGGCCATGGGAGGCAACTTCGTGGCGGCCATCTCTGACACCCACGCCGCGGAGTCCGCCGTGGAGCGTACCGAGATGACGGTGCAGATCTCCACCAAGCTGAACCGCTCGCACACCGTCACCGGCACCGAAGCGCTGATCCTGCCGACCTTGGGACGGACCGAAATCGACCTGCAGGCCTCCGGGCCGCAGTTCGTCTCCGTCGAGGACACAGTTTCCGCCGTGCATGCGTCAGAGGGGAAAGTGCAGCCGGTAGTGCCCGGGCTGTTGTCCGAGGTGGCGATTGTCAGCCGGCTGGCCCTGGCGACAGTGGGCAGCAGGATCGACGCCGACTGGGCGGGTTTCGAGCGGAACTACGACCTCGTCCGGCACCACATCTCGCATGTGGTGGCCGGCTGTGAGGACTACAACCGCCGGATCAGGGAATGGGGCGGATTCGTGCTGCCCAACGGTCCGCGCGATTCGCGGACGTTCCGCACTCCAACGGGGAAGGCAATGCTCACCGTCAATGAGCTGGAGTATGTGGAACGGCCGGCAGGGACCCTGATCCTGCAGACCATGCGCTCCCACGACCAGTTCAACACCACCATCTACGGGCACAACGACCGGTACCGCGGGGTCAAGAAGGGCAGGGACGTCGTGTTTGTCAGCCCGGAGGACATCGCCGATCTCGGCCTGGCCGACGGGCAGCACGTGGACATCCACGGGGTGTACGGGGACGGTGCCGAGCGGGTAATCAGGAACTTCCGGATCGTGTCCTACCCCACGGCAAGAGGATGCGCTGCGGCGTACTACCCGGAGGCGAACGTCCTGGTGCCCCTGGAGACAGTCGCCGAGGGCAGCCACACGCCGGTGTCCAAGGCAGTGATCGTCAGGTTGGAGCCAACTTCGGCGTGAGCGGCGGTATGGTCCCCGCCACTTCCCCAACCGCTGTCAACAGGACGAAGTCCCGTATTCCGCCACTAAGCTGAGACTCAAAGATCACTTGCGTCGCATTCTGCGTCATAGACGGTCACGACACACGTTGTTAACGCGCATAGTCGCCTCTATTTACAGTTCACTGGCAAAATGCTGAGTGATCACATGCTCGAAAGGACAAACATGCCCACGGCTATTGCAGACACCACCACGGTTCGACTCAAGTCAGTGCTCGACATTCTCGCAGAAAGCGTCCTGTCAGGTGAGACCCTCGGTGCAGGCGCCGTCCTGGCCCAGGCCACGGTTCGCGTCCCGCTGAATGAGAAGGAAAGTGAACTGCTCAGCGGAGGCATCCCTCGGGGACACAAGGCCCTGACCACTGCCACCAGCAAGCTGGTCAAGGCCGGCTGGCTCGTCAAGGGACGCAGCGGGTGGACCATCACAGAGGACGGCCTCCGTGCCACGGTGGCATTCCCGGACGTGGAATCATTTGCCACCGCGCTCGCCGAAGGCATCCCCGTGCCGGCTGACGTGCCTGTTCCCACGGAGCTTCCCGCCCGGGCCGTTGCTGCCAAGACCGCTGCTGCTAACGGTGCTGCCGCGAAGGCACCCAAGGCTGCCCCCAAGAAGAAGGCGCCGTCCAAGGCCGCCAAGGTGGTTGAAAAGGCTGCCGAGCTGATCGAAGATGCCGTGGCACCCGTGGCGAAGGCCGTGCGTACGCGCAAGACCGCCGCCAAGCCGACCAAGGCAACCGAGGAACAGCAAACCGAAGCTCCCAGTGTTGAGACCATCGACCAGCCGGAAGCCGTGGCAATCGCCGGCGACTTCAACGTGTTGCTCGGCGCCCCCGCAAACTGGGCACCGCAGTACGACGAGGCCCAGATGAAGCTCGATGCAGTGGACCAGCTCTGGAAGCTCACCACCGACCTTCCCGCCGGACACTACAGCTTCAAGATCGCCCTCAACCGTTCCTGGGACGAGAACTACGGAGCGTTCGGTGCTTTTGATGGCGCGAACCACGAACTCCACCACCCCGGTGGCCGGATTACGTTCAACTACGATCACCGGACCCGGGACATCACCCTGATCTAACCCGCGCGGACACTGACCCCGGACTAACCGCGGGCGGTTTTGTTCCTGTAGGCAGCTGACCCTGATCGGCCTAGAATCAGAGCCATCAGGGTCAGCTCCCCAAAGGACCGGTGTGACATGGACACCGTTGAGATTTCAGGATTGCGCATCGGATACCAGCGCGCGGGCCAAGGACCTCCGCTGGTCCTGCTCCACGGTGCGTATGAGGACAGCCGCGTTTGGCGTCCACAGCTGGAGGAGCTGTCCGACGACTTCACCGTAATTGCCTGGGACGCCCCGGGCTGCGGCCGTTCCGACGATCCGCCTCCGGGCTTTTCCGGGCCGGACCTTGGCGACGCCCTGGCGGGTTTCCTCCGGGAAGTGGCGCCCCGGAAACCCCACGTCCTCGGGCTGTCCTGGGGCTCGGGTGTTGCGCTGGAGCTGTATCGGGGCCATCCCCACATGGCGGCGTCCCTGGTGCTGGCTTCTGCCTATGCAGGCTGGGCCGGTTCACTGCCGCCTGAAGAGGTGGAACGGCGGTACGCGCAGATCCTGGCGGAACTGGACCAGCCGCCTGAACAATTCATCCCCGGGTGGCTGCCCACGTTATTCACCGAGCGGGCAGCTCCGGCGATCGTTGCAGAGGTCAGCGCCATCATGGCCGACTTCCACCCTGCCGGCATGCGGGCGCTGCTGATCGCGAACGGGCACGCCGACTGTCGCGACGTGCTGCCCGCCATCAGCGTGCCCACGCTGCTGCTCTACGGGGAGGAAGACGTCCGGTCGCCGCTGTCAGTTGCCCGCGAAATGCAACGCCAGATTCCGGGTGCGCAACTCGTGGTGATTCCCGACGCCGGGCACTTGGCCGCCGTGGAAGCGCCGGAGGCGTTCAACGCTGAAGTCCGGCGCTTCGTGCACAGCCTTGGCGACTGAGCCTGTCGAAATCTGAGCATTTCGAAATCGCCACGCGGTCTCGACAGGCTCGACCACCGGCAACCCTAGAACCGTGTGGGGTCCGGGTTGGGCGGGGGCGGTGGCGGCGGGACCGGTCCGGGGTCCGGGATCGGCAGCGGCCCCGGCGAGGGCGCTGGCTCGGGTCCCGGTCCTGGCGGGCGCGGCTCCGTGGGATCCGGCCTGTTGGGCGGGAACGGGTTGTCCGGGTCCGGAGGACTGGTGGGACCCGGCTCCGGCGGGAACGGATCCGGCTCGGGCAGCGGTGGGATGGTCATGGTGCGCTCCTTGCTTCGCTGGTATGACGGCTTAGGTGTTGTGTTGACGGCGGAAAACCTTCAGTTCCCAGGGACGCATCGTGAAGGGCTCGTGCGTTCCGGAGCCGTCGTCCGGGTAGTTCCCCAGGACCAGTTCGGCCGGGTAGTGGCCCAGTTCGGGCTCTGCCGCGCCGGCCTCCAGATCACCCCAGCCGCCGCCGTCGAGCTCCACCGTCCGGTCCTCGCCGGAGAAGTTGCCCAGCACCAGCAGCTGCACGCCAGGCACGGCAGCCGGCCCCGGCACTGCCGTGACCGGCGCCGGAAGTGACCGGCGGAACGCGTACACGTGCTCGTCGTCCGGGAGCAGCATGGTGAAGTCACCCTCCGCCACCACCGGCTCCGTGTGCCGCAGGGCGATGACCTGGCGGTAGAAGCTGAACACCGAGTCCGGGTTGTCCTCCTGCTCCGCGGCGTTGATGTGGCTGGTGTTCGGATTGACGGCGATCCACGGGGCGCCTGTGGTGAAACCGCCATGCCTGCTCGCGTCCCACTGCACCGGTGTGCGGGCGTTGTCCCGGTTCAGGGGTGCCAGCGCGGCGAGGACCTCGGCGTCAGTGTGGCCCAGGTGCGTGGTTGCCTCCCGGTGGTGGTTCAGTACCTCGATGTCGCGGTAATCGCTGATGGCCCCGAAGCTCATGTTGGTCATGCCCAGTTCCTCGCCCTGGTACACATAGGGCGTGCCGCGGTGCAGGTGCAGGATGCCGGCCAGCATCTTGGCTGACAGCTCACGGTAGTGCCCGTCGTCGCCGAAGCGGGACACCGCACGGGCCTGATCGTGGTTGCCCCAGTAGAGGCTGTTCCAACCGCGCTCGGCGAGCGCCTCCTGCCACCGGCCCAGGGACTTCTTCAGGTCTGTGAGCCGCAGTTTCCTGGGCCGCCACTTGTTGCCGTCCTCCTGGTCCAGCGCCACGTGCTCGAACTGGAACACCATGTCCACTTCGCGCCGCGCGGGATCGGTGAACAGGATGGCGTCCCCCACCGTGACGCCGGGCATCTCGCCCACGGTCAGCAGCGGCTTGTCCCGGCCGGCGAAGACTTCCAGGTGCATCTCGTGCAGGAACTCGTGAATCCGCGGCCCGGACATGAAGTGCGGGCTGCCGTCCCCGAACAGCATTCCGTCAGCCCGCGGTCCGTCCGGCAGCGAGGTGTCCTTGGAAATGAAGTTGATGACGTCCATCCGGAAGCCGTCCACCCCGCGGTCCAGCCACCAGTTCATCATGTCGTAGACGGCCGCGCGGACCTCCGGGTTTTCCCAGTTCAGGTCCGGTTGCTTCCGGGAGAACAGGTGGAGGTAGTACTCACCGGTGACCTGGTCGAACTCCCAAGCCGGGCCGGAAAAGGCTGAACCCCAGTTGTTGGGTTCCGCTCCAGCGCCGCCTACCGGATCCTTTCGCGGCGGCCGCCACCAGTACCAGTCGCGCTTGGGGTTGTTCTTGGAGGAGCGGGATTCGATGAACCACGGGTGCTCGTCCGACGTGTGGTTGACCACCAGGTCCATCACCAGCTTCATGCCGCGCGAGTGCAGCCCGTCGGTCAGTTTCTTCAGGTCGGCCAGTGTGCCGAAGAGGGGGTCAACATCGCGGTAATTGCTGATGTCGTACCCGTTGTCGTCCTGTGGCGACGTGTAGATGGGAGAGAGCCAGACGACGTCGACCCCCAGCTTCTGCAGGTAGTCCAGCTTGCTGATGATGCCGGGCAGGTCACCGATGCCGTCCCCGTTGGAGTCCGCGAAGCTGCGCGGATAGATCTGGTAGACCACCGCCTTACGGAACCAGCCGGGATCCGTGGTCACCTCGTCATCGGTGTCCGCCTCAGCTCTGACAGGGGGTTCCGTTGCGGGGTCCGCATGGGTGGTCATGGCCTGGTCTCCTCAGTTGCTTGCGGCTGGTCTGATGGTGGGGCTCGGTTTGATTATTGTTCAGATCCGTCGGGCAGGAAAGGGCTGCGCCGGGTGGGTAAGCCCGTCCAGAGCAGGATTACCGCTCCACCTTTTCAGAAGAACCGGTGAAGAGCCAGGAATCCCGGGGGGCCGGCTGCCAGCGTGCCCATAACATTTAGACATCGATTGGATTTATTGCTGGAGCTGTCCCCGCCTGCAGTTCAAAATGGAGGAATTATTCGCGGTCTCATGAGATTCAGGAGAACAGATGCACCGCTCAGCACCCACGGCCATCGCAGTTTCAGGGGCCCTGTGCCTCGCGTTCCTGCTCGTAGCCTGCGGCCCGCCCGCTTCGTCACCGTCGACGAACTCCCCGGAGGCCACGGCCACCACAACGGCAACCCCCACAGCCACCTCTGTTTCCCCAACACCTACGGCATCCACTTCAGCACCTTCGGATCCCGAATCAGGCTGGAAGTCCTACACAACCGCTGACGGCTTGATCTTCGACTACCCGGCCGAGTGGAAAATTACCGATCCGGCCGGTGAAGCTGCTCCCGGAGGCGTGTTTGTGAACATCACCAACGCCAACGGCAAGAACCTGGCGACGCTCCGGACGAACATGGTCACGGGCTCGGAATGCACCGAGAAGCAGCCATTCGCCGTGTATGAATCCGAACCTGTCCCGGCCCTCGAACAGAACGGAACCGTGCCCCGGTACACGTTCGAATCACGGACGGATACTACAGCCACAGATCCGAAGCTGATGACCCTCTTCGCGTACGGCATCACCACGGCGCCCGAACCCACCGGAACCGAAACCTGCCCCATCTTCCACTTCTTCACCTGGCCGCCCAGCGGCGCGATGTTCGGCGGCGTCTACGACCCCTTCGACACCACCCCCGGCAACGAGATGCATATTGACACTCCCCAGGCCTACATGGAGACGCAGGAGTACAAGAACATCAAGCAGATGATCACCTCGCTGAGGCCCGCCGCCTAGGCTGACCAAGCAAAGCTGAAAACCATTGCGCACCGCGGAGCAACCCGCGGTGCGCAACGTTTTGGCGGCAAATTGGCCTTGTCCCGCGCCACCCGCGACCGGCTGGGCCACAATTAACCCCTCAGCTGTTTGAGGAGGATCGCATGCGCCGATCGACGAAGCCCGGCTATGAATCATCCGGACCGGCACGCTCAGGAGCCGCAGCTGCTGCAGGGGCCTGCCTCGCGGTACTTCTTGCGGCCTGCGGGCCCCCCGCAGCTCCGCCCGAGACCGGATCCGGGACGGCCTCCCCGCCCAGCGCATCGGCCACCGGAACGGCAGACGTCACCGCCAGCGGGCCAGCCACGGGCACCGCCACCGGAACGGCCGTCCCTCCGAGCGCGACGGCGGGCGGAACACCGACTGAACCGGCGCCGTCGGGGACGTCCCCCAGCCGCTTGCCGTCCCCGACGGCGTCCGGCTGGAAGACGTTTACGACGTCGGACCGCGACCTGACGTTCGACTATCCGGGCGACTGGACCATCAAGGATCCCGCCGGAACCTCGCCGCTCGGCGGAATGTTCGTGGAGGTTCTGAATGCCGCCGGGAAGCCGATGGCTCTCCTGCAGACCAAGGTGGTGACGGGTTTGGAGTGCGTCCAGCAGTATCCGTTTACGGTGCTGGATTCGGAACCGATGACGGCCCTCGCCGAGAAGGGCGTACCGAACGAAAACGCGCCCCGTTTTATGTTTGAGACCAGGGGAGATGCATCCGCTCCTGCCCGGACCGCCGAAACCATCGCGGCCTACGGCATCACCATGATTCCGGAGAAGGCGGGGACGCTGGAGTGTCCCATTTTCCTGCTGTTCAGGTGGCCGCCTGCCGGTGCCATGTTTGGTGCGGTCTATGAGCCCGCAAACAACGCCACGCCCGGGGAACCGTCGCTCCCATACCTGGAAAAGGCCAAGCTGTACGCAGAGACCGGCGAGTACCGGAATATCCGCCGGATGATCACCTCGCTGCGGCCCGCGAAGTAGCCGCCGCGCTCCTTGACTCGCCTGAGGCGCCCGCGCAGACTCGAATCAGGACGCAGTCCGATAAGTAAGAGTTCTGATGTACGCACTGGGGAAGCAGCGGCTGGTGAGCGGTGCGAAGGTAATGGCATCCGCCCTGATAACCCTGTGCGTCGTGGTGGGTTCGGGCGCCTGCGACGCGGCGCCGAATGCCGATCCTTCGGCTTCGGTCACCGCGCAGCCCACCTCCATCGGTGGTCCCGGAACTAACGGTTCTGGCAGCACGCCCGGCGCGGGACCGGTCCCCACAACGCGCCCCACGCGGACAGTGACTGAGCCGGGCGACGGTGGAGAACCGGGCGCCAGTGCCACGCCCCCAACCTACGTGACCGAAAGCGGGCCCTTGCCCGAAGAGACCTCAAGCCGTTCGCCGGGTCCGGCCTCTACTGCCTTCGAACGGGCCCGGCGGGCCAAAGAAATCCTGGACACGTGCCTTGAGGGCGAGCTGACGTTCAGGCCGCCGTCGCCCATGCGTCAGGGCGAGACGAGGGAGTTCGTCCTGCACGTCACCATGGGTGACCCCGGGGAAGGCCACGAGGAGAAGATCCCCGGAAGCAACCCGGTGCAGACGCGTGCGCCGATTGTGTGCGAAGAGATGCGGGCAGATCTGTCCGGGCCGGGAATGGACATCGAGCGGGCTGGAAATCCGGATGGCGAGATGCTGGTTCCGGTGGAAGGCGTTGCGGAGTGGCGCTGGTGGATCACGCCTACGGAGTCGGGACGGAGAACCATGACGCTGCAGCTGTTCGCCACGGCCGAGGACGGTCCGGACCTGAGCCTGGAGACCTTCCGGGAGGACATCCAGGTGGAGATTGAACTCGGCTACGTGCTGAATGCGCTCGTGAAGGACTGGGCAGAGCCGCTGGGTGTGACCATCCCGGTGCTTATCGGAGCCATCGGCGCCATCCTCGTCTGGTCGCGCTCCAGGCGCCGGAAGGCCAAGCATGCCGCCAACACGACGCCGGCCGCCTGAGCCGCCTGCCTGAGCTTGCGTGGGAAGGAGGGGGAGGGGAGCGAAACCCGCTTCCCCGCACTACATTGGAACCATGGCTCATGCTGCAGATCAGGACTCCGGCCCGGCCGTCCGCTTGCAGGCACGCGTCGAGGGCGTGGTCCAGGCGGTCGGATTCCGGTACTGGACCGTGCGGAAGGCTGAGGAACTCTCGCTGACCGGAACGGTGAGGAACGACGACGACGGTACGGTCGCCGTCGTCGTCGAAGGCCCGCAGGCGGTGGTCCTGGAGTTCCGCCGCTGGCTGAGGTCCGAGGACGCGCCGGGGCGGGTGGACAACGTGGATGAGTCGGTCTCGGCGGCAACGGGGGAGTTCAGCAGCTTCGACGTGGTGTACTAGCTTCCCGCCTACAAGCTTCCTGCCTACAAGCTTCCTGCTGCAAAGCGGCGGACGAAGTCCAGCACCGCGGGATGCGCGGGATTGATCAGGTGGCCGCCGCTGACCAGCACGCTCTCGGAGTGGGGCAGTGCCCCGGCCAGGCGCGAGTTGACCAGGCGCAGGACTTCCGGGGAATCTTCGGCGGACACGAGGAGAGTCGGCTGGCGCAGCTGTCCGAGTTCCTCGGCGCCCAATTCTGCCTGCTTCTCGCTGAGGTCCAGGCCTTCACCCCTGATTTCGGCGAGGACTGCAGGGCTGGTGGCGGTGAACATGTCCCGGAAGCTGGCCGGCAACGCGTCCCAGGCGTGGCTGCCCAGGGCCGCACGAATAACGGTTTCTGCGGCCAGCCACGGATTTCCGGCGGCGGCGTCGAGCACCGACTTTCGCAGCTCCATTGCCCAGGCGAGGGCCTTGGGGTCGATCCAGAAGACCGCCGGCTCGAGGAGCACGAGTGCCTGGACGAGTTCGGGAAAACGGTGGGCGAGATAGAGGGCGATTTCCCCGCCGGTGCTCCGGCCGATGATCACCGCGGGCGCCGCATGGAGGATTTCCAGGAGGGCGGCGGCGTCGTCCACGTGCTCGGCAAGGTCAACGGCGTCGAACGGCTCGGGGCGGCCGCTGCGGTAGAAGCCCCTGCGGTCATAGACGATGCAGCGGCAGATTGCGGCGAGTTCCAAGGCGGCGTTTTCCCACAGGAGAGCGGAGCTGGGCGTCCCGTGTATGCCCAGGACGGGTACGCCTTCACCGTGCTCTTCGTAGTAGAGGTCAATGCCGTTGACGCTCACGCGGGGCATGCTTCAAGCGTAGAACAGGGGACACCGGCCGTCGAGACGCCGACCGACTGATGTCGAGATGCCTACAGTTAGTGGGCCGCGGGCAAGGTGAAACCGGCTAGAGGCGGCCTTCGCGGTGAAGGGCGGCATCGTGCTCGGCGTGGGCCTTCTTGAGCAGGCCCATGAACTCGGTCTCGTTCCGGATGAGCCGTTTGTACTTCTCCGGGAGCTTCCTGAGCTCGGTTTCCTCGTGGACCATTTTGTTGAAGATCCCCTCGCGCTCGGCAATGTCCGTCTCGTAATTGAGGTCCACGTATTCGGTGGCGTGCCGCTTGGCGCGGGAGACCATGTTCTTGGCCTTGCCTTTGGGGCTGTAGATCGAGGCCAGGACCGTGATCACCAGTACGCCGATGATGACGGACAGCGACAGGCCGGTGCTGATCTCGAGGACGTTCACGTGCTGTCCGTCGTTGATGAACGGCAGGTTGTTCTCGTGCAGGGCATGCAGGATGAGCTTGACGCCGATGAAGCCGAGGATGGCGGCGAGGCCGTAGGACAGGTAGATGAGGCGGTCCAGCAGTTCGTCGATGAGGAAGAACAGCTGCCGCAGGCCCATGAGTGAGAACGCCGTGGCGGTGAAGACGACGAACACGTTCTGGGTCAGGCCGAAGATCGCGGGGATGGAGTCCAGGGCGAAGAGGATGTCCGTTCCGCCGATGGCCACCATGACCAGGAGCATGGGCGTGAGGACGCGTTTGCCGTTCTCCATGGTGAAGAGTTTGTCGCCGTCGTAGTGCTCCGATGCCGGGAGGAACTTCCGGGCGAGCCGGACCACCAGGCCCTCACTTTCCTCCTCGTGCGAATCGGGCCGGAGCAGGTTGCCGGCCGTAATGAGCAGGATGAGGCCGAAGATGTAGAACACCCAGGCGAAGCTGTTGATGAGGGCCGCGCCCAGGAAGATGAAGCCGGTCCGGGCAATCAGCGAAAACACGATGCCGAACAGCAGCACTTTCTGCTGGTCCGCCCGAGGGACCCGGAAGCTGGACATGATGATCAGGAAGACGAAAAGGTTGTCCACGGACAGGGCCTTCTCGGTGACATAGCCGGCGAAGTACTCGGTGCCCATGGTGGTGCCGCCGAATATCAGGACGCCAATTCCGAAGACGAGGGCAAGGCCCACATAGATGGCCGACCAGGTGGCGGACTCCTTGAGCTTGGGGGAGTGTGCCTTACGGACGTGGAAGAAAAAGTCGAAGGCCAGCAGGCCCAGAATGCCGATAACGGTCAGAATCCATACGTAAAGCGGGACCTGCATACGAGATGCCTTCCTGTCGGTGCGGTCTTATCACCATACCGGCCGGGTGTTACTGGGCGGTGTCGGCCCAGCCGCTGCCAGCCGGGCCGCCGTCGGCTCCGTCCGCACACAGCTGGAAGGCGACTCGGGCTGCCTGTTCGACCGCCGCGGCGGATGCTTCCTTGGACCCGGCACTTCCGGTGCCGGCCGCGAGCCCGGCTGCGTAACCCACCATCAGCGAAGTGATTGGAGCCGCCGCGTGGGTCACCGAGCGCGCGGACTCCCCGGCCAGGTCCAGGATGAGTTCCCGGTCAAAGTCGAGGTCAAGGAGCTGCAGCGCCTGGGCCAGCCGGTGGCTCCATTGGTCCAGGATCTGTGCTTCGTTGTCGTTGACGGTCATGTTCTCTCTCCTCAGTTAGAAATTAACGCTGCCAGAATTATGAGTTGTCAGACTTGGCAGCCGCCACAAAACAGCTGGCAGAAATAACAGCAGGTGCCTTGAGGTTAGGCTCTAGCAGAAGCCCCGATCAAGGAGATCCTGATGAGTGAAGTTACTGTCCGCCACAACCCGGACCGCGAGCGCTTTGAAGTGCTTGTGGCCGGCAACGTGATTGGCAAGGCCGCGTACAAAACGTACGACGCCGGCGACTCGCCGCAGCGGATTTTCTACCACACCGTGATTAATGAGGAATACGGCGGCCAGGGCCTGGCCGGCCAGCTGGCCACTGTCGCCCTGGACGAGACAGTCGCAGCCGGGATCAGTATTGTGCCGGTGTGCCCGTACATCAAGAAGTTCCTCACCAAGCACCCTGAGTACGCCGGCAGCACCACGGCCACTACGCCGGCGCACCTCGAGTTCCTGAGTGCGGCGCTTGCGGCGCACTCCCGGGCGTAAACGGTGTGGACCTAGCCGGGCGCACGCGGTGTGGACCTAGCCGGGCGCACGCGGTGTGGACCTAGCCGGGCGCACGCGGACCGGCCGCGGCGCAGGGGGAACCGGGTCGCAGGTTGGCGGAAGCGCATTGGCCGTTCGCGGGGGCTGAGGTCCCTGACGGCAGGGTTTCTGACGGCGGGGTTCTGACGGCAGGGCTTCCCGCCGGGGCTTCCCGCCGGCGGAGCGTCCCGACGTCTGACCAGGCCTGAGGCAGAATAAAGGCGTGACTTCGCCAAACGCGCCTGTGAAACGCAAACCGAAACCGCTGCGCTCCCGGCTGGTGAACCTGATCGTCACCCTGCTGGTGGTGTGCCTCGGACCGGTGCTCATCGGAGTCGGCACACACCAAATCAACGCCGACGAAGAACTTGTACGGAGCGGGGAACGTGCCCCTGGAACGATAGTTGCTTTTAGCGATGTAACGAAGGCGTCCAACCGAAAGATCACAGTGGAGTTTTAGTCGGCTGATGGATTGGTCCATGTCACCAGGGCCGCCGTTGACCATGACCAGCACCCTGTTGTGGGCGAGGAAGTCACTGTGGTGTATCGGGCGCTCGAGCCTGGAGAGGCAAGGGTAGTGGGCTTTGAAAGCGGCGGCGTGTTTCTTCGGGGAGTGGGCACGATCCTGACGTTGATTTTCGGTGGGATCGCCCTTTTTGTGGCTGTTGGGTCCCTTGGTTCCCTGCGCCGAGCCAGGCGCAACCGGCGGGAACGAATCGGCCAAGGCTAGATTCCTGGGGAGGCCGCATCCGAAGACGACCGCGCGAAGACCACCACGCGAAGGCCACTGCGCCAAGACCACCGCGAAGGCCACCGCGCGAAGGCCACTGCGCGAAGACCGCGCCGTTCAGGCCCGGCACAGTTACGTGTCGTGCTTCTCGGGTTGACGCGGGGCGCAGCTCAGCTGCGATGGACTAGGCTGCGATCCATGTCTCCCAGTCCGGCAGTGGATCAACGGGAAGCGGGTCAACCGGCAGCGGCGCTGGATCAGGGGGCAACAGGCCAACAGGCAGGTCTGTGCCGTGGCCGTGGCCGATGCCTAGGCCGACGCCTGCATCGTGGGCGTCTTCCATCTCGTCGGCAGGGTGAGGCATGTCGGTCGGCCCTGGAGTGGGTTCGGTCACCCAAGGCGGTTCCCAGTCGTATTCTTCCCCGGCATAGCGGCGCCCGGAAGGCGACACCCAGCCGGGCGGCGCGTCGCGGCTGGCACCGATGGGTCTCCACCCGGTGGTGTGCCTAAGCCGGTGATGCTTTCGGCAGGGCTGGCCGAGGTTGGAGATCCCGGTAGTGCCGCCGTCGTTCCAGGCCAGGACATGATCGCCCTCAGTGTCGAGGGACTGGTTGTTGCATCCCGGGAAAGGGCATTTTCCGTCCCGGAGGCGAAGCCATCGGCGCATGGCCGCGGGGATGCGATAGCTGTCGCGTCCGATTTCCATCGGTGCGCCGGTGCGAGGTTCAGTCAGGACTCGGTGGAATGAGGTGGCACCATCTGCAACGAGCCGGCGGGCCATACTGGGCGGAATCGGTCCGTAACCATCCAGGACAGCAGGTTCTTCGGTGGCGCCCACGAGCGAAAGCACCGGCACGGTAACCAGGACCTGCGCCTTCGGCGACGGGACACCGTCAGCAACGCCGGCGACCAGCCAAGTAGCGGCGGTATCGGCCCGGAGTTGGGAGAGGTTCCGCGGTTCGGACGGGCTCTGGAGTGCCCTGGCTGTGGCGGTGGCGCGCTGCCAGATGGAAGAGGCGGTGTCGGCGGGCAGGTAGGCGGAGAGCCACGCCATACCGTCGCGGTCCGGGGTGTATTCCAGTCGCCGGTCCTGAACGCTCGTCTCGTGGCGCTTTTCGATGGTGACAGGGTGGTGGCGCTCCCGCCAACTGCGAGCTTTGGCTCGAAAACGCGAGGGCACCAGGTCGCCGGCCGGACACCCGCGTGCAGGGTTTACGGCGTCTGGGTCCAGGAAATGCTCTTCCAAGGCTGCGGCCGCGGCGGGTTCGACGCCACTGGTTTCGTCGACCAGGACCCGGGCGTGCTGCCATGAAATGGTCCCCGCCTGCAGGGCTGCGAGGGTCAGCGGCAGGGCCGTGGTGAGCTGCCGGGTTTCCTCCAGGAAAGCTCCCGCGGTTCTTTCGCTGACGGTCAGGACGCAGGCCAGTTCGGCGACCAGGCCCATCGCCGCGGCGGATGCCTCCTGGGGCGACACCGCCGGGGAAGCCATGGCCTTCGTCGCCTGGACAAACGTGTCAGCCAGCTGAACCTTGAGGGCCGCGTTCCGGCCGTCCAGACGGGCCATCTCGGTAAGCCCATCCAGGCAGAGATCGGCCAGTTGCCGCAAAGGATCCCCGCCGGACTCTTCGCTGAGGCCTTCGCTGCCGACAACGCGATACAGCGCAGCAACGGACGCTGCGACGGCGTCCAGGGCGTCAGTTACTGCTGCAATTCCCATATACACAGCTTGACTCGAGGGTCTGACATTTTTACCGGTGCCCGCGGGTATCCGACCGCGCCCACGCTACCTGCCCGGCCGGCCGCCGTCGTACTTCTTTCTAAACCTGAGCCGCGTAAGCCTTCGGCAGCTTCAGTCCGCGCTGTTCCATGAGCATGCGCAGGCGGGTGGGGTAGTCGGTGATGATGCCGTCCACGCCCAGGTTCATGAGGTGCGCCATGTCCGCGGCGGTGTTCACGGTCCACGGGATGACGGGCAGGCCCAGCTGATGGGCTTCGGCGATCATTTCGGGGGTGACGGAACGGAACGTGGGGGAGACGACGTCGTACCCTTGGGCTGCCGCTGCCTTGGCGAGCGAACCGTTGTAGTCGTCAATATCGATGCCGCCAAGGTTGGGGCTGGCGCCCGGCTGGCCCACCTGGAGCCAGGCGTCGCCGCTGGACAGCGCCACCAGCGGGAGCTGCGGGGCGATCTTCCTGGTCAGGTTCAGCGAGGACCAGTCGAACGACTGCACACTGGTCCGCTCCGACATGCCGGCCTTGTAAATCTCGATGACAGCGGCCTTGGTGAGCGCTTCCATCCCGGCGCCGCCCACCATGCTGGATTCCACCTTGGTCTCCACGTTGAAGCGGACCTTCGCGGCGCCAAAGTCGTTTGCAAGCTGGAAGACGTCCCTGAGCTCGGCGATCCGGTTGCCTTCGATCACGTCCTGCTCGGGGTAGCCGGGCAACTGGGCGTAGCCGCAGTCGAGTGTCTTGACCTGCGCAAGGGTCAGTTCGGCCACACGGCGGCCAACATAAGGGTATTCGGCGTCGCCCGGGGTGGCCGGTGCTGTGTCCAGGCACTTGGCGGCCTGGAGGGTGTCGTCATGCCAGACGATGACCTTGCCGTCCTCGGTCAGGTGGGTGTCCAGCTCCAGCGTGGTCACGCCCAGCCGGAGCGAGTTGCCGAATGCTGCCAGGGATTCCTCGGTCCACTCACCCCGGCCGCCGCGGTGGGACTGCAGGTCGAAGGAGCCGTTGCGCTCGTTGGTTTTGAGTGCCGCGTCCGACGGCGGGGTGGGGGCTTCCGTAACAGGTGCGGCGACGGCGGGACTCGCCAGCGAGACGATGAGCGCGGCAGCGGCCGCGGCGGTCAGGATTGTGCGCATGTGGTTCCTCCTGGATGACAGGTCCCCGGCCGTGCGCCGGTGACCCGTCCACGCTAGGCAAGCGAAGTGGACTGCCGTCTGCCGGGAGCTGGACCGGAGGTAAACACCCTGGCCAGCAGGAGGACGGTTCGGGGGAGTGACCAGATGATTGCCAGTGCGAGCACAGGTACCAGCGACACGCCAACGTCGGGGAACTGGCGGACGATAACGGCCAGATTGGTATCGAACCGGACAGGGGCGTAGACGAAGCACAGCCACAGTGCGAAGGTGTCAAGGGCCAGCGCGGCGACGGCATAAGCCGGCAGGAACCAACGCTTTCGTGCCGGCGCATGTTTTCGTGCCGGCGCTTGTCTGGGCGCCGGGGCACGATTTCGGAGCAGGAGAGTGAGCGCCAAGGCCAGGCTCAGCAGTTCGGCCAGCAGCAGTGCCAGCGAGACCACCCAGCTGTAGCGTTGCAGCCAGTCCTCCTGGACTACCGCCGGCGTCGGGGGCTGCCCGTGGAGAATCCGCAGGACGTTGTAATCCAAGGCCTTGAGCCGGGAGGGAGCCGAGGTGTCGTTGGCGTTGACCACCAGGGCGACGCCAAGGCCGGTCGCCGGAACCAGGGCCTTGAAGGTATGCGTGTTTCCCCATTCCCCCTGATGCTCGAGGACCAGTGGCACAGCCCCCGCGCCTTCGGCTAAAGGGCCGGCCTGTGTTGCGCGGTCCGAGGGGCCGGCAGCCTCCAGGAGCGGCCGGGTGAACCACCCCATGGCATACTCCTTGGACTCGTCTACGCGGGCCCGTGGCGTGAGCAGGGCATCCACACTTTCCGGCTGGAGGATGGCGCGGCCGCCGAACCGCCCTTCGTCCAGGAGCGCGATCAGCTCGCGGCCGATGTCCTCGGCCGACGCGTACATGGTGGTGGACGGCATGCCGGTGGAGGGCGCGGGTACGTCGGTCTGGCGCCAGAAGGCGCCGAACCACAGTGAATACCCGGCGGCGGCATTGTCCGCGCGGGCAGCCTCCCGGGTGGTGTGGCTGTGTGCCATGCCCAGGGGCCCGAAGACGTGCTGCTCCATGTAGTCCCCGAAGGGCTGGCCGGAGACCGTCTGGACCAGGAGGCCCAGGACATTGAAGTTGGCACTGGCATACCGGAAACCTTCGCCGGGTTCTCCGGCGAGCGGGGAGCCGGACAGGGCCCGGACGCCTTCCTCAATGGCTTCCGGGCCCTGGGCGTTGGAGGCTTCGAAGGCGGTGTCCCCTGCCGCCATGCCGCTGGCTTGGTGGAGCAAATGGCGGACGGTGATCGATGAGGATCGGCTGTCCTTCAAGGTAAACCAGGGCAGGTAAGTCCGCACCGGCTCGTCCAACTGCAGCCGGCCGGCCTCAACCTGCTGCATCACGGCAATGGCGGTGAGCGACTTGCTGGTGGATGCCAGCAGCACCGGCGTCTGCGGGGTCATCGCACGGCCGGAGTCATCGGCACGGCCGAACGCCGCGGAGTGTACCTGCACGCCGTCCCTGACGACGGAAATGGCGGCGCCCGGAATCCCGGGGTCGTCCAGCTGCTCCCGGAGGAAGGTGTCCACGGCTTCGTAGGCCTGGTCCGAGGAAGCAGACGCGGCAGGGGAAGCCGGCGCGGCAAGGGTTGCCGGAACGCCAACAACTGTGGCCGCCAGAACGCAGGTAACAATGCCGCTAGCTACGCCGGCAGTGAGCAGGCGCGACGGGAACCAGCGCGCTGACCACGTAGTACTTCCCATGCCCGCACCTGCACCTCGGCTACCGTCCCTTCACGGTAGGGCCTGGCCTCGCGGAAGACAACGCCCGATTTCTCGCGGAAGACAACGCTCCATCTAGAGCCCGTTGCGGACCACTGCTCCCTGGGCCACAACTACGCTGACCTTCTCCAAAGCGGAAGCGTCCGCCAAGGGATCGGCGTCCACCACGATGGCGTCGGCGTAGGAACCGCGCACAAGCCGGCCGGCAGTGTCGCTCCAGCCGAGCAGCCTGGCGGCGTGCACCGTTGCTGACCGCAGGGCCTCCAGCGGGGAGAGCCCGGCCTCGGCGAGGAGGCGCGCTTCCGTTCCGATCGGCGTCACGTCGGTCCCGAAGGAGTCGGTGCCCGCCACGATCGTCACGCCGGCGTCCTGCGCGGCGCGGACGGCTGCCTGGAGGATCGGCGTGTACTCCTTGCCGCGCGCGGCCAGGATCGGGTTGGTGGAAGCCGCCATGCTGGTGATGGCATCCATGGTGGGCGTGAAATACGTCCCGCGGCGGACCATCTCGGCAATCGTCTGCTCGGTGACGAAGACGCCGTGCTCGATGCTGCGGACCCCTGCCCGGACGGCGCCGTCGATCCCCTCGGCGCTGTAGGCGTGGCACAGGACGCCTGCGCCCTTGGCCGCCATGACCACTGCGGAAAGCTGCTCGTAGTTGTAGACCAGTTCACGGGGATCCTGCTCCGGCAGCCCGGCGCGGGGATTGGCGCGGGTCTTGATCGCCTCGGCGCCGCGCTTGAGGTTGACCCGGGTCAGGTAGGCGAGGTCCGTTGCCTCCTTTACGCCCCCGGAGAGGGTGGCCAGCGGAGCAAGGTCGGGGTCCGCGAGGAGGGAGTCGCCCAGGTCCGGCGAGATGAACAATCCTGCGGGCAGCATGCGGGGCGAGACGCCGGGTGCCCAACCCGTGAGGGCCGCCAGTGCCACGTCCTGGTAGTAGCTGCTCGAACCGCTCCGGACGCTGGTGGCGCCGCCCTGCAGGATGGCGCGGGCATCGGCGAATGCGTTCGCGTGGACATGCACGTCGATGAGTCCGGGGAGCACCCAGCGGCCTGAGGCGTTGATGACGCGGGCACGGCCGGCGACGGCGGCGACAGCCTTTCGCGTGTCGTCCCGGCTTCCGACGGCGGCGACCTTGCCGCCGTCGAGCACCAGCACGCCGTCCGCGACGGCGTCACCGGTCTTGGGATCCACGATGGTGCCGCCCTCAATGATGAGCGGCGGGTTCGCGATGGGGCTGCCGGGGTAGTTGGGCCCGGACGGGCGCTCAGCGGCGTGCGCGGCGGGGGCGCCGCCGAGCTGGGCCGCGATGCTCGCAACGGAGATTCCGGCAAGGGCGGCGGCGCCCGCCAGGATGCCGCGGCGCGGAACATCGGCCGGAAGCTTTGGGGCAGAGGTGTGGTCGTGAAGGCACATCATTGTCTCCTTGGGAAAGGCCGCCCTTGGGGCGAAGTCGGGGTACTTAAACGGTACTTGGTATTCCAAATTCATGCCAGAGTCTTCGTGGAGGTTACGTCAGTCATGCAGAATTTCGTCTGGAATCACGGCCAATGCTCGGCGATTCGGCATTACCGGGCGGCCTGAGCATCCAACCGGTAACCTTAGTTGGTATTCCAAACCGCATCAGGTCTCCGCGGCAAAAGAAGCCGGCGGCAGGCACGCGGGCAGAATCAGGGGTATGCCCGCAGCCAGCCTGGCGCGGCGGCTCGGTGCCATGCTTAACACGTCCACGTTGCCTCAAGCCGAGGGATGAAGCCATGGCCGAAACTGCTGACGCCGTCCTGCACGATGGGACCACCATCCGCATCTCGATTCACGGAGACGGACCGCCGCTCCTGTTGCCCGCCAGCCTCGCGGCACACACGCCGGCGGAAGCCGAAACACTGCGACAGTGGGGCGGCGACCCGGACCTCGGACCCAACCTGGTGAAAGGACTGGAGGGTTCCAACCGGGTCATTGTGGCGGACTACGAGGGCCACCGGATGTCCCATCCGGCGCCGGAGACTCTCACGCCGGAAAACGTGGCCGTGGACTTCCTAGCCATTGCTGATGCAGCCGGCGCCGAGGGGTTCGCGTACTACGGCTATTCCTGGCTGGCATTGAGCGGGCTGCAGCTCGCCATCCGCACCGACCGTCTCCGGGCGCTGGCCATGGGCGGATACCCGCCCCTCGACGGGCCTTACAAAAGCATGCTGGCGGTGACCCGGGCGGCGCACGCGGCGTCAGCCCGGCCCGCAGATCCTGACTCGCCGGCCGCCGCACCGGAGCCGGGCGACTGGGATTCGGCCGTCATCCAAACCAGCGAGGCTCAGACCCGGCAATTCGTGACGCTGTACGAGGCCCTCCAGGACTTCGACGATTCGGCCATCATGCTTCCGCCTGGCTTGCCTCGGCTCGCCTTCGCCGGTGCCGAGGACCGGATCGACTACGGACCCAGGTGGGGCGGCGTCCAGGTGCGGATCGGTGAGCCCCTGGCCGCGCACAGGGCGGCCCTCACCGAGGCCGGATGGGAGGTTGAAGTCCTTCCGGGCATGGATCATCTGGGGGCGATGAACAGTGGAGTGGTGCTGCCCATCCTCGCAGGCTGGCTCCGGAAAGTGGGGTGGGTGAAGTAGGTGGCTAGTGGGCCGAGCGCCGGTTGCGGGCCTGATTGACCAGCCGGGTGAAGGCATAGAGGAAGGCCGCCTCAATCAGCACCATCAGCGCGAGCATCAGCCACTCGCCCTGGCTGACGAAAAAGACCGCTCCGAGGAGGACCAGCACGGTTCCGAGGATTAACGTGTACACGGCGAATCCGAGGGCCACCTTTGCGCTGCGGACTCCCGTCCGGAAGCCAAAGCCCATGGGCTCACCGCCGGGGTAGCCCTCGACGCGGTCAGGAACTCCGGGCTTGAGACTGTCGAACTCATCCCAAAGGTCCCTCTCCTGATCCTGGTTGGCCATACCTCAATTATCCCGCGAATCAGTCGTCATTTCGCTGTCGTCCGCGGTGGTGGACGTCAGCTCGTCCGCATCTCCGGGTTCCCACCGCAGCAGGTCGCCGGGCTGGCACCCAAGCACCTCGCACAGTGCCTCGAGGGTTGTAAAGCGCACCGCTTTGGCCCGGCCGTTCTTGAGCACCGCCAGGTTGGCGGGGGTGATCCCCACGCGGTCGGCGAGTGTGCCCACGGGCATCTTGCGCTTGGCCAGCATCACGTCAATGTCCACGATGATCGGCATCAGATCACCTCGTCCAGTTCGTCCTGCAGGTGCTTGGCTTCGGCGTCGCGGGCCACTGCCTGCGCCAGCAGCATGCGGAGTACGACGACGACGAGGGCCACTCCCGCGATTAGCATGCCCGCCCCGCCGATCAGGAGAACGACGCCGGGGGCTACGCTTTCGCCCGGAGCGAGGACGACGCCGAGCCCGAAGGTGAGCAGGGAAGCCGCTGCGACGGCGCCGGTCACCACGTCCACGTAGCGGAACGCTGCATGCGAGAACACGGTTCCGCGTCGCACCATGGTCAGCAGGCGCCAGACGCAGACCATGGTGACCTGGATGGTCACGATGCCCAGCAGGACGATCACGATGACCGCGGTGCTGGCGGCAGCGATGTCCGGGGTGAAGTCCTCGTTCAGGTCACGGGCCAGCAGGGGCACCATCACAGCCTGCACGAACACCGAGCCGGCGAGTGCCAGCGCCAGGACAATCCGCAGCGCGAGGACGGTCAGCGTTCCCATCAGGGTCTCCTTATTTGTCGTTTATCAATGAGATAGTATCGATATTCGACAGGTCGGGCAAACGCCAAGGTGCTGCAGCCGCAGGGGAGGACTGAGTGCCCAGCGCTATGGATGAAGACGTCCGGCGGTGGGCTTACTCGTCCGGATTCGGACTCCGAACGTCTTTCTCACCGATGTCCGCCGCCCCGAGTACGTCTGCCGCCGGCGAATGCGTGGTCTCGTGTTCGCGCACGCGGAGCTCCGGGTGGTGGAGATCCAGGGCCGGACGCTCGGAACGGATGCGCGGCAGCGACGTGAAGTTATGGCGCGGGGGCGGGCAGGACGTGGCCCACTCCAGCGAGGCGCCGAAGCCCCAGGGATCGTCCACCTCGACCTTTTCGGTGCTGCGCCAGGTGATGTACACGTTCCAGAAGAACGGGATCAGCGAGGCGCCCAGGAGATAGGAACTGATGGTGGAGAACTGGTTCATCCAGGCGAAGTTGTCCTGCGGCATGTAGTCGGCGTAGCGGCGGGGCATGCCCTCGACACCGAGCCAGTGCTGGATCAGGAAGGTTCCGTGGAAACCGAGGAACAGCATCCAGAAGTGGATCTTGCCGAGGCGCTCGTTGAGCATCTTGCCGGTCCACTTGGGCCACCAGAAATAGAAGCCGGCGAACATGGCGAACACCACGGTGCCAAACACCACGTAGTGGAAGTGCGCCACCACGAAGTAGGAGTCCGAGACGTGGAAGTCCAGCGGCGGTGAAGCCAGGATGATGCCGGTCAGGCCGCCGAAGAGGAACGTCGCCAGGAAGCCGATGCTCCACAGCATGGGCGTCTCAAAGGTAAGGGAGCCGCCCCACATGGTGCCGATCCAGTTGAAGAACTTCACGCCGGTCGGTACGGCGATCAGCATGGTCATGAAGGCGAAGAACGGCAGCATGACCGAGCCGGTCACGTACATGTGGTGCGCCCATACGGTCACGGAGAGCGCCGCGATGGCGATGGTCGCGTAGACCAGGCCCTTGTAACCGAAGATCGGCTTGCGGCTGAAGACCGGGAAGACCTCCGAGACGATGCCGAAGAACGGCAGGGCGATGATGTACACCTCGGGGTGGCCGAAGAACCAGAACAGGTGCTGCCAGAGGACGGCACCACCGTTCTCCGGATCATAGATGTGTGCACCAAACTTGCGGTCGGCGCCCAGGGCGAACAGGGCTGCTGCCAGCGGCGGGAAGGCCATGATCACCAGGATGGCGGTGACCAGCGTGTTCCAGGTGAAGATCGGCATGCGCCACATGGTCATGCCCGGGGCACGCATGCAGATGATGGTGGTGATGAAGTTGACCGCGCCGAGGATGGTGCCGAAGCCGGACAGCGCGAGGCCAAAGACCCACAGGTCACCGCCCACTCCAGGCGTAAACGTCGTATTGTTCAGCGGTGCATAGGCGAACCAGCCGAAAGCAGCAGCGCCCTGCGGGGTGATGAAGCCGGAGACGGCGATCGTGGAGCCGAACAGGAAGAACCAGAACGCCAGCGCGTTCAGCCGGGGGAACGCGACATCCGGGGCGCCGATCTGCAGCGGCATGATGACATTGGCGAACCCGGCGAACAGCGGGGTGGCGAACATCAGCAGCATCACCGTGCCGTGCATGGTGAACAGCTGGTTGTACTGCTCCTTGGTCTGCAGGACCTGCATGCCCGGTTCGAAGAGCTCGGCGCGGATCAGCAGCGCCATAACGCCGCCCAGGCAGAAAAATATAAAGGATGCAATCAGGTACAGATACCCGATGGTCTTGTGGTCCGTTGTGGTGATCCAATTGACCACAAGGCGTCCCTTGCGCTTCGGCACCACCCGGGAGTAAGCGGTGGGGGCCGCAGTTCCGGAGACGTAATCATAAGTGGCCATGACCGGCTCTTTCCCGTCGTGCATCCAGTGCCGCCGTGTGGCTTCAGCAGCTCGTACCCGCCGGCTGTGCACAGGGCCGGAAGGAAGACCTCATCCCGAGGTAGGTCCCGGAAAGAGGTGGGATCTCTCTTCGAATTTACTGACGGCGGGTCGCGCTGTCCAGAGGTTGTGCTGGCTGGGCTTCTGAGTACGGTTGCCTCATGCAGAAAATTTCGATTGACGCCCTGGCCAGGCAGCAGTTGGCGGCTGCCCTTGCAGCAAACAACGGGCGGGCTGCGGACACCGTTTATGGCGGACACGAGAAGGTGCTTCGCCAGACCGTCATGGCACTCAGGGCCGGAACGCAGCTGAGCGAGCACCAGAACCCCGGCGATGCCACGGTCTTCGTCCTCCAGGGGAGCCTCCGGCTGCGGGCCGGCGAGAATTCCTGGGACGGCAAGCCCGGTGACCTGCTGATCGTGCCGGAAGGGCTGCACAGCCTGGAAGCTGAAGAGGACTCGACGTTCCTGTTCACCGTGGCGAAGGCTGCGAACTAGCGCCTGACCGCAGCGGCCAGGATCAGCGCTTGACGTCCGGATCCGGCGCGTATTCCTGCAGGGCAGGCAGGGCGCGGCCATCGAAGTCGAACATGGCCTGGTTTTCCCACGCGTTGCCGGTGGTGGGATCGGCGGGATCCCAGCCGTTGCCCTTAACCGCCGTCCAGGCGGGCTCCCAGGACACGACGCCGAGTCCCCGGCCGCCGGGGGCGGAGGCGACCACGTCCTGCACGGCCCGGAAATTTGCCGCCTGTCCCTCGGGCGTCGCCGGGTAGCCGGGAACCAGCTGGCCCTGGCTGCTGATGACGTTCTCCCACGGATCAACGGAATCGTCCGCAAGCGTGAACGGGTAGGAGTTTTCGACGACGATGACGTCCCGGTCGTAGCGGGCGGACAGGGTGGTGATGGCGTTCTGCAGGTCGGCCATGGATCCGTGCCAGTAGCCGTAGTAGGACAGCCCGATGGTGTCGAACTGGACACCCCGCTTCGAGACCTCGTCGAACCACCAGGCGAGGCCGCCGATGCCGTTGTTGATGTTGGTCAGGTGCAGGATGACATCCGTCTGCGCACTGACGTCCTTCGCAGCACGCGAGCCGGCCGAGAGGAACAGCGCCAGGTTGTCCCACTGCGCACCCTTCACGTCGTCCGCGGGGTTGACGTCCCAGGTCTGGCCTAGGGGCCAGAGCATGCCGGGGTTGATTTCATTGCCCACCTGGACGGAGTCCGCCGTGGCGCCGGCGTCCTTCAGCGCGGTCAGCACCTCGAAGGTGTGGGCATACACGGCATCCGCCAGCTCCTGCGGGTTCAGGCCGGCCCAGGCTGCAGGTGTTCCCTGGGCGCCGGGGTCTGTCCAGCGATCGCTGTAGTGGAAGTCAACAAGGACCTTCATGCCTGCGGCCTTGGCACGCTTGGCTGTGGCCACCACCTCGTTCGTAGTGTTGTAGCCGTCAGCCGGATTGACCCACACCTTGAGCCGGACCATGTTGGCGCCCGCATCGGCGAAGGCTTCGACAGCGTCGACACGCGTGCCGCTGGCATCGAAGTAGGCCGCGCCCTTGTCCTCATTTTTGGCCAGGTTGGAAAGGTCGGCGCCCCGGACTGCCCGCTGGACCGATCCCGGCGTGAGTGTGACGTCGTCAATGACAGCCCAGTCGCCGGCCGTGCCGCGGGTCTCGATCACAATCTCGCAGGCGCCCTTCGTGACGTAGGCATCTGCCGAGATCTGCAGCCACGCGCCGTCCTGCGCGGTGGACGGCAGGACCGTTTCGCCGTCCACCCCGCAGTTCTTCAGGCCGATCCGTGATGCGCCCAATGTTCCTTCGGCCTTAACCCGTGCTGACAAGGTCCACCAGCCTTCGGTCAGGTTTCGGGTCTTCTGACGTGCCGTGACAGTGCCATCCGCGTCGAGGCGCTGGCTGAGTTGTGCATTCCCGCCGGCGCCCCCAATGGTTGTGGAAGCAGGCTTTCCGGTGACTTTCCAGCCCTGCAGGCCACTGGCGAAGTCGCCGTTGGCGATGGTCCCGCTGGCCGCTGCGGCCGGGTTCTCCGCCGCAGCCGGTGCGATCCCGGCCGGCAGTGCCAGCACCGTGAGCAGCGACGCCGCCACCACCGCTGAACGTTGGTGCCGCTTCGCCCTGGGGTGAAGTTTCGTGTGGTGCCTTTTCATGTCGTCCTCCCTGACGGTATGAAGTGAATCCTGAGCCAACTGTGTGCGCTCCCAGTTCTAGCACACGAGTATTCCTTGACTATAGAGCGAATCAAAATCAGCTCGATCTGATTTCGCATGGAATACTGGGAGCGTTTACGGACTGGTTTCGGTGCCCAGCCTGCGGGGGCGGGCTTCCCGAAACAGCACCGGAGCGCGGCTATCCTCGAGCCCTACCGGGATGGCGCTGGACGGCCTATGGTGAGTCTGACCTAGCACGAGGGAAAGGAACCAAAGATGTTCACCCTGCAGATAAGCTATCCGGTCCGGGACTACGAGGCCTTCAAGAAAGTATTCGACAGCGATCCCGCAGCCCGCGCCGCCTCGGGCGCCAGGTCTGTCCGCCTGTTCCGGGATACAGAGGACCGGGACAGCGTGGCCGTGCTCCTTGACTTCGACACCAAGGACGCTGCGACCGCTTTTCTGGAGCGGCTCCGCAGCGAGGTGTGGGACAAGCCGGAAGTGATAGGGCAGCTGATGTCGGCGCCCCCGTCAGCCAGGATCCTGGAGGAGGTTGCCCGCGAGGGGCAGGGCGCGGGCTGACCGCTCCGACTCCGGTGGACCCCTCCTCGGCAGGATGAATTAGCCGTAACCAAGTTCTGCCTCCCGCGCCGATGTGGGACAGACTGTTTCCGTGAGCAACAAACCCCGGACAGCCCTTGCCGTAGCAGGCCTCAGCCTCGGCACGTCGCTGAACCCGCTGAACTCGTCCATGATCGCCGTCGCCCTGGTGGTGCTGCGCGCGGATTTCGGGCTCGACGTCGCCACGGTCACCTGGGTGATCACGGCGTTCTACCTCACCTCCGCGGCGGGCCAGCCGCTGATGGGCCGGCTGGCGGACCGCTTCGGTCCGCGGCGCCTGTTCACGTTCGGGATGGTGCTGGTGGCGGTGACCTGTGCGCTGGCTCCGTTCGCGCCGAACTTCGCCCTGCTCTGCGTTGCCCGTGCCTTCATGGCGCTCGGCACGGCCACCGCGTACCCGAGCGCCGTCGTCATCGTCGGGGCACTGGCCAGGACCGCGAATGTGAAGTCCACCCGGCCGCTCGGCCGGATCCAGATGGCCAACACATCCGCTGCGGCGGTGGGCCCGGTGGTGGGCGGGCTGCTGGTGAGCCTGATCGGCTGGCAGGCGCTGTTCCTGGTCAACGTGCCGCTCGCGCTGGCGGCACTGCTCGTTGTGTGGAAGTTCGCCCCGGTGGACGCGGACCGCGAGCGCGGGAGCGCCGCGGAGCTGCTGCGCGACTCGGACATCCCCGGCATCCTGGGTTTCGTGGGATCCCTGATGCTCATCATGATGGCCCTGCTGAACGTGCTGCCGGACGTGCGCTGGTGGCTTTTGGCCGGCGGGACGGTGCTGGCGGCGCTGTTCGTCTGGCGCGAGCTGAGGTTCAGCCCGCCATTCCTGGACCTGCGGCTGCTCGGCCGGAACCGCCCTTTGCTGCTGGTCTACCTCGGCTTCGCCGTGTTCAACGGCATCTACTATTTTGCGTTCTTTGGCCTGCCGCAGCTGCTGCAGGAAGCGGCCGGCTACGATCCCGGCGTCGTGGGTCTGCTGATGCTGCCGCTGGCAGCGATGTCCGTGATCGCGACGCCGTTCGCGGTCCGCGCGATCGAACGCTTCGGTGTGCGCCGGGTGCTGATTGCCGGGGTGCTGTTCCTGGTGGCCGCCGCGGGGACCATGTGGCTGCTGACCGCCTCCTTCGCCATCCCGCTGGTGCTGGTGCTCACCGCGCTGATGGGCATTCCGTGGAGCGTGGTGAGCATCGCGTCCAGCCAGGGCATGTACGTCTCCACCCAGCCGCACGAACGCGGAGTGGCCGCCGGCATCTTCCAGACCTGCCGCTACCTCGGCGCCATCACGGCCACGGTGATGATCGGCATCTTCTACGGGAGCGGCGTAAACCAGGCCAACTGGGGCCTGATGGTGATTGCCATGCTGGTGCTCGGCGGCGTCGCGTTCGGCGTCACGCTGCTGTGGCGGGAGCGGAAATAGCCTGCCGGAAGCGGTGCGGAACACGCCCTTGACGGCGCCGCGGCAACCGGGACCAACGGCATCTTGACAGGCGATTTGCGCAGGAATAACGTGCGCCTTAACAGGGTGCTCTGCCCTGTGTATTTCGGCGCTGACCCTGGGCCGGTTCTGCTTGGCGACAGCGCCAGCGAGGAGGGTCCTGTGTCTTGGGAAATGTCAGGAACGTACGTTGGAAACTGCAATTGCCAGTTGATTTGCCCCTGCCCGATTGACGGGGCGCCCACAGGGCCGGACGGCGAATGCCGCGGCCTGAATATCTTCCATATCGCCAAGGGAAACATGGATGAGACGGACCTGGCCGGCGTCGACTTCGCGTTCTCCAACTGGTTCCCTTCGAACCTCAGCGCAGGTGGCTGGAAGGTGGGAGTGGTCGTCGACGACGGCGCATCGGATGCTCAGGCCACGGCTTTGGAAACCATCCTTCATGGTGAGGCCGGCGGCCCGTTCGCGGATTTTGCGGGGTTGTACGGAGAATGGCTAGGCGTCGAGCGTGCAAGCGTTTCATTCTCTGATGGCGACAGCCCCTCGGGTTCGGTGGCCGGGCGCGCTGACGTCAGATTCGAGCCGCTGCCGGGGCCGGGTGGCGGGTTCACCACCGAGAAGAACGCGATGTTCGGCTTCGCCCCGGAGTTCCGGATCGGAAAGGGACGGGGGCACTCGGACCTCTTTGGCCTCGAGTTCGACGGCGTCTACGGCGAGACGTCCGACTTCACCTTCGCCAGCGAAATGGCCGAGGGCGCCCCGAAGGGCCGGGGCTAAGCGCGGCCGGCCGATGTATCACCGGAAACTGTTGAGGAGGGGCCGGCGCATCTTTGCGCGCGCCGCCCTCTCCGGTTCTACTGCCCCGTCCGGGCTCGCCGCCGCTTCCCCCGTCAGCCCCACGCCAACGGCGCCAAGCCCGTCAGCGGCTGCTTCGGTCCCGGCAGGAGCCCGGATCGACCCGCGGGAGATCGGCCTGATCGCCACGTTGCTGATTTTGGCTGCAGTGAGTTGGGTGGTGACGTCCACCCAGCTGAGCGGAATGGACATGGGCCGGTGGACGGACCCGGGACCGCTAGGATTCTTCGTCACTACCTGGGTAGTGATGCTGGCGGCCATGATGTTCCCGTCCGTGGCGCCTATGGTGGTGGCCTACTCCAGGATCCAGAACCACCGGCGCAGGCAGGGGCGGTATGCCCCGGCCGGCTCTACTGCGGTGTTCGTGGCAGGGTATCTCGTCGCCTGGACAGTGTTCGGGGTGCTGGCCTACGGGCTCTACAACGCAGTGGCGTCGCTGCTTCCCGGCTTCTTCGGCTCGGACCAGGGCGGCCGCTATCTGGCCGTCGCAGTGATCCTGGTGGCGGCGGCCTACCAGCTGACGCCCGCCAAGAACGTCAGCCTGATGAAATGCCGGAACCCCATGGACTTCCTCCTGCACGGCCTGCGCCCGGGCTACAGCGGCGCGCTGCGCATGGGGATCGAGCACGGGGCTTGGTGTGTCGCCTGCTGTTGGGCGCTGATGGTTGCCCTGTTCGCCCTCGGGGTGATGAGCCTTGGCTGGATGGCGCTGATCGGGGCCTTCATCGCGGGGGAGAAGATGCTGCCCTGGAAACGGCTGGCCAACCGCTCCATCGCGGTGGCGCTCGCCGTGATTGCACTCGGGGTGGCGATCCTGCCCGCAGCGACGGGCGGAATGGCGATGTAGGCCGGCCGCCCTGCCCAACGTGCGGCGGCCGCGGACCCGGGGAATTCTGACCGGTCTCACTCAACAAAGGAGCGGACGATGGCTGAAGGGTCTGGACTGATGCGGCGGTTTTACGAAGAAGTGCTGGTCGGCGGGAATCTCGACCTGATCGATGAATCGGTGCTGGAGGGCATGCAGGATCACGAGGACCCCATGCCGGGGCAACCTCCGGGAAAGGACGGAGTCAAGTTCTACGTCAACGCCATGCGCACGGCGTTTCCCGACCTCACCGTCAAAATGGATCCCGTGCTCGCCGATGGTGAACTCGAGGCCTCCCATGTTGTGCTGTCCGGCACGCACACGGGGGAGTTCCTGGGTATTCCGGCCAGCGGCAAGAACGTGGAATTCAGCAGCGTCGACATCATCCGCATCGAGGACGGCAAGGTGGCCGAACACTGGGGCGCATCCGACACACTGAGCCTGATGCAGCAGATCGGGGCGGTTTCGGCCTAGCTGCCAACCGTTCGAAAGATACTGCCAACAGAGTTTCCCGCCGCCGCTCCTAGCCGACGGCGGGAGGCACCACGTGCGGCATCGTCCCGTGGCGGTGCCGCACCCGTCTGTCGGGGAGCCCTAGGCGCGGGCGGAGGCGTCCGTCGCTGCAGCGGCCGGCACATCCACTGCGCCCTTATCAGGCGCGCCCACTGCACCCTGTTCCGTTGCCGCATAGCCCGGCTCCTTCGGCCCGGGCGGATAGGCGTGCCTGTGCCCGGTCACCACAATCACCAGGGCGACGGCGACAGGCACCGCAGCGGCCACCGGCACCAGCAGCGGGCCAGCCGTGGTGAGGGCGGCCGCACCGTAGAGCGCGCCGACGGTGATCCCCAACTGGATGGTCAGGACGGTGAGGCCGTTCGCTGCCTCGCGGTACTCTTTGCCGGCCCGGAGGATGGCGGACTGGTTGTAGATGCCGATCGCGCCGAAGGCCGCTCCCCAGACTGCCATCAGCACCAGGGCGCCGGGGACGGTGACCCCGCCCAAAGGCAGCAGGAGGAACACAACGGCCACCACCGCCGTCGTGATCAGCAGTGAACGGCGCGGCCGCATATCCACGGTGATGCCGGCGATCCAGATGCCCACCAGCCCGGAGATGCCCAGCACGGTGAGGGACAGGGTGATGCTGTAGTCGGGCAGCCCGGCTTCGCGGAGGAACGGCGCGATGAACGTGAACAGCGCGAAGTGCGCCATCAGCATCAGCGGCCACGCAATGGCCACTGACATCACACCCGGCTGGGTGGCCGCCTTGCGCAGTGACGGCCTCGGCGCGTCCGGGATCCGGCGGACCGCGGGCAGCAGCCACATGGCCAGGGCGGCGAGGACGACGCTGGTGCCCGCCAGCAGGAGGAAGGACGCACGCCAGCCGATCAGTCCGCCCAAAGCGGTTCCCAGCGGGGCGCCGATGGCCAGGCCCAGGCTGTTGCCGCTGAAGACGATGGCCATCGCCTTGCCCACCTTGTGCGCCGGGACAATGCGCGCCACGAACGGGGCCATGGTGGTCCAGAGCAGGCCGTGGGCGATGCCGCCCACCAGCCGGGCCGCGAGGGCGGCCCCGAAGTCGGACACCAGGCCCACCAGGGCGTTGCTGACGGCGAAGGTCAGGACGAGCGCCACCAGGAGGGTATGCCGGGGGACGCGGGAAAGCAGCATGGCGGCCGGGATCACCGTGGCCACGATCACCGCGGCGTACCCGGCGGTGAGGTAGCCCGCTACGGGTTCGGACACGTTGAGGCCGGCGCTGATCTGGGGAAGCAGGCCGGAGGGCAGGAGTTCGGTGGTGATGGCGGTGAAGCCGATCATAGACAGCACCAGCAGGGCGCCGAAAGGCATGCGGGTGCGCGCGGAAGCGGAGGTCGCGGGAGGCACGGGTGAAGGGTCCTTTTCAGGGAGTGGGGAAGGACTGCGGCGCCGGTTGCCGGGGTCCTTCAATCAAATTACCTGATTTATTCGACGTGAGGCAGGGTCTGCCAGACCCACCTTCACGCCCCGCGAGCTGGGCGGCGGCTCGAGGTAGGGCAGCAGGCCTTCGAGGACCCACGTTGCGCGACTGCCAGGGCCGTCAGAGGCAGTCCGTGGTCCTCCAGTTCCGTCATGGGATCTCGACGGCGGGGGTCAGCCGATACGCTCGGCCAGGGACACGATGATCCCCTCCGGACCGCGCACGTAGGCCATCCGCCAGACGTCCTCGTACTGACCGATGCCGCCCACAAGCCCGTAGCCGTCCGCGGCCAGCCCGTCGACGGCGGCCTGGAGGTCGTCCACCTCGAAGGACACGTTGCGCAGCCCCAGTTCGGTGGACATCGCGGCGGGTGACCCGGGCTCGTGGTCGGGTTGGATAAAGCTCGACAGCTCCACGCCGGCGCCTCCGTCGGGCGGCCGCAGCATGACAATCTCGCTGCGGGAGTCGGGGATGCCGATGACGGTGTCAACGAACTCGCCCTCCATCGACATCCGGCCCTCGACTTCGAGGCCCAGCCCGACGAAGAACGCAGTTGCCCTGTCGAGGTCCGCAACGGTGATGCCGACGTGGTCGAAGCGTCGTATATGTGTCATGGGGCCATCCTCCTGTGTTTCGCCTGAGATCCGTCTGTGGGCCGGGTCAGTACTCGCCCTTGATGACAAAGTAGGAGCCGCGGATAACGCCCGCCAGCTTGGATTTCTGGCGGGCGAACTTGAACCGCTCCGCCAATTCCTCCGGGATGTCCATGCCGTCGGCAAGTTTGAACCCGACTGCCCGCTTTCCGCCGTCCTCGATGCTGTACATGACGTTGATCGCCAGCCCCGACTCATAGAAAACGTAGGCCATCCGCAGACCGTCGACGTCGAAGGCGGTCGCTTCCAGCGGGCGGGATCCGATGACGATGTCCCGCTCGTCCCGGAGGATCCGGCTCACCCGGTCCACCACCTCCGGAACCTCGCTTGCGGGGCTCACCGTGAAGACGTGGCCGTACTTGTTCCGGTAATAACGGGCCTCGTTGGCGCGCAGCCCGGCGAGGGCATCGGCCACTGGAGACGATTCCAAACCGACAGTGGAAACGTTCTCGAAGTCAACGGTGTACGGCATGCGGCCTCCTGGTCGGGCGTGGTGGGACCAATGCTAGCGTGACGATGTACTGCCGGCCTGGTCCTGGACGACTGATCGCCGGTAGGTGCTCGGCGTGAAGCCCAGGGTCTTCTGGAAGTCGTTCGTCAGGTGGGCGTGATCGGCATAACCGAGTTCGGCAGCTATCGCCGCAAGGTCTGCTGCCGGGTCGGTCCGTGACCGGTCAGCGGCCTCCTGCAGGCGGCGCCTTCGGATGAGCGCGGACGGGCTCAGGCCGATGTACTTCCGGGCTACCCGTTGAAGGGTTCGTGGCGAAACGAAGAGACGCGCCGCAACGTCCTCGATGCGGATCACGTCGGGGCAGGTTCCGATCATGTCCATCATCGCGTTGGCCAGCAGGCCCTCCTCGGACACCTCCGGATCCTGCGCCACCAGCCAGCCGGTGAACGCCTCCACGGCGCGTTCCCGGCGTTCCCCTGGATCGGATCCGCTCATCGCCTCCGAGACTGCGGCATGAAGATCCGCGAGCGGCAGGCGCACCTGGGCATCCCGCAGGCTCCCCGGATTATCCGTGAAATGCGGAACCGCAGCGGGACGCAGGAGGGCACCAACCGCCCAGCCCCGGCCCGTGAGATCGCGATGCGATCTGCGGGTTGTGGGGCCAGCGAACTCCACCGCATCGTTCTGAACCACGAGGTTGGACGTGGGGAACGCGATCACGTGCTGGCGTGAGGTGTGCCCTGGATCAATGTCCCATTCGGGGATCCAAAACCACTGCACCAGATCCGCGACGGGGGCAGGCGCGGGCACCCGGTGAAAGGTGGGAAGCCTGGCCGGGTAGAGGATTCCCTTGAACGAATCCACCATCGGAGGGCACTCCTTATGCAGGCTGTCGCAATTCTCCAAGCCGCTGGGCTGACCGCTGCGTACCGTGAGATTTATGACTGATACTACAAGCACCGAACTGACCACGGCCGCCGACGGCAGGCACACCACATCCGGTACCCCGCACGGCTTCACGAGCCTCACGCCGTTCCTGGCGATCCGCTCCGCCAAGGAGGCAATCACCTTCTACCGGGACGTTTTCGGCGCGCGCCCTGTCAGCGTCACCGAGATGGGCGGGATCGTGGTCCACGCCGAACTCGACTTCGGCCAGGGGCGGCTCCAAATCGGCGAGCCCAACCCCGACTACCACCTCGTCCCGGCGCCAGTCGGCGACGATGACTGCTACTCCGTGGGCTTCTACTGCGCCGATGCGGACGCGCTCGTTGCGCGCGCCGAGCGGGCCGGGGCCACCGTGCGGGAGCCGCTGTCCACCTTCGTGTCAGGAGACCGGTTCGCCAGCATCCGGGACCCCTACGGCGTGCGCTGGTCCATCATGACCCGCATCGAGGACCTCTCCGAAGAGGAAAGCACGCAGCGCGTTGCCGACTGGGCCGCCAAGCAGGGCTGACCCTACTCCCGCAGCGCCCTACTCCCGAAGCACCCACGCTGCGTTGTCCGGCTGCAGCCAGCCGTCGGTTTCCAGCGGGACAGCGCTCGCGAGCACCGTCCCGGCGGGCAGCCGCACAGGCTCCGATCCCATTGCGACGGCCACCAGGAACTTCGGGCTGCGCTCGCAGATCAGCAGGTTCCCGGCCTCCACACGCCAGCTGCCGCCGTCGTCCGCGGTGAACACGCCGTTCTCCCACAGCTTGCGGCGGAGTCCGACGGCGGCAGTCACCAGCGCGAGCGTGGAACCGGGGTCCTGCTGCTGGGTTTCGACAGCGTGCCGGCCCCAGCCGGCGGGCTGCGGCAGCCACGGAGCCGCTGACTGGGTCGCCGCCGGTCCGGCAGCGGAACCCAGCGAGAACCCGTGGTTGAGCCCCGCATGCCCGGTCCAGGGAAGCGGGACGCGGGCGCCGTCGCGGGTGATGCCGCCGCGGGCCCACATGGGGTCCACCCGGGCACCGACCGGAACGTCCACCTCGGGCAGCCCCAACTCCTGGCCCTGGTAGATGTAGGCCGCGCCCGGCAGTCCGAGCAGTGCCAGCAGGCCCGCCCGGGCCCGGCGCAGACCGAGTTCGCCGCCGCCGAACCGCGTGACTGACCGGACGATGTCGTGGTTCTCGAGCGCCCAGCTGGGTGCGGCGCCGTGCAGCTGCCGGGCCGCCTCGAGCTCCGCCCCGACGGAAGCCCACGCCTCAGGGTCCCAGCCCAGCTTCACGAAGGCGAACGCGAAGGCCTGGTGCATCTCGTCCGCGCGCGTGTAGCGGGCGGCGCGGGCAGGTTCCAGGTTCACCTCGCCGACCAGCAGGCGGTGCGGCTCATACTTCTCGGCGAGGGTGCGCCAGCGGCGGTACACCTCGTGCACCTCCTCCTGGTCCGAGACCAGCGGGTTGGACCGGAGCCCGTCCACGACCGCGGTGGCGGAGGGCGCATCCGGCAGGCCGTCGGCCTTGAAGAGGGCATGGGCGACGTCGATCCGGAGGCCGTCCACGCCCTTGTCGAACCAGAAGCGGAGCACGCCTTCGAAGTAGTCCCCGACGGCCGGATTCCGCCAGTTCCAGTCGGGCTGGCCGGCGGAGAAGAGGTGCAGGTACCACTCGGTGTCCGTAGGCGAACTGCCGCTGTCCGGGTCCGGGTTGGCGCGGCTCCAGGCCTTCCCGCCGAACACGCTCTGCCAGTTGTTGGGCGGCAGGTCGCTGGGGGAGTCCGGGCCGGAACTGCGGCCTTCGACGAAGTGGAAGAGCTCCCGCTCGGGCGAGCCCGGCCCGGCCGCGAGGGCCTGCTGGAACAGCGGGTGGGCCGAGGAGCAGTGGTTGGGGACGACGTCGAGCAGGATCCGCAGGCCGAGCGAGTGGGCGAGCTCCAGGAGTTGGTCGAACTCGGCCATGGTGCCGAAGAGCGGGTCCACGCCGCAGTAGTCGCTGACGTCGTAGCCCTGGTCCACCTGCGGGGAAGGCTGGAACGGCGTCATCCAGATGCCGTTCACGCCGAGGGACGCGATGTACGGCAGGCGGGCAATGAGTCCGGCGAGGTCGCCCACGCCGTCGCCGTTTCCGTCCGCGAACGAGCGCGGATACACCTGGTAGATGACGGCGGACTGCCACCACCCGCCGTCGTGCGCTGCTCCCGTAACAGCCGCGCCGCCGTCGAAACTGGAAGCGCTCATTTGCCGGCCCCTGCGGTGAGGCCTTCCACGATCCGGCGCTGGAAGATCAGCACCATGATCACCAGCGGGACGGTGACGATCACGCCGGCGGCCATCTGTTCGCCGAACGGTGCCTGGAATTCGGTGGCGCCGGTGAACTTGGAGATGGCCACCGTGGCGGTCTGGATTTTGGGGTCGTTGATCATCGAGAGGGCGATGATGAACTCGTTCCAGCTGTGGATGAACGTCAGGATGGCGGTGGTGAACACGCCGGGCGCGGCCAGCGGGAGCAGCACCTTCCGGAAGGCCTGCCACTTGGTGCAGCCGTCGATCATGGCCGCTTCTTCGAGGTCGAACGGCAGCTGTTTCATGAACGTGGTCAGGTTCCAGACGGCGAGCGGGATGGCGAAGGACAGGTTGGGGATGATCATGGCCTGGTAGGTGTTGATCCAGCCGAGGTCCGTGAAGAACCTCAGCAGCGGGACCACCACCGAGATGCCGGGGAACATCGACGTCGCAATAATAACGCCGAGGATCACGGACTTGAACCGGAAGTTCAGCCGGGAGATGGCGTAGGCGGCGAACACACCGAGCACCAGGGCGAACACCGTGGTGGTGCCGGCCACGATCAGGCTGTTGAGCAGGGCCTGGCCGAACATGGTGGAGCCGTCGAATACCTTCACGTAGTTCTCGAGGGAGAACGGTGCGGGCAGGAGGGTGTTGTCGAAGATGTCCGCGGTGCGGCGGAGGCTGGAGACGATCATCCAGTAGAACGGCGCCAGGCAGTAGGCGAAGATCAGCACCAGCCCGGCGTACACGGAGTAGGAGCGCCAGGTGCGCTTTTTCTTCGTCAGGGGAGCGTGCGATGGCGGGCGATTGCCTGTGCGCTTACTGTCACCGGCGAGGCCGCGGAGTTCGGTGATGGTCATCGGGTGGCCTCGGCTTTCTGTGAACGGTTTGCCTTGCGCTTCTTGGAGCCCAGCTTTTTCGCACCCGTGACGTCCGCGCCCAGCACCTTCACGAACACAATCGCGACGACGGCGACGTACAGGAACAGCACGACGGCGAACGCGGAGGCGGAGCCGTAGCGGAGCTGGTTGGATTCGTCCCAGGCGAGCATGGAGAGGGTTTCCACGGATTCCTTCCCGGGCCCGATGAGGACGAACGGGAGGTCGAACATCCGCAGGGCGTCGAGCATGCGGAACAGCACGGCCACCAGGAGCGTGGGCTTGACCAGGGGGAGCGTGATGGAGCCGAGCTGGCGCCACCAGCCGGCGCCGTCGATCTTGGCGGCCTCGTACACTTCCTCGGGGATGATCTGCATGCCGGCCAGGACCAGCAGGCCGATGAACGGTGCGGTCTTCCACACTTCGGCGATGATCACCGCGAGCTTGGAGGCGGTGCCTTCGGCGGTCCAGAGGATCTCGCTGCCCAGCAGGCTGTTGGCGATGCCGTCCGACTGGAAGATCCAGCGCCACAGCAGGCCGGAGACTGCGGTGGGCACGGCCCACGGCACCAGGATGCTGGCGCGGAGGAACGCACGGCCGCGGAAGGCCCGGTTCATGGCCAGCGCCAGGCACAGGCCCAGGACGGTCTCCAGGAACACGGTGGTGACGGTGAAGAACGTGGTGTTGGAGAAGGCGTTGAGGAAGCGCCGGCCGGATTCGCCCACGAACAGGTCCGCGTAGTTCGCCAGGCCCACGAAGGCCTCTCCCTCGGTGACGAACCCGTCCGCGTCCAGGCCGGACTCGGCGCTGAACAGGGACTGGTGGACGGCCGAGATGAGCGGGTACACAATCACCAGGGCCAGCACCAGGAGGGTGGGGGAGAGCAGCATGGCGGCCATGCGGCCCTCGCCGGGCGTGCGGGTTTTTCTGGACCCGCGGCCGGGCGCCTTGCCTGGCGTGCGGGTCTTCAGGCCCCGCGATTCAGTAACTGTGGTGGTCATTTCGCGGTGATCTCTTCAAGCTTGGCCTGCATGTCCTTCAGGGCGGTGTCCGTGTCCTTGGCACCGGTGAGGGCGGCGTAGGCCTCTTCCTGGATGGCCTTGGTGGTGGCGCCGTACTGGACCACCTTGGGGCGCGGCTGGGCGTTGGTCAGGGATTCGAGCAGGGTGGGGAAGAACGGGCGCTTGGCCACAACGGCGGGGTCCTCATACAGTGCGGCGTAGGCCGGTGCACGGGAGCTGAGGGCCAGGCGCTTCTGGGCCTGTTCCTGGCTGGTGAAGAACTTGATGAACTCCAAAGCCGTTGCCTTGTTCTGGGTGAAGGGAGAGACGGCCAGGTTGCGGCCGCCCAGGGTGGAGACGCCGGGGCCCTTGGTGCCGGGGATGGAGGTGATGTTGAACTTGCCGGCCACGGAGCTGGAGCCGTCCGTAGCGCTTAGGGACGAGTAGAGGAACGGCCAGTTGCGCAGGAACACTACTTTGCCGTCCTGGAACGCGCGGCGGCCCTGTTCCTCGAGGTAGGTGATGGCGTCGGACGGGAAGAGTCCGTCCTTGAAGCCGTCCACGAGCTGGGAGAGGCCCTGCTTGGCTTCGGGAGTGTTGACGGTGGGCTTGCCCTCGGCGTCCACGATGCTGCCGCCGGCGGAGGCCACGGCTTCGGAGAAGTTGACGGTGAGGCCCTCGTTCTTGTCGAACTGGCCCGCGTAGCAGGACATGCCCGCGGCTTCGGGGAGGGCCAGGACCTTTTCGCAGGCGGCCTTCATTTCATCCCACGTCTTGGGAGGAGCGGCCACGCCGGCTGACTTCAGCAGGTCGGTACGGTAGTAGAACAGTGCGCCGTCGGTGTAGTACGGGGCGCCGTAGAGGGTGTCCCGGTACTTCGCGGCGTTCACGGTGGCCGGAATCATGTCCGCGGTGGGGATGGCGTCCGCGGGGAGCGGGAGGACCCACTTGTTGGCGGCGAATTCGGAGTTCCAGACCACGTCCAGGTTGAGCACGCTGAACGTGTCCGACTTGATCTGCGCGTTCTGGATGAGCTGCTGGCGCTGCTGGTCGGCGGAATCCGGCAGCTCGATGAAGGTGACCTTCTCGTCCGGGTGCGCGGCGTTCCATTCGTCGATGCTCTTCTGCGCGGCGCCGGAGGCGTCGCGGGAGGAGACGTAGTTGATGGGTCCCTTGCCTTCGAACGCCGCGGCGGCGTTGGTGGCCTTGGATTCCTGCGCGGGTCCGCCGCAGGCCGTGAGCGAGACGGCGGCGGCCGTCACGAGTGCGGTGGTGGTGAGAAGAGTCTGCCAGGTCCGGCGGCGCTGCCTCATGTGTTGCTCCTTCAGGGGGTTTTGGGCATGGGGGAGTACGACGACGGCGGCACGCGTCAGTGCCGGCTGTTGCCGTGGGTTTTGGGTTGGGTTCGGTTTAGAGGGAAGTACAGGGAGGCGCGGTGGAGCCGCGCTCGATCAGTTGGTGCGGCATGATCTTCGGTCCCAGGTCGCGGGAGCGCAGGAGTTTCTTCACCGCCATCCGGCCCATCTCCTCGAGCGGCTGGGCCATGGTGCTCAGGGGCGGGTGGACGTGCAGGGCGGTGGAGGTGTTGTCGAAGCCGAGGACGGAGACGTCTTCCGGGACCCGGCGGCCGCGCTTCTGCAGTTCGTTGACCACGGCGGCACCCATCTCGTCGCTCATGGCGAAGATGGCGGTGAGCCCAGGTTCCTGGTGCAGGAGTTCGTCCAGGCCGGTGGCGCCGCTTTCGTAGAAGAAGCTGCCGGTGGCGGTGACGGGCAGGCACTTCGCTTCGGCCATGGCGCGGAGGTAACCGCGCTGACGTGGTTGTGCCACGTAGATGGAGGCGGGATCGCCGGCGAGCAGGCCGATGCGGCGGTGGCCGAGCTTCAGCAGGTGACGGGTTGCGTCGTAGGCTGCCTGTTCGTCGTCGATTGCCACGCTGGGTGAGCCGGATTTATCGCTGATGGCTACGGAGATGATGGGGATGTTCGGCCCCAGCAGCTGCCGTGTTTCGGGGGTGATGACGGCCGAGATGAGGATGACGCCGGCCGCCCGGTAGGTGCGGAGGGTCCGGAGGTAGCCGGCGATGAACGCCGACTTGGCGCCGGTGCGGCCGAGCATTACGGCGTAGCCGCGCTCCTGGGCTTCCTGTTCGACGCCCAGCATGACCTGCGAGGCGAGGGCATCCGAGACCATGGGGGCCAGGAGCCCGATCACGGAGGTCTGCCGGGTTTTGAGGCCGCGGGCCAGGTAGTCCGTTTCGTAGCTGAGGCTCCGGACTGCGTCCTCCACGCGCTCGCGGGTTTCGGCCGAATACCCCACGAGCCCGTTGACCACCCGCGAAACGGTGGCGGGAGATACGCCGGCGTGCTTGGCGACGTCCCTGATGGTTACCACTGTTGTTTCTCCTCGCGGGTGCTGCTGGGGCTGAATGCTGCTTCACCACGGCGTTACGCAAACGGTTTACGTAATCGGTTTCGTGATCTGCTCCACCAACACTAAACGGAGGGGAACGGGATTGTTGTACGTTTCGTAAACGGGGGTGGTCGAGCCTGCGGAAGCCCGGTGGATCTGCCCGATACCGCCCCGCTTACGGACCACCCGCTTACGGACCACCCGCTTGCGGACGGCCCGCTGCGTGACGTCTGACTTCTTCCGGCCAGAATTGTCGGGCGGCGGGTGGCCGGGCTTTTATAACGTGGAGGGAGGAATGGAGGCAGCATGCAGGAATGGAACCGTGCGATTGAGCTCATCGAGGCAGACCTCTCAGCGCCGGTCGACGTTGGACATCTGGCACAGGTTGCCCTCACGTCGGAGTACCACTTCCGGCGGATGTTCGCCTCCTTGGCGGGTATCCCCTTATCTGAGTACATCAGGCGGCGCCGGCTCACGGCAGCGACAGGCGAAATTGTTGCCGGCCAGCCCGTACTCGATGTGGCGATTCGGTACGGGTACGGGTCAGCTGAGGCGTTCACCCGCGCGTTCAAAGTGATGCACGGCCTGACTCCCTCGCAGGCAAGGCAGCCGGGGGCCATTCTTCATTCGCAACCGCAGTTGCGATTCCACCTCCGTGTTGAAGGGAATACAGACATGAAGCACCGCATAGTAAGCAAAGACGCGTTCCGCCTGGTGGGGAAGAAGGCGCAGGTACGGCTCATTTACGAGGGCCCGAATGCAGAGATCGAGCAGTTTGAGCGGAACCTCGACCCGGCGGTCAGGCCCAAGCTCGCGGAGCTGTCGGACACGGAACCGTACGGGCTGCTGGCCGTCACCGACAACATCGAGCAGCCGGGTGATGAAGGAAGTGCTTTGGACTACTGGCGGGCTGCGGCAACCCTCCAACCGCCTCCGGAGGGTTTCGACTGCATGGAGGTAGCCGCGGGCCTGTGGGTAGTGTTCGAAACGGAAGGTAAGTTTCCCGAAGTGCTGCAGCGCCTCTGGGCCGACGCGGCGGCCGAATGGTTCCCGGCAAATCCGTATCGCTGGGCACCGGGGCCGCAGCTGTTGAGTGTTCAGCCGGACCAGGGAGGCACAACGGGCCGCGGACAGCTGTGGATTCCGATCGAAAAGGCGTGATGCTGGATGCCGTTACCTGGACTAGGCGTCAGAGGCCCTCATGCTTCCGGCCCGTTTTCCGGGGAATGCGGTCCGGAGCTGTGCCCGGAACGTCAGCGGGCTGCGCCGGCTGACTGCGATGACGGAGAGCAGGCCTGTCAGCAGCACGACGGCGCCGCCGCCGGCCACTGACCATCGCGCCCCGAATTCCGTGCCGATCCATCCCATGAGCGGGGCCCCGACGGCGGTGCCGCCCTGGAGGACGGCCAGGTAGAGGGCCAGGACACGCCCCCGGAACTGGGGCTCCACGGAGAGCTGGATGCTGGTGTTGCAGCTGTTCAGGAAGGTGATGGAGGCTAGTCCCACCGGTATCAGCACTGCGGCGTAGAGCCAGAACGACGGCGACACGCTGCCCACCAGTGTAAAGAACCCCAGCCCCAAGGCGCCGCCGAGCAGGAAACGCAGCCGGGGCCCGGACCGGCGGGCAGCGAGCAGCGCCCCGGCCAGGGTTCCGACGGCCATGATGGAGCCCAGCAGCCCGAATTCACCCGGCCCCACCCCGAACTCCGCGGTGGACATCAGCGCGTTGGTGATGGCGAAATTCATGCCGAACGCGCCAAGAACCCCCACCATGACCAAGATGAGCACCAGGTCCGGCCGGTGCCGTACGTAGCGGAGGCCCTCGGCCACCTGGTGCTTGCCCCGGACGGCCAGCGTGGACGGGGCCAGCTCTGAGGTGCGGATCCGGAACAGCGAGATGATGACGGCGGCGAAGCTGGCGGCGTTGAGCAGGAAGACCGGTCCGGTGCCCACCCAGGCAATCAGGACCCCGGCGATGGCAGGGCCGGTGAGCCTGGCGGTGTTGAAGGACGCGGAGTTCAGTGCCACGGCATTGGCCACTTTGTCCTGCCCCACCAGTTCGGAGACGAAGGACTGCCGGGCCGGCGCGTCAATGGCGCTGGCCAGTCCCAGACAGAGCGCGGCCAAGTAGGCGTGCCACAGCTCGGCGGTACCCGTGACCACGAGGAGTCCGATGGCCAGCCCGGTCAGGCCCATGGCCAGCTGTGTCCAGAGGAGGATGATGCGTTTGCGGTAGCGGTCCGCGAGTACCCCGCCGTAGGGGCCGAGCAGCAGCATGGGCAGGAACTGAAGGCCGGTGGTGATGCCGACGGCGGTGCCCGAATGGGCGGTGAGGACGGTCAGGACCAGCCAGTCCTGCGCGATCCGCTGCATCCAGGTGCCGATATTGGAAACGAGCGCCCCGCCTGCCCACACACGGTAGTTGCGGTTTTCGAGGGCCCGGAACATGGCGCTCATTTGGCGGCCAGCTGCTGCATGATGTGGGCGGCGCGGCTCAGGATGTGGCGGTCCTCGTCATTCAGTCCGGCCACGCGTTGGGCCAGCCACGCGGTCCGCTGTTCGCGGGCTTCCGCCAGGACATCCGCCCCGGCTGGCGTGATTCCCACCTGGACCTGGCGACCGTCCAGCGGGTGGGCCGTCCGCGTGACGAAGCCAAGTTCGGTGAGGGCGTTCACAATGCGGGTCATGGACGGCGCCTGTACGTGCTCGCGTATTGCGAGTTCGCGGAGCGTCTGCGGGCCGCTGCCGTGCAGTTGGGCCAGGACCGTGTACTGGCCCGGCGTAATGACGTCTCCGGTTGCTTCCACGCGGAGCCTGCGGGAGGTGCGCATCACCGCCGTCCGAAGGTCGATGGCCAGAATATCCGGCTTGATGCTGTCCCTGGGCTCCTGGTCCGTTGCCGTCACTGTATGTTTCGCCTCCCGCAAATTTACTTAGCAATGCTAATTAGCTCCGCTAACCATTATGCTCCGGCGGAGTGCGGGCGGCAAGCGTGAATGGGCGGGATGTTGTGAAATGCAGCGATAAATGGCGGCGCCGAGGCGGCTGACTCAAACCCTGTCTGAAGGCAGCTGCTGTAGACGCCACGCGATTATCTCGCGGATGAGCTCGATGGGGAGCGGGACATCATGGGGCAGCTGGATGGCGTGCTCGGTGGTTCCGTATGCGGCCAGCTCTGTCGAGAAATGCGCGATCGCGTCTGGAGTCGGGTAGAACCCGACGTGGCGCTTTGTTCCGGTGAAGAAGAACAACGGCTCGGAGCCGAGTTTGAAGGTCGGCATGCGCCAACTGATCGATTCTGCCGCTTCATCGGGCACGGCCGACCGGATCAGTTCGTACACGGTCAGCAGCCGATGCCGTACATCACCGTCGTACCCGTCGATGTACTCGATGATCGAACTCGCTGTCATGGTGGTCTCCCTTTTCGCCACGTCATGTGGGGCGACGGTCGCATCTTGAGCGATGGTGCACGCCGGATCATATTACAGCGGCACTCATAGATTGACGCCGTCCCAGATTGGCCAGGAAGCGGGCTAATCCACGGTGAGCTCAATGCTGACAAACCAGTTGTCATCAAGTTCCGGCACAGGGTCGATGCACACCCTGGCCATGCCGCCGTCCTCCATTTTGGACTTGAGGCAGCCGGAAAACAGGCCCATGGGCGGCCCGCTCATGTCCACGCCGAGCCGGGAGGCAGTGTCTGCCAGGCCAACTCTTTGGGGCACCGACCACGTTGCGCTCAGTCTGACGCAGGCGGAATCGGTCGCAACACAGCCGGCGTCCGGATCAGCACGTTCAACGAGCTGCCAGTCATTTTCCGGCAAGTCGTCTGCTTTGGCGATCATCGCCTGGGCCATTTCCTCATTGCTGGCGCCCCTGCCGAAGGCGGCGTAACCGGCGAAGAGGAGGACCCCGATCAGTGCGGTTGCGGCGACGGCGAGAGTCCGTCCGAGCCTGTTGTTCTTCTGAGCCTGAACCCGCTGATGGTGTCCGGGCTGAGTGCCGTGGCCCTGAGGCGGTTGCATGGCTTGCATCCGCTACTTTGCCCTGAGGTCAATGGTGACCTTCCACGAGCCCGGCGCATCGTCGGCGGGATAAACATGAACCCTTGCAGTGATGCCTTCTGCCGAGTTTTCGCGGGGGCAGCCCTTGGAGGTCCTTGCGGCGTCACTGCAATCCACGCCCAGACGAGAGGCAGCCTCTTCCGTCGTCACCTGATGGGGCACCAGCCATGTGGCGCTCAGCCGAACGCACTCGATGTCGATCGAGAGGCAGCCCTGCTCCACTTTTGGATCGAATCGTGCCAGTAGCTGCCAATCCTCTTCAGGCAGGGTGTCCGCCATGGTCATCATCGTGCGCGCCTTTTCCTGATGGTTGCCTCCTTCGTTGAGGCCATTGACCACTGTGGTACATCCGGCGAAGAGCAGGACAGCAATCAAGACGGTTGTCACACCAAGAATCCACTTGAGTTTGCTCTTCTTCGGCGGCGGCTGAAATCGCTGCTGAGGTGGCGCATACAGCGGGTACGGATGTCCCGGTGCCTGATCACCAGGCATCTGGGGTGGTCCGTACTGCGCGTACGGAGGTCCCTGAGGCTGATGGGCAGGCATCGGCGGCGGGCCATAGCCCTGAGGTGGTTGCATCCGTTGTCCCCCTGATTTCGTCTGGCAGCCGTGCCTGACTCTACGCGCTGGCAGCCTGCTTGGAGATGGCGAACCATGGGGAGAACTACCCGGCGCCGCAGCCGTCATGCGAGCATGGGCTCACCGCAATGCTAAGTAAGGGGACGCCATGAAATCCAACGAACTGCTGCTGGACGCCTTCGGCCGGATCCGGGAGACCGTGGAAGCCACCCTTGAAGGGGTCGACGGCGAGTCCCTGGTCCGGCGGCCGGCGGGCACCGGAAACTCGATTGCCTGGCTGATCTGGCACCTGGGCCGGGTTGAGGATGCGCAGGTGGCCTCCGCCGCCGGCCTGGAACAGGTCTGGACCTCGCAGGGGTTTGTGGACCGCTTCGACCTGCCGCTTCAGAAGCGTGACACCGGGTACGGCCATTCGAGCGTGCAGGTCGATTCGGTCAAGGCCCCGCCGGCGCTGCTGCTCGAATACTACGACGCCGTGCACCGGCAGACCGCGGACTTCCTGCAGACCCTCAGCGATGCGGACCTGGACCGCATCGTCGACACCCGCTGGGACCCGCCCGTCACCCTTGGCGTGCGGCTCATCAGCACGATTGCCGACTGCCTCCAGCACGTGGGGCAGGCCGCGTACGCCAGGGGCTTGAATGCCTGACTGATGCAGCCGCGCTCTTGGTGTGATCCCAACAACTTGGCAATCCCCATGGATGAGGGAGCCCCCGAAGCGGGAGCTCCCTCGGGGAACGTCAGTCGTTACGGGGTCACACTGATGCGTGCGACTTCCTGAAGTATCGGGTTTGTGATGATGACGGTAGAGGTGCCCGGCTTGATGTCAAAGGCAACCTTGCCGCGTGCCTTGTCGCCGGCCGGGATCTCGCCGGAACCCAGCTGGTCATCCATGATGAGTTCGGTGCTGGCGGAGCGGCCGTCGGCGTCCTTGGCCTTGAAATACAGCGGGTTGCTGGTGGTCTCGCCCTTCTCCGTCTCCCAAAGCACATCGAGGGTCAGGTAGCCGCCGTTCTTGGCCGGGCTGTCGAACGGACCGGTCGTGATCGAGGGGCCGTAGGTGGCGGAGAGGATGGTGATCTTGGCGGTGTTCCCACTGCCCATGTCAGCAGTGAACGCCTCGCCGACCTTCTTTTCCGAGGACGCAGCCGGAGCTTCAGCAGCAGGCGCCGCAGCGGCGGGTTCAGCTGCCGGAGCTGCCTGGTTAGCCGCAGGTGCGGAGACAGGAGCTGAAGGACCTCGGGTGGAGTTGAAGATGAAGCTGAGGAGAATGACCACGCCGGTCACAATGAGGGCGACCTTTTTGTGCTTGTCATAGCCCTCCAGCGGGAGGCCCTGCTTGTCGTGCTGCTTGTTCGTCAGAACGAGAATGAGGTCAACGAGTGCCCAGACACCTACGCCTCCGAAGGTGAACAGCTTGAGCAGTCCGGTGCCGACCTTGCCCAGGTAAAAACGGTCGACGCCGAATACCCCGACGAGCAAGGAGAGCAGCCAAGTCACCAGGAAGGACTTGTTGCTCACTCCGTATCCACCCGGGAATGGGACCCCGGGATATGGGGCCGGGGCTCCCGGGTAATGGCCGGGGGCGCCGGGGTAAGGCTGGGTGGCTACGGGTGCTTGCCCGTAAGCCGGTGCCTGACCGTAACCGGGTGCCTGCCCGTAGGAGGGGCCCTTGCCGTAGGGGACCTGCTGCGGCTGCTGCGGTGCGCCGTAGGGATCTGTTGAGCTCATTGGATTCCTTTCGAGGACGTCCTGATGGCGGGGCGCCCGGAGTGCGTGATTGATGCGGGATTTGCCGTCAGCTGACGGGGTTCGCCGGTGATTCGCTCTCGGGCGGCGCGGAAGGAAGGCTTGGCGCGCTGTGGCATGCTCATGTGACGTTCGCTTCCCCCAGAAGTGCGTCTACGGTGTAGCCGCCCGGGTTAAAGCATGCCTCAGAGCGAGTGTTGCCTTGTGCAGTATTAGCGCAGGAATGGAGCAGGCTTTGCTCAAAACACCGGGCTGTCTGCAGGGAGCACTGCACCGGCGGGACCGTTGGCACCAAAAGACCTCGCACCGCAGTCGCGTTCTGTCCCTGCTTGGTAGGTGCGCGGCCCGCTGAATCATCACGCGGACCCGACGCGGCAAATGCCGCCACAAAGCCGCCTCAGGTGTACATGAGGGAGCCGGGCGTGGTGAGGAGTTCGCCGGTTTCCAGCCAAGTCTTCAGGCCGGAGAGGATCATCGGCCAGCCGCCGTAGAGCTGGTCGTTGGCGCCTTCGCGGAGCTGGTCATGCGTGACGGTGAGGTGGCACGAGTCGTCGCCCACCGGCTCGATCTCCCACGTGATCCGTGAGGTGCCTTCGGCCTTGACGTCCTCGCCCCACAGAGCCCGCATGGACTGGATGAGCTTCCGGGGCGGGTCCACCTCGATGTTTTCGCCTTCGCCCAGGGGTTCCCCGCCGTTGGGAGCCATCTCGAACCGGGATCCGGGGGTCCAGTCCGAGCTGATGTTCATCCCGAACTGGTACTTGCTGCGGATCTCGCTGTCCGTGATGGCCTCCCAGAGCCGTTCCGGGGTGGTCTTGATATAGATTTCGAAGATCTTTTCCATGGGACTTTCCAATCGGGTTTTGAGGTCGCTGAGGGCAGCGGCCCATGGTTCTGCATATTTGCTGACCCAGCGGTCGTGGACCAGCCGGATGGGCACCGGATTGAGGAAATGCAGCTTCTCGCGACCACGACGGCGGGTGACCACCAGGCCGGCTTCCTCCAGCAGCTTGAGGTGCTTCATCACGCCGTAGCGGGTCATGTCGAAGCGTGCCTCGAGCGCATGGAGCGTCTGCCCGTCTTCCCTGAAGAGCTCGTCCAGGAGGTCGCGGCGGGTGGGGTCGGCGAGGGCCTTGAATACGGCGTCCACAGCTCCAGAATAGGTGACCAATTGGTCACATGTCTAGGGGTCTCTTAACGTGCCAAGCCCCCGGCCACCAAACCGGACGAAGCGCCGAATTTTCATTGATGCGCCCGGACAGCGGTGCGAAAATGGTCGGAGCACCGGAAGTCCTACGCCCAAGCTGGCGCCATTTGGGGATGACGCGTGACCTCCCCTGGAGGAATGAAATGCAGCCTTCGAAAATCCGCCGCCTCCGCATCTCGGACATCAACGTCGTCGATCACCGCACGCTGAAAAAGGCGCTGGGCGGCACCATCGCCGGCAACACCATGGAATGGTACGACGTCGGCGTGTTCGGCTACCTGATCACCACCATGGGACCGGTGTTCCTGCCCGAAGCCGACAGGGCCGTGCAGAACCTGTTCCTGCTGGGAACCTTCGGGGCCACGTTCATCGCCCGTCCACTGGGCGGCGTGTTCTTCGGCTGGCTCGGTGACAAGATCGGCCGGCAGAAGGTCCTGGCCATGACCCTGATGCTGATGGCGGCGGCGACGCTCGCCGTCGGCCTGCTCCCCGGGTACGCGGTGCTGGGCATCTGGGCCGCCGTGCTGCTGGTGGTCACCAAGGTGGTCCAGGGCTTTTCCGCCGGCGGCGAGTACGCCGGTGCCACCACGTTCGTCTGTGAGCATTCGCCGGACAGGCGCCGGGGCTTCTTCGTCAGCTTCCTGGACATGGGCAGCTACCTGGGATTCGCGCTGGGGGCGGCCGTGGTTTCCGCCCTTCAGCTGACCTTGGGCCAGGACCAGATGGAGGCCTGGGGCTGGCGCATTCCGTTCCTCGTCGCGGGTCCGCTCGGCGCCGTCGCCATCTACTTCCGGATGAAGATCGAGGAGTCGCCCGCCTTCAAGGCCACCCAGGAGGCCGAAGCCGTGGCCGCCGCCCACCACGAGACCGGAGACGAGCTCCGCCCGGTGGGCCCCGTGGGGATCTTCAAGGACCACTGGCGCAGCATCGTGCTGGCCATGATCCTCGTGGCCGCCGGCAACACCGTCGGCTACGCGCTCACGTCCTACATGCCCACCTACCTGACCACCAACAAGGGGTACGACGAGGTCCACGGAACGCTGCTGACCGTTCCGGTGCTGGTGGTCATGTCCCTGTGCATCCCGCTGACCGGACGGCTCTCAGACAGGATCGGCCGCCGCCCCGTGCTCTGGATCGGGGCCGTCAGCACGGTGGTGCTGTCCCTCCCGGCGTTCCTGCTGATCTCGATCGGAACCGTTCCCGCCACCCTCGCCGGCCTGGCCCTGGTGGCGCTCCCCGTGGCGTTCTTCGTTGCCATTCTCGCGTCGGCGCTGCCGGCGCTGTTTCCCACGGCCCACCGCTACTCAGCCATGGGCATCGCCTACAACTTCGCCGTGGCGATCTTCGGCGGCACGGCCCCGTTCATTATCGCCGCGCTCATCCAGGCGACAGGCAACGACCTGATGCCGGCGTTCTACCTCATGGCGACGTCGGCCATCGCGGCAGTGGCGATCTATTTCCTCCCCGAATCTGCCGGCCGGCACCTGCCCGGCTCCATGCCCAGCGTTGACTCGGAGGAAGCGGCCCGCGAACTCGTGGCCACCCAGGATGCGAACCCGCTGCTGGACATGGACACGCTGCCGTTCGACAGCAGCTACGAGGCCGCGCGGGCATCGCACGCGGGACCCGCCGGGAAAGCGCCCGGCAGTTAACAGCGCCCCGCCAGCGTGCGGCTCAGCCCCGGTCCTCCAACACCGCCTGCAGTTTCTCGAATGACTCGGTCCAGCCGCCGCGGTGCAGGGCCACCCGCTCCTCCGTCAGGAACGGTCCCTGCGAGAGCGCCAGGCGCGTACCTTTGCCCTCGCTCTGAAGCGACAGGTCCGCGACGGTTTCGCGGTCGTCCGGCGTGGGCTCCTCCCAGCGGAAGGTGAACACCAGGCGCCAGGGCGGATCGATCTCCAGGAACTCGCCGGAAAGGTGGAACGGCTCGCCCTCCGGCGGCGCCATCCGGAACCGGTAGCGCCCGCCTGCCACGAGGTTAAGGTCGACGGCGGGAATGGTGAAGCCCTGCGGGCCCCACCAGGTCACCAGCCGGGACGGCTCCGTGAGCATCCTGAAGATCTCTTCCGGAGGAGCGGGGAGCGTGCACTCCAGGTTCAGGACCCGCGCCCCGGTTGCCTCGTTCATCAGTCAACCCCCTTCACTTCGCCAACGTCAGCAGCCCGTTTTCGGTGACGGCCTGCCGGGACAGCGTCTTGTAGCCCTCCTGTTCGAACAGCACCGTGATCACGTCCTCCTCGTGCCGCATCACCAGGCCCGGCCCCCATTCCTTGTGCACAACAGCGGCCTGGAGCGGGAAAGGTTCCCCGCCCGCGGCGGCCGCGGCGCCGTCGTCGTAATCCGCCTCGTAGGCCGAGCCGTCGGTGCAGGTATCGCAGTTGCCGCACGGCTCCGGAAGGTCCTCGCCGAAGTAGCCCAGCAGGAACTGGCGCCGGCAGCCGTCCGTCTCGGCGTAACCGCGCATCATCTCGATGCGGGAGCGGTCCACCCGCTGGCGTGCTTCGGCCTGTTCGACGGCGCGCTCCACCACCGCGGGCAGCGTCGCCCCGGATTTCAGCCGGATACCGCGCTTGCCGGCCTTGACGGCGCGGGTTTCCTGCAACTGGTTCAGCAGCCCGGTGAGCTTCCGCGAGGAGAGGCTGGTCTGCTCGGCGAGCGCCTTCTGCTTCAGCGGCCCGTCGGCGGCGCGCAGTACCTCAAGGACGGCCAGGAGCGATTCCGCGTCCGGGGCATGCGTGCCGAAGAACTTGCGCAGGCCCAGGTCCTCGGGCCGGTAGTGCAGGACGGCGGCAGCAGGTTCGCCGTCTCGCCCGGAGCGGCCGATCTCCTGGTAGTAGCTGTCCAATGATTCGGGGATGTCGGCGTGGATGACGAAGCGGACGTTGGGTTTGTCGATGCCCATGCCGAAGGCGGTGGTGGCCACCACCACGTCGAGGTGGTCGTCCAGGAACTGCTCGTGGACGCGGTCCCGCTCGCCCTGCTTCCGGCCGGCGTGGTAGGCCTCGGCGCGCAGGCCGCGTTCGGTGAGCTCGGCGGCGTAGGCCTCGGTGTCCTTGCGGGTGGCGGCGTACAGCAGGCCGGGACCCCTAAGTTCGGCCACCTGCTCGGTCACGGCGCGGCGCTTGTCCCGGTCCGTGAGGTGGCGGACCACGTCCAGCCGGATGTTGGCCCGGTCGAAGCCGTGCACCAGCACCAGCGGGTCCAGCATGTTCAGGCGCTGCTGGATTTCGTCGCGGACCGGGGGAGACGCGGTGGCGGTGAGGCCGACGACGGGCGGGTTGCCCAGCTGCCCGCGGACCTCGCCGAGGCGCAGGTAGTCGGGCCGGAAGTCGTGGCCCCAGGAGGAGACGCAGTGGGCCTCGTCCACCACGAACAGCGAGACGTCCAGGGCCGCGAGCCGTTCCACGGTTTCGGTTTTGGCCAGCTGTTCGGGGGCCAGGAAGATGAACACGGCGTCGCCGCGCTCGGCGGCGTCCCAGGCATCGGTCACCTCGGAATCGCTGCGGCCGGAGTTGATGGCGACAGCGGCTTCACCGCCCAGCGTTTCCAGCAGGCCGTCCAGCTGGTCCTCCTGCAGGGCGATCAGCGGGGAAACCACGACGGCGGGACCGCGCCGTGAGCTGCCGCGGTGCAGCTGGAGCGCGGCCACCTGGTAGATGGCCGACTTGCCGTAGCCGGTGGGCATCACGGCGAGGACATCCCGGCCGCTGACCAGGGCGCGCATCCCGGCGAGCTGGCCCGCGCGGAGCTGGGGGAGTCCGAAGGTGCCGGCCGCGATCTGGCGAAGGCCGCCGTCGGGGTCCTCAGGGTGTGTGTCAGCGGGGATTACGGGAGTGGGGACTGCGGGGGCGGGGGCCTTGGCCATGATGGCAGCTCCGAGGGGGTGCGATCCGATGGCCGGGTGTCTTCAGCCGAGGGATCCAGCATACGCCTGCTGTTTCTTGCTGCGAGAAGCGCCCTATCCAACTTAACGTTGCTTAAGACTTTGGCACCAAACTAACGTAATTGAGGTCACATCTACCCGGAACACAGGAAGGAACGGTCATGAAGCAACGCGGCAGCGATGAAGCTGTGGTGAACCGCCCGTCCCCTGTGTCGGCGGCGGAAGTCGCGAGGGCAGCAGGGGTTTCGGCTGCGGCCGTGTCCTATGTCCTCAACGGCAAGAGCGGCGTCTCCACCGAAACCAGACGCCACATCATCGGCGTCGCCAACGAGCTGGGCTTCAGGCCCCGTAAGTCCACCCAGACCACGGACCCCCAGCGCACGCGCGTCATCGGCCTGATCCTCCCGAACATCATCAACCCGATGTTTCCGCGGTGGGCGCAGAGCATCATCACCGCCGCGGCGGACGCGGGATATGACGTTTTCGTCGCCACCACCCAGGACGATCCCGCCGTCCTCGCTCAGGTCACGGCCACCCTGGCCAACCGCAACGTGGACGGGATCATCCTCGCGGCGGCGCTCAGGGAGGACTCCACTGCCCTTCGCACCCTTCGCTCGGCCCGGATCCCGTACGTCTGCCTCTCCCGCCGCGCCGAATTCCTGCAGAGCGACTTCGTGGGAATCGACGACGACGCCGCGGCCACCGTGCTGATGGAGCACATGCTGGAACACGGCTACACGGACATCGCCACCGTGATCGGTCCGCGGTTTTCCACGGCATCGCTCGCGAGGGAGCAGGCGTTCGTCCGCACCGCCGCTGCTGCCGGAATCACCATCAGCGGTGAACGCCGGATAAGTACACGGGTGAACAATGAGGGCGGCCAGCTCGCTGCCGAGCGGCTCTTCTCCTCGGAGCGGCCTCCGCGGGCGGTGGTCTGCGGAAGCGACGAGCTGGCCATCGGAGTCATGGAATACGCGCTGGCCCGGGGCCTTCAAATTCCGGACGACGTTGCCGTGGCAGGGTGTGATGGCCTGCCGCACAGCCGGTCCGGCCTGATCAATCTGACCAGCATCGTCCAGCCGCAGCAGGAGATGGCGCAGGAAGCGTTCGCCATGCTGCTGAAGCGGATCGATGCACCGACCAACACCTACAGTTCCCTGATCTGTCCCCACCGGCTGCATCTGGGGAGGACGTGCGGCTGCAACCCGCCAGACACGTGAGCCCCGCCCCCGAGGCCGGCATCTTGATCCCCAAATCCTGATCCCAAAACCGAGTTCCTCTTCCATACCTGCGGCCCATCGAAGGGCCCGCCAGTGCCAGTACCTCATCGCCCTACCCCGTCATGCCCACAAATGCCCGCCGCGCAGTAGAGTCCGGCCAGGACATCCCGCGCAGGGGCCCCGATTCAAGGACACAACCCATGTCAGCTGTTTCCGCACCAACGAAGATGCGCACACCGCAGGAAATCAACCGCGTGATTCTCCGCAGAGTCATGCCGCTGCTCATCGGCGCATACATCATGGCGTTCCTGGACCGCACCAACATCGGTATGGCCAAGGACCGCCTGGAAATCGACCTCGGCCTCTCCGCCACCGCCTACGGGATCGGTGCCGGTCTCTTCTTCCTGACCTACGCCCTGTCCGAGATCCCCTCCAACCTGATCATGCACAAGGTGGGCGCCCGTTTCTGGATCATGCGGATCATGATCACCTGGGGCATCATCTCGGCCGGCATGGCCTTCGTCCAGGGCGAATGGTCCTTCTACATCATGCGCATGCTGCTCGGCGTCGCCGAGGCCGGGCTCTTTCCCGGCGTCATGTATTTCCTGACGCAGTGGTTTGTGGTCCGGGACCGGGCCAAGGCCAACGGTATGTTCCTGCTGGGCGTATCGATCGCCAACATCGTCGGCGCCCCGCTGGGCGGCCTCCTCCTCACCATGGACGGCTTCGCCGGGCTCCACGGATGGCAGTGGATGTTCATTATCGAGGGCCTGCCCGCCTGCATCCTCGCCTATGTTGTCTGGAAGAAGCTCCCGGACCGGCCCACCAAGGCCACATTCCTTACGCGGGAAGAGGCCACGGACCTCGAAGCCCGCATCGCCGCCGAAGAAAATGCGGGCGCGGAGGCCTCCGGCAACCACCGCCTCCGCGATGCACTCAAGGACAAGCAGATCCTCCTCGTGGTGGGCGTCTACTTCACCCACCAGATCGCCGTCTACGCGCTGTCCTACTTCCTGCCCTCCATCATCGGCACCTACGGCAAGCTCAGCCCCATCCAGATCGGACTGCTGACCGCCATCCCGTGGATCTTCTCCGCCGCCGGCGCCCTGCTGGTGCCCCGCTTCGCCACCGACGGCAGGCGCTCCCGCCTCCTGGTCACCGGCACCATGATCGGCATCATCGCCGGATTCGCCATCGGCGCGGTGGGCGGGCCCGTGCTCGGCATGATCGGCTTCTGCCTCGCAGCGTTCAACTTCTTCGCCCTGCAGCCCATCCTCTTCACCTACCCTGCCACCCGCCTCAGCGGCGCAGCCCTCGCCGGCGGCATCGCCTTCGTCAACACCATCGGCCTGTTCGGCGGCTTCCTCGGCCCGTACGTCATGGGCTTCATGCAGGACGCCACCGGCTCCAAGCTCTCCGGCCTCTGGTTCATCGTCGGCATGTGCACCATCGGGGCGCTGCTGTCCCTGATGCTCAAGCGCGGCACCGAGAAGCCGCAGGGCGTCCCCGCCGCACACTGACAGCGGCGCACTGCTCAACCGAAGACCCAACCGCACGCTGATCCAACCGAACCACCACTGCAAGGAAATTCATCATGGACTTCACCTCGAAAAGGGTTCTGGTCACGGCCGGAGCCAACGGCATCGGCCTGGCCATCGCCACCAAGTTCCGGGAGCTGGGCGCCACCGTCTTCGTCACCGACATCGACGCCGACGCCGTCGAGAAGGCCCGAGTCAACGGTTTCGCCGCCGCGCTCAGCGACGTGTCCGAGGAGGGCCAGGTCCGGGAGCTCATGGCCACGGTCAAGGAGGAGCTCGGTGGCCTGGACATCCTGGTCAACAATGCCGGCATCGCCGGGCCCACCGGACCGGTGGAGACGCTGGACACGACGGCCTGGAAACAGACCTTCGACGTCAACATCCACGGTCAGTTCTACTGCATCAAGCACGCCCTGCCGATGCTGCGGCAGGGGAGGGACGCCTCGATCGTGAACCTCTCCTCGGCGGCAGGCCGGCTGGGCATGGCAGGGCGCAGCGCCTATTCGGCGTCGAAATGGGCCGTCGTGGGACTGACCAAGACCCTCGCCATCGAACTGGGCCCGGACCGGATCCGGGTCAACGCCATCTGCCCCGGCGCGGTCAACGGCCCCCGGATCGATGCCGTCATCGCCGCCAAGGCCGAGATGCTCGGCCTTCCGGCAGACCAAGTCAACGAGCTTTACCTCAACCAGTCCTCGCTGGGCCGGCTGATCGAAGCCGAGGACATCGCCAACATGGCAGTATTTGCGGCCAGCGATATGGCACGCAACGTCAACGGCCAGGCACTCGCCGTCGACGGCAACACCGAAAAACTCTACTAACCCTCAAGGAGACGCCCCATGGCTAACGCCCGCAAGGTCATCATCACCAGCGCCGTCACCGGCGCCATCCATACCCCGTCCATGTCCAAGTACCTGCCGGTCTCCCCGGATGAAATCGCCGACGCCGCCATCGGCGCCGCGGAGGCGGGCGCCGCCGTCGTACACATGCATGCCCGCGATCCGCGGGACGGACGGCCGTCGCAGGATCCGGAGCACTTTGCCCCGATTCTGGACAAGCTCAAGCGCAACACGGATGCGGTCATCAACATCACCACCGGCGGCTCCCCGCATATGACGGTCGAGGAACGCATGCGGCCCGCGGCCCTGTTCAAGCCCGAGCTGGCGTCGCTCAACATGGGTTCCATGAACTTCGGGCTGTACCCGATGCTGGACCGCTTCACCGAGTTCGGCCACGAGTGGGAGCGGGAGGGGCTCGAGAAGAGCCGCGACCTGGTCTTCAAGAACACGTTCCAGGACATCGAGACCATCCTCGGCATCGGCAACCAGAACGGCACCCGCTTCGAGTATGAGTGCTACGACATCTCGCACCTGAACAACCTGGCCCACTTCCACGCCCGCGGCCTCGCCAAGGGTCCGCTCTTCGTGCAGTCGGTCTTCGGCCTGCTCGGCGGGATCGGGGCCCACCCGGAGGACCTGATGCACATGCGGCGGACTGCTGACCGGCTGCTGGGCGAGGACTACGAATGGTCCATCCTGGGGGCGGGCAAGAACCAGATGCCGCTGGCCACCATCGGGGCTGCCATGGGGTCCCACGTCAGGGTGGGGCTGGAGGACTCGCTCTGGATCGGACCGGGACAGCTTGCGACGTCCAACGCCGAGCAGGTCACCCGCATCCGGACCATCCTCGAGGCCCTCAACTTCGAGATCGCCACCCCCGATGAAGCCCGGCAGATGCTGCAGCTCAAGGGCCGCGACAACGTCGGTTTCTGACGCTATTTCCGTAGCCCTGAATCGGTTCCATAATGTCCCCATAAGCTTCGGGGACCCTCGCGCCGACGATGCTTGGCGTCGCGAGGCGCAGCAGAGTCCAGTTGGCTGCCTCGGTACTTGGCGGAACGGGCGGCCACGCGGCCACGGGAGAGAACACGTTCCGGAACCGCTGCCGGGGGAGGGCATCGCCACCAACGCGGGAACAATGCACAAAGGAATTCATCATGCTCACGGATTCAGACATCATGGCCGTCCTTCCGGCGAAGGACATCAAGCGGGCGAAGGATTTCTACCGGGACAAGCTGGGGCTGGAACCTTCCGAGTCCGCCGAGGAGGACAGCCTGATCTACCGCGGGGGGCACGGAACGGGCTTCCTCGTTTATCAGACGGAGAATGCCGGGACGGCAAAGAACACCCAGATGGGCTGGGCCACGGATGACCTCGAACGTGAGGTGGAGGAGCTGCGTGGCCGCGGCGTCGTTTTTGAAGAGTACGACCAGCCCGGGCTGAAGACGGAGAACGGCATTGCCACCAATGAGTGGGGGAAGGCCGCCTGGTTCCTCGACAGCGAAGGGAACATTCTCAACATCTCCCAGCGGGCGTAGCAACCAACCCCCAAGCGGAGTAAGGCGGCGGGCGCTGCAACCGCTGGGGTGCGGCGTTCAGAAAGAAGACGACGTCGGCGCTCGCCGCTCCACTTCCCTCACCCTTGTACCGGCCTTACGCCGATGATTCGCGGGCGCTCTCAACGCCGAGGTGCCACAGTGCAGCGTCCAGGTCGTCAGCGCGCCACCCACGTGAGTCTGCAGCAGCGCGGATCACGGCTGACATGTTGGCGTAAGAGGTGTCCTCGATGCCGGCGGCCTCGGCTGCTCTCCGAATCCGCACATCAGTAGTCAACCCCGTAGCGAGTCCGCTCAGGGTGTCGATGTAATCCAGGGTCTTGGGACTCACATGGCGTACTGCTGCGAGGGCGTCACGAAAGGCCGGCCTTTCTGCTGGGTCGGTGAGCCTGGCTCGAAGTTCCTCCACGGTTTCGATGCCCTGATCCTCAAACACACGCGTCAGGTCGTCTATCTGCGCAAGACGCCCTGGCGAGGGCCAATCGATGACCTCCGAGAGGGTTCCGGTAGCAAGACGTTTCCGGAACCCACTCGTGGTTTGTGCATCTGGCCATGCGGCAATCAGCGCGTCAACGCGCGGCTTCACGGTTGCCTCGTAATTTTGGCGTCGCTGCAAGGAGGCATCGACAATAATCGCTCCGATGGAAGCCCAACCACGGCTGACCTCAGTCGAGGCGTCGAGGCCGTGGGAGTCAATGAAGGCCAGGAGTTTGGCGGTGTCGCCATCGATAGTCATAGGTGAATACTTGCACGTGTCGTCACGCCTACCGAGTCGACTGGTTGGTGGGCGTCAGCGCCAGAGGCGACGACGCCAAGCCACGCCGGCGAAGACGGCGCCAGCTTGCTCAGAACCAGCTGTTCAGAACAACAACGCCACCAGCGCAATCAGCGGCGGAACGGTAGAGCCGAGGGTGCCGGGGATGCTGTCGCCCTTCCTGGGGTAGTGGCCCAGCCAGTCCGCCAGCCCCATGGTGGCGCCGCTGAGCACCATGTTCGCGCAGCAGTAGATCACCAGCGTGTAGCCCACCACCTCGTGGCCCATGTTCACGGCCATCACCCCGGCGATGTTCCCCAGTCCGATCAGGAGGTTGCGGAACCCGGTGGGGATGGCCCACATCATCACGGCGGGCACGTTCTGCGCCGGTGTGCTGAGGAATTTCTGCGCTGCCGGGTGCCGCAGGAAGAAGCTTTCCAGCGGGAACACCACGATGTAGACCAGGGCGGCCAGCACCGCGAAGAGCTGGGATACGGCGTTCATGAGGGAAGAGTACGACGCCGGCGCGCGCCGCCGCGATCCCCTCACCGGGGGTTCCGGGAGACCCGTTCAATCCCCGGTATGGGGGATTGCGGTCCGGCGGGACGGCCGGATACTGGAGGTATGTGGGAGGAGCGCGCGGAGCGTGCCCGCCGCGACATCGCGGACCTGGCCGCTGGCGGATTGGACCTGGCCGAGCTCTACGCCGCGGCGCTGGCGGTGGTGCGGCGGTCGGTGCCGTTCGATCAGGGCTGCTGGGCCGGCGTCGACCCGGACACGCTGGGGATGACGTCCGTGACCAACTGGCGGCCGTGGCCGGTGACGGACGAATACGCCGCCCGCTTCGCCGAGTCCGAATACACCGGGCAGGAACCTAACACGTTCCGGGAGCTGCTGCGGCGGCCGCGGCCCGTGGCCCGGATTTCGGATGCCTCGCACCGGGACGTGGTCCGAAGCGTCCGTATCAACGACATTCTGCTGCCGCTGGGGCTGGACCATGAACTACGTGCGGCGTTCCGGGTGGACGAGGCGTGCTGGGGCGTCGGCAGTATTTTCCGGGAGGGCGGGCAGGACTTCTCGGACCGCGAGGTGGAGTTCCTCACCGCCGTCACGGCCACGTTGGCGGCTGCCACCCGGGTGGCAGCGCGGGTGCAACGCGGACCACGGCCGGTGGCGGATGGCCCGGTGATCGTGATCGCCGGGATCCACGGCGAGCTGCGGGCGGCCACTCCCGCTGCGGTCCTGTGGCTGGCCGAGGTGGAGGATGGGTCACCGGGTGGTTTCGCCATGACGCTGCACTCCGTTGTGGCGCAGGCGCACGCTGCCCTTTCCGGCACCGCCCGGGCCAGGATGCGTGACGCCGGCGGCAACTGGGTGGTGCTGCAGGCCAGCCGCCTCATTACGGGCGACGATCCGGAGCAGATGGTGGTCACCGTGGAGCCGGCCAGCTCGCACGACGTCGTCAGCCTCCTGCTGGCCGCCTACGGAGTCTCGGCCCGTGAGCGGGATGTCTGCCTGGAAGTCCTGTCCGGGAATACGACGGCGGACATCGCCCGGAATCTGTTCATCTCCCCGCACACGGCGCACGACCATCTGAAGGCGCTCTACGGCAAGGTGGGCGTGGGCAGCCGCGGGGAACTGGTGGCGAAGCTGCTGGTTTAGCCGGGCACCCCGGAGGGGGCAAAAGACCATTTACGGCGTCCCCCGAAAGAAATAGGATCGGCCCTAACTTACGGCACGGAAGGAAACTGTCATGGAGTGCATCGTTTGGTCCGCCCCGATTCTTCCCGGCAAGCTGGAGGCTTGGAAGGCCTTCTGTGAGGGCACGAAGACGGGGGATGAATATGACCGCCAGCGAAAGCGCATGGGAATAGTTCGGGAAGTCGTATCCCTGATGCAAACCCCGGGCGGGGACTTCGCCTGCATCTTTCAAGAGGCCAAGGATCTCGCCAAGGCATTCCAGGTGCTCGCCCAGTCGGACGATCCCTACGACGTGTGGTTTCGGGACCAAATTATGGAGCTCCATGGACTGACACCGGAAATGTTGCAGGGACCGCCGCCGGCAACCGTCGCCGTCGACTATCACAACGACGAGGTCTAAGCCACGCTTAGCCCGGGCCAGCTACGGCGGCAGCGGACGCGCGCGCCATTTCAAGGGAGGTAGTAGCGCTTGGCTTCACCGGGCCGCACGCATGTGGAATAGTGCGATCAATAACCGGGGGGTAAAAGTGACGAAACACAGGCGTTTGCTAGATATTGCTGTAGCCACATTTCTTGTAGCAGTCCCGCTCACGGGATGCGGGGCCCAAGATCAACCGAGAGACGAGAATCAACAAGGGTTCAGCTCCATCGATGAGGCCTATACCGCAGTCGATGACATCCTGGACTGCGAATCCGATCCTGTCGGGGAGCCAGTTGTTCCCATGGGGGATGGCGTCAGGCTGACTTCAGCCCAGAAACTGTGCTTTGAAAACGTCCAGGTAGACCTTTATGCAGATCAGGACGCCCTTCGCGAGAGCTACCGGATTTTGTCTGACTCGAATCAGGGCAAAGTCCATGTCGTCCACGGGAAGAACTGGATGGTTGTGGACGTCAGCGAACTGGCAACCGGCCAACCGTCGCCGAGGAACATTGAACGCCTGGCAAAGGAACTGAGCGGCGAGTACGCCATCGTCGGCTCATAGCGCTGGCAGGGAACGCGCGACTCACGCACAACATGCAGGTATTTCGCCATTGAATTCACAGTGTGACGGGCATTCTCAAGACTGGCTCAAGACTCACTCAAGGTTGTCCGAGGATCTCCGCATACGCACCATTTGCCAGCCGTCTGAGAAATACGCTTCTGATTAGCAACATTTCGGCTTAAGCAAAGGGCCCGGCTACCAGCCGGGCCTTTATTAATGGGGATTAAGAATGTCGAACTACGAGACCCTATTGGGTCCAGCACCAACCGGCCCGGAATGGGGACCCGGACCGCGGCCGCCAAAAAAGCCGCGTTCTTCTACTTTCATCGTCGGCGCCATCACGGCTCTTTTCATGCTTATCGGCGCCCTGAGCGGCGGTTTGGGTGGGGCGCTGGTTTTCCTGGCCATCGCGGTCGGACTCACGGGCCTCTACGTCCTGGCGACGGGCCGCCGTTCCTGGGCTTGGCTGCCGGCCAAGCGGAAGGCGGGGGCCATCGCCCTTGCCGTCTCCTTTGCCCTGTTTGTCGGCGGTGCCGTCGCGTTGCCGCGGACCGCTGCGGGGGACCTTCAGGCCGCCTCATCGGAGGGCAGTGCCTCGCCGGCCTCCGCTCAAGCGAGCGCAACCGCCAAAGCGGCGCCGACGCCGTCGTCCGCTCCGACCGCGCAGGAGGCGGGCGCGCCGCTGGATCCTGACAGCCCCTATCTCTTGGGGCAAGGCGTCAGCGTGACGGCTCCGAAGACGCAGCCCGCCTTCTCCACCAAGGCGGTTGACCTGCTGGCCACCCTTCCCGTCAAGGGCCGGGCGCCCAAGACGGGCTATGACCGCGCGCTATTCGGGCAGGCGTGGCTCGACGTCGACCGGAACGGCTGCGACACCCGGAACGACATGCTGAAACGCGACCTCACGGGCATCACTTACACCAACAGCATCCCCTGCAAGGTCCAGTCCGGAACACTGGCGGATCCGTACACGGGCACCAGCATCAGCTTCCTTCGCGGGTCGGCCACCAGCAGCGCGGTCCAGATCGACCACGTGGTGGCCCTCAGCGACGCCTGGCAGAAGGGTGCGCAGCAGCTCACCACGGAACAGCGGACGGCGTTCGCCAACGATCCGCTGAACCTCCAGTCGACGGACGGTCCCACCAACATGAAAAAGGGCGACGGCGACGCCGCCACCTGGCTACCGCCGAACAAGGGCTTCCGGTGCGAATACGTAGCCCGGCAGATTTCCGTGAAGGCGACGTACAGCCTGTGGGTTACGCAAGCGGAGCACGATGCGATGGCCAGGATCCTGGGTGACTGCGCCGGCCAGATGGCGCCGACCAACGAGCAGGCGCCGGCAGCCCCTACTCCTGAGCCCGCACCGGTGGTGGCGCCTGCTCCGGCACAGGTTCCCGCTCCGGCGGTTGTGGCCCCGGCTCCCGCTGTGGTTGTTCCGGCCCCGGTGCCTGCAGCTCCGGCACCGGTTGTGCCGGTACCCGCTGCGCCGGCACCGGCAGCCGCCTATTACGCCAACTGCACGGCGGCCAAGGCCGCAGGTGCGGCACCGCTGTACGCCGGCTCAGCGGGCTACCGACCGGCACTGGACCGCGACTCCGACGGCATTGCCTGCGAGAGCTAGACCAGTTCCATCACTCCACAGACTTACAACTTTCCAAGGGGGAAGAATGAAAAAGATGTTGACACTAGTAATGCTGTCCGGGCTCATGCTGACGGGATGCGGCGGCCAGAAGCCGGCCGCGCAGCCGATCGAAACTGCGACCGCTGTTGCGGAGGTTGCTGATACCGTCGCGGTCCCGGGCGTGACGGGCCTGACCCTGGATAAGGCCACGGATCAGCTGAAGGATCTTGGGTTCGAGGTCAAGGCTGAGGACACCGTGGACGGGAAGACGATCATTTCAAAGAAGAACTGGCAGGTTGTGTCCCAAGACCCCGCGGACGGCGCACAGGCGGCCAAGGGTTCCACCGTGAAACTCGGCGTCAAGAGTCTTGAAGTGATTGCGGCCGAGAAAGCCGCCGCCGACAAGGCGGCAGCGGACAAGGCTGCCGCTGAGAAGGCAGCCGCCGACAAGGTGGCAGCAGACAAGGCTGCTGCGGACAAGGCGGCGGCAGATAAGGCTGCGGCGGACAAGGCCGCAGCGGATGCGGCTGCCGCTGCGGCGAAGTTGGCGGCCGAACAAGCGGCGGCGCAGCAGGCCGTCCCGCAGCCTCCGGTGCAACAGGCTGCTCCGCAGGCACCGGCGGCTGCGTATTACGCCAACTGTGCCGCAGTAAAGGCCGCAGGAGCAGCGCCGCTGTATTCCGGTCAGCCCGGCTACAGCACCAGCCTTGACCGCGATCGCGACGGCGTTGCCTGCGAGAACTAGTCGCCACTTCCCGCAGTAGCTGTTCTGCCGTGGATGCCTTCTATTGCTGGAGGGCATTCACGGCAGACGGCTTTAAGGACAAAGTTGAGCGCGGTATAGAGTCGTGTGCATGTTCGAACTGGTTGCCCCCGATGCCTCCTTCTACCCGTCGTTTGCCGAGTCCAACCGCGAGTGGGAAGGCGCGCACCAGGACGGTGCCGGGCTCACTCCAGATGACCACATCACCAGCCACGAGGGGTTCGACGCCTGGGTCCGAAAGCTGGCGGGTGCGGAACGAGTCGCCGAGACGGGCGGTATTGTTCCTTGCACTTATCGCTGGATCACAGAGGGCTCTCGGTATGTCGGGGCGATCGCCTTCCGCCACTACCTCACGCCGGCCCTCCTGAACTCGGGCGGGCATATCGGGTACGGGGTTCGGCCTTCCGACCGAGGGCGAGGGGCGGCATCGTGGGCTCTGCAGGAAATGTGCGCTCGGTTGGCCGCGCAGGGGGAGCCAGACCGTGTTCTCCTGACTTGCGATGATGCAAATGCAGCGTCAGCTAGGACTATCGAGCGTTGTGGAGGCCTGCTGGAGGACGTGAGGATGGGCGGGAACGGGCGGTCTTTTCGGCGCTACTGGATCGACTTGGCGCGCTTTGAGCCGGGCGTCATCACACAACGGGCTAGTGCTCGTTGGGCTCCCCGCGCCGCACGTGCCTGTGGTGGAGTTCGTAGCTGTCGAACACATCGGAGGACGTGGTTCCTGAATGGCCGAATTTGCCGCGAAGGACGTCGGCGAGTCCGTCCAGCGCTGCGTGAAGCATCCGTCCGGCGAATTGGAGTTCGGGGCTCTCGCTGCGCTGGGCCTGGGATGCCAGCTCCTGGGCGTAGGCCACCGTGGCCGGCAGGGAGCCGCGCTGCTCGACCTCACGGAAGTAGTAGGTTTCATGGAACGCCAGCAGATCTATGCTTACCGAGGCCACGTTTGCGGCCATCGACTCCAGGAGCCCGGCGGCATGCTTGGGGTCCAGCGACGAGACGCCCGCAGGGCCTGCAGCCTCCCGGAACAGGTTCAGTTCGTGGGCGAGGGCCCGGCGGCGGTTCAGGGCAGGGTACATCTGCAGGATCCAGGTGACCGTTGCTGTCAGCAGCCCGAAACCGGTGACGGACTGGAGGGCCACAACCAGCCTGAGCAGCGGATGCCCGGGCACGATTTCGCCGAACCCCACCGTGGAAAGAGCGACCAGGGAGATGTAAAGCGCTTCGGCGAAATCGGCCCGCTGCGGAATCCCGGCGCCGTGAATAAAGCCGGCCGGCAGATGGGGCAAGTACAGCAAGGCCCAGCCGATGGCCGCCAGGCCTGCCCATGCTCCAATGATCGCGGCCATGGCCAAAGGTGCTGCGATGAAGGAGCCCCGGCCCCGCAGTTTTCTCGACACCAGCCAGAATCCGCGCATAATCGCCCGGCCTACAGGACCGGAACCATGCGGATATAGGAGTGTGCGAAAGACGTCAACGAGCATCAGCAGAACCAGCGCAGCGCCCAAAACCGTCCAGAGCGTGTCTTCGAAGTCCATGGTTCATCCTATGGGCGGTGCCATGGCATCCCGCTATGGGCACAGTGACAAACAAAGGAACCCCGCAGTGCCGGCACTGCGGGGTTCCTCACTAGCTAATGCCGGTTACTCGGAATCGGGTTTCTGTTCCCGGTCCCGGAGGTTCTTCTTGATCTCGTCGAACTTCTCCTTGATGACCCGTTCCGCCTCCGAGAGGGTTTTCCCGGCGCTGCTCAGGGGATCCATCTGAAGGTAGACGTTCTGGCCGACGGGAACGTCGTACTCGTCCTTCAGATGGGTGCCGCCGCCCACGCCCTGAAGGGACAGGTACACAAGGGCTTCCGTCCGGGCAATGCCGGAGAGTGTTCCGAAGACAACCGTGAAGTCGTTCGATTGAAAGCTCACAGTCTGACCGATATGGCTGCGGTCCAGGTCACCGGCTGCCATCGGCTTTTCGGACGGACTTCCGCTGTAGCTCATGAACTTCTCCTTATAGTCGAGGTGCACGTACCACAGCAGTCTATATATACAGGGCCCTTAGTATTCCCGTGGCTAATGGTGAGTACTGCCAGTCCACCGCATGGTTTTCGCCACACAGTCATGATCCATCAGCGATGGGGGGCAGTGTTCACAGGGCGGAATTCCCTGACGAGATCTGCCGCTTGACCTGCTCAAGCTCATCTTGGAGCAGGTCAACGGTGGCACGGTATTTTTCGAATTCCGCCGTGCGGCGCCTGGCCGCGGAGTAACTGATGCTGGCGGCGAGAAGGGCGATCGGGAACGCTACCAGCAGGGCCCAGCCGGACACGGCAAGGAAGTCCAGCGCGACGGGAAGTGCCTGCTTGAATGCCAGGAACTCGTTCACCCCGCCGACCACTCCGTTCAGAGCGGAGTCTAGGGGTTCCAGGAATTGCCCCACAACAGGCGTCCCGGAAAACGACGGAGCACTCAGCGGTGGTTCTCCGCCTGTGGACCAGCGCGGGTCACTGAAGTGGTTCAGGACGTAGATTCCGGCACCCGCGTTGAGGGCCGCGAAGAGCAGGGCGGAGCCAAGGGCAGTCCAATGAAGCCGGCGCGGACGCCAGAGGCCGGCCACAAGCGCGAAGAAGGCGGCGGCAACCCAAGAAAAGATGCGGAGTTCGTCGCGGCTCATGCCGGCCAGTAGATCCAATGAATTCCCCGCCCTGAAAGTTAGAGTCAATGCTTGTTCCGGTCCCGAGCGAGCCTATCCCAGTCGCTCTCGGGCATCCCGCGGCAGCTACCCGCGACGGCACAGCAGGCCATCCCGCAGGCTCCGGTGCAACAGGCTGCTCCGCAGCCCGAGGTAGCGCGGAACCATTTCCGCGTAGTCAGGGTAGGTCCGGCCGAAGAGCTCGGCCAGGGCTGCCTCTTCGCGACGGACGCCGGGGTGTTCTGCGAGCACTTCGAGCGGCAGTGTCACGAGGACCCACCCGGAACCCGCCGAAACTCCCGCGCCGAGGCGGATAAACCACCAGCCCACATACATGGGATGGCGGGTGAACGCGTAAGGGCCGCCGGTGACCAGTTCCTCCGGCCGCTCCAGCTCGAAACGGCCCGCCGAACGGCGTCGTCGTTCAGCAAGAGCCCAAACATTCAGGCCGACGCCGGCGAACAGCAGCCCCAGCCCCGCGGTCCGGTGGAGTGAACGGGAGCCGGGGAGCGGCAACGGATGGAGCCTGGCGAGGAGGGCATCCAGGGCCAGCCCGATCGCTTGGCCTGCCGGCACCGGGAGGTTTTCGTACACTTCCTGCAGCCGCCTCGCCAACGAGGTTGCAGGGCGGCCTGTCACAGGGCATCCCCCGACTGGCGGACGTCAGCAATGGAGCGGAAGAACGCCGTCGCATCCTCGGCCACCTGCTCCGGGCACTCCCACAGAACCACGTGCGCCACGTCGGGGTAGACCGTCAGCACTGCGCCGGGGATCCTGGCGGCCAGGGTTTCCTGGTCGCCGCGTGGGAGCAGGTTGTCCTGGGCGCCCCAGAGGATCAGCGTCCGTGCCCGGATGGTCCCGGATTCAGTAGGAGGCGTGGCGTCGCACAGACCGTTGAGGATGGCTTTCCATGCATGGGCTGGCATCCTCAGCCCGTCGCGCACTCGGTCCTCAATGAACCACTCGGGCACTTCATGTAGCAGGGGAAACCAGGTCAGGGACTCCCTAACCCAGCCCTCATCGAGTGGGTCGGTGAGGGCGTCCACTTCGTCGGCGAAGGCGGGGCGGCCGTGCAGATTCAGGGGAGCGCCCACCAGCACGAGGGCTGCGACGCGCTCCGGGTGGACGGCGGCCAGCTGTTGGGCGACATAGCCGCCGCTGGAGGAGCCGACCACGAACGCCCGGGCAACGTTGAGGGCGTCCAAGATCGCTGCGGCGTCCTCGGCCTGTTCCGCCAGGGAGTAGCCGTCCACCGGTTTGTCGGCCTCGCCCTGTCCGCGGAGGTCCGGAGCATAAAGTCTGAAGCCGGCCAGGTGGGGTATCAGGCGGTCGAAGCTTCGGCGGGATTCGCCCCATGCATGCAACAGCAGTACAGGCTTTGCGTCACGGTCGCCCTGGACGAGGCACGGCACTCTGATGCCGGTTCGGAGGGTGAGATTCCGGACTTCGGATTCCATAGCCTCAGGGTACGCCGAGTGCCGCAGGCGCTCGGTGCGTGAACATTGATGCCCTGAGGTTCTGAGCGTCTGCAATGGGACGAAGATAGGCGCGTCCGGCGTTGGCCCGGCGCGCCGTCGGCGAAATGCCGGCAGCACAATTCACGACATAATCCGATACGCCGGGCACCGTGGATGAATTAGAAGTCTTCAGTCATTACTGAAACTCCGACATATATCTGTAGTCCGGGAGGTAGTAGCAGTCAGACATGGAGTGTATTTCCAGGGTGATTGATGACCTCACGTCAAAGGACAGGAAGATATACCCGCCGTCCGCATGCGCCAGTTCGAGTCGATCAACACCGTTGGTGAAGTGGTTATCACCAGGCTTCCACCCCTTGGCTGCCATATGCGTGAGAATGTCATCCAGAAGTTGAGTCTGGTCCACCTCGCCGCTGAGCTTAATCCACGTCATATCATCGGACTTCCACTCCCCGTCATGGCTGTTGTCCTTGGGACGCGAACAGCTGGATAGCTCATCAGGGCTATCCGAGGTCTGGACGGATGCTTCTGGAAACATTGCCTGGATTTCATCCACGGCGGAGCTGATCATCGGCTTGACCTCCCTCAACGTATCGCTCTGGTCGGTACGGTGTACTGGCAAACAGGAGATCAAAGCTGGTGCCAAGACTAATGCGCAGAGTGCTGCAATCAGGCCGCTTTTCATGTGTCCCTTTCGGTGGCTATACGGGCCTGATTGCTTCGATCGTATGGATGGCTCCGTTGCGGTCCTTGCATTCCATAGGAGCTTTATTCTTGAGATCGCTCGTGCTCGGCATCGGGCACTTGAGGCGGTTCCCGTCATCATCAGTAAAGATGATGTTTTTACTGAGAAGCGATCCGGTCGTCTCGGTGATCTCCACGCCGTAGGTCAATTCAACTTCCTCGTCCTCCTGTTCCACGAATGGAAGCAACAGAACGGTGAGCACGGCAAGCACCACCGGAACGGACAGAGCAATCATCCACCTCTGAAGGGTAGAGAAGTGACTCTTGGCCGGTGGTGTTACAGAGCTGTCTGACATGTCTAGAACCCTATCGGCCCACACGTGGATCGTCGCCCGCCTGACCAGTCCGAGGACTCCGCCATGTCGCGGGTCAGCCGGTGGAGCTGGCCGACGCCGGCGCCCAAGTCCTGCTGGTCTGCTCTTCTGGCGTACCGTGCGGCCCCGTTGGGCAGCGGCATAGGGGAGTCTGACTAATGAGCCTTCAACTGGACGGCCAGTCCGCGGCGCCCGGTCCGTCGAACAACGCGCTGGTGCTGCTCTGCGGCACCACCACGTGGACGGCGTTGCGCTGGACAGCGAAATCGGCCGGCGTGGCGGTCGCGATCTCGCCGTCGAGGTTCACTGGCAGCGGCGGCTCAGTGACCAGCCGAACATGCCGGCTGGTCAGGTGGTACACCTTGTCGTGTTCGATGAAGCTTCCGTCCTTGAGTAACCGTGCGATACTCATGTGCTCCCGCAGCGGGCCGGCCAGGATGGCGTAGATGTCAAGGAGGTGGTCATCGATCCCTGCGGTGGGGGAGACCGTGTTGCCGCCGCCGTAGTGCCGGCCGTTGCCCACCGCTACCTGAAGCAGGTTGTCGAGCTCCATCGGCTCGTGGTCGCCCTCGGGGAACTCGAGGCGGGCACGGAACGGCTTGTGCCGGGCATAAGCCCGAAGCGTGGCGATGCTGTACGCCAACGGCCCGATGTACCGCTTCAAGCGGGGACTCAGGGCCTCCGTCACAGCCACCGACAGGCCCACGGACGCGACGTTGAGAAAGGGCTCACCGTTGGCCCGGCCGAGGTCGATGTCCACCACCTTCCCCCCAGCGACAGTGGCGCACGCCTCGGCCAGGTTGCTCGGTATCTCCAGCGTGCGGGCGAAATCATTAGCGGTGCCCAGCGGAAGAACGCCCAGAATAACGTTCGAGCCGGCAACGCGACCGGCGGCGTAGGACACGGTCCCGTCGCCGCCGCCGACAACCACCAGGTCGTGCCCGTCAGCAAGCACCCGATCAAGCGTCCCGGCCAGTTCGCCCCCGGACAGCACGTGGTGCACGACGGAGATCGGCACGCCTGCCTTGCGCATCGCGTCCACCGCAAGGTCGGGTGCCGCCCCTCGGCGTGATCCGGCGTTGATCACTACGGCGGCGGAGCGGGCGTCTCGGGCAGTTTTCATGCTGGACATGTTAGGTGGCGGACCTGTGAATTCCCGAAGGGGACTAGGTGGGATCTAGGAATGGCGCGGGCCAGGCGAAGGCGGGTCAGGCGGCGGCCACAGCACACCTGTATCCTGACAATGCAGGTTGAATGGCTACAGCGGCCATCAACCACGCTCGGTTCGCGGCCGGATGACGGTCCGGAATCATGGGCCGTTACCATCCACGTCGTGGAATCACCGCCGCAATCGTCAGTCGCCGATCGGCTCCCCTGACGCTTGGAATGGATCCCTATCACTACCGACACACCAGCTCCCGTGGGACTCCCGACGCCGGCCCTCACACCCGCGCGCACAGCCGCGGGGGATGATCCCGCCGTCGTTTCCTGGCTCGAGGCTGGTGCCAACATGACTGCGCGCTGGCGCTCGGCGAATGGGCGGCCGGCGCCGACACGCGTCGAAGTGGTCTCCGACTCCCTCACCGCCGATGACGCGAACCGGATGGCGTCACAGGGGATCGCGATGCTCTGGCACGGTGACTTCCACAACGCGCGGCAGATCCTCAACGCCCTGGACCGGCGGATAGGCGCCGGAAAGAAAGAGACCTCAACAACTCCGGCCGAGAAGTTCTACCGGCACCGCCAGTCCCGCTCGCACAGGGCACGCGTTCTGGGCCTGCTGCTGATTCCTCTTGATCCGGGCCCGGCGGTGCCGCTGCGCCGCGCACCGGACATCCGGCAGGCCGCCGCCGAAGCGTACGGTGAAATCGGCGAACCTTCCGTTGTGTCCCTGCATGAGCTTGTCGGGGCCATCGGCGCCCACGAGTGGCGGCGGAACGGCGTCCACGTCGATGCCCTGCAGGGCCGCATCCACCCGCACTATGGCACGTTCTTCCCCACGCGGAGCGAGTATGTGGACCTCGTGGCCGCCGCTGCGCTTCCCTCTGACACGCTGGCGTTCGACGTCGGAACCGGCACCGGGGTGCTCGCCGCCGTCCTCGCCCGCCGTGGCGTGCACCGCGTGGTGGCGACGGACAATGAACCGCGTGCCATCGCCTGCGCCGCCGAGAATTTCCGGAACCTCGGCGTCCAGGACCGTGCTGAGGCCGTCCTGGCCGACATGTTCCCGCCCGGGCGGGCACCCCTCATCGTGTGCAACCCGCCCTGGATTCCGGCCACGCCGCATTCCAGCCTGGACAGCGCCGTCTACGACCCCGGGAGCAGGATGCTGTTCCGCTTCCTGAACGGACTCACCGACCATCTGGAACCGGGCGGTGAGGGCTGGCTTGTCCTCTCCGACCTGGCCGAGCACCTTGGCCTGCGGGCGCGTGAGGATCTGCTGGCCGCCATCACAGCGGCCGGGCTGAAAGTGGTGGAACGGCTGGACACCAAGCCAACGCATCCGAAGGCATCGGACCGCGACGATCCCCTGTTCGAGGCGCGCGCAGCCGAGGTCACGTCCCTGTGGCGGCTTGTTCGCCGGTAGTTGCCAGCGGGGTCTGTGGCATCAGGAGAAACCGAAGACTGGCGGGAAGACCAGAACCACGATGGCGGCCCATACGCCGTAGACCGGCAGGTACGTCGTCTGCCAACGCTCAAGCTGTGCGAAATGGCGGCGCCGGCGCAGGAATCCAACGCCGAGCCAGGCTGCCCGGACCAGGTGCACCAGCAGCAGGAGGTTCAGGCCGAGGGCGGCGATCTTGTTTGGGCTCGAACCGAATTCGGCGATACGGGTCAGCATCGCGGTGAGCGTCACCGCGTCGACCGCGAGGGCCGCGACGACGAGCACCAACTGCAGTGCATCAGCAAGCCCGGGCGCTGCCAGCGGGTCGCGGGCGGAAATGGAGTAGAGCAACAGGCACAGGACCAGCACCAGGATCGCGTCCATGAGGATCAGCAGGTCCCGGTTCACGTCAACGAGTCCGCCGGCCGCCGCGAAGACGCCCAGGAGGGTCAGCAGCATAACGATCGTCAGGGGCGTGAACAGGCGGGTGAGAACGGGGGCAATGTTCTCGACGACGTTCTGCTTGGCCTCGACGAGCCACGCGGCGACGATAAGGGCCCCCGGCATGGCGAGCGGAAGGATCCACTCCGCCAGGATCGGTTCAAAGTCGACGCCGACTACCTGCATGGCCGCGAACGTGAGCCCCACCAGGACGGCCCCGCCCAGGGCAAGGAGTGTGTAGTAGATCGCGAGCTCACCGGTGAACCGGGCGAAGTCCATGCGCCGGCTGTCCGAACGCCAGCTTCCTCCGGCGTACGCCACCCCGGCCAGCAGCCACAGGACCACAGGGGCGTGCAGGATGGCGAGCAGTTCGGTGGAACCTCCGGGGACGAACGGGTAGACGTTGACCACGGTTGCCAGCACGGCGAAGGGAACGAACAGCATTGCCGCCACGCGCGGGGTGAGCCGGCGGGTCCACCCGAGGTAGCCAGCGAGGAACGGGAAGACCAGCAGGCCGAGGTTGCGCGCCTGTACTGCGCCGTCGTCGAGCCAGGCCAGCCCGGCCTTGACCGCAATGCCTGCCCCGACGGCTAACGCGAGGACTACCGCCAGCTCGCGCCACGGCGGTGCACTGGCGTCACCGGATCGCTCAGGGACGAGCACGAGCTGCTTCCACAGCCGGTCGGAGTGCTCGCGCGCAAATTCGTGCGAGACGGCGTCCAGGTTGCCCAGCCGCTTGATCGCAACGAGGAAGGCCTCCTCGTCGTCGAGCCCGGTCGCCTTGCGGTCGGCAATCTGCTCGCGCAGGTGGTCCTCCAGCTCGTCGACGTCTGCCGGGGAGATCGCCTGGCGATGCTTGATGTACCCGCGCCACTGGTCGATCTGGGCCTCCAGTCCCGCGTGCGGCTCCATCATGCCCAGCCCGCGGCTCGGGCGGGCGGCTGTTGGGCCGTCTGCCACACCTGGCGCAGTGCCGCGGCGACGACTGCCCACTGCTCCTGCCGGTCGGCGAGTGCATCCCGGCCCGCCGGCGTGATCGCGTAGTGCTTGCGCCGGCGCCCGGCCTCGGACATGGCCCACGACGACGACACATAGCCGAGCCGTTCCAGCCGGTGAAGCAGCGGATAGAGCATGCCGTCCTTCCACTCCATGCCACCGCCCGACAGCTCGCCCACGCGCTTGAGGATGGCGTAGCCGTAAAGATCGCCTTCCGACAGTATCCCCAGCACCAGCGGGGTTGCCGAAGCGGCCACCAGGTCCTTATCGATGCGCATGCCACTTCCTATACGTAGAACTGCGAGGTATTGGAGCATAGCAGTTCTAGGTATGGCAGGCGGCGTCGTTATATCCGAGTCGGCGCTTCGTATGCCCCGTGCGGGGGGCTTTTATGAGTCAGCGCGAGGCATGGCAAAGCGGCGTCGATGAGATACGACGCATCACGGCGGGTCCTATCGGCGTTGGCACGGAACATGAATTAACGCGGCGATTCGCAGGGATGAAGGTGGTCGCCCGCACGGCCAGCTCGACGAAAAAGGAGGGCTAAGGGGCGGGATCGGCGTCACGTTTCGCCGGCCGGTAGCCGGCAAGTTCGGCGCGGATGTCGCCCTCCTCGTGCCCGCCCTTCTTCTTGCCGAACGGCAGCGCTTTGAGCAGCGGGTGCACGATAGCCATGACGACGATGCCCCAGGCGAGTCCGATGACTGCCGAGCACAACGTGTTCACGAGCCAGGCCAGGAAGCCGCCAACCACCGCGATCCCCTCGAAGGGGTGCTCGAGGACATGGACCAGGTCGTACGGACCGTGCCAGCCGAGGTCATAGGCACCCTGCAGCATGATGTGGCCGCCAACCCACAGCATGGCGATCGTTCCGATGAAGGTTATCCCGGCCAGCACGGCGGGCATCCCCTTGACGAGCAGCTCGCCGAAGCGCTTGGAGCCTGCGGAATCTTTAGCGGCCAGGTGCATCCCGATGTCGTCCATCTTGACGATCAGTCCCACGGCACCATACACGGCCACCGTAATCACGAGGGCCACGACCACCAGGATGATCGCCCGTGACAGCAAGGAATCCTGGGCCACCTCGTTCATCGAGATGACCATGATCTCGCAGGACAGGATGAAGTCGGTGGTGATGGCGCCCTTGATGACCTTGGCCTCAGCCTCCGGACCGCGTTCAACCGCCGGCGCATCCTCCTCTGCGGTGTGGTGGCCGCGGAGCTTGTGCCAGACCTTTTCGGCGCCCTCGTAGCAAAGGTAGGTGCCGCCCAGCATGAGGATGAACGGGATGGCCCAGGGGACGAAGGCGCTGACGAGCAGCAGGGCCGGCAGGATGATCAGCAGCTTGTTCCGGAGCGATCCCCAGAAGATCTTTTTGATCATCGGCAGTTCGCGTGACGGGTCCGCGCCGGACACGTACTGCGGGGTGACGGCGGCGTCGTCGATCACCACGCCGGCGGCCTTGGCTCCCGCTTTGGCCGCTCCGGCAGCGACGTCGTCCACCGAGGCGGCTGCTATACGGGCAAGGGCTGCGACGTCATCCAGCAGGGCGACGAGACCGCCGCTCACAGATCGTCCCCGTGCTGCTCAAGGGTGGACGGCTGAATCTGGCGGCCTAGGTCGAGGCGTGTGATTGGCATGTTTGGAGTATATCGACGGCGGGCATTAGCTGGCCGCCACGGCGGCCTTCGCGGCCTGCGAGGCTTGCATCCACTCGCTCAGCCACGGAGCCCTGCTGGCCGCCATGAGTTCCCCGAGGGCGACCACGAGCCGATGGAATTGGAAAACCTGCTTCAGGTAGCGGTGGGCAACGGTCGGCACTATGGCGGCGGCAACACGGTTGCCTAAACGTGAGCCTCCCCACCTTAATTTGAGTAGCTCACATTAAGCCGTAAAATTAAATACAGGCCGCCGTAGCCCTTGAGTACCGCACCGGTGAAGACACCCGGGCCAGCGGGGCAAGCGACACAACGCGCAACCGCCCTCCTGCTTGAGCGGCACAAGAACCTGTACAGCCCTCATCCCGAAACCCCACGGAGAACCCATGACTTTGCTGACCAAACGCCCCGAAGCCTCCTCATCCACCACCGGAACCACTTTCATGAACGCCACCGGGATCACTGTCGCTGACACCGCAGTGCGCGGCGGCAGCTACGTGACTCTCCCCGCTGGCCGCGTCCCCGCCGGCGTCGAGGGCAGCTACGTCACCGTCGCTGGCGCCCGAAACCTGCCCCCCGTTACCCGCGGCAGCTATGTCACAGTAGACGGCACTCCCGTTGTTGCCGCCGGCGTCATCGAGGGCAGCTACGTAACGCTTCCAGCGGCGGCCTAGGGTCCACGGCCCTGCGGGGGATAGCACCTTAAAAGGAGGCCGACGGCGACACTGGGTGTCGTCGTCGGCCTCCTTTTTCGTGCCAGTCTGGCAGCTACCCCGCCACGGCCGCCTTCGCCTCCTGCTTGGCCTGCATCCATTCGCTCATCCACGGGGCCCGGACGCTCGACGTGATCCGGCAGTCGGCCACGAAGGTCCCCTTGGCGCCGTCGTCGATCCAGTCCTGGAGAGCGGAAAGGTCCGCCAGCGAGCGGATGATCGCCGACTCGGCACCGAGCGCGCGGGCGACGCCGCTGAAGTCCACTTCGGGGATCAGCATGGGCTTTTCGGTCAGGCCCTGGGAACCGTACTGGTGGATCTCCGCTCCGTAGGCGGCATCGTTGTAAATGACGACGACGGCGCTGCTCGCCGCAGTGATCAGCGATTCGAGGTCGGACAGACCCATCAGGAAACCGCCGTCGCCCGAGGCCAGCACCAGGGTGCGGCCGTCCTCCACGGCGCGCGCTGCCCCGACGGCGCTGGCAAGGCCGAGCCCGATGCTCTGGAAGGCGGTCCCCACCATGACCAGGTCCTGCGGCCTGGGGATGTGCCAGTACATGGGGGCCCAGCCGATGAAGTGCCCTCCGTCCTGGACCACCGTGCGGCGCCCCGGCAGCACGTCATCCAGTGCCCTGGCGAGGAAGCGCGGGTCCAGCCGTCCGTCCGGCGTCTCGGCAGAGCCTGGGTGGTGCGCCGGTCCTTCGGCCAGGCGTTTGCGGGCTTCGGCACGCCAGGCTTCTGCGCGGCTGGCGTCAGTGAGATCGGCGTCCGGCGAGGCCGGGCCATCCAGCATTCCCAGGATGCGTCCCGCGGCAGACTTCACGTCCGCGCTGACGAACGTGTCCACCCGGGGGTGCGTCGGCTGCAGGGCGGTGTCGATCTGGATGACGGTGCTGTCCGGGCCGAGCAGGTGCCCGAACCGCATGGTGAAGGGGCTCAGGCTTGCCCCGGCCACGAGGACCACGTCGGCCTCACCCATGAGCCCGGCCGCGGTGTCCGTGCCGAAGCCGCCCGCGACGCCAAGGTGTCCGTCGCCTTCGAGGAGGTTGAACGCCAAGGCCGTTCCGGCGGTCAGCGCGCCGAGGCGGTCGGCGAGCTCCCGGAGCTCCGGGCCGGCGCCGGCGAGATGCGCACCGCGGCCGGCGAGGATCAGCGGCCGCTTAGCCCCGGCGAGCAGGCGGGCCACCTGCCCAAGGCCGCCGTCGACGTCGTCACTCACCGGCGGTGCCAGCGGCGCGGGAAGTTCCTCGTCCGCAGCCTCGAGTGCTGCGAGGTCGTAGGGGATGGCAATCACGACGGCGGTCCGCTTGGTGAGCGCGTACTCCACCGCCTGCCGCGTGATGGCGCCCGCGGACTCGCGGGTGACGGTGAAGGTGGCCGCGCCGAGGCCTGCGGCGATGGCCGCCTGGTCCACGTCCTGGGGCCGCGCGCCGCTGCTCGGAGCATCCCCGGTGACCAGCACCACGGGGATCTGCGCCTGGACCGCCTCGGCCAGGGCGGTGAGCGCGTTGGTGTAGCCGGGGCCGTAGGTGGTGGTGCCCGCCGCGAGGCGTCCCGACGCGCGGTAGTAGGCGTCGGCCGCGGCGATGGCGGCGCCCTCATGCCGCACGGCGGAGAAGCGGAGGCCCAGCTTCTCGGCAGCGTCCAGGAAGTAGACGTTTCCGTTGCCCATGACGCCGAAGACGTCGGTGAGGTAGCTGCTGAGGACCTGCGCCACGCGGCCTGAGACGGTAAGAGTAGTCATGCAGGAATCTTGTGTGCTGGTTCACAGATAGGCAAGAGCGTGGAATTTGGTTGGGATTTTTGGCAGGGGAATCTAGTCGCAACTGAAAATATGCCCACTTGTGGTGTGCATCACCCGCGCTTAGTGCGAAGGTCGGGCTTCCTGCTCGGAGAGCCGGCTCAGGAGGCCGTCGTAGCGGGGCGGCATGAGTTCCAGTACGGAGATGGCGGTGCTGGTCCGCTGGATCCCCTCGATTTCCAGGATCTCGTTGGTGATGCGGTAGAGATCGGCAGTACTGCGGGCAACCACCTTGGCCATGAGGTCCGCGTCCCCGGTGGTGGCGTGCACCTCGATGACCTCCGGGATCGCGGCGAGCCCGTCCTCCACCGCGCCGGTCCGGGTCTGGCTGATGGACAGTGAGAGGAAGGCCATCAGGTCATAGCCCAGCGCGGCGGGGTCCAGCCTCCGGCTGAAGGATCGGAGGGCGCCGCTGCGCTCGAGCCGTGCCAGCCGGGCGTGGACGGTATTCCGTGCGACGCCGAGCGTCCGGGAGAGTGCCAGGGCGCTGGCTTCCGGATCCTTGTCGAGGGCCAGGATGATCCTGCCGTCGAGGGAATCCAGGGTGCGAGGGTTCGGGATGGTCATATTTTCACCACAGACAGTTGAAGTTGAGCAGAAGTCCCAATGGGTTGAGGGTATCTTGCATTGTGGGCCGGATCACAATCATGATCAGTGCTCATGACCCGTGATCAGATCCTGACCGCACCGGACGCCGCGCTTCCCGCCCTTCGTGGCGCGGTGGCCGGACTTCCGCCCTACGTCCCGGGCCGGCGCAGCGCCGGCGTGGACATTGCCGCCCTCGCCAGCAACGAAAGCCACTACGAACCGCTGCCCGCTGCCGCCGCTGCGGTGGCCGCAGCGGCCGGTACCATGAACCGCTACCCTGACAGTGCCGCCGTCGAACTCCGCGAACGGCTTGCCAGCCACCTCGGCGTCACGGCCGAAGAGGTCGCGGTGGGACCCGGCAGCGTGGGCGTCCTCCAACAGATCATCACCGGACTTTGCGATGCCGGGGATGAAGTGATCTTCGCGTGGCGCTCGTTTGAGGCTTACCCCATCCTGGTTGAGCTGGCAGGCGCCCGGCCGGTCCGCATTCCGCTGGACGACCATGAGGGCCACGACCTCGACGCCATGGCCGCGGCCGTCACCGACCGCACCAAGGTGATCCTGCTCTGCACCCCCAACAACCCGACCGGCGTGCCGATCAGCCACGAACGCATCGAGGCCTTCCTGCAATCCGTCCGCTCCGACATCCTCGTGGTGATCGACGAGGCCTATGTGGAATACGCCGAAGCGGGCAGCGGCCCCGATTCCCTGGCGCTGTACCGCCAGTACCCGAACGTCTGCATCCTGCGCACCTTCTCGAAGGCGTACGGACTCGCCGGCCTGCGCGTGGGATACGCCGTGGCGGCGCCGGCCATCGCCGAGGGACTGCGCCGGACAGCCCTTCCTTTCTCGGTGAGCGCCTTGGCCCAGAAGGCGGCCATTGCGTCGCTGGACGCCGGGGAAGAGATGGAAGCCCGGGTGGCCGCCGTCAGGCAGGAGCGCACACGGATGGCCGCGCAGCTGGAGGCCCAGGGCTGGAAGCTGCAGCCGAGCCAGGGCAACTTCCTGTGGATCCGTGCCGATGACCGCCTCCGGGCGAGGCTGGTGGACGCGTTCGACCGCGCGGGCATCATGGTCCGGGCGTACCAGGGCGACGGCGTGCGGATCACCGTTGCCGACGCAGCCTCCAACGATCGTGTGCTCCGGCTTTTGGAAGCGCACGCAGCCGAACAAACCGACTGACCTTTACCAACCCGTTCCACCTACAACCAGAGGACTCCCCATGGAACAACAGACAATGAAGTCTGGCCGCGCACTGGGCGCGGCACTCAAACCCCGCCAGCTCACGATGATGGGTCTGGGAAGCGCCATCGGCGCGGGCCTGTTCATCGGCTCCGGCGCCGGCATCCAGGCTGCCGGCCCGGCGGTGCTGATTTCCTACCTCGTGGCCGGCACGCTCATCATCCTGGTGATGTGGGCCCTTGGTGAGATGGCTGCCGCCAATCCGGACAGCGGCGCGTTCTCTGTCTATACCGCCAAGGCTTACGGGCCGGTGGCCGGTGCCACGGTGGGCTGGCTCTGGTGGCTGCAGCTCGTGGTGGTTATCGCGGCCGAAGCGCTCGGTGCGGCAGGCCTGCTGGCCACTATTTTCCCCGCGCTCCCGGTATGGCTGATGGCCTTCGTGTTCATCGTGGTGCTCACCGCCGTGAACCTCACCAGTGTGAAGAACTTCGGCGAGTTCGAGTTCTGGTTCGCCCTGCTTAAGGTGGCGGCAATCGTCGGGTTCCTCCTGGTGGGCGCGGCCCTGCTCTTCGGCTGGCTGCCGGGCGTCCAGTCGCCGGGCCTGTCCAACTTCACGGGTGCCGGCTTCGCACCCGACGGTTTCGCCGGGATTGCCACGGCACTCTTCGTGGTGGCTTTCGCATTCGGCGGCACCGAGATCGTTTCCGTGGCGGCAGCTGAGACCGCCGAGCCTGCACGCAGCGTGAAGAAGGCAGTCCGGACGGTGCTGTGGCGCATCCTGGTCTTCTACATCGGTGCGATCTTCGTTATCGCGGCTGTGGTTCCCGTTGGTTCGGCGGGGCTGAAGAGCCCGTTCGCCGCAGTCTTGGACGCCGCCGGCATGCCGGGCGCGGCCACCGCCATCACGCTGGTGGCCGTGGCAGCGCTGCTCTCGGCCCTCAACGCCAACCTCTATGGTGCCTCCCGGATGGCGTACTCCCTCGCGGAGCGGGGTGAGGCGCCGCGTCTGCTCGCTTCCGTGTCCAAGGCCCGGGTCCCGGTTATCGCAGTCCTGGCCAGCGTCGCCTTCGGCATTGTCACGGTGGTGCTGGAGCTGGCCTTCCCGGAGAAGGTCCTTCCCGTCCTGCTCAACATCGTGGGTTCGACCTGCCTGCTGGTGTGGACGTCCGCGCTCCTGGCCCAGCTCGCGCTACGCCTCCGCGCGGACCGCGAGGGACCGGAGCTTCCCCTGCGGATGCCCGGGTTCCCGTGGCTCACGGTGTTTGGCCTGGTCATCCTCGCGGCGATCTTCACGGTGGGCTTCATCGGCGAGGATTCCCGCCTTCAGCTCCTCAGCACTTTCGCGCTCGTGGTGCTACTGGCGGTGGGGTGCTGGGTGCACCACCGGAAGGGGAAAGTTGCGGGCCGTGTTGAGGCTTCGGACGGTGCCAAGGAGCCGGTGCTCATCGACTGAATTAGGGCTTTGATCCCGCTTCGCGGGGTCTGCGTGAACGGAGGGCGCGTCCGGCAATCACCGGGCGCGCCCTTCGCTGGCCATTGGCTGACGGGTTACGTGTACCGGAAATGGTGATCTGGCGGGAATCCGGAATGCAGACCAGCCTCACCAAGTGACGGTTGCGGCGGCCCCGTCCACCGTGATGCTCTAGCCATCGCCCAGCGGTGGTGGTGGTATCGGCAACACCAATCGCCAGTTCAGTAATCTGATCATTATGACGATCGGGAAAGTTTTAGAGATCGATGGTGTTTCATACACAGTCAAGGCCAAGCACGGACAAGGAGGGGCAGCCAAGGTCTGGAAGGTGCTCTCCTCGGCGGATGACAAGGTGTATGCCCTCAAGCAAATCGAGAGGTCTGATCAGTCAGACCGCAACAAGCGATTTCGTCGGGAGATCGCGTTCGGTATGGCATCGAAGAACGATCATGTTGTGAGAATTCACGCGCAGTTCGAGGACGATGATTACTTTTACTACACGATGGACTTGTATCCGCAAAGCCTGCGCAAGGTCATCGATGAGGAGGAATCGGATTATCTGGTACTTCTCGATTACCTCTCTCAGCTTTGTGATGGTCTCGCCTATGTGCATGATCAAGGCATTGTGCACCGGGATATCAAGCCCGAGAACATCCTCGTGGACAGTGCGAATGGACGATTGGTCCTGGCGGATTTTGGGATCGCACACTTCAAGAACTCGTCTCTGACCCAGAAGGGAGACCTGCTGGTCAATCGCAACTATCTGGCGCCGGAGCAGATGGTGAAGAATAACGCCAAAGGCGTCGGGAAGCCTGCGGACATTTTCGCGCTCGGACTGATAATCACGGAAGTCTTTACTAAGCAGAACTCTCGCGGTGCTCGGCATCAGCGGGTAGGGGATATATACCCGTTTCTCTCCAACCTCGACTTACTCGTCGAGAGGATGATGCTTCAGGACGAAACGCAACGCATCACGGTCCAAGCCGCACGAGACTCTCTTAACCTGATCCGCAAGCAGGTCGGCTCTCAGATCGAAGAAATCGTGGACGAACTTCGACAGAGCGACGCGCCAAACAGCGGAAACTTCCAGGAGGCAAACAGAATCCTTGAGCGGGCTGGCATGGATGTCCTGTCTGCCAAGTACATTTTCGAGCGAGCCACCGACGAGGAACTATCGCGCTACAACCAGAGCTACCACTGCGAAATCAGCTATCGCGTAACTGATGAGCTGTACAACGGCTGCGTCCAATCAATGCTGTACTCGATGTGCAAGGCCAAGTTCGAGTACGAAGCTAAGAGCACTTGGAGCGAGTCCGACCTTAATTTGGTGATCTCCCCGCTCAAGGCGCAGCTCCAAAGTGAATTCGAAGCCATACAGCGTCACTACCCGCTCGCGAGTAACTCCATATGGGCCGGGCTGCCACATATGGCTGCTAACTACTTCCGGTTCTGCAAGGACTACCACTGCAAAGAAATCATAGAAAGGGCCCGTCGGGAACTGACTATCACGCCCTACTCAGGAAACGGATCGCTTCATAGTAATCTCGTGGACGCCCCCATCATCTGGATTGCCAGCAGCGTGAGATGGTATCTCAAGAGCGACCACTTCGAAATGTCTCCGCAGAACCTTCAACGAGTCGCGTTCGAACGCCAGGTGAGCGTCCACTGGGAGGAAACTGATCTGAATAACTCCTATCGAAAAACCCTCGGTGCCGACCTCTTCGACCAATCTGATGAGGCAGAGAGCATCGGCCCCATACTCGAGGAATTCAAGAATAAATGGGATGTTTCATACGCGAAACAATCCGACGGAAGGTACTCGATCCACTTCCGATCACGTGATGAGTACAAGCTGTTCCGTGAGCAGGCGCTCGCCGTTGCCGCTCCGGACCATGTGTTCGAGGGCGATGTGCTCGATCTGCTGCGACCGGAAGATGCGTATGACGACCTCGTCGCACTCATCTGGGAACCAACCTTCGACATCCCCAACACACTGGCCAAAGTCTTAGGCCTCCGCGAGATATAGGAGGCCACGAAACGGCCGCCGCCCCCCTGCCGTCGACGAGAAAACAGCCGAGGACTGCCTCAGCCAGCCTCGGGGGCTTTGGCAGCAGACCGCGTCAGCCCCATAAACATCGTCCGGTGCAGCACGTCCACGTGCTTCCGGGAAACTTCCACCGCCTCCTGGACATCGCCAGCACGCAGGGCCGCCACCAGAGCCACGTGGTCGCAGTTCGATTTGTGCAGCAGTTCGATGGGGTAGGGGATGAAGTACTCGTAGAGCTCGGCAAGCGTCTCGTGGTAAGCCTCGACGGCGGTCCCCAGCCCTGACGCGTTGCCCACCAGCTGGTGGAACTGCTCGTCTGCCTGGTGGTAGTCCGACCAGTCCGAGGACTCGGCCATATCGCGGGTCAGCCGCTCAAGCTCGTCCAACTGTTCGGCGCTAGCGTTGAGCGTCGCGTAGTGTGTCACAGCGCATTCGAACAGCAGCCTCCGGTCCACCAAACGGTTCACCGCCTGGGACTCCGCCGGCGACGCCGAGAGTTCTGCCAGCACGTCCTGCGGCGGCTCGTCCGCCACGAAAGTTCCGCCCGCCCGGCCCCGGCGGCGGACCACCACACCCTGCTCCGCCAGACTTGCCAGCGCGCGGCGCGCCGTGATCGGGCTGACGGACAGGCCCAAGGCAACGTCCTCCTGGTCGGGCAGGCGCTCGCCGGGTTTCAGCAGCCCCAGCGAAATTGCCATGCCGATCCGAAGCCGCACGGCATCGATGGCGCTGCGGCGATCGATGCCGGCCAGCCTGCCGGCGCCGATGGGTGATGAGTCGGCGGTGTCCTCCAACTGACGGGTCATATCCGCTACTTTACGGCCCATCGTCCCCTCTTCCCATAATTAGATCATTCTGATCTAATATAACTCAGATCACATCCCCAACGTGGAGATAACCATGCAACGCATCCTTCCCCTCATCGCAGCTCAGGCCCGGCCTCGGCTCATCGGCGAACCCGTCTCGGCCTTTGCCGACGAGGTCAAAGCCGCCCTCGCCGTCCAGCCGCACAGCAGGCTGGTGGTCTTCCCCGAGCTGCACCTGTTCGCGGACACCGAGCATGACCAGCAGCGCACCGAAGTGCTCCAAGCTTCAGCCGAGCCGCTGGACGGCCCCCGCGTAAAGGAGCTGAAACAGCTCGCAGCAGACCTCAACATCTGGCTGGTCCCGGGCAGCGTGTGCGAGCGCGGCCCGGAGGGACAGCTGTTCAACACCCAGCTGGTCCTGTCCCCGGAAGGGGAGCTCGCCGGCTACTACCGGAAGGTCTTCCCCTGGCGCCCGTTCGAGCCCTACGACCCCGGCGACCGGTTCACCACCGTGGACCTGGCCGGCGTCGGCAGGGTGGGCCTGAACATCTGCTACGACGCGTGGTTCCCGGAAGTCTCCCGCCAGCTCGCCTGGATGGGCGCCGAAGTGATCCTCAACGTCGTGAAAACCACGACGCCGGACCGCCGGCAGGAGCTGGTCCTCGCCAAAGCCAACGCCATCGTGAACCAGGTCTTCGTGGTCAGCGTCAACTGCGCCGGTCCCACCGGCAAGGGCCTGAGCATCATCGTGGACCCGGAGGGCAACACCCTGGCCGAGGCCCTGGACGAGGCCCCGGTGCTGCTCACGGCGGAACTGGACCTTGCCGCCGTCGAGCACGTCCGGACGCACGGCACCGAAAACCTCAACCGCCCCTGGTCCCAGTTCCGCGACGGCGAAGACGCCGTCGAACTGCCCGTCTACCAGGGCCGGATCAGTCCGGCCACCTGGGCTCCCCAGTCCTTCAACGCCTAAGGAACCATCCGTGACAACTTCACCCACGCTCACCCGCACGCTGAAACTGCCCTCCCTGGTCCTGTTCGGCCTGGCGTACCTGACCCCGCTGATCGTCCTGGGGATCTTCGGCATCATCGCCGAGACCACCGGAGGGGCATCGCCGGCCGCCTACCTGGTGGCCATGGTCGCCATGCTGTTCACGGCGCACAGCTACGGGCGGATGGCCATCGCGTACCCCGTGGCCGGTTCCGCCTACACCTACGTCCGCCGGTCCATCGATCCCCGGGTGGGGTTCCTGGTGGGCTGGGCCATCCTGCTGGACTACCTGTTCCTGCCCATGGTCATCTGGCTGATCGGCGGCTCGTACCTGACTGCGCAGTTTCCCGGCATCCCCATCGCGGTCTGGATCGTGGGCTTCATCCTCATCACCACGCTGCTGAACATCCTGGGCATCAAGGTGGCGGACAAGGCCAACTACGTGCTGATGGCGTTCCAGCTGCTGGTCATAGTGTTCTTCGTGGCGCTGTCCATCGGCAACGTGGTGTCCGCCTCCGGCGCCGGCGGCCTGGCCAGCACCCAGCCGTTCTTCAACGACACCTCCAGCATCGCCACCATCTCCGCCGGTGCCGCCATCGCCGCGTACTCGTTCCTCGGCTTCGACGCCGTCACCACCCTCACCGAGGAGACCATCAACCCGCGCAAGAACATGCCCCGCGCCATCATGCTCATCGCCCTGATCGGCGGCGGAATCTTCGTGGCCGTGTCCTACGTGACGCAGCTGGTCCACCCGGGCGGGGTGTTCGAGGACTCGGCCTCCGCGGCCAGCTCCATCGCCCTGCAGATCGGGGGCCAGCTGTTTGGCGCGGTGTTCCTCGCCGGCTTGGTGGTGGCGCAGTTCGCCTCCGGCCTCGCCGCGCAGGCCAGCGCCTCCCGCCTGCTGTACGCGATGGGCCGTGACTCGGTCCTGCCCAAGGCCGTCTTCGGCCGGCTCAGCGCCAAGTTCCACACCCCGGTGGTGAACCTGATCGTCACCGGAATCATCGGCCTGATCGCGATCTTCCTGGACGTGGCCACCTCCACCTCGTTCATCAACTTCGGCGCCTTCACCGCCTTCACCCTGGTCAACGCCTCGGTGGTGTTCCACTACGTGCGCCAGCGCCGGGCCGGGCACCAGCTGAACCCGGTGTCCTACGTGGTGGTCCCGGTAGTCGGAGCGATCATCTGGCCTACCTGCTCTCCCAGCTGGACAGCAACGCGATTACGCTGGGAGTGTCCTGGCTGGTGCTCGGCATCGTGGTCCTGGCCCTGATAACGCGCGGCTTCAAGGCGGCACCGCCGGAAATGACGGCGACGGAAAAGGCGACAGTCGAGGCGGCCGCCTGAGCCGGACGTCCGAATTTGCGCCGCCGCCTGAGCTGGGCTCCTGACAGAAGGGAAGGAACAGCCGTGAGGATAGCGCTCGGGCAGCTGGAGTCGGGCACCGACATCCAGGCCAACCTCGCCGTGATCGACCGGTTCGCCGCCGAGGCCGCGCTCGACGGCGCCACCCTGGTCGCCTTCCCGGAGTACGCCACCTATGAGAAGAAGAAGGTGGACGCGACGTTCCCCGAGGTGGCCGAGCCGCTGGACGGCCCGGTCTGCCGGGAACTCGCCAGCATCGCCCGCCGCCACCGCATCGCGCTGGTGGCGGGCGTGGTGGAAAGCTCGGACGAACCCGGCAAGGCCTACAACACCCTGGTGGCTTTCGGGCCGGACGGTGAGCAACTGGCCTTCTACCGGAAGATCCACCTCTTCGACGCGCAGGGCTTCGGGGAGTCGACGTTCATCAAACCTGGACCGTCCACCGACCCTGTGGTGTGTTCGAGCACGGGGGAGCGAGCTTCGGCCTGATGACCTGCTACGACCTGCGGTTCCCGGAGCTGGCCAGGTCACTGGCCGACGCCGGTGCCCAGGTCCTGCTGGTGTGTTCGTCCTGGGTGCCGGGCACGCATAAGACGGAGCAGTGGCTCGCGCTGAATGCGGCGCGAGCGATCGAGAACAGCATGTACGTGGGGGGAGTGTGCCAGGCACCGCCGGTTTCCGTGGGGCGGAGCGTCCTGGTTGATCCCATGGGGGTTGTTGAGACCGACCTTGGGCTGGAGCCGGGGGTGCTGGCGGTGGAGGTTTCACTGGAGACGGTGGACCGGGTGCGGGCAGCGTTCCCGATGTTCCGGCAGCGGCGGCTGTAGGCGCATAGCAGCGAACTGCGACCCAGGCGCACCTCTTTCAGGAGTTTCTGCGTGTCCTGTGACATGGCAAGTTCTTTTGTACCAGTTACTTCTGCGAACCGCGGGTGGTCCGGTACATACGGTTATGACTGCACTGCCACCAGGGAAACCATCCGGTTCGGGCTAATAACCGCCGGAACGGAGGGCGAGGATATTTAAGGGACCTCCGACTTGTTCTAGGATTTGTTAAACCATCGGCCAAGCCCCATCCAGTCGCTTTAGCACGTGGCAGTTCTGAGCCAATGGCGGCGCCGAATGTTGAGTTAGGCATCTTACCAAATTCTCCAGAATTCGTCAGTCACGCGGCCATCGACTATTCTGACTTGCTTGCATTGTCGCTAATTACGCGAAACGACTGGAGAAACCGTTTCAACTCCCCCAAGCTACTTGCAGCATAAAGAACATTTCCTCCACGTTCCCCGATAGTCTTTGTCGCCAGAGATTCGACTACATAAATGATTCTTGGCGTCACGACCACTCCCAGAATCCGTTCGAACTGCGAAAAGTCGTAATTATCACCGCAGGGCGTATTTTCAATTTGAGCAACAACGCTATTCCACTTCGTGACGGCAGATATCACCGTTGATGCTGCGTTCCGAATGCTGTTATGCATACCGGCATCATACTCGGCGGTATAGGGGATGCTTTTAGCCGAAACTAACAAGAGTATGCCATCGAGTGAACCGATTGCATCTATGTCAGTTATAGATGCCCCCGCAAGTCTTAAGGTTTTGGACTTAAACGGTCGAAGTGAGTTGTCCGGTTTCCAGGCAGTAGCGTCTATAACGTCTTGAATGGAGTCCTCAAAATGAAACCCACGGCGATTGACTGTATTTCCTCCAAGGCTTGATGGGATAGTCACCAAGGAAGGGAGGCGTCGGCACGTCGCGATTAGGTCGACGAGTATTTTATCTTTGTCTATCCTATGTATGGCTCTACCGGTGCTCCACGGAAAAAGAGTGAGGTTAGATGTCTCCAAGGCCTTGAACAAAAGTTCTGTATCTTCCACAGAGTACGTTTCACCGCAGTCCGGCCAGAAAGAGACGAGTTGCTCGAGTCCATCTGACAACACTTCCATGAAATCTGCCCGTGGCAGCACGGTGTACCCGGTTGCTTCAGTTGCCATAACGAAGTTTGGCCCTGCAAAGACAAACTTTGTTAAGCCGATAAGGGCAGCAAAGCAGGCTATTGCTTCATCCGTCATCCAGGAACGTTCGTCCTGTGAAAGGTTCGTCAGTAAGCGGAACATCGAACCGGTGTCGCCGAGCGAAATAGTCGCGGTGGTGAGTCGAGCCGGAAGAAGGGGGCGCCGTCCTGTCGCGTCGAGCGCGGCTGGCGTCCTACTCCAGCCTTGAGGTTTTCGGTAGGACAGCAAAAAGCGAGGGGCGATACTCTCAAATTCCCCTCCGGAGAGGATCACTGCGCCGGAACGGGCGTCGAAATCATCGTCCAAGCCCATGCGCTGATCGAACAGGTCGATCGCATTACCCAGAATCGGATCAGGAATAACGATAGGCAGTGCAGATTCCGTTGATATTTGAATAGACTGTCCCTTGCCAACTCTTCTGAACTGACGCTGGATTTTGCACATTAATTGCGCTGTCTGAACTAGTTGGGCGACCCTAGTCAATCTCTCTCGCGAGAGGGGATATGAGAATAATCCATTGCTTTCTATCCACGTAGTGGGTTCTTTTTTGGATAATGAAGCGGCCGTTTCGGCGAAGGTCAGATCGTACGGCGCTGTGGTTTCGAGACCGCCCGCCACGAGATCAACAGGTGTACGCCGCAGATACCAGAGCCATTCATACGGATCGCATTCCTGAGATAATTCATAAAACAGGTTCTCAAGCTCTTGGTGCCCATTTATGAGAAGCGCAGCGGCAGCGGGTCCAGAATATTTGCGGCCATATCCTCGGAACTCTGCGGGGAGGCGCGATGATGCAGCATTTATACTCTTGGTCGACTGCGCTTCAAATGCGTCCCGGTATTTTTTCCACATTCCTTCAGTGTGTCCTTGTGAGCGACTGTACAGGGTAGCCTTCGCCTTCTTCGGCGGTTTTCTTGTGCGACTAACGGGCATCTTATACTCCTTGATATTTGTGAAATAGATTATCCTCTAATCACATAAGATGCTGCCCGCGACACTCGCAAGACGGACGCAGGCTCAGGCGAAGGTTGAAATGCGTTCAACTGGACGTCAAGGTTTTCGGGCTCAAACATTTACAACAGCTGCTTGCCTTCTGAACGAGACGCAGGGTGTTGGTATTGGCACCCGCACCCCGTAGCCTGGCGCAGTGACTAATTTCGTTGGGGGAGGGGCACCAGTGCGGCTGCCCGAGGGCTTGTACGAACTACTCAACACAGATGCACTCGGAAGCTTCCTGAACAATGAGTCGGATCTCCAGTCGATCTTCGCGGAGATAGATGACAACGACGCCGCGGACATCCTGTCCCGGCACGTCGCGGACGCCGTCCGCCAAGCACTCGCCTCAGCGAAACCGAACGAGAGAGTCGCCCTAGCCAACCGGCTCCTCCAAGAACTAAACACCACGGACCGAATCGCAGCCGGGCCCACCCAGCTCCACTCCCTCCACCGCCCGGACACCCTAAAACGCAGACAACTTCGCCGGCCCACTACCAAGCTCAGCGACTCCGCGCTCCTCACCAACAGCAAGGACGATCCGAACCTCGCCGCCGAGCTCCGGGCCGAGATCGAGTCAGCAAACACCGTCGACCTGCTCTGCGCCTTTGTCCGCTGGACGGGCCTCCGCCTGCTGCAGCCGGCCCTCGAGGAGCTCAAGGAACGCGGCGCCAGACTCCGAGTCATCACCACCACCTACATGGGCGCGACGGAACGCCGGGCAATCGACGAGCTCGTCAACCGCTACGGCGCCGAAGTGAAGATCAACTTCGAAACCCAGGCCACGCGCCTGCACGCCAAGGCCTGGTTGTTCCGCCGGGACTCTGGCTTTGACACCGCCTACGTAGGCAGCTCCAACCTCAGCCAGGCTGCCCTCCTTGACGGCCTCGAGTGGAACGTCCGGCTCAGCTCAGTCGGCACCCCAACACTGCTGCAGAAGTTCGAGGTCACCTTTGACAGCTACTGGGAGCAGCGCGCCTTCCAAAGCTACGATCCGGAACGCGACGGCGAAAAGCTGGATGCCGCCCTGGAACGTAACGGCGGCCGGCGCACGGCAGTCCCAGGCGCGGCCACCGGGCTCGAAGTCCAGCCGTTCCTCCACCAGGAGGAGATGCTTGAAGACCTGGAAGCCGAGCGTCTCAAAGGCTTCAACCACAACCTCGTGGTCGCGGCCACCGGCACCGGCAAGACCGTCATTGCTGCCCTGGACTACAAGCGCCTGTGTGAGGCGGCAGGCCGGGAGCTGAAGTTGCTCTTCGTAGCCCACCGCCAGGAAATCCTGAAGCAAGCGATGCGCACTTACAGGGACGTCATGCAGGACGGCGCCTTCGGCGAGCTCTACGTGGGGGAGCACAAACCCAGCCAGTGGAAGCACATCTTCGCCTCGGTCCAGTCGCTGTCATCGCTCGGTATCGAACAGCTGGCACCGGACTTCTTCGACGTGGTGGTCATCGATGAATTCCACCATGCCATGGCGCCCACGTACCGGCGCCTGCTGGACCACCTGCAGCCGCAGCAGCTCCTCGGGCTGACTGCGACGCCGGAACGCGGTGACGGCGTCGACGTCGCGAATCAGTTCTTCGACGGTCGCACAGCCAGCGAACTGAGGCTTTGGGACGCCCTGGACGCCGACCTGCTAGTGCCGTTCCACTACTTCGGCGTCTCGGACGACGTCGACCTGAGCCAGCTGGAATGGAAGCGCGGCAACTACGACACAACGCAGCTGAACAACCTCTACACCGGCAACGACGCCCGCGCCGCCAAGGTGATCCGTGAACTTAGGGACAAGGTCACGAGCACCGACCAGATGCGGGCCATCGGCTTCTGCGTCTCGGTCCAGCACGCCCACTACATGGCCGAAGTGTTCAACCGCGCCGGCATCGCCTCCGTTGCTGTTGACGGCAGCACCGACGACGCCGACCGCGCAGCGGCGCTGGAGCGGCTCCGCCGGCGGGAGATCAACTGCATCTTCGCCGTCGACCTCCTCAACGAAGGCCTGGACCTGCCGCAGGTGGACACCATCCTGATGCTCCGGCCCACACAAAGCGCCACGATCTTCCTCCAGCAGCTGGGCCGGGGGCTCCGCCGTGCCGAGGGCAAGGCAGTGCTGACGGTCATGGACTTCATCGGCCAGCAGCGCAGAGAGTTCCGCTTCGATCTGCGCTACCGCGCGCTGACCGGCTATGGGCGCAAGGAGCTGGAGAAAGCCGTCGAGGACGAGTTCCCGTACTTGCCGTCGGGCTCCCAGATCGTACTGGACCGGGTGGCGCAGCAGGTGGTGCTGAACAACATCAAGGCACAGCTGCGGTTCAACCGGTCACAGCTGGTCCGGGACATCGCCTCGTATGCGGAAACCGAGCTGGAGGCCTATCTGGAGCAGTCCGGCAACGACGTGAAGTCGATCTACCGTTCGACGAGGGACTCGTGGACCGGCTACCTCCGTCAGGCGGGGCTGATCGAGGGGTTCTCACCGTTGGAAGCGGTCCTCAGGGGAAGGATCCAGGAACTCTCGGATGCCGATGAGACGAAGCTCCTGGGCCGTATGGCAGCGCTTATCCACGTGGACGACCCGGAACGCGCCGAGGCGTACTCGATGCTGGTCGGCCCCGATGCGCCCCGCTACGCGGAGCTTGGAATGCGTGAGCAGACGTTCGCCCGGATGCTGTTCTACACGCTGTGGGATGACGGCGGCGGTTTTCAGACGTACGACGCCGGACTGGACTATCTGCGCGGCTACCAGTTTGTCTGCAGCGAGATCCGCCAGATCGTGAAGATGGGGGTGGCCGCGTCCAAGCACGCCGCCAAGGGGCTCGGAGCGGGGCTGCCGCACGTCCCACTGCTTTCGCACGCGACCTACCGGCGCGAAGAGGTCCTGGCGGCCCTGCAATATGGATCGCTGGAGCTTGGCAAGAACGTGCAGCACCGCGAGGGCGTGGCCTGGTGCCCGGCGACATCCACCGATGCCTTCTTTGTCACCCTCAACAAGGACGACAAGAAGCACTCGGCGACGACGATGTACAAGGACTACGCCATAAGCCCCGAGCTGTTCCACTGGGAGTCTCAGAACGCCACGTCGCCCGGAAGCCCGACCGGGAAACGGTACCTGGACCAGGCTGCGCACGATTCGAAGATCCTGATCTTCACTCGGGATACGTCAGAAGACGAGACGGGTCTGACTGTTCCCTACATGTGCCTAGGTCAAGTTGACTATGTGCAGCACGCAGGAGCGAAGCCGATAGCGATCACGTGGAAGCTGCACCGGCCGATGCCGGCTGACGTGTTCGCTACCGCGGCAGCTGTCGCGCAGTAGTCAGGACACTCCCCTGGACGTGCTGTGCCTGGCTCTGAGCAGAGGGAGCGGACGGCACTGAGTGTCATACGGCACTAGGCCACTACAGGATCGGGCTGCGGTATTTCTGGCGTAGGATACCCAAAAAATGAGCCATCGCCAGTCGTTGGTGATCCACTCTCAAACTCCGTCCGGATGAATCGTATTTCCCCCCAGAACGGCAGGTCCCTGTGTACAGGGCCCTGCATGAAAATTGCCCCTTCAAAGTCCACCTTTCCGGCAAAGGACGCGTCTATGAAGTGCACACCTCCTGACGCAAAGACAGCGTCAAAGGAAGCTTGGCGAAACTTGGTTTCTCGAAAAATGACCTCATCGGATGAGAATAGACTTTCACTGAAACTGACGCCTCCCTTAAACCGCGTATCCCTGAAGTTGGCCTGGCGTCCGGAGAACACCGTCCTAATAAAGGGCACGAGGCCTGAGGTGAAGAACGAAGCATGCGCAAAACTTACTCCTCCCTCAAGTGTTGCCCCGATGAAGAGCGCGTGCTCAGCAGCGAAGTGTGCGCCCGGGAAAAGGAGAAGGTCTTTTGCAATCACAGCGGAGAAGCTCACTATATGACCCGAAAAGTGGGCCCTATCGAAGTCTCCTACGTCAAGAAACGTAGCCTCCCTAAAAGTTGTGTGCCACCCAGTGAATTGCGCTTCTTGGAAAGCAGCCGTGCCTGAAAAGACCGCTTTTTCGAAGACCGCCGCGCCCGCGAACGTCGTTAGGTTTGCATCGAAATCCTCGAGCCACGCACCGCTCAAGTCGATCGAAACTTCACCCCAATGCCGAATCGATCCAGTCAGCAAGTGAGTTCGAATGAGCCGCTGGATCGTGAGCCGGACTTGCCGATCGTTCGGGTCAGTCTCACCTGACCACGGATCAGTGATATGTGCGGTTGGAGGCTCATGAGGGGATCCGCTTGGGAGGCCCTTCATAGGGGGCATCCTCAGGTAGGCGCACAAGACGTCGACGCAGGCCTGACGCTGAGCTGGGTCCTCCCACTCGAGGGCTAGTGCCGCCAACGCGTTGGCGCCCGCAATGCGTACAGCGGCGCTCGGGTGCCCCAATTGCTCGGCGGCGCTCACGTATCTGCCACGCAGATCAGAGAGGTGTTCCAAACGGAGCCGCTCCTCGTGCTCCAGAATTCTTCGCAACTCCAGCCGTTGAACATGATTGTGCGAACGGATCGCAACACGCTCTCTGAGTATGGCCAGGGCAATCGCTACTGCGCCCAGCAACCCCGTCACGAGTGCGGTCGTTCTTGCCCGGACCTCGTCCGGCCTGTCCGGTGTATCGAAGAAGAGGACAACTATAAAATAAGCCCCCCAAATGACTCCTGACGCCAGGACAATTGCGATGACAATAGATAGCCACAGCGTACGCGGCCGGATGTGATTAGAACGCATGGGAGGGAGGGCGGTGTCGAATAATTATCATGATTCTATTATCGGTGCATCCAGGCGCAGTGGGGGACACGATTCACCTAATATTTCTACTGGGGCAATTCCACATGGCCGCGCTAAATAAAGGTTCGCCGTTGGCATTTCGATCTAACCTTTGTACAGTGGAACTTGGCCCGTGGTGAGGTTCTCTTCAGCAGTAGCCGGGAATGAGACGAATTACGAATGATCCGGTGGGGTTTGGTCTAGACCCTCCCTGTATTTTCGAAGACCGTCAATGGCCCGACTGCGGCGGAGGTGTGCGATTCCCGATTTCGGCGACGGAAGATCATCGAATTCGGTTAACAGTGGTTCGCCTCGGAGTATTTCTAATGGCACGATTTCTTCGAGTTTGTGAATATCCAGGTTATTCACCTCCTTGCCACTGGTGCCGAAGTAGAAGTGCTCATTTTGCCACGTCCCGCGGTACGCGAAATGCCCTGCTACGGTAACTAGATTGAACTTTTGGGACTGGATTGCCTGGTGTAATTGAGTGCGGATGAATCCCAGTCCATCGAGGAACTCCATGTATGACCAGACTTCCAAAAACTCGCGGTCTGAAGTGAAATAGGATTCACTCGTCAGAACCTCGGCGAACCAGTCCGCCGCGCGATGTTGCCATGCATCGGTCAGCTCTGCCAAGAATTCAGGTGGTGGCTGGTGGCCCTCGCCGTCTACGGGCTCAGCGGAGCCGTCCGCAGGCGAGTACTTTCCCTGCGGATAGTAGACGGCCATGGCACGTTTCAGTGCAGTACCTAGCGATGCTGGCGCTGCGAACAGTCCAATTATGTCAGGGACGTCTTCCGGACTCACATCGATATTGGCGTCGAGCAGTCTCGCGAGCCATACGGCTTTCAGCCGCCCGGGAGAGATCGGAACGTCATACTGGACAGGATCTCGCGCCAACGATCCCGCGACAAACTTCACTAGATTTAGGCTGGGTTCTGCGTTATTCCAGTCGGAATGAAGGTCCCCCTTCTGGACGGCAAGCATCCGTATATCAGTATTTGGGTGGTCAAACGTATCAAACAACGGCCCCATGGGGGAGATTTTTCCGGTGCCCAGGCCATCGATCTGCGTGTGTATCAATTGGTCAGAGAGGTCGCCAGCAGGTAATGAGAACGTGAAAAACCGTTCAAAATAAGCGGGGTCGCAAATTCGGTACTTGCCGGAGGAGTCCGCCGAACTGCCGAGTTCGCCTGCCATTTTCGGAAAAATTGCAGAAATCGCCCGACGCACATCAAGAACCGCCGATTTCCCCGTATATCCACATTCGCTGATGAGCTCATCCCATTCTGCTTCGGCTTTGGGGCGATCCTGTATGGCGGCCACGGAATGTTGGGTTCCGACTAAGCGGCTCCTCCACTTAGGCAGCTCCGCATAAATTGCCGGGTGATGAAGCCGCAAGAACGTAATCGCCAGAAAATCGGCGTGGTCCACTTCATTCTCCGCGAGGGCCAGATACGTCCTAGCCTGAGCGCAGTATCGTCTGCACGCCCGAGGCGTCGTGAGGAAGTCCCACATATGGTCGGCATAGAACGTCTGAAACCGCTGTAACGGGGAAGGGGCATACATGCTGCCGGTGTCGTCGAGGATTGCACGGACTTCGTCGAAAACAATTCTTTGCAGATGGGTCTGTTGCGCTGGTGGAAGTGAGAGTGGATACTGCACGATCTTCTCAAGGTAAGCCTCGGCCGTCTTGGTCCCGCTCCGTAGCCCTGCCGCTAAAGTCCCGACAAGGGAGTCATGATCATAGGAAAGAAGATAATTTGTTCGAGGAAATCTTCCTGTCAGGCGGATCATCTTCATCAAGGTGACGATTTCTTCAGGTTGCAGCCTGTCAACGTCGTCGACTATCACTACAATTTTGGAACCCGCCTCGTTAATGGCTTTGGAGAGTCGCTCGAAGGCTTTGTCCCACGATTCTTCGGGCAGGACCTCTTTGGCCAACTCGGCAACTCCATTGCCAAGTCCCCATGGTACTGATCTCAGCAATGTCGATGAACGTCGAACGAGCTTCCTGACGTTCTTTCTCACCCGACGATGGCTGCCCTTCGGAAAAGCCTCGAGGAGCGCCGCGAAGAATTCCCGGTGTATTTCGTGCGAGCCCTCCGCCGACCAAGGGCTAAACGTTACGACCTTAACGTCAGGCGCAAGGTTAGGCCGCAGGAAGTTTAGAAGAGTGGACTTCCCTGAACCCCAAGGGCCAGCCAGTGCCACAACGCTGCTGTCATTGCTGTCAGTCAGACTCTTAAGCAGGTCAACGATCATGGCGAGGAAGGTTTCTCTGTCGAGGAGGTCCTTCCTCGGATCCCTTAGCGGAGCATCAGTCCAAGGCTTTATCGGGGAGTGTGTCAGCCTACCGCTCATGCCTGGAGCTCCTCGTACACTAGCTCGCTGAGCATCTTCAACAATGACTTCATTTTCGCCTTGTCTCCAAGCGCCTGAAGGCTGAGATTATAGTGGCTGTCCATCGAGTTCGACACTGCATCGGTGACCGCTTTCTCCAAGTGAGGGCTCCTGCCGAAGTGGCTCCGGGAGTTATTTTGAGCCTGTTTCTGCAGGGTCTCGTTCTTAACCAACTCGCGTCGTACGCCCTCGACGAAATGAGCAACAGCGTCCAGCTCTTCACCTTCGAACGGTAGGTTGGCCTGTTGGATGATCTCCTCCCAGGTGGCCAGGACGGGATCTTTGGCTTGGCCGGTTCCCGGATGCGTCAAGGGCTTCAACGGCTCTCCTTCGCCCGAAAGCTGCAGCTGGGCCTGTCCTTTGTCCTTGAGCGCGTACTTAGCCAGCACCACGCCGGAGAGGTCCAGCGCCACCTTCGCGTCGTTCACCCGGAGAACAGGTAGGAGGTGCTTGTAGTAGATCGAACGCTTCTCCAGATCCGTGTCGGCGAAGTCGACGATCTGGGAGAGGAAGTCGTAGGCGCGGACAAACGATCCCAGGTCCTTCCGGAACAGGTCCAGCTCGTCCTGGGCGGCCTTGTCGCCTTCGGCCACGGCAGCGTTGTAGCGGGTGTTGAAGCGAGACTTCGCCGGGGCCACCCAGCCGGACAGCGCATTGTTGCCGGCCTCCAGTACGTAAGACTTCACCAGCCCGTCTACCTCGGATTCGAGGTAGATCTGGGCGGCGTCGAGCTTGGCCTGCAGGTCGTGCACCACGTTCGGGTCGGACACGCCTTCCAGCGCAGCCTCGCGGAAGTATGGCTGGAAGGAGGCAAGGATCTCATCAGGATTGTTGACGAAGTCCAGCACAAAGGTCTGGTCCTTGCCCACGGCTGTGCGGTTGAGCCGGGACAGGGTCTGCACGGCGGAGACGCCGGAGAGCTTTTTGTCCACGTACATCGCCACGAGCAGCGGCTGGTCAAAGCCGGTCTGGAACTTGTTGGCCACCAGCATGATCTTGTACTCGTCGGTTGAGAACGCCTCGGGCAGCGTGCGCCCCTTGAGCCCGGCATTCATAGTGAGCTCGGTGAATGCCTCGGTGCCGGACTCGTCGTCATTCACTTCGCCGGAGAAGGCGACCATGGTGCCCAGGCCGGAGTAGCCGGCGTCGTGGATGTACTTGTCGATCGCGCGCTTGTAGCGGACCGCTTCTTTGCGAGAGCCGGTCACGACCATGGCCTTGGCCTTGCCGTCGAGGCGCCAGGCGACGTTGGCGCGGAAGTGCTCCACGATCACCTGGACCTTCTGGCTGATGTTGTACGGGTGCAGCTTCACCCAATTCATCAGCGACTTCAGCGCCTCGGACTTCTCCACCTGGGCATCGTACGAGTCGTAGTCCCGGCCCTCGTGGGTGAGCCGGTAGGCCACCCTGTAGCTGGTGTAGTTCTGCAGCACGTCCAGGATGAAGCGCTCCTCGATGGCCTGCTGCATGGAGTACAGGTGGAACGGTTGCGGCAGCCCGTCCGGGCCCTTGCGGCCGAACAGCTCAAGGGTCTTAGCTTTGGGCGTGGCGGTGAAGGCGAAGTAGCTGATGTTCTTGGCATCGGCCCGCTCGGCCATCTCGGCCGCCAGATAGCTTTCGACGTCGAACTCGCCGCCGTCGTTGACGTCCGCCAGTTCCTCCGCGGACAGCACCTTCTTCAGCTTGTTCGCGGTGGAACCGGTCTGTGAAGAGTGCGCCTCGTCCGCGATGATCGCGAAGTTCCGGCCCTTCAGCGCCTGGGATTCGGCAATGGCCTTCAGCGCGAACGGGAAGGTCTGAATGGTGACGATAATGATCGGCGTCCGGGCCACCAGCGCCGCGGTGAGTTCGGCGGACTTGGAGCCGGCGTTGCCGCGGATGGGGACAACGACGCCGGACTTGTGCTCGATCTGGTAGATCGCGTCCTGCAGCTGGGCATCCAGCACAGTCCGGTCGGTCACCACGATCACGGAGTCGAAGATCTTCTCATTGTCGGCGCCATGCAGGGAGCTGAGCTGGTGCGCGGTCCAGGCGATGGAATTGGTCTTGCCGGACCCGGCGGAGTGCTGGACTAGGTAACGGTGGCCCGGACCTTCGGTGCGGGCGGTCTCGATAAGCTGGTTGACCACGTCCCACTGGTGGTAGCGCGGGAACAGCAGGGACTTGCGGACTTCCCGCTCGCCGGTGACGGGGTTGGTCTTGTCGCTGATCTGCAGGTGCAGGAACTTGCCGATGATGTTCAGCCAGGAGTCGCGCTGCAGGACCCGTTCCCAGAGGTAGCTGGTGGCCGATCCCTTGGGATTGACGGGGTTGCCGGCGTGGCCGTCATTGCCGAGGTTGAAGGGCAGGAAGTAGGTGTCCTTGCCCTTGAGCTCGGTGGTCATCTGTATTTCGTCGTTGCTGACGGCGAAGTGCACCAGGGCGCGTCGGCCGAAGGACAGCAGAGGCTCGTCCTTGTTCTTGCCATTCCTGGGCAGCCGGTCTTTGCGATACTGATCGACGGCGTCATTGATGTTCTGCGTGAAGTCAGTCTTGAGCTCGATCGTCGCGACCGGGAGGCCGTTCACGAACAGCACCAGGTCGATGCTCTTCATGGTGTCCACCGTGGAGTAGTGCACCTGCCGGATCACCCGGAGGCGGACCTTGCCGTAGCGCTCCAAAGTCTCCGGGTTCAGGCCCATGGCCGGCCTGAACTGGCACATCTCAAATTTGGCCGCGACGTCCTTGAACCCCGTGCGCAGGACCGAGAGCATTCCGGCTTCCTTGGCCGCGGGCTTGTCCAGTACCTTGCATAAACGGTCCAGCAGGAGTCTCTTGGCGATCTCGTGCTCGGCGGGGGAGTCCGTGGGCTTCATGACCTTGGCCAGCTCTTGCGGCTGCGTATCCGCCAGCCACGCGAAGACGTCCTCCGGGACGAGGGCGCGGGTGGAGTCGTACAGTTCACCAGCCTTCCGGTCGGGCTCGTAGATCCAGCCCTCAGCTGCGAGGGCTTGGCAGATCTCTTGTTCAAACGTCACTTCATTGTGTTGCGCCAAAATGAGTCCCCTACTCGTTGGTACGAATATCGTGCAGTGATGTTCCGTCCGCGTCACGCCACAGCTTTAGTGGCTCTCGCACATGACCGCCGTTCATCAAATCGACTGCCTGTCCAGGACCAGTGAAAATGTAATCCTGTTTCAGGACAAATCGATCGCCAAGAACCTCGGCGACGCCGTCCGAGATGAGTTGGCTTCGGCGACTCAGGATTGTCTCAGGCGCGCCGGGCCTTGCCTCGGCACGGGCCGACGAGCCTGCGGTGACGAGCATCTGCTCACCCACGAGCTGCCCATACAAATCGCAGCTCCGGTGGCGGAGATAATACGTGGTGCCTGCGAAAGGCGGATTTTCGTTCATTGCGAAACTCGATCCATGAGACCCTGAATCGCTACCGGCTCGCCCTCGTTGTTTTCCACCTGCCAAAACTCCGCTCCGGGGACGTTGTCAGCGCCGGCATGATGGGCTGCGGCATCCAACGTGGCAAACTCATGACCATCAACGACGACCACTCCGTCTTCAGTGACCTCAGCCCGCATTCTGATGGAGTCGTCGGCGGGGCTGAGGAAATCACCGGGGGAAAGGATGCCCGCTTCGACGAGGTCAGCAACATCGGAGTCAACATGGGCCGCAGGCTGTGCGATCACCTGAATGGCGGGATATGCGACGGACTGGCCCGACTTGAGCCGTTCGTAGCCGGCTCTCGTGACCTGGGCCATGAGGATCCGGCGCTCTTGCACGAATTCGTCGTAGCCCATCGTTTCCCAGTCCTCCGGGAGAGCGTGCCAGAACATCTGCTGTCGAAGGGAATCGCCACTGAACCCGCGTTCGGCCACTAGTGCCGGCCAGTATTCGGCCGGCTCTCGGTCGGAGATCAGGATATTGGTGCTCCAGTCGGTCGGGGCGAAGTTCGCAACCTGGTTGATCTTCTTGAGGTCCTTGACGCCGACGACGTTTTCTAGGTATTTGCGAGGGTTGAGGTGATGGCCCTCGGTCCCCTTGGTCGCCGGCAGTGCCGGATCCATCCACTGTTGGACTTTGTTCCTGAGCATAAACATGTCCGCGTCGAGAATATTTAGTGCGGCGAGGTAGGTCTGGTATGCGGGGGACAGCGCGGATGACGATGTCACGAGAGAGTCCGGCATGCGGAGCGTCCAGAAATCGTCCGATAGTTCGGCAGAAATGACTGCCTCAAGTGTGGAGACGAAGCTGGTCGAATCACTGCCCTCGATGGCCGTCAAACGGTCCAGGTCTTTCTGGAGTTGGGTTTCTGCGCTACCGGTGTAGCGACCGGACAGCTGAGACATGAAGAGCCAGCGGGCCATGAGGTTCCGCAGGGTAGTGACGTCCACGGCGAAGCGCGTCCGTCCCAGAATCCAGAGGGCGTAGCTGGATAAGATGTTCATGTCGGACGTGACCATTTTTCGCGATTTGAAGCCGGCCACGGCAAGGCATCGGATGAACTCGGTCCAGTGCAGATCCTTGAGCACGACGGGCAGTGCGGCCTGCAACTTCGCCAGTTCAGTCTCTTGCCGCTCAGGCACGACGAAGCCAGTACTGCGGTCCTTGGCCTGCAGCGCGTTGTACGCGTCGCCGAGCTTTGCCCGGTTCTGCCCAACGGCGACCAGGACTCGCACCAGCTGACCAGCGTCGACCGCCAGGTAATTGTTTATCGGAGTCCAGGAAACGGTCCGGCCCGCTATTTCGCTGGCTCGCTGAGGTGTGAGACGCGAATCGCGAGCGAAGCTTTCAAGACGCTCGCGTCCTGCCGGCCAGAAAACACTGAGCCACGTCAGGATGAAGTCTGACGCTTTGAGGCTTACTCCCTCGGAGTTGATCCGGACGAAGATGTCAGCAACTACCTTCTTGTCCGCGTCCGGCTGGATCTCAACGACGGTGAACTCGTAATTGCGCAGGCCATCGAGGCGACCGAGCCGCTCTTCGATGAGCTCCTCTATCTCCTCGGTCAGCTCGCCGCGGGCTTCCTCGTAACGTTTCTTGAATGATCGCCGGATCTTGAAGGGGTTCTCGAAGAACTCCGATACGTTGCTGATCCAATCCGCGGACTTCTCGAGGGCGGTATTCGTTACTTCAAATTTTTCCGTGACCGGGTTGAAGCCGATTGACATGGTTTTCGAGTTGTAGTCCGCGTCCCGGACAGCCGCTCCCTTGAAAACGGCGTACAGGCTTGTGAGCCGCTGCTGTCCGTCAATGATCTGATGCGCGCCGACCCGTCCGGTGGCACCGGAGATCGTACGGGACGATTCTTCCTGCGCGACATTCCAGAACATCAGCTCGCCGACGGGGTACCCGCGGTACATGGAGTCGAGCAGGTCACGGATCTTAGACTTGGGCCACACGAAGGGCCGCTGCAGGTCGGGCAGTTGGACGACCCCGGATTCTACCGAGTCCACAAGTCCCTGCACCTTCCAGCCAACTGGCTTGAATACCGTGCTCATGCCGGAACTCCTTCGCTTGTGACATTCATCTTGCCCGTGACAGCGGCGGAGATGAGTGCGGAGCGACGCTCTCTGAGAATGGATACCACTGCGCGGGCTTTGTCCGCGAGGTCGTCGATTTGACGGGTCTTGACGCTCAAATATTCTACGATTCGGTGCTGTTCAGTGATGGGGGGGAGACCGAACCTGAAGTTCTTGACGGTGGTCGAGTTAGTGGACGCAAGGTTAGTTGACTGTTTCCCCGTCAGATAGAAATATGTTCGCGCGGGGTCCGCGTCCAACACCAGGACCAAGAATTTACTGTTTAGCTGAGGACGGGTACGAACCGCGAAGATGTGATTTTGGTGGACGCATGGGCTGATTGATCCATCCCAAATGCACCCGCGGGCGAGCTTGTCTCGATCGCCGCCCTCGGTCATAAGCACATCGCCCGGCTGCAGCATGGAAGAGGCTGCGACTTGTGGTGGCAAGTCGATTTCTTTGACATCGGTGAGGTCAACGTAGCCAATCTGGACGTTAGCTACCCGCAGGTAGGCATACGTCTCCGTAACATCTTGAGCGAAATCCTTGCCGAGCGTCACCCCTGTCTGCATCCGCATCATGTTCTTCAGCGGCTGAACAGACCAGTGTTCGGGGACGGAGCCCTGCCAGGGAACGCCGGACGGCTTGTTGGGGGCGGTGGGGTCGAGGCCTTTAGTGACGGCGTGGGTGATGATGGCCTGGCGCTTCTCGGCGAGCAGTTCGATGAGCCGCTCCTTCTTGCCGATCAGCTCGTCGATCTTGGCAGTTTCGCGGTCGAGATAGTCAACAATCCTCGCCTGAACCTCATATGGAGGGAAGGGGATTGGCATCCTTCGAATGTCATCTTGGAAGAGATGGGGAACGCCCATCCCACCTTTCAGCATCTCGATTCTGCTCTGAATGAGTTCGCTCTGAATGAGGTAGTGAACATACCGGCCCTGGCAGCGGGGTCCGGGCGTCAGAACGGCGATCGAGCTATTAACCGTGGCTGGCACCGGCAGCTCGCGAACGACGTTTACAGTCCCCAGCGTTGAACCGTCCTTTGCCAGGAGGACGTCATCAGTCGTCAGCTTGATTTCCGGAGACTCGTCGTACCGTTCGCGGGTGATGAAGTTGACTCGCTCAAAATCAATATCCCGACGCTTGATATTTGGTGTGGATAGGAAGGCGAAGCCTGAGTCAACGTACTCGTCTGCTTTGAGTCCTTTCCAACCCAGTCTCGCCCGTACCCACGTCTCGTAACCGAGCCGAGACTCAGACCAGTCGACCGGCAGAGCTTCTAACCATGGGAGCGTTGTGGTCTTGTACGACTCGTATGGCGCCTCGGTCACTTCTCCACCTCAGCCAGCAGCGCGGTGATGTCGGAGATGAGCTTGTTCAGGTCGGCATCGATCTCATCAAGGGACCTCGGCGCGACGTACTTGTAGAAGTGGCGGGTGAAAGGGATCTCGTAGCCGATCTTGGTCTTGGTTTCGTCGATCCAGGCGTCGGCGAGGTGGGGGAGAACCTCACGTTCGAAGTACGCCGTGATGTCCTCGCCCAGCGGTACGTTCTCGGTGTCCCGCAGGTCCGTGTCTGCTTCAGGTGTCCCCTTGAGGCCCTTGCAGACGTCGGCGGTGTCGTCGCGCTCGGAGAGCCCAGCCACAACGGACTTCAGGACGGGTGCGCTGAGCTTCAAACCGGCGCTGGCGAGAGCCGGCTTGAGGGCCTTGAGGAATGTCTCACGGTTTTTCCAGAGTTTCGTTTCGCTTTCACCGAGCCGGGTGAGCGTCTTCTCGAGAAGCTGGCGGTCGTCGCCGGACAGCTTTTCCACCGGCTTCTGCGACAGCACGGCGTCGATGCGTTCCGGGGTGACGGCAAAGTTGAGTTTCTGTGGACGCTCGACAGTGATCGTGGAGTAGCCGAAATCCTGGTTGTTGAAGATCTTGGAGGTCTCGCCGTCGTCCTCGAAAGCACCGTACAGCTGGACGATGCTCGCGATGTCCTTCGGGCCGAGCTCCTTGCGCTTGGAACCGAGGCTCTTGCGCATCTTCTGGAAGAAGTCCACGCCGTTGATGAGCTGGACCTTGCCAACGCGCTCAGGGTGCTTCTGCTTCTTGCTGTTGGAGAGGATCCAAATGTAAGTGGCGATGCCGGTGTTGTAGAACATGTCCGTGGGCAGCGCGATGATGGCCTCCACGAAGTCGTTCTCGATCAGGTATTTGCGGATCTCGGACTCGCCGGAGCCGGCGCCGCCGGCGAACAGCGGCGAGCCATTCAGGACGATGCCGATGCGGGAGCCGCCGTCGTGCGCCGGGCGCATCTTGCGGACCAGGTGGAGCAGGAAAAGCAGTGAGCCGTCGCTGACGCGGGGGAGGCCCGGGCCGAAACGGCCGCCGAAGCCGTGGAGTTCGTGTTCCTTCTGGATCTGCGGCTGGATCTTTTTCCATTCCACGCCGAACGGCGGGTTGGAGAGCATGAAGTCGAACTGCTGGCCGATGTTCTGATCGTTGGCGAGGGTGTCGCCGACAGAGATCTTGGAGATGTCCTGGCCCTTGATCAGCAGGTCGGATTTGCAGATGGCGTAGGACTCGTCGTTTATCTCCTGGCCGTACGCGACGAGGGAGGCGCTCGGGTTCAGCGCGTGCAGGTGCTCCTGAGCGACGGTGAGCATGCCGCCGGTCCCGGCCGTGGGGTCGTAGATGGACCGGACGATTCCCTCTTTGGTGAGGACGTCGTCGTCGTAGTTCAGCAGGAGCTGGACCATGAGCTGGATGACTTCGCGCGGGGTGAAGTGCTCACCGGCGGTCTCGTTGGAGGCTTCCGCGAAGCGGCGGATGAGTTCCTCGAACATGAGGCCCATCTCGATGTTGCTGATGGTCTCCGGGTGAAGATCGATCGCCTCGAAGTCTTTGGTGACGTGGTAGAGCAGGTCCGAGCTGTCCAGCTTCTCGAGCGTCTTGTAGAACTCGAAGCGCTCGAAGATGTCCCGGGTGTTCTCCGAGAAGCCCTGGACGTAGTTGAGGATATTGGCCTTGATGTTGGTTGGGTCATCGAGGAGCTTGGCGAAGTTGAACTTGGAGGTGTTGAAGAAGCTGTGGCCCGAGGCCTTCTGTAGAAAGGTGTCCAGCGGGATGTTCAGGTCCTTCTTGGCCTCTGCCTCCTGAAGGACGGTATCTTTGGTGGCGTCCAGGACGCAATCGAGGCGGCGGAGGATGGTGAACGGCAGGATTACCGAGCCGTACTGCGCCGGTTTGTAAGTACCCCGCAGAATATTCGCGATGCTCCACACCAGGTTGGCGTTGTTGTTACCGGCCACTGCTCCCACTTTCCTTGCTGCGGGCAGCGGGGTGCTGGCTTCTTGACTTGCCGCTGGCATCGTCCCCATTGCCGTGCAGCGTTCAATCGATCACGCACGTACTTGCCCTTGCATTGTATGGGGGAGGTGCGAGGTTGGTTGGTCGCACAGATCCCGGGGAACCGGAGAGTCGGCCGGATAGCCCTACTTCTTGCGTGTTTTACTAAAGAAGTCTGCGGCCTGCCGGTAGGCCCTCCTCGCCTCAGGGCTGTTTGCCGCCCGGTAGAATTTAGCGCCGTTTTCGGCGAGCTTCCGGGCCTTCGCTTGAATAAGAGGATCACTAGCCAGGTCATAGGCTTTGGCAGCAGCCTGCTTCACCGTCGCCCCACCAACCCTAATCACTGCTGCGACTTTGTCCGCTTTTCCTGCCGCCGTTATCTCCACACTTCGTTTGGTTTGTCCCCGAGATTAGCACCGTGTGAGAGTGTGCTCGAGGAACTGAACTAACTGGATGAATGGCACACTCATGCCTGCAACTCCTCACAGACCCTCTCGCTGCACTTTCTTTGGCCTTGTATGGCGGCGGGGTGTCACTGCTCGGCCGCACCGATCCTGAGGACTCCGAAGTGGCGCCCGCCCTGCCAGGACCAGCGTGTGTGAAGATGTTGGGATGACCGACAATGACCGTGAACTCTCCCTATACGTCGACGGCAGAGATGCCTTGGTGGCAGGCGATCCGACAGCAATTGCCGAGCTGTTCCAAAAGCTTGACGTCAAAGAAGAGGCCAGAGCGAACCTGGGGTCAGGGTTGGCCGATCTGCTTGCCGGCCTGGCTGGGGCGGCTGCGACTGCTATGGCGGCAAATGCCGAGGGAAACTCCTTCCACATGACTCCGGAGTCTTACGCTCGGTACCTGGAACTCATCGGGTCCACCAAGGAAAAAGTGGGGATCGTCGCCGGTGTGCTACGCCAGTCAGATGGCCGGATCGACACCATCATCGAACTGGTGGGCTCCTCACCAGTCAACCCTGCCGCGGCCGCGAACGTGCAGATCATGGCCGCAACTTTGGCGATCCGCGTGGCCCTCAAAGAGCTCGATACCCTTGTTCAGGCTGTGGACGCGAAACTGGACATGATCGTCCGGGATAACCGTGACGAGGCACTCGGGAACGTGCAGGGGACAACCCACGTTCTGGACAAGGCATTTGGGTACTTCGAGGAGACCGGCCGGCTCAACGACGCCCTTTGGGACCAAGTGTCGGGACAGGCTGCAGCCCTCGCCCAGGCGCACGCCGTCGCCCTCAACCACCTCAACACCATTGCAGACGGTCTCGCCGTCAAGAACCTGGGCAAGCGGGTGGGCAGCGCCGAGGCGGCGGCCAAAGGCGAACTAAAGCACTGGCTGGTCATCGCAGCAGTGGCTCTCACAAACATGGTTCGAATGGACTCCTTGGAGGCTGTCCGCAGCGCGAATGACGGATCGGATTCTAGGGCTCACTCCCGGCATATCGCTAAGTCGCGGGAGCGGCGAATGGCAAGCACCACCGCGGCACTTCAAAATCTGTCCGATGCCGTATCGGCGGCAGTGGACGTCGATACGTTTACCCGCGTTTCGAATCCCTTGGAGATGGCCAGGCTCTACACCGCCGCCGAAGAACTTCAGCGGTTGCTGCGGATCTTTAGTTCGAACTTCGGCATGCCGGAGGCCTCGACCATCAAGCGCACCCAGTGGCACGAATCGGTAATGCGCCTGGGCCAGAAGGCAACCGGGGCGGTGACGGGTGCCGCCGTTGCTGTTGTCGATGGAGTGGCTTCAGTTCCAAAAGCGATCGGCGCAGCTGTCGAAGACACGATCTTGCATGTAGCTCAAGGGATCGAGGAGCGCAGGGCGGTACCCGCAGAGACTACAGATACGGAAATTGAATCTGAGACCGGAGATGCGGCAATCACTCGGTAGCCACGTCGTTCGTCTTGCGGTGTCCTCGCCGCGGTACCGGCCGGGCGCCTGCGGGCACGCGGAGACGGACAAATGAACTTTACGGCCGGCGCAGCGGGTTCTCGGCGATCTGGACGCCGGACTGGCTGGTGCCAACTACGAGCACGGCCCTTCGGGCAGCTGCTGCGGGTTGCGGTAGTCGTGGCCGTGGAGTTGGTACACATGCCCCGGCCGTGCGGCGGACGAGGCAGGGATGCGCGGGCGCTGGAAGGCACCGTTCGCCCGGACAATGTTCTCTGCGCCGGGCACGCCGTCGCGCTGGGCGGCACCATCCTGATGGCGCCGATGGACACACCGGGTTTTCGCAGCGCCGTGATCGGCGACCCCCAGGGCGGCTTCATCGCCGTCAGCGCAACTGCAGGCTGATCCTCATCCGGATCGAACCGGGGTCTCACCAAAGACGCCGATTCGTGCTGTGATGACTAGCAGGCAGTCCATGGGGGAATTCGCTTCAGGAGTCACCGTGACGACGAAACAAACCCTCGATGGCGCCCACCAGCCAGGTATAACGAGTCCCACCGGTCCTGCCACTCCCCGCACAGGGCATCCTGCCGCTCCAGCACCTGGTGCTCCACACCGTGCCGGGCGAGCCAGTAGCTGGCGACCAGCCCCGCCTGTTCGGCCCCGATTACCAAGGTTTGGCTCTCCGAGGAGCCTGATCTCGGGCGGTTGCTTCGGGGGAGTGCATGGCTACTTCTTGTAGGCCCGGGGCCCAGGCGACTTCGGTGGCAGGCCTGCGACGTGATCAAATGCCTCGGTCTCCATGGTTCCTTTCCCGTAGCGATGACAGGGGTGGATTTGTTGGCAGGATATGCCCGCAGCGCCGCTGCGCACAGCCGATTCCCGCGAGCCTTCCCTACATCTCCAGCCGGAACACCCAGAGCAGCACATCCTCGCCGGGGACGTACCAGTCGCGGGCTGGGACCCTCTCGAAGCCCAGGGATTCGTAAAGACCGTGGGCCCGTTCCATGAACATCGCACTCGTAATGCTGATTGCAATGATGCCCGGCAGCGACTGCGCGTGTTCAACGACTCGACGGACAACCGTTCGCCCAACCCCGCCGCCCTGTACCGCCGGATCGACCGCGAGCATCCGGAACTCGAGCTCATTTTCCACCGCGATCTCGCTGTACGGCTGGCCAGCGAAGGTCAGCGTCACGGCCGCGACCACTGCGCCGGAGGCTTCGGCCACCCACACCTCGGCATGCTCGGCCCGGTGTTCCACATTGTCCAGCACGCTCATATACGGGTGGTCGGCAGTGAAATGCCCGGCATGGAGATACGCCTCCCGGGTGATTCTCCGGACCTCGGAATAGTCGGCGGGCGTTGCCTGCCTGAAAACCAAATTCACCGCGGTGCAACCCCGACGCCAGCCACCCGGGCCACATACTCCTCCAGCTGGGCAAGCGCTGGCTGGGACGAGGGATCGCCCACCGCGTCCGCCCCAACGGCATTGGCCACGGTCAACGCCGCGGAATAGTCGAGCCCAGCCCCGAGTCCCAGCACCAGGGCAGAGCAAAATGCGTCGCCCGCCCCGATGGTGTTCGCCACTGTCACCGCCGCAGCGGGAGCCTCGGCCACCTTCTGGCCGCGCTCGAACATCGCCGATCCGTCCTTCCCGAACGTCACCGCCACGAGCTTCGCGCCCGCCAGCGCCGGGATTAGCTCGTACTCCGTCTCATTAACGATCACCAGGTCGCACCGCTCCAGCAGCTCAGCCGGCAGGTCCATCGCCGGTGCCGCGTTCAGCACGAAGAACCCAGCGGACCGCCGTGCGGCCTCCAGCACCACGGGAAGGCCCACTTCGAGCTGGCACAGCACCGTCTCGTCCGGCCCGAACTCCACACCCTCCAGCGAAAACGCAGCGTTGGCCCCTGGGCAGACCACGATCTGATTCTCGCCGTCGCCGTCCACCACGATCAGCGCGGTACCCGTCGCGTCGCCGTCGAGCACCGCCACATCAGTGGTGTCCACGCCCGCGCCGGAAAGGGACTCCAGCATCAGGCGGCCGGAGGCGTCATCACCCACGGCCCCGATCATCCTCGAGCCGACGCCCAAACGGGCAGCGGCCACCGCCTGATTGGCTCCCTTGCCGCCCGGCTGTTGGGTCAGCCGGCCGCCACCAATGGTCTCGCCGGCGGCGGGAAGCCGGTCCGCGGAGGCGATGATGTCGAGGTTGATGCTGCCGACGACGGTGACGGCAGGAAGCTGAGTGCTCATTGAAAGTCCTATCGGGTGAAGCCAAGGCGGCTGGATTAGGAAATAGTGTACGGCACTGTTGAACTTGTGCGTCATACATGGTTGTATAACAACTCACATCCCAAGGGCAGGAACCGCCCCTGCAGAACAAAGGAGTTTGATGTGAACACCCCAACTTCAGTCGCCACTTCGCCGCCGGATACCGCGGAGGGGGAGACAAAAATCGGCGGCCGCCGTGCCGCCCTGCTGATCTCCACGCTGCTGCTCGGCGTGCTGTCCTTCCAGCTCAACGCCAGCATGGTCACCCCGGCGCTGCCGCAGATCGCGGCCTCCTTCGGCCTCAGCGCCGACAGTGCAGCCCCCGTCCAGTCCATGTTCTTCCTCGCCGGCGCCATCGCCGGGCCCGTCATCGGACGCTGGAGCGACTTCATCGGCCGCCGCACCGCCCTGCTCCTGGTCCTCGGGATCATGGGCGTGGGAACCATCCTCTGCATCGCCGCCCCCACGCTGCCCATCCTCATCGCCGGCAGGTTCCTCCAGGGAGTCTCCAGCGCGGTCTTCGCGCTCGCCTACATCGTCCTCAGCGAGAACCTGCAGGCCCGCGTCTTCGGCACCTCCGTGGGGATCATCGCCGCCATCAACGGCGGGGTCGGCGGCGTGGACGGCTACTTTGGCGGCCTCATGGCCGAAACCCTCGGCTTCCGGTCCATCTTCGTCGTCGTCCTCGTGCTGACGGCCATCGCCGCCGCCTGCATCCTCAAAACCGTCCCGAAGGGACGGCCGCAGGGAGTCCGCGGCGCCATGGACTGGTGGGGCGCCGGATCCCTGTCCGTGTTCCTGGTCTTCATCACCTACTTCGTCTCCGGCGGCTCGGCCGCCGGCTGGACCGCACCCAGCACCCTGGCCCTCCTGGCCGGCACCGTCGCATCCTTCGCCGCCTTCTGGATGATCGAGAAGAAGCGCACCAACCCGCTCATCGCCGTCCACCACCTGCGCTCCCGCCAGGTCTGGCCGGTCATCGCCACCACCGTCCTGACCCTCGCCGGCATCTTCGCCATCATCAACTTCACCGTGGTGCTGCTCAGCCAGGACACGCACCACGGCTTCGGGCTCAGTGCCTCCCTTTCGGCGCTGCTGTTCCTGACCCCCGCCGCGCTGATCGGCGTCTTCGCCGCACCCCTCGCCGGCTGGCTGGCCGACCGCCGCGGCTGGATCAAGACCCTCCGCGCCGGCACCGGGCTCAGCCTTGCCTGCGCCATCGCCGCGGCCACCTTCTCCGACAACCAGGTGGCCGTCCTGATCGCCGTCGCCGCCCTCGGCATCTTCTACAACGGCTTCTTCCTCACCGCCATCAACGGACTCTCCGTCCTGCTCTCACCCAAAGAAGCACCCGCGGCCCTGCCCGGCATCAACGGCGCCTCCTTCGGCATCGGGGCGAGCCTCGGCGTCGTGCTCGTGGCGCCGTTTGCCGCCCAGGCCACCTCCGCCGGCTACACCACCGCCCTCTGGATCTCGGTTGCCATCACCGCGGCGGCCTTCCTGGTCAGCCTCTTCGTCGCGGCACCCAAGGGCGAAAAGCTCTAACCCCAACAACGTCCATCAGCACGTCCAGCACCAACGAAACGAGAAACTCAGCATGACCACGCCCATCAGCCACCCGTTCTACCTCGACTGCGACACCGGGATCGACGACGCCCTCGCCCTTGCCTACCTGCTCGCCTCGCCGCAGGCTGACGTGCGGGGGATCGGTACCGTGAGCGGCAATGTCAGTGCCGCCGTCGGCGCCCGGAACACCCTGGACCTGCTCCAGCTCGCCGGGCACGACCACATCCCCGTCGCACTCGGCGCCCACGACCCCCAGGCAGGCACCTTCCACGGCGGTGCGCCGCACGTGCACGGCGCCAACGGCATCGGCGAAGTCTCGCTGGTGGCCGCCGACGCCGATCTGGTGCCCGGAACCGCTGCCGAGCTGCTGGTCCGGCTCGCCCACGAGCACGTCGGCCGGCTGCGGATCCTGGCCGTCGGACCGCTCACCAACATCGCCGAAGCGCTGCGCCTGGACCCGGAGCTGCCCCGGCTGGTGCAGGACATCACCATTATGGGCGGCGCCGCGTTCGCGCCCGGGAACATCACCGCCGTGGCCGAGGCCAACATCGCCAACGACCCCGAAGCCGCGGCGGAGGTGCTCGCCGCCGACTGGGACGTGACCCTGGTGCCGCTGGACGTCACCATGGCCAACGTGCTCGAGGAGAGCCACCGGCAGGAACTGCTCGCCGCGGGCCATCCGGTCCCGCAGGCCCTCGGCGACATGCTGGGCTATTACTTCCGCTTCTACGAGAGCCAGTTCGGCCGGACCTGCTCGGCGATGCACGACCCCCTCGCCGCGGCCCTCGCGGTGGGCGGCGTCAGCGCGGCGGTGGCCCCGCTAGTGACGGTCGACGTCGACACCACCGACGGTCCGGGCCGCGGCCAGACCATCTGCGACCTTCGCGGGCTGTATGCCGGGTACCCGGAGATGCCGGGGGCGAGGTGCCGCGTGGTGCTCTCGCTCGACGGTGACTTCGCGCCGCACCTGGTGAAGACGCTGCTGGCGTTTGCTTCTGAACGTGCGACGGCGGGCCTCGCCGGGGCGGGCTCACTCACCTAACGTCCACCCCACCCTTGGAGTTTTTTCCCGATATGCAGGCCTACGATCGATTCAAGCCAGCATAGACGGACAACAACTCCGGGGGTGGGGCCAACGCTTGGCCGTCGCTAACGGCGCTGTGCGATGAGGACGAGGGCGCATGACGCCAGCACACCGGCGAGGGCGAAGATCAGCATGCCCGTGAATGAGCCCCCGCCCGACTGAATCAATGCTCCGCTGACAATCGGACCAATAGAGAAGCCGGTGCCGATCATCAGGTTGGTTGTGTTCATCAGGTGGCCGCCGTTGGAAAGTGAGGACAACGTGGACAGCAGGTAGGGCAGGATGAAGGTCCAGGCGAACTTGAAGATCACGGCGGCGATGGCGAATTGGATCAGGGCCGGTGAGCCGAAGAGCAACGCGATGCTGGCCGCCATGCCTGCGTAACCTCCCGCCAGGTAAAGCTTTCGGTGCGGCGACTCACCAAGGGCAGTTGCAACGAGGGCCGACAGTATTCCGGCCACAGTGGCCAGGGAGAGAACAAGGCTGCTGGCGGAAAGGTCGATCCCGGAGCCTGCCGAGATCTGGGCGATGAATGACCACACCCCGCTGAGCGCAATGTAGAAGAGCAGCACCGCGGCCATCCCCGCGGCTGCCTTGAGGACCGGGACCCGCTTCGATGCCTCAGTAGCAACGGGGGCCGTGGTCCGCAGCACTTCGCCGTCGATACGGTTGACCGCCAGGAGGCACAGCACCGCGAGCCCGGCAAGTGTCCAGTAGATGGCAGAAACTCCCGCTCCCGCGAACAGTGATGGGAAGACCGCAAGAATGAGTGCTCCCATGGCGAGTTGGAAAACGACGAACATTCCGAAGGCCCGGCTGGGGTTGGCGGTTTTACCGCTGAGTGTCAGGATGATCACCGTGATGGAGCCGGCCGCGAGGCTGGTCACCACCCTGGCGATCATCAACAGGCCAAAGTCATCCACAAAGCCCGAGACCACGTTGCCTGCAATGACGATGACCGTGAAGATGTAGCTTGCCGTTCTCAGGTTCATGCGGCGGAGCCATAGATAGGCAGGTACCGTCGCCAGGCTGAAAGCCCCAAGCTCCAGCGAGAAGAGCGTCCCCACCTGGACCGGGGTCAGACCGAACTGCTCAATCAGCTTGCCTGCGATGACAGGGGCAATCAGCAAAACGGTGTACAGGACAGCACTGAATACAGCGATATAGGCGTACGTCCCCTTGTCCGAGGAGGTGGTAGCCGGAGCGGCTTGTGCGGTAGTGGTCATGGTCACTGTCTTTCGGGCAGGACGAAGCGGCGAAGGCCGCCGTCGGCGGGAAATTGGGGAAGTGGTCCCTGCGGGCGGTAAGGAGCAGGGGTAATGCGGAACCGTCAGGCGCGCTGCGCTGCGCGTCCTTCGGCCGGGGTTGCTGAGGGATCCGTTGACTCGGCATCGAAGACCTTGCGGCCGGCGAACCAGGTCTGTCGGGTTTTGATGTGCGGAATCTGTTCGGTGCCGATCTCGTACGGATTGTCAGTCAGGATGATGAAATCTGCTGATTTTCCCGGGGCCAGGGAGCCGGTGACATCATCCAGGCCCATCGCCTCGGCGGAGTTCGTGGTGTAGACCCTGATGGCTTCCGGGAGGGTAATGGCCTGTTCGGGCCAGAGTGCGCCCGGGAATTGTCCCGTTGGATCCTGCCGGGTGACCAGGCCGTAAATCCCCTCCCAGGCGTTGGGCGACACGCTGACCGGCCAGTCGGAGCCGCCGGCGATGCGGGCGCCGGCGTCCAGCAGTGAGCGGTTGGGCTGCATTTTTGACGCCCTTTCCGCTGGCAGTACGGTGGCGATGGCCTCGGAGATGACGCCGGGGAACCACAACGAGGGGGAGATGTCGGCGGTGACATCGAGTTCTGCAAACCGGGGGATGTCCTGTTCCTGGACGAACTGACCGTGGGCGATGTGGTACTTCGTTTTTATGTGTCCCGCCGAACGGACCTTGGCCACGGTGTCCAGCACCAGCCGGACCGACGCGTCGCCTGTGCAGTGGATCTTTGCGGAAATACCTCGTTCGGCTGTGCTCATAAGCCAGCGCTCAAGTTCCGCTGGAGGCATGGTGGTGCCTCCGCAGTGGCACTCCGGAAAGCCGACGCCGGACAGGTACGGTTCAATAAATGCTGCGGTCCCCGCCGGCGGAACTCCGTCAAGGAAGATCTTGATGAAGTCCGGTCTGTGGTGTTCGGACCGTGTGTCCTCACGGTGGGCGATGATGCCCTCTCCAAGGGGAGTGGTGCCGAAAATAAAGTCATTGGCCTGCATGGAGGTCACCACCCATGCAGAGAGTTCACCGGCGTCGTCGAGCTCTTTCAGTGCCTGCAGTAGTTGGAGGGACGAGGCCGCATCCTGGAACCCCGTGACGCCGTAGGAATGCAGAATTTCGGTACCGCGCGCTGCGGCCCGGGCAAGGTCCTGCGTGGACCGGGGCTGCAGCCGCGCCACCCTCTGTTCAACCAGGACGCCGCCGGCCTCGATGAGGACACCAGTGGCACGCCCCGAAGCGTCCCGCATGATCTGGCCGCCCTCCGGATCCGGCGTGCGCTCGTCGATTCCGGCCAGTGCCAGGCCTCGGGAATTTACCCACCTGTTGTGCTTGCTGTCGTCTTTCAGGATGGCGGGCCGTCCGCCGGTCGCTGCATCAAAGCGGGCCAGCGTTTCCATGGAGTTGAGTTCGGCGAGGAGACCGGAACCCCAGCTTCCGCCGATCACCCACTCGTCCGGGGCCAGCCTCTTTGCGTACTCCTCGACGGCGCTGAGGAGATCATCGAGCGATTTGTTGGGCGCCTCGTTGAGCTCGAACAAGTCCATTTGCCCTGCCAGCATGTGGTGGTTGTGGACGTCCAGCAGTCCTGGCATTACATAGGCGCCTTCGAGGTCAATGACGTCTGTGCCCGGTCCAGCTGCAGCCTCAGCAGACGAACCGAGCGAATGTACTTTCCCGGCCTTGACGGCGAGTGACGTGACGCGCGGATGTTCCTGGTGCAGTGTGTCGATTACACCGTTGATCAGAAGTAGATCGGCTTTGTTGTCCATGACCTCAGTCCCTGTAAGTGTGTTGGATCACAACAATAGAGTGGGAGTCTTCCGAAGAGTTGACTTTCCGCGCACTGGTCTTGGAAATTCAGGCAGCACTGGGAGCCGTCTTTGCAGTCCTGTTCCCGACATTTAGAACGTCGGCCGCGGGGGGACCATCACTGCTAGGGATAAGGGCTGAGGGCGCCTAGATTAGGGGTACATCGGGCAGAAGGAGAGTTCAGTGAGCGAGAAATTGCGTTGGGGCGTCCTGGGCACTGCCCGCATCGTCCGCAAGACCATTCCGGCGTTGCCGGCAACCCAAAACGGTGAGGTGGTTGGTATCGCATCCCGCACCGAGGACAAAGCCAGGGAGTACGCCGACAAGCACGGCATCCCGCAGGGGTTCGGCTCCTACGAGGCGCTGCTCGCTTCACCGGACATCGACGCCGTATACATTCCGCTGCCCAACGCACTGCACCTCGAGTGGATCCTGAGAGCCCTGGACGCCGGCAAACACGTCCTATGCGAAAAGCCCCTGGCCATGAGCGCCGCCGAGTGCGAGGAGATTGCGCGCAGGGCCGAGGAAACCGGGCTCAGGGTCCTGGAAGGCTTCATGTACCGTTTTCACCCGCGGTTCGAGAAGCTGCAGGAGCTGCTCGCGGCCGACGTGGTGGGCGCGCTGACGTTTGTCCACGTCGGCCACTCCTTCGACGCGGGCGGTGATGACAACATCCGCTGGTACAGCGGGCTCGGCGGCGGGGCGCTGTTCGACACGGGGTGCTACTGCGTCAACGTGAGCCGGATGGTCACGGCGCAGGAGCCAACTGACGTCGTGGCTTTCGGCAACTACCGCGACGCCAACGACGGAGGCCAGATCGACACCAGCATCGCCGGCATGCTCCGTTTTCCCAGCAGTGCCACGGTGCTGTTTGATACCGGAGTGAACCTCGAGCGGCGCAACTTTCTGGAAATCACCGGCACCGAGGGGCGGCTCTACCTTGACAATCCGTTCGGGCTCCTGGAGGAGGACTCGGTCCTGGAGGAGCACCACTTTGGGCAGGACACCGTCTTTCACGGGATCAAGGGTGAGAACCACTTCGTGCGGATGGGCGAACACTTTGCCGACAGCGTGCTGAATGGCACGCCGCTCCGCTATGATCTCACCGACGCTGCAAACAACGCGCGGGTGCTGGAAGCCCTTGATGCGGCAGCGCGGAAACATGCGGGTGCGTCTCACCTGACGCCACATTCCAGCGCCGGTGCAGGCGCTCGCTGACCACGGCTGGGCCCCACCTGGGTGAGGCTGCTCTGGCTCATGCAGAAGCTCAACTCCATCGGCGACACCGTTGCGGGACCCTCTTACACGGTCATCTCCACCGTCTATGACGAAGTGGTCATTCCGTACAACAGCCAGTTCCTTGATGGCCCCGCGCGGCAGGTTACCAACATCACTGTCCAGGACAAGTGCCCGGCCGACGTCTTCGAACATGACCAGACCCCCAACGACCCCGTGGTGCACCAGATCGTGGCCCATGCACTGGGTAAGGAGAGCGGTCCCGCTGACCCGGCCTACCAGCCCCGGTGCCTTTAGCGGTGGATGACGGCAGAAGCCACCTTGCCCTCGCCGGCTAGGACTGGAGGGACTGCACCGAGAGGTGCCCGGCACGGTTGGCGATGAGGCACTTGGCCAGGTAGAAGGGCCGGTTCGCGTGGCGCACGTACCGCGTCAGCACGAGGACCGGGTCCGGGGCGCGCAGGTCCAGCAGCTTGGCGCGACTCCGCCCCACCTGGCTGAGGCTGATCTGGCACTCGCCAGGCCCCGGGACCCGGCCGCCCGCTCTGTTGAGCGCGGCAAGCAGGGTGGTGCCGCCGTCGTCGTTGATGTCCAGGGGCGGGGCGGCGCCGGCGCCGAAGCTGACCGGCTGGGCGGAGATGTTTTTCCTGCAGGTGCGCGACGGGCTCGCCGTCGGATCAGGACGGACTCCCAGAGCCAGACCTCGCTGCCGGGTTCGACACCGACCCCGGGTCCGGCGAATTCGGAGGCCGGCTGCCGCTCCACCTGGACGCGCTTGATCTCGACCTTGTTGGCCGCGGCCGCCGAGGACTTCCTCGAAGGGACGGAGCGTTCGATGCCGATGCGGGGGAGAGTATCGGAGACGAACCGTCCGACGCCGCGGCGGGCTCGGATGAGGCCGTCCTCCTCGAGCAGCATCAGGGCTTCTCGGACCACGGTGCGGACCTTCATGTCAAGCCGCGGTGGCCCCCGGCGGTGCGTGCCGCCGTCGACACAGGCGACGGACCCGGCCGCGGACAGACCGACTGCGACCTCCGCGGACGGTACATGGACTACCCGGAGCAGCCCGGCGCCCGCTGCCGCGTGGTGCTGGAGCTCGACGGCGACTTCGCGCCGCACCTGGTGGAGGTGCTGCTGTCGTTTATCGGTGCGGAAAGTACGACGGCGGCAGCGGCCGTGGGTGCGGCGGTCGCTTAAGCGGGCGTGGCCGGGCGGATCAGGACTGGATGGACCGCATCACTGACAGGTGCCCGGCGCGTGCCGCGATCAGGCACTTGGCCAGATAGAAGGGCCGGTTCGCGTGCCTGACATACTGCGTCAGCACGAGGACCGGATCCGGGGCCCTCAGGTCCAGCAGCTTGGCGCGGCTGGGCCCCACCCGGCTCAGGCTGATCTGGCAATAACGTCGCCGGAACCCCGCCTCCATCTCACACTGGCGCCATCCGCCCGAGCCATACCTGGCGCCGCTGTTGACGCGTGAACCGCCTCACCGGGCTGGTGAACGGGCCGCTTCGCCTGTCTGGACATCGCCGTCGACCGAATCGGCGGAAGAAGCGCAGGGGGAATGCGCCGAGGAACGCTCGGGCCACAGGACCAGGGCGATGGCGGCGGACCCGAGGATCAGGCCGGCGAGGGTGGCGGGAGTGAACGGTTCCGCGAACAGGAAAGCCCCGGCTACGGCTGTGGTCGGGGCGACCAGGAAAAGGAGGGCATTGAGCGTAGTGATGCCGATCCGGCGGAGGAGGAACCAGTACAGGGAGTAGGCGATGAGGGTGGGGACGATCGCGATCACCAGGGTGGAGATCCAGAAGTCAGGGGTGGCCGGTGGGGCTAGGGTTCCGGTGAAGGACGCGAGCAGGGCAACCGCCACGAGAGTGACGGCGGCATGCGTGGACAGGGTGGCAAAGACGCCGAGGCGTGCCGAGGTGCGGCGCTCCAGGAATGTGGCCGTGACGAGGCTCGCGAGGGCGACGAGCGGGAGCAGATAGGCGGGGCCTGGAGACGCGACTGCGGATGCGTCCGAAGCTACGATCAGGGCGACGCCACTGGCGCCGAACACCAGGCCGAGCCATTGGAGGGCACGCACGCGCAGCCCGAGGAGCGGGCCGACGAGGGTGGCGATGACAAGGGGCTGGATGGCATCGATGAGCGCGGTGGTCCCTGACGAGACGCCGGCGGCGATGGCCAGGTAGATAGGCACGACGTAGCCGAATTGGGCGAAGAAGCCGATGACGAGATGGGGGCGGATGTCGCGCCAGGCCGGCAGGTCTGCGCGGGGAAGGACTGAGCCGCGGGAAGGTCTCCCCGGACGGTTCTTCGAACCGATGCCGTCCGGCCGGCGATGGGTGATGTTGACTCGGAGGGCGGTTCCGGCGAGGGCGAGTGCCAGGATCACCACGACAATGAGGAATCGCCAGAAGACGATCGTGAGCGCCGGGGCGCCGGCGGTGCCGATCTTGGCTACGAGAAAACCGGAACTCCAACTGAGAACAAACGCGACGGAAGCTCCGATCAGGACAATGCGCTGAGGTATACCGTTCTGTTTACTCATCTAATTAGTATACAGAACGGTATAGTGGATGCATGATGACCGAAGATCGCCGTGAGGAGATGCCCCGAGATACGAATGAGCTGCCCAAATACACGAAGGGAGCGGAACGGGTTCTGCGCGCCGCGTCCGAGCTGTTCTATCGGGAAGGAATCCACGCGGTGGGGGTGGATACGATCGCCGCGGCGGCCGGCGTAACCAAGAAAACCCTGTACGACCAGTTCGGTTCGAAAGAGGCGCTGGCGGTGGCCTACCTCCGACGGCGGGACGCCCGGTGGCGTGAGTACCTCGAAAATGGACTCGCGCAGGTACCCGCAGGCGGCACCGAGCGGATCCTCGCGGTCTTCGACATCTCCGGGCGGTGGGCCATCGACAACAGCGACAAAGGGTGTTGCGCGATCAACGCGCGGGCCGAGATGGATGACCCGGAGAGCCCCATCGCGGCGGAAGCTATCCGCCAAAAGAAATGGTTGAGAGACCTACTCGAGCAACTGTGCAGGGAAGCGTCCGTTGCTGATCCTGCCCAGACAGCGGACTCGTTTATGCTTCTGTACGAGGGCGGGCTCGTGACAATGGGAATGGGCACCTTCCCGCAGCCCTTCGCGGTGGGGCGAGACGCAGCAGCGCGATTGCTCGCCACCAGCTAGTCACTTGGCGTCTCAGGAGCCAGTTGACGCCTCACTCCTGCCTTCCGCCCGCTCCCAGTGCTTCCGGAGCAACTCGGCCAGGCGCTCCGGCTCGATCCGGTGTGGCGGGTCGAAGTGGTGGCGCTTGGAGAACACCTCCAGATGGAAGTCCGGGAAGAAGACCCTTGCCAGCCGGCCGGCGATCTCGCCGTAGTCGTCCGGGTTGCTCAGGCCACCGAGGGCAAAGAACACCGGCTGGGGAAACGTGGCCAAACGTGCCCTGTCCAGGTCATAGCTCTTGAAGTTCCGCAGGAACGCCCTGATACCCGCGGGCCGCTTTGCCATCCACGGCGGCGGGGGACCTGGCGGCGGTGATGGAAGCACGACGTCGGGCTTAACTCCCAGCCGCGTGAAGGCGGGCATGAACTGCTCCGGGGGAAGGGCTTCCAGCTGCTCGTACTTCTTCCAGAGCTCCGCGTGCGCCGGGCTCCAGTCCCAGTTCCCGGCCCAGGCCGGCTCCAGCAGCGTCAGGCTCAGCAGCCGGTCCGGATGCCTGGCAGCGAACGCCAGCGCAGCCGCGCCGCCGCCCGAATAGCCCACAAGGTGGAACCTCTCCCATCCCCGGGCGTCAGCTTCGCGGAGCACGCCGTCGATCTCTGTGTCCAGGCTCCAGCCAGGCGGCGGCTCATCGCCTGCGTAGAGCTCCAAGTCTTTGGCGACGGCCTCTACATCCCGGCCCAGGGCGTCAATCAGAGCTTCGTACGCCTGCTGCGCGGGAAGCACGCTCCCGGGGAGAAGGATGGCCCGAATCCGATCCATGAACGAACCATACGCCCGAGGTGGCCTACCGGCTACCGGCCGCTACGAGCGGGTGCCCTCATGCCGCCTTCCGAGGTTTGATGACCAGCCCGATGACGGCTGCCAGCGCGAGGGCGGAGAGGATGGTCGCCGACCAGAACCCGGCCCGTCCGCCGGCCAGGAAGTCTCCGGGGACAGCGAAGGCCGCGTAGGTCGAAGCCACGATGGCCAGTCCAACGGCACCGCCAAGTTGCTGCATTGTCTGGAACAGCCCGGAGGCGGACCCTGCGTGCTCGGGTTCGACGTCGCGAAGCGCGAGCGTCGTGAGCGGCATGAACGTCATGCCGGCTGAGATTCCCGTCAGGAGCAGGGCAACCATGACGATGGCGAAGGGCGTGTCCGGACTCAGTTGCGTGAGCGGCAGGAAGGCGGCCACGCGAAGTGCGGTGCCGAGGATGACGAGGCGGACGGCCCCGAAGCGCTCGACCAGCCGCGGGACGATCCGTGACATCGCGAAGATGCTCAGGGGCATCGGCAGGAACGCCAGCCCCGTCAGCAGTGGCGTGAGGTGCAGATCGCTTTCGAGGTACTGGACCATGAGGAAGAACATCGCCAGCATCCCGCCATAGGTGGCCGCCATCGCGGCCAGCGCCGCGACCCGGCTCGGGCTGCGGAGCAGTTGCGGGCGGAGCAGGGGGTGGGCCACTCTCCGCTCGGTGAAGGCGAGTACGGTGAGCAGCGCTGCGCCGACCACGAGTCCGCCGATCGTGCGTCGACTGGACCAGCCGTCGTCGCCCGCTTGTAGGAGGGCCCACACGATGGCGACGGCGCCGCCCGTTGCGGTCACCGCTCCGAGAATGTCGAAGCGCCCGGGTCTCCGGGGAGTTTCGGCGACGAGGCGCGGCACGGCAAGGAGTACGACGACGCCGATCGGCACGTTGATGAAGAGGGTCCACCGCCAGTTGGCGATGTCGGTGAGCAGGCCGCCAAGAATGAGCCCGAGCGCGCCGCCCATCGAGGCGACGGCGGAGAACAATGCAAGCGCCCGGTTCCGCGCGCCGTCGTCCCGCGCGCTCGTGGTGATGAGCGCGAGCACGCTCGGGGCGGCGAACGCGGCACCGAGGCCTTGGAGTGCGCGTGCGATGACGAGGAGGAGGGGTGAGGTGGCTAGGCCGCCGAGCAGCGAGAAGACCGTGAAGACTGCCACGCCCACCAGGAACGTGCGGCGACGGCCGAAGACGTCTCCGATCCGTCCGCCGAGCAGCAGGAGGCCGCCGAAGGCAACGGCGTAGCCGTTCAGGACCCAGCTGAGCTGGGCCGGGGTGAAATCGAGGTCGGTGGCGATGTGGGGGAGTGCGACGTTCACGACCGTCGCGTCGAGGACAAGCATGAGTTGGGCGAGCATGACCAGCCAGAGGCCAATGCTGCCGGCGCGGCCGCGCGGATTGCCGCTTCTCCGGGCGATCCCGGCGGGCCCGCGTGTGGCGGTTGTGGTTGTCATGGAGGTGTCCTGTTCTAGCCGAGGGGCTGACGTACACTAAGAGGAGAGATGCTCCGTTTAGAACTATACGGAGACACTCTCCGTTTGGCAACCATGATTTGAGAGGTGTTCCTGTGCGCGCTGACGCTCAACGCAACCGCGATCGGATCGTGGAGGTGGCACGTGCGCTGGTCCGCGCCAAGGGCTTCGACGCCGTGTCGATGGACGAGATCGCGAAAGGGGCCGAGGTGGGCCCCGGCACGCTGTACCGGCACTTCCCGACCAAAGAGTCGCTGTATGACGCAGTCCTTGAGGCCTGGGCCGGGAAGGTCAACGCCGCCGTTGACAGCGCGCTGGCACTCGATGCCCCCGCGCGGGAGCAGCTGTTGACCTGGCTGACCGACTATGCGGCGATGCTGACGGAACACAAGGGTGCAGCCGCGCGGATCACCGCTGCGCTGGGTGATCCAGGGTCTCCGTTTGCAGCAAAATGCACCACGTACATCAATGCGAATCAGCGCCTGATTGACGGGTTGGACTCGGCCCTGCGCCCCGGGGTCGAGGCAATCCAAATCAGCCGGCTCGTCGGCGGCGTGGCTGCAGTGGTGGACAACAGCGAGCTTCCCGCCGACTCAATGGCGCCGATGCTTGCGATTGTCGCTGACGGGCTGCTCGCTCCCTGACGGCGGACGGGAGCTGCGCCGTGGGCGGCATCACCGATGCCGCGGCAAGGCATACGACGCCGTCCGGTAGCCACGGGCCAGTCGGATGGCCGCTTCGCCTATCTTGCGGCTGAAGCCAGCACGGCTGGCCTAACAACAGCGGCCGGGGCGGTCAGCGGACGAGCCGGCCGCCGCGCCGTCGTCGGCTGCTTATTACCGCCTCTGCCGCGCCGGCACTCCGTCCTGGATCGCGAAAGAGGCCGAAAACCAAGACACCCCGTCAGGCAAGGCGGGCGCCGTCGAGCAACTCGACGGAGAGCAGGTCGCCGGTGGTGGTGCCGGGGAGGGCATGGACGGCGAACACGAGCGCCGCGGACGCTTCAGTCCTTACCTCTGCGGGAATGGCGTACTCGGTAACGTCGGCGCCCTGCTCGACGTGGGAGAACAAAGCCTCGGTCAGCGGCACGCCGTTGAGGCTGATCAGCTGTCCGCCACCTGTATCCGGCCGCATCCTTACCCGTACGGACCCGGCGCTCCCGCCGGAATCCTTGAGCACATAGGAGAACCAGCCCGTCGCGTTGCGCCAGTGCACTCCGTCCTGACCTCCGGCCCGGGTGGCAACGCCGGCGAAGAAGTGGTCGGACTCCGGCTGCTGCTCACCTGCGGCCACGGCGTCGATGACATCGCCCCTGTTGCCCGCTGCCGCATCAATGGCGGCAAGCTCCGCCGTCCGCACATCGGCGGAGGCACCCGTGGGCCAGTACACGGTGTAGCGCTCGTCGTGGATCCCGGCAAACGGCTCGAGCCTGAGCTGAACGGGTGCGCCGTTCCGGACGGCAGCCAGTTCCGCCGTGATGGCAGCCCGGTTGGACAGTTCGACGGCGGCTGCCGGCTCCGCTGAAACTACCACCGGTGTGCCGGCCAAGGGATCCTGGGGGCCGGAGGCAACATGGCCCATGCGCTCGTCCGGCGCCTCCAGGGCTGCCACACCGGCGGTTCCCTCCCGCGCGGCGAGGACCACGGGTCCATAGAGGAAGGAAACCCAGGGAGAACCGTCAGGCAGGGCCTCGGCCAGGATGTCGGCCTGAAGACGGACGAAGACAGTGGTGGTTCCCTCCCACACGCGATGGACGAAGCCGGCGTCCCCCTCCACTGCCAGCGACTCCGGCCGTCCGCCGGTCGCGTCCGTTTCATGGACACTGATCTCCATGGCCGTGGCCCATTCCGGGCGGCGGAGCTGCAGGGTTAAGGCTGTGGGGCTGACAGTTGTGACGGTCAGCTGGACGGTGTCCGAGTACGGGAAATCTGTCTCCATCCGGACCTTCACTCCGCGTTCGACCCAGTTGAGCTCCGAGGCGATGTAAAGGTTCACTGCCAGGTTGCCGCCGCTGTGGCTGTAGATCAGTTCGCCATAGCGGGCGTGGTTTTCCAGACCGGAGCCCACACAGCACCACATGGATTCATGGACGGTGGAGTACACGCGGTAATGGGAGGGACGCATCGGAGTGAAGTACACCAACCCGCCGCGGACGGGGTGCTGCGAGGAGAGGATGTGGTTGAAGGTGGCGCGCTCGTAGAACGCCACCGCTGCGGGGTCGCCGGCCCGCTCGAAGCGCAGCTTGGCGAGCTTGAGCATGTTGTAGGTGTTGCAGGTCTCCGGCCCTTGGACATCAAGGATCATGGGTGTGAAATCGCGGGACGGGTGGAAATGCTCCCGGACGCTGTTGCCCCCGATCGACACCGTGCGCTCACCCGTGACGGTGTGCCAGAAGCAGTCGGACGCCTTGAAATGCTCCTCGCTGCCCGTGGCCTGCGCGTACCGTTCGTACCCCACCACCTTGGGTATCTGCGTGTTGGCGTGGAGCCCGTCCAGCCGGTCAAGGCCTGCAGCAAGGGGTTCCAGGATGGCGCGGTGCGAAAAACGGCCGGCCTCGCGCAGGTAGTCATCCCGCCCGGTCAGCTCGGCCAGGGATGTGAGGGTGTCGTTCATTCCGCCGAACTCGGTGACCAGGACTTCCTCGAACGAGTCATCGTCCAGGCCGGCGGAAACCGTGAGCCACCAGTCCGCCAGGAGGGTGAGCATTCGCAGGGCCGATTCCGCCCCGGCATACGTGTAGGCATCCAGGAGTCCGGCGAAGGTCTTGTGGAGGCTGTAAAGCGGGACCCAGCGTCCGTTGAGCGTGAACACGTCAGCATCAATTTCTCCTGCCCGGAGTTCTTCGCCGAGGCGGCGGCCGCCGGGAACCCCGCCCAGGTACCCGGTGCCCGCCGCGTTCTGGCACTCTTCGAACACGTCCAGGACGTACTGCAGCCGCTCGAGCAAGCGGGCATCGCCCGTTGCCGCAAACAACTGCGCACAGGCCGAGAGGTAGTGCCCGCCGATGTGTCCTCCCATGCCGTCGGATTCCCATCCGCCGTACGCCGCCGCCGTCGTCGTCGTAAGTCCTGCTTCCCTGCGGTAGGGCGCACAGAGGCGGTCAGCGTCCAGTGCCAGGACATAACGGATGCTGGTGTCCTGCGCGTTCTTGAAGTCGCCGGCCAGCAGCCGGACGCTGTTCAAGGGAAAGGACGACGGCGGCGCGGTGGTTTCCGCGAAGGCGGTGGTGGGGTGCATGGGAAGTGCGGCTTTCTTGGCTTGGGTCTGTGGGGAACGGGTCGGCGTGGTTCTTAGCCCTTGACGGCCCCCGCGACCAGGCCCCGCACGTAGTAGCGCTGGACGGCTGCGTAGAGGATGAGGCAGGGGAGCATGAGCAACACGGCGCCTGCGATGACGTAACCGTAATTCACCGTTCCGAACGCGCCGGAGGCGACATTCTCCACCGCGACGGGCAGGGTGAAGAGCTCCTGCCTGGTCAGGAAAGTCAGCGCGCCCAGGAAGTCTCCCCAAGCGCCGAGGAACGCGAAGAGGAATACGGTCACGGCCCCGGGGACAATCATGGGCCTCAGCACGGAGAACAGAATCCTGAGGGGACCCGCGCCGTCGATCCGTGCCGCTTCCACAACCTCCGCCGGGATCTGGGCGAAGGAGTTTCTCATCAGGAAGACGCCGAAGGGGAGGTTGAAGGTGAGGTGGAAGACGATGATGCCGGCCAGGGAGTCTGTCAGGCCCAGGGCGTTCATCTCGAGGAAGAGCGGCGTCAGGATGGCCTGGAAGGGGACCATCATGGTCAGCAGGATGAGCGCGAACGCCACGTTCGATCCTCGGAACGGGTAGTTGACCAGGGCGTAGGCGGCAAGGGTGGTGATGACGACGCTCAGCACCGCGGAGCCCAGCGCAATGGTCAGGCTGTTCCAGATGTAGGAGCCGGCGCCGATGTTGTTAATCAGGCCGACGTAGTTCTCGAGGGACAGGTCAGTGAACGATTGCCCGGCCGCCGGGCCTGCAATCTGGGCCCCGGGCTGAAGGGAACGGAGGACGGACCAGAGCACCGGGGCAACGAAGAGTATGGATACGACGGTGCCGATCACCGCGTACAGTACCGTCCTGAGCCGTGCCGATGCAGTTGCTTTCTTGGCGTGTGGGGCGCTGGGGGGAGTGCGGGGCGGCCGCGAAGTAACCGGCGGCGCCTGGGTGGAAGTTGTCACGAAATCTCCTTTGATCGGACTCGGACGAAGAGTTTGTGCTTCTCAGTCTTCGCGCATGACGCGGAACTGAATGAGGGTCAGGCCTGCTGCAATGACGACGACGACAAACGACAGGGCGGTTGCGTAACCCACCTGCAGGTCGCCGAAGGCCTTGTTGTAGACGTAGAGCATGGTGGTGAGGGTGCCTGTTCCCGGGCCTCCGCCGGTGATGATGAAGAACTGGGTGAAGGCGAGGATGGCGCCGATGAAGCCCATCACGGTCAGCAGCCCGAGGTACCGCTTGAGCAGCGGAACAGTGACCAGGAATTCCTGCTTCCACCGTCCGGCGCCGTCTATCTGGGCGGATTCGTAGAGTTCGTCCGGGATGCTCTGCATGCCGGACATCAGGATGATCATGGTAAAGCCGGCGCCCACGTAGGTGCCCAGGAGGACTATCAGCACGGTGGCGCTCGTACCGTCCAGGAGCCAGGCCGTGGGCGCCGAGGTGATGCCGAGGTTAAGGAGCAGCTGGTCGAGCGCGCCGCTGTCCGGCCGGAACTCCAGGATGGCCACGAAGCTTAAGGAGGTGATGCCGATGACGTAGGGCAGGAACACTGCAGTGCGGATGAGCCCGGCGCCCCGGCGGTTGGAGCGGACAAGCATGGCGAGCAAGTAACCGACGGTGATTCCTAAGGCTGTGGAGATGACGGCGAAACCCAGCGTGTAGAGGATGGATCCCCAGAACACGGTGTCGGCGAAGGCGGTGATGTAGTTTTCGATCCCGTTGAACTCCACTTCGCCCACCAGCGGCCAGTTGGTCAGGGAGATGACCACGGCAAACACCAGCGGAACGATGACGAAAACAGCTACGAGGAGCACGGCCGGGGCGAGCATCAGCACGCCGGTGTAGGAATCGCGGCGCGATGCGCGCCGCGGTGCCTTGGTCCCGGTTCGGGGTTGGGTCTGGAACGGGGTTGCGGTTGTCATGCCTGATTCACCTTCAGAACTCGGGCAGTCTCTTCATGCGCCCGGTGAAGAACGTCGTCGAGGGCGTCCTGGCTGAAGACTGCTTCGCGGAACATCGCAAGCCAGGGCGACTGCACGGTGTTGGTGAGCTGTGTGTAGAGCGTGGTGGGAGCGGCGAAGCCTTCGTTCATGCGCTCCATGCCCGGGACCATAAGGGGGAATTTCTCTGCGAAGCCTGTTTTGAGGATGTCGCTGCGCACCGGATACCAGCCCAATGCGGCCAGTTCGGACTGCTGTTCAAGCTCGCCCACGAAGCGGATGAAATCCCAGGCGGCCCCAGGATTCGAGGCGCCCCGGGGAATGGACAAAACCGCTCCGCCGGAAAATTGCGAAACGTTTCCGTCGGGGCCAGGGAAGGCGCTGACGCCAAGCTTGTCCAGGAAATCCGGTGTGGCGCCCCCTACCACCAGGTCGTAGGACCCCGGGAAAAGCCCCACAGTTCCTTTGAGGAAGTCTTGCCCCCACGCCGCACCGGAGTCCGCCTCGGCCCCTGGCTGGGCGAGCCCTTCAGTGTAGAAGCTGCGGTAAAGCTCCAGCGTCCTGCGGAGCGGCTCGTTGCCCAGCACCGCCGCCTGCTGGCGGCCCAGCGGCCCCTTGTAGAACGGGCTCTGGTCGGCCCAGAAATGCGGTTGGATCACGTAGCCAAGGATGCCCGCGGAGTTGCCGGTGAAGGTCACTCCGGAAACCCCGTTGATGGACTGAACCGCCGCGGCGTGCTCCAGGTATTCCGCGTAGTTGCTGGGGCCCTTATCCGGGTTCAGCCCTGCCTTCTCGTAGAGCTCTTTGTTCCAGAACAGTTGCGAGACGTTGGAAAGCGCCGGGAGCCCGTAGATTTTCCCGTTGAAGGAGGCCACGTCAAGGAGCGGCTTGTTCAGGTACTCCGCGTAGGGGAGCTCGTTGATCAGCGGGGTGAGGTCCGTTAATGCGTCCCGGGTGCTGAAAACGGGCGTCGTGACGGAGTCAGGGGCAACGACGTCCGGCACGGAACCGCCCCGGATCGCGGTGGCGAGCTTGGTTGTCATCTGGCCCTCCGGCAGGACGGTGAGCTCAATCCTCACTGCCTGCTGGGCCCGGTGGTATTTGTCCACGATGAGCTGGGCGGGCTTGAAGGCCGTGGCTCGGCACCAGAAGCGGATGGAGCCGGACGGGTTTCTCCCGAAGTTCGCTGCAGCCACATCTGTTTCCGGCAGGACAGCCGAGCATCCTGACAGGCCGAACGTCGCTGCCACGGCTGCGGCTCCAAGCGTCAGTACAGAGCGGCGGCTAAAGTCCCGGCTGCCGCCGGTGGGGGAATTTTGGGCGCGGCGAAGGCCGGCCGGTGGGGAGTGCATCATTGGTCCCTCGTGGTCGTTGACGTTGGTGGAGCGGGATGGTTGTTAGGTGGAATCGCGGACGATGAGCTGGCAGGGCTGTGCGTCGACGCCGGGCCTGCTGTTTCCGCCGATGGCTTCAAGGACACGTGCTCCTGCGGCGCGGCCCAGTTCTTCAAGGTTCATGTCGACGGTTGTCAGGGATGGCCTGCAGTTCATGGCCGCTGCTGCCCAGTTGTCGAAGCCGATGATCGCGACGTCATGGGGCACCACAATGTTTGCCTCGCGGAGTCCGTCAGCCACACCGCGGGCGATCTCGTCACTGCCGCAGAGAACGATGTCCGCAGGTTCCACCCGCTGGCGCAGCATCTGGGCGGCTTGCCTGCCCCAGGCCTCGGACCAGTTTCCGTAGAGCGGACGGTCGCCCGCCAGGGTGAGCCCGAAGGCTCCGGCATGTTCCTGTACGGCCTCGGCGCGGATGCGGGCCGAGTAGTCCTGGCGGGGCCCCGCTACGTACGCGATGTTCTGATGGCCCAGGTTGGCTGCATGTTCGAGTGCAAGGAGTACGCCCTGCACCTGGTCAACCACCACTGACATGTCTTCGGGGTCGGAAGAATGTCCCATGACATAGACGATCGGCACCGATGTCGGGGGCAGTGGGGCGCGCGGGCCGGTGAGGTTCGTCATGACCACGATTGCATCGACATTGCGGGAGGCCAGCGTCTCCACGCAGTGGCGCTCGCGGACTAGATCGCCCCGTGAGTTGCTGATGAGCACCGATGCCTGCTCCGGGCCGAACGAATCCTCTAGCCCGTACATAACGGGAATGCTGAAGCGTCCGATGTCGTCCGACGTCACCAGGCCGATGGTGATGACGTCGTTGTGGTTGCCTTCCGCAGCAGGGGCCTCGAAACCGAGTTCCCGAGCGGCAGCCAGGACGCGGTCCCGGGTATCTTCACGAAGCTGGCCCCGTTTGTTGAGCGCCTTGGACACCGTGCCTATGGAAACACCGGAGGCGTTGGCGACGTCGGCCATGGTGACCCTGCGGGACGTGAAGCTCACGGATCCTCCTGGAAGTTATGAGATGTGCAACACGTTCAGAATAGGTTGCGGAAAGTTTTCCTGTCAATAGGAAACATTTCTGCTAGCTCTTTTCCGGGCGAACATTTTCGGGAGGGCGCCCGCTGCGGTACCCACAGGCCGCTTCCGACTCGGTATTCGAAGCCGCTTACCAGGCCGCCCAAAAGAGCCTGGCGGAAGGCGGCATCCCCATCGGAGCAGCGCTCGCCCGGGACGGCATGGTCATTAGCGCAATGTGAGGGCGGACGCGCGTCGCCCAGCTGACTGCAAAGTCAGGAGCCAGCGGATGCCGCACTCCTGCCTTCCGCCCGCTCCCAGTACGCCCGCAGCAGCTCAGCAAGCCGTTCGGGCTCGATCCGGTGTGGCGGGTCGAAGTGGTGCCGCTTGGGGAACACCTCCAGGCGGAAGTCCGGGAAGAAGACCCTGGACAGCCGGCCGGCAATGTCGCCGAATTCATCCGGGTTGCTCAGGCCGCCGAGGACGAAGAGCACCGGTCGGCGAAAGGCCGCCAAACGCGCCCGATCCAAGTCGTAGCTCTTAAAGGTGCGTAGGAACGCCCTGATACCCGCGGGCCGCTTGGCCATCCACGGCGGCGGGGGACCCGGCGGCGGTGGCGGAAGGACGACGTCGCGCTTCACTCCCAGCCTCATGAAGGCGGGCGTGAACTGCTCAGGCGGCAGGTCCTCCAACCGCTCATAGACCTTCCACAGCTCAGTGTGCGCCGGCCTCCAGTCCCAGTTCCCTGCCCAGGCCGGCTCCAGCAGCGCCAGGCTCAGCAGCCGGTCCGGATGCTTGGCAGCGAACGCCAGGGAGCTCCTCAGCCGACGGCCGAGCTTGCGCCCGGAACCGCCGCCGAGATGAAGCGGCTGTTCAGGCTGGCAAGCAGGGTGCTGCCGTCGTCGTCGCCGGTCTTCAACGGCGCGGCGGCGGCTTTCGATCCGGCAGTCGGCAACCACTTGCCGTCTCCCACTATCTAGCGCGTGAAGATTGAAGCAAGATACACCCCATGAGAAGAATCCTTATAGCTTCAGTCACAGCGGTCATCATGGGGTTTGGCGCCATCACCTTCGCGCTCCCAGGCAACGCGGCGGGCCCCCAGTCCTCCCATATCGCGGGGCAAATCATGGTCAAATTTCGCGACCACGGCGCGGCCGCCGGCGTGCTCCGCCAGCATGGCCTCAGCGAGGGCCGTGGCATCGGCGCCACTGGCGCCCAACTCATCAAAGTTCCGGCCGGCAAGGAATTGCAGCTCATCGAAGCTTTAAGCCGGAACCCGGCGGTTGAGTACGCCGAGCCGGATGAGGTGGTTACTGCCGCCACCGATGACCAGTATTTCCCGCAACAGTACGCCCTGCAGAACGTTGGCCAGCCGCTGACCAGCACCGCCGGCGCGCTGCTAGCGGCCAACGGCACAGAGGATGCCGATGTGGACGCCGTTGAAGCATGGGGCGTCACGACCGGCGGCGGTACCACGGTGGCCATTCTCGATACGGGTGTGGCAAACGCCCACGACGACATCGCATCGCAGGTAGTTGGGTACGCGAACTTCGTCAGCGCGGACACCAAAGAGGATCCCAAAGCAAACCCTGAGGACAAGTACGGTCACGGCACCCACGTCGCCGGCATCGTTGCCGCGAAGTACAACAACAAGATTGGCGTTGCCGGTGTCTGCCCGGAGTGCAGCATCCTGGACGTCAAAGTGCTCAATGACAGCGGATCCGGCTCCAGCTCAGTCATTGCAAACGGCATCACTTGGGCCGCCGACAACGGCGCCAAGGTCATCAACATGAGCCTTGGACAGCGCGTCTCTTCCCGCACCCTCGAAGCTGCCGTCAGTGACGCCTGGAATAAGGGCGCAGTGATAGTTGCCGCAGCCGGCAACGCAGGAACCCAGGCCAAGATCTACCCCGGTGCCTATCCCAACGTTATTGCCGTGGCTGCAACCGATAACAACGACAGAAAGGCATCCTTCTCGACCTACGGAAAGTGGGTGGATGTCGCCGCGCCGGGTGTCAACGTCTACTCGACCTTCCCGAACCACCCCTTCGTCTTGGGCACACAAAACGGCCGGTCCCAGGGCTATGACGTTGCAAGCGGTACCTCAATGGCCTCACCTGTTGTCGCCGGCGTTGCCGCGCTTGTGTGGAGAACACCTGCCGTCACCGACAACGCATCAGTCCGCGCGAAAATCGAATCAACCGCTGACCCGATCCTCGGCACCGGTACGTCCTGGGCACACGGCCGTGTGAACGCATGCAAGGCCGTCGCAGGCACCTGCCCTTAGCCTGAATACTCCGTCAGTAAAACTGGCGGAGTATTTTGCTTTGATAAAGCTCGATGCAGCCGGTCGAAAGACAACCATGGAATACCCTGCCTTCACCGTCAACTTCCCGGTGATCCTTGTTTCTGTCATGGTCACCGTTGTTTTCGGCGTTATTGCCCTTGTCCTCAACACTCTGAAGATGCGTCGGATTGCCCTGATCCTCAGCAGTGCAACGGTGCTGCTGATTACCGCATTCGTAATTGCCAGCGGCTTTCTGGAGGCCGCTAGAACCAATGAGATGCTCCGTGCAGCAGACGACCTTGCAATTCCTGAGGGGTTCGAGCTCGGGAATGTGCCGGGAAGGACGGCGGGGCGGATCGTTCAAGCCACAGCATTCCTGCCCTGCCTGGCAGTGACAGCACCCTGCCCGTCCCTGCACCGGCAGTGGTCGGGTCCTGAAGGCCAGGGCATGACGCGGGAAGACTTTGAACGGATTGTCCGTGACAGCGGGTGGCAGGGAAAGCTGGTCATCAACGAGGAAAACTGCGAGCTCCAGTACACGAACGGCAGTCACATCACTTGTGAAGCAAACGGGAAGCTTAAGGACTTTGACGCTGAGCTGAGGCTGTCTCAGATTAGGGGTGACGCGTGGAGGCTATTTTTCATGCTGCGACCGGAAAGATAGCCCCTTGAACGCCATCCCGGGCGAGAACCTTAGGGCATCAAGGTGTGGACTTCAACGCTTGGTGGCGTCACCCAGCCTAGGACCTGCCGCGTGCTACTTTTCAGGAACGAGCCCAAGCTGCTGCATCACGCCCAAATTGTCGTAGCTATTCCACTCCTCGACTATCTTGCCTCCTTCGATGCGGCTGATGGAGATGCCTTTGAGCTCTATTTGCTTCCCGGTGGGAGGGCCAAACTCCACTATCTCTCCCTGATGAGTGCCGCGTATCGTCCACCGGGTGCAGACCTTATCCCCTTCGGCTATCGCGTCCTCAACGGTTACGTTCAGGTCAGGGAAAGCGGATTTGAACGTTGCGATAAACTGCTTGGCTTCCTCTGCGCCGCGGATCTCTTGATCGGGCTCGTGCCAGACGAGATCGGGGGCATACACCTCGTCGACGATGTCCGGGTTATTCGGGGCTTCCCAAGATCGAAGCGCGAGGGCCTTGTTTTCTTCGGACATGCTCATCCACTCCTTTACCTAAGGATCTTTCAGCATGCCAGCACCAACCTTACGAGGGCGCTGTAGGAAGATTGTCCCGCATCCGTACTCTCAAATAGAAGGGGTCCGGGCGCCTACTGTAAGGACCCCTGGCGACTAGAGCTTGGCAAGAGAACTTTCGCAAGTTCGCCACTTTAACCTGCGACATAACCGCCATTCTCAGCTAATAGTCACAGCTCCTGGTGGCCGCACTGCCTCGTGAACGGTCGTTCGCGGAATATGCCGATTCCTAAACAACAGCATCGGCATTTACCTGTGTGCCGAGGGCCTGCCCAGACGACGTCACTGACCAGGGCGGCAGAGCTGGCCGACTGATTTTCCGGCTTTGCCCTTGCGGGGACGAGACCGATGGAACACAGGCTGGTGGGCCGGCGGCTCAGGACTGAAGGGACTGCATCACGGACAGGTGCCCCGCGCGTGCCGCGATCAGGCACTTGGCCAGGTAGAAGGGCCGGTTCGCGTGCCTGACGTACTGCGTCAGCACGAGGACAGGATCCGGCGCCCGGAGGTCCAGCAGCTTGGCCCGGCTTGGTCCCACCTGGCTCAGGCTGATCTGGCATTCGCCGGGCCCGAGGACCCGGCCGAAGCGGTTGTTCAGGCTGGCAAGCAGGGTGCCGCCGTCGTCGTCGATTTCCAGTGGCGCGGCGGCGGAAGTGCTGCCCAGGCTCACTGGCAGTGCCGAGATGTTCTCCTGCAGGTGTGCGATGGCCTCGCCGTCGCGGATCAGGACGGACTCCCAGAGCCAGCAGTCGGCGCCGGGCTCGACGCCCACGCCGGGGGCGACGAACTCCGAGGCGGACTGCCGCTGCCGCTGGATGCGTTTGATCTCGATGTGCTGTCCGGGGCCGCCGAGGACTTCCTCGAAGGGGCGGATGCGTTCGATGCCGATGCGGGGGAGGGTGTCGGCGACGAACCGGCCGACGCCACGGCGGGCCCGGATGAGGCCGTCCTCTTCGAGCAGCATCAGCGCTTCGCGGACCACGGTGCGGCTGACCTTCATGTCCGCGCCGAGTTCTGTTTCCGTGGGGAGCATGGAGCCGGGCGTCAGCAGGCTGTTGCGGATGGCCTCGGCGATCCGGGAGTACACGGCAACCCGGAGGGGCGAGCCGGGCTGGGCCATCACCGGCTGGGACAGGAACCTGGCGGCGTCCTCGTGCACGTTATTCCTCGCTTAGTGGGCTTCGGGGAATTCCAGCGTACGACACGTGTGACTTGTTTGTTGGACAAGCTCGGCTTGTTTGCGAGGACCGGCTAGGGGAGCGGTTGCCGTTCACCGACGCTGACGGCAGCTTCGTGCTTGACGTACTCCCGCCGTCGTCGTTCCATTCTTTCCTGCTGGCCGGGCGAGGGGATCCGGGCGCTCTTCGCCCGGTTGCACCTGGCGCAGGCGGCGACGAAATTCTGCAGGCTCGTGGAGCCGCCTTTGGACCAGGGATAGAAATGGTCGCCGTGCTCGGCGGCCCGGGAACAACGACGCCGAAACCCTGCTTCCATCTCACATCGGCCGTCAGCCCGCGCCATCCCATCGCGGCGCTGTTGGCGAGTGAAGCGCCGTACCGGATCCCGGCGGCGGACGTCGCGTGCACCGATGATGGCCGCTGCAATGGCTAGGACGAGGGCAAATGCACCCGGTGCAATCACGGCTGCCAGGACTTCGTCGGACATCCCGCGGAATACCTCGGCGGGCGACGAGGGCCCCGGGCCGGCCGCTTCGTTGGTCTTTGGCATGAGCGCCAGGACAACGGAGACGCCCAACCACACAATCACGGCCGCGTATGCCAATCGCAGAACCTGGCGGCTCCAGTAGATGCGTTTCAGTTCCAGCATGTCTTCCCCTCGAGACTCACGACAGCACTCGCGCAGCGTTGCGGCTGGCAAGACTATTCGTATTGCCGGAGCGCGGATTGGGCCTAACTAAGACTCCCGGTGGATGTTATTGAGGTCCGTCGACTATGGCACCTGGAAGCCACAGGCGACGGACCTGCTTCCGATGGATTAGTTGGTCACTACTCGCATCCCAATCCGTCCCCATCCCTGTCGAGACCATAGATGTCAGATCCCACGACGGTGACAGGTCCGCCCACATACGCGGGACCGTTGCCGCTCCCTCCGGCGCAATCGACGTCGGACGCAATCGGCACACAGGCTCCCGCATAGTTTGGATCGCATCCGGACGGAGCTGCGGGGACGGCAGGCTGCACGGGCACCTGGGCTGCAGCCGCCGCTGCTGCCGCTGCGGCAGCAGCGGCCTGCTGCTGGCGCGCCGTTTCCGCGGCCGCAGCCTGTTGACGGGCCGCTTCTGCAGCAGCCTGCTCCTGTGCCGCCTTAGCCGCAGCTTCCTGCGCTGCCGCGTCGGCAGCTGCCTTCTCTGCGGCTGCCTTCTCAGCAGCCATCTTCGCCGCTGCTGCCGCCCGCGCGTCCGTTACTCGTTTCGATTCTGACTCTTCCATCCACAGCAGCTTTCCAGCGTCGCTCTTAGTGCAGATGAAGACCTTCGGCGCGTACTTTTCCGTCGCATTTTCCGTCACGCAGCCGGATGATCCCGGAGCGGTTGGGGTGGGTGTGGGCGTGGCGCTCGGGGATGCGGACTCGCTGGCCGACGACGTGCTGAACGAGGCGGCAGATTGCCCTCCGCAGGCAGTCGCTGAGATGACTACGGCGAGAGCTACAGCCGCACCAGCCACGGGGCGTTGAGAAATCCACGAACGCGGCGATGCGTCGACCGCATTGGAAGCCTCATTGTTGACCGAATTTCGAGCTTTATTGCATCGAAAACGTGTATTCATTTATTGCCCCCATAGTTCATGTAGATGCGAATTACTCGCCGAACGTACCGCCGTAGCAATTCTGGACCCGCTTGCCTCAAGGCCTCCGCAGCTTCTTCCCAGCTTTGGCGCAGGAACGCGCACCACTCGTTCAACGTCGCTTCCTCCGCTGCCGGTGGCCGGCGAGGCTGGAGGTCTCCGGACCGTCGTGGTCGCGCTGGTTCCCGCCACCGATCACGTAGCTGCCCTTTTGTACTCGTACATGCAGCCACCGAGGCGCAGCACCAGGTGCGGGTTAGGGCTCATATCCTGTCAGTCCGCTGTTAGCCCATGCCGAAGCCCACAGCCGACAATTTCTGTGGAGGAGTAGTCGATGCCAGACGACGCCCCTGATTGCTGTCAGACGGTTCACGCGAACAGTCAGTTCTTCGGACAGCTCCGGCGTCCCGCCTGCTGTTGCCGCATCCTCGCCCGCGACGTACGTCCGACGTCGTCCTTCGAGTTTTTTCCACGGCACTGCATGCCGTGAACGAGTACGAGCCCCGTCCTTCGGGACGGGGCTCGTACTCGTTACTCCGGACACGCCGTAGCGAGGACTAATTAATCGGTGCGGGCGGCTGTTCGCCGCTGAGCACAGCGAGCGCGTTGTCGGCGGCGAGCATCGCCATGGCAGTGCGGGTCTCCACTGTGGCGGAGCCGAGGTGCGGTACGAGCACCACGTTCTCGAGCTCGAGCAATCCGGGGTGCACGCTGGGCTCGTTTTCAAAAACGTCGAGCCCGGCGCCGGCGATCTGCCCCTCGCGAAGCGCGGAAGCGAGCGCTGCTTCGTCGACGATCGGTCCGCGCGCGGTGTTGACGAGGTATGCCGAGCTCTTCATCGCCGCGAGTTGCTCGGCGCCGATCAGATGATGCGTGGCCGGTCCGTAGGGGCAGTGCAGCGAAACGACGTCGCTGACGGCCAGCAGCTCGTCGAGCTCGACCCGCCGGGCGCCCAGCTCGGCGGCGATCCCGGGATCGATCTCGCTGCGCGACTGGTAGACGATCTCCATGCCGAAGGCCTTAGCCCGGCGCGCGGTGGCCTGGCCGATGCCGCCCATGCCGACGACGCCGAGGGTCTTGCCTTGCAGGCTGCTGCCGAGCAGGAAGAACATGCCCCACTTCCAGTCCTGGCCGGAACGGATGAGACGTTCCCCCTCACCGAGCCGGCGGGTTGCCATGAGGATGAGGCTGAAGGCGATGTCAGCTGTGGCATCCGTAAGCACGCCGGGCGTGTTGGCGGCTACGATGCCCCGTTCGGTGCAGGCCGGCACGTCGATGTTGTCATAGCCCACGGCGACGTTCGCGACGACCCTGAGCTGCGGACCGGCGGCGTCGAGCAACTCGGCGTCGATGCGTTCGGTAAGCAGGCTCACCACGGCATCGGCGCCGGCGACCCGGCGCAGGAGCTCCTCGCGCCCGATCGATTCCGGACCCTCCCAGGCATCAACCTCGTGTTCGGCGCGCAGCTTCTCGAGTGCGGCTTCGGGTACACGTCCCGTAACGACGACCCGGCTCATGCCGTCTCGATCCACTCGCGCAGGCGTCCGAGGCCGTCGCGGATGTCCGGCACTTCGATGCCCGAATAGGCGAGCCGGATGTACTGCCGCTCCTCGCCGGGCAGGCGTCGGCCGAAGTGCTCGCGGGTGCAGAAGGAGACGCCGGTCTTGTACAGGGCGTCAGTGGCGAAGTCGCCGACTGCCGTGTAACCCATGCGCTTCATGACCTCGGTGACGTCGGGGAACAGGTAGAACGTCGACTGCGGCACGGCGACATGCATGCCGGGGATGTCGTTCACGATTTCGCATGCGGCATCCCGACGCCCGCGGAGGATGTCCAGCATCTGCTGCACAGAATCCTGGGGGCCACGGAGCGCTTCGATGCCGGCCCACTGCACGTAGTGCGTGGTGCACGACTCATCGTTGGTGTTGAGCGTGCTGAGCACCTTGGCGATCTCGATCGGGGCGACGGCGCAGCCCAGACGGGAACCGGTCATGGCGAACTTCTTGCTGAATGTGTAGAGGATGACGGTGCGCTCCGCCATGCCTGGTATCGATACGATCGAGCTCGAGACCCCCTCGTAGCGCGTCTCGAAGTAGGCCTCGTCGGAGAGCACCCAGAGGTCGTGCTCTATTGCGAGCTGTGCGACTGCCTCACGCTCGGCCGCAGTCGACTCGGCTGAGATGGGGTTCTGCAGGTCGTTGTAGATGATCGCGACCGTGTTGGGCGTGATCGACGCGCGGATCTGCTCGAGGTCGATGGCGAAGCCCGTGCTCGTGGGCACGTAGCGGTACGGTACAGCCGTGCCACCGAGGTACTCGATCTGCGATTCATAGATCGGGAAGCCGGGGTTGGGGTAGAGCACTTCCTGGCCGGGGTTCATGACCGCCTGCAGGAACTTTGTGATGACGGGCTTGCCGCCGGTCATTACAACCACGTTGTCGGGGGAGAACTGCACACCACGGCGCGAGCCGATGTCGTCGGCGAGGGCTTCACGCAGCTGCGGGATGCCGGGGCCGGGGCAATAGCCCGTGTAGCCGTCCGTGATTGCCCGGTTCATCGCTTCCACGATGTTCGGCGCGGTCGGGATGTTGATGTCGCCGAGGTGGAAGGGGTACACCATGTTCCCCTTCGCCTTCCAGGCGGCCGCGGCTTGCGCGACGCTGAAGGCGGTTTCGGTGCCCAGGCGTTCGAGCCGGTGTGCGAGTTGCTGCATGCTGTTCCACTCCTCATCGAGTTGACGATCGATCCTTCGCGGGATTCAGATCTGGAGAGCTGACATATCAGACCGCGACAGATGATCGCACGCAGTCGTAGATCTAATATATTACTAATGTATCAGACTGGGAATGTGATCTGGACCACCTCGGTGCGGGCTCTGATAGCTTGCCTGCTGTCAAGGCAGGCGGTTCCCACAATCCATTCCGGGCGTGAATGCTACGGGAGTGGGTGACGCTCGCCGACGCGACCGAATCCTCAACCACAAGCGGCCGGCGGGCAATCCCGCCGGCCGCTTGGGTTTCGGGAAGCTTCTAACCCCGTGCCACCAGCCCAGGCACACCGTCCCGGATTTCGAACGACGCCTTCGTGGACACAGCGGCTCCCGGCGTGGTCACGTAGTCCAGCACCCGGAAGTCCGCGGTCATCGCCTCCCGAGTGATGCGGGTGTTCACGTATCCGCGGTTGTCGTTGTAGAACTTCAGGTGCGGGTTCCAGGCCATCACCGGGTCCGACGTGGAGCCCGTCCCGTCGCCGGTGGACGTGATGGACGTGCACACCAGCTCGGAGCCGACGACCGGGGCCACCGGGTCCTTGTAGTCCACCTTGAGGTCGTTGGCCCAGTTCCGGTGCACGTCGCCTGTGAGGACGACGGCGTTGCGCACGTTCGCGTCCACCCAGCCCTGGGTGATGCGGCGGCGCGACGCGGCGTAGCCGTCCCAGCCGTCCATGGAGACGTCGTCAATCTCGGGCGCCTGGTTGCGGTCGCGCTCGGCGAAGAACACTTGCTGGCCCAGGATGTCCCAGCGCTGAGTGGAGTTCCTGAAGCCGTCCAGCAGCCACTTCTCCTGCTCCGCGCCGGTGATGGTGCGGTCCTCGGCCAGGCGTTCCGCCACGTTCTTCTTCCAGCCGTCCCCGGCAAGCTGGTCGTCCCGGTACTGCCGGGTGTCCATCATGTGGAAGTTGGCCAGCTGGCCCCATTGGATGGTGCGGTAGATCTTCATGTCGAATCCGGCTGGCACCGACGACACGCGCAGCGGCATGTTCTCGTAGTACGCCTTGAACGCTGCCGCCCTCCGCTGCCTGAACCGCTCGGTGGTGTCGTTCAGCTGGCCCGCATCGGTGTTCTCCGGGACCTCGTCCGCCCAGTTGTTGTCCACCTCGTGGTCATCCCAGACCACCAGCCACGGTGCGACGGCGTGCGCGGCCTGCAGGTCGGCGTCGGACTTGTACTGCGCGTGGCGCTGGCGGTAGCCGGCGAGGCTGGAGGTCTCCGGACCTTCGTGGTCGCGGGGGTTCCCGCCGCCGATCACGTAGTTGCCCTTCTTGTACTCGTACAGGTAGTCGCCCAGGTGCAGCACCAGGTCCGGGTGGTCCTCCGCCAGGCGCGTGTAGGCTGTGAAGTAGCCGTGTTCGTACTGGGAGCAGCTGGCGAACGCCATGGCCAGAGCCGCCGGCGTCTCGTGCGGCGCCGGGCTGGTGAGGGTCCGGCCGATGGCGCTGATGTGCCGGCCGCTGCGGAACCGGTAGAAGTATTCACGCCCGGGCTTCAGGCCCTTCAGCTCCACGTGGACCGAGTGGGCATCCTCAATCCGGGCCTGTTCGACGCCGCGCGCCACCACGCTGCGCATGCCGGCATCCTCGGCCACCTCCCAGGCAACCGGCACGGTGCGTTGCGGCATCCCGCCGAGCCCGTCTTCGGCGAGCGGGTCAACGGCCAGCCGCGTCCAGATGACAAAACCGTCCGGCCACGGCTCGCCGGAGGCGATGCCGAGCATAAACGGATCGGTGCGGAGACCGGCGTCGTCCGCTGTGGAAACGGCGACGGCGGCACCCGGCAGGGCGGCGACGAGTCCGGCCCCGAGGCCGACGGAAAGGAGTGATCTGCGCGAGATGTTGGTGTCCATGCCGTCGACCGTATGGAGGCCGGTTGGACAGGTCCTGAGGACGGTGTGAATGGGTGGTTAACTGCGTGTCAAAAGCTGTCGATTTTGACTTGAGCGGTGCCTACCTGCGGGAGTTGAGCGCGTCGAACTGCTCCTGCCAGAGGGCCAACTCCTGGTCCACGTAGCGCCTGTGAGCCGGGGTCCATTTGGGCCAGATGTCGCACGGGGCCGGGACTTCCGCCGCGCGTGGTGCCCGGGCTTGAACCTGGGGTACCGCCCTTGGCGGGGCCGGGGCCGGGACTCGGCGTCGGACCTGGGGCGGGGCCGGCTTGACGCTAGCGACTTTCTTCTGACTGGGCCGCGGCCTGAGGCCGAGAATCCAGAGCCCCAGACGGGAGAGGGCCCAGACAATACCGGCCAAGACCAGCACGGCAAGAAGAAGGGCGATGTAAAGCAGGAATCCGAAGGCTGCAAAGACCAACATGGTCTATTTTATCTTCTTGACCCTCGATTGGATCAGGTGCTGCTGTATCTGATTCGACGGATCTGCTCCTGCCAGAGGGGCAGCTCGCGGTCCAGGTGCCGCCTCAATGTCGTGTTCGGCCGGGCCAAAACTGCCGCGACAAAACCTTGGCCTATCTTGCCTGAAACTTTCGCGGATCTTGCCCGGACGGGGTGATTATCAATTCATCACCGGAAGGAGTGGACATCATGGCTGACGACCAGGAATTGCTGGATTGGGTTTCCCCGCGAAAACAGCGGGAAATCGACAACCAGGCTGCATTTCTGCGCTATCTGCTGGAGCGTGAAGAGGCGCAAGTAGGTGCGAAATCATGAACGATTACGTTCGCCGTCCTCGCGAACCGTATGACGCGCATCTGGTCATCAAACGCGACCTCACGAACATCATCGCCAAATACACGGACAGGGGCGACCTTGAAATTGCCGCTGTCTACAAAGAAGCACTTGCCCGTTACAACCGCGGCTGAATCTGTAGCCAGGGGACTTGGGAGCTACTTCTTCGCGGCCTTCGCTTGCGAAGCCTTCGGCTCCTTCGGCGGCAGGCCGGCGACGTACTCGTACGCCTTCTCCACCCAGGCCTGTGCCCGGGCGTTATCGCCGTCGCCCTCTGCGTTCCACACCTCCGGGAGCCCGGTGTAGCCGCCCATCGGACGCTCCGGCGGGCCGAACGGGACGGTCCGCTCCGTGCCTTCGAGTTCCTGTTTGTCCGCCTCGGAGAGTTTGACCCCGATCGTAGGCCCGAACAGCCCGGCGAACATGTTCCCGTTGACGAACGCGCCCAGGTTGCCGAACATCGGCTTGACCACCACATCCGGATGGTCCGGCACCACCTTCCGGAAGTGCTCCTTGTCGGCGTCGGACGGTTTGGGCATTTCCATGTGAACGTCTCCCTTGTCTGCCGGAACGTGCTGCCAGAGATGGACTTCCTGCAGGATATGCCCGTTCCGGGGCGCGGTCGAGAGGCTGGTCGGGAGCCCAGTCGAGCGCGTCGGCAGAGCCGCCAGCAACCCGTTCTGCGTTCCTTGTCAGCCACCCCGGCCGGGAGGAGACTTGCTACATGTCATGCGCCAGCGGCGGATGACGGTGTCTTTCCTGCGGGGGCCGGCGTGCCCTCCTGGCTGGTCGGGGTAAGTCATGGACGGACCTGGGGTACGGAATGCGTTCGTCGTCGTCGACGGGGAGGCGGCGGGGACCCGGATTGTCATCCCGCACGGAAAAACGACCATCGGCAGCGACGAAGGCGCACGGCTGCGCCTGCCCGTTTCCGGGGTCAGCCGCCGGCACGCCGTCCTGACTTCGCTGGACGGCCGGACCATCCTGGACGACCAGGACTCGCGCAACGGCACCTGGGTCAACGGCTACGTCATCACCTCGCCCACCGAACTCACCGACGGCGATGAGGTCCAGTTCGGGCAGGTGCGGCTCCGCTTTGTTGAGGGAAAGTACGACGGCGGCAGCGCACCACCGGGCGCGGCCGGCGGGCAGGAGGGACGCCGGCCGGCGTCGGCGGCTCCCAGGAAGAAGGGCCTCGGCGCGGCGCTGCTCTTTGCGGCCGCGATCAACGTGGTGGGGCTGATCGGCAATAGCCTGACCGCCTTCCTGACCGAGTTGACGCCGACATGGACATGGTTCGTCACCCCGGCGATGGGCCTAGCGGTTGCACTGGGCGGGGAGGCGCTGGATTACCTCAAAGACAAGGGAGAGCCGGCACCCAAGCAGCCCAAGCCACGGTATCGGCCATCGCAGCGGGTGCAGCCGGCACGGCCCGCCCGTCCGCTGAGACCCGGACATCCGGACACCCATGGGGGAGCCTACGGCACCGGGAACGCGCGGCCTTCCCGGCCGGTGAAGGCTGCGCCGCGTTCCCTTCCGGCCATCGCCACCGTGCTGGCGATCTTGCTGCTGCTTGGCGGCGGCGGGTGGCTGGTGGCCGCGGGGGCGAGCTACGCCGTCGGCTACTTCTCGGGCAACGAAACCGGAACCCAGCGGCTGGCACGCCAGGTGGTGACGGAAGCGCAGGGTGTCACTGTCACCGTGCTCGGTATCCAGAGCACCGCACATTTCACCCGGGTGGAGATCCACGTGCGGAACGGGACCGGCAGCTCCATGTCACTGCCGCTCTTCCACAACGCCATCCTCACCGGCCCGGACGGCACCACTTTCGACGCCGATGCCTTCCGGAGCAGCTGGCAGCCGGAAATACCGCCGGGAGGCCAGCGCAAGGGGACCATCAACTTCGAGAGCCAGCTGCCTGAATCCGGGGGAACGGCGTCGCTCAGCTTCGTCAGCGTGTTCATGCAGGGGTTCGACGGACCGCGGTCAATCACGGTCCCGGACATCCCGCTGATGCCCGTGGTCACGCCTCTCTCAAAACCCGTGTACAGTAGAGACCGTTGTTGTGTTTGTATTTGGTAGTTCAGGCAGTACGCGGGGTCGAAAGTCCTCGTTCTTCTGAAGTAGCGGTTTTGAACACCCCACACCGGAGGACCCGAAAGTCGGGACAGTTCCTCCACCTTCACGAAGGACATAAATAATGGCTACTGGTACCGTCAAATGGTTTAACGCTGAAAAGGGCTTCGGCTTCATTTCCCCCGATGACTCCTCACAGGACGTTTTCGCACACTACTCTGCGATCAACTCCTCCGGCTTCCGCTCCCTCGAAGAGAACCAGAAGGTCTCCTTCGAAACCGAGCAGGGCCCCAAGGGTCCCCAGGCTGTAAACATCCAGGCTATCTAATTTCTTAGATACCCGGGACCGTTTAGGTTTCATAAAGCAGGGCCGGTCAATGACCGGCCCTGCTTTTGTTTAACCCGGGTGTGCTTGTTCTGTCGGGCGTGGTTTCGACGGGCTCTACCCGTGCCGCTGGTCCAGAAATGCCGCCAGCGCGGGATTCCCGATCTCCTTGGCCAGCCACGGCACCGCCTGCGCCGCCGTCTCGTCGCCCAGCACCGCACGGTGCGACTGCGCCCGCACCACGAACTCCCGCATTCCGCTGCGGCTGGCCAGCTCTGCCAGCCGTTCCACGAACCTCGGCGCCCGCGGCGAGTCCATCGCAATGGCAACCTCCGCCGCCGTATCCAGCAGCCGGGCCGAATACCAGAGGTACCACGGCTTGGGTTCGAGCCCGCGGTCAATCCAGTGCTCGGCCGCCGCGAGGTCGCCGTGCGCCAGGAACAGCTGTGCTTCGGCGCCCGCCGCCAGGGCCATGTAGCAGTGGTCGCCGGCCAGCTCGGCCATCACCCAGGACCGGTCGATCATGGCCGCGGCTTCCTCCAGCTGCCCCGCGGCAAGGTAGGTCTCGCCCCGGACGCCGGCGACAAACGGCTCGAACGCCGTCCAGTGTTCCTCCGCAATCCAGACCAGTGCCCGGTCCAGGCAGGCAGCCGCCAGGTCCAGCTCCCCGCGCAGCAGGTGCACCCGGCCCAGCAGCGCCTCGCTGAACGCCTGCTGCCGGCGGTTCCGGACAGCCCTCGCCAGCTTTCCGGATTCGGTCAGCGCCGCCACGGCATCCTCGTAGCGTGCGGTGTCCGAGGCCAGCATCCCCTGGATCGCCAGGATCCTCGCCTGTTCGTCAGGGAATCCGTGGGCCGCCAGCATCGCCCGGTCCAGCCAGCCGGCCGCACGGTCCGGCACGCCGCGCTGGACGGACAGGTAGCCCAGCTCCCGGTACGCCGCGGCGGCAGTGCGGGAGGCGCCGTCGGGCCCTTCCGCCTGCAGCGCACGGTGCAGGAAGTCCGCCACCTCTGCGCCGCGACCGCCCGCCTGGTGGATCAGCGCGCCGGACAGCGTCACGAGGGACTCGGCGAGCAGGTGGTCGTCGCCGGTGCGCTGGGCCAGCACCACCGCGAGCCGGAGCTGATCCAGCCCCCGGTCCACGGCACCAGCCCACAGTGACGCGCCGCCGGCGTCGAGATAGGACCGAACCGTCGCCGCGGTGGCCGGCATTCCGGGGTCCGCCTCCGGGGCGGCATCGGAGAGTGCCCGCCGGATTTCCGCGGGCAGCGGCAGGCCGAGCTCCTGCCGGTAGAGGTTCCCGCATTTGGCGACGTGCTCGCGGGCCCGGCGGTGCTCACCCAGGGCCACGAGCGCCTTGACCAGGACGGCGTTGCAGTCCGCATGGAACGGGTCGCGGTGCAGTGCCAGCGTCGCGAGCTCCGCCGCCTCGGCTGGCGCGCCGGAAGCCAACGAGGCCAGCGCGGCTTCGTAGAGCAGGGACTGGACCACGTTGTCCAGGCGGTAGCGCTGGTCTGCCAGCCACGAATCAAACACCGGGGAATCGGCGAAGGACAGCCCTTCCAGCAACTGTCCGCTGAAGCGCCGCGGGTTAACGCCGGGGCTGCCGGCGGAGTCGACGACTTCCAGTGCATCGCAGCGCCAAGGCGGCTGCAGTGCCAGCCGCAGGGGATCGCCGGCCACCGTGACGCCGTCGAGCGTCCGCCGCAGCTCGGACAGGTTCCAGCGCAGGGCGCCGAGCGGGTCCACGGCATCCGGAAACAGCAGCGACGCCGTGCGGGAACGGCCGGTGCCGTCCGCCTGCAGCGCGAGGTACGCGAGCACCGCCCAGGCCTTGCGGCCTCGGGGCTGCAGGGGAGTTGTACCGGGGGTCTCGATCGCGGGCGGACCGAGGAGCCGAATCCAGTTCTCGGCCATACGGCTCATGGTACCGCCGCCCGCCGCCGGCGTCTGCGGGATTCACACGCTTGCTCACACGCCCGGCGGACACACTGAAATCACCCAAATCCGCACACACTCACTCGAGGTGGAAACCATGGAACTGCTCGGCATCCTGCTTCTAGGACTCTGGGTTCTCAGCGTCACCGTCCGCGCCCTTCTGACCGACGGCCGCGGCCACACACCGGACATCCGCTCCACGGCACCGTGGACGGCAGGCAACCTCCCCAGCGCGCCTTACGCTTCGCCGCGGGTTTAGTCTTCGGCAGGGCTCAGCAGAGAGTACGACGGCGGGAGGCCGGCAGCGCGCCGGCCTCCCGCCGTCGGTCCCGCGGCCGTCTCTTTCAGCCGGCCTTGTAATCAAAGTGCAGCGATGCAGGCAGGGGGCCCTGCAGCATTTCGGGCGTGATGCCGTGGACTTCCATGATCTTCTCCCGGAACCACTGATCGTGCGGATCGTCCGAGGTGGCGGCGATCTGGAACGACTTGGCCAGGTCCTCGGCCTCGTGGAACAGGCAGGCAAAGTCCCCCTGCGGCGTTGGCATGTGGCTGACAACTTCGCGTTTCAGTCCCATCCGCTCGCGGGAACGCCGGTGTTCCTCCTTGCGGGGTCCCTGAACCTCCTCGATGAGCGACTTCCACTCGTCCAGCTTCCCGGGCAGAATCGGCGCGAACCAGGTGATGCATTCCATGACGGGTCCTTCCACGCAGTTGCTTCGGCCTTGTTGCGGCGCTGGGACAGCCGCGGCCGTGCACCTGCATGATAGTCCTGCGCCAAGACGCGGAATAGGGCCTTTGGCAGGTGTTCCGCTTGGCCGCGCCGGCCCGCGATCAGCGCTCGAGCTCCAGCACCAGCTCCACATCCACATCATCCCCGTCGCCGATCCGCGCGGCGGTCCGGACGGCCTTCTTCACCGGCAGCAGATACGAGCCGCTCTTGCTGTCCGGGAAAATCGACGTGGACCAGCTGTTACCCGCGATGGAGGCCGTGACCTTCACCGACCCGAAGCCTTTGCGGAAGGGAGCGGCCTCGTCTCTAATCTCGTCCGCCAGGTCCTGGGGCAGCGTGATGAAATGCCACCCGGCTTCCTCCGGATAGTGCCAGAGCTCGCCACGGAAGGCGTACGACGCAGTCACGTCTTGAGTATGGCATCTGCCGGTCTCTGGCGGGTCGGGTGGAGCTGATGAGGTGGGCTAGGCGCGGGCGGCGGAGTCCGCCGTCGTCCGGGCCGGCAGGAAGCGGCGGATCCCCGCTGCTGAAGCGGCGGCAAGGAGTGCGGTGAGCAGCCAGGGTGCGGCGGCCGCCGTCGACGGTTGGCCGGCCAGCTCGTACAGCGGCCCCAAGCCGATGTTGCCGATGAGCACCATCAGCCCGCCGCAACTGGCAAGGAGCCCGTAGAAGGCGCCCGTCGGGCGGCCCCCGGCGAATCGCAGCACGAGCCCCATGGCGAGCGGGGCAACAAACATGTTGCCAACGCACAAGGCAGTGACAAGCACGACGGCGGGCAGCACCTTGAGCTCTCCGGGCTGCGGGTACACCGCCAGCACGGCGACGGCCGCGAACCCTGCGCTTTGGACGGCGAAGCCCGTCGTGAGGGCAGTCTGAGGGGCGAGTCGGCGGGTGAGCTTAGCGACGGGCCACTGCAGGCAGACAGTGAGGACGGACGCATAGGCAAAGAGGACACCCAGCGGAGCCGACCCCAGCCCGCTGCGCTCCAGTTCCACCGGCAGCCCGAAGTAGAGCTGGTTGTGCGCCAGCAGATTGACGCTGTAGAAGGCTGCGAACCCGATGAAGCACCTGTCCCGCAGGCAGTCCCAGAGCCGCGGACGGCCGGCAGCCGGATTCGTGCTGGCGGGATTTGTACTGGCGGGTGGCGTGGCCGGCACCTGGCGCCAGAACACGAAGGCCATCACAGTGAAAATGCCGGCACCGACGTAGAGGGCCGCGTCGAGTCCGAAGCCGAGCAGGAGCACGCCCACCAGCGGGCCTGCCACCGCGCCAATCTCGCCGAAGATCACCAGCAGGGCAAAGAGTGTGGGCCGGTTCGCGGGACCTGGTTTACGGCGTTCTTCCGCCGACCCCATCAGGCTTTCCAGTGCCGGGGAAAACAGTGCTCCGCCGATGCCCGTGACGATGGCGGCCAGGAGGAACAGCGGAAAATCAGCGGCAGCGGCAAGGAGCAGGTAACCGGTGACGCGGATGAGGCATCCGGTGATCATCGCATACCGCGGCCCCCACAGGTCCGCGATGGCGCCGCCGGCCAGGAACATCCCCTGCTGGGCGAAGGTGCGGGCCCCGAGGACGATCCCCACCGCCATTGCTCCCATGGCGAAGTCCTCGCGCAGGGATACGGCCAGGAACGGGATGACGGCGTAGAAGCCGATGTTGAAAATGAGCTGGCTGGAAAGCAGGAGCCGTGGACTTGCGGTCCGGACGGCAGTGGGTGCGATGGTGGTGGTCATGCGGTTTCGAGGGTCCTGACCGGTCTGGGCATGGAGTTGGCGAACAAGCTTGGAAGGGTTACCTAACCTTATCAAGAATCATTATCAATTACGTCGGATGTCGTTATGGGGCTCAACGGCGGTCCGAACGGCGGCCGTGGCCCCAGGCTCAGCCACCGTTCACGCCCCCGCCACCACCGGTTCATCCGCACCTTCAACGATGGGGGCATGACTTCTTTCACCCGCCGAAATGTCCTCAAAGGTGCCCTGGCCGCGGCCGGTGCTGCCGCCGTCGTGCCCTCCGCAACCGCCCACGCGACCAGCCCCGCCGGCGTCGCCCTGGTCCGCAACCGCCTGACCCTCCCGTCCGGCATCGCCACCGGCGATGTCACCGCCGATTCCGGCGTGCTGTGGTCCCGCGCGTCGGGGCCCGGACGGCTTGTGGCCAACCTGCTCGCCGTGGACGACGACGGTGCCCCGCTCCGCGGCGGCCGCGCCTTCCAGCGGGTACTGCGGGGGAGCGCCGGCAGCGAAGCCACCGACTTCACCTCCCGGATCAACGCCGAGCACCTCCCGGCAGGCACCCGGTTCGCGCTCACCCTGCATTTCGAGGACGCCGATGGCAATGCCGGCGAAGCCGCGCAAGGCTCCTTCAGTACGGCGCCGGGAACGGGATTGCTCAGCAGCGGCCGCGCCCCGCGCAAGCAGAGCTTCGTCTGGACCGGCGACACGGCGGGCCAAGGCTGGGGCATCAACGAGGAGATCGGCGGTATGCGCGGCTACGCGGCCATGCACGCCACCAAGCCGGACTTCTTCATCCACTCCGGCGACACCATCTACGCCGACGGCCCCATCGCCGCGCGGGTCACTGAGCCCGACGGGCAGATCTGGCGCAACCTGGTCACCGAGGAAGTGTCCAAGGTGGCCGAAACCCTCAACGAATACCGTGGCCGGCACCGCTACAACCTCATGGACCGCAACGTCCGAGCCCTGTACGCCGAGGTGCCGGTAATCGCCCAGTGGGACGACCACGAAACCACCAACAACTGGTACCCGGGCGAGATCCTCGCCGACGCCCGCTACACCGAACGCCGCGTGGACGTGCTCGCCGCCCGCGGCCGCCAGGCCTGGCAGGAATACCAGCCCGTCTCCGGCCTCAGCACCCGCATCGGGGACGGCAGCACCGGCTTCGAACCCGCCCGCATCTACCGCAAGATCTCCCGCGGCCCCCAGTTGGAGGTCTTCTGCCTGGACATGCGCACCTTCAAGGACCCCAACACCGACGGCAAGGAAACAACTCTCACCCACATCCTCGGCGAAGAGCAGGTGCAGTGGCTCATCAGGGAGGTCAGCAAGTCCAGGGCCACCTGGAAGGTCATCTCCGCCGACCTCCCGCTCGGCCTGATTGTCCCCGACGGGCCGGTGAACCAGGAATCCCTGGCCAACCGCGACCACGGCGCCCCCTTGGGCAAGGAACTCGAGATCGCCGGGGTGCTCTCCGCGTTCAAGCGCAACCGGGTTAAAAACGTGGTTTGGCTCACCGCCGACGTCCACTACTGCGCCGCCCATCACTACTCACCCGAGCGCGCCGGCTTCACCGACTTTGACCCCTTCTGGGAATTCGTGGCCGGGCCCATCAACGCCGGCAGCTTCGGCCCCGGCGAGCTGGACGGCACCTTCGGCCCCGAGAGGGTGTTCTACAAGACCGGCGCCTACGCCGGCCAGTCCCCGCGCACCGGCGAAAACCAGTTCTTCGGCCACGTGGACCTCACCGAGGACGACGTCTTCAGCGTCAGCCTCCGCAACGCCAACGGCACCGTCCTCTGGAGCAAGGCCCTGCAGCCGCAGCGGTGACTCTCCTTTAGAAGCAAACGCCGAACGCGCGACGGCGGGAAGCCGGCAAGCGCTGCCGACCCTCCCGCCGTCGTGGTTTAGTGCGCTGCGTGGCTCAGTCCTCGAGGTCCACCGAGCGCCGCTCGGCGTCGCTGAGCCGGGCGGCGTCGAGGACTTCGAGGGTGTGGACGCCCTCACTGCCGGGGACCGGCTCGGGTCCCTTGCCGGCAACAGCCAGGGCGAACTGCTCGTAGTACTGGTGATAGGCACCCTGCCTGGACGGCACGCGGACTTGGCCCGCCGCCGTCGTGAGCGTTCCCCAGCGGGACTCGTCCTCGTAACCCCACGCAGCCGGATCGTCCGCCGGCCGGGCGCCGGCCATGGCGGCGAGGGCCTGGACGTCGGACTGCTGCGAGACGTAGCTTCCGTCGGTGCCGAGCAGCCGCAGTTCCCTCGCGACGAGCCGGTTGCTCTTGGTGGCCGACACATGGGACTTTACGCCGCTCCGGTGCGCGATGGTCACGAAGAATCCGGAGTCGGTGCGGCCGGCGTCCAGATCCACCCAGTCGAGCGTGGCGTAGACGCTCGCGGCAGGCCCAAAGAGCCACAGTGCCTGGTCCACCAGGTGGCTGCCGAGGTCGCGGAGCAGACCGCCCGCCGGGCCGGCTTCCAAGGTGTCCGGCTGGTCCAGGTCGAAGCGTGACTCGAAGCGTGCCACCTGCCCCACCTGGCCGAAGTCCAGCACCGCGCGAAGCGTGCGGATGTCCGTGTCCCAGCGGCGGTTGTGGAAGACGTTGAGGATCACGCCGGCGTCCGCGGCCGCCTTGACCAGCTCGCGTCCCACTTCCGCGTTCGGGGCGAAGGGCTTGTCCGCCACCACGTGCACTCCGGCCGCGACCGCCTCGAGGACCAGTTCGCGGCGAGTTTCGGGCGGCGTGGTGATGACCACCGCATCGACGCCGGCGGTGAGCAGCTCGGTCAGCGAACCGTAGAGCGGTACTTTCGGATACTCCTGCGCCGCCTCCGCGCGACGGGCGGGGGAGCGGGCCACGATGCCTGCGAGCTCCACCCCGTCAGCTGCAGTGATGAACGGGGCGTGGAAGATCCTGCCTCCGAAGCCAAATCCAACGAGTCCAAGTTTCACGAGCTCTCCTTCGTCCCCAAGGGGCCTCTCCCCACGCTGGAACGGTTTGTCCTTATGTTAGAACAAACTTCGAAGAAAGGGCAGGGCGATGGTGGCTTGGACGTGGATGACCAGGCCGGGGGGGAATGGTCCTCTGCGCGCTGCTGATGCGCAATATTGCGGTTGTGTTTTCGCACGCCGGCGGGGCGCCACCCCGGCGTTCACTGCGCCATCTCAGCGACAGCGGGGTGAAGCCGGCTTGCGTTGCGTTCACACTTACTGGATCTTGCGCGTTCCTTGTTCATTCTCTGCCGTGGATTTGCATTACCGATGAAAAGCTAAAGCCCAAGAAGAAGAAAAAAGAGAATTCCCGTGGGGACGAATTAGCTAATGTGTTGCGAATCACGACTTAATGTAATAATCCAGAATAGCGTCCTGAATTGCGAGGCTTCCGTTTTGCCCTTTTTCAAGCCTGCAGTTCTGTGATCACCGTACTGATCCCGGCACACAATGAGGCCGCAGGCATCCGCGAGACCCTGAGGTCGCTGCAGTGCCAGGGGCGCCGCCCGGACAGGGTGATTGTGGTGGCAGACAATTGCACCGATGCCACGGCGGACATTGCCCTGAGCGAGTGCGCCGAGGTTCTTTGCACCGAAGGAAATACGGACAAGAAAGCCGGTGCGCTGAACTTTGCGCTTGGTGGCCTCCTGCCCGCAGCCGAGCCCGAAGACATGATCCTCATTCAGGACGCCGATTCGCAGCTTTCCGATGACTTCATCGAACGGGCCGTGGCGCATTTGCAGCGGGACTCCAGGCTCGGCGCGGTAGGCGGTGTTTTCCGTGGCGGTCACGGCGGCGGATTCGTGGGGCACCTGCAGCGCAACGAATACGCCCGGTACGCCCGTGACGTGAAGCGACTCAAGGGCAAATGCCTGGTGGTGACGGGTACGGCAGCCCTGTTCCGGACACGTACGCTCCGCGATGTCATCGCCGCCAGGCTGGACGGGTCGCTGCCGCCGGGGAATGGCCGTGGCGGGGTGTACGACACCTCCGTTCTGACCGAGGACAACGAGCTCTCGTTTGCCCTGCTGACGCTGCGGTACCGGATCAAGTCGCCGCCGGACTGCACGCTGGTGACCGAGGTGATGCCGACCTGGCGCGAACTGTGGGCGCAGCGGCTCCGGTGGAAGCGCGGGGCGGTGGAGAACTGCGTGCAGTACGGCTGGACCCGGGTCACGCGCCCGTACTGGGGACGGCAGGCCCTGGCTGTGGTGGGCGTCCTGGTGACGCTGGCCTACTTCGGCACGGTGGCGTTTGCACTGGGCACGGGGGCCGGGCTGAACATTCAGCCGTTCTGGCTGGCCGTGACCGGTGTCTTCGTGATCGAACGAGTGGTCACGGTGCGGCTGCGGGGATGGAAATACATGCTCGCCGCCGCCACCATGTACGAGCTGGTGATCGACCTGTTTCTGCAGGTGGTCCACGCGAAGGCGTACATGGACGCAGCCCTCAATAAAAAGAAAGCCTGGTAACACTATGTATGACAACCCAGCAGCTCCAGCCGCGGCCGGAGTGGGTTCGGGAACTCTTGCCATGACCGGTGCGGGTGATATTTTCTGGTTTGCGCTTGCAGCTTTTGCCCTCGTGGCATTGGGCCTTGCCATCAAGCGGATTGTTCCCGTTCGGGGCGACAAGTCCTAGGCTGTCCGCCGCAAGAGCTGAGACGAGCTACAAAGTGCAGGGCGCCCGGGATCCGGACGCCCTGCACTTATTTTTAGGCCCGCGGGCGTCAGGTGGCCACGCTGAGGGAGCTGGAGCAGCCGGCGGTGTCGCACACCTTGTAGGTGGTGGTACCGCCGCCTTTGAAGTTGTTGACGAAGCTGCCCGTGTTGGGCACCGTCTTTTGGATCCCGTTGATCCAGAGCGTCACGTTGGCGCCCGTGGCGCCGGTCCACTTCAGCGTGGTGGTGTTGACGCCCTTGGATTTAGTCGTGGTCGAGGAAAGTCTAATGCCCGGCGCCGGTGCGGGCGGCGGAGCTGCGGCCGCCGGGACGAAGGAGAAGTCCCGGACCACCACCGATTCCGGCTTCACGTGGGCGGGATCCCCGCCTCCGCCGCCGGTGACCCACAGGTTGAAGTGGACCTGCTCCTTCGCCGGCACGGAAACTGTGGTTCCCTGCAGGACCGTACGCTTCAGGAGGGTCCCGGTGAAGCCCTCTCCGGCGTAGGTCTCGAAGGTCAGCTTGCCCGGCTCCCACACCATCCGGTGGGTGGTAATTGGGTTTGCGGTGACAGCAAAAACCACCGTGTTGTTGCCTTCGCCCGGAGGCTTGGTGGCATCGAACCAGTACCCGTGGCCCTGGCTGACCGGCCATGATTCGCCGTAGGCGGCACCCCCACCCCAGGCCGATGCCTCGCAGAGATCGATTTCGTTGTAACCGGGCTCGGCCAGGGGATCGTACGTGAACAGGCAGCCCCAGACCACCTCCTTTTGCAGGAGGCTGAGATTCTTCTCCACCGTGGTGCTGTACGTTCCGTAGCCGAAGCCCTGGCGGGTGGACTGGAATTCCGCGCCCACCGGCGCCTCGCCCGTGGGGTTGGTCAGCTTCAGGGTGACGTGGCCGTTGGCATCGGGATTGCTGACGTTGGCTGCGTCAAAGAGCCTGTTGTACTGCGGGGCCCCGCCCCAGAAGCGCTTTTCCCAGTTGAAGCCCTTCCAGGAAAAGCTGCCCGAAGGACCGGGGTCCGGGGGAGTAGATTCCGCCGCTTGTGCAGAGGGCATGCACGCCAGCATAGCCAGGCCCGCGGCCGCCAGCATGGCCAGGGGTCTCAGCGGGCGGGTGGAACGTGAGACAGGTAACCGAAAAGAAGCCATGCAGACGCCCCTTATGTGTTGCTCCCCAGCGAGCAGCTTTGCGCCCCCATTGAGCACACGATGATCATCGGCCAGACCTGTTACAAAAGGCAATAGTCCTACTGCATCAATATTTGAGCCCATCAGAACCGCAAAATGCGCAATTTTCTGCAAAGATCAAGAATTGCGCAAATTTAGGCTGCAGCTTGAGATGTGAAGTAATTCGAGAGTGTAGGCTCGGCGTTCAGGGCGTCCGTCATGCCATTTATCAAACCCATCCGAATGGTCCGCGTCTACGAATAGAAAACATGAACACCTTGAATGGTGTGCCCTGGGCGAGGTGCCGGAGTGTCTACGCAAACGAGCGTCTGTCGCTGACGCCGGCCCGCTCCACTGAGGGAAAATATCCAACGTTCGGCACAGCATGGGCTGTGAGCAATTTTTTTGGGGGCACAGAAGGTGGAACGGGGCATTGCAGTAGTTGTCGAGGACGACGACGACATAAGGAGGTCTCTCAAGGAGGTTCTCCAGCAGTTCGGTTTTGCCGTTTTCGAAACGTCTTCGGGTATGGAAGGCGTGGAGGCCGTGCGGGAACACGACCCGGACATTGTCACCATGGATGTAGGCCTTCCGGACTTTGACGGCATAGAGGCCTCCCGCCGGATCCGGACTTTCAGTGACGCCTACCTGATCATGGTCACAGGCCGCATGGACGAAGCCGATGCGCTGATGGGCTTCGAGGCAGGCGCGGACGACTACCTCACCAAGCCATTCCGTCCCAGGGAATTGCGTGCGCGGATCGCAGCGATGCTGAGGCGTCCGCGGTTGCTGGATTCCACCTTCGGCGAAAGGGTCGTGGGGCCACGTTCCCGGCGGGCAAGACACCCTCCGGCTCCAGTAATGGCCGCCGTCGGCACTCCGCCCCGGCACGCCGGAGCCGTGGTGCTGTGCGATTTTGAGCACCGGGGCCTGACGTTGCACGAAGCTTCGCGCGCAGCCGCCATCCAGGGGGTGCCTTTAGACCTGACCCGTACGCAGTTCGACCTGCTTCTGGTCCTGATGGAGAACGGCCGCATGGTGCAGACGAAGGCGGACCTGGTCCGCAGGCTGCGGAACGAGCCTTACAACACCGGCTCGTTCGTCAGCGACGGCGAGGAGCGCGCAGTCCAAGTCCATCTGGGGAATCTGCGCAAGCGGCTGGGGGACAGTTCAGGTTCGCCGCGCTGGATTGAAACAGTGCGCGGCGTGGGTTATCGGCTGGCGCCGTAGCTCACGCTATCCGCCGGTCAGTGACGGCGTCAGTGCCTTGGGCGGGGACGAGGATCCGGAAGCTACGACTCGGCAAGCTAGGTTGTAGCCGGGCGCGCCTTCTTACCGGTGAGCAGCAGGTATTCCCACTCCATCTGCGCAGTGGTGTCGCCGTGGGCCTCGAGGAACGTGTCGGCCAGCTCCGTGAGGGCCTTGTCCAGAGCGCCGACCTTGTCCTGGTCCTCGCCAAGGAACTTGTACACGGAGATGGTGGGGCCGTAGTGGGACTTGAAGTAGTGCAGGAAGTCCTCCGGGTGGTGGAAGCTGGTGATGGCCACCGTCCTTTTTTCAGCTTTGACGTCCGTGACGCGTTCGCCGAATAGCTCCCGGACGTGGTCCTCGCTGCCCCACAGCGGCGGCGGCTGCGCTCCGGGCGGGGGCGGCGGAGCGAACGGCTTCATGGTGGCGAACATCTTGCCGATGAACCCTTCGGGCGTCCAGCTCAGCAGGCCGATGGTGCCGCCGGGCTTGCAGACCCGCACCAGCTCGTCCGCGCCGGCCTGGTGGTGCGGCGCGAACATCACGCCCAGGCAGGACATCACCACGTCGAACTCGTTGTCCTGGAACGGGAGCGCCTCGGCGTCCCCTTCCTGCCAATCCAGCTCAACGCCGCGATCGGCTGCCTGCCGGCGGCCGGCGTCGAACATTTCCGGGGTGAGGTCGCTGGCGATGACGTCCGCGTTCATCATGGCGGCGGGGATGGCCGCGTTGCCGGCACCGGCGGCCACGTCCAGGACGCGCTGGCGGGGCTTGATGCCGCAGGCGTCAACGAGGATGGCGCCGAGGTCGGCAATTAGTTCGCTGGCGAGGGCCGGGTAGTCGCCCTGGGCCCACATGGCACGGTGCTTTTGCTTCAGTGCCCGGTCCGCCTCGGTTGCTTCGGTCTTGTCATTCATGGTGGCACCCCTCTGCTGTGGCAGGTTCTGAGTGACAGCGCGCTGTGGTCCCAGTGGAGGCTGTGGTGTGAGTTATTTTGGCCGCGGACCGGCGGGATGTAAAGGTGTCGACGCTACCGGGGCGCGGTTCGATACTCGCCAGTAGATTTACGTGCTAGCACGGAAGTGCGGGAGGGGTGCCCGGATCCACTATGGATACATCGGAACGCAGGGAAAATCCCGGCGGATCCGGAGCCCCGGAATGCCGGGCAAAGCACCCCATCCCCACCGCATCTTTCCCCCTCAGGAGCAATTCCATGTCCCACGCACCAACCACCAAGAAGTCCCGTCCATCCCGCCGCGGCAAGGCCGCCGTGGTCGCAGCCCTCGGGCTGGGCATGGTCGCGGCACCGTTCGCCCTGGCCGCCCCGGCCCAAGCGGCCGGCACCAACTACGCCTGCTCGGTCACCGCGCTCAAGCCGGTGTTCGCCGGCCACAACTCCGCCGGCGTCAAACTGGTGGACTACCGGATCCAGGTCTATTGCAACACCGACCGCTACATCAACATCACCCAGGAGCGCTGGGAGCAGGACGACTGGCCCAACGGTGACGACCACCTGGGCACCTCGTACTTCAGCCGCCACCTGAACCAGTACAGCGGCACCGTGACCATCTCCAACATCCGCACCCTGGTGAACGGCGAGATCGGCAACGAGGAGGTCTACCACAAGATCCGCTTCCAGGAAGGCAGCAACGGCGTCTGGTCGCCGTACACCGGCTGGTACTACAGCGGCGTCACCTCAATGTCCGACTGACGCCCTCCCTGCGGAGCTGCTGAGACCGGCTCCCGAAACGCCCAAGGCCCGGAACCCCCATCCGGGCCTTGGGTTTTTAATGCCCGCCGGTGTCGAAAAGTGCGGGACACTGGAAGTCACCACCACGAAAGCAGACCACACCTTGATTAATCTCCAGCAGGACGCCGCGGGCTACGTCCGGATGAACCGGCACTTCCCCGAAAGCGTCCTCATTAGTGTCACCTTTGCCGACGGCACCACGGAACAGCTCTCCGGCCGCAGGCTCAACAAGGCCTACGACGAGGCACTGGCCGAATACCGGGCGCAGAACCACCTGGACGCGAAAGGATTCTCGCGGTCTCCAACGAAGAAGACCAGCTCGGGAAACAAGATCGACTTCGTGCCCGTCCACCCCGGCATGGGTGACTGACCGCCGCACCACGAGGAAGACTGACCGGAATGCCCTTAACTGATCACACCAGCGAGCTCGACCCGCTGCTGTATCCGTGGGATCCGCCCGAAGTCTCCGGTGTGATGGACGGCGACGGTTTCCTTCCCCTCGAACCGACAGCCGGCCTGGACAGGGCGCTCGCGGAAGCAGACGTTGCTCCGCTGGGCTCCCGCTCCGTGGTGGTTTCCATCGGTTCGAATTCCAGTCCCGCCGTGATGAGAAGGAAGTTCGCCAGCTACCACCGCCCTGTCAGCCCGGTGCTGCCGCTGGTCCGGGGACGGCTCCACAACATCGCCGTGGGCCACTCCGCGCACGTGAGCAGGGCCGGCTACATCGCCGCCGCTCCGTACCCGCTGACGGGGACGTGCATCCCGGTCTGGGTGTCGTGGCTGGACAGTCGCCAGCTGCTCGCAGTGGAGCAAACGGAGCCCAATTACCGGCGGATCCGGCTCGACGCCGAGGCCTGCCCGCTCGAACTGGGCCAGGGCGAATACCCGGAGGACTATTCGCTGTTCACCTCCCGTTGGGGCGTACTGACCGACGACGGCGGCGGGAAGCTTCCGTTCCTGGACCAGCCGGCGCTCTTCGAGATGCTTGCCGGCCTGGGCGCCGGCTCGGGTCCCGGCGTTAGCGCCCGCGTCAGTGCGGAAATTGGCGCGGGAAACCGTGCCGGCAACCCTGTGGAGGAGTGCATCTCCGTGTTCGCCGGACCGCCGGAACAGGTCATTGAGCGACTGGGGATGCCTTCGGTCCAGGCCTGGGCCAAGGACTGGTTCAGTTCCGTCGGCTTGGCGGCGCCGGTGGACTTCAACAGGCTGTGCGCTGAGTAGGGTTCGCTCCTCCAGCCGCTACGGCGTGGGGCTGCCGCCGTTGACGTTCAGCGTTTCACCCACCACAAAGCTGGACTCGGCCGACGCCAGGAACACATAGGCCGGTGCGAGTTCGGCCGGCTGTCCGGCACGGCCCAGGGGAGTGTCCTTGCCGAATTCGGGCAGCGCCTCCTTGGGCTGGCCGCTGCTGACCTGCAGCGGCGTCCAGATAGGCCCGGGCGCTACTGCATTGACCCGGATACCCTTCGGTGCCAGCTGCTGAGCCAGGCCCTTCGTGAAATTGTTGATGCTCGCCTTGGTGGTGGCGTAATCCACCAGCGTGGGCGACGGGTTGTAGGCCTGGATGGACGTGGTGTTGATGATGGTGGACCCGGCAGGCAGGTGCGGCACCGCAGCCTTGGTCAGCCAGAACATCGCATAGACGTTCGTCTTCAGGGTGTGATCGAACTGCTCGTCGGTGATTTCGCCGATGTCCTCCTGGGCCACTTGCTTGCCGGCGTTGTTTACCAGGATGTCCAGTCCTCCGAGTTCGCGCACCGCGGTCTCCACCAGTTCCCGGCACACTGCCGAATCCTTCAGGTCCCCGGGAGCCTTGACCGCTTTGCGGCCCGCCTTCTCGATCAGGTTCGCGATGCGCGCAGCGTCTTCTTCCTCCTCCGGCAGGTAGGAAAGCACGACGTCGGCGCCCTCGCGTGCGAAGGCGATCGCCGTGGCGGCGCCGATCCCCGAGTCCGCGCCGGTGACGATCGCCTTGCGGCCCTCTAGCCGGCCGGTGCCGCGGTAAGTGTCCTCGCCAAGGTCAGCCTTGGGTTTCAGCTTCGCGTCCAGGCCGGGTTCGGGCTGGTGCTGCTTGGGCGGCTCGATGTGCTCGTAAGCCGTCACGGGGTTCTTGAACGTGTACTGGTCGGTCATGGTGTTCCTCCGGAAGGGTTGCGCTGAACACGGACAGTCGGACATTCCCGAATAGCTGCTTTGCCTCATGCTAAGCATGCTTAGTATCAACCCTAGCGAGGGACCCGGGGAGCCGCAACGGCTGGTGGGTCTCCGGATGGGTGAGGGGTGCGCCTCCGCGGTTCGCCAGTGTGACGGGCTCCACAGAAAGCCAATTCGGCGGATATCCGGGTTGCTAGTGGTCCGGAAGGGGCGCAGTCCGCGCCATTCCGCGGATTCTGGCGCTTAGGACCCCGTTCGGGGATGGATTTGTGCCGGGTCCTCGGGGCGTGTAAAGTAATTCGAGTCGCCGCCGCTGATGCGGAAAGATAGCGACCGACCCCCTTCTGAACGGCCTGAAAAACGGCGTCTTTACTGGCGTGCGGAAACCGGGTGGGGGCCTGCTGGTGGAGCTGGGAATCGCGGAAACGCTGATTTGCAAAGCTTCCTGGTATCGGGTAGGTTTGGAAAGTTGCTCCGGAGCGATCCTTGACCGAATTGTTGGTTGTGGTGGTGCCGGGTGTGTCTGTTGTTTGAGAACTCAATAGTGTGCCAAG
>NZ_JAVDRQ010000008.1:0-296538 GCF_031454875.1 Arthrobacter oryzae
ATTACACGGCACCTGCGGTCTCGCCGTTCACGGATGTCCCCACCAGCCACACCTTCTACAAGGAAATCGCGTGGCTGGCTGACCAGGGCATCTCCAACGGCTGGCCCGGTGCCAACAACACGGCAACCTTCCGGCCCGCGGAATCCATCAACCGGGACCAGATGGCAGCCTTCCTTTACCGGATGAGCGGCACCACCGATTACACGGCACCTGCGGTCTCGCCGTTCACGGATGTCCCCACCAGCCACACCTTCTACAAGGAAATCGCGTGGCTGGCTGACCAGGGCATCTCCGCCGGCTGGCCGGGCCCGGACAACACGGCAACCTACCGTGCCGGCGAGAAGATCAACCGCGACCAGATGGCGGCTTTCCTTTACCGGATGAGCAACCCGACGGCCGGCTGACACCCTCGCTGCTCGTATAGCAAAGACAGGCCCCGGGTAGCCGGGGCCTGTCTTTGTGTGTAATTCATCGCTTTATACGCCATCTGTGCAGTACTTGCTCGTGTGTCACTCCTGGCTCAGCCATTACTTGGTTGGCGGTTCCGCGTACTCACCCGGCCGCGGCCACCCTACCCGCCGGTAAGGACAGGTGTACGTGTCTTTTCCCCTACGCAAAGACAGGTAGGCGGATCGCTTTGTGGGCCCCTCCACCCGTGTCACGGTGGTTTTGGAAAGCCGGAACGAACAGCATCGCACCGCTGGTTCATCCGACCGGGAGGCATCGGCCAGCTTCGCTGGCCAGGGGAAATAATGGAGAAAATCGTGGGGAATACTCCTGAACCATCAAAGTGCATATCTGTTCGACTGTTTGGCATGTTCGAGGTCCGGCGCAACGGTGCGCCATTGTCTGCCGTCGATATGGGCGGATGCAAGCCGCGGCACATTCTCGAGATACTGCTGCTGAACTTGGGCAGTCCCGTCTCCAAGAGCCGGATCATCGAAATTCTTTGGGGCTCCGGCGCAGGGGGTGGAACCGTCGCAACACTGGAAAGCTATGTCAGCGGTATCCGCCGCGCGATCCAGCCGGGCAACACCAAGAACGGCCCGCTCCGCACAGCCAACGGAGGCTACGTCCTGGATCCGGAGCTGGTTGACCTGGACCTGTTCACATTCCGGCGCCTGATCGGAAATGCCGCCCACGCTTCTCCCGAGGAGGCTTACCCCCTGCTGACCGAGGCGCTGGACCTGTCCGCCGCTCCGCTGCTGGGTTCAGAACTGGCCGCGGACTGGGCCGATGAGGCGAGGACCCGGCATCTGGCCGAGAGGGTGGCTGCCCAGATCCATGCCGCGGAAACGGCCGCCCTGCTGAACAGGCCTACGGAATCAGTCCGCCTGGCGCAGACAGCCGTGGCATCCGATCCCCTCAACGAGCGGGCATGGACAGTGCTGGTTACGGCCTACGAACTGGCCGGGCTGCCGGCCGAAGGATTGTCCGCGTACGCCCGCTGCCGGCGGATCTTTGACCGTGACCTCGGCTGCGCTCCGGGGCCGGCGCTGCAGGCTGCGCACCTGAGGCTCCTGCGCCAGCACGCGGAGGCGGATGTGGAACTTTCGGAAGTCATGGCCGCGCTGCTGTACCTGGGGGAGACCCTGAGCGGACGCCGGCAGCCGTCCCGGTCCGCAGGCGGGCTTACCCGCGAGCACGCCGGGCGCATCGTGGACTCCTTCCTCCAAAGGGCCCGCGCCGCTGTCTGACGCACGCACGGCTCACTGACGTACTCACCGCTCCGCGCTCGCGGTAGGCTGGGAAGACCCGGGATTCTCGCGAATTTCGGGTCTTCGTGTTGCCTGCATTCCCGTGATCATTCAGGAGCTTCCGCCATGAGCCTCAACGGCCCGTCACTCACAGGCCTGCGCCGCGCGCTCGCCGGAGACAAGACCTTCGCCCGGGTGCAGGCCGAAGCCTCCAGGAGCTTTGGATCCCGCAGCGAGGACTACCAGATCAGCGCACCGGCCGGCCTGCGCGCGGCACTGCTGGCGGAAATGTCCGACGGCCTGGCGGCGCTCACCGTCCAGCGCGCGGCCTCTGAGGGAATCAACGACGACGGCGGAGCGCCCCTGGTGCTGGCCGTCACCGCCACCGGACGGGAAGCGGAAGACCTCACCGCAGCCCTGCGGGCCTACCTGCCGACCGACTCGGTGGTTGAATTCCCGAGCTGGGAGACCCTTCCCCATGAGCGGCTGTCCCCGCGCTCGGACACCGTGGGCCGCCGCCTGTCCGTGCTGCGCAGGCTGGCGCACCCCAAGACGGCCTCGGGAGGGCCGATCCGAGTGGTGGTGGCTCCGGTCCGCGCCGTGGTGCAGCCGATCGTGGCCGGCTTGGGCGATCTGATGCCCGTAACACTGAAGGTGGGCCAGGAAGCTCCCTTCAGCAGCGTCGTCAAGAGCCTGGCCGACGCCGCCTACGCCCGCGTGGACATGGTTTCCCGCCGCGGCGAATTCGCCGTCCGCGGCGGCATGCTGGACGTCTTCCCGCCCACCGAGGACCACCCTATCCGGGTGGAGTTCTTCGGCGACGAGGTGGACCAGATGCGCTGGTTCGCCGTTGCCGACCAGCGCTCGCTGTCCTCGCCCGGCCTGCACCACCCCACGGAACTGAATGCCCCGCCGTGCCGCGAAATCCTGATCACCCCGTCCGTCATGTCCCGGGCCGCGACACTGAAGGCACAGCTGCCCGCCGCTGCGGACATGCTGGAGAAGATCGCCGGCGGCATCGCGGTGGAGGGCATGGAATCGCTGGCTCCCGTCCTGGTGGATGCCATGGTGCCCTTCGTGGAACAGCTGCCCGCCGGGTCCATCTCGGTGGTGATCGAGCCGGAAAAGGTCCGCACCCGCGCCCACGACCTCGCCGCGACCAACGAGGAATTCCTGGAAGCGGCATGGTCCACGGCGTCGGACGGCGGCACGGCACCTCTGGATCTGAGCTCGCAGGCCTCGGCTGCCCTGCATTCGGCCAGCTTCCGCTCCCTGACGGACACCCGGAGCTCCGCCCTTGGCCAGGAAGTCTCGTGGTGGTCCATCACCTCGCTGGCCACCGACGAAGAGCTGACGCCGGACATCAACGTGCTCAACCTGCACGCCCGCGAGCCCCGCGGCTACCAGGGCGACGTGGCGGAGATGATGGAGTTCATCGGCTCGCATGTCCGGGACCAGTGGCGCATCGTGGTTGCCACGGAAGGCCCCGGGCCGGCCCAGCGGCTGGCCGAACTTTTCCACGACGCCGACATCCCGTGTGCCCGGGTGGACTCGCTGAATGACGAACCGCAGGCGGGCCTCATCGAGGTGACCACCGCCGCCGTCGGACGCGGTTTTGTCCTGGACGGGCTCAAACTGGGCCTGCTGACGGAGGCGGACCTGCTGGGACGCACGTCCGCGGGTTCGACAAAGGACATGCGGCGCATGCCGTCCAAACGGCGGAATGCCGTGGACCCGCTGCAGCTCGTTGCCGGGGACTCTGTGGTGCACGAACAGCACGGCATCGGCCGGTTCGTGGAGCTGATCCAGCGCAAGGTGGCGGGAGGCGGCGACGGCGTCCGCGAGTACCTGGTCCTGGAGTACGCGCCGTCCAAACGCGGGGCTCCCGGCGACCGGCTCTTTGTTCCCACCGACCAGCTGGACCAGGTCACCCGCTACGTGGGCGGCGATACTCCGGCGCTGAGCAAGATGGGCGGCGCGGACTGGGCGAGTACCAAGTCCAAGGCCCGCAAGGCGGTCAAGGAGATTGCCGGCGAGCTGATCCGGCTCTACTCGGCCCGGATGGCCTCCCGCGGCTACGCTTTCGGCCCGGACACCCCGTGGCAGCGGGAACTGGAGGAGGCCTTCCCGTACGTGGAGACTCCGGATCAGCTGACCACAATCAACGAGGTCAAGGCCGACATGGAGCGTGAGATCCCGATGGACCGGCTGATCTCCGGCGACGTCGGCTACGGCAAGACCGAGATCGCGGTCCGCGCAGCGTTCAAGGCCGTGCAGGACGGCAAACAGGTGGCCGTGCTGGTACCCACGACGCTGCTCGCCCAGCAGCACTACGAGACTTTCACCGAACGGTTCTCCGGTTTCCCGCTGGTCGTCAGGCCGCTGTCCCGCTTCCAGAGCGGCAAGGAGGCCAAGGAAACCGCTGACGGCGTCAAGAGCGGATCCGTGGACGTCGTAATCGGCACGCACCGGCTGCTGTCCAAGGACTTCGGCTTCAAGGACCTCGGCCTGGTGATCGTGGATGAGGAGCAGCGCTTCGGCGTCGAACACAAGGAGGCGCTCAAGAAGATGCGCACCAACGTGGACGTCCTGGCCATGAGCGCCACCCCGATTCCGCGCACCCTGGAAATGTCGCTGACCGGGATCCGCGAGACCTCCACGCTGGCCACTCCGCCCGAGGAACGGCACCCTGTGCTGACGTACGTGGGCCCCTACACGGACAAGCAGACCTCCGCGGCGATCCGACGCGAGCTGATGCGCGAAGGCCAGGTGTTCTTCGTCCACAACCGGGTGTCCACCATCGACCGCACGGCAGCGAAGATCCGGGAACTGGTCCCGGAGGCCCGCGTGGAGGTGGCCCACGGCCAGATGTCCGAAAGCCGCCTCGAGCAGATCATCGTGGACTTCTGGGAGAAGCGCTTCGACGTCCTGGTGTGCACCACCATCATCGAAACCGGCCTGGACATTTCCAATGCCAACACCCTGATCGTGGACGGCGCGGACAAGTACGGCCTGTCCCAGCTCCACCAGCTGCGCGGACGCGTGGGCCGCGGCCGCGAACGCGCCTACGCGTACTTCCTGTACCCGTCGGAGAAGCCCCTGGGTGAGGTGGCCCTGGAACGGCTCAAGGCTGTGGCCACGCACAACGAGCTCGGTGCCGGCATGCAGCTGGCCATGAAAGACCTTGAAATCCGCGGCGCCGGCAACCTGCTCGGCGGCGAACAGTCCGGCCATATCCAGGGTGTGGGCTTCGACCTCTACATCCGCCTCGTTGGTGAGGCGGTGGCGGACTTCCGCGGCGAGGCCGAGGAGAAGGCCGCGGAGATGAAGATCGAACTGCCCGTCAACGCCCACCTGCCGCACGACTACGTGCCCGGCGAGCGCCTGCGCCTCGAGGCCTACCGCAAACTGGCTGCCGCCCTCACGAACGAGGCCATCGACGAGGTGTTGGCCGAACTCGTGGACCGTTACGGCGAGCCGCCGCTGCCCGCCCAGAACCTGATCGCCGTCGCCCGCTTCCGGGTGGGAGCCCGCGAAGCCGGGCTGTCCGACGTCGCCCTGCAGGGAAACTTCATCAGGTTCTCGCCCGCGCAGCTGCCCGAATCGAAGACCATGCGGCTCAACCGCATGTACCCCGGCGCGCAGTCCAAGCCTGCCCTCGACGCGGTGCTCATTCCCAAGCCGAAGACCGCCAAAATCGGCGGCCGGGACCTGCAGGACGCCGAGATCCTGGAATGGGCCAACGGCGTGATCCGGAACATCTTCTCCGACGCGCCGCTCTCTGTCTCGCAGACGGGGAGCTAAACGAATGATGGGAGGACATCACGCCGCGTCGGGAGCCGCGGCGTGGGTAGCTATTGCATCCACGGGGCCGTACACCCTGGGCTGGTACCCGCTGGACGCCACCGGAATACTGATCGGCGGCATGGCGACGGCGGGAACGGCGCTTGTGTGCGACTGGGACCACCGCCACAGCACGGTGGCCAACTCGCTGCCGCCGCTGTCCAACGTCATTGCCGTGGGCATTGAAAACGCCAGCGGCGGGCACCGGCAGGGCACGCACTCGGTGCTCGGGGCGGCTTTTTTCGTGTTGCTGGCCACCCTCGCCGGGCAGATCCAGCTGCAGACGGATTGGGGGCTGCTGTCGGTGGGCGCGGGCCTGCTCTGCATGTTCATGATCAATATCGCCGCGAAGGCGCTCAAGCTGTTCCCGAAGGCCGGCTTCATCAGTAACTGGCTCTTTGCCCTGGTCATGGCCGGACTGGTGACCTGGTTCGCCCCGGACCAGTGGACGTGGCTGCCCATCTCGATGCTGACCGGCGTGGTGGTCCACATCGTGGGAGACATGATCACCACCGGGGGAGTGCCGCTGCTGTGGCCGATCGTGATCAAGCCGCCCAAATTCCTCCGGAAGCTGCCGGTGCTCAACGACATCTGGAAGGCGAACGGCGCATTTTCCCTTCCGCTGCTGGGGCGAGCCGGCTCCAAGCGGGAATGGCTCGTGCTGATCCCGGTGAGCGCCTACGCCATGGTGGGAATGTGCGTGGCGGCCTGGGCGCTGGCCAAGTCGCACTACCCGGCGGCCCTTGCGTTCGGCAGCACCCTGGTGAGCGGCCTGTTCGGCGCAGGTTAGCTGCGGGCCTTGCCAGCGCTGCAACGGCTGGCCGGTTAAACGGCTGAAGCCCTCGGAATCCGGGGGCTTCAGCCGTTTAACGCGTGGGTCCTAGTGCTCGCCGGCCGAATCCGAACGGCCCAGGACGGTCTGCGGGATCCAGAACGCTGCGGCGAAGAGGCCCAGGCACACAGCCATCGGCCACGGGTTGCCCAGCGTGAGGAACGACAGCGAGTAGATGGAGCCGAGGAACAGGGCCATCATAATGACGAAAATGACGATGCTGGCTGCAAGGCTGTTCTCGTTCTGAGGGGTCTTGGGGCTATCAACGGTCTTGGACATTCATTCCTCCTCGGCCCCGCAGGGCTCAAAACGCCCCGAAGGGCTCAAAAACTGTGGCGCTGCCGGATCTGTCAGTACGCGGACGAACCCTGTTCGCCCTTGACGATCGCGATGCCGGAGCTGGCGCCAATACGTGTTGCACCTGCAGCAATCATAGCCTGAGCGTCGGCCAGCGAACGCACGCCGCCGGAGGCCTTGACGCCGACATCCGGACCCACCGTACGGCGCATGAGGGCCACGTCCTCAACCGTGGCGCCGCCGCCGTTGAATCCCGTGGAGGTCTTCACGAAGTCCGCTCCGGCTTCCACGGCCGCTTCGCAGGCAAGGACCTTCTGGGAATCGCTGAGCAGCGCGGTTTCGATGATCACTTTCAGGATGGCCTCTCCGCCGTGGACAGCCTCGGCGACGGCCCGGATGTCGTCCACCAGGGCGCCCTTGTCGTCGGCGCGGGCCGCCGCAATGTTGATCACCATGTCCACCTCGTCGGCGCCGTCCAGCACGGCGCCCCGGGCTTCGAAAGCCTTGACGTCGGTGGGAGTGGCACCCAGCGGGAAGCCCACCACCGAGCACGTCAGGACGCCTGAGCCCTTAAGGGCGGTGGTGACGGTCTTGACCCACACCGGGTTCACGCAGACGGATTTGAAATGGTACTCGGCGGCTTCGGAACAGACCTTGAGGATCTCCGCTTCACTGGCCTCCGGCTTCAGTAGCGTGTGGTCGATGAAGGAGGCTATTTCTGCCGGTGCGGTGGTCCCGGCTGCGGCGGCGTCAGGCATGCCGGCCGCGGTGGCTTCGTTGCTCATGGTGGTCCTTCCTGGTGGGCCTGCGGGGCCTCGTGGGCAACAGGCTCCGTGTTCTGCGTGGCTTCTCAGGTGACCATCTTGCCACAACGGCGCTAGGCGGCAGCGGGGACGGCTTCCTGCACGGTGGCCTGCATGAGCTGGGCCGCGCAGGCGCCCGCCGCCGAGCCGGACGCCACCAGGAGCCCGAGGCGGACGCCGTCGAAGGAGGCAGCATCGCCGATGGCCCAGATGCCCGGAACGGATGTCCGGAAGTCCTGGCCGATGGCAATCCCGCCGTTCTCTGCGGTCTCAAGCCCCGCGCTGGCTGCCAGTCCGTTCCGTGCCACCCTGCCCTCGGCGAGGACCACCAGGTCGCCGTTCATGCTGCTGCCGTCGTCGAAGACAATCCCGGCGGCGGGAAGGACGGAACCGGCCAGCGTCGGGACTATCCCGGCCGGACGGAGCGTGGTGCGGATGGGGCGTACACCGCGTGCCCGGAGCACCGCTTCCGCCTGACCCGCCTCGAGGCCGGTTCCCACCAGGATCCCCAACGGCCTCCGGCCAAGGACCCGGGTGACTTCCTTGACGGCGTCACCGATCCGGGCGGCGTCGTCGATGGTGGAGTAGCTGAGGCAGCGGCCGGCGCCGTCCACCGGAGCCAGGGCGGGGGCAGAGCCGGTGGCAATTACCAGCTGGTCGTAACTGAATTCCATGCCGTCAGCGGTGGCCACCATCCGGTGGTCCGCATCGATGAAGCTGGCCGGCTGGCCGAATCGGATGGAAACCTGCGGCAGCGCCGCGAGCTCCAGGAGTTCGGACGGGGCGTCGTCGCGGTTGCTGAGGACGGTGATGCTGCCGGCGAAGCGGGACCGGTCCAGCTGGCTCACCAGGGCACGGGCGGCCGGCCCGGCGCCGGCGATGACCACCCGGGGCAGGGGGGACGACGACTGGAACGTGCCGGAGGAGGAGATGGACGGTGCCGAAGCGGACATGTGAAGGCCCTTTCGCTGGTGAGGCCCTGGTTTGGCCTGGTGTTGGTAGTGGAATCCAGCGTAGGCTTGCGGTTTTTCGCGGGTGTTTCCCGGCTGTTGCCGGAATATCCCTGTATGTTCGCTGCTGTTTACCAGCCAGCAACAAACGTATTCATCTCATGTGTCCCGCCTCACATTAACCTTCCGCGGTCCGCCGTACCCCTGGCCAACAGCATCAGCCGTAGCGGCGGAACGCCTCCCGGAGTCCTCCCGCGGCCACTTTCGCCACAACCGCTGCCCGGTCGCCGGGGCCGTGGACGCCCGCTGGCTCCACGGAGGCTATAAGGGCCGCCGCGTCCGCCAGGCCCATGGCGACGGGAATGTCCAGCAGCGAACCCACAGTGAGCCTGGCCTGCCTGGTGTCCTCCCAGGCATCCGGCCCCGGACCGTTGTGGAAGACCCTGGCCAGGGACAGGCGGTGCCATGCGCCTCCCGCACGGACGGAAGCCCGGTAATTCACCGACCCGCCCCGGATATCCACGCGTCCGCCCGCCAGGAAAACCCTCGGTCCGAAAGGAGCGTGGTCAAGGAAACCGGTGAGCGTGGGCGGCGCTGCTGAGGGGTCGAGGGGCAGGGCCACCGTGACGGTGAGGCGAACGTCCCCGCCGCTGAACCGCTCGGTGAACCGGATCCCCGCGGGCGGCTCCGCCATGGCCGTGCAGGAGGCGTCGTGGGGGAGGCCTTCAGCGGTCATCCCCTTGAGGTAGCCGCGGGCGTCCCGGTAGCCCATGGCGATCAGGGTGTCCGCATCGATCCGATTCAGGTAAAACTCCGGATCCAGCGGCAGCGGGTTCTCCGGCCTGACCACGTGGAGGGTGAAGTCCCGGCCCGCCGCCTGCGCGGCTTCGAAATCGGACAGGAGGGCGCCCATGGCGCTCATCTCGATCATATGGACGTATTGCTCCAGCGGACCGTCGCCCCAGTATCCGGTGTTTCCGATGCACCAGACCAGCCACACCTCATCGGCCCCGCGGCGGAGGGCCTCGACCACGTTGGCGTCCCGGACCCAGACTGCATCCGTCCAGATTTTCCCGTCGCGCCGCAGCGGGGTGAGGAAGATGGGCAGCGACATGCCCGCCGCCATGAGTTCGGCATCCACGTCACGCGCGTCGATGGCATGGCAGCGCTTCTCGGTGAACTCCACCACGTTGAAGGTGCCTTCGACGGCGCCCGGCAGGGCGGCGCGGCGCCGGACCTCGCCGTCGTCGATCCCGAGGGCAGGGAACACCTTGCCGAGCAGGCCGTCGGCGTCGCCGATTGCCGGAAGTGACCACGGCCCTTTCATATAATCGCCCGGCGGCAGCGCCGAGCCGAAGTCTTTGACGTTGACTCCGGACCAGTTGCGGCACATCTCCTCCGGCGAGACCCCGGAGAGCAGCATTCCCGCGGTCAGGATGCCGCCGGACGTGCCGTCCACGTGGTCAAAGTGCAGCCCCTCTTCAGCCAGCGCCCGCACCACTCCGGCCTGCCAGGCGACGCGCATTCCGCCGCCGGCCAGGACCAGGGAGCGCTTCATGGTCGCGTCCCCGCTCCGGTCGCAGTTCCGGTCCCGTGGTCACGGGCGCCGTTTTCCCAGTAGATGCGGCGCAGGTAGATCAGACAGAGTGCCGCCGTCGCCAGGTCAAAGGCCGCCACCGCCAGCGCCACCGCCGCGAACACGCCGTTCAGGACACCGACCGCGACGGCTGCGCAGGCCCCCGCCTTCTGAATGCCGGACCACAGGACCACCTCCGGGGCCGGCTTGGGGCGCAGCAGTGTATGCAGCAGGAGCCCGCCCACCACCACCATGAACATGCCCACTGTCGCGAACAGCTGGCGCGCCGCCGTCGTCGGCTCCGCTCCGAGCAGCGCCAGGACGGTGCCGCCGAACGGTATCTGCACGGCGCCGGAAAAGACAGTGACAACGGCGATCGCGGCCAGGAGCGCGCGGAGCGGATCAGCCGCGATCCAAGTACCGATGCCGGGGACGTGTGTCCCGGACGGACGGGCTTGGCCGCTCATGCTGCGCCCCGCTTATGCTTCGCCTGGCTCATGCGAACGCCTCCCACAGCCGGCCCCGGTCCACCAGCAGCCAGACGATGGCCAGCCAGGTTAGCGTGGAGACGTAGAAGCGGATGTCGTTGAGTAGCATCCACCGGCGAAGCAGGGAACGCAGTTCGGCGTCGTCGGCGAAGTCTCCGCCGCGGATCCTGATATTGACGGGAATGATCATGGCCTGGCCCACCACCGTAAGGACGATGATCCCGACGAGGCAGAGCGCCGCCGGGATAAGCCGGACAGTGCCCCATTCCGTCCAGGCCAGGATGATGCCGGAGATGAACATGGGCGGCACCACCACGGTGAAGAACTTGGTGGCCTGGCGGGTGGGGATGCCGAAGTGCATGTCCACGTTGCCGCGGTCCAGGGATTCCCACGTGGGGTAGAGAAAGAATTTCAGGACCCACATGGTGCCCACATACATGGTGGCGCCGAACAGGAAATACAGGGCGTTCAGCAGCAGGAGCCAGTTCACGGCGCGCCCCCGCTGCGGGTGCTGCCTTGCCCGCGGGCCGTCTCGCTCCGGTCCGGTGCGGGCAGCCATTCCTGGCCCTGGCCCAGCCCCACCACCGAATCCAGCGGGTCACCGCCCGGGATCCGGGCGGCATCCTCGGGGGTTGCGGCGGTCAGGAACCACGCCTCGAAATGGTCGTCCAGGACTCCGTGGGCTTCGGGGAGGTACGCGGTGAACACCGGTTTGGCGGCCGGCTGGAGGGACTTCAGGGCGGCCACGCCCGGGGCGTCACCGAGTACCAGCCGGGCCTTTGCGTCGCTTCCCAGCGCAATGTCCCCGGTGGCTTCGAAGTAGATGTCCGATTTCATCAGCATCCCGCGGAAGGCGCAGTAGTTGGAGGCGGCGAGTTTGAGCGGGAGGCCCATCGGCCTGGGGCGCTCGATCTCGATGAAACAGCCCAGCGTGCCGCCGTCGTCGTACTGCGCGGATACCGCGTTGTCGGTGACCACAAAATCCAGGTTGGCCTGGTGCTTGGGCATGCCCCAGATGCCCTTGCCGCCTTTGACGGAGACCTCGGTGCTAACGGGCAGGTCCACCACGTACTGGCCCAGCCCGAAGGTCTTCTGGAAGACGAGCGGCAGGAGCGGAGGTACGGCCCGGGACCCGTGCGTCACGGCGATCGCCAGGGAGTATTCGATGTACTTGCCGATATCCGTGGACCTGTAGTTCACCACGGTGACTACCAGCAGCCCCTTGCCGCCGAGGCTGAACGGCCGCAGTTCCGTGCCCGGCAGGACGGCCGCCGCGGCCCGCTTGTTGATGGGGAACGCGGCCATCAGCACCGGGGAGTCATCGGAATTGACCGGCATGGAGTACTTGATGCCGTCCACCGTGGCATGCTGTCCGCGCAGGCGCTCCTGGCGGCGCGGCACCGGGGAGGGCACCAGCCTCAGTAAGGACGCAGCCAGCGCGATGAGTCTGTTCATCTGTTCAGCTCCTTGATGATGATGGGATAGGTGTCCGCCCAGGCGCGGGCGCCGAAGAAGACGTCCAGATGCCCGTAGCCGGACAACAGATGCAGCGAGTCCTTGCCGGGACGGTGGCCTTGGAAGAAGCTGAAGGTCCGCTCCTGGCTTTCGGGCAGGAAGCACCGGTTGTTCCGCCCCGCCAGGAACGAGAACCTGGCGTCCGTCTGCGGGGCGTCGGCCAGGAAGTTCGCCGGCAGTTGAGGGTGGTTCCCGGCAGCCACAATGCGCCTGGCCAGCACGCTGTGGCCCATCTCGGACAGGAACGTGAACGGGACCTCGGCAAACTCCCCGCTGAGCCAGTTGTGTGTGGCCTCGTCCAAGTTCTCGTGCGACCACAGCGCGGGCCGCCCGCTGCCGTAGGTGAAGCTCACCAGCCGGCAGACCAGGTTGTCGCATTCATGGTGGGTGGCCTTGACCATGGACCTGAGGACCCGGGAGAAGTACCCGTTGGACTTGTAGCCCCACGCCGGGGAGAGGTACGGGGTGAACGGCTTCAGCAGTTCCGCCAGATATGTGATTTTCACGACCGACCACAGCGGAATCACGGGATGCAGGGACACTGCGTTGGAGACCACCGTGTCCACCCGGGGGAGGAGGCCGGCCGCGGCCGCCATGGTGAAGGAAACCGAGCCCTGGCAGTGGATGACCGCCTTCAGGCTTTCGGCGCCGGTCAGTTTCAGGACGTGGTCGACGGCGGCGGGGTGGTCGTATACCGCCGCGTCCGCGAGTGTCCAGGAGAGCGGCTCAAAGTCGATGGACGCCCGCCAGTTCAGGAGCCAGACGTCCCAGCCGTCCTCCAGCAGGGCATCCACGAGCGTCCGGGGCAGCGGCGGGCGGAACAGCTCGGCCCGGACTCCGGCACCGTGGACCAGCAGCACCGGCCCTTTGTCCGGGGCTCCGGCGTCAGGCGGCACGGCGGAGGTGACATGGACCAGGGTCAGCGGCGTCCCGTCACCGGCCGCGAACGGGATCACGTCGGTGATGTGGTCCGCCCGGGTGATGGCGCGGGGGCGGTTCATTGCGGGAATCCCTCTCTGCCGATGGTCACCGGCGGCTCGAAAAGCCGGAGCGGCGGGAGCCCGTCCGCCGGCACCGGGCGGAGTCCGCCGTCGCCGGTGGGTGCCAGGTCCCATTCCCGGCAGATGCGGTCCACTGCCACCGGGTAGACCGTCAGCGTGCCGTCGGCGGCAATCCGGATCCGCAGGAAGCCTTTGTGGTCCTCTATTGCCTGGCCGGACATTGCCCACGCGGCCACTTCCCCGCCGGGCGTGCCCAGGATGAAGAAGGCGAAGGCCTCGCTGCCTGCCGTGAAACCAGCAAGATAGATGATGCTGAGCACCAGCCCCAACGTCAGGAAAGGCGGCCAGTCCCCGGGCCAGGGGATCAGGAGTACGACGGCGATCCCCGCCGCGAGTGCCGAAAGCTGCCAGAGCGCGCCGCGGGCAACGGTGAACCCCGCGCCGGTTTCCCGCGGATCCCGTGCGAGGCCGAGTGCGGTACCGACCGTGGACAGCAGCAAAAGCAACACCAGGGGGACTGCCACGACGGTCAGCACGAGGAGAACCGTATTGCCTGCCCTGAGGCTGAGCAGGCTCTCCACGAAGGACAGGCCGCGGAACGCACTGAAGACGGTCCAGAGCGTAAGTGCAGCCACCACGTGCACCGTGCCGATCGCCGAGCCGAACCCCGGGTTCCGTGCGGGGAGCCAGAACGGCGAGAGGGGATTGGCCAAGCGTCCGCGGAGGCGCCGGGACTCGGCCCGGCCGGGAAACGTCCCGGGCGACAGGACGAAGCGCCTTCCCGGCCCCGCGAAACCCGGGTCCGGCGCCGTACCCGTGTCCGGCACCGCGGCTGAGGACTGTGCTGGGGCGGGAAGCGTCAGCTCACCGGGGAGCCCTTGCGCGTCCGCCAGGAAAGCGCCGCCCAGGCCGCAGGTGATGAGCTGGCTCCTGCGCGGGTCGGCGGCCCCCTGGCCCCCTTCACTCTCTGCCCCGGGCGTCGTTTCCTCATAGCGCGAGTAGTGGTGCAGGTCCCCGGTTAGCCACAGCCGCACAGCCGCCCCGGTTGCCTCGAAGGTCCCGGCACGCCTGTTGAAGCGGCGGCGGAGGTAGTCCTGCTCGAAGAAATGCACCTGGCGGAACGCATCGGCGTCTTCGGCGCCCTGCACCCAGTACGGGGCCGCCACGCACAGGATGATGGCGTCGCCTGGCAGCAGCCGTGCGGTCACTGTGTTGTAGAAGTAGTCCAGCTGCGGCTCATCGATGTACTGGCCCAGCTGGCTGTCCAGGCCCACGAGCCACCAGCCGGGTGCATCCTCACCGCCAGTGAGCCGGAGCGCAAAGTAGCTTCGCGTCTGGATGGTTCGCCAGCCGCCGATGTTCCGTTGCCTGGTGAACAGCCGAATGAAGGATGTCAGGCCGTCGTACCAGTCGTGGTTGCCGGGTAGGGCAAGCATGACGCCGGCGCTGCCGGGGGAGCGGCCGCCCGGCAGCGCCGTGCGGTAGGGACCCACCATGCGGTCCTCGTACGCGGCGGGCGATGCCACCGGGTACACCTCGTCACCGCCGAGGACCAGCACCTTGCCGCGCTGGAGTTCGTGCCCCTCGACGACGAGCGATGGTTCGGCCAACAGCGACGCCAGCGTGTAGGTGGGATCAAAGCCGTCGCCGAGGTCGGCGGTGAAATCGAGCCACAGGGCTGCGGTCCCCGCCTCCCCGGCAGCCGTGCGTTGACCGGATTCCCGGCCGTGCGGGTCCTCGGGAGATGCTGCTGCCGGAGGCCCTGGCCGTCCAAGGTCCCTGACCACGGGCTGTGCGGGCTGGCCGGCCACCGGCAGCCGGTCCAGGTCGAGCTCGTAGCGGGGAAAGCCGCCCTCGAGTTCGCGTTTGTCGCCGAAGTCGGCAAAGACGGATGCCAGGACAACCCTGACCGCGGTCCTGCCAAGCTGGGCCGGTGCCAGCCAGCGCACGGCGTCCCGGGGAGTGAAGCCGAGCCCGTTGCTGTGCTGCGCCAGCTCACTACGCTTCATGCCCGGTGGCCGTTCATCGCCGGCCGGGGACTTTGCCGGAGGAACGCAGCCCGGCCCGCAGCGGCGACGGGACACGGCCCGCCGATCGGCGGCTCATCTGACGGACATAAACCTGCCAAAGCTCACCCAGGAACAGCCTGCCGAACGCAGCAAGGGCGCTCGCAGGAGCCGGGCCCGCCGCACGGAAGGTGGTCAGCTGGCGGGCGAAATCCCACGGCCGGATGTACAGCATCCCCGCCCCGGCAACGTCCGCCCCGGACGGGTTTTTGTCCACGTGGTTACCGCCGGGGGGAACGTGGCCCCGCAGGACGGTGACGTACAGCGTGGTGGTGTCCGCCCAGACGTCGAAGCCAGGGTCGTTGCTGACGTCCTTATGGCCCACGAACGTCAGCGGGGTTCCGCCGGGATCGCGTAACCACAGGCGGTAGAGCATCCTTCGGCCGTGTGTTTCCGTGCCGTCGGGGCCGGCATCGCTCCTGACGAAGAGGTTGAACCAGCCGCGTTCCACCGGAAGACGGCCGCCGAACTGGTCGGCCAGGACATAACCCTCAGCGGCCGCCGGATGAAGCGGATCCCGGACAAAAGCCTCAATATCCGCGGCAACTATGGTGAGCTCGAACATCATCCGGCGGCTGCGGTCACGGCCCAGCCTGCCGCCGGTCACGGGGTCTGCCGCTCCGGCGGTGAACCACCCGTGCATCTGTTCGGTGAAGCTGACGGACGTTGGCCCGGTTGCCGCCGCCTCGGCTTCCTCCTCAATTTCCGCTTCCTGCAGGGCCTCACTAGCGGTGGACACCGCGGCCCCCGGCAGCCCGAGCCCGCGGCTGGCGACGCTCGGGGCATACGTCCGTTCTTCCTCCGGCGCCTTGGCACCTTTGGTGGCGTCCGGCACCAGGGCGCGGAGCGGCCCAGGACCGTAGTCGGAAGCAGCGTAGCCGGCAGCGTCCAGCCCGCCCCGCTCCCGTTTCCCCTCAGTGCTTTCCCCGCCGGTTCCCTGCAGGATCCGGTGGCAGGCCCGCTCGGCAAAGGCGGCAATGGTCAGGGCGGGGTTGGCCCCCACAGGCCCGGGCATCGCCGCGCCATCCATCACATGCAGTCCCGGGTACCCAAAGACCTCACCGTACTGATCGCACACGCCCTCGCTGATGTTCCCGCCGGCCGGGGCACCCCCCAGCGGATGTACCGTGATGACCCGCTTGCTCCACCAGAGCGGATTCTGTTTGAAGCTGCCGCCCAGTTCTTTCGCGATCGCCTGCATCGTGGCCTGCATCCGGCCGAAGTATGCCGCGGACGTGGCGAGGGTCCAGTTGATGGCCAGCCGGCCGCCCTGGAGGGTCATGACGCCGTCCGGAATGTCACGGCCCATGCCGAGCAGGGGTACGGACGACGCCGAGAGCCGGCCGTCGCCCAGGGCGGCGGCAAGATCGGCGGAGATGTTGGAGCGCTGGGCCTGGAATAGCCTGTCCTTGAGGAGCTGGACCATCACTTTGCCGGCGCGCTTCGCCACCTGGCGGAACTGTCCCGTCTCCAGGAGCCAGTTCATGAACGAGGGGTAGCCGGCGTCTTCGATGTAGTAGCCGCGTCCCTCGCCACCGTCGGTTGAATCGGCGGTGCGAATGGCGGTGGTGATCACCGGGCCGCTGCTGCCCGAGAGGGTGCGGGTGGCGCCGTCGTGATCCTTTGCGTCGAGGACAAAACCCAGCAGGTCGCCGTTGCCACTGAACCGCGTGCCCAGCGCCGCGCTGAGCCCGGGCAGCGACGCACGGTTGCGCAGCAGCAGGAAAGTGGTGCCGAAGGTTCCTGCGGCGAGGACGAGGCGGCGGCAACGGATCACCCGTTCCTGCAGGAGCCCGGGTGCGGCGTCTTCGGGATTGTGGATGACGTAGCGGACCTCGTAGCCGCCTCCCTGCAGGGGCCTGATGCCGCGGACGTCGTGAAAGGTCCGGATGTCCGCGCCGGTGGCCTTGGCCGCGGAAAGGTAGTTGTGGTCAAGCGTGTTCTTGGCGCCGGTGTTGCAGCCGATATCGCACTCTCCGGAGAGCGTGCAGGTGGTGCGCACGGCGCCGTCCCCATGGACGCTTCCGTAGGGCGCGGGCTCCAGCGCCTGGTTCCTGCCAGGGGCGGAGCCGGGGGTTCGGGAGAAGGTGACGGCGATGGGCGGCCGCGTGATGCTGAGTCCGAGCGCGCGGGCGGCGGTTTCCATGGCCAGGGTCTTCGGGGTGTCCTGGTAGGGATAGGCCACCGGGCGGAGCATGGCCTCGGCCGCGTCATAGAAGGGATCGAGGTCCTGCCGGCTGAACGGCCAGCTTTCGTAGCCTCCGCCGGGGACGGGGGAGTCCTGGACGAACCAGTTTTCGTCCTTGCGCAGCAGCACGTTGGCGTAGATGAGGGAACCGCCGCCCAGGCCGCTGGAGACGATCCCTTCCAGGCCACGGAACGTCCAGGCGTCAAACAGCCCGTAAAGTCCTTTGTCCGGGTCCCAGAAATTCATCCCCATCTCGGACGGGGTCCTTGCGAAGCTTCCCGGCGGGTATGCCCTGCCACGCTCCATCAGGACCACGGACTGGCCGGCCGCCGCCAAGCGGTAGCACGCTACCGATCCGCCAAAGCCGGAGCCCACCACCACGGCGTCCACAGACTCCGCGGGAGCATCGTCGTCCTGCACCACCGGTTCCACGCAATTCCTTTCGGAAGAGCTGACTCGCAGAACGCCCCTGCGGCCGCGCACCTGTTGGGTGCGGACATAGCCGCGGGGCGGTCAGACGCAAACCATAGCGACATGTTCCCACTGCGGACCGGGTCTGTCCACGGACTCCGGGGCTGCTGCGCCGGCACGGAACAGTTAGACGCGGATCCGGTACCCGCGCTTGACCACGGTTTCCACCATCCGGCCGTCCGGCAGGGAAGACCGCAGCCGGCTGACGGTCATGTCCAGCGCGTGCACCGAGCCGCGCAGTTCCAGCAGGTCGGAGAGCGATTCCCGGGACAGCACGGCACCTTCGGCACCCAGCAGGGCCCGCAGCAGCAGGAGCGGTGCCGGGGCCATCTCGACGGGTTCGCCGTCAATACGCAGTGATCGTCCGCGAAGCTCCACGTTGCCGGACCGCGTGTCCAGGCGGCGGACGTGGTTCAGGGCAAGGTGCTCGCAGACCAGCCGGATGAGGGCACCCATCCGGAAGCGTTCCGGAACGAGAGGTGACAGCCCGGCGTCGAGCAGCGGCTGCGCCGTGATCGGGCCGACGACGGCGGTGGTGACAGTCGTCTTGAGGGCTTCGACAAGCTGCTTGTACAGGCCCATCTCGTGGGCGGTGCTCCACATCGCATCGACGGCCGGCGCACTGGTGAACGTCAGGACGTCCAGGTTCCCGCTGCAGGCGGCCTCGATCAGCCGCGGCAGCTTGTCCTCGCCGTCGGGCTTGACCCAGCGGTAGGGCGTAACGGTGAGGACGGTGGCGCCGGACATCTTGAGGCGCTCCAGCTGGCGGACGTCCGTGTAGCCGTGCAGCTGGACGGCTACGGTCTTGCCGCGGACGCCTTCCTTCAGCAGCATGTCCACCAGCGTGGCGGTGGTTTCATCGCTGCTGATTCCGACGTCGGCGAGTCCGGCGGCGCGGACGGCACCGCGGGCTTTCGGCCCGCGGACGAACATCCGGCACGCCGCGAGGGTCTCCAGCAGTTCATCTCCGATGCCGGACGCGTCGGCAGCCTCGCACCAGCGGCGCATGCCGTAGGCGGTGGTGGCGATGCAGAGATCGGGCTTGGCGGCGATGATGGCCTTGGTGTCGTCGATGAGCCGCATGTCCTCCTGCACGGGCGCGATCTTGAGCGCCGGCGCGTGCAGCACCTCGGCTCCGCGCCGTTCCAGGGCCTCGATCAGGTCCCGGGAACGCCGGTGCGACGTCACACCGATCCGGAACCCCTCCAGGGGCGACTCGGGGGCGTCGGCAGCAGGGGCGTCCTGCGGGCCGGATGCGGCGGCAATAGTGTTTATGGCGCTCATGGTGTTACTTTCACGATCCCATCAGTGACGCTGCGAGGCGGTTGAGATCGGCCGCCGCCTCAGCGTGCCCGCGGTTGGCTTCAGCCACCCGCACCACCTCGCCGATGACCAGCACTGCCGGATTAGTGCAATCGGCGGCCGCTGTGACAATCGTACCCAGTTCGGCGATGGTGGTGCGCTGGCCGGGGCGGTAGCCGCGTTCGACGACGGCCATCGGCATGTCTGCCTTCATGCCGGCGCGGCGGAGGCCGGCCGCCAGGTGGTGCAGGGTCCCGATGCCCATGAGGACCACAATGGTGCCGCCGAGCCCGGCGAGGTGGGTGAGCTCCTTCTCGGTCAGCGGGGCGTGGCCGGACACCACGGTGAACATGTGGCTGACCTCGCGGTGAGTGACCGGGATGCCTGCCGCCGCCGGGACGGAGATGGCGCTGGTGACGCCGGAAATGACCTTGACAGGTACACCGGCTGCCACGCAGGCTGCCACTTCTTCGCCGCCGCGGCCGAACACGTAGGGGTCGCCGCCCTTGAGGCGCACCACGTTGTTCCCTTCCAATGCGGAAGCGACCATGAGCTTCTCGATGTCGCCCTGGCTGACCTTGTGGTGGCCGGGCTGCTTGCCCACATCCACCAGCTCGGCCGAGGTCAGGGACGGCAGCTCCTGGTACGGAGCCAGCCGGTCGTAGAAGACAACATCAGCATCGCGCAGGGCCTTCACGGCCGCTACGGTGAGCAGCTCACTGACGCCGGGGCCGCCGCCCACCAGGGTCACATGGCCCACTGCTCCGGCCGCCGGTTCCGCCGAAACGGGGATGCCGGTTTCGCGGCACCGTTCCAGCAGCGCGTCCCAGCCGGGCTGGCCGTCGTCGACCGCTGCGACGAGGAAAGGACGCTCGGGCAGCGGGCCGTCATGCCCGGCACCCTGCGGGGTGCTGAGGCGGTAGACGACGGCGCCGGCGGCCTGGTAGCGGCGGACCGCCTGGCGTGCGGCGTGGTCCGAGCCGGTGACCAGGACTTCACGTCCGGTGAGATCAATGCTGAGCTGCATGCCTATACCTCGTTCTCGTCGCGGGGCCTCATGGGGATGGAAGCGCCGATCAGGACCTTGCCCTTTTCCTCCGGGGTTGCGGGGCGCATCTGGCCACGCTCGTCCGAAACAAAGGTGATGGAGTCGTCCTTCTGGTCGGGAGCGTTGACGAAGGAGCGGAACCGGCGCAGGCGCTCGGGGTCCTTCAGAGTGTCGGCCCACTCGTCGACGTAGGTATCGACGTGCTTGGCCATGGCAGCCTCAAGGTCCTCGGCGATGCCCAGGGTGTCCTTCACCACCACGTCCTCAACGTGCTTGATGCCGCCGTCGAGCTCTTCCTGCCAGCGCGCCGTGCGCTGCAGGCGGTCAGCGGTGCGGATGTAGTACATGAAGTAGCGGTCGATGTACTTGATCAGCGTCTCGTCGTCGAGGTCCTTGGCCAGGAGCTGGGCGTGCGCCGGGGTGGCACCGCCGTTGCCGCCCACGTAGAGGTTCCAGCCGTCGGCGGTGGCGATCACGCCAACATCCTTGCCGCGGGCTTCGGCGCATTCGCGGGCACAGCCGGAGACGCCCATCTTGAGCTTGTGCGGGCTGCGAAGGCCGCGGTACCGGAGCTCGAGCTGGATGGCCATGGCCACCGAGTCCTGGACGCCGAAGCGGCACCAGGTGGAACCGACACAGGACTTCACCGTGCGCAGGCTCTTGCCGTAGGCCTGGCCGGATTCGAAGCCGGCGTCCACCAGTTCCTTCCAGATTTCCGGAAGCTCCTCGAGGCGCGCGCCGAACATGTCGATGCGCTGGCCGCCGGTGATCTTGGTGTACAGGTTGTACTTCTCGGCCACGGCGGCGATGACGCCGAGCTTCTTCGGGGTGATTTCACCGCCGGCGATGCGGGGGACCACCGAGTAGGTGCCGTCCTTCTGCATGTTGGCGAGGGCGCGGTCGTTGGTGTCCTGCAGGGTGCCGCGGCCGGCGTCCAGGACGTAGGCGCTGTTCTGGCTGGCCAGGATGTTGGCGATGGTCGGCTTGCAGATGTCGCAGCCGGCGCCGGTGCCGTACTTGGCCATGACCTCCTCGAAGGACGTCAGTTCCAGGACGCGGATGGTCTCGAAGAGTTCCTGGCGGGAGAGCTCGATGTGCTCGCACAGTGCCTTGGAAACTTCGACGCCGGACTTGGTGAGCTCGGTTTCCAGGAGCTTCTTGAGCATGGGGACACAGGAACCACAGCTGGTTCCGGCGCGGGTGCAGCCCTTCAGCTCGCCGAGTTCCTGGACCGGAGCGTTGCCGTCGCAGGCGCCGCAGCCGTTGACGGTGTCGCGGATGGTTCCGGCGGAGACGTTGTTGCAGGAGCACAGGATGGCGTCGTCCGGAAGTTCGGTGTCCGGGGCGTCGCCGCCGCCGGCTGCCGAGAGGTACGCGCCGGGCTCGGCGCTGAGTTCGCGGCCAAGGAGCGGGCGCAAGCTGGTGTAGGGGGTTGCGTCGCCTACGAAGATACCGCCCAGGAGGGTCTTGGCATCGTCGGTGGTAACGATCTTCTGGTAGACGCCGCGGGCCGGGTCGGCGTAGACGATTTCAAGGGCGTGTTCGGTCTTGGCGAACGCGTCACCGAAGCTGGCGACGTCCACACCGGAGAGCTTGAGCTTCGTGGCGGTGTCGAAGCCGGGGAAGGTGGCCTGTCCGCCGTGGAGGCGGTCAGCGACGATCTCCGCCATGGTGTTGGCCGGGGCAACCAGGCCCAGGCACATCCCGCCGAAGTTGGCCACTTCACCGATGGCCCAGATTCCGTCGATCTCGGTGGCGCAGTAGTCGTTGATGACTACACCGCCGCGCTGGCCCAGCGAGAAGATCTGCTCTTCGCCTTCGGCTGCACGGAAGAGTTCGTCGCGCGGACGGACGCCGATCGCGACGATCACCAGGTCCGCGTCGATGACGCGGCCGTCAGCCATGAGGACACCGGTGACCTGTCCGTCGTCGTCGGACAGCACTTCCGAGGGGAAGACTCCGCCGTGGACTTCGAAGCCCTTCCCCTTGATGAGCCGGCCCATTGCCTGGCCCGCTCCCTCATCCAGCTGTGTGGCCATCAGCCACTGCGAACCGTCGATGACGATCGGGTTGGCGCCCAACTGCTCAGTGCCTGCTGCAGATTCGAGGCCCAGGAGGCCACCGCCGATGGTGACTGCGTTGACCTTGCGGCCGAGCTTCTCGGTGAGTTCGGCAATGGCCTTGTTGATTGCCCAGACGTCCTCGAGCGTGCGGTAGACGTGCGTGTGCTCGGCGCCGGGAATCGGCAGGCGGGCCGCATTCGAACCGGTGGCCACCACGAGTTCGTCGTATTCGAAGACGTTGCCGGCCGCGGTCTCCACGGACTTGGCTTCGTGGTTGATTTTGACGACACGCTCGCCGGTCTTCAGCGACATGGCCTCGTGGTCCCACATGCTCGCCTCGCCGAGGGTGAGGTCGTAGTCCATTTCGGTGAGGGCCTTGGAGAGCGCCACGCGGTCGTAGGGGAGGTGGGCTTCCTCAGTGAGGACCGTGACATGCCAGCCTTCGAGGCCACGGGCGTGCATTGCGTCCGCAAAACGGTGGGCCGCTGGGCCGCCGCCGGCGACGACGATGCGGCGCGGAGTCTCTGTGCTTGAAGTCTGTTCGGTCACTGTGGGCCTTTCGCATGGGCCGCAGACGGTTCTCTGCGACCTTCTCTGACGAGGTGTACATCCAGACTAGGTATCCGCAGTTTCGCTTCAGTTTCCCTTATGTTTCGTGAACTTAACTTCTGCATCACGAATGGATTTCCGGACAGGTGAGTTGCCTTTTACGTCCCGGACACATTCACTGCACGCTGCTGAAACACCGCCGCCCTAGCTTGGATATGTGGCCGCGTCGGCGGTCCGGGCCCGGCAGCCGTTCTAAAGAGCGCCGGGCCGCAGGCAATGCGAGAGGGGCCGGAAATGACCGCAATACTTGAACTTGATGACCAGACCACCGGATTTGCGACGGGCTGGAACCGCGTCTGTGCCGTGGAGGAACTGGAACTGGCATGGGGCGAGGCTGCACTGATCGCGGGCCGCCAGGTCGCGTTGTTCCGCACCGGCCCCGCCGAGGTGTTCGCCGTCGCTCAGGAGGATCCGGCCACCGGTGCCCACGTGATGGCCCGCGGCATCGTCGGCTCGCGCGGAGCCCGCCCGACCATTGCCTCGCCGCTGCACAAGGAGGTCTACGACCTGGAAACCGGTGAGTGCTTTGGCACCGCAGAACTCCGCCTCCCCACGTTCCGCACCCGGGTGGTTGACGGGTTCGTCGAGGTTGAGCTCTAGGCTAAAGCCCCCCAGAGGGGGAAGCCCAGGAAAGCCCCCGGGCTAAAGCCCCAGTGCCTCCCGCACGTCTCCCAGCACGCCGTCGAGCGCTGCCCGGGCCGCCTGCCGCGCCTCGGGCAGCTCCGCCGCCGAGCCCACGCTCCGGATGACTTCGAGGTAGCACTTGAGCTTCGGTTCGGTGCCGCTCGGGCGGATGATCACCCTGCTGAGGTCCTTCGTGAGGTAGAGCAGGCCGTCCGTCGGCGGCAGGTTTTCACTGCCTTCGGCCAGGTCCCGGGATGTTTCGACGGCCGAGCCGCCGAAGGATTCCGGTGGGCTGACGCGGAGCCGGTTCATCATTGCGTCCAGCAGGCCCAGGTCCGCAACACGGATGCTGAGCTGGTCGCTGGCGTGCAGCCCGTGTACCAGGTACAGCTCGTCGAGCGTATCGAAAATCGTCTTGCCGTCCGCCTTGGCCGCGGCCGCCAGTTCCGCGATGAGCACGGCGGCGGAAATACCGTCCTTGTCCCGGACCAGTTCCGGGGCCACACAGTATCCCAGCGCTTCCTCGTAGCCGTAGAGCAGGCCGGGAACGCGGGAAATCCATTTGAATCCGGTCAGCGTCTCCTCATGGGAGTACCCGGCCGCGGCGGCGATCCGTGCCAGCAGGCGCGAGGAAACAATCGAGTTCGCGAAAACACCCCGGGCGGGGCTGTCGCCGCCGGCGGCAAGCCGGGCGACGATGTGTGCACCCAGCAAGGCGCCCACTTCGTCGCCGCGCAGCATCCGCCAGGCACCCGTGTCCGGATCCTTGGCCGCAACGGCGGCGCGGTCGGCGTCGGGGTCGTTGGCGAGCACAATGTCGGCGCCGACGCCGGCGGCTGTTTCCAGTGCCAGGTCCAGTGCGCCGGGCTCCTCCGGGTTGGGGAAATTCACCGTGGGGAAGTCCGGGTCCGGGAGGGCCTGTTCGGAGACCAGGGTGACGTCGGCAAAGCCTGCAGCGTTCAGCACGGCAACCGCGGTGTCGCCGCCCACACCGTGCATGGGGGTCAGGACAATCTTCAGGTCGCGGGCCGGGAACTGAGCGGGAAGCGCAAGGGCGGCCACCGCGGCTTGGTAACCGGCGGTGATGGACGGCTCCAGGACGGTCCAGCCCGCAGCCGCAAGGCCGATGGTTTCCAGCCCACCGACCCGGTCGATTTCGGCGGCGATCCGGGCGTCGTAGGGTGCCACGATCTGCGCACCCCGCCCGCTTTCCTCTACTGCGTGCCGGCCGAGGTACACCTTGTAGCCGTTGTCCTGCGGCGGGTTGTGGCTGGCCGTCACCATCACGCCGCCGTCGCACTCCAGCGCCCGGACGGCGTAGGCGATCAGCGGCGTCGGGAGCGCCTGCGGCATCAGGAAGGTTTCGATCCCCGCTGCCGTAAGGATTGCGGCTGTCTCCTCGGCGAAGATATCGGAGTTGTAGCGGGCGTCAAAGCCGACGACGGCGCGGGGCTTGGTGCCCGGCGACGCCTCCGCGACAGCGGCGGTCAGGAAGGCGGCGAAACCGGCGGCTGCGCGCCGCACCACAACGCGGTTCATCCGGTTGGGCCCGGGGCCGAGTTCCGCACGGAGGCCGGCGGTGCCGAACTGCAGCGTGCCGCTGAAGCTGTCCTCGAGCTCCTGGCGGGCAGAGGGAACCCCGTCCTGGGAGCGCTGGATGAGTTCTGTCAGAGCGGCGGCAGTGGCGGGATCCGGGTCCTGGGCGGCCCAGTCGCGGGCGTCGCTCAGGAGCTGCGGAAATTCGGCATCGGAAGACGTCATAGGAACAAGCTATCGCCTTACTGCCGGTATCCGCTGCCCGACAAGCACCGGAGAGAATCCTTGACAGAAAATTTTCTGGATATGTAATGTCTGAAAAATGAAGATGGGCCAGGGGGTCGAGTGGGCGCTGCACTGCTGCGTCAACATGTCCTGGGCGCCCGCCGGAGAAGCCGTGAACAGCGCCCGGCTGGCGGAGCTGTACCAACTGCCGGCGGCCTACCTGAACAAGCAACTGCAGGCACTGGTCCGGGCCGGCATCCTGTCTTCCGTGTCCGGACCCCGTGGCGGCTTCCAGTTGGCGCAGCCTGCGGAAAAGATCACCGTGCTGGACGTTGTCCTGGCCATTGAGGGGCAGGACCCGGCCTTTCGCTGCGAGTCCATCCTTGCGAACGCACCGGGCGCGGATCCGGCCGAGGACTACCTCCGCAGCTGCCTGGTGTCGCAGACCATGCGCCAGGCCGAGCTTGCCTGGCGGCAGACGCTGTCCCGCCAGACGATCGCCGGCATTGCCGCCTCCGTTGAGCGCAAGTTTCCCGCATCCCGCAAAGACACGCTCCGCCGGCTGATGCCCGCCAGAACCTAGGCTTGCCCGGTCCTGGGCGTGCCAGGTCCCGGGCCTATCCGGCGGGCAACGCAGCGACTGAACCTGCCGTCAGAGCTTGGCGATGATTTCCGCGAGCAGCTTGGAGATCCGCGGACCGGCGGACTGCCCGGCCTCCAGCACTTCCTCATGGCTCAACGGCACAGGGCTGATGCCGGCCGCGAGGTTGGTCACCAGTGAGATGCCGAAGACCTCCATACCTGCGTGGCGTGCGGCGATGGCCTCGAGCGCGGTGGACATGCCTACCAGGTCGGCTCCGATCCGTTTGGCGTACTGCACTTCCGCCGGCGTCTCGTAGTGCGGTCCGGTGAACTGCGCGTAGACACCCTCGTCGAGGGAGGGGTCGACTTCACGGGCCAGTCCCCGGATCCTGGCGGAGTACAGATCTGTCAGGTCAACGAACGTTGCGCCCTCCAGCGGAGACGTGGCGGTGAGGTTGATGTGATCTTTGATGAGCACGGGAGTGCCCGGGGTCCAGCTTTCGTTGAGCCCGCCGCAGCCGTTCGTGACCACCAGGGTCTTACAACCCGCAGCCGCGGCCGTGCGGACCCCGTGCACTACGGCGCGGACACCTTTGCCCTCGTAGTAGTGCGTCCGGGCGCCAAGCACCAGCGCGCGCTTGCCCTCCTTGGTCAGGACGGAGCGGATGGTGCCGACGTGGCCTTCCACCGCCGGTGCGGAGAAGCCGGGGACCTCGTCAGCGGACAGGGTGGCGGTGGTTTCGCCGATCAGGTCCGCGGCGTCGCCCCAGCCCGAGCCGAGCACCAGCGCGACGTCGTGGCTGTCCACGCCTGTCTCCTGGGCGATGTAATCGGCTGCTGCGCGGGCGGCGTCAAAAGGGTCCGTGTTCAGGAATTCTGTATTACTCACTGGTACAAGCTATCGCGCCTGCGGTGCCCTGCCCAGCAGTGGCGCAGCTCCCTTTTATTGGTGTGCGGCGGCGGATGGGTAGAGAATGGTTCTTTGTGACTACGCATCCGGATTTCAGCTCCCCTCGCATCGCAATTCTTGGCGGAGGGCCCGGTGGCTATGAAGCCGCCATGGTGGCCGCCTCCCTGGGGGCGCAAGTCACCGTCATCGAACGGGCGGGCCTCGGCGGCTCCGCGGTGCTGACCGACGTCGTACCTTCCAAGACCCTGATCGCGACGGCGGACCTGATGACCCGCGTCGGTGAGGCGGGGGAGCTGGGAGTGAAGTTCGACGTCGACGGCGGCGACTTCGCCCCGGTGATGCGCGCGGACCTGAAGCACATCAACGACCGCCTGCTCGGCCTGGCGCGGAAGCAATCCGAAGACATCCAGGGCGGACTGGAGCAGCAGGGCGTGCGCATCCTGATCGGCTCCGGCAGGCTGCTGGACAACCACACCATCGAAGTCCTCACCGTTGACGGCACAGAGACGGTGGAAGCGGACACCATCCTGCTCGCAGTGGGCGCCCATCCCCGCGAACTTCCCACCGCGCGGCCGGATGGCGACCGGATCCTGAACTGGGCCCAGATCTACAACATGGACGAGCTTCCCGAAGAGCTCATTGTGGTGGGCTCGGGCGTTACCGGCGCGGAATTTGCCTCCGCCTACAACGGCCTGGGCTCCAAGGTCACCCTGATTTCCAGCCGTGACCGCGTGCTGCCGGGCTCGGACACCGACGCCGCCGAGGTGCTGGAAGGCGTCTTCGAACGCCGAGGCGTCAAAGTACTCTCGCGCTCGCGTGCCGAAACGGTGGAGCGGACGGACGACGGCGTCGTTGTCACCTTGGGTGACGGCTCCAAGGTGACCGGCAGCCACTGCCTGGTCTGCGTGGGCTCCATCCCCAACACTGCCGGCATCGGCCTGGAAGAAGCCGGCGTCGCGGTCACCGAAAGCGGCCACATCAAGGTGGACGGCGTCTCCCGCACCAGCGCTCCCAACATCTACGCCGCCGGCGACTGCACCGGAGTGCTTGCCCTCGCATCGGTGGCGGCCATGCAGGGCCGCATCGCCGTGGCCCACTTCCTGGGCGACGCTGTCACGCCGATCAAGCTGCACCAGGTGGCCTCCAACATCTTCACCTCGCCGGAGATCGCCTCCGTGGGCGTGTCCGAAGCGGAGATTGATTCGGGCAAATACCAGGGCGACGTGGTCAAGCTGTCGCTGCGCAGCAACGCCCGTGCCAAGATGCGCAACCACCGGGACGGGTTCGTCAAGATCTTCGCCCGCAAGGGTTCCGGTACCGTGATCGGCGGCGTTGTGGTGGGTCCCAACGCGTCCGAGCTGATTTTCGCGATCTCCATCGCCGTCACCCAAAAGCTTCATGTCGACGACGTCGCCAGCACCTTTACGGTGTACCCGTCACTCAGCGGCTCCATCTCCGAGGCGGCCAGGCGCCTGCACGTGCATATGTAACGTCAGGCCGCCCGTCACGTCAGGCCGCCGCCGTCGGCATGTTTTCGGTCGGCACCGCGCCATGGGCCACCCTGGCGGCCACGAGGTACAGCAGTCCCGTGATCAGTGGAACCACGCTGATGGCGGAGAGGGCCACCACTCCGGCGAGGCTCCCCAGCGCCGAGAACGCGATAGGTCCCACGCCGAGGGCCAGCAGTAGCCAGCCCGCTGCGGGGGTCCGTTTCAGGCCCAGGACGGCTGCCGGGAAGGCGAGGGCCAGGACGGCCACGGCCCGGACCGGCCCATTGGCGTTCTCAAACGCACGCCACGACGGTGAATCGACGGCGAACCAGATGCCCGCCGAGATGAGCAAAGCCGTTAGTACAGTCAGCGCAGGGGCGGCCCAGGCGGGACGAAGCCACGCAAGCGCGGCGAGTGCGGCCATCGGCAGGGCCCAGGACACAATCAGCATGAGGCCTTCCGTGCCGCCGGGATCAGCCAGGGCATAGCCGCTGATGAACATCCCGGCGAGGACGGTGAAGGCCGCCATGATCGCCGCTGCGGTCCAGACGAGGGCGCGGGCCCGGAGGAAGCGGTCCGGCTGCCGCAAGGAAACGATGCCCATCACCCCGGCAGCCAGGATGAGGGCGGCCGCGGCCAGGAATATGGTGACAGCAAACATTGCGGCCCCTCCTCCGGATTCCACGGACCGTAATTTCCATGACACCCCGGCCCGTCTGGCCGGGCAAGGGGCCAAAGTCCCGCGGAAACAACCCACACTTATTGTCAGAGTGATAAAAATGGTGCTATCTTCTTTATTATCAACTTGATAATAAAGGGGAGCGACATGAACGACCTGATCGCCTGGATGAATTCGGCAGCCTTTACACTCTTTGATGCGCCCGTCAGCTGGGTCGAAGTCATCGGCTTCGTGACCGGCGCAGCCTGCGTCTACGGGGTCGCCCGGCAGAAACTCTGGAACTGGCCCATTGGTATCCTGAACAACGTTTGCTTCATCATCCTGTTCCTGGGGGCAGGCCTCTACGGTGAAACAGTTCTCCAGCTGATTTTCGCGGCCGTTGCTTTTTACGGCTGGTACAACTGGCTCCGCGGTAACGCCGGGACTGCGGAAAAGAACGACCTTCCCATCCGGGACGCCACGCGGAAAGAGACCCTCCTCGGCCTCGGCACTACTGCCGTAGGCACGGCCGTCGTCGCCATGGTCCTCACACACGGCACCGACTCCCAGGTGCCCTGGCCGGACGCCTTCGTCCTGACTGCATCCCTGGCGGCAACCTACGGGCAGGCCAGGAAGATTTTCCAACACTGGTACGTATGGATCCTCATCGATGTTGTCTCCATTCCGCTGTACTTCAGCCGCGGCCTGACGCTGACCGCCATCCTGTACGTTGGATTCCTGTTCCTTTGCATCTACGGGCTCATCGACTGGAAGCGAACGCGCACAGCCGAAGCGCCCGAATCCTCCCCGGCAACCGTCACCGCAGGAGCCTGACATGTACAAGAACGCCATGGTCATCGGAAAGTTCTACCCGCCCCATGCCGGACACGCCCACCTCATCGCGACGGCAGCTGCGCGGGCGGAGCGGGTTTCGGTCCTGGTCCTCGGCAGCCGGTTCGAATCCGTGGACGTCAAGGAGCGCACGCAGTGGCTCGAGGAAGAATTCTCCGGCCACGCCGGGGTACAGGTCATCGGCATGCGCAACGATTGCCCGGAGGACTACGGGTCCGACGAGATCTGGAAAGCCCAGGGCGAGCTGATGCGCCTTGCCCTGAAGACCCACGGCGTAGCCGCCATTGACGCGGTCTTCAGCTCCGAGGACTACGGGTCCCGCCTGGCCGCCGCCTTCGATGCGGATCACGTCCTGGTGGACCCGGCGCGGAACGCCTACCCGGTCAGCGGAACGTTGTGCCGTGACGACCTGAACGCCGCCTGGTCCAGCATCATCGCCCCTGCCCGGCTTCAGATGTGCACCCGCATCATCGTCGTCGGGGCCGAATCAACCGGCACAACAACGCTGGCGCGGGCGCTCACGGACTACTACCGGCCGCGTTTCCCGCACATCGCCGAGGTACCCGAATTCGGCAGGCAGTATACCTACGAGAAGTTCGATGCCCTGCGCGCCGACCAACCGGATGCCAAACTGGAGGAGATGGTCTGGACCGCAGCCGATTTCGGGCTCATCGGTGCCCGGCAGAACGGGATGGAGAACGCCGCGGCCGACTCCTGTCCGTTGGTCATTGCCGATACCGACGCCCTGGCCACCACGCTCTGGGAACGGTTCTATCTGGGCGAACGCAGCTATGGCTCGTTCGATGCCGCCGCCCGCCTGCCCCGTCGCGACCTTTACCTGGTCACCGATCATGAGGGCGTTGATTTTGAGGACGACGGGTGGCGGGAGGGCGAACACCGCCGGGCCGAAATGACCGAATGGTTCAAGGAGACCCTCACAGAGGACGGACACTCGTGGATCCTGCTCACGGGCGATCCGGATCGGCGGATGCGCACCGCGGTTGAAGTCATTGATGCGATCCTGGCCCGGCGGCACGGCTTCGCCTCGCCGCCGTGGGCCACCCGCACCGTCCTGGAAGGAGCACCGGTTTGAGTACCCCGAACGGCGAGCAGCAGTTCCTCAACGCCTACACGCCGGAGGATTACCCGTCCGTTGCCCTCACGGTGGACCTGGTGGTTCTCGCGGTGGCGGGGGGAGTGCTGCACTCGGCCCTGGTCCGCCGTGGTGTCCACCCCTTCATGGGCGGCCTCGCCCTGCCCGGCGGCTTCGTTGGTCCCCGGGAGTCGGCGGAGCGGGCAGCCTTCCGTGAGCTGGAAGAGGAAACAGGCCTGGACCTGGGCCGGTTACCTGTGCACGTCGAGCAGCTGGCTACCTACAGCGATCCGGACCGCGACCCGCGCATGAGGGTAGTGTCGGTGGCACACCTGGTCCTCCTGGCGACGGACGGCCAGGACCTGCCGGCGTTGTCGGCAGGGTCCGATGCCGAGGCTGCCGGGTGGCACCCCGTCCACGCGGTATTGGAAAGCCCAATGGCATTTGACCATGCCTCCATCCTCCGCGATGGAGTGGAACGGCTTTCGGGGAAGATGGAGTACACCACCGTGGCCGCCCGGCTCGTCCCGGAGGAGTTCACCATGACCCAGCTTCGCACCGTCTATGAGGCCACCTGGAACACGCGCCTGCCGGCAGGAAATTTCACCCGCAAGATGCTGCCCCACGTGCATGACACCGGACGGAAGTCCAAAGCCGCCGCAGGGGCGCCTGCCGCGCTTTTCACGGCAACGGAACGGCACATCCACCCGCCGATGGCCAGGCCGGCGGCCGGCTGAGCGGCGGGCCGTTACATCACGTCAGGCGGCTGCTGCCGCCTGGAAGTGTTTTTCGATGATGTCCTTGATGTCGGAGTGGCAGCCGCCGCAGCCGGTGCCGGCGCGGGTGGCTCCGGAAACCTCGGCCACCGTGGAGCAGCCGTCAACAACGGCGTCCTGGATCTTGGTGCCGGTGACGCCGGCGCAGCGGCACACAGTGCGCGCGGGGTCGGTGTTGCCCGAGGCAGCCAGTTGGTCCGGTCCGTCCAGGCGCAGCAGCAGTGACCTGTCGGCAGGCAGTTCGTCGCCGCGTTCGAACAAGGAGACGAGCTCCGCAGCCGTACGCGGCATGCCCACGGCCACGAGGCCTTCCAGCACGCCGCCCCGCGTGGTCATTTTGACGTAGCGGCCGTGCTCCGGATCAGCCCACTGGGCAATCTGGAGCCGCGGCCGGCCGTTGACCGCTCCGGCGGTGAGCACTTCTTCATCCCACGGTTCAGCGGCGTTGTCGCCGGCCACGGCCATGTTCATGCCGCGGGCCTTGAGGACAATGACGCCCGGCTTCTCGGTAGGCAGCTCAGGCAGGGACTCGGCCGCGTCCACCGCACCGCCGTCAGCGGACCCTTCGCCGGTTCCCTCCGCCAGGAGCGTCAGGTATTCCGCCAGCCACTCCGCCTGGCGCCACCCGGGGCCCACCAGGCCGGAGGGGCCGCGTGCGGCGCGGCAGTCGCTGCAGGACGGGTCGGGGCAGCGGACTTCGGCGCAGTCGCCGATCGCGAAGATGTGCGGCTCGTGGTGGGCCCGCAACTTGTGGTCCACCAGGATGCCTGTGGCTGTCGAAAGCCCGCAGCCCTCAGCAAGCTCCACACGCGGACGGACGCCGCAGGACAGCACCAGCAGGTCGCCGTCGATCGCCGATCCGTCATCGAGCAGCAAGGCGGAGAAAGCGCCGTCGGGAGCGTTGTGTTCGACTCCCGTGGAGCGGGCGTTGCCGGCCATACGGACACCGCAGTTGCGCATGCTGGCGGCGAGCACCGCGCCGCCGCCCCGGTCGATGTTCCGGCCCAGCGGATGCGGCCCGTTGTGGACCACCGTCACGGTAGCGCCTTCCTCGGCAGCGGCCAGGGCCGTCTCGAGTCCAAGGACGCCGCCGCCCAGCACCACCACGCGCTTGCCGCCGGCGACGGCCTGGCGAAGAACTTCGGCATCGCGCAGGTCACGCAAAGCGGTCACACCGGCGGGCAGCACGGGGTGGGCCGGGTCCGGGTTGAGGCCGGTCAGGTTGGGGATCACGGGACGGGAACCGGTGGCGAAGACCAGCCGGTCATAATGCGGTGTGGTGCCGTCGGTGAGGACCACCTGCTGGCGGGCGCGGTCCACGCGGCGGACGCGGACGCCGAGGCGGACGTCCACTCCGTCGGCGATCAGCGCGGCGGCGTCGGACAGCGCCAGCGCCCCGGCAGTGGTGCGCCCCACGCCGAGGTCGGCCACCAGCACGCGGTTGTACGCGGCGTCGGCTTCCTCGCCAATCACTGTCAGGCGGGCGAGTCCGCTGCGCACTGCGGGCAGCAGCTCATCGATCAGCCGCGCGGCGACCGGGCCAAAGCCAACAATTACAATCTGCTCACTCATGAGGCCTCCGATGTCTGAAGAACGCTGTGCTGTAGTCCGTTTGCGGCCACCCGGACCCACACCTTGTTGAATTTGAACTCGGGCATTCCGGAAATGGGGTCGGTGGCAGCCTCCGTCAGGCGGTTGGCGCTCTCGAGTTCCGGGAAATGGAATGGCAGGAAGACTGTCTCGGGCCGGATCGCCGTGCTGAGTTCGGCCCGGCAGACCACCTCGCCGCGCTCGTTGGCCACTGAGACGAACGAACCGTCGGCGATGCCCATGGACGCCGCGGCCGCGGGATGGATCTGCATCTTCGCCTCCGGCTGGGAAGCCAGCAGCTCGGACACGCGGCGGGTCTGGGACCCGGACTGGTAGTGCTCCAGGAGGCGGCCGGTGATGAGAGTCATCGCCTTCGCGTCCTGGGCTGCGCTATCCCTGCCTGCTATGTCCCGGCCGGGGGGCGCAGCAGGAGCACGACGGCGGCGCGGCGCCACCGGCGTCATCACCGCCTTGCCGTCGGCGTGGGCGAAGCCCTCGAGGAAGAGCCGCGGCGTGCCGGTACTGCCCGCGGGGTACGGCCAGTAGGCCGCTTCGCCGCGGTCCAGCATGGCGTAGTCGATACCGGAGTAGTCGGCGAGGCCGCCGGCGGACGCCAGGCGCAGTTCCTCGAAGACCGTCTCGGGATCCTCGCTGTAGGTGGACGGTGCTTCGAGCGCCTCGGCGAGCCGCGCCATGATCCAGAGTTCGCTGCGGGCGCCTGCAGGCGGCTGCAGTGCGCGGCGGCGGCGCAGGACACGTCCCTCGAGGTTGGTCAGCGTGCCTTCCTCTTCAGCCCACTGGAGCACGGGCAGGATGAGGTCGGCTTCGGCGGCCGTCTCGGACACGAAGAAATCGCAGACAACCAGGAAGTCCAGCCTGCGGAGTCCCGCAATGACGGCGTTGGCATCGGGGGAGGCCACCGCGATGTTGGAGGCGTGCACAAAGAGGCAGCGGACGCCGTCGGGCTGTCCCAGGGACTTCAGGAGCTGGACCGCGGGGAGGCCGGGGCCGGGAATCAGGGATTCCGGCACGCCCCACACCTTTGCCATGTGCGCGCGGGCGGCGGGATCGGTGATCTTGCGGTAGCCGGGGAGCTGATCGGCCTTCTGGCCATGCTCGCGGCCGCCCTGGCCGTTGCCCTGGCCGGTGAGCGTACCGTAGCCGCTGCGGGCGGAACCCGGCAGGCCGAGCAGGAGACTCAGGTTGATGGCGGCGGTGGCAGTGTCCGTTCCGTCCACGTGCTGCTCCACACCGCGCCCGGTCAGGATGTAGCTGCCGCCCTTGGTGGCGCCCTGGGCAAGCCGGCGGGCGGTCTCGCGGATCAGGTCGGCGGGCACACCGGTGAGGGACTGGACGCGTTCGGGCCAGAAAGCGTTGACGCTGCGGGTCAGGGCTTCGAAGCCGCTGGTGCGCGCCTGGATGAATTCGGTGTCCGCCAGGCCTTCGTGGATGACCACGTGCGACAGGCCCAGGAGGAGGGTGAGGTCGGTGCCCGGCAGGGGCTGCAGGTGGAGGCCGCCGCCGTCGGACGTGAACGCAGCCGTGGCGGAACGGCGGGGATCCACCACAATCAGCCCGCCGGCGTCGCGCGCTCCCTGGAGGTGCTGCACGAAGGGCGGCATGGTCTCGGCGACGTTGGAGCCGAGCATCAGGATGGTGCTGGCGCCGTCGAGGTCTTCCAGCGGGAACGGGAGGCCGCGGTCAACGCCGAAGGCCCGCATGCCGGCGGCGGCTGCGGAGGACATGCAGAACCGGCCGTTGTAGTCGATCCGGGAGGTGCCCAGTGCCAGGCGGGCGAACTTGCCCAGCTGGTAGGCCTTCTCGTTGGTCAGGCCGCCGCCGCCGAAGACGCCGACGGCATCCGCGCCGTAACGGGCACGGGTGTCCTTGACCGCGGCAGTGATGAGCTTCAGGGCGTCATCCCAGCTGACGGGACGGTGGACGCCGTCGGAGCCCTTCAGCATGGGCTCGGTGACGCGTCCGGGGTGGCTCAGCAGCGAGGCCGACGTCCAGCCCTTACGGCACAGGCCGCCGCGGTTGGTGGGGAAGTCACGCCCGGAAACTTCCAGGACGGGCGCAGCTGCCGTGCCGTCGGCAGCAACAGCTGCGGCGGGCAGGTTCGGAGCGGGTGGAGCCGGCACGGGGTCTGACCCCGGCTGGACAGCCGGGGTCAGAGCCGCTGGAGACTTCAGCGTCATGGCGCACTGCAAGGCGCAGTAGGGGCAGTGCGTATCGGCGCTTTTGGTCATGTTAGACGTGTCCCATCGCATTTCGGTTGGCGTTGCGGATGTAGCAGGCCCAGCAGACCACCAGCATCAGGACGTATGCCCCGACGAAGCCGTAGAAAGCGGGGGTGTAGGAACCGCTGGCCGTGTTGGAGGCGTTCAGAACCTGCGGGATAACGAATCCGCCGTAGGCGCCGATGGCCGAGATCAGGCCGAGGGCCGAGGACGCGAGCCTCTGGGTTTGCACTGAGCTGGCCCCCTTGCGGGCTGCCCGGCTGTTGGTGGCGAAGATGACCGGGATCATCCTGTACGTGGCACCGTTTCCGAAGCCGCTGGCGGTGAAGAGCATCAGGAACAGGACCAGGAAGAGCCAGAAGTTCTTCAGCGGCAGGGTCCAGATCATGGTGAGCGTAATGATTGCCATGGAGGCGAAAGCGGAAACGGTCATGCGGGCGCCGCCCATCCGGTCCGCCATGCGTCCGCCGTAGGGACGGGCCAGCGAGCCGACCAGCGGGCCAAGGAAGGCCAGGGACAGGGCCGCCGTGCCCACTCCGATGGAGGAGAAGGCGGGGAAGTAGTCCTTGATGAGCTTGGGAAATACGCCGGCGAAGCCGATGAATGACCCGAAGGTGCCGATGTACAGCAGCGCCATGATCCACAGGTGCGGTTCCTTGAGTGCTGCGATCGAGCCTGCCACGTCACCCTTGGCGCTGGTGAGGTTGTCCATGTACTTGTAAGCACCGAAGGCGGCGAGCAGGATCAGCGGGACCCACATGAGGCCGGCGACGGGCAGGTTGACCGTGCCTGCGGCCAGGAGCGTGATGGCGACGGGGACTGCGAGCTGGGCCACGGCGGCACCCATGTTGCCACCGGCGGCGTTCAGGCCCAGGGCCCAGCCCTTTTCGCGGGCGGGGTAGAAGAACGTGATGTTGGCCATGGAGCTGGCAAAGTTTCCGCCGCCGAATCCGGCAAGTGCTGCCACCAGCAGCATGATGCCGAACGGTGTCTCCGGGTTGGAGACGCACATTGCCAGTCCGATGGAGGGGATCAGGAGCAGCAGTGCCGAAACGATGGTCCAGTTGCGGCCGCCGAACTTCGGGATCATGAAAGTGTAGGGGATGCGGAGCGTGGCACCCACCAGGCTGGGCATGGAGATCAGCCAGAAGATTTCCGAGGTGGAAAACGTGAAGCCTGCCGCGGGAAGCTGGACCACCACAATGGACCACAGCTGCCAGACGACAAAGCCGAGGAATTCGGCGAAAATGGACCAGTTCAGGTTGCGCCGGGCGATGGTACGGCCCTGGGATTCCCACTGCTCCTTGTTCTCTGCATCCCAGTTGGCGATCCAGCGGCCGGGGCGGACTTCAAGGGCGGGGGCGTCAGCGGTGCGGGTAGTTCCGGGCTGTGCGCTGGATGAAGTGGCAACACTTCCGTGCCACGGCTCGGAGCCAGTCTCGGGGGAATTGCCGGCTCCGGCATCTGCGTTGCGGTCAACAGTCACGGTGTACCTCCTTTGGGGGTTTGTTGTCCTTCCAAGGTAGAGACGGCGCGTTTCGTGAAGCGTCGCCGTTTGTTAACGTGCTGTGAAGTTTGCCTATCGTGACCTTTGTGACGGCGTGAGGCGCAGTTAGTGAGACAATTTCAAAAGTCCGCATGATGGACGCTTAGTCCAGTCGATGGACCACCGGAACTATTATTGAGACCTATGTATCCCTTAGCCGGGCAGCCAATTGGGGGTGAACGCCCGGTTCTCACGAAAGTGCTACTACATGTCATCCACTGCCACCTCACCGCAGCCGGGGTCAGCCAAGCAGGTTAACTCGCGCGGGCGCGTGATTGTCGCCAGCCTGATCGGCACCACCGTGGAGTTCTACGACTTCTACGTCTACGCCACGGCCGCCGTACTGGTGTTCCCCAGGCTGTTCTTCCCCGGCCAGAATGAAACCACCCAGCTGCTGAGCTCCTTCGCAGTGTTTGGCGTTGCGTTTATCGCCCGTCCGCTGGGATCCATCGTTTTCGGCCACTTCGGCGACAAGTTCGGCCGCAAGGGAACCCTGGTGGCCTCGCTGCTGACAATGGGCATCGCCACCTTCCTGATCGGCTGCCTTCCTACGGCGCTGGTCCCGGGCTGGGGCTTCTGGGCTCCTGCCCTCCTTGTGGTCATGCGCTTCGCCCAGGGCCTGGCGCTCGGCGGCGAATGGAGCGGCGCAGCCCTCCTGGCCACGGAGAACGCCCCGGCCAACAAGCGGGCGATCTATGGGACGTTCCCGCAGCTCGGCGCGCCCATCGGCTTCATCATTGCCAACGTGATCTTCCTGGTGGCCAGCTATGTCCTTTCCCCGGCCGACTTCGAAGCCTGGGGCTGGCGCGTACCGTTCCTGCTCAGCGCCGTCATGGTCATCATCGGCCTCTACGTTCGGCTGAAGCTCATTGAAACGCCGGCCTTTACCAAGGTGCTCGAATCCAACGAGGTTGCCAAGCTGCCGCTTGCCCGGGTCTTCAAGACCAGCTGGCGGCCGCTCATCCTGGGCACGTTCATCATGCTCGCCACCTACGTGCTCTTCTACCTGATGACCACGTTCACGCTGACCTATGGCACCCGTCCCGCCACCTTGGACGCAGCCAAGGCAGCTGCCGAGAAGGCCGGCAAGCCGATGACCGAGGCTGCCGCGGCGGCGTTCGTGCCCGGCCTGGGCTACACCCGCAACGACTTCCTCTGGATGCTGATCGCCGGCGTCGTGTTCTTCGGCATCTTTACCCTGGTCTCCGGTCCGCTGGCCGAGAAGTACGGGCGCCGCAAGATGCTGCTTGCTGTGACCGGCGGAATCTTCGTCTTCGGGCTGCTCTTTGTCCCGCTGTTTGGCGGCGGCTTCATTGGCACCATGTCACTGCTCATCATCGGCTTCTCCCTGATGGGCCTCACGTTCGGGCCGATGGGCGCGTTGCTGCCGGAACTGTTCCCCACCAATGTCCGGTACACCGGCTCCGCCGTCAGCTACAACGTGTCCAGCATCCTGGGTGCGGCTGTGGCGCCGTTCATCGCCGTCGCGCTTTGGGAACAGGCTGACGGCAGCCCCGTGCTGGTCGGCATCTACCTGACCGCCATGGCGGTCCTGACCCTGGTGGCGCTCTTCCTGAGCAAGGAAACCAGGGACCTGGACTACGAGAACAACGTAGCCTGACCCTCTTCGCTTTTCACAACAAATGCCCGGCACTCCTTCACGGAGCTGCCGGGCATTTGTTGTATCCCTGCTATCGCGCGTACTGCTCGACGAAGTTGCGCAGGATCTTCATCGGTTCCGTCGCGGAGAACTGCCGGGCGCTCTCCATCAGGAATTCGGCCGACTCCGGCGGGAAATAGCCGGCATGGCGGTAGATGTCGATCCTCGTGATCAGTCCCTCCGCGTCGAGCTCGGGGTGGAACTGGGTGGCGTACAGGTTGGTTTTGATCCGGAACATATGCACCGGACAGTCCGCGGAGCTGGCCAGCAGCACCGCGTGCGAGGGGAGGACGGTGCAGCCTTCCTTGTGGCCGGTGAAGGCAGTGAAGCTTTCCGGCAATCCGCGCAGCAGGGGATCCTGCAGCCCTTCCGCCGTCAGCTTGATGGTAGTGCCGCCCAGGCCCTCGCCGTAGGTCCGGTCGATCACCGCACCCTGGTGCAGGCCCAGCGTGCCGACCCCATAGCAGGCTCCGAGGAACGGAAAATCGGCGGGCACAATGCGGTCCAACAGCAGGGCAAGTTCACGCTCTACCCGGTGCTGGGCCGGGCTTTTGTGGTCTGCCGGGTCGCTGGACGTGAAGGGGCTGCCGCCCACGATCACTCCGGAGTACGCGGAGAGGTCCAGCTCGGGCAGGGGCCCGGCTTCCATCCGGATGCGCCGGAGCTGGGCGGGTTCGAGTCCGCCGTAGCGCAGGTAGGCCTCATATTCTTCCTCGGCGGCCTTGTCCTCGGCGCGGGAGGCAAGCAGTAGAAATGGCTTCACACGCTAAGTCTGCATGGAGCCGCCCCCGGGCGCCATGGGCGCGCCGGGGGCGGTAGGTAATGCTGTGCGGCGGGCAATGCCCTGCAGCGGAGTCGCGCGATCCGCCGCGGGGATCAGTCCTCGATCGTGGCGATCACTGCGCCGGCGGATACCGTCGCACCGGCGACGGCGGCCAGGCCCGTAATGGTGCCCGCCCGGTGCGCCGTGAGCGGCTGCTCCATCTTCATCGCTTCAAGCACGACGACGAGATCACCTTCGGCAACCACGTCGCCTTCAGCGACGGCCACCTTCACGATGGTGCCCTGCATGGGGGAGCTGAGCGCGTTGCCGCCGGCGGCGGCAGCCGGGCCGCCGGAACGGGAGCGCTTCTTGGCCTTGGCCGGCTTGGCGGAACCGCCTCCGGTGCCGAACGAGCCGAGCGACGCGGGCAGTACCACTTCAAGGCGTTTGCCGCCAACTTCGACGACGACGCGCTGGCGGTCGCCGGCGTCGGACGCCTCAGCGTCGGTGCCGGTGGGGGTCCACGCGGGAATGTTGTTGACGAATGCCGTCTCGATCCAGCGGGTGTGGACCTTGAACGGCCCCTCGGCCGGGGCGAAGTCGGGGTTGGTAACGACGGCAAGGTCGAAGGGGATGACGGTGGGGATGCCCTCCACCACCATCTCCTCCAGGGCGCGGCGGGAGCGCTGGAGTGCCTGCTCACGGGTGGCGCCGGTGACGATCAGCTTGGAGAGCATCGAGTCGAAGTTGCCGCTGATGACATCGCCCTGCTCCACGCCGGAGTCGATCCTGATGCCGGGTCCGGTGGGGTTCTTCAGGGCGGTGATGGTGCCGGGGGCGGGCATGAAGTTGCGGCCCGGGTCTTCGCCGGTGATACGGAACTCGATGGAGTGTCCGCGCACCTCGGGGTCGTCGTAGCCCAGCTTCTCGCCGCGGGCCAGCCGGAACTGCTCGCGGACAAGGTCGATTCCGGTGACTTCCTCGGAGACGCAGTGCTCCACCTGGAGGCGGGTGTTCACTTCGAGGAACGAGATGGTGCCGTCCTGGCCCACCAGGAACTCGCACGTTCCGGCGCCGAGGTAGCCCGCCTCCTTGAGGATGGCCTTGGAGGACTCGTAGAGGCGGCGGTTCTGCTCCTCGGTGAGGAACGGTGCCGGTGCCTCCTCCACGAGCTTCTGGTTGCGCCGCTGCAGGGAGCAGTCGCGGGTGGAAACCACCACGACGTTGCCGTAGGCGTCCGCCAGGCACTGGGTCTCGACGTGGCGGGGCGCATCCAGGAAGCGCTCGATGAAGCATTCGCCGCGGCCAAAGGCAGCTACGGCCTCACGGACGGCGGATTCGAAGAGCTCGGGGATTTCTTCCCGGGTGCGGGCCACCTTGATGCCGCGGCCGCCGCCGCCGAAGGCAGCCTTGATGGCCACGGGCAGGCCGAACTTGTCCACGAAATCGAGGATCTCTTCGGCGGACTCCACCGGGTCGGCCGTGCCGGGGACCTGCGGTGCTCCCACTTTCTCGGCGATGTGGCGGGCCTGGACCTTGTCGCCGAGGGCGGAGATCGCCTCGGGGGAGGGGCCGATCCAGGTGATGCCGGCTCCGATAACCATGGCCGCGAACTGGGCGTTTTCGGCCAGGAAACCGTAGCCGGGGTGGATGGCGTCCGCGCCGCACTGGTGGGCCACCTCGATCAGTTTTTCCATGACCAGGTAGGACTCCGCGGCGGTGTTGCCGCCCAGTGCGTAGGCCTCGTCCGCAAGGCGCACGTGCAGGGCATCGCGGTCCGGATCGGCGTAGACAGCCACCGAGGTGATGCCTTCGTCGCGGGCGGCGCGGATGATGCGCACGGCGATTTCACCGCGATTGGCGATCAGGACTTTGCTCAGCCGCTTGGAGCTCGTCAGGGCGGCACCTGCGTGGCTTGGGGCGGCTGACTGCTCTGGACTTGCGGACTGCTCCGTATTTGCTGACAAGGCGTCTCCTTCTTTCCTTCAGGGAGCCTAGCGCGATTTTGAGGGTTCCGCCGATTTTACTTGCGGATTCCGCGTGTAGAGCTCCCGACGTTTGTAGGGAAGCTACAAAGAGTTGCGAATTGACTCACTCGGCGCGGACTTCAGCAGGGTCGATGGCGCCGCCGGTCCACAGCTCGGTGATGCCCACCTGCGCCTGGCTCAGCAGCCCGCGAAGGGTGGAAATGGAGAGCCCGACGACGGTGTGGGGATCGCCGTCGACCTTTCGGATGAAGGCCCCGCCGTAGCCGTCTATGGTGAACGAGCCGGCGCACTGGAGCGGCTCGCCCGTGGCGATATAGGCCTCGATCTCCTCGACGCTCATCTCCATAAAATGAACCTCCGCGGAGGTCACGGAACCCAGCGTCGCACCGGAGCCTGCGCCCGACCCGTCGCTGTCCTCCGACGGGTCGGCGTCTTCGCCGTCGCCGTCGGGATCCGTGTCGCGGCAGTCCACCAGCCAGTGGCCGGTGTGCAGCACGCCCATCCTGCCGCTCATGCGCAGCATCCGTTCCCTGGCGACTTCGGCCGTGTACGGCTTGCCGTGCGCCTCGCCGTCGAACTCGAAGACGGAGTCGCAGCCGAGCACCAGGGCCCCTTCCGCCTCGGGCAGCGAGGCGACGGCCTCCGCCTTGGCGCGTGCCAGCAGCAGGGCCGTGTCGTGCGGATCCGTCACGCCGTAGCGTGCCTGGACGGCGTCTTCGTCCACGTCGGAGACCAGGATCTCGTGCCGAATGCCGGCATGGCTCAGCAGTTTGGTGCGGGCGGGGGACTGGGAGGCAAGAATGAGGCGGGTCACGGCTCCAGCCTAGTTCCCCCTGAGTCGCATTGTCGCTGGGCCCGGTTGCCCGGGCTTTGTCGCTCAAGTCTTATTGTCGGAGGTCGGCGGGATAGTGGGTTCATGGACGGGAAACAGGGACCGAAGGGGGCTCCAGCGATGCGCCCATAGCCACGTCCGGGATCGGGACCTCCCCGATGGCATCCGAAGCGGCTGACCGGCTTCGGCGGGCCATGATCAATCTCCTGGCCGTTAATATCAGGTCAGTTAATGCCAGGGCAATTAATGTCATAGCCCAGAGGGACACTTGAGTTGTGGATGGGAATTGGGGGTCCGAAGCACTTCCGGCAGCAGCGGAATGCTGTTGTGGTTGCTGCTGCGGCCAGGAGCCAGGAACGGATGATGCAGCTGTGGCTCCAAGTGGTGGAACCCAGGTCATTTCTGCGGGCGGTACCTCTGCGGACGGCGGAGCCCGGCTGATTGATGAGATCCGGGCATTGGAAGACAGGAAGTCTGCTTTGGCTGCCCGTCAGGCCCACGGGCGAGGGCAATCTGCGCGGCACTGCCCGCCCCGAGCTGGTCCGCGGTCGTCCCGGCGTCGGACTGCTGCCGGCGCTGCAGTCGGTCAAAGGCGACGGACAGCCGGTCGCGAATCCCCGGCCAAGGGGAGCCGGTTGCTGGGCCTGGCCAAGGCCTTGGTGATGGAGATGCCGCACACACTTGCTGCCTTGGAGGCTGGGCAGCTGAATGAGTGGCGGGCCACGCTGTTGGTCCGCGAGACGGCATGCCTGTCCGCGGCCGACCGATGCTCAGTCGATGAGGAACTCGCGCCCGACGAGGGAACCCTATCCGGCATCGGCGACCGGAGCCTAGTGGCCGCCGCCCGTTCCGCTGCCTACCGCCGCGACCCGCGCTCCGTTACCCAACGAGCCGCCCACGCTGCCACGGCGAGGCATGTCAGCCTCCGTCCGGCTCCGAACACCATGTGCTACCTGACCGCTCTGTTGCCTGTCTCGGCCGGAGTAGCGATTCACGCTGCCCTTACCCGGCAGGCCGACACGCTGCGCTCGGCCGGGGACAGCCGCTCCCGCGGACAGATCATGGCCGATGATCTGGTTGAACGCGTCACCGGGACGCCGGGCGGGATCAGCGGCATCGAAATTCAGCTCGTCATGACCGACCGCACCCTCTTCCAAGGCGACGGCGAACCCGCACGCCTCCCCGGCTATGGGGTGGTTCCCGGCGGCTGGGCCAGAAGCATCATTGGCCGGGGTCGTTCGGCGCCAGCAACTTCGCTGCCCGGCGCGTCCACGGAGGCTGGATCCGTGCCCAGCTCGTTGCCATCAGGAGCGGCTGGGGCCCACGCCTTCAACACGTGGATCCGCCGTCTATACACGGCCCCCTCCACGGGTGAGCTGGTGGCGATGGATTCCCGGGCCCGGCTTTTCCCTGCGGGACTCCGCCGCATCATCGAGGCACGCGACGACACGTGCCGCACCCCCTACTGCGACGCCCCCATACGCCATCTGGACCATATCGTCCCCTGGCACGGTGGCGGCGCTACAACAGAGGCAAACGGCGCCGGGCTCTGCGAGGCCTGCAACCACACCAAGGAAACGCCGGGCTGGAAGGCGCACCCGGCAAACGGACCAAACGCCGCCGGTGGAACCAGGCATGCCATCCAACTGACTACTCCCACGGGCCACAGCTACCGATCCACCGCACCGCCGCTGCCGGGGACTCAACGTGGTAGCCCGACCGCGGACTCCGGCCGCCCGGAAGAATTCCGACATCAGAAGGAGCAGCGCCACCGGAAAGAGCTCCGCCACCACGCCAAGGTTCAAAGGCGTACCCTTCGGTCATTGCGGAACGAATCAGTCGCGGCGTAAGTGAGCCAAGGACCATGAGAGCACGGCCGGTGAAACAGAGCCGCCCGCCGATCGAGTCATCAGCGGGCGGCTCACAACGGACTCGAAGAGTTCTGTCAGCGTGCGCCGACATCTTCGGGGTCTGCCTCGGCGGGGGATCCGACGCCGGGTGCAGCCTTGCGGAGCTTCGCGCCTTCCACATCCACATCGGGCAGGACGCGGTCCAGCCAGCGCGGCAGCCACCAGGCCTTACCGCCCAGCAGGTACATCACGGCCGGGACGATCGTCATGCGCACCACGAAGGCGTCCACCAGCACACCGAACGCCATGGCGAAGCCAAGGGGCCGGACCATATTCAGGTGCGAGAAGATGAAGCCGGCGAACACGCTGACCATGATGATGGCAGCCGCGGTCACCACCGCGGAGGCATGGCTGAACCCGCTCCGGACGGCGTTCTTGGCTGATTCCCCGTGCATGAACGATTCGCGCATGCCTGAAGTAATGAACACCTGGTAGTCCATGGCCAGTCCGAACAGCACCCCGATCAGGATGATGGGCAGGAAGCTCAGCACGGCACCCGGATTTTCGACGCCGAACACCGCCCCCAGCCAGCCCCACTGGTAGACAGCCACTACGGCGCCGAAAGCCGCGGCGAGGGACAGCAGGAAGCCTCCGGTGGCGAGCAGCGGCACCACAATGGAACGGAAAACCAGCAGCAGCAGAATCAGGGACAGTCCCACCACGATTGCCAGGTAAGGAGGCAGGGCATCGCCGAGCTTGGTGGAGACGTCCACGTTGCCGGCGGTCTGGCCGGTGAGGCCGATGCTAACCCCCGTGGCGTCCCGGATTTCGGCGTTCCTGGCCCGCAATTCCGAGACCACCTGAACCGTGCTGGCGCTTGCCGGACCGTCCTTCGGAATGACCTGGAACACAGCGGTGCGGCGGTCTTCGCTGAGGGCGACCGGGACGGCCGCGGTGACGTTATCCACCCCGCGGAGGATGTCAGCGACGTCGAACTGTTTTGCCTGGGCTTCCTCTTCGGTGAGACCGGCGGGGAAGTCGCCCACCACCACGATCGGGCCGGTCATGCCTGCGCCGAAGCTGCGGCCGGTAACATCGTAGGCCTTGAAGGCCTGGGACTCCACCGGCTCAGAACCGCCGTCCGGAAGCGCCAGGCGGAGCTGGCCGGCGGGCAGCGCCAGGACGCCCAGCAGCGCCACGCCAGCCAGCAGCGCCATCACCGGGTGTCGGGTGACCAGGCCGCCCCAGCCATGGCTGCTGCGGTGTTCTTCCCTTGCCCGGTCCTCTGTCTCATGGCCGGGCGCGGCGTTGTGCCGCTCGGCTTTGGCCCACGCCCGCTTGGAGATCAGTTTCCGGCCAACCAGCGAGAGCACCGCCGGGGTGAGGGTCAGCGCCACGACGACGGCGACGGCGACTGTTGCGGCGGCGGACAGGCCCATGACGGCCAGGAACGGCAACCCCGGAACCACCAGGGCGGCCAGTGCGATGATGACCGTCAGGCCCGCAAACATCACGGCGTTCCCCGATGTTCCGGTGGCCAGGGCCACGGATTCCTCAGCATCCATGCCGGTCAGCAGCTGGTTGCGGTGCCGGTTGACGATGAACAGCGAGTAGTCGATGCCTACGGCGAGGCCGAGCATAAGCGCCAGCATGGGGGAGATGGAGCTCATGTCCACGGCCCCGCTGAGGGCAAACGTGGCGCCCACGCCAACAGCCACGCCCACCAAAGCCATCAGCAGCGGAAGCCCCGCGGCGATCAGGGTACCCAGCATCACGATGAGCACCAGGGCGGCGATGGCGATGCCGAGGATTTCCGAGATGCCGAAGAGCTCGGAGATGTCTTCGGTAATGTCCTTGCTGGCCAGGGCCGTGACGCCGGCGGCGGACGTTTCCGCCGCGATGTCCTGGACCTGCTGCCGTGCCTCGGGGGTCAGCCCGTTGATGGAGGTTTTGAATTGCACCTGGGCGATGGCGGCCTTGCCGTCCTCCGACACGAACCGCATTCCCCGGGACGCCTCCAGCTGGCGCTTGCCGGCCGAAAGCTTGGCGGCGCCCGCCTCCAGCTCCTTGGTGCCGGCGTCGAGCTTTGCCTGGCCCTCCGCGAGGGCTGCCTTTTGCTGGCCAAGCTGCGCTTCAATCGCCGCGGCAGGCAAGCCGGCGGCCGTCATCTGCTGTTCTGCGGCTTCAAGCCGGGCCTTGCCCGAAGCGAGCTCGGCGGCAGCCTGATCCAGCCGGGCCTGGCCCGCTGCGGCCTGCTGCTCACCGGCCGCGAGGTCGGCAACCGCCTGGTCGAGCTGCGCCTGCGTCGCAAACGGATCCACTGTTCCCTGGACGTCGGGAAGGGTCTTGAGCTTGGTCAGTGCGGCGGAGACCGCATCCTTGCCGGCCTGGCTAAACTGGGTGTCCCGTGCCTCGAAGACAATGCTGGCCGACCCGCCGGAGGCGTTGGGAAGCTCCTTCTTGAGCTTGTCCGCCATCCGCTGGGTTTCGGTGCCGGGGATCTGGAAGTTGTTGGACATGGTGCCGTGGAAGGCCGCGGCAGATCCGCCAACGGCGACAAGCACGGCCAGCCAGAGCGAAATGACCAGCCAACGGCGGCGGTACGAGAACCTGCCGAGGCGGTACAGGAAGAGGGCCATGTCAGTGCCGATCTGTGGAGGGGGTGGCGGTGGGCAGGAAACCTGAGCCAAGCAGGCCCATGGCATCGATCAGGAGCTGGCGGAGTGTCGACAGCGACTCGGCGGAGAGGTCTGCGCCGCACCGGGCGAACCAGACGTCCATGGCGGCCTTGCCGCAGGAGATTACTGAACCGGCCAGCGCGCGAAGGTAGAGCTCATCGGGTTCCGTGCCCGGCGCCCCGGCGAAGCGCTCGCGGGCGGCTTCGATGATCTGCTCGGTGCAGTGGTCCCAGGCTTCCAGTTCTGAGCGGTTCAGTTGCGGATTCGACTGCGCGAGGCTGTACAGCTCAGCCATGGGCGCCACCGTCATGGGATCGGCCAGCTGCACCAGGGCAGCCCGCGCCGATTCAAGGATGGGCTCGTCGGAGGGCCTCAGCCGGAACTGCGCCAGGGCGTTGTCCAGGAAGCCGTGGGTCATGGAGGCCAAGGCGGCCTCCGTGCTGCTGAAGTAGTTGAAAAAAGTCCGGCGGGAGATTGCGGCGGCGTCGGCAATGTCCTCAACGGTGAAGTTACCGGGTCCTTTGCTGCGCAGGAGCTGCCGGGCGGCGTCGGTGATGGCCTGGCGCGTCGCGGCCTTGTTGAGTTCACGTCGCGAGGGCGCCGGGGTTGCAGCGGTGTCGCTGGCGGTCTGGGTCTTGGGCACGCACTTACACTACGTGCATGTTTACACTCTGTGCAAGTTTTTTATGGAGCGATTCACAGCTTCCTGACAGATTCGTGACAGCTAATCCGTAAGCGGATCCCCCAGCCTTGGAGAAGGTGGGCGAACTGTATCCACCTTCGGAACAGCCGTACACTTGCGGCGGATTTGAGGAGACGTCCCATGGCAAGCAGAAAGAAGATAGGCCTCGGCCTGGGCGCCGCTGCCCTGGTCCTTGGAACCGGCATCGGCGTCAGCGGGATAGCGTCGGCCGCCACGACGCCGACACCTCCGCCGTCCGCCAGCGCATCGCCGGATTCCGGCCATGGCCACGACCGCGGTCACAAGGGAGGCCGGATCGGGCACGAAGGGGGCGTGCGGGCGTCGGAGCTTGCCGCCAAACTCGGTGTCGACGAAGCGAAGGTTACCGACGCGCTGAAGTCATTCCGTGAAGCAAATAAGCCCTCCGGACGCCCTGCGAAAGGGACGAAGCCTGACCGTGCGGCCATGGAAGCGGCGCTGGCAAAATCCCTGGCGGAGTCCCTCGGCGTAGACGAAGCCAAGGTCACTGCTGCGCTTGAGGAGTTGCGCAACGAAGCTCAGTCCGAGCGTGCAGCTGCCCTGAAGTCCCCGGCTGGACGAGGCCGTAGCCGACGGCAAACTCACCCAGGCCGAAGCCGACGCTGTTACCAAAGCCGTCGAGAAAGGCGTGATCGGCGGCGGCCACTAGGCCCGTCCCACCATACGAGCGCGAACGTACAGTTGAGGCCCCAAACCCGTGTGGGTTTGGGGCCTCAACTGTACGTTCGCGCTTTCTGGCGGGTGGTTTCTAAGCCTTGGTGCCGGCCAGCTCGCGTCCGTCCGAACCCGTAGAAGCTCCGGCGTCGGCGGCCGAGGGATCTGCGGCGGGCTCGGCGTCGTCGTCCACGAACGGGTCACCGTTGCGGGGAGCGTTGTACAGCGCCTCGTCCAGGATGCCCTGGCGCTTTGCGACAATCGTGGGGACCAGCGCCTGTCCGGCCACGTTGACCGCGGTGCGGCCCATGTCCAGGATCGGGTCGATCGCCAGCAGGAGGCCGACGCCGGCCAGCGGCAGTCCCAGCGTGGAGAGGGTCAGGGTCAGCATCACGACGGCGCCGGTGGTTCCGGCGGTCGCGGCGGAGCCCAGCACCGAGACGAGGGCGATCAGCAGGTACTGGCTGAAGTCCAGCTGGATGCCGAAGAACTGAGCAACGAAGATGGCGGAGATGGCCGGGTAGATTGCAGCGCAGCCGTCCATCTTGGTGGTGGCGCCCAGCGGCACGGCGAAGGATGCGTAGGCGCGGGGAACACCCAGGCTGCGCTCGGTCACGCGCTGGGTCAGCGGCAGGGTGCCCACGGAGGAGCGGGAGACGAACGCCAGCTGCACGGCGGGCCACACACCGGAGAAATACTGCTTGACCGACAGCCCGTGGGTGCGCACCAGGACCGGGTAGACCACGAACAGGACCAGGGCCAGGCCGACGTAGATGGCGAACGTGAACTTGCCCAGGGAACCGATGGTGTCCCAGCCGTAGACAGCCACGGCGTTGCCGATGAGGCCCACCGTGCCCAGCGGCGCAATCCGGATGATCCACCAAAGGACCTTCTGGATGACAGCGAGGGCTGAGGCGTTGAGGTTAAGGAAGGGCTCGGCGGCCTTGCCGACCTTCAAAGCGGCCACGCCGACGGCGATTGCGATCACCAGAATCTGCAGGACGTTGAAGCTGACGGCCGTGGTGGCCACTCCCTCTGTGACTGTGGTGCTGGCACCCAGGCCCAGGAAGTTCTTGGGGAAGAGGCCAACGAGGAAGGCCCACCAGTCACCGGATTTGCCCGTGTACTTGGCTTCCTCGGTGATGCCGGTGCTGGCGCCGGGCTGCAGCAGCACTCCCAGGCCGATGCCGATGAGCACGGCGATCAACGACGTGATGGCGAACCAGAGCAGAGTGTTCCAGGCCAGCTTCGCGGCATTGGATACCTGCCGCAGGTTCGAGATGGAACTGACGACTGCGGTGAAAATAAGGGGTACCACGGCGGTCTGCAGCAGCGAGACGTAGCTCGAGCCGATGGTCTGCAGGGTGGCGCCGAGTGCGTTGGGGCTCGCCTTGGTGCTGCCGGTGTATTTAGCCAGGAGGCCAAGGCCCAGGCCCACGATCAGTGCTGCGATGATCTGGAAGCCGAACGAACCGGCCCATTTGGGCAGCCGGAAGCCGGTGTTTCCGGCGGGGGAGGGGGTGCTGGTTTGAGTGGTCACCCGAACACGCTAGGCGGATGTTTCATACCATCACGAACGCACGTTGAGAAATGTTACGGGAATAAATTCGCTGTGCGCCTCGAAAATCCCCGAAGAATGGCGTCATTGGGCAGTTTTATGAAGTTATTCCCGGGAAGCGTGTGGCAAACGTCTCGCAGAACGGGCCGGACCCCGGGCTGCGCCAACCATGACGGCTTACGTCAGCAACGCGCGCTTGAGGGTGTCGAGTCCTACGGAGCCGATGTTCAGGGCTTTGGTGTGGAATTCCTTGAGGTCGAAGCCGGGGCGCGCTTCGAGGTCGGCGCGGATCTGCTCCCACAGCCGCTGGCCCACTTTGTAGGACGGCGCCTGGCCCGGCCAGCCCAGGTAGCGGGCGAACTCGAAGTTGAGCTGGCCCTCGCTGATCGCCAGGTTCTCCTTCAGGAAGTCGTAGCCCTTGTCCGGCGTCCAGGTTCCGCTGCCCCAGCGTTGCGGAACCTCCAGCTCCAGGTGGACGCCGATGTCAAAGACGACCCGTGCTGCCCGCATGCGCTGCATGTCCAGCATGCCCATGTGGTCTCCCGGGTCCTTCAGGTAGCCGAGTTCCTGCATCAGTTTCTCGGCGTAGAGTGCCCAGCCTTCGCCGTGCCCCGACGTCCAGCAGACGTTGCGGCGCCACTTGTTCAGCAGCTCGCGGCGGTAGATGGCGGTGGCGATCTGGAGGTGGTGTCCGGGGACGCCTTCGTGGAACACCGTGGTGGTCTCGGCCCACGTGGTGAAGGTGTCCTCGCCGGCGGGGACCGACCACCACATCCGGCCGGGCCGGGTGAAGTCGTCGGAAGGTCCGGTGTAGTAGATGCCGCCCTCGTCGGTGGGGGCGATCAGGCACTCCAGCGTCTTCATGATGTCCGGAATCTCGAAGTGCACTCCGGCGAGGTCCGCCACGGCCCTGTCTGAGAGGCGCTGCATCCAGGCCTTGAGCGCGTCGGTGCCCTGGAGTTGGCGCGCGGGGTCGCTGTTCAGGATCTCCTTGGCTTCCTCCACCGAGGCGCCGGGGCGGATTTCGGCGGCCACGCGTTCCTGTTCGGCGATGAGCCGTTCAAGTTCCTGGACCCCCCAGGCGTAGGTCTCATCGAGGTCTACGGTCGCACCCAGGAACTCCCGCGATGCCAGCGCATAACGGTCCCTGCCCACGGCATCCTTGGCCGGGGCGACGGGCAACAGTTCGGTCGAAAGGAAGTCCGCCAGCTTCGTATAGGCGGCGCGGGCCGCGGCAGCTCCGTCGTCGAGCCTTGCCTGAAGTTCCGCGGAGAGCGGTCCTTCCGTGGTCTTTGCACCGGCGGCCATATTGGCGAAGAAGCCGTCCTCGGCAGCGTACTTGGTGCCTTGTTCGATGACGATTGACACCTGCCGCGCAGCCGAGACCTTGCCCTGCTCCTTGGCGGACCGCAGCGATTCGATGTAGCCGTCGATCGCTCCGGGAACGCTGTGGGCGCGGCCGGCGATGTGCTCCCAGTGTTCCGCGGACTCGGTGGGCATCAGGTCAAAGATGGCACGGATGTCCTGTGCCGGCGATGAAATGTTGTTCAGGTCGGCCGTGTCCCAGCCGGATTCGTGGATCTCCAGCTGCAGGCCGAGCCGTTCGCGCATGGCGTCCAGCGTGACGGCGTCGACGTCGTCTGCCGGCTCCAGCCCGTCAAGGGCACTGAGAGCGTCCTTGGCCGCCGTGATGAACTCTTCGATTCCGGCCGGTGAGAAGTCCTGGAATTCCGTCTCGCTGCCCGGCACCCCGAGGGTCGTGGCGAGGCTCGGGTCGAGCCGGATGAGGGTGTCCGTATAGGCGTCGGCGACGGCGTCGATGGCTGTTTGGGGGCGCGCGGAGGCTGCGGGTTCGGTAGTCACCCCACGAGACTAACGGCGCAATCCCGGTTATGAAAGACTCACTGAACTTTTCGGAGTGTCAGCGGCCGCCGCCGCGGCGGCCTTTCGGCGCCGGCTTTTAGCCCCGGCTGCGCTTCCAGGCGCCCGGGCCCGGCGTGGGAGCCAGCCGCAACTGCTGCCGGCGGACCCACTGGCGGACGCTTGGCTTCGATTTACCCTCGCCCGCGGAGGTGCCCAGGGACAGCACGACGGCGGCCAGGGCCGCCAGCTCCACGTCCGTGGGCTCGCCCTTGACCACGGAGAACAGCGGCTCCTGGGCGGCCGTGTCGCCGGGCACTGTTTCGTCCCCGGCCGACTTACCCGCGGCGTCCCCGGCCGGCTCAACTTCCGGCGTCACAGCGGGATGTTCCCATGCTTCTTGGCGGGCAGGCTGGCGCGCTTGTCCCGCAGCGCCCGCAGGCCCTTGATGATCTGCACCCGCGTTTCGGACGGGGCGATGACGGCGTCCACGTAGCCAAGCTGGGCCGCCTGGTACGGGTTGAGCAGCTCTTCCTCGTACTGCCGGATGACCTCCGCGCGCTTTGCCTCGACGTCACCGCCGTTTTCGGCCACGGAGGCGAGTTCACGGCGGTACAGGATGTTGACGGCGCCCTGGGCGCCCATAACTCCGATCTGTGCCGTGGGCCAGGCCAGGTTCAGGTCGGCGCCGAGCTTCTTGGACCCCATCACGATGTAAGCCCCGCCGTAGGCCTTGCGGGTGATCACGGTGAGCTTGGGAACAGTGGCCTCGGCGTAGGCATAGAGGAGCTTTGCGCCGCGGCGGATGATGCCTTGGAATTCCTGGTCCTTGCCGGGGAGGAAGCCGGGCACGTCCACCAGCGTGATGATGGGGATGTTGAAGGCGTCGCAGTGCCGCACGAAGCGCGCCGCCTTTTCCGAGGCCGAGATGTCGAGGGTACCGGCGAACTGCATGGGCTGGTTGGCCACTATTCCCACGGTGTGGCCTTCGATGCGGCCGTAGCCGATCATCACGTTGGGCGCATAGAGGGCCTGCATCTCCAGGAAGTGGCCGTCGTCCACGATCTGCTCAACGACCTTGCGCATGTCGTAGGGCTGGTTGGCGGAATCGGGGATCAGCGCGTCCAGGGCGAGGTCGTCGTCGTCGACATCCAGTTCCTGCTGATGTTCCAGGACCGGGGCTTCCGCCAGGTTGTTGGAGGGCAGGAAGTCCAGGAGTTCGCGGACGAACTCGATGGCGTCCGTCTCGTCCGCGGCCAGGTACGTGGAGGTTCCGGTGGTGGCGTTGTGCTGCCGGGCGCCGCCCAGGGTCTCCATGTCCACGTCCTCGCCGGTGACCGTCTTGATCACATCAGGGCCGGTGATGAACATGTGCGAGGTCTTGTCCACCATGACCACGTAGTCGGTCAGCGCGGGGGAGTAGGCCGCGCCGCCGGCGGAGGGGCCCATGATGAGGGAAATCTGCGGGACGACGCCGGATGCGTGGACGTTGTTGCGGAAGATGTCCGCGAACATTGCCAGGGAGGCGACGCCTTCCTGGATACGCGCCCCGCCGCCGTCGAGGATGCCCACCACGGGGCAGCCGTTGCGGAGTGCGAACTCCTGCACCTTGACGATCTTCTCGCCGTTGACCTGGCTCAGCGAGCCGCCGTAGACCGAGAAGTCCTGGCTGTAGACCGCCACGGGACGGCCGTCCACCGTGCCGTAGCCGGAGACGAGCCCGTCCCCGAGGGGCTTCTTCTTTTCCATGCCGAAGGCCGTGGACCGGTGCACTGCCAGGGCGTCGAACTCGACGAAGGAGCCCTCGTCCAACAGCAGGTCGATGCGTTCGCGGGCCGTGTTCTTGCCGCGTGCGTGCTGCTTCTCGATTGCTTCGGGGCCGGAAGGCTGCTCGGCACGAGCCTGGCGGTCGCGGAAGTCTGCAATCTTGCCCGCTGTCGTTGTCAGATCGTGGCTCATCAAGTGTCTCCGGCTCTTTAGCTGATAGTCGCTGGTCCTGTGGCGCGTCGATGCTTAAGTAGCTTCCGCACAAAAACAAGACCCTGTTGGCTAGTCTAGTGACGCTATTGGCCCGGACCGCTGTAGAAACCCTACAATTTTCCGCCGCGGAGTAACGCTGACCGCTATGTTACCCATCAGTAACATAGTTCGGTTAGAGTGTCCCTATGACTTCAAGCAACGATGCTTCGGGCACCGCCGCAGGGCCGTACCAGGCCGCCGGTTCCCTTCAGGGCCGCACTATCCTGATGTCCGGCGGCAGCCGCGGCATCGGGCTGGCCATCGCCCTCCGCGCCGCCCGCGACGGCGCCAACATAGTGCTGATGGCCAAGACCGGCCAGCCGCACGCGAAACTCGAAGGAACGGTCTACAGCGCAGCCGAACAGCTGGAGGCCGCCGGCGGCCAGGCGCTCCCGCTCGTAGGCGACGTGCGCAATGACGACGACGTCGCCGGGGCGGTTACCGCCGCCGTCGAACGGTTCGGCGGCATCGACATCGTGATCAACAATGCCTCGGCCATCGACCTTTCCAAGACCGACGCCGTGGACATGAAACGCTATGACCTCATGCAGGACATCAACGTCCGCGGCACGTTCCTGCTTTCCAAGCTCTCGCTGCCGGCACTTCGGCGCTCAGCGTCCGCAAATATCCTGACCCTTTCGCCGCCGCTGAACCTGGACCCCAAATGGGCCGGAATGCACCTCGCCTACACCATGGCCAAATACGGAATGAGCCTCACCACGCTCGGACTGGCCGAGGAGCTCAGGGGCGACGGCATTGATGTCAACTCGCTCTGGCCCTGCACCCTGATCGACACGGCCGCCATCCGCAACATGCCCGGAGGCGAAAACATCGTCAAGGCCGCACGGGGGCCGGAGATCATGGCGGACGCGGCGCACGCCGTACTGACGGGCAGTAACGCAGTGGGGCAGGGGGCCTCGCGGAGCGGCAACTTCTATACGGATGAGCAGGTGCTCGCCGCAGCCGGCGTGACCGATTTTTCCCGGTATAGCCTCGGGGCGCCGGAGGGCCGGCTGGTCCCTGACATTTTCCTCTGAGAACGCAGCCTCCGCCGCCGTGGGTGCGGCAACTCGGTAGGATTCAACTATGGACGCCCCCCAGCCTGCAGACGGCCAAGACCCGAGCAATGTGCCTTCCTCCGAGAGCAACCCCGAGGTGGCTTCCGCAGCCCTGCCGGAGGCCGTGACCAGGGTCGGGCTGAACAGGAATGAGTTGAGCAGCGAGGATTTCCTGGCGGCCAACGGGATAGCGCAGCTCATTGTGGTGGACTCAACGGGGTCCACGAACGCGGACCTCCTGCAGGGAGTGACCGTGGACCCGCACGCCTGGCCGGACCTCTCTGTGCTGACCGCTGAGCACCAGACCGCGGCCCGCGGCCGGCTCGACCGCCATTGGGAGGCGCCGCCGCTGAGCTCCGTGTCCGTCTCGATCGTCCTCCGGCCGGTCAACGCCGACGGGCGGCCGCTGCCCACCCACAGCTACTCCTGGTTTTCGCTGCTCGCAGCCCTCGCGCTGCGGGAGGCACTCCTGGAAACTGCAGGCATTCCTGCCGAGATCAAGTGGCCAAACGACGTCATGGTCCGGGGCCGGAAGATCGCCGGCATCCTGGCGCAGCTGGGACCCATGGGCGACGGGACTGTTCCGCCCGTTATCCTCGGCACCGGCCTCAACGTCACGCTGACCGCTAAGGAGCTCCCCGTTCCCACGGCCACGTCCGTACTGCTTGAGAGTGCCCGGACCGTCGACCGCACCGCGCTGCTGAAGAGCTACCTTTCGCGCTTTGCCGCCCTGTACCGCAACTTCTGCAACGCCGACGGCGACCCCGCTGCCGGGATGGTCGGCGGACCGTCGCTGCACAAGCGGGTAGAAGCGGTGATGTCCACTCTCGGCAAGCAGGTGCGCGCGCAGTTGCCGGGTGACCACGAGATCATCGGCCATGCGTCCCGCCTGGACGAGTATGGCTCCCTGCTGGTGGTGGACGCAGGCAAGCACGAGCATGTGGTGACTGCCGGTGACGTGGTTCACCTCCGGCCATGGACGCCGCCGGGAGCGCCGGGCGGATCGCAGAACGGAACCGCGGAAAGCGGATATGCGTAAAGACCTCCTGCCGGGGGAACAGGTCATCACTGTCACCCGGCCCCAGCCCCGGAAACTGGCTTTTCCAGGGTTGCTGTTTATCCTCGTGCCTGCCTTGGGGGCCTTCGCGAGTGCTTGGATCGTCAAAGGGGAACCGGCAAGGCTGGTCCCGCTCATTACCGGGGAATGGACATTTTGGCTTGTCGCAGTGTGCGTCGCCGGAGTTGCGTGGATACTGTTGGGGTATTGCCTGCCGCGTCTGCTGAGATGGCACGCTACCCGGTACGAATTGACCAGCAGGCGGATAGTTGCCCGTTACGGCATGTTGCGCAGGAGGGACGTGCAGATCTCGCTCGCGTCCGTGCGCCACGTCGGGGTCAGCCAGTCGCTGTGGCAACGCATATTGCGTTCAGGGAATATATCGTTGGATACCGGGCATGGTGAGGATACGGTGATCCCGGACGTTCCGGAGGCCGCGAAGTTTCGAAATTTCGTCCTCGATGCGATCGACGAACTGCCGGTGGGTGTGATGTATGAGGCCGACCGGGCCCGGGAGAATGACGGGGACGCGCCGCCGTACAGGCCGTGGAACATAAGGGAGCCGTGGGACACCAGGGAGCAGTGGGATACGAGAGAAGGTGGAAGAGATGAGCGTTGAGAATACCGGGTCCGTGAACAACGCCGAGCCGTCTGAGCTGCCCTCGCCGCCGGATGCCGTAGTGGAATCCGCCACACTCGAAGCCGCGGTCCTGGAAACGGCCACCCTGGAACCGATTTCGTTGGAGTCGGTCCCGGCACTGGTGGACCGCGGATCAGTTGGCCCCGCTTCGCTCGATGCCGCCTCGGTTGAAGCGCCGGTGCTCGGAACATCCCTGCCAGGTGATCCTCCCAGTGCGCGGCCGGCAGTGCACCAGCCGATACCCCATGACCCCGCGCCCTATGATCCTGCCCACGCTGGCCGGTCCGCCGAGTCGGTGGAACCTACGCCCACCGGAACGCTTTCCGCCGAACGGCTCGCAGCCAAGGCGCTGGAAGCCAGGCTCCTTGGCGGTGAACGCAAGCTGCGCCGCCGTGAAGTGGCGGCCGGCGCCGGGCTGTCGCTGCTGTCCGCACGCAAACTTTGGCGCGCGTTGGGGTTTCCCAACCTGGGCGACGAGGATGTTGCCTTCACAGAGCGTGACCAGGCAGCGCTGTCCACCGTGGTGGATCTGGTCCGTACGGGGAAGCTCACCGAAGAGGCGGCCATTTCCGTCACCCGCGCCATCGGCCAAATGACTGACCGCATGGTGGTCTGGCAGATCGAAGCCCTGGTGGAGGACCTGGTCCACCAGAAGGGTGTGCCGGATGCCGTGGCCCGCAAGATGCTGGTCAAACAGCTGCCGTCCCTGGTGGATGCACTGGAGGAGATGCTGACGTACTCCTGGCGACGGCAGCTGAATGCCGGTGTCCAGCGCCTTGCGGTGCGGGCCGAAGCCGGACTGCAGGCCAGCGAAGAGGGCCGTGAAGGCGACGAGGACGATGCCCCGCTGCCCCTCGCGCGGGCCGTCGGCTTTGCGGACCTGGTGTCCTATACGAGCCTTTCCCGGCGCATGAACGAAAAGACACTCGCGCAGCTGGTGCAGCGATTTGAGAACAAATGCGCCGAGATTATTTCGGTCGGCGGCGGCCGGCTGGTGAAAACGGTGGGTGATGAAGTCCTTTATATTGCCGAGACACCGGCGGCCGGTGCCGAAATCTCACTCGCACTCTCGCATGCCTTCACCGAGGACGAGATTCTTCCGCAGGCCAGGGTCGCCATGGTGTGGGGCCGCATACTCTCGCGTCTGGGCGACATTTACGGTCCGACCGTTAACCTCGCGGCCCGCCTGACGGCGCTGGCCGATCCCGGGACTGTCCTGGTCGATTCCATGACGGCCGCGGCGCTGGAACACGATGAGCGGTTTATCCTCGAGCCGCAGCAGGCCGAGGAAGTCCGCGGGTTCGGAGAAATCCATCCCGTCCTGCTCCAGCGCGGCAGCGGCAGGGGCCTGGTCCTGGACTAAATATTCGGCCTATATTTCGGCCGCGGGGAATTTCGGGTACAGGTTTCTAAAATTGATGGTCTTATGACATAGTCGGACTGATCGGGCTATTTTGCAGCGAGTCCTGGCATGCCCGGAATGCATTTTTGCCGGGGGAAAACCGGCAATGCCGCAATGCTGATCCCTGTGACGGACGGAACCGCAGGTCAGGCGGTTGGGGAGTGCTCCCCATCGCGCACCCGGCACGCGTTGGGTAGGCTGTCGCGGGAAACAGAGAGCCCGGTACCGGGTCTTTGGAAACGCTGCCCTGGGGGCGGCTGCGATTTTGAGGGAATTGAAAACTTGTGACAACTCTGTTCGGCAAGCTGGGTCTCAGGGAGCGCCGCAGGAAGTTGGTTTCGGGCACCGTTTTTGCGGTGGCCGGTGCTGCGCTGGTGGCGGGCGCGGTGATCTATCCCGGATTCAAGACCACTGAGGTGGAATTGAACGACGGCGGCGTGTGGGTGGTCAGCAAGGCCAGGAATGCTGTTGGTCGGCTGAATTATCCCTCGCGCGTGCTGGACGGTGCGGTGACGCCGGCGAGCACCACCTTCGATATCCTGCAGGACGCGGGAGACGTCTTTGTGGACGATGAGACCGGGTCCACCCTCAACCAGGTGTCCCCGGCCAACATGCAGCTCGGGGGTGACAAGCAGCTGCCCGGTTCGGCGGATGTCAGCTTCGGTACAGAGGTCATTTCCGTGACCGATCCCGCCAAAGGCAAAGTCTGGGCCCTGTCTCCGTCGACGGTCAACGCCTTCGACGAGGAAGCGACCGAACCGGCCCTGGTCGGCTCGGAAGGCCTGGTGTCCGCGGTCGGTTCTGACAACCGGATCTACAGTGCCGATCCGAAGTCGGGCGCGGTGACTGTCACCACCGTGGATTCGAACGGTGCGACCACGGCCACCGAGTCCAACACCTGGGACGGTCTTAAGGGCGCGGGGGATCTGCAGCTGGCCGTGGTGGGGGACAAACCGGTGGTGCTGGACGCGGGCCGGGGGAAGCTGTTCCTGCCGGGCGGCCGGGAGTTGGCGTTGGCGGATGCCCGGGATGCGAAGCTGCAGCAGTCGGGTCCGGCTGCTGATTCGGTGGCTGTGGCGACGCAGAAGGCGTTGTTGAAGCAGCCGCTGGACGGGTCCACAGCGAAGACTGTTTCGTTTGACGGTGAGGGTGTCCCCGCGGGGCCGGTGCAGCTGGGCGGGTGCATCCATGCAGCGTGGTCGGGGGCGAACAAGTATGTCCGCGACTGTGAGAACGACGCCGATGACAAGAACGTGGACGTGCCCAAGGCGAGTGCGTCGCCGTCGTATGTGTTCCGGGTGAACCGGGACCTGGTGGTCCTGAACGACGTGAACTCGGGCAATGTGTGGCTGGTAAACCAGAACATGCAGCTGGTCAACAACTGGGACGATGTGGTCCCGCCCAAGAACCAGTCCGATGACCAGGACCAGGAGTCCGCGGACAACAACACCATCAACATCCTGCCGGACCGCAGCAAACCCAACCGTCCGCCCGAAACCAAGCCTGACACCGTTGGCGTGCGGCCAGGCCGCACCACTATCCTCAGCGTTTTGGACAACGACTCCGACCCCGACGGCGACGTCCTGACCGCGTCAGTCGGCAGTTCCGGTCCCACCTCGGGCACCCTCCAGAACATCTACGGGGGGACGGCCTTCCAGATCACCGTGCCGCCCGATGCCAAACCCGGTGCCGAGACATTCGGCTACAACGCCTCGGACGGGCGCGGGCTCTCTGCCGGCGGCCAGGTGGCCCTGAATGTGGTTGGTCCTGACGAGAACAAACCGCCCGTGTTCAAGCGCGGCGAGGCCACCACCATGCTGGTGGAGCAGGGGAAAACCGTCAGCCAGAACATCCTCACCGACTGGACCGACCCCGACGGCGACGACCTGGTGCTGATGGACGCCAAGGCAGACAACGAGCAGGACCAGGTCAAGGTCCGCCGCGACGGTCTGCTCACCTACCAGGATTCCGGCGCCGCGCCGGGCAAGAAGACCGTCACAGTGTCTGTCTGGGACGGCCGTGACACCACCACCGGAAAGGTAGTGGTCAACGTGCAGCCGCCGGGCGCCCTCGCGCCGGTGGTCAACGCCGACCACGTCACCGCCGTCGTCGGCCAGGACCTGGTGATCGCACCGCTTAAGAACGACGTCGATCCCAACGGCGGTGCCCTGCGGCTCGCCCAGGTGGAAGCCTCCGGACCCGCAGAACTCGGCCCCGTCACTGACGGCGGCACGTTCACCTTCCGCAGCGAGACGGCCGGTCCCGTCTACCTGACGTATATTGCCAGCAACGGCCCGCAAAGCAGCCAGGGGCTCATCCGCGTGGACGTGGAATCAGGCAAGGACACCGGGGACCCCGTTGCGGTCCACGACGTTGCGCTCATGCCGACCGGCGGCAGCGTTCTCCTGGACCCGCTGGCCAACGACTCCGATCCCTCCGGCGGAGTGCTGGTCCTGCAGTCGGTCCAGATGCCGGACAACACCACCGCATCGGTCAGCGTGATCGACCACAGCGTGCTGCGGATCACCGACGTCCTCGGGACCAAGGATCCCTTCACCTTCCAGTACACGATGTCCAACGGCCGGAAGTCCGCCACCGGCAGCGTCTCCGTGGTACCGGTGCCGGCACCCGCCGTCGTCGAGGCGCCCCAGCCCAAGCCGGACGAAGTGAACGTCCGCGTCAACGACGTCGTCACCATTCCGGTGCTGGCCAACGACACCCACCCGCAGGGTGAAAAGCTGACCGTGGACCCGGTGCTGCCGCAGGCAGTGGCGCCGGAGGACGGCAAGAGCTTCGTCTCTGAAAACACACTGCGGTTCATTGCCGGACCGCAGCCGAAGACGGTTCGCGCCATCTACAACGCCGTGGATCCGCAGGGACAGAAGAGCGCCGCTGCCGTGACCATCCACATCCTGCCGCTGGAAGGTGCCGAGAACTCCCGGCCGCAGCCCAAGAACCTCACGGCACGGGTCGTGGCCGCCGGCAGCGTCCGGATCCCGGTGGAACTGGACGGCATTGATCCCGACGGCGACTCGGTCCAGCTGACCGGTATCGACAGCACGCCCAACATGGGCACCGCCACCGTCGGCAGCAACTTCATCGACTTCACCGCAGCGGGCGACGGCGCGGGCACGGACACGTTCCGCTACAAAGTGGTGGACCGGCAGGGCGCCGTCAATACCGGCACCGTGACCGTGGGCATCGCGCCGCGTGGCGACGCGAACCAGAAACCAACGCCCGTTGACGACGACATCCAGGTCCGGCCGGGACGCCAGATCGCAGTGGACGCCACCGGGAATGACACTGACCCCGACGGCGACCCCATCGGCATTGCGGGCGACGGCATCGAGGCACCCGCCGAACTTCAGGCGACCGTCAGCAAGGCGAGCGGACGCATCATCCTGCAGGCGCCGGGCAGCGAAGGCACGGTGAACGTCCGCTACACGATTGCCGATGACCGCGGCGCCTCCGCCCAGGCCACCATCCGCGTGAACGTCCAAAACGACGTGCCGCTGCAGGCACCCATCGCCAGGGACGACCGCGTGACCTCCGCCCAGACGCTGGGCAAGACCGCCGTCGACGTTCCCGTGTTGAAGAACGACGAAGACCCGGACGGTGTGGGGGAGAACCTCAGGATCGCCACGGACGCCACCACCGCCCGTCCGGGGACCGATGGCAACATGATCGTGGAGCTGACCGAGCAGCCCCAGCTGATCCCGTACACCGTAGAAGATGTGGACGGCCAGAAGTCGACCGCCATCATCTGGGTGCCCGGCGTTGGGCAGCAGGTCCCCACGCTGGCCAAGGATGAGGTCCTGGAAGTCGTCGCCGGGCAATCGGTAACGGTGGACCTGAAAGACTGGGTGAAGGTCCGCGACGGACGTTCGCCCCGACTCACCCAGGCGGACCGGATCAAGCTGATCGGCTCCGACGGCAGTGACCCCGTTGCCGGAAACGGCGCGGCCATCAACTACAAGGCCGGACAGGACTATGTCGGCCCCGGCTCCATCAGCTTCGAGGTCACGGACGGCTCCGGACCGGACGATCCCGCCGGCCTGAAATCCACCCTCAGCATTCGGACCAAGGTGCTGCCGGATCCCAACCGGAACAACCCGCCCACCCTGCTCGGAAGCTCAGTGGACGTCCCCAAGGGTGAAAGCGCTGACACCGACCTGGGCCGGCTGACCTCGGACCCGGACCGGGACGACGTGGACAACATGAAGTACGAACTGGTGGGGGACGGCCCCGCCGGCTTCAATGCCCGCATTGACGGCAAGACCCTCAAAACGACCGTCGAGGGCTCAACGGCCACCGGCACGTCCGGAGCGGTCCAGGTCAAGGCGAAGGATTCACGGGGACTGGAAGCGACCGCGACGTTCCAGCTCGCTGTCACCGCTTCCAACCGGCCCAAGCCCGTGGCCAGTGACGACCTCGAGCCCAACGCGGCCGCCGGCAAGACCGTGTCCGTGGATGTCCTCGCCAACGACTCCAACCCGTTCCCCGAAACGCCGCTGAAGATCGTCTCGGCAGGAGCCGAAACCGGGCTCGGCAATGTCGAGGTGGCCGGCGGCAACATCAACGTCACTCCTGCCCCCGGTTTCACGGGAACGCTGATTGTGTCCTACACCGTGGCGGACAAGACCGGCGAAACATCCCGGCATGCCACGGCCCGGGTCCGACTGACAGTCAAGGACAAGCCGCTGGCACCCGCCACGCCGCAGGCGCAGAGTGTCGGTGACCAGACGGCCCTGCTGAACTGGACCGCCCCGGCGGACCGCGGCTCGCCCATCACCAAGTACACGGTCTACGGTGAGGGCGGCTACCAGCAGGACTGCCCGGCCAACTCGTGCACCCTGAACGGCCTGGTGAACAACACCAAGTACCACTTCCAGGTCACGGCCACGAATGAGTTCGGCGAATCAGACAGGTCCCCGGCCTCCGCCGAGGTCCGCCCGGACGTCAAGCCGGACACACCGGTTGCCCCTGCGCTGAAATTCGGCGACAAGCAGCTCACCGTTGCCTGGTCCGCCCCGGCCAGCAAGGGGTCGCCGGTCAAGTCCTACGACCTGGAGATCTCCCCGGCACCCGCCGGGCAGAACGCCCAGATCCAGAACCTGACTTCCCTCAGCTACGTCTGGAAGGGCCTGCAGAACGGCGTTGCCTACAAGGTCCGGGTCCTGGCCCGCAACGATGCCAAGGAACCGTCCGAGTGGAGTGCCTACTCGGCCGCGGAGACCCCGGCCGGTGTTCCGGTGACCCCGGCCGCGCCCAGCGCGGCGGCGGCAAGCTCGGTGGGCACGCAGAGCCAGCTGAAAGTGGATTGGACCGCGCCGAACAACAATGGCGATGCCATCTCTGCCTACACGCTGACAACGCTGAGGGGCGGGGCTGTCGTGGCCACGCAGCAGGTCTCCGGGACGTCGCAGAACGTCACCGTGGATAACTCCGAGTCCGGCTACACCTTCACCGTGGCCGCCACCAACAAGGCCGGCACTTCGGGCACGAGCGCGCAATCCGCGGCCGTGCGGGCCGTGGGCAAGCCGGACATGGTCGGCAAACCGACCGCGACCCTCTACGACACCGGCGGAGACGGCGGGAAGATCGATGTGAGGTTCCCTATCCTGACCGATGCCCAGCGCAACGGTTCGACAGCCGGCGAAATCACCTACAAGTACCGGCTGACTTCCGGCGGCGGCAGCGGCAACATACCCGCCGGCGGCGGAGTTGTGGCCGCGGCCAACGGCACCGATACCGCTGTGGTTGTTTGGGCCGTGTCCTCCCGCAGCTCGACTGCCGGCGACGCCAGCCCCGCATCCAACAGCGTGAACCCCTACGGGCTGGCCTTCGCGCCCACAGTTACCGGCAGCAACAGCAGCGGCGTCGGGGACAGGACAGTCTCCTGGACCTGGAACCAGCCCAGCGGCAACGGCCGTGCGGTGACCGGCTACCAGTACAGCGTGGACGGCGGAGGCTGGCAGAACACCGATCAGCGGTCGTTCTCGAAGACTGTTGGATACAGCGAGACGGTCCAGTTGCGTGTCCGGGCCATCAGCGCAGGGCAGCCGGGCCGATTCGGCAGCGATACCTCGCGCAGCGGGGCGGAACCGCCGCCACCGGCTCCGACATCCTGGGACATCACTGTGACTCCGGTCCGCAGCTGCACGGAACCCAGCAGGAACACCGACAGCTTCCGTGAAGGCAACCCCTCAAGCTGCATCTCTCCGGGCAAGTGGATGAACGCGGGCGTCACGGCCCAGTCCGACTACTACGTCGTCTGGTACCAGAGCAGCGATAACCCGAGTGGCATCTGGTACCACCTCACGTCGGGGCCTGCCGCCGGAAACTTCGTGCGGCATGACACCACGAGCAGGGAAAACTCAGGACCGCCGTCAGGCATGCCCAGACGGTGACACTGACCCAACCAACACAAATAGACTAATCGCTGGACGAAGCGGGCTGCGGCCCGAAGTTTCACCCCAACCCGGAAGAGGATTGACCCATGACCATGACAACTGAGCAGGCCGCCTGGTTTGCAGGAACGTTCGAGAAGCTCGTTGCCAACGTGGGGCAGGCCGTGCTGGGCAAGTCGCACGTCATCCGCCTGACGTTCACAGCCATGCTGGCTGAAGGGCACGTCCTCTTCGAGGATGCGCCCGGGACCGGCAAAACCTCCCTGGCACGCGCCCTCGCGGCCACGGTCCAGGGGTCCAACAACCGCATCCAGTTCACCCCGGACCTGCTGCCCTCGGACGTCACGGGTGTGACCATCTACGACCAGAAGACCCAGAAGTTCGAGTTCCACAAGGGCCCCATCTTCAACAACATCGTGCTGGCAGACGAAATCAACCGGGCCTCGCCCAAGACGCAGTCCGCCCTCCTCGAGGTCATGGAGGAATCGCGGGTCACCGTCGACGGCACCACATACGAGGCCGGACGCCCCTTCATGGTGATGGCCACCCAGAACCCGATCGAGCAGGCCGGTACGTACCGCCTGCCCGAGGCTCAGCTGGACCGCTTCCTGATCAAGACCTCCATCGGCTACCCGGACCATGCGTCCACCGTGCAGCTGCTCGGCGGAGCCAACCTCAAGGACCGGTCCAAGGAAATCACTGCAGTCATCACGACGCAGGCCATCGGCGACATGGCTGACCTGGCCGCCACCACCCACGTGGACACCGCGGTGCTGGAATACATCTCGCGGCTTTGCGAGGAAACCCGGAACGCCCCCGAGACCCGGCTCGGCGTCTCCGTCCGCGGTGCGCTGGCCATGGTCCGTGCCGCCAAAGTCTGGGCAGCAAGCCAGGGCCGCAACTTCGTTCTTCCGGATGACGTGAAGGACCTCGCCGGCGTGGTCTGGACCCACCGCTTTGTCATGGACCCGGAAGCGGAATTCTCCGGCGCCACCGCCGATGCGGTGCTGGCCCGCGTCCTGAGCGAGGTAGCTGCTCCGCAGCAGCGCGCCGGCGTCTAGTGGTGCCTGCTCACCATTCCGGCAAGACTCACACGCGAACAAAGGCACAGATATGTCCAGCGGCACTCCGTTGACCCGGCTTGCTGAACGCCTGAAGCGGCCGTTTTCCGGTGACAGGGCAGCATCCCTGCTGCGCCCGGCCGCCATGTGGTCCGAAGCAGTCACCACCGCAGGCCTCGCACTGGCGCCTGCGTGGTCGAAGCTCCGCAGCCTCTGGCTGAAGTACGCCTGGCCGGTGTTCTCTGTGGTCAGCGTCCTGGGCTGGTCCGTCCTGGCGGCCTCCGTCCTGCTGTGGAGTGTCGGCCAGGCCTACGGCTGGCAGGAGGCGAAGGCCGCCGCCGTGGCGGCCTTCGTCCTGTTCGTCCTCGCCGTCGGATTCATCCTGGGCCGCTCGTCCTACGGCGTGGTGCTGGACCTCGCCAGGACCAGGGTTGCAGTAGGGGACAGCGCCGTCGGCAGCATCGCGGTGTCAAACACCTCCACGCGACCGCTCCTGCCCGCCGCGCTTGAACTCCCCGTCGGAGCCGCCACCGCGGTCTTTCACCTGCCGCGAATGAAACCGCAGCAGGTCCATGAAGATCTGTTCACCATTCCCACCGCCCGGCGGGCAGTGATTATGGTCGGGCCGGTGCGGTCCGTCCGCGCCGACCCCCTGCACCTGCTGCGCCGCCAGGTGCTGTGGACTGAGCCGGAGGACCTCTACGTGCATCCGCGAACCGTTGCCCTGGCCGGTTCCGCGGCCGGTTTCATCCGCGATCTTGAGGGCATGCCCACTACCGACCTGTCCAGTGCGGACGTATCGTTCCACGCCCTCCGCGACTACGTGCCGGGTGACGACCGCCGCCACATCCACTGGAAAACCACAGCGCGGACCAACAAGCTCATGGTGCGGCAGTTCGAAGAGACGCGCCGTGCCCACCTTGCGATTTCACTCTCCATCAACACCGACGAGTACGAGTCCGAGCACGAATTCGAGTTGGCCATTTCCGCCGCTGCGTCCATCGGACGTCAGGCAATCCGCGAGCAGCGCGAACTCGATGTCCTCACCCAGAAGGGTCCCCTCCGGTGTGAGACGGGACGGAACATGCTCGACGACATGACCCGGATCGTGGGCACGCCGATGCGGAAGACCGCCGTCGACCTCGCCCGGACACTGGCCGATACCATCCCCAATGCTTCAGTGGTCTTCTTCGTCGTAGGCAGCAGGGTCACCCCCGCCCAGCTTCGTTCGGCCGCCGCCTCGGTGGCTCCGGGAGTGCGCAGCCTCGCGGTCCGCCTCCAGACGGGTGCCGCGCCGGCCCGCGCCAACATCGCGGACCTGACAGTCCTGACGCTTGGGGACCTGTCCGACCTCGCCATCATCCTCAGAAAGGCGGCTGCATGAGCTCCGCGCCCGCTTTCCGGCCGCGCAGGCAGCCCGCGCAAACGCCGCCCTCCGTCTTCAGCGACGGCCAGCCGGCCTGGCATTTTGTGCTCGACGCCGGTGCGTTGCTGGTCCTGCTGGGACTGGGAGTCCTCGGCTTCAGCCTCAGCTTCGGCGGCGACCCGTACTACCTGATCGCCGGATTCGGCGGGGTCCTGCTCGGCCTTGGCATTGCCGCGGCAAACGCCCACTTCAGGCTGGGAACGCTGATCACAACGGCCGCCACGCTCGGCTCGTACCTGGTCCTGGGAACCCTGTTTGCAGTCCCGGACGCAGCCATCGCAGGTTTCATCCCCACGCTCGAGTCGCTGCGGACCCTCCTGCTCGGCGTCGTCTTTTCCTGGAAGGACATGCTGACCGTTGGTGTACCGGTGGGAACCGCCGGCGGGATGCTCATCGTCCCGTTCCTCAGCGCGCTCATCACGGCCCTGGCCGCAGGGCTGATGACGTGGCGGCTGAAGAGCCCCTACTGGCCGCTCCTGCCCGTCCTGGTGCTCTTCGTGACCGGCATCGCCTTCAGCACCAATGCCGGTTTCCTCAACGTGGAGCGCGGCATCTCGCTGACAGTGGTGGCGGTGGCCTGGGCCACCTTCCGCCGGGATGCGCACCGGCGCCGCGACACCCGCAAAGTCTCCGTCAACCGGCCGGACTCGGACGCATCCACCGCGCGCCGCGCCAAGGTCCGCCGGCTGGGATCCGCCGCCGGAGTCATCGCCGCCTGCGTTGCCATTACCGCGGTTGCATCGCCGCTCGTCACCGCCAGCGACGACCGGACGGTCCTCCGCAACACAATCGTTCCGCCGTTCGACCCGAAGGACTACGTCACCCCGCTGGCGAGCTTCCGCAACTTCGTCAAGGACAAGAAGGACGACAACCTGTTCGTCGTGAAGGGCCTGCCCCGGGACGGACGTGTCAGGCTCGCGGCCCTGGACGCTTTCAACGGCACCAACTACAACATGGACCCGGACAGCTCCGGCAACTTCAGCAAAGTGGGGGACGCGAAGTCCCTTAACACCCTCGCCGACTCCGACGGCGTCGTCCCCAGCAACGATTACACCCTGGATATCACCATCGCGGACTATGAGGGGTACTTCCTGCCCGGTGGCCGCCGTACCACCGGCATCAGTTTCACCGGGAATTCTTCCGGAGCCGCGTCCGGCCTGTACTTCAACTCCGGGACGGACACCGCGGTCACCACCAAGGGCCTCGGGAAGGGCGATGCGTACAGCGTCCAGGTTTCGGATCCCGCGAAGCTCGAGCACGGCCAGCTGACGCAGTACGACTTCGCCAAGGTGGCCCTCCCGGACGCTTCGGAAGTTCCGCCCGTGGTCGGTTCGCAGGCCAACGACCTGTCCGCTGATGCTCCGACGGCAATCGACCGGGTCCGGCAGATTGAGGCCCACTTCCAGAAGAAGGGAGCGTTCAGCAACGGCCTGATCGACGACGGGCAGCTGCCGAGCGTCTCCGGGCACGGCTCGGCGCGCATCCGCAGCCTCCTGACCGCCAAGCAGATGCTGGGTGACGACGAGCAGTACGCCGTCGCGATGTCGCTGATGCTTCGGCACCTGGGCATTCCGTCGCGGGTCGTGATGGGCTTCTACCCGGATCCCAAGAGCCCGGAAAACGGTGCCGGAGAAGTGAAGATCACCGGCAAGGACGTCCATGCCTGGGTGGAGGTCGCGTTCGACCGTGTCGGCTGGGTGTCCTTCGACCCCACACCGCCCAAGGACAACGTCCCGATTCCGCCGGACCCGGAGAACAAGTCCAAACCCAAACCCCAGGTCCTGCAGCCCCCGCCCCCGCCGCAGGAGCCGGCTGACCTGCCGCCGGATTCCTCCCCGGACGCGATGGATGCGGACCAGAAGAAGAACAACCCGTGGCTGTTCTGGGGGCCCATCCTCACCGCAATCGGCATCGCCCTCATCCCCATCGGGATCCTGGCGCTGCCGCTGCTCCTGATAGCACTGCTCAAGAGCCGGCGCCGCAAGGCCCGTTTCTCTGACGGACACCCGGCCCAACGGGTTGGCGGCGGCTGGAACGAAGTAGTCAGCCTCGCCACGGACATGGGCGCCGCCGTGGACACCCGGGCAACACGACGGGAGTCTGCCGTCGTCCTGGGTGAGGCATTCCCCGGAACGGAGGGCACCACCACGCTACTGGCGCACCGTGCCGATGCTTCCATTTTCGGTGCCGGCCAGCCCACTGAAGCGGAGGTCCAGGAGTACTGGACCATCGTGGACGGCTCGCTGAAGGAAATGACTGCCACCGTGGGTTTCTGGGGCCGGCAAGCTGCCCGTTTCTCGCCGCGTTCCCTTCTGTCGGACGGCAGGACCGCACTCAAGCTGAGGGGACTCCGGCCTGTCCGGCCCGCAAAAACGGAACCCCCGGGTAGGGTGGAGGGCGATCCGGCACCGTCGGGCCCGGCCACATCCGTGACGGATGATGAACAGACCGTGCTGCGGCGCGATTTGAGAGAGAACCGCAACGAACCATGATGCACGACCCCGAGCGCTGCCAGCGCTGCCAGCAGCTGATACGTCCCGGAGCGACGTTCTGCCCGGCCTGCGGAGCCCCTCTCACCAACAGGGCAGCCCGCAATGTCCGGAACATCGACCACTCGCAGCGGGAGCTGATGGAGCGGGCCGCTGCGCACGGCGGCCCGATTCCCGATAGTATCCCCGTAGCGCAGGCCCGGCCGGATACCGCCGGGCCGGTCGCCTTCGGGCAACGCGCCGACGTACAAGGGGGAGGTACCGGAATGGGCGGCAAGCTGGACTTGGTTCCCGCGGCGGCCGGGAGGCGCCTGGGCGCGGCAGTACTCGACTGGGTGGGTCCGGCCGCGTTGCTGGTGGTCATGCTGACCATCGGGTTCGCCACCATCACCCGGACCCAAAGCGGCGGCTTCATCATCTACAACACGGGGACGCTGGTGCTGCTGGGCAGCATCGCCCTAGGCATCACGGTGGTGTACACGCTGGTCCAGCTCGGAATCGAAGGCCGCTCCGGCAACACCATCGGCAACCGGCTCATGGGCATCCGCAGCACCGACCAGGACGGCTACGCCCCGGGTGGCGGGCCCCTGTTCCTGCGCGGCCTCATTACAGGGGCAGGCCTCCTCCTGTCTGTGGTTGCAGCCGTGCTCGTGGTGGTTTTCAAATGGTTCGAGGCCGCCCTCTGGATCGTGGCGCCCCTGTTCCTGCTCGGTATCGCCTGGGCGTTCGTGGTGGTGGTTTCCAACTCCTGGGACAAGAACGGCAGGCTCAGGGGCTGGCATGACAAAGCAGCCAAAACCCTCGTATTCGACGTCAACGCCGGACGCAACCCGGTGACAACCGGCGGCATCCAGGGTCCGTACAGTTTCGCGCCGCTGGACCTCCCGCCCGTGCAACAGGTTTCCTCCCCGATTGCCGGTGCGGCCGGCAGGCCGGCCCAGGGGATCCCGGCGCTAACGGTGCAAGCACCGGAGAGCCGGGTCCCCAACGCCCAGGCCGCCAACCCCCAGGCCATTCATGCTCAGGTCATCAATCCGCAGGGCGCTCCTGTGCAGGACCACACTCCGCCTGTTGCGGTCCCGCAGGCACCCCTGAACCCGAACCAGTGGCAGCCGCCGGCCATGCCGCAGCCGTGGGCCGCCCCCGCCGCGGCGGCTCCTGTTCCACCGGCGCCTACACCGGCGGGGCCCTCGGCGCCTGCCGCATCTGCCGCGACCGGGGCCCAGCCCGAGCCCGCCCCGATCCATAGCCCGACGGCACCGGCCCCAACGGCACCAACGGCACAGCCTCCTTCGGTCCAGTCGTGGGACTTCCACCCGGACGACGACCACGACCGGACCCAGATGCGCGGCCAAGCTGCCCCGGCACCCGTGGCCGTGCTGCGGATCCGGCTGGATGACGGCCGTGATTTCCAGCTTGACCGGACGGTCCTCATCGGGCGGAACCCGAGCGGACTGCCCGGTGAAGAAACCGCACAGCTGCTGGCAGTCGCCGACCCCGGCCGTTCCATCTCCAAGACGCACCTGCACCTCCTCGAGGACAACGGCGGCGTCTGGGTCACCGACCGCAACTCAACCAACGGAAGCGCCGTCACCACTCCGGACGGTATCCGAACTGCTCTTCAGGCCGGGGAACCCGCCTATGTACGCCCAGGGTCCACCGTGCACTTCGGTGACCGCACCTTCCACCTAGGACAGGCATGAATCCCCAGCCGGCAGCCGCCACCTCCGACACGGGCCGGGAGCCCGGACTCCAGTTGAGCTGCGGCTACGGCACCGACCGTGGCCTTCGCCGGGAACTCAATGAGGATTCATTCATTGCCTCGGATCCTGTGTTCGCTGTCGCGGACGGCATGGGGGGCCACGAAGCGGGCGAGATCGCCAGCGGAATTTGTGTCCGGACGCTCGCTGGCATGCCGCAACTGGCAACGGGGGAGCGGACGGCAACGGCCGCCGTCGTCCAGCAGTACCTGGTCAGCGCCGATGAACGGATCCGCACTGCCACCGGGTCGCGTGCCGGCACCACCCTCTCCGGCGTAGTGGTTGTGGAACAAATGGGTGTCCCTTACTGGCTCGTCGTCAACATCGGCGACTCGCGGACCTACCGGCTGAGCCAGGGCGAATTCACGCAGGTCAGTGTTGACCACTCCGAGGTTCAGGAGCTCGTTGATGCCGGCGAAATCACCAAGGAGCAGGCGGCGGTCCATCCCCGCAGGCACGTCGTGACCCGAGCCTTGGGGACCGGCGATGAGACGGAGGCCGATTACTGGCTGCTGCCCGTCGAGGAAGGGGACCGCATCATGGTCTGCTCGGACGGCCTGAACGCCGAGCTCACGGACGACCATATGTTCCGCATCCTGAGTACCGTTGGCCATCCCCAGGACGCCGTCGACGCCCTTATCCAGGCGGCACTCCGCAGCGGCGGCCGTGACAATGTCACGGTGATCGTCGTGGACGCCAAGAACGTCATGAACGACGCCGGAACAGACACCGCGCCCCGTCCCGCGATCGAGGACGAGGACACACTGCCGCGCACCGAGGTGCTCGAGAGCACCGCGGTGGACACGGAGGAACTTCCGGAGGCCCCCGGCGCCCTGGAGCCTGCGGATGCGCCGGAGGCCGCCGAACAGGCTCCGGATGCGGAGGCTCCGGATGCCGCCAACGAAATCGAGGACCGCCACGATGGTCTCAAGTAGCTACACACCCGGAACCTGGCTTGGGGTGGTCCGGTCCGGGACCGCTGTGCTGCTGGCGCCTGCGACGCCGCCCGCCCTCGTGGACTCGCTCTGGGAACTGCTGGGCGGCGAACCCGAGGTCCACGAAGTCCTGCACGCGGTGACCAGTGCCTCCGCCGGTTCCCTGGCCCGGATTCCGTGGTTCGGCATTGTGGAGTTCCGGGATTCCCTGCGCGTATTCCTTCGCGGTGACATCGAACTGACAGCCGGGCTTGCCGGAGGGCCGGTGGAGCTGAACGGCAGCGACGTGACCACCTGGACCGAGCGCAGGCTCAGCGAACCGCAATGGTACAAAGTCATGGTCCCCGGCGACGCGAACCTTCCCGGGACTTCGGCCGACGTGCCCGAACTCCCGCTGGGGGAGGGCGTTGTGCTTTTGCAGAGCCTCACCGTGGGGCGCGTGGCCACTGCCTTGCGCCCGATGCCGGACGCGCCAGCGACGGAGGTTCCCGTCCATGCACCTCCGCAAACCCCTGTGCTCCCGGAGCCGGTTCGCGAACTGCACGCTGAACACGGTGCGTCCGCCGAGACAGTGATGGGTCTTCCCGACGACGACCTCGAGTACACGCACGCGGGAACGCCAGGCATGCCGGACGACACAGGTTCGGACGATACGGCCACGGAAGGCCAGAGCACGGAAGACCACGGTACGGAAGGCCACGGCACGGAAGAACACGGCACGGAAGAACCCGGCACGGAAGAACCCGGCTCCGGAACCGGGCTTCCTGACCAGGCTTCCGTGAACGAGCTGACCGGAAGTTACGACCACCTCTGGGATAAGACCGTGATCCGCCGCATTGAGGACGCCGCGGTGCGGGACGAGCCTGAGGAGGAGCCCGGAAACCAGCCCGGCGAGGAGCCGGACAGCCCGGAAGAGACCGTCGGCGGCGATAGCGAGCCGCAGGCACCGGCCGCACAGGAACAGACCGTAGTCCCCGCGCAGCCAGTAGTCCCCGCTCGGCCGGCTGTACCCGCCCAGCAAGGCAGCCCCGCGCAGCCCCTGATCCCGGCGCAGCAGGGCGGGCTCATCGACTCCGTCCCCTGGAACACCGGCGGCGAGACGCCGGCCCGGCCGGCCGGGCCGCCGTCGTTCGTTCCCGCGTCGTTTGTTCCGGTATCGGCCGGTCCGTCATTCGGCGACTCATCGGACTGGCAAAGCCCGTCGGCGCTTCCCCCGGCGCCCGAAGGCGACCACGACGGCGAAACGATCATGAAAAGCGACCTCGCCGGGCTCGGGACCGCGACGCCGAAGCCTGCCACTGCCGACCCCATCGACCCGCCCACAGGCCCCATGGTCCTGGCCCGGGTCTGCCCGCAGGGCCACGCGAACCCGCCCACGCACTCTCAATGCGCCGGCTGCGGGTTGACCCTGGCCTCCGACGCAGTGCAGGTGCGGCGGCCCCGGCTGGGGCGGGTCCGGGTTTCCACCGGCGAACTGATCGACCTGGACCAGTCACTCGTGATCGGCCGCCAGCCCTCGGTGTCCCGGGTCCAGGGCAGCGGAATGCCCAGGCTCGTCCAGGTGGCCAGCCCCAGTGGGGACATTTCCCGGTCACACGTCGAGGTCCGGCTTGAAGGCTGGCATGTGATGCTGTGCGACCTCAAGGCCACCAACGGCACGGTCCTGGTCCGCGAAGGCCAGCCGCCCAGGCGCCTTGCCCAGAATGAGATGGCCATCCTCCTGGATGGTGATATTGCAGAACTCGGCGACGACGTCTCGCTGCGGTTCGAGGAGATTCTATGAGTTCCAAGCGGCCCGTAGCCCCGCCGCCCCCCATTCCCGGCTTCACCTATATCAGCCTGCTCGGTTCGGGCGGGTTCTCCGACGTTTACCTGTACGAACAGGACAGGCCACGGCGCAAGGTGGCCGTCAAAGTACTCCTGTCCGACCTGAAGACCGAGGGCGCCCGGCGCCGCTTCGAATCCGAAGCAAACCTCATGGCCCAGTTGTCTTCACACCCGTACATCGTCACCATCTTCGAAGCCGAAGTCACCAAGGGCGGCCATTCGTACCTGGCCATGGAGTACTGCTCCCGGCCCAGCCTGGACGTGCGGTACCGACGTCAGCGGTTCAGCGTGGACGAAGTCCTTGCCGTCGGGATCCAGGTGGCATCCGCCGTCGAGACCGCGCACCGGGCCGGCATCGCCCACCGGGACATCAAACCGGCCAACATCCTGGTCACTGACTACAATCGCCCTGCGCTGACCGACTTCGGCATTTCCGGCACCCTCGGCAGCGATGCGGACGAAGACGCCGGCATGTCGATTCCCTGGTCCCCGCCGGAACAGTTCCGGGACGGTCCCGTGGACGGTGTGATGGTGGACGTCTGGGCTTTGGGGGCCACGCTGTACACCCTCCTGGCCGGGCGGTCGCCGTTCGTCCTTCCGGGAGCCGACAACTCCCAGCGCGAACTGATTTCGCGGATCACCAGTTCACCCGTGCCCCGGCTGGGACGCGCGGACGTCCCCGAATCGCTGGAACTGGCGCTCTCCACGGCCATGGCCAAATCGCCAGCCTCCCGGTACTCCTCCGCCCACGCCTTCGCCCTGGCACTGCAGCGGATCCAGGCGGAACTGAACCTCTCGGTCACGCCGTTCGAGGTCCTGGAGGAAATGCACGCCGACGACAGCCACCCGGACGACGGCTTCGAGGAGACACGGGTGCGGAGCATCGCCGTCGTGGACCCCGATCAAACCGGAAACGCCCCGACGTTTCCGGCCAGGACGCGCCCAACAGCTCCTTCCGCATTTACTCCCGTCATGCCTTCGGCTCCGGCACCGGCACAGGGTCCGGTCCAGGAGCCCGCTCCACCTACCGGGCCGGTTCCGGGACCGGTCTGGCGCCCGGATCAACACGATGACTGGGCGCAGGGCACCATGCTTCGGGGCAGCCTCCCGGCACCGTCGCAGACCGGCGCAGGTCATGATGTCCTGGACAACCGCAGTGACATCGCCGCCACGGTCAACCGGCCGCAGCCGGTGCACGAGGCACCTGCGGAGGCCCCTGTTGATCACAGCAAACGGAACCTCTGGCTGTCGGTGACGGGCGGCGCCGCGCTGGTTGTCGCCGTCGTCGTGGGCCTTGTCCTGGGAAGTACGGCCGCGCCGAAGCCGGTTCCTACCGAATCGGTGAGCAAGCCGCCGCCCGACGCACTGGACAGCGGCACCGTTCCCGACGTCGAAGGCCTTGCTCCGGCGCGGACTCCCGCGGACCGGAACATCGTCCGGTTCTCGTGGAAGAACCCGCAGCCCAAGGAGGGCGACACCTACAAGTGGCGAACCAAGTCGGCCCAGTCCGAAGGCCCCTTTGAGACCGAAACCAGCGAGTCCACCTTTGTCGGCGTGTTTGACGACGACCTGCCCTACTGCATCCAGGTCATCATTGTCCGGGCCGACGGTGCAGCGTCACCGGGCGGCCCTGACTCCATCGCTTGCCTGGAACGGTAGCGGCACATGAAAAGAACACACAGCCGACTGAGGAGGCACAGATCATGGGGGATCTAGCAGTAGATTTCTGTGGCGAATGGTACGAGCCGTCTGACGAGGACGTCTTCAGCATTGGGCGCGAGGGTGACCTGGAAGTCGACGACAACCCGTACCTGCACCGACGGTTCCTCCAGATCGCCCGATACGACGGCATCTGGTGGCTCAGCAACGTAGGCAGCATGCTGTCCGCCACCATCGCCGACGGCAGCGGCGGGATGCAGGCGTGGCTTTCGCCCGGTGCCCGGATTCCGCTCGTTTTCAGCCACACCAACGTGATCTTCACGGCCGGTCCCACCACGTATGAGTTCGCCGTTCACCTCAAGACGCCCTCCTTCCGGCAGGAGGCTCCGGGTGACGAGAGCGGCGGGGACACGACCATCGGACCTGTTGTCTTCACAGATTCCCAAAAAGCACTCATCGTTGCCCTTGCCGAGCCCATGCTGCGGCGTGACGGCACGGGTTTCAGCGCCATCCCGTCGTCGGCCGCCGCCGCCAAGACCCTGGGCTGGGCACTGACCCGGTTCAACAGAAAGCTGGACAATGTGTGCGACAAACTGGACCGCGTCGGCGTAGCCGGCCTCCGAGGGGGCGGCGGAAAGCTGGCCACCAACCGGCGCGCCCGGCTGGTTGAGCACGCCGTGACCTCGCACCTGGTGACGGCGGATGACCTGTACCTGATCGAGCAGATGAGGGGGGTCGACGAAGGGTGAAAATCCGACTGACACTGCGCCGGGATCCGGCCGAGGCCAAGGATCTCGCCGTAACCGTTGACGGCCTGGCGACTGTGGCGGACATCGCGACCCAGCTGTGGGCCGCCGACCCCGAACGGCGCGGGACGCAGCCGCCGGAGAAACTGTCGCTCTGCATTGAAGAGGCGTTCGTGGCCGGCGGAATGCGCGGTAACGTCCTCAACCGCGCGGACAACCTGCTGGAATCGGGGCTCAGGCCCGGGTCCATCGTCTCGCTGAAACAGGTCAGTGAGCAGTTTGCTGCGCCGGGCGCGAACCGTGGACCCGCAGCGGCGACCCTCCGCGTCCTGTCCGGTCCCGACGTCGGGCGGGAATTTTCGCTGCCGTCCGGCACCAGCTACATCGGCCGGGACCGGGACGTCGATATCCGCCTGTCGGATCCCATGACATCCAAGCGGCACGCACGCATCACGGTGGGGGAAACCGTGGAAATCGTGGACACGAACTCCGCGAACGGCCTGATCATGGACGGACTGCCCGTCACACGGGCCACGCTGAACTCCTCGGACACCGTGACGCTGGGCGACACCACGGTATCCGTTGTGGGGCTTGGCCACCATGGCGGTGCGCCGACCTCGCCGATGGTGGACTTCAACCGTTCGCCGCGCGTGGTCCCGCGTTTCGCCCCGCCCAAGCGCGTGCTTCCCGCCGGACCCAAACGCCAGGAGCACCACCCGTTTCCCTACATCATGCTGATCGCGCCGCTGATGATGGGCGGCATCTTGTTTGCGGTCACCGGTAACGTGCTGTCGGTCCTGTTCATGCTGATGATGCCGCTGTTCATCGTCGGCCACTACGTGGACCACAAGCTGCAAAGCAAGCGCCAGCGCAAGGAGCAGCTCAAACAGTTCCGGGAAGCGATGGCGGCGTTCCGCCAGGACATCACCGAACTGCAGCACATCGAACGGTCCGTGCGGCTCCAGGAGGCGCCCTCCGTAAGCGACACCGTTGATTCCATCTACAAGCTGGGACCGTTGCTCTGGACGCACCGGCCGGAGCACAGGGGATTCCTGGGCCTGCGCTTCGGCCTGGGAACGGCGCCGTCGCGCATTTCGTTCGAGGAACCGGGCAACAACGAAACCGAAGTCGAATACATGCAGGAAATCCAGGCCTGCCTCAAACAGTTCCAGGACATTGAAGGCGTTCCCATCGTGTCCCAGCTCCGCTCGTCCGGCGCCTTCGGGCTCGCCGGTGCGCGCGGGCTGGTGGACGATGTGGCGCGGGGCATGGTGCTGCAGACCGTAGGGCTGCACTCGCCGGCCGAAGTGGTGGTTACCGCCATCACCTCCGCCCAGTCCAGGGAACGCTGGAACTGGCTCCAGTGGCTGCCCCACGTCGGCTCCGGGCACAGCCCGCTCAGCGGCGACCACCTCGCGGCCGGACCGGCCGGCGGCTCCTCACTGCTTGCCAGGCTGGAGGACCTCATCGACCAACGCGAAGCGGGTGCGCAGTCGCCGCGTCCCGTGCCGCGGCCGGGCATTGACAGCGAGAACGGCGACATCCCTGCGCCCGTCCTGCCGTCCGTGCTCCTCATCGTCGAAGACGATGCTCCCGTTGACCGCGGCCGGCTGACGCGGCTCGTGGAACGCGGTCCGGATTCCGGCGTCCACATCATGTGGGTGGCCACCAGTGTCCAGTCGCTCCCTGCCGCGTGCCGGGACTTCATGGTGGTCGACGGCGACCATGGAACCACCACCGGACAGGTCCGGCTGGGCCGCCACACGTATCCGGTCAGCTGCGAAAGCCTCGACGCCGAACTGGCCACCCAGCTGGCCCGGATGCTGTCCCCGGTAATGGATGTGGGCAAGCCTGTAGACGATGAGTCCGACCTTCCGCGCGCCGTGTCCTACGTGAGCCTTATCGGCAAGGACTTCATGGACAATCCGCAGGCCGTCGCGGACCGCTGGAAGGAGAACAACTCAGTCCACGCCACCGCCGTCGCCAACCGCAAGGACAACGGCACCCTCCGTGCCCTGGTGGGATCCAAGGGCGTGGAACCGCTCTACCTTGACCTGAAGAACGAGGGCCCGCACGCGCTGGTGGGCGGAACCACTGGCGCCGGAAAATCCGAGTTCCTGCAGTCCTGGGTCATGGGCATGGCGGCCGCCTACAGCCCGGACCGGGTGAGCTTCCTCTTCGTGGACTACAAGGGCGGCGCCGCGTTTGCCGACTGCGTGCACCTGCCGCACACCGTTGGCCTGGTGACCGACCTCTCGCAGCACCTGGTGCGCCGTGCCCTGACGTCCCTCCGGGCCGAACTCCACTACCGGGAGCACCTGCTCAACCGGAAGAAGGCCAAGGACCTCCTGGGCCTCCAGCGAGAGGCCGACCCCGAGGCTCCGCCGTACCTCATCATCATCGTGGATGAGTTCGCGGCCCTCGCCACCGAAGTCCCCGAGTTCGTGGACGGGGTGGTGGATGTGGCCGCCCGCGGCCGGTCCCTGGGCCTCCACCTGATCCTTGCCACCCAGCGGCCCGCCGGCGTCATCAAGGACAGCCTGCGCGCCAACACCAACCTTCGGGTGGCTCTCCGCATGGCCGACGAGGAGGACGCCACGGACATTCTCGGCGTTCCCACCGCGGCCTACTTCGACCCCTCCATCCCGGGCCGCGGCGCCGCGAAGACAGGCCCCGGCCGGATCCAGGGCTTCCAGACCGGCTACGCGGGCGGCTGGACCACGGAAAAGCCGCAGGCCCCCCAGATGGACATTGTGGAGATGGCCTTTGGATCGGGGCCCAGCTGGGCAGCGCCCGCGCCTGAGAAGCCCGTGCGGGAGGAACCTGCCGGTCCCAATGACATTGCCCGGATGACGGCCAACATCATCAAGGCCGCCGAGGTCCTTTCCATCGAGCCGCCACGTAAGCCGTGGCTCAACGAGCTGGCCAAGACCTACGACTTCTCCAAGCTGCCCAACCCCAGGACGGACGAACGCCTGCTCCTGGGCGTGGCAGATGTCCCGGCCCACCAGGACCAGCCCACCGTCTTCTACGAACCGGACAAAGACGGCAACATGGCCATCTACGGAACCGGCGGATCGGGCAAGTCAACCGCCTTGCGGGGCATCGCCATCGCTGCTGCAATCACTCCGCGCGGCGGCCCGGTCCACGTGTACGGCATCGACTGCGGTTCCTCGGGCCTGAAGATGCTCGACGGCCTGCCGCACGTGGGCGAGATCATCAACGGCGACGACGTCGAACGTGTCGGCAGGCTGCTGCGGTGGCTGCGCGATGTGGCCGACGACCGCGCCGCCCGCTATTCCGACGTCCGCGCCTCCACCATCGTGGAATACCGCAAGCTGGCCAACGATCCGGACGAGAAGCGGATCTTCATCCTGGTGGACGGCATGTCCAGCTTCCGCGAAGCCTACGAATACAGCCGGCTGTCAGCGCTGTGGGACATCTTCCTGCAGCTGGCCACGGACGGCCGGCCGCTGGGCATCCACCTCGTTGTCAGCGGCGACCGGACCAACTCCGTCCCGACCTCGTTGCTGGCTTCCATCCAGCGGCGCCTGATCCTGCGGCTCTCCGCCGAGGACGACTACATCACGCTGGATGTACCGAAGGACGTCCTCAGCAAGTCGTCGCCCCCCGGCCGCGGTGTGCTGGGAGCCCACGAGGTCCAGCTTGCCGTGCTTGGCGGCGATTCGAACCTGGCGCTCCAGGCCCGCGAGGTGCACAAGCTCAGCGAGGCCATGCTGCGCCAGGGCGTGGAAAAGGCGCCGCAGATCGAACGGCTGCCCGAGCAGGTGGACCTGGACATCCTTCCGGCCGGGAGCCCGGACCTGCCGGTCATCGGTGTGGACGACGAAACACTCCAGCCCGCCGAAATCATGGCCAAGGGTCCGCTGCTGGTCGCCGGTCCGCCAGGCGCCGGCCGGACAGTAGCCCTGGTGACCATGGCTTACGCGCTGCGCCGGTCCAACCCCGCCGCCGAGCTGGTGTATATCGGTTCCCGCCGGTCCGCGGTGGCATCGCTGAAGGTCTGGAACCGGTCACTCGTGGGCGCTGACGACGTCGAAGAGGCGATTGACGGGCTGGTGGACTACTCGTCGGAGAATCCGGGGAGGCTGGCCATCTTCATCGAAGGCCTCACCGAGTTCACGGACACCGGCGCCGAGTCCGGCATTGATCGGCTTGTGACCACCTCCATCAGGTCCGACCAGTGGGTGGTGGGTGAGTCTGAAACCTCCACCTGGTCCTCCGCCTGGTCATTGTCCCAGCCGTTCAAGTCCGGCCGCCGTGGACTGCTGGTCAACCCCGGCGACATCGACGGTGACAGCCTGCTCAGCACGTCCCTGGGCAAGATCAGCTCTGACTTCATTCCGGGCCGCGCTTATATTGTTGGCCGGGGCAAGGTCCGCAAGCTGCAAATTGCGCTGCCACCGGAGAACCGCAGCCAAACCGAACCGGACGTGGGCCGCGTTGGCGCGGCTCGGTGAGTGCTGCATGGGGAGCGGTGCCCATCGACGGCAGGTTGGGCCGCGGGATAGTTTCTAGGTAATGGATCTTCCGGATGAGCCGGGGGCCGCTGGGGAGCCGATCGGATCGGGTCCGTTGACTAAAGGAGAAAACTAATGCCTATTTGGGGTGCAGATACCGCTCAGCTGAAGGCGCTCGGAAGCAAGCTGCAGGCTGGTTCGTCCGAGATTGAGAAGCAGAAGTCGCTGCTGACGAGGGCTCTCGACAGCACTGACTGGATGGGCCCGGATGCGGACAAGTTCCGCCAGGAATGGAACGGTTCGCACGTTTCCGACCTGGCCCGGGTGGCGCGTGCGCTGGAAGAGGCCGGCAAGCAGGCCAACAAGAACGCTTCCCAGCAGGAACAGGCTTCGCAGGGCTAGCCCTCCGCCAGGGACAAGCTGCCGGATGCCCCGGACGCACCAAGCGTCCGGGGCATCCGTGTGTCAAGGGTGCCAGACAAATGTCGGGGATCTAAGGCAGGATAGGTCTGTGAGCACAGGGAACACGGCAGCAGACACCGATACGCAACTCAAGAATGACGCAGGCCCCGGCGGGGCAAACCCGGCCGGGGCAACAACACCCCCGGAAGGCACCACGGGGGAGCTGGTGCCTTCCGGCGCCGTGCGCGAGGAATATGAAAACCTGGTGGAAGAGGTTCGCAAACACCGCTTTGCCTACTACCAGGAAGACGCACCGGTCATTTCGGACGCCGAGTTCGACGAACTCTTCCGGCGCCTCGAAACCATCGAAGCAATGCACCCCGAACTGGTGTCCAACGATTCGCCCACCCAGGAGGTGGGCGGCGAAGTGTCCGCCGCGTTTGCCGCCGTCGAACACCTCCAGCGGATGTACAGCCTCGAGGACGTCTTTTCCCTTGAGGAAGTCGAGGCCTGGATCGCCAAGGCCGAGGCCTCCGTCGCCAAGCTCGGTAACGGCAGCGCCGGTCCTACGTGGCTCACCGAACTCAAGATCGACGGCCTCGCGGTCAACCTCCTCTACCGCGACGGCAAACTGGTCCGCGCCGCCACGCGCGGGGACGGCTACACCGGCGAGGACATCACCCACAACGTCCTGACCATCAAGGAAATCCCGCAGCAGCTGACCGGCGAGAACTTCCCGGCTGAAATGGAGGTCCGCGGCGAGGTCTTCATTCCTTCCCAGGCCTTCGCTGAATTCAACGAGGCCCTCATTGAGGCCGGCAAGGCGCCGCTGGCGAACCCCCGCAACGCCGCAGCCGGTTCGCTCCGCCAGAAGGACCCGGCGGAGACCGCCAAGCGCCCGCTGCGCATGTACGTGCACGGCATCGGCGCCCGCGAAGGCCTGGAAACCGTCAGCCAGTCGGACACCTACCGCCAGCTCGCGGAATGGGGTCTGCCCACCAGCCCGTACTTCGAGCTCCTCGGCAGCCTCAAGGAAGTGCTCGGCTTCATCAAGCGCTACGGCGACAAACGGCACAGCCTCGCGCACGAGATCGACGGCATCGTGGTCAAGGTGGACGACTTCGCCACCCAGCGCGCCCTCGGATACACCTCGAGGGTGCCGCGCTGGGCCGTCGCCTACAAGTACCCGCCGGAGGAAGTCCACACCAAGCTGCTGGACATCGCCGTGAACGTGGGACGTACCGGCCGGGTCACCCCGTTCGGGATCATGGAGCCGGTGAAGGTGGCCGGCTCCACCGTGGGAATGGCCACCCTGCACAACCAGGACGTCGTCAAGGCCAAGGGCGTGAAGATCGGCGACATCGTGGTGCTGCGCAAAGCCGGCGATGTGATTCCGGAGATTGTTGGCCCTGTCCTGGCGCTCCGGGACCAGCAGGACCCGCCGGTGCGGGACTTCGTCATGCCCACGGAATGCCCCTCCTGCGGGACGCCGCTGGCTCCCGGGAAGGAGGGAGATGTCGACATCCGCTGCCCCAATGCGCGCTCCTGCCCGGCACAGCTGCGTGAACGCATCTTCCACGTGGCCAGCCGCGGCGCTTTCGATATTGAAGCCCTTGGCTGGGAGGCCGCCATTGCCCTGACCCAGCCGGCCGAGCCGGAAACACCGCCGCTGACCAGCGAGGCAACCCTGTTCCGGCTCACCCGGGATGACCTGGCCGGAGTCAGGATCCGCCGTGAGAAGCGGTCCAAGGGTGTGGCCACCGGCGAATTCGAACTCGTGCCGTATTTCTACAGCAAGGGCACGGCCAAGTCCCCGTCGAAGCCGACAGCCACCACCGAAAAACTCTTCACCGAACTGGAGAAGGCCAAGACCCAGCCGCTGTGGCGGGTCCTGGTGGCACTGTCCATCCGGCACGTCGGACCGCGGGCTTCGCGCGCGCTTGCCACGGCCTTCGGCTCGATGGATGCCATCCGGCAGGCCTCGGAGGAGGACCTGGCCCACGTCGACGGCGTGGGACCGGTGATCGCCGCGGCGCTGAAGGAATGGTTCGCCGAGGACTGGCACCGCGAAATCGTGGACACCTGGGCCGAGGACGGCGTGCGGATGGCGGACGAGCGCGACGAATCCACCCCGCGGACCCTGGAAGGGCTCACCATCGTGGTCACCGGATCGCTGCCGAACTTCAGCCGGGACGAAGCGAAGGAAGCCATCCTCACCCGGGGCGGCAAAGCTGCCGGATCCGTTTCCAAGAACACCAGCTACGTCGTGGCGGGTGAGAATGCCGGGACAAAACTGGACAAGGCCGAGCAGCTGGGCCTTCCGGTGCTGGACGAGGACGGGTTCCGCGAGCTCCTGGCCAACGGCCCGGCCGGCGCGTCGGACAATGCTTCCGCCGGCGCGTTGGACACCGCCGCCGGAGACGCCCCCGAAGACCATCAGGAAGGGCAGCCGGAATGAGCGTCGCACCGGCTGACCTGCTCGAGGTGGCCAAGGAAGCCGCCGCAGCCGGTGCCGCGGTGCTTGCCACCCGGAACGCCGCCGAACTGGACATCAGCAACAAGGGAGCATCGGGGGACTGGGTCACTGCGTTTGACGTAGCCGCCGAGAATGCCGTGCGTGAGGTCATCGCCCGCGCCAGGCCGCAGGACACCGTGACCGGCGAGGAGCACGGCACGCTCAGCCGGGACGATCCCAGCGGGTACCGCTGGTCAATCGACCCGCTGGACGGCACCACCAACTTCATCCGGAACATCGTCTACTACGGAACGTCCGTGGCGGTGGCGGATCCCGACGGCGCCTGGCTGGCCGGCGTCGTCAACGCCCCGGCCCTGGGCCGCATCTATTACGCCTCGCGCGGGCACGGCGCGTGGCTGGAGGAACGGGGACAGCGGACCCAGCTCACCGGCCCCGTTCCGGGCCGCCCCGGCCAGATCCTCGCCACCGGCTTCAGCTACGACCCCGAGATCCGTGCCGAGCAGGCCGAGGCCCTCGGCGGGTTTATGGACGGATTCGCCGATATGCGCCGGCTGGGGTCCGCCGCCCTGGACCTCTGCCTGGTGGCGGACGGCACCCACGACGCCTTCGGCGAACGCGGACTCAATGAGCACGATTTCTCAGCCGGCGCCCTCATCGCCGAGGAGGCGGGATGCTGGGTCCGCCGTCCCCGCCTCACCAGCCCGCTCGACGGCGGACCGTCGGATGAGGAACGCCTCGCCGCGTGGACATGCGCCGGGACCCTTGAGCTGTCGGGGAAGTTTCCGCTCTGACCCGGAAGTTCCGCTGACAGGGAGCTCAGGCGTGGGCGGCCGCCAGCCCGGCAGCGCCTGAATAGCGGTTGAGCGGCCGCTCCAGCCCGTAGTGACCGCGCAGCGTATCTGCCGTGTACTCGGTGCGGAACAGCCCGCGCTGCCGAAGGACCGGGACCACCTGGTCCACGAAGGCCTCCAAGCCCGAGGGGAGCACCGCGGGCATGATGTTGAAGCCGTCCGCGGCTCCGTTCTCGAACCAGAGCTGAATGGCGTCGGCCACCTGCTCGGGCGTTCCCGAGAAGGTGCGGTGCCCGCGGCCGCCGCCGAGGCGTCCGATCAGCTGGCGCACCGTGAGCCTTTCGCGGCGGGCAAGCTCCACAATCAGGGTGTACCGGCTCTTCGCGCCCTGGACGGTGTCCTCGTCCGGGAGGTCTGCCGGCAGCTGCCTGTCCAGGGGAAGGTCGTCCGGGCTGACGCCCAGGGTCTTCGCCAGTTCGATGCGTGCGTACTCGGGCCGGATCAGCTCGTCCAGTTCCCGTTCCAGTTTCTTGGCCTCGGCTTCCGTGCCCGCCAGCACCGGCACAATCCCGGGCAGGATCTTGATGCCCTCCGGGTCGCGCCCGGCTGCTGCGGTGCGGGCCTTGAGGTCAGTGTAGAAACCCTGGGCGTCTTCGAGTGTCTGCTGAGCAGTGAACACCGCCTCGGCGTAGCGTGCAGCGAGGCCCTTGCCGTCTTCGGAGGATCCGGCCTGGACAATCAGCGGGTAGCCCTGCGGCGACCGCGGCACGTTCAACGGCCCGCGCACCCTGAAATGCTTGCCCACGTGGTCGATCGGCCTGACCTTGTCTTCATCGGCCCAGACACCGGCTTCCTTGTCCGCCACCACGGCGTCGTCATCCCAGCTGTCCCACAGCTTGGCGGCGACGTCCAGGAACTCCGCCGCCCGTTCGTAGCGGGTGGCGTGCGCCGGCTGGTCATCGACGCCGAAGTTCCGCGCGGCGTCGGGCCCGGCCGTGGTGACCACGTTCCAGCCGGCACGGCCGCCGCTGACGAAGTCGACGGAGGCGAACCGGCGGGCGAGGTTGAACGGATCGTTGTAGGTGGTGGAAGCGGTGGCAATGAGGCCGATTTTCTCGGTGGCCGCGGCGATGGCAGTCAGCAGGACCGTGGGTTCGAGCTTTCCGGCCGGCCGGCGGCCCACGTTGCCGAAGATCACGGGCGAGTCCGCGAAGAAGATGGAGTCGAACGTGCCGCGCTCGGCAATCTGCGCCAGGTTGCGGTAGTGGCTGATGTCCGTGCTGGCCAGGGGATTGCTCTCGGGCAGCCGCCACGAGGCTTCATGGTGGCCGGTGCTCATGAGGAATGCGTTGAGGTGCAGGGTGCGCTGGGAGGGTGCCATGGTGTGATCCTGTCGGGAAAGTTGCCGGGTGTGGTTGCCGCCGGGCGGGGTCGGTGGTGCAAATCAACCACAGCCGAACCGGCCGCTGCCAGCCCCGCCGACCACTGGCGCAACGGCGCGAAACGGCGGGAAATGCACGGAAACAGCGGGCAACGTCCGGACACACGGGGCAACACTGGGCAACGGCCGCCCGGTGATAGATCAGTCACGGAAACAGCCGATTCGCGGGCCGCGGGAAGCGACCGCAACTAGCATGGATAAGTGCATTCGCAGATCATCATTCGCCCCGCCACCCCGGCAGATTACGACGCCGTGGCCCGCATCACGCGGGAGGCCTACCTTGCCGCGGGCTACTTCGCGAACGCCGACCACCCGTACATGCTGCAAATCCAGGACGTGGCCAAGCGGGCCGCCCAGGCCACGATCTGGGTTGCCGAGCGGGCTGGACGCATTGTCGGTTCGGTGACGCTTGCCGTCGCCGGTGAGCCCTTCGCCGACATCGCGCTGGCGGACGAACTGGAATTCCGGATGCTCGTGGTGGACCCGGCGGTCCAGCGCAGCGGTGCGGGAAAGGCCATGGTCGAGGCGATCATCGCCCACGCCAAGTCGCTGGACGGCATCAGGGCCGTGGCGCTCACCACCGGCCTCACCTGGGAAAGCGCACACGGGCTGTACCGCAAGATTGGGTTCCGGCGCGTTCCCGAGCGCGACTGGTTCGTGCCGGACACCGACATAAAGCTGCTGGTTTACCGGCTGGACGTCCAGCCGACCTAAAGTGGTGCCGAATCCAGGCACCATCGAAAGGCACACCCATGCGCAAGACATTCGGCTCCGGCTCCACGTGGGAGCAGACCCTCGGCTATTCCCGTGCGGTGCAGGTGGACAACACCCTGTACATTTCCGCTACCGCGGCCAGCGGTGACGACGGAATCGTGGGCGAGGATTTCTATGCCCAGACCAGGTTCATCCTCGAAAAGCTGGGCGCCGTCCTGGCCGAGGCAGGGTTCGACTACGCCGACGTGGTGCAGTCGAAGCTGTACCTGACGGACATCAGCAAATGGGAAGACGCCGGCCGGGCCCACGGCGAAGTGTTCGGCGAAATCCGGCCCACCCTGTCCCTGGTCCACGTGCTGCCGTTCCTCGACCCCAAGATGCTGGTGGAGATCGAACTGGTGGCCCAGAAGAGCGCCAGCTAGCAGAGCGCGAACGGACAGTTGAGGCCCGCCCGGGAGCGGGGCCTCAAGTGTCCGTTCGCGCTTAAGAAGCCGGGAGGCCGTAGCGGTGTTCCGGGCGGCCCGTAGTGCCGTAGCGGAGCTGGATGTCGACGGCGCCGTCGTCGGCCAGCGAGGACAGGTACCGCTGGGCGGTGGCCCGGGATACCCCCACCCGCCCGGCCACCTCGGCCGCCGAATACTGCTCACCGGGTACGAGGGACTCCAGTACCGCGGCCTCGGTGGCCGAACGTGGCCTGGCGGACGGGGTGACGTCTCCCGGGATCAGCGAACGCTTGGCCCGTTCCACTGTTTCCTGGTCCAGCGCGCCCGGCTGGGACAGGATGCGCCGGTACCGGGCATAGGAGCGGAGCTGCTGCGACAGGGACTCGGCCGTGAACGGCTTCAGCAGGTAGCCCAAGGCGCCGCGCCGGAACGCCACGCGCAGTGACGCAGCGTCCGACGCGGCACTGAGGATCATGGTGTCCACGTCCAACTGGCCGAGCAGGTCAAGGCCCGAGCCGTCGGGCAGGTAGACGTCCAGCAGCACCAGGTCCGGTCGCAGGCTGTGGATCGCCTGCAGCGCCAACGACGCCGACCCCGCCGGCGGCAGCGCCAGGAAACCCGCCACCGAATCCACATATGCGGCGTGCAGCTTGGCGACGTGGAAATCGTCATCAACAATCAGCACCCTGAGATCCTCAGCCATCCTTGTCCTTCCAAATGGGCCCGTCCCCCTTGACGAGCCCGCCTTCCCTCAAAAACGATTCCTTGCCCGGCGAATCGGCGGTGGTCCGCGGCAGCGTCGCCATGAAGACGGCACCGGGGCCGCCGGGGGAGCCGGGTTCCAGGACCCGGACGTCACCGCCGCGGCGCCGCGCAAGCTGCCGGGCCAGTGCCAGCCCCAGTCCTTGTCCGCCGCCGGCCCGCGCCGGCCGTGCCGCCGTCGTGAATCCCTCGGCGAACACGGCCTCCGCCCCGGACCCGTCGCCACCGCCGGCCGCCGTTTCGGGCGCCAGCCCGTCGCCGGAGTCCGCGACGACGACGTGCAGCGTCCCGCCGTCGGCTCCCGGCTCGTCCAGCAGTTCCACTTCCACCCAGCGGTCCGCCGCTGAGCCGGCGACGGCGGCGTTCACGGCGTTGTCGATCAGGTTCCCCAGCACGGTGGTGACGTCCTGCGGCTCGGTGACCTGGCCGCGAACCAGCGTTTCCGGGCCGATGCGCAGTGTCACGCCCCGTTCGTCCGCCTCCACGCCCTTGGCGCCGACGAAGGCCTGCAGGTACGGGTCCTGCAGGAGTTCGGCCTGGTCCACCGGGAACTTTAGCGGGCCCGTGGCTGCCAGCCGCGCCAGGTACTCGCGCGCCTGCTGGTGTTGCCCGATGCTCATGAAGCCGGCGATGGTGTGCAGTTGGTTGGCGAACTCGTGGCGCTGGGCGCGCAGGGCGGTGGACATGGTGCCCACGGCATCCAGCTGGCGAGTCAGGTGCTGCAGCTCGGTGCGGTCGCGGAGCATCACCACCCAGCCCAGATCCTCCCGCCGGTGCAGCGCCTTGCGGGCACTGGCCACCAGGACACGGGCACCGGAAATGACTTCGACGGCGTCCGCTTCGGCAGCGTCCGGCCGGGTCAGGGCTTTCAGCTGCTCCGGAACCGGTGCCTGCTCCCACGGTGTGCCGGCCAGGTCGGGCTGGCCGAGGAGCCTCTGCGCGGCGGCGTTGAAGACGCTGATCCTGCCGTCGGCCGAAACGCCGATGACGCCGTCGTCAACGCCCTGGAGGACAGCCACCTGGTCATGGACCAGTGTGCTGATTTCCTCCGGTTCCAGGCCCAGCGTCAGCCGCTGCAGCCGCCGGCGGAGCAGGAACGAGGCCAGGATGCCGGCCAGCAGCGACCCGGCCGCGGTCAGCGCGATGGGTGTGATGTCCCGGGCCAGGCTCTGGACGATGTTTTCGGTCGAATACCCCACGCTGACCTCGCCCACCACCGTGTCTGAATCCGGTGCGAAGACGGGCACCTTGGCGCCGGCCGAGGGCCCGAGGGTGCCGGTGTTCCGGGTGGTCACTTCCTTGCCCGCGAGGGCCTCGGAGGGATCCGTGCTGACTTTCTCGCCCAGCCGCTCGGCGTCGGGGTGGGCCAGCCGCAGGCCGGTTTCATCGGTGATCACCACGAACAGTGCGCCGGTACGGGTTCGGGCACCTTCGGCGACAGCCATCAGCGGACCGGCCAGCAGCACCGACGCCGGGGGAGTGCCGGCTTCGCGGCTGATGGCCAGGACCTCGCTGCGGACCGCGGGATCCGAGGCCACGGTGCGGGCCAGGGTGAGTGCCTGGTTTTCCGCTTCCCGGCCAAGCCGTTCGTACGTCAGCCAGGCATGCACGGCGCCGCTGAGGAGCACAACGAGCAAAACCACTCCGAGCTGGAGCAGCAGGGTCTGCGTGGAAAACCGCAGGGGCGGCCTCGGTGCCGGACGCTTCATTGCCCTCCTGACGGGGTGATGGCCGCTGTGCGGGGTTTCCCGCCGGACGGCGGGACGGCCGGAGCATGGGAACCGGCCTGCTGAGCTAAATGAGCAAAATGCTCCCAATAAGCAGTATGCCAATCAATTGAGCCAAAGGCACGGCCGTGACGCGGGCCACTCTAACGTCTGTAGTGCGCATCACACCGGAGTGTTGCCACTGACTGACAAAGGAGCCGGCCGTGCTGGTATTACTTGGATTCGCCATGATCGCGGTATTCATGGTGCTGATCATGACGAAGAAGATGACGCCAGTACTGGCGCTGATCATTGTTCCCACCGTCTTCGGGCTGTTCGCCGGGGCGGGACTGGGCATCGGGGACATGGTGCTGGACTCGATGAAGTCCATGACCTCCACCGCGGCCCTGTTGATGTTCGCCATCATCTACTTCGGCCTGATGATCGACGTCGGGCTGTTCGACCCGCTGGTGCGGTTCATCCTCCGCAAGCTGGGCAACGACCCCGCCAAGGTGGTGCTCGGCACCGCCCTCCTGGCCGCCGCAGTGTCCCTGGACGGCGACGGCTCCACCACCTTCATCCTCACCACCGCAGCCATGCTGCCCATCTACCTCCGGCTGAAGATGAGCCCTGTGGTCCTCACCTGCGTTGCCGGCCTGGCCAACGGCACCATGAACATCGTGCCGTGGGGCGGCCCCACCGCCCGCGCCGCCAGCGCCCTGAAGATCGACGTCAACGAAGTCTTTGTCCCCATGATCCCGTCGCTGATCGCCGGCCTCGCCGTCGTCCTGGTCTTCGCCTGGGTGCTCGGCCTGCAGGAACGCAACCGCCTCCGCGCCGCCGCCCCGGAAATCTGGGGTGTGCCTGATACTGCTGAAGGGTTCGACGGCGGCAGCACGGCCGGCGGTTCCGGAACCGGCCGCGGCCGCAACGGCTCCGGCCCTGCCGGAGAAGCTCCCGCCGGCCTGTCGCCGGAAGGCTCCTCCGTCGGCGGCTCCGTGGCAGTGCTCGAGCGCACCGAGACGCTCGTGGACGACAGCGACACCGCCATGGCGGACACCGCCCTGGACCCCAACCGCAAGACCCTGCGCCCCAAACTTCAGTGGTTCAACCTGGGCCTCACCGTCGCCGTCATGGGCATGCTCATCGCCGACCTCGTGCCCCTGCCGTACGTCTTCATGGTGGGCTCGGCCATCGCCCTGCTGGTCAACTTCCCGCACGTCAAGGACCAGGGCGCGCAGCTTGTGGCCCACGCACAGTCGATCGTGGCCGTCGTCAGCATGGTCATGGCCGCCGCAGTCCTGACCGGCGTCCTGACCGGCACCGGCATGGTTGAGGCAATGTCCGCGTGGCTCGTGCAGATCATCCCCTCGGACATGGGACCGCTCATGGCAGTCATCACCGGTGTCCTCAGCATCCCCATGACGTTCTTCATGAGCAACGATGCCTTCTACTTCGGCGTGCTGCCCGTCCTGAGCGAGACCGCTGCGCACTACGGCATCAGCGCCGCCGAGATGGCCCGTGCCTCCATCACCGGCCAGCCGTTCCACATGCAGAGCCCGCTGGTTCCCGCCATCCTGCTCCTCGTTTCGCTGGCCAAGGTGGACCTGGGCGATCACCACAAGAAGGTGCTGTGGCGCAGCGCCGTCGTCTCCCTCGTAATGCTGGGAGTCGGAATGCTGACGGGGGCCATCGGCATCGGCTAGGGTAAAGCTGCCTGCGGCTCTGCCGTGGGTCGGTGTTGCCCGTCTGACGCCCGCTGGGGGTCGTCAGGCGGGCACACTGTTGCAACGTAGACTATTGGGGAAACCAAAACTACATTGCAGGGGAGATCCATGGCTGCGATCAACCGCGACGACGTCGCGCATCTCGCGCGTCTCGCGCACATCGAGATGAGTGCTGAAGAGCTGGACCGGATGGCCGGCGAACTGGCCGTCATCGTCGATTCAGTGAAGTCCGTAAGTGAAGCCGCCGGTGATGACGTCCCGGCCACGTCCCACCCGATTCCGCTGACGAACGTGTTCCGCGAGGACGTTGTGGGCCACACCTTCACGGCCGAGCAGTCCCTGAGCGGCGCCCCCGACGCATACGAAGGCCGCTTCAAGGTTCCGGCCATCCTGGATGAGGACTGATAAATGACTGAATCGAACAGCACCGACTCCAGCAGGGCAAGCACCGACGGCACGGCCCTGATCCGCCTCTCCGCCGCCCGGCTGGCCGAGAAGCTCGCCGCCGGCGAGGTCACCTCGGTCGAGGTCACCCAGGCCTACCTGGACCGCATCGCAGCGGTCGACGGCGGGCCGCGCGGTGTGAACGCCTTCCTGCACGTCAACGCCGAAGAGGCGCTCGCCGTCGCGGCCGAGGTTGACGCCATCCGCGCCGCCGGCGGTGCCGCGGCCGAAGAACTCCACGAACTCGCCGGCGTACCCATCGCCGTCAAGGACCTCATCGTCACGGTCGGCCAGCCCACCACGGCAGGCTCCAAGATCCTCGAAGGCTGGCACAGCCCGTACGACGCCACCGTGGTCAAGCGCCTGCGCGACGCCAAAATGCCCATCCTGGGCAAAACCAACCTGGACGAATTCGCCATGGGCTCCTCCACGGAGCACTCCGCCTACGGCCCCACCCGCAACCCGTGGGACCTGGACCGGATCCCGGGCGGTTCCGGCGGCGGCTCGGCTGCCGCCGTCGCCGCGTTCGAAGCGCCCCTTGCACTGGGCACGGACACGGGCGGATCCATCCGCCAGCCGGGCGCCGTCACCGGCACCGTGGGCGTCAAGCCCACCTACGGCAGTGTGTCCCGCTACGGCGCCATTGCGATGGCCTCCTCGCTGGACCAGATCGGCCCGGTTTCCCGCACCGTGCTGGACTCCGCCCTGCTGCACCAGGTCATCGGCGGCCATGATCCCCGTGACTCCACGTCCCTGCCGGATCCCCTGGAGGACCTCGTCGCGGCCGCACGCACGGGCAACGTGGACGGCATGAAGATCGGCATCATCAAGGAACTCCACGGCGAGGGCTACCAGGCCGGCGTCGAAAACCGCTTCAACGAATCGCTGGAGCTGCTCAAGCAGGCCGGGGCGGAAATTGTTGAGGTGTCCTGCCCCAACTTCAAGTACGCGCTGGGCGCCTACTACCTGATCATGCCGTCCGAGGCTTCCTCGAACCTGGCCAAGTTCGACGGCGTCCGGTACGGCCTGCGGGTCCTGCCCGAGGAGGGTCCGCTGACGATCGAACGCGTCATGGGCTCCACCCGCGCCGCCGGCTTCGGCGACGAAGTGAAGCGCCGCATCATCCTGGGCACCTACGCGCTCAGCGCCGGTTATTACGACGCTTACTACGGCTCGGCCCAGAAGGTCCGCACCCTGATCCAGCGTGACTTCGAGGCCGCGTTTGCGCTGGCCGACGTGCTGATTTCCCCGACAGCCCCCACCACGGCCTTCAAGCTGGGCGAGAAGCTGAACGACCCCCTGGCCATGTACCTGAACGACGTCGCCACGATTCCGGCCAACATGGCCGGCGTTCCGGGCCTGTCCCTGCCTGGCGGCCTGGCGGATGAGGACGGCCTGCCCGTCGGCATCCAGCTCCTGGCCCCGGCCCGCCAGGACGCGCGCCTGTACCGAGTCGGTGCCGTCCTTGAATCGCTGCTGGAAGCCCGGTGGGGCGGCCCGCTGCTGGACCGCGCTCCATCGTTGGTTGAGCTTGTCGAGACCGCCTCGGTGGCCGAGCCTGTCGAGGCCCTTGTCGACGCCCAGGAGGCAAAATAATGAGCACTGACGCAACCCTGAGCTTCGAAGAGGCCATGGAGAAGTACGATCCCGTCCTGGGGTTCGAGGTCCACGTGGAACTCAACACCAAGACCAAGATGTTCTCCTCCGCCCCGAACGTCTTCGGCGACGAGCCGAACACGAACGTCAACGAGGTGGACCTTGGCATGCCGGGCGTGCTGCCCGTGGTGAACAAGACCGCGATCGAGTCCTCCATCAAGATCGGCCTGGCGCTCAACTGCAAGATCGCCGAGACCTGCCGCTTCGCCCGGAAGAACTACTTCTACCCGGACACCCCGAAGAACTTCCAGACCTCCCAGTACGACGAACCCATCGCGTACGACGGCTACCTGGACATCGAACTGTCGGACGGCACCGTGTTCCGCGTCGAAATCGAGCGCGCCCACATGGAAGAGGACGCCGGCAAGCTCACCCACATGGGCGGCGCCGCAGGCCGCATCCAGGGCGCCGACTACTCGCTGGTGGACTACAACCGTTCCGGTGTTCCGCTGGTGGAAATCGTCACCAAGCCGATCCAGGGCGCCGGTTCGCGCGCCCCCGAGCTCGCCAAGGCCTACGTGGCCGCCGTGCGCGAGATCGTGAAGAACCTTGGCGTCTCGGACGCGAAGATGGAACGCGGGAACGTGCGCTGCGATGCCAACGTTTCGCTGCGTCCGCACGGCCGGGAACGCTTCGGCATCCGCTCGGAAACGAAGAACGTGAACTCGCTGCGCGCCGTCGAACACGCCGTCCGCTACGAGATCCAGCGCCACGCTGCGGTCCTGGACTCCGGCGAGCCGGTTATCCAGGAAACGCGCCACTGGCACGAGGACACCCGCTCGACGACGTCCGGCCGGGCCAAGTCCGACGCCGACGACTACCGCTACTTCCCGGAGCCGGACCTGGTGCCGATCGTCGCTTCCCGCGAATGGGTCGAGGAACTGCGCGCCACCCTGCCCGAGCCGCCGGCCGAGCGCCGCAAGCGCCTGCAGGCCGACTGGGGCTATTCGGACCTGGAATTCCGCGACGTGGTCAACGCCGGCGTCATGGATGAGATCGAGGAAACCATCGCCGCCGGCGCCACGGCAACCGTGGCCCGCAAGTGGTGGATGGGCGAGATCGTCGGCCGCGCCAAGAACGCCGACGTCGACCCCGGCCAGCTGGGCGTCAAGCCGGAAACCATCGTGGAACTGAACAGGATGGTCGAAGCCGGCAAGATCAACAACAAGATGGCCGCCGAGGTCCTCGACGGCGTCCTGGCCGGCGAAGGCGCGCCCGCGGAGATCGTGGAGAAGCGCGGCCTGGCCGTGGTCTCCGACGACGGCCCGCTGCTGGAAGCCATCGACGCGGCCCTCGCCGCGCAGCCCGACGTCGCGGACAAGATCCGTGGCGGTAAGGTCCAGGCCATCGGCGCGATCGTAGGCGGTGTAATGAAGGCTACCCGTGGGCAGGCTGACGCCGGCCGCGTGCGCGAGCTGATCCTGGAAAGGCTCGGCGTCGAAGGCTAAGCCACCCGCTTTAACCCAACTGGGTCGCAGTTAATGTCGTTTAGAACGCTCATAACGACATCTACTGCGACCCAGTTGGGTTAAGGAGAGACGAGGCCGGCCATGATGTCCTCCAGGGCCTCGCAGACCATCATCACCGAGGTCCGCTTGAGGTTTTCCGGCCGGGCCAGGATGTCGATCCGGCGGCGGGTGCTGATGCCCTGCAGCGGTCGCAGCACAATCTCCGGGTTCAGCACCGGCTTTGCGGTATGCCGGGGCAGCAGCCCGATCACGCTGCCGGTTGCCACCAGGCCCGCCACGGTAGAGTAGTCATTGATCCGGTGGACAATATTCAGCTCCCTGCTGGACACCGCCGCGACGGCGGACAGCACATCCGAGGGGGAGTAGCCGGCGTGGCTGGTCACCCACGGTTCGCCGACGACGTCGTGCGCCGTCAATGTTTCCTTGCCTGCCAGCCGGTGCCCGGCAGACAAAGCCACGTCCAGCGGCTCGTGCGCGAGCGGGATGACGGCCACGCGTTCCTCCGGCCACCGCGGGCTGTGGTCCATGCGGTGGGCCAGCACCAGGTCGTAGCGCGCCGTCAACGCAGGGAAGTCCTGCTGCGCCACGTCCTCATCCGAGAGCAGGACCCGCGGCTTGTCGGGCGAGTCCAGTAGCCGGGCAAGCGGGGCGAACAATGCCTGCCCCGCGCTGTGGAAGCCGCTCACCGTCACCGGCGCCACGGTGGAGCCGTGATACGCACCGATCGCCATCCGGGCGTCCGCCATGGCGCTGACGACGGCGGCACCCGCGTCGGCCAGCGCCTGGCCGGCTTCGGTCAGCACCAGGCTCCGGCCCTCCTTGCGCGTGAGCGGCACCTCGACGCTGCGCTGCAGCGCCGCAAGCTGCTGGGACACGGCAGAGGGCGTGACCAGGAGTGTTTCGGCGACCGCCTTGACGCTGCCCAGGGCGCCGAGTTCCCGAAGCATTTCCAACTGATGGATTTCCATCCCCCGATTCTATTGCTTAGTGATTTCTAAATCGTCGATTGAGAAAAATTCGGTTGTGCTAATGCTTCTTTGTGGTTCTAATGAAGGGAATCAGCACCGCAACACCGAGAGTAAGGAAGCCAATGAAGGCTCTGTACAAGGCCGGCGCACACGCCGGATTTGAGCTGGTGGACCGACCCGAGCCGGAAACCGGCCCGGGCGACGTGAAGATCCGCGTCATGACCACCGGAATCTGCGGCACCGACCTCCACATTCAGTCCTGGGACGCGTGGGCGCAGGGCATCATCCAGGCACCCCTGATTGCCGGCCACGAATTCTACGGTGAAGTGGTGGAAACCGGCGAGGACGTCATGGACGTCAAAGTGGGCGACCGGGTTTCCGGCGAGGGGCACATCGTGTGCGGAATCTGCCGCAACTGCCGCGCCGGACGCAAACAGATGTGCATCCACACCGTCAGCGTCGGCGTCCAGCGCGACGGTGCGTTCGCCGAATACGTTGTTATCCCCGAGACCAACGTCTGGGTGCACCAGGATCCGTCAGTCACTCCCGAACTCGGTGCCATCTTCGATCCGTTCGGCAACGCCGTCCACACCGCCCTTAGCTTCCCCCTGGTGGGCGAGGACGTGCTGATCACAGGCGCCGGGCCCATCGGCCTGATGGCCATTGCCGTGGCCCGCCACGCCGGTGCACGGAAGATCGCCATTACGGACGTCTCGGCACCGCGGCTGGAGCTGGCCCGCCGGCTCGGCGTGGACCTCGCCATCGACGTGTCGAAGATGCGCGTCAGGGATGCCCAGCGGGAACTGGGCATGCGCGAGGGCTTCGACATCGGCATGGAAATGTCCGGCCACCCGACCGCCCTGCCGGAGATGATCGACAACATGAACCACGGCGGCCGGATCGCCATGCTGGGCCTGCCGAGCCAGTCCATCGACATCGACTGGGGCAAGGTGGTCACGCACATGCTGACCATGAAGGGCATCTACGGCCGCGAAATGTTCGAGACCTGGTATGCGATGAGTGCCATGCTGTCCTCCAACCCGGCGCTGCACGCGAACATCTCGGCGGTGGTGACGGACACGCTGCCCGCCACGGACTGGGAGAAAGGCTTCGAGGTTGCCCGCGCCGGCGCGGGCGGCAAAGTGGTCCTCGACTGGACTGTCTTCTAGCCCTCGCCGCTGCGGCGTTTCCGAGACCGGCGGCTGCGCCGCCACCACTTCCACACTTCCACTTCCGCTGAGGAGCGCACCCCATGTATTCAGCCATCAAGGACCAGCTGCAGAACGAGCTGGATGAGATCCGCACCGCGGGCCTGTTCAAGACCGAACGCCATATCGACTCGCCGCAGGCCAGCCACATCACGGCCGGCCAGATCGGCAAGGCAGGCGCAACCGTGCTCAACTTCTGCGCCAACAACTACCTCGGCCTGGCGGACCACCCGGACATCATTGCCGCGGCGAAGGCAGCCATGGACGAGCGCGGCTTCGGCATGGCCAGCGTTCGCTTCATCTGCGGCACGCAGGACCTGCATCTTGCCCTGGAAGCACGTGTCTCGAAGTTCCTGGGCACGGAGGACACCATCCTGTTTTCCAGCTGCTTCGATGCGAACGGCGGCGTGTTCGAGTCCCTTTTCGGTCCCGAGGACGCCATCATCTCCGATGCCCTGAACCACGCGTCCATCATCGACGGCATCCGGCTCTGCAAGGCCCAGCGGTTCCGCTACGCCAACCGCGACATGGCTGACCTCGAAGCGAAACTGATCGAGGCCACGACGCAGGAGAAGCCGGCCCGCCGCACCATCATCGTGACAGACGGCGTCTTCTCCATGGACGGCTACCTGGCCCCGCTCGAGGCGATCTGCAACCTGGCCGAAAAGTACGATGCCCTGGTGATGGTGGACGACTCCCACGCCGTGGGCTTCATGGGCTCCACCGGCGCGGGCACCCCCGAGCATGCCGGCGTCAGCCACCGCGTGGACATCTACACGGGCACCTTCGGCAAGGCGCTCGGCGGCGCCTCCGGCGGCTACGTCTCAGGCCGGGCCGAAGTTGTGGCCATGCTCCGCCAGAAGGCGCGGCCCTACCTGTTCTCCAACTCGCTCGCCCCGGCCATCGTCGCGGCAACCCTGAAGGCTTTGGACCTTGTGGAGAACTCCGCGGAGCTGCGGTCCAAGCTCTTCGCCAACGCCGAGCTGTTCCGGAGCCGCATGGCTGCGGAAGGCTTTGAACTTCTCGACGGCGAGCACGCCATTGTGCCGGTGATGTTCGGCGACGCCGTGATGGCCGCCAAGGTGGCCGACCGGATGCTCCATCACGGAGTGTTCGTGACCGCGTTCAGCTACCCCGTGGTCCCCAAGGGTGCCGCACGGATCCGGGTCCAGCTTTCCGCGGCGCACAGTGCGGATGACGTCGAAGCGTGCGTGCGGGCGTTTGTCGACAGCCGCAACGCGGTGGGGTCCTAAGGTACTGACGTGACGTCCTGACGGATGCAAGGATGTAGGCATGTCAGCAAATTACGATGTGGTGATTGTGGGCGGCGGCATTGCCGGGCTGTCCCTCGCCTCCGCCCTGGCCGGGAAATGCAGTGTGGCACTCGTTGAGGCCGAGCAGTCCCTGGCCTACCACACCTCCGCCCGTTCGGCCCGGCAACTGATCCCCAGCTACGGCCCGGTGGTGGTGCAGGAGCTGACCCTCCGCACCCTTGGGCTGATCGCGGCGCGTGACGCGGAGCTGCCGGAACAGGTCCTCTCGCCGCGCAGCTTCATGCTGATCGGGGACGAGGACACCGTTCGCGAGGAAGCCAGCGGGCACATGCACCGGATCTCCCATGCGGAGGCCCTGGAGCTGTGCCCGGTGCTTGATCCCGGATTCTTCACCGCGGCCGGCCTGGACACCGGTTCGTTCGCCTGCAATGCCCCCGTGCTGCTGGAGGACCACCGGCATCGCGCCGAGGCCGGCGGGGTGGACATCATCACCGGCGCCAAGGTCCATTCCGCCCAGCGGCTGGGATCCGGATGGGAGCTCGGGGCCGGCCAGGAGGCGTTCCAGGCTGGCATCGTGGTCAACGCGGCCGGGGCTTGGGCCGATGAGCTTGCCGTCATCAGCGGCGTGGAGAAGCTCGGCCTGCAGCCGTACCGCCGCACGGCGGCGATTGTCGACGTCGAACGTTCCCTCCCCGACTCCTGCCCCATGGTGGCGGCCGCCGACGAGTCGTTCTACTTCCGCAAGGAAGGGAATGACGTCCTGATTTCGCCGTCGGAATCCGTACCGAGCGGCCCGGAGGACGCGAAGCCCTACCCGGGCGACGTTGAGGCCCTGGTGGCGCGGCTCAACGCGGTGACCACCATGGGCATCAGGAGTGTGAAGTCGGCGTGGACCGGCCTCCGCACGGAAGCCGCCGACGGCGTCCCGGTGGTGGGGTTCGACGCCGAAGCCACCGGATTCTTCTGGCTCGCCGGGCAGGGCGGTTACGGTTTCCAGACTTCGTCCGGCATTGCGGAACTGGCTGCGGAGCTGATTCTGGGCGGTCCGTCCGTTGGTCAATGGGCCTGGGACCAGGACGCAGGGTCAAGTCCGGCATCCCGGACAGCGGCGGCGCTGGCCGCGACCCGCTGGTCCATCCGGCACTGAAGAATGGACTTATGAGCACCCTCATCACCAACATTGCCGAACTGATGACCCAGGACGCGGAGCACCGCGTCCTCAAAGATGCCGCCGTGGTGATCGAGGGCGAACGCATCTCCTGGATCGGGCCCGCCGCCGCCGCACCGGCAGCCGACGACGCCGTGGACGCCGGCGGCCGTGCCCTGCTGCCGGGCTGGGTGGACTCGCACACGCACCTGATCTTCGCCGGCGACCGGACCGCGGAGTTCGAAGCCCGGATGGCGGGGGAGAGCTACAGCGCCGGCGGCATTGCCGTGACCACGGGAGCCACCCGGGGCACCAGCGATTTCGACCTCACGCGGCTTGCCTTGGGCCGCGTGGCCGAGGCCGTCTCGCAGGGCACCACCTACCTCGAAACCAAGACCGGCTATGGCCTGGATTTGGAGAACGAGACGCGCAGCGCCCGCATCGCCTCGACGGTGGCTGACGAAGTGACCTACCTCGGCGCCCACCTGGTTCCCGCCGGCGCCGATGCCGACGACTACACCGATCTGGTCTGCGGACCCATGCTGACGGCGGTCCGGCCCTATGTCGGCTGGGCGGACGTGTTCTGCGAGCAGGGGGCCTTCAACGAGGAGCAGTCGCGCCGCGTGCTGCAGGCCTGCAAGGACGCCGGCCTGGGCCTTCGCGTCCACGGGAACCAGCTCGGTGAAGGCCCCGGCGTGCAGCTGGCCGTGGAGTTCGGCGCCGCCAGCGTGGACCACGTCAATTATCTGTCCGCCGCCGACGTCGATGCCCTGGCCTCCAGCTGGGCCGGGTGGCAGCTGTCCGGCAGCGGCCCGTCAGGCGGACGCGGAACCGTGGCGACGTGCCTGCCGGCCTGCGACCTCTCCACGCGCCAGCCGCTGGCGCCGGGCCGCGAACTGCTCGACGCCGGGGTGCCGATAGCCCTGGCCTCCAACTGCAACCCCGGCACCTCGTACACCAGCTCAATGGCGTTCTGCGTCACCACCGCCGTGCTGCAGATGCGGCTCAGCGTCCACGAGGCCGTCCGGGCCGCGACGTATGGCGGCGCGCTTGCGCTGCGGCGCGAAGTGGGGAACGACGTCGACGGGGAACGGGCGGTGGGTTCGGTCGCCGTCGGCCACCGCGCGGACCTGCACCTGCTGAATGCCCCCTCCGCCACGCACCTGGCGTACCGGCCGGGCATCCCGCTGACCCACGCCGTCTGGCGCGCGGGCATCCGCGCCCGCTGACCGCTGCAGCCGTCCGGGCTAGAAGACCATGGGCGGGGCGTCCAGGACTGTTTCGTCCACACGGCGGTCCACCCACTGGCTGAACGGCTTGTCCAGCTCGTACTTGCCCTCGCCGGTGCGCACCAGGGTCCGCACTTCGGCGTTGTCCGGGTTGTTGAGCGACTCGAAATATTCCACGGACCAGTGGAACCAGCGCATGCAGAACAGCCGCATGGTGAGCCCGTGCGTCACGAACAGCGCGTTGGGGGCGTAGTCCGGCCTGGACCAGTGCCGGTGCAGGGTCTCCATAAAGGAGGAGATCCGGTCGTAGACATCCGAGCCGGATTCGCCCTCGCGGAACCGGTAGAAGAAGTGGCCGTAGGCGTTCCGGAGTTCCTTCTGGTCCTCGATCTCCCCGGCGATCTGGAAGTTCGCCCAGTCCTGTTCGCGGAGCCGGGGCTCTTCGATGACCCGCTCCACGAGGGATCCCAGGTTGAGCGCTTCGAGGGTCTGGTACGCGCGGAGGTACGGCGAGACGTAAACGCACACCTGCCGCCCGTCCAGTTCCCGCCGGATCCGGTCACCGGCGGCCGTCGCCTGTTCCACCCCGAGCTCCGTCAGCGGTATCCGGTAATCGGGTACGCGGTTGTAGATGGAGGTGTCGGCATTGGCGGCGGACTGGCCATGCCGGATCATGATGATTTTTCCGGGCGCGCTCATAAATTCCAAGCATAGGCCCGGGCAGGGGAGCGTCCCCGGAGGGTCGGCCTGCCGCGGACAGGAAAGAACCAGAAAGGAAAGGCAAGATAGGAACATGCTGGTTCCCTCCCGCCGTCGTCTGCGGATTGAAGTCTGGATTGTCCTGGGTCTGTCACTGGGGCAGTCCGCCGTGTATTCCGTGGTGCAGCTGCTGGACAAGCTGACGCGTGCACCGCTGGCGGAGGGCACCTCCACGCTGAACCGTTCGCAAAGCAGCCGCGAATACTTCGACCTGACGTACCAGCTGCTGGACATCGTGTTTGCGCTGGTGCCGGTGATGCTGGTGATCTACTTCCTCACCGAGCACCGGCCGGCGGGGGAGCCGGGTGCCTCCGCCTTCCGTAAACTGGGTTTCAACTTCGCACGCCCCGGCAAGGACCTGCTGCAGGGGCTGGGCCTCGCCGCTCTGATCGGGATTCCGTCCCTGGGGCTCTACGCCGCCGGCAGGGCGCTGGGCATCACCACCGCCATCATTCCCAGCGCACTGGACGCCTACTGGTGGACCATCCCCGTGCTGATCCTCTCCGCCGTACGGCACGGGATTGTCGAGGAAGTCATCGTGGTGGGGTACTTGCTGGACCGGCTCGGCAAATTCGGGTGGAGCATGCCGCTGGCCATCTTCGCCAGCTCCATGCTTCGGGGCAGCTACCACCTCTACCAGGGCTTCGGCCCGTTCATCGGCAACGCCGTGATGGGTGTGGTCTTTGCCTGGATCTATACGAAGACCCGCCGCGTCATGCCGCTGGTAATCGCCCACGCGCTGCTGGACATTGTGGCCTTCGTCGGCTTCAGCCTCTTCGGCAAGGCCATCGGGCTGGGCTAGCGTGCGTTAAAAGGATTCGGCCGCTATCGGTGGGTGACGTCGTTGGCACCCGCTGATAGCGGCCGAAGTTCAGGGGCAGCTCGCTGCCCGTGGCCCGTGCCGGACCACTTGGTGGATCAGGATCAGATGATTACTGCCCCGGAGGCGGTTTCGAACGTGACGGAAAGGATTCCCGGCGTCCCGTGCGGGGCGACCCAGTTCACTGCAACGTCCTCCAGCGGCCTTTCCACCGGTTCGCCCAGCCACTCCGTGACCCGTTCCGCGGAACCGGCAATGGTGAGGCTGGACATCTTGACGTTGCTTGCGTAGGCGTTGGACGGGTGAAGGTCCGGATCGCCTTCCCATTTGAGCATGTAAGGCACCTGCGGGTCCGCGATGAGGCCCAGGATGCCAATCTGCTTCCAGACGAGTTCGCGGCCGTCCGGGAACTTCCGGTTGCCGTTGACAGCGGAGCGGCCGAGGCGTTCTTCGAACGGTGCCAGGTCGTCCACTTCGACGCACCAGCCCATCCAGCCGCCGCCCGCTGCCGAGCGGGCCCTGACGGCCTGCCCGAATGGAGCCTTGTCGGATGCCGGGTGGTCAAGGACCTCCACGACCTCCAGGTATTTGTGCCCCGCAAGCGGGATTATCATGTTGCGGGTGCCGAAACGGGGGTGCACCCCGCCCTTCACGGCTTCGACGCCGAGGGCGGACGAAATACGTTCGGTGGTGGCTGCCAAGCCATCCTGTTCACAGGCGTAAGAGACGTGATCCATGCGCATGCCATCATCTTGGCACTTTGTGATGGAGCTCTCAGCTAAGGTTCCCCTAACCATGATGGGATGTCCTTGGCGACCGGCCTGAGGCCACGAAATTACACTGTTGACGTCCTTCGTCATAATGCTGTTCACGCGCGACGTCCCCTTCCTACACTGAGTCCAGGTCATGAGCGCCAGCATTGAGCCCCGGCTTGCTGGCCGGCAACCCTCGTTCCGCGGTGGGGTGCCCCGGGTGAAGACCTGGCCCTCCGGCAACCGCCGGGCGGCAAGCGCGGCACCAGTCCTGCCCCCGGCATGTCCTGCCTCCGGCTAGGTGCCCTCCCAAGAAGGAGCTTCCCGATGTCCAACGCATGGTCGTTCGAAACCCGCCAGATCCACGCCGGCCAGGAGCCGGACAGTGCCACCGGCGCCAGGGCACTGCCCATCTACCAGACGACGTCGTTCGTCTTCCCGAGCGCCGAGAGCGCTGCCAACCGCTTTGCGCTGGCCGAGCTTGCGCCCATCTACACGCGGATCGGCAACCCCACCCAGGACGCGGTGGAACAGCGTGTGGCAAGCCTCGAAGGCGGCCTGGCGGCGCTCCTGCTCAGCTCGGGACAGGCTGCCGAAACATTCGCCATCCTCAACGTCGCCGAAGCCGGCGACCATGTGGTGGCCAGCCCCAGCCTGTACGGCGGCACATACAACCTGCTGGCCCACAGCCTGAAGAAGTTCGGCATCTCCGTGACGTTCGTGGAGGATCCGGACAACCTGCAGCAGTGGAAGGATGCCGTCCGGCCCAACACCAAGCTCTTCTTTGCCGAGGTGGTGTCCAACCCCCGCCAGGACGTCCTGGACATCGAGGGTGTTTCCCGCATCGCCCACGAGGCCGGCGTCCCGCTGATCGTAGACAACACGCTCTCCACGCCGTATCTCATCCGGCCACTGGAGTGGGGAGCGGACGTCGTGGTCCATTCGGCAACGAAGTACCTTGGCGGCCATGGCTCTGCCATTGCGGGGGTAATCGTGGACTCGGGCAACTTCGACTTCGGCAGGGATCCGGAGAAGTTCCCGGGTTTCAACACTCCGGACCCCACCTACAACGGACTCGTATACGCGCGGGACCTTGGGGCGGAGGGTGCTCTGGGAGCCAACCTCTCCTACATCCTCAAGGCCCGGGTCCAGCTGCTGCGTGACCTGGGTTCGGCCGTTTCCCCGTTCAACGCCTTCCTCATCGCCCAGGGCCTGGAAACCCTCAGCCTCCGCGTTGAGCGGCACGTTGCCAACGCGGTGAGCGTCGCCGAATGGCTCGAAGCCCGGTCCGACGTCGAATCCGTTGCGTACGCGGGGCTGCCGTCCAGCCCCTGGTACGAGCGCGGCCGCAAGTACGGGCCCAAGGGCACCGGCGCCATCGTGTCGTTCAACATCGCCGGCGGGGCCGAGGCCGGCAAGCGGTTCGTTGACGCCCTGGAACTCCACTCCCACGTGGCGAACATCGGCGACGTACGCTCCCTGGTCATCCACCCGGCGTCGACCACGCACAGCCAGCTGACAGCCGAACAGCAGGCAGTCGCGGGCGTGACACCCGGGCTGGTCCGGCTCTCGGTGGGGCTGGAACACATCGACGACATCATCGCTGACCTCGACGCCGGATTCCGCGCTGCCAAGGGCGACTGAGGATCGGCGGCAGCTGCCCGGGCGGTGCTGCCGCCGCAGTGCCGAACCTGTATGACTCCCGGCGCCTCGACGCCGGGAGTCATATTGGTGTCACAATCTTCGCCATTGCCGGGACGCATTTCGTAGACTCACTACAGGTCATGAGTGCCAGCGACAGCCCCGGCTTGCTGGCCGGCAACCCTCCTTCCGCGGCGGGGTGCCCCGGGTGAAGACCTGGCCTGCCGGCCAGTTGGCGGCAGGCAAGCGCGAAGAAGAGGTCCTCAGATGACGATTGCCGTCACCCGCAGCGGTGTACCCGAAACAAAAAGTGCTGTCCCCGACGGAACCGTGAAGTTCCTGACCATCGGCGGCCTTGACCTCGAAGCCGGCGGTCACCTGCCCGACGTCACGCTCGCCTACGAAACGTGGGGAACGCTGAACGCGGACGGCTCCAACGCCGTCCTGGTGCAGCACGCCCTGACCGGCAGCACCCACGTGACGAGGGGAGCCACCGACGAGGAAGGCTGGTGGGAACAGCTCGCCGGCCCCGGCGCGCCGGTTGATACCGACAAGTACTTCGTGGTCTCCATCAACATCGTGGGCGGCTGTTACGGCTCCACCGGCCCGTCCACTCCGGCCCCGGACGGAAAGCCCTGGGGCTCCCGTTTCCCCCTGGTCACCCTCCGGGACACGACGGCGGCCGAGGCACGGCTGGCGGACGCACTGGGCATCGGGAGCTGGTACGCGGTATTGGGCGGATCGATGGGCGGAGCCCGCGCCCTGGAGTGGGCCGTAAGCTACCCGGAGCGCGTGCAGCGCTGCGGCGTGTTTTCGATTGGCGCCAGCAGCACGGCCGAGCAGATCGCCTTCGCCCAGGCCCAGACCCTCGCCATCCGCCAGGACGTAAACTTTAACGGCGGCGACTACTACGGCGGCCCCGAGCCGGAAGCCGGACTGGCCCTTGCCCGCAGGATTGCACACATCACATACCGCTCCGCGGACGAGTTCGCCACCCGGTTCGGCCGCAATGCCCAAGGCGGCGAAGCGCCGCTCCAGGCAGTCTCACTGGGGGATCGGGGCCGCTATCAGGTGGAGAGCTACCTGGACCACCAGGGCACCAAGCTTGTCCGGCGCTTCGATGCCAACAGCTACATCGCCATCACGGAAGCGCTCATGAGCCACGACGTCCGCCGGGGCCGCGGTTCGCTCAAGGAAGCGCTGGCACAGACCAGTGCCGAGTTCTTCGTGGCCGCCGTCGATACTGACCGGCTGTATTTCCCGGCGCAGTCCCACGAACTCGCCGCTGCGCTGCCAGGTGACGTGCCCGTGCACGTGATCGAGGCACCCATTGGCCACGACGGATTCCTCACCGAGATCGGCCAGCTCAGCTCGCAGCTTCGGCAGAACTTCTTCGGCTGAACCGCCTGCTCAATGTGCATTTTTGCAGAGCACTCCTGCAGAAAATGGCGTTGAGCCTGCGGCAATGTGAGTCCATACTCTAGGAGACCGGCGCTTCGTGGTGCATATCACACGCGTCCGCTATTGGAATGGTCCACATGGTGTCGACGGAGACGCCGAAGGAGTTCACAAAATGAGCACACAAAACTCTGCCGCAAGGCGCACGGACGAGACTGACGTCAAGGCCTCCGGGCTGAGGAAAGTGGTGACGGCCTCGATGGCCGGCACCGTTGTCGAATGGTACGAGTTCTTCCTCTACGCCTCGGCGGCCACCCTGGTTTTCGGCAAGATGTTCTTTCCCAACTCGGGTACGGAACTGGATGGGATCATTGCCGCCTTCGTCACGTACGCGGTGGGCTTCGTGGCCCGCCCCATCGGCGGCATCGTCTTTGGCCACTTCGGTGACAAGTTCGGCCGCAAGCAGCTGCTGCAGCTGAGCATCATCCTGGTGGGCGTCTCCACCTTCGCGATGGGCTGCCTCCCCACGTTTGCGCAGATCGGGTACTGGGCTCCGGCCCTGCTGGTGTTCCTGCGCTTCGTGCAGGGCTTCGCCGTCGGCGGTGAATGGGGCGGCGCCGTGCTGCTCGTTGCCGAACACAGCCCCAGCAAGTCGCGCGGGTTCTGGTCCAGCTGGCCGCAGTCAGCCGTACCCATGGGCAACCTGCTGGCTACCGGCGTGCTGTTCACGCTTTCCTCGACGCTTTCCTCCGCCGACTTCCTCGGCTGGGGCTGGCGTGTGGCCTTCTGGCTGTCCGCCGTCATCGTGATCGTCGGCTACTACATCCGCACCAAAGTCCAGGATGCCCCCATCTTCCTCGAGGCCCGCAAGGAAGTCACCGTGGAAAAGAAGGGCTACGGCGTGGCCGAAGTCTTCCGCCGCTACCCGCGGGGTGTCTTCACCGCAATGGGCCTGCGGTTCGCGGAAAACATCCTCTACTACCTCGTGGTCACGTTCTCCATCACCTACCTGAAGGTCGTGGTCCAGACAGACACGTCCAGGATCCTGCTGCTCCTGCTCGTGGCACACTTCATCCACTTCTGCGCCGTGCCGCTGGTGGGCAAGATGTCGGACGCCTTCGGCCGCCGCCCGGTGTACATGGCCGGTGCGATCCTCGGCGGAACCTGGGGCTTCTTCGCCTTCCCCATGATGGATACCGCGAACGATCTCGTCATCCTCGCCGCCATCACCATCGGCCTCCTGTTCCACGCGCTGATGTACGCCGGCCAGCCGTCCATCATGGCCGAGATGTTCCCCACCCGGATGCGGTATTCGGGCGTGTCCCTGGGCTACCAGGTCACCTCGATCGTGGCCGGTTCGCTGGCACCGATCATCGCCACCGCCCTGCTGAGCAACTTCAAGTCCTCCACTCCGGTGGCGCTGTACCTGCTGGGCGCCTGCATCGTGACGGCGGTTTCCGTGTACTTCCTCAAGGAGACGCGCGGCATCTCCCTGCACGACGTCGACGCCGCGGATGCCCAGGGCACGGCGGACCTGTTGGCCGCAGCTAAGAAGTAGCCGCACATGCGAGCAGCAGTCCTCTACTCCACGGTTCCCGCCGGAACCGGCTACACCGAAGCCCGTCCGCTGCTGATCCAGGAACTGGACCGGCCCGAACCGCGGCGGGGCGAGCTCGGCGTCGCCATCACCTACTCCAGCCTGTGCCACTCGGATCTTTCGGTGGTGGACGGCTCCCGCGTGAGGCCGCTGCCGATGGCCCTGGGCCACGAGGCCGTGGGACGGGTGGTGGCTGTGGGCGAAGGCGTCGACGACGTCTCCGAGGGTGACCACGTGGTACTGGTCTTCGTCCCCAGCTGCGGAAACTGCAGGGCCTGCCGGGCGGGCCGCCCGGCCCTGTGCCACCGCGCCGCGGAGGTCAACGGCTCGGGCGACCTCCTGCACGGTGAAGCGCTGCTGCGGACCCCGGCGGGGGAACGAATCAACCACCACCTCGGGGTGTCGGCGTTTGCCGACTACGCAGTGGTGGCCCGGGAATCGGTCGTCGTGATCGGCGACGACGTCCCGGACACCGTCGCGGCCATGTTCGGCTGCGCGGTGCTCACCGGAATGGGCGCCGTGCTGAACACGGCGGAGGTCACCGCCGGCCAGTCGGTGGCCGTCTTCGGCCTCGGCGCCGTCGGCCTGTCCGCCGTGATGGCGGCGTCCCTGGCCGGCGCCGCAGCTGTCATCGCCATCGACCCCAACGAAGGCAAGCACCGGCTGGCCCGGGACTGCGGCGCCACGGCAGTGGGAACTCCCGACGACGCCGCCCGGCTGGTCGCCGAGGCGACCGGCGACGGCGTGGACGTCGCCGTCGAGGCCGTCGGATCCGCGGGGGTGATCGCCTCGTGCCTGGACCTCGTCACGCGAGGCGGCGCCGTCGTCTCCGTCGGGCTGCCGAAACCCACCGCGGAACTGACGGTGGGGGCCCTGCAATTCGCCGGTGCCGGGAAGCGGCTGCTCGGATCCTACATGGGGGATGCCGTGCCCGAGCGGGACATTCCGCTGTACCTGGACCACTGGCGCGCCGGGCGGCTCCCCGTGGAGCTGCTGCACACGGACACCAGGCCGCTGGCGGAGATCAACGAAGGCCTCGATGCGCTGGCTGCCGGCGAAGTGGTGCGCCGGCTGTTCCAGGCGTAGGAGCAGTCCACGCCAGCTGTCAGGCCGCCAGGATTTCCTGGCGGCCTGAAACTTCCGCCTTGAGCGCCTCCACCACGGCCCGGACGGACGCCGACCGCAGCGACTCCGGACGCGCCACCGCCCAGATGGGGAGCTGGCGCTGGAACAGCTCGGGCAGCACCGGCACGAATTCCGGGTTGTCCGCCACCATGAAGTTCGGCAGCAGGCCGATGCCTGCGCCGCAGCGGACGGCCTCCACCTGGGCGAACACGCTGGTGGCCTGGAAACTGGATTTGGGGGCGGGCAGCTGCGAGGACCGGTGCCCGAGTTCGGTTACCTGCAGCGCCGACTCAACGTAGGAAACAAAGCCGTGGTCCCGGACGTCGTCCAGGGTAGCCGGCAGGCCGCGGGACCGGACATACTGCGGGCTGGCGTAGAGCCGGAGGAAATAGTTGCTGAGGAAGATGGGCTGCGCGTTGGTGACTTCCATCCGGCCCACCACCACTTCCAGGTCCACACCGGACCGGTTCTGGCTGACTTTGCGCGTGGCGCTGAGCATCTCGACGTTCAGCAGGGGATTGTGCTGCTGCAGCCGGACCAGTGCCGGCGCGACAAATTCCGCACCGAATCCGTCGGACGTGCTGATCCGGACCATGCCGGAGAGCGAAGCGTCGCCGTTGGTGATGGCTCCGGACAGCGACCCCAGCGTCGCCTCGATCGCCTCGGCGGCGGCAACGGCCTGGCTGCCCAGTTCGGTCAGTTCCCAGCCGTGGGGGCTGCGCTCCAGCGTCCGTCCGCCCAGCTGCTTGTCCAGAGCCAGGATCCGGCGGGAAATGGTGGTGTGGGTGGTGCCCAGCGTTTCTGCCACAGCATTGAAACGTCCCAGCCGAGCTACGGTCAGCAGGATCAGCAGGTCGTCCGGACTCGGCAGCCGGTTTAAATCCATTTTCAAAGGCGCTTTCAGATTCAGGTGCAGCTTGGCACGAGTGTGCATCAATGCACATGGTGTCTGTAGTTTTTCCCCTTGATTGCACTGTAGCAGGGTGTGATGGTGGACAGGGAACTTCCGGCCGCAGCGGCCGGCACACGAAGCAAAGGAGCTTTCGCCATGGCAGTAATCGCTTGGGTCGGTCTTGGGAACATGGGTGGGTCCATGTCAGGAAACCTGGCAAAAGCCGGGCATGACGTCCGCGGATTCGACCTCAATCCCGAGGCGGTGGCAGCTGCCGAAGCCGGCGGGGTGAAGCCCGCGGCGAGCATTGCCGAGGCGGTGGACGGGGCCGACGTCGTGTTCACGATGCTGCCCAAGGGCGAACACGCCCGTGCGGTGTACCTGGGCGAGGACGGTGTCCTTGCCCATGCAGATACCCGCACCCTCCTGGTGGATTCGTCCACCATCGATATCGCCTCCGCCCAGGCGCTGCACGACGTCGCCGCTGCCGCCGGCTTCCGGTTCGTGGACGCCCCGGTTTCGGGTGGCATGAGCGGTGCTAAGGCCGGAACGCTCACCTTCATGATCGGCGGCGAGGCGGGCGCCGTGGCCGATGCCACCGAATACATCCGTCCCATGGCCGCCAACATCATCCCCACCGGCGGCGCCACCACCGGGCAGGCAGCGAAGATCTGCAACAACCTGATGCTCTTCATCAACCTTGCCTCCACCGCCGAGGGAGCGGTGCTCGCCGAGCGGCTGGGCCTGGACAAGCAGGTCTTCTGGGACATCGCCTCGGTGTCCTCGGGAGACAGCTGGGCGCTGCGGACCTGGTATCCGGTGGGCGGAGTGGTTCCCACCGCCGCCTCCAACAACGACTTCGCCCCCACCTTCACCACCGAACTCGCCAATAAGGACATCGGCCTCGCCATCAGCGCTGCCCGCGATACGGGCACCCCGCTGGAGATCGGCGAGCACGTGCAAACGCTCTTCCAGCGGCTCATCGATTCGGGCCAGTCCGGCAAGGACTGCTCGATGATCATCAAACTTGTCGACGGCACGCTCGAGACCTCCAACTAGCTTCTACCCGCATTACGAAAAAGGACTTCCCATGGAACGCATTCCGCACTTCATCAACGGCGCCCTGATCAGCGACGCCGACCGCTTCGGCCCCGTCTTCAACCCGGCCACCGGCACCCAGGAGAAGGAGGTGGCACTGGCCTCGGCCGCCCGCGTGGAGGAAGCCATCGTCGCCGCCCAGGCCGCCCTGCCCGGCTGGCGGGCCACCAGCCTGGCCAAGCGCACCAACATCTTCTTCCGCGTCCGCGAAATCCTGACGCAGCGCAAATCCGAACTGGCCGCCATCCTGACCAGTGAACACGGCAAAGTACTGTCCGACGCCGAGGGCGAAATCTCCCGCGGCCTGGAAAACATCGAGTTCGCCACCGGGCTTTCCCACATGCTCAAGGGCGAACGGTCGGAGCAGGTATCCAGCGGCGTTGACGTGCACTCCGTGCGCCAGCCCGTGGGCGTGGTCGCCTGCATCACTCCCTTCAATTTTCCCGCGATGGTGCCGCTGTGGATGATCGGCAGTGCGCTGGCCTGCGGCAACACCGTGCTCCTGAAGCCCAGCGAGAAGGACCCGTCGTCGGCCGTTTTCATCGCGGAAGTCTTCGCCGAGGCAGGCCTGCCGCCGGGAGTCCTGAATGTGGTCCACGGCGACAAGGAGGCGGTGGACGTCCTGCTGGAACACCCGGCCGTGAAGGCCATCAGTTTCGTAGGATCCACCCCTATCGCGCAGTCCATCTACAAGCGTGCCGCCGATCACGGCAAGCGCGTCCAGGCGCTGGGCGGTGCCAAGAACCACATGGTGGTGCTGCCGGACGCTGACCTGAACATGGCCGCGGACGCCGCCGTCTCAGCGGCGTACGGCTCCGCGGGAGAACGGTGCATGGCTGTCTCCGTGCTCGTGGCGGTGGGCAACATCGCAGATGACCTGGTAAAGGCCATTTCCACCCGGACGGCGGACCTCAAGATCGGTCCCGGTACGGATCCGGCCTCGCAGATGGGTCCCCTCATCACCAAGGAACACCGGGACCGGGTGGCGTCCTACGTGGCCGGGGCAGCGGACGAGGGCGCTACGGTTGTGGTGGACGGTCGCGAGCAGGCCTTCGACTCGGACGGCTTCTTCATCGGGGTCAGCCTGGTGGACCATGTGAAGCCGGGCATGAAGGTATACGACGACGAGATCTTCGGTCCCGTGCTGTCGGTGGTCCGCGCGGACAGCTACAGCGACGCCGTCAGGCTGGTGAACGAGAATGAGTTCGGCAACGGCGTGGCCATCTTCACGCGAGACGGCGGGGCCGCCCGCCAGTTCGAGTTCGACGTCGAGGCCGGCATGGTGGGCGTCAATGTGCCCATCCCTGTGCCGGTGGGGACGTTCTCCTTCGGAGGGTGGAAGAACTCGCTGTTCGGCGACACCCACATGTACGGACCCGACAGCATCCGCTTCTACACCCGCGGCAAAGTGGTGACCACGCGCTGGCCGGATCCCTCCACGTCCGTGATCGACCTCGGCTTCCCGCAGGTGGACTAGGCATCAGGCGGCCGGCTTGGCCGGCGAGAACCCTGAACGAAGTGGCCCGTGCACCCGCTGCTAAAAGCAGCGGGTGTGCGGGCTGATTCCGTTACCCGCCAGCAATGTCCTGGCCATTAATGTCATAGGTCGCGGGGACACTTGGATTATGGAGGGCAATTGGGGGTCCGAGGAGGCTCTGGCAGCAGTGGAGTGCGCTTGCGCTTGCGCGTGCCGGCAGGATCGGGCAGCGCAAGATACAGCCGTGGCTCTGGTCGATGAAGTCCGGGTCAGCGGTATTTCTGCGGGCGGTACCTCTGCGGACGATGGTGCCCGGCTGATTGATGAGATCCGGGCATTGGAAGACAGGAAGTCTGCCTTGGCTGCCCGACAGGCCCGGCTGTCCGTCGCCTTTGACCATCTGCAGCGCCGGCAGCAGTCCGACGCCGGGATGCCCGCGGACCAGCTCGGGGCGGGCATCGGAGCACAGATCGCCCTCGCCCGTCGCGAATCCCCGGCCAGGGGAAGCCGGTTGCTGGGCTTGGCCAAGGCCTTGGTGACGGAGATGCCGAACACGCTGGCTGCCTTGGAGACCGGGCAGCTGAATGAGTGGCGGGCCACGCTGCTGGTGCGCGAAACGGCATGCCTGTCCGCGGCGGACCGGTGCGCGGTTGATGAGGAACTGGCTGTGGATACCGGGACGCTGGCTGGTGCCGGCGACCGGACCATCGTTGCCGCGGCTCGGGCAGCGGCCTACCGGCTGGATCCACGCTCCGTCGTCAACCGTGCCCGGAACGCCGTGGCCGACCGCCACGTGAGCCTGCGCCCCGCACCGGACACCATGACCTATCTGACCGCCTTGCTCCCGGTTACCGCCGGAGTCGCTGTCCACGCCGTGCTCACGCGGCAGGCTGACGCCTTGCGCTCAGCCGGAGACAGCCGCTCCCGCGGGCAGATCATGGCTGACGGCCTGGTGGAGCGGATCACGGGAACCCCGGGCGGGATCAGCGGCATCGAAATCCAGCTCGTGATGACCGACCGCACGCTCTTCCAAGGGGACAGCGAGCCGGCGCGCCTGCCCGGGTACGGGGTGGTTCCGGGCGGCTGGGCAAGGGAAGTGATCACGTCCGGGTCCGCAGGGTCAGTCGCAGGCGTATCCATGCCCCTTGCCTTCAATACGTGGCTCCGACGGCTCTACACAGCTCCGGGGACCGGTGAGCTGGTAGCGATGGATTCCCAAGCGCGGCTCTTCCAGGCCGGGCTGCGCCGTTTCATCCAGGCCCGGGATGACATCTGCCGCAGACCCTACTGCGATGCGCCGATCCGCCACCACGACCACATCGTCGCGTGGCACTTCGGCGGGCCTACCAGCCACAGCAATGGCAGCGGACTCTGCGAAGCCTGCAACCACACCAAGGAATCACCCGGCTGGAGCGCCGAACCGTGCCCCGGACCCCGGCACACCCTGCAGATCCACACTCCGACCGGGCACACCTACCAGTCCACGGCGCCCCCGTTGCCGGGGACGCCCCTTCGGAGCAAGGAACTGATGCCGACCGCCAGCCGTCGCCGGAAACGCGAATTGCTCCGTCGCGCCAAAGTCCGGAAACGGGCACGCCTCAATGCTTCTGTCCTCAATAACCCGCTGGCCGCCTGAGGAGAAAGTGGAAGCAGGCGGCTAGGCGGCTAACCCTTCATGATTTCGTCGCGCCGGGCCATGTATTCCTCCATGGCGATCTCGCCGTTGCTGTACTGCTGGTCGAGCTCGGCCAGTTTCCGCGCGCGGAAACCCTGGGGGGCCGACGGCGGCGGGGGAGTTGCCGGGGCGGACGGCTGCTGCGGTTCCTGGCGCGACTGGTTGGCCGGGTATTCGGGGCTGTCTTCATAGGGCACCTGACCGGGGCCGCCAGGGGCCGGGTAGCCGTAATTCTGGTTGCCTTGACCGGGATATCCCGGGTTTTGGTAGGGCTGGTCCAGCGGGGGTTGCTGCCCCCCGCCGAGTTGCCGGAAGCCGCCGCCAAAGTAGTCCTGCTGGGTGTAGCCGTCGCGCGGCTGGTTGTTTGGCCGGCCCGGCTGCTGCCCGGGGAACTGACCCGGGAACTGGCCAGGATACTGTCCGTTGAAGTTCTGGTTCTGGTTCCGCCCCTGGACGCGCTTCCGGTACATACGCATGGCGAAGGGAATCAGGAACGACAGGATGATAATCCAGAAGAACATGTTGCTCACGGTGGAGGGCCTCTCAGAAGTGTCACTTCAGTTTAACCCCCGCAACCAAGCCGGGCCTTTTCCGTACCCGCATCTCCACTCCACACGGCCTATCTCCGGCCTACCGGCAATTCCAGGAACTTTCCATAGGCCTCAACGGCCGCATCGATGGCCCGGTTGGTTTCGCCATTGCCGCTCCTGCCTGGGTCCGGTCCGACGCGGACATCCAGTTCGCAGCTTCCGCCCGTTAAGACGTGCCGCCAGGAACCGATCATGCGGCCATCCCGCAGCACCACGTGCATGGGAGTGTCCCGCTCCGGCATTGCGGGAGCGGTGCCGCCCAGGAAATGCCTCGTGCGGGAATAGCCCATGACGTATTCGTCGTAGCACTGGATCAGGTCGATCCGGGGCTGTTCGTCAGGCACCTCGCCCGAATAGGACCCAACCGGACTGAAATAGACCTCCATACCGTCCAGCACCGCGGTCTCCAGCGCATCGGCGTCGCTTTCCAGCGTCAGTGCCAGCCCCAGCCGGACATCCGTGAGGGTGAGGCCGGACCAGTCGGCGCAGTCCTTGGCGGTGGCCGGTCCGCGGCTTTGAAAGTAGCGCCGGACTAGTTCCGCCAGAGCCGCGGGGCGGTCGGCGGGGCCGGGCGCCGCAGGCACACGTTCATCGAACAGGGCGTAGGTCTGCCGGAGCGCCCCGCCTTTGCTGCGGACGGGCGTCCCGCTGGTCAGGACCCCGCTGATCTCGGCGTGCATGATCAGGTACGCCAGCTCCAGGCCCTTTCCCGCAAAACCGTTGCGCTGCAGTTCCGCTGCCAACTCCTCCCGGGTTTTGTGGGCGCCGTCGGCCACGGCAGCGGCCAGGACGCGGGCGCTCCGGGCCGCCGTCGCGGCATCGATGCCGGTCTGCCGGTATATGCCCCGGTTTCCCTGATGCAGCCGCGGGGCGGACAGCGCAAGCAGCCAACGGAGATCGTCACGGTGCACAAAGTGCCAGGTGGGCCGCAGGATGTGCGTCCTGAGGATCACGCCGTCAGCCACTGCCTGTTCGACGGCGGCCGCGGACGTTCCCGCCGTGCGCTGCGCCAGGGACCAGCGGGCATAGGGGAATTCCTGGGACTGCACAGCCAGGAGGTTCTTCACCGCGGCTTCCGGCGAGGACGCGTGGGGCGGTCGCAGCTGCTGCCGTCGCAGCCTGAGCCTGACGACGTCGTCGCCGTCCACGCGCGCGCCCTATCTCCGCCCGGGCTCTAGTCCCGGGACCTCGCCCGAACCCAGCGGCATCCCGGGACCGAAAACAGGACCGGGCGTGGGCCGCTTGGCCGTGACGCCGTCCCCGGAGGACTGGTGGCGCAGCCTGCGGACAACCCACGGAACGAAGTACTCGCGTGCCCACACCAGGTCGCCGGAGCGCGCCTCGCGCCAGCTCCGCTGGGGTAGCGGCTTGGGGGAGAGCGGCTCCAGGGTGTGCCGGATGTTGAGGGAATCCAGCACCATGGCCGCGATGGTGTGGTGGCCCAGCGGCGAGAAGTGCAGGCGGTCCTGGTCCCACATCTGCGGATCGCTGAGCTGGCGCAGCGACCACATGTCGGCGATGACGGCGTCGTGCCGTGCAGCAACGGTGCGGAGATTCTCGTTGTAGATTGCGATCTTGCTGCGGAGCCTGCCGAGGACGGAGGAACCGGTGTCCGGGCCGTTGAACAGCACAACGGTGGCACCGCCGAGGGTGAGGATATGCACCACTGAATCCAGCTTTTCCGCCAGCGCATCGGGGTCACCGCCGGGCCGGATGAGGTCGTTGCCGCCTGCGGACAGCGTCACCAGATCGGGTTTGAGGGCCAGGCACGGTGCGAGCTGCTGATCCACGATCTGCTCCAGGAGCCGTCCGCGCACGGCCAGGTTGGCGTAAGCGAAATCAGCGTGGCCGCGGCTCAGTTCCTCGGCCACCCGGTCGGCCCAGCCACGGTGCCCGCCGGGGCTTCCGGGCTCCGGATCCCCGATGCCTTCGGTGAAGGAATCGCCCATGGCTACGTAGCGGCCCCAAGGATGGGCATCAACAGTGTCCTGCGGGTTGGGAATGGCTTCAGTTTCGCTCACGTGTCCATCCTGCCTCGTTAGTCCAAAGCTACGCCACCGTAGGTTGTTACCCGGGGGTAACTGCAAGAATGGACCCATGACTGAAGCCGACGTTTCCACTGCCCCTGTTGTCCTGTGGTCCACTCCTGACGAAGCGCGCTCGGGAAAGCCCCTGCTGGTCCTGTTGCACGGTTACGGTGCGAACGAACAGGATCTGCTCAGCCTGACTGACCTGCTGCCCGGCGATTTCGCCGTGGCCTCCGTGCGCGCCCCCATCGCCATGGGTCCGGGCTTCACCTGGTTCCCGCTAACGGACTCCGCGGACTATTCCCTGGACGCGGTCAAGAGTGCCTCCGGCTTTGTGCTGGAATGGCTCGACGGCGTCAAGGGTGACCACCCCTCCGTCACGCTGCTCGGGTTCTCCATGGGCATGGCGATGGCCACCACGCTGCTGAGGCAGCGCCCCGCGGACTTCGCCGCCGTCGTCGGGCTTTCCGGATTTGTGGTGAATGCCGGAAATGACCCGAGTTTCCGGGACGACGAACTGGACGGCAGCGTTCCGCTGTTCTGGGGCCGTGACCAGCAGGACCCCGTCATCACCCAGGACAAGATCGAATACACCATGGGCTGGGTCCGGGAACACGTGAAACTGACGAAAGTCCTCTACACGGGAATGTGGCACGGGATCAACCAGCAGGAAATCGGCCACGTTTCGGAGTTCCTCACCCACGAGGTGCTGAAGAAGTAGGCCCGGACCCGCGCCGCGGGCCGGGGTCAGTTCAGGAACAGCCTAGGAACCTGCGGGTGTCAAAATCCGTACAGTCCTGCCGTTCACGGTGACGGTGTCACCATGGTGGAGCTGCCGGCCGCGGCGGTCGTCGATTTCGCCGTTGACCTTGACCAGCCCGTTCCTGATCAGCTCCGCAGCCTCGACGCCGTCCTCAACGAGGCTGGCCAGCTTCAGGAGCTGGCCCAGGCGGATCATGTCGTCGCGGATGGGGATCTCTTCGATTTCCGGGTTGCTCATACAAGCAATGATGCCTGACGTAAGGTGAATCCAGTGACCCACGCACCCCGTCTCCCACTCATTGCAGGACTGCCGCTGGCTGTAGCCGCCGGACTCGCCATTCCCGTCCAGGGCCGGATCAACGGGGCCCTCGGGGCCCGCTTGAACGACGGCATCGCCGCCGCCGTGGTGAGCTTCACCACGGGACTGGTGGTGATGATCGTGGTTTCGCTCATCCTGCCGAGGGGACGCCGTGGCCTGGCCCAGATCCTCCCTGCCCTCCGGGAACGGCGGTTTCCGCCCGTCTACGTCATCGCCGGCGGCATCGGCGCCTTCTTCGTTTTTGCCCAGTCCTTCACTGTCGGCCTGCTCGGTGTGGCGCTTTTCACCGTGGCAACGGTCACCGGGCAGACGCTGAGCGGGCTGCTGGTGGACCGGCTCGGGATCGGCCCCGCCGGCAAGAAGTCCGTCACCGGAATCCGCGTCCTGGGCACCGTACTGACCATCGCCGCCGTCGCCTGGGCGGTGTCCCCGCGGTTCGGCGGCGCCGGCGCTTCCGGCGGGCCCGCGGGAGGCGGCGCGGATCCGGCCCAGCTGCTGCTGCCGGTGATCCTGCCCGTCATCGCGGGCTTCCTGATGAGCTTCCAGCAGGCCATGAACGGCACGGCCACAGTGCATTACGGCACACCCATCGCAGCAACCCTGGTGAACTTCATCTCCGGCGCCACCGTGCTGTGGCTTGTGTGGCTGATCAAGCTGGCTGTCGCCGGGGCAGGCAGCCCCCTGCCCGCTGAAGGGTGGTACTACCTTGGCGGTCCCATGGGGTGCGCGTTTATCGGCCTGGGCGCACTGCTGGTCCGGAGCCTGGGCGTGCTGGTCACCGGGCTGGGCATGATTGCGGGCCAATTGCTGGGCTCGCTGGGCCTGGACCTGGCCTTTCCCGCTCCCGGTACGGTGGTCGCCCTGCCCACCGTCCTCGGCACCCTCCTGACCCTCGGTGCGATCGTCCTGGCCACCCTGCCGTGGCCGCGCGGCGCCCTCAAGCGGCAGCCGGGCCGGTAGGCTAGGACACGCAGCTTCCTGCACATCTTTCCTTCGTTACGCCCCGCCCGCCAACCAGCCGGGTACTGGGGCCTAGAAACCGCGCGGACCGCACCCAGCGGCCCTGTAGAAATTGGAGTTCCCCATGGCAGCAAAATCCGTTCTCGACCAGGTCATCTCCCTCTCCAAGAGGAGGGGCTTTGTTTTCCAGGCCGGTGAAATCTATGGTGGCTCCCGTTCTGCCTGGGACTACGGGCCCCTCGGTGCCGAGCTGAAGGAAAACATCAAGCGCCAGTGGTGGCAGTCGGTAGTCCGCGGCCGCGAGGACGTGGTGGGCCTTGATTCCTCGGTGATCCTTCCCCGCCAGGTCTGGGAAGCCTCCGGCCACGTGGAGGTTTTCTCGGATCCCCTGGTGGAGTGCCTCTCCTGCCACAAGCGCTACCGCGCCGACCACCTCGAAGAAGAGTACGAGGAAAAGAAGGGCCGTCCGGCCGAAAACGGCCTGAAGGACATCGCTTGCGCCAACTGCGGCACCCGCGGCGAATGGACCGAGCCGCAGGAATTCTCCGGCCTGCTCAAGACCTTCCTCGGCCCGGTGGCCAACGAGGAAGGCATGCACTACCTGCGCCCGGAAACCGCGCAGGGCATCTTCGTGAACTTCAACAACGTGCTCACCACCTCGCGGAAGAAGCCGCCGTTCGGCATCGGCCAGATCGGCAAGTCCTTCCGCAACGAGATCACGCCCGGAAACTTCATCTTCCGCACCCGTGAGTTTGAGCAGATGGAGATGGAATTCTTCGTCGAGCCGGGCACGGACGAGCAGTGGCACCAGTACTGGATGAAGGAGCGCATGGACTGGTACACGGGCCTGGGCCTCAAGGCTGAAAACCTGCGCTTCTTCGAACACCCGCTGGAGAAACTGAGCCACTACTCCAAGGGCACCACGGACATCGAGTACCGCTTCGGCTTCCAGGGCTCCGAGTGGGGCGAGCTGGAAGGCATTGCCAACCGCACGGACTTCGACCTTTCCACGCACTCCAAAGCCTCCGGCCAGGACCTGAGCTACTTCAACCAGGCCACCAACGAGCGCTACACCCCGTACGTGATTGAGCCCGCCGCCGGCCTGACCCGGTCCTTCATGGCGTTCCTGATCGATGCGTACACCGAGGACGAGGCCCCCAACGCCAAGGGCGGCGTGGACGTGCGCACCGTGCTGAAGCTGGACCCGCGCCTGGCTCCCGTCAAGGCCGCCGTGCTGCCGCTTAGCCGCAACGAGGACCTGTCCCCGAAGGCCAAGGCCCTGGGCACGCAGCTGCGGAAGAACTGGAACATCGACTTCGACGACGCCGGCGCGATCGGCCGCCGGTACCGCCGCCAGGACGAGATCGGCACGCCGTTCTGCATCACCGTGGACTTCGACACCCTCGAGGACCAGGCCGTCACCATCCGCGAACGCGACACCATGAGCCAGGAACGCGTCTCCCTGGACAAGGTGGAGGGCTACCTGGCCGCGCGGCTGATCGGCGCCTGAGCATGGCCATCGAATACCGCGAATGGCGCGAAGGCGACGACCTGGCGCTGCTGGAGCTGTGGGGAGGCCCGGAGACTGAGCAGGCACGGCAGTTCCGCGGCACGCTGGCACCCTCCGGCAACGCACCGTGGCGCCGCTGCATCGTGGCCGAGGACGTCGTTGACGGCGTGGCCATCCCGGTCGCCGCGGCAGTGGTGCACGAAGCCTCGCTGCACCCCGAACGGCTCTGGGCCTACATCGAGGTGGCACGGGACCACCGCCGCGCCGGCGTTGGTTCCACCCTGCTGACCATGCTCCGGCACGAAGCCGGCCAGGCGCCGTCGGGCGTTTCCAAGCTGCGCACCAAAGTGGAACCGGGCACGCCCGCAGCCGCCTTCGCCGAAGCTGCCGGCCTGGCTCCGATCCAGCGGTCACGCCTCGTCGTCGTGGAGCCGGCGGCGCTCAAGCTTCCGGTTTTCGGCGACGGGTCAGAGGCCGCGGCCTCGGAACAGATCGAGGATCTTGCCACCGGCTCGGTGGAGCTCAGTGACGTCGTGGGCCGGTACTACACGGCCGTGCACGGCTGGGACAGCCCGGGCGAGCTGAGCATCGGCACGGTGCAGCGGCTGTTCCTCGACGAGCTCAGTGGGGCGCACGGCGCGATCGTGCTGCGGGCCCCGAAGGCCAGCGCGTTCGGCCAGGGCGTCCCGGCCAGCAGGAAGGGCCGGATCGAGGCGTTCGCCATCAGCTACGCGGAGCTTGCCCCGGGCGGGGAGACCGCACCGGCCGGCGAGGGGGGCGCAGCAGGCCAGCCCACGGACGTGTTCGTCGGCCATGAGCCGAAACTGTCCGACGACGAAGCCCGCGCCGCCGTCCGCGACCTCCTGGCGCTCATCGCGTTCCAGCACCCCGTAGTGCTGGAACTGGACGATTCCATGTCGGCGCTGCGCGCCGTCGTCGAGCCTTTGCTGGAGAGCGGCAAGGCCCGCCTCCGGGGTGCCGAAACCCTGGTGGTTGCCGACCCCGCCTAGCCACTAATCGTGCTGACCCGCAGCCGCTGCCGTTGAAACGGCCGCTGCTGCGGGTCAGTGTGCGTTAAGGGTTGTTTTACGGAATGACCGGGGGAACGAAAGTGAACGTCATCCCCAGTAGCCACACCAGCAGGAGCACCACGGGAAGGTGGAACACGAACTGCAGGAACGTGAAGCCCACCAGGTCCCTGGCCCGCAACCGGAGCACCGCGAGCAGGGGCAGCATAAAGAACGGGTTGATCAGGTTGGGCAGGGCCTCGGCGATGTTGTAGATCTGCACGGTCCAGCCCAGGTTCATGTTCACTTCCGTTGCCGCCTGCATCACGTACGGTGCCTCCACCAGCCACTTCCCGCCGCCGGAGGGAACGAACAGCCCCAGTACGGCCGTATAGAGGGCAATCACGACGGCGAACGCACCGCCCCCGCCGATGTCCGAGAAGAATTCCGCCAGGTGGGCGGAGAGGGACATGCCGCCATGGCCTGTGGCCTTCGTGAGGATGGCGGCCATGGCGGCGTAGAGCGGAAACTGCACGAGGATGCCTGCTGTGGCGGGCACGGCCTTGGTCACAGCCTGCAGGAAGTTCCGCGGTGTCCGGTGCAGCACGAGTCCCAGGATCAGGAAGACAAGCAGGTATCCGTTAAGGCTGCTCACCACTGTCAGGAACGGCTTGGTGAGGAACTGCGACACCAGCCAGCCAAGAGTCAGGATCCCGGCGAGGACCGGCAGGATCATGCTGTATTCCAGCCATTCGCCCGGGCGGGACCGCGGCGCCGGTTCGCTGGGTTCGTCGTCGAGGTCCACACCGAGGTCCTCGGCCGTGCGCACGGCGGCACCGCGAGGCGCCGAGAAATGGGCGATGACCGTGGTGAGCGCCATGAGGATGGCCAGGGTGAGCAGCGACTGCCACGTGAAAATCGTGGTGCCGAAATCCAGGACTCCGGTGATCTTCAGCAGGGCCGGCGGCAGCGACGCGGCCGTAGCCTGCAACTGCGCGGCCGAGGACGACAGCCCCAGCGCCCACACGGCACCGAGGCCCATGAAAGCGGCCGCCCCGAGTGCGCGGTAGTCCACGGACAGGTCCTTGCGCCGTGCGATTGCGCGCGCCAGGAGCCCGCCGAAGATGAGGCTGAGGCCCCAGTTCAGGAAGGACACGGACATGGACAGCATCGCCACGAAGCTGACGGCGGTCCGGGCCGTCGACGGGATGAGCGCGAGCCGGTTGATGAGTTTTGCCACCGGCGGGGACGTCGCCACTACGTAGCCGGTGAGCACCACCATGGCCATCTGCAGGGTGAAGGCGGTGAGGTCCCAGAAGCCGTTGCCGAACGAATCGGCGATGGACTGCGGTGAGGCGCCGATGGCGAGGGCGGCCACGGCGATGAGGATCACACCGGCCAGCGCGAAGATGTAGGCATCCGGGAACCATTTTTCGGTCCACGCCGCCAGCCGCTGGGCCAGGCGGGCCAGGCCGCGTTCGTCGATCTCGCTTCTTGTCAGGACTGTGTCTGCCACAGGAAGGATCCCTCTCCATTGAGTGCGTACAAATGTGTGCGTGCCTACTCATGGAGCCTAGCCAAGCCTTGCGTTACCCGGCCTGAGCGCGCCGTCCGCCCGCGCGCCGCGGGCCTTCCGCCTCATCCAGCCGCTGCCGTTCCAGCTCCGTCGGCGCACCGCCGCCCAGATGGGCGGGCATCCACCAGGCTCCCGGGCGGGGGGTGATCGGGAAGTCCGCAATGGCGGTGTCGATGCCGTCCTGCAGCACGGTCCTTAGCTGCGCCGCGGCTGCCAGCACATCAGCATCGGCACTGGGCCGGCGGGCAACGGGCCCGCGGGCACCAATCGGGCCGGAGTCCGGCCGGAGCGGCTCGCCCACGTGGATCCGCACCGGCGCCCGCCACGCCCGGCGCGGGGAGAACGCGTGACGGCGGGTCATCAGCCGGTGTGATCCCCACACCGAGACCGGAATGATCGGCACGCCCGCTTCCGCCGCCATCCGCACGGCTCCGGTTTTGCACTCGCGGACCGTGAAACTGCGGCTGACGCCCGCCTCCGGAAGGATGGCGATGTATTCGCCCTCGCGGAGTTTCGCCACGGCGGCGTCGTAGGCGCCCGAACCGGACTCATAACCCACCACCACCTGCCCGGCAGCGCTGATGGCAGGGCCCGCGAACCAGTGGTCGGCCGCGCCCTGGGTGATCAGATAGCGCATCTGGGCGCGGCTGTGCCGCCAGAGGAGCAGCTCGGCGAAGGCGAAATCGAGGTAGCCGAAATGCGTGATGGCGACGACGGCTCCCGCACCCGGCACCGCGCGCCGGGACGGGCCATTGAGCGGTCCGGGCGGCGGGAGGTGCTCACTGCCGGTGATGAGCACGCGGATCCGGAAGAGCCAGCGCAGCGCCAGCCCGGTGCGGACGATGAAGCGGTAGAAGCGGTCATTCGGCCGCGGCCGCCATCCCATCTCAGCGCCCGCCTGCCGCCCGGCGCGGCGGCCAGGGGATAAAGCCCGACGTCGACTCGACGTATTCCTTGTAGCCCGGCCGGGCGGACATCGCCTTCTCCGTCAGCGGCTTCCCGGTCTTGCCTGCGAGCGCCCAGATCATCAGGGCGGGGGAGAGGACAGTGAGGAGTCCCGGCCAGGAATCAGCAGTAATCAGGAACAGGCCGGTCCAAACGGCGGCGTCGCCGAAGTAGTTGGGGTGGCGGGTGTAGCGCCACAGCCCCGTGTCCAGCACGGTTCCCTTGTTGGACGGGTCCTTCTTGAACTGCGCAAGTTGCCTGTCACCCACCGTTTCGAAGACGAAACCAATGACCCACAGCAGCACTCCCAGGATGGCCAGCCAGCCCGGGGCACCGGTGGCGAACATCCCCACCTGCACCGTGAGCGAAACGAAGAACATCACCATGCCCTGGGGCAGGTAGACACGGCGAAGCGCGTAGGCATTCCGTGAACCGGGTGCCCCGCTGAGCATGGCCTCGTAGCGGGGGTCCTCATGGCCGCCGCGGGCACGCCAGCCGATGTGGGTGCCGAGGCGAAGGCCCCACACGCCTGTCAGCAGCAGGAGCAGGAGGCGCCTGCCCTCGTCGCCCGTTCCGGCGGACAGCACCCACGACACTGCCGCCACGGCCACGAAGCCGGGTCCCCACGCCACGTCCATCACCGAATGCCGCCGCTGGGCGACGGCCACGGCGAAAGTGACCGCCAGGACGCCGGCCACGGCAAGGGCTGCCCACGGCAGGCTCGTCAGGAATTCGTTAACGGGAAACGCCGCCACGGTCACAGCACCACCGGAACGCCGGGAGCTGTTGCGGGCAGCAGGGCATCCAACCGTGCCGGGCCGCCGCCGGTGTCCACGCCCGCGGATTCACCGAAGGCCTTGAGGACAAACCCCGTGGCCAGGGCATGCCACAGCCGGACCCTGCGGAACATGAAGTGGCCGGCCCCGGCCAAGGACACGTAGCGAAGCTCGGCGGCTTCGGCAGCGGCCCGCCGGGCAAATTTCAGCGATTCGGCGGGGCTCGTCCACCGGTCTGCTGACCCGTGCACAATAAGCACTTTGCGTCCTGCCACGGCAGCGGCAGGCGTTCCGGCACTCAGCCACGGGGCCAGGGCCACAACGGCATCCACCAGGGGGTCGTCCGCCACACAAATAGCGGTGAGTCCGCCCATCGAATGCCCCAACAGGTACACAGGAACGCCGGGATGCTTTTCATGGATGCGCGCGAGCGCCCACCGGGCATCCTGCAGCGGCGACATGTCCGGGCCGTTCCAGCCGCGGACGCTGTTCCGGAGAGTCCAGACAGCAAGGCCGTGCCTGCGCCCGGCGCGGTGGAGGTGCCGTGCGAAGGGAACCATCCGGGCCGGGCTCAGGTGGCGCGCCTCAACCGGCTCGTAACTGTGCGAGCGCCCGCCGTGAAGCACCAGGGCCACGCCGCGGGTGACCCCTGCAGCTTCCCGTACGGTGAGTACGGGTTTGGTGCTCACTCCGTCATTCCTGCGATCACCCATGAGGGCCTCCAGACTCCTAGTCCTACAGTTATAAACCTCGGGCTTCCGGCGTTATTTCCTGCGTTCCGGTCCGGCGCATCCGGTCCGCGAAAACAGGCCGCACCGCCGGCACCCACATAAGGCATTCGGAGCCGCCCGGCCCCGGGATTGTGCTGCGAAAGTCCCTTGACGACGCCGGTCCAGAGGAGTAGGCCGGACGCGTAAGCTCCGGCCCCGAATCCGATGGCAGGCGAAGCGGCCGGATCCGAAGTCGAAGAGGATCGGCGGTACTGGAAATGAACGCAAAATCGTTCGACGCGCTACGGGAACAGGTGCGGGGGCAAGTGATCACCCCGGATGACGCGGACTATGACTCTGCCCGCGCCGTCCACAACGGAATGATTGACAAGTGGCCCGCTGCGGTGGTGCGTGTCTCACAGGTGGCGGACGTCATCGCCGCGGTCAACTACGCCAGGGACAACGCCATGGACCTGGCCATCCGGGGAGGCGGACACAGCGGGCCGGGGTTTGGCACGGCGGATAATGCGCTGGTCATCGACTTTGCCAACACCAGGGGCGTCCGGGTTGATCCGGGTGGCAAAACAGCCAGGAGCGAGGCCGGCGCAACGTGGGCCGACTTCAACCACGCCACGCATGCCTTCGGTCTGGCCACCACCGGCGGCATTGTCGGTTCGACCGGTGTTTCGGGGCTGACCCTCGGCGGAGGCATCGGCTACCTGGACCGCAAATACGGGCTCAGCTGCGACAACCTGCTCTCGGCCGACGTCGTCACCGCGGACGGGAAGTTCCTCACCGCCAGCGAAAGCGAGAACGAGGATCTGTTCTGGGCCCTGCGCGGAGGCGGCGGAAACTTCGGCGTCGTCACCTCGCTGGAATACCGCCTGCATCCCGTGGACATGGTCCATGCCGGCATCATCATCTACCCGCTGGAGCACGCAGAAACTGTCGCGAAGTTCTACCGCGAGCACCTGGCTGCCGCTCCCGAGGAGCTGGGCGCGTTCCTCGCCTTCCACCAGGGGCCGCCGGTTCCGTTCCTCCCGGAGGAGTGGCACGGAAAGCCTGTCTGCATTGTGGTCGGCATGTGGACTGGCGATCCCGCTGAAGGGCAGGCCCGCTGGCAGCCGTTCCTCGACGCCGCACCGGTGGCGGGATCCATGGTGGGGCCGATGCCCTATCCGGCTTTGAACTCGGCCTTCGACGGGATGTATCCGAAGGGTCTCCTGGCCTACTGGAAGGCGGCTTTCCTGTCCGAGCTCAGCGACGGTGCCATCAGCGCCCACCTCGAGTACGGGAGCCGGGTGCCCAGCGTGCAGACAGCCGTGCACATTTACCCGATCGACGGCGCAGTGCACCGCGTGGGCGTCGAAGACACGGCGTTCCCCAACCGGACCGCCAAGTTCTCCCCGGTCATCGCATGCCACTGGGAGGACCCCGGGGACACCGAGGCGAACGTTGCCTGGGTGCGGGACTACGCTGCCGCGCTGCAGCCCTTCTCGGAGAGCGCCGGCTACATCAACTTCCAGGACGGCGATGACCTGCCCCGGGTCGCCGAAAACTACGGACCGAACTACAGCCGGCTGGCCTCGATCAAGGGCAAGTACGATCCGGATAACCTGTTCCATGTAAACCAGAACATCAAGCCCCAGTAAAGTGCAGGCATGAGGTTTTACTGCTGATGGGTGCCGGACATTCCCATGGTCACACGGATCATTCGGAGCCGACCCCCCGGGCTCTCGCCGCGCGCAAGCGGGCCAACTGGCTTCTCGCGGCGGTGCTGGTTCCGCTGACGCTCCTGACTCTGGCGGCCATGGCCATGATGTGGCCGTCAGGGGACAAGCAGGACCTGAAGCTGGCCAGCCCCTATGCCGCGGCACCTGGCGTGACGTTCGACACCGGCAAGATCCAGCGCGTGGTGGTGGAAAGCTGCACCCAGGGCGCCACGCCGCAGCAGGGCGCGCAGCCCGGCACCGGAGGGGAAGGCGCTGCCCAGCAGGGGAGCAACTGCACGTTCGCCTTCACTGAGCCGGACAAGGGCGGCAACCCCGTCAAAGTGGTGATCAACCCGGACGTCGTGAAATCCCACGGCGTTAAAGTCGGGGACAACATCCGCTACCTGAACCTCTCCAACGCCCAGGGCGCGTCGGCGGGACAGGGGGCGCCGGCCTACATCTTCGTGGACTTCGTCCGCACATTGCCCATCATCCTGCTGGCGGTCCTCTATGCCGTCGTGGTGATCGCCGTGGCGCGCTGGCGCGGGCTCCGGGCGCTGATCGGCCTGCTGGGTGCCTACGCGGTGCTGGTCACATTCATGCTGCCGGGGCTGGTGGAAGGAAAACCGCCGCTCCTGCTGGCGCTGGTGGGCTCCACGGTGATCATGATCGGGGTCCTCTATTTCGCGCACGGATTCTCGGCGCGCACGTCCACGGCGCTGCTGGGCACCATGTTCGGCCTGGGCATCACGGCGCTCCTCGCGGCCTGGGCCACCGACGCGGCAAACCTGGCCGGCGTGGGCAGCCACGACGCCGCGACCCTGGCCAATATTTCGGACAACATCTCCATTTCCGGGATCATCCTGTGCGGCCTGATCATCTCCGGGCTCGGCGTGCTGAACGACGTCACCATCACCCAGTCTTCCGCTGTGTGGGAACTGTATGAGCTTGCCCCGGAGACCAGCGCCCGCCAGCTCTTCTCCTCGGCCATGCGGATCGGCCGCGACCACATTGCGTCCACTGTCTACACCATCGCCTTCGCCTACGCGGGCGCCGCCCTGCCCATCCTCATCATCGTGATGCTGTACGACCGTCCCCTCGGCGAGGCGCTGACCAGCGCGGAACTGTCCGAGGAAGTCATCAGGACACTCGTCGGTTCCGTGGGCCTGGTGCTGGCCATCCCCGTCACCACGCTGATCGCCGTGCTGGTGGTCAAGGCCACCGGGATCAAACCGGCCGCCGGCCTTCAGCCGGGCGGCAACGCTTCCGGTAACAACCCCTCAGGGCGGGGTGTGGATCCCGACGACGTCGCGGACACCGGCGCGCTGTCGGCGGCGGCCGTGGTTTCGCGTGAGGCGCGGACGCGTGCGGCCGGTCCCCGCGCTTCCCGTGATTCCGGGAGCGAAGCAGGGCCCGAACTTGCCCGGAACGCCCGGCAGAAGGCCGTGCCCGGCGGTCGGCGCGCACGGCGAGCCGCGGAGCGGGAGTAACAGGACTCGCCGTCGTCGGGCGCATTTCAGCGGCCGGCTCGCCGATTTGCCCGGCTTTGAGACAATGAACGGGTGACTGTTGTAGCAACGCCTCCCGCCCCCAAGCTGGAACTCCCGCCCCTGAAGCTGGGACCCCTCACGGTGGACACCCCCGTGATCCTGGCTCCCATGGCGGGCATCACCAACTCCGCCTTCCGCCGCTTGTGCCGTGAATACGGCGGCGGCATGTACGTGGCCGAGATGGTCACCTCCCGCGCCCTCGTGGAGCGCACTCCCGAGTCGCTGCGCATCATCTCCCACGACGACGACGAAAAGGTCCGCTCCGTCCAGCTGTACGGTGTGGACCCGGTAACCGTGGGCGCCGCAGTGCGGATGCTGGTGGAAGAGGACAGGGCGGACCACATCGACCTCAACTTCGGCTGCCCGGTTCCCAAGGTGACCCGGCGCGGCGGCGGCTCGGCACTGCCCTGGAAGATCGACCTTTTCACCTCGATCGTCCAGACCGCGGTCAAGGAAGCGTCCAAGGGCAACGTCCCGCTCACCATCAAGATGCGCAAGGGCATCGACGAGGACCACCTCACTTACCTCGACGCGGGCCGGATCGCACGCGATGCCGGTGTCGCCGCCGTCGCGCTCCACGGCCGCACCGCGGCGCAGTTCTATTCCGGCCAGGCTGACTGGTCCGCCATCGCGCGGCTGCGTGAGGCACTGCCGGATGTGCCGGTGCTGGGCAACGGCGATATCTGGTCCGCGGAGGACGCTGTGCGGATGGTCCGCGAAACCGGCGTGGACGGCGTGGTGATCGGACGCGGCTGCCAGGGCCGTCCGTGGCTGTTCGGTGATCTCCAGGCCGCCTTCGAAGGCAGCGACACCCGCCATACGCCGAATCTGCGGCAAGTGGCGGAGGGGGTCTACCGCCATGCGGAACTGATGGTGGAAACCTTCGGTGACGAGGGCAAGGCCCTGCGTGAAATCCGCAAGCACATGGCCTGGTACTTCAAGGGTTACGTGGTGGGCGGCGAACTGCGCACCAGGCTGGCCCTGGTCACCAGTCTTGAAGTGCTGCGCGAAACACTGGCCGAACTGGACCAGGATTCCCCGTACCCCGGCGTGGACGCCGAAGGCCCGCGCGGCCGGGCGGGATCGCCCAAGAAGCCGGCTCTGCCCAAGGACTGGCTGGATTCCCGGGCGCTCAACGCCGAACAGTCCCAGGACATCGCCGCTGCGGAACTGGACGTGTCAGGTGGCTGAAACCCGCACCGCCGCCCCCGTGCTTCAGGGCTACGAGGCCCACGACTCCGCCCGCTGGGTGGAGGAACCGCCCAAGACAACGTACCGCTCCGATTTCGAACGGGACCGGGCGCGGGTCCTGCACTCGTCCGCGCTGCGCCGGCTGGGCGCCAAAACCCAGGTGGTGGCGCCGGACACTGACGACTTTGTCCGCACCCGGCTCACGCACAGCCTCGAGGTGGCCCAGGTGGGCCGCGAACTGGGCCGGACGCTCGGCTGCGACCCCGACGTGGTGGACACCGCCTGCCTAAGCCACGACCTCGGCCACCCGCCGTTCGGGCACAACGGCGAATCAGCGCTGAACGAAATGGCGCACGGCATCGGCGGGTTCGAGGGCAACGCCCAGACACTCCGGCTGCTGACCCGGCTCGAGCCCAAGGTCCTTGCCTCCGATGGGACGCCGGCCGGGCTGAACCTCACTCGCGCCAGCCTGGACGCCGCCGCCAAATACCCGTGGTCGGCGCTCAACGCGCCGGTGATCCACGGCCAGCGCACCAGCAAGTTCGGGGCCTATGAGGACGACCTCCCGATCTTCGACTGGCTCCGCCAGGGCGCCCCCGAGCGACGCTCCTGCCTGGAAGCGCAGGTCATGGACCTCGCCGACGATATCTCCTACTCCGTCCACGACGTCGAGGACGCCATCGTGGCAGGCCACTTCCAGCTCCGGTGGATGGATAACCCGGACCACCGCGCACGCGTGGTGGGATACGCCAAGCAGTGGTACCTGCCCCACAACGACCCCGCGGCCATCGACGCCGCCCTGGCCCGGCTTGAGGCCACGGACGTCTGGGTGCGCGAGGCCGACGGCAGCCGCAAGGCGATGGCCGCGCTGAAAGACATGACCAGCCAGCTGATAGGCAGGTTCTGCCAGAGCGCACTGGAAACCACGCGCGCTGTCTACGGCCCGGAAAACCTGACCAGATACAACGCCGAACTGATGGTGCCCGACGAGACCGTGATGGAAATCGCGGTCATGAAGGGCCTGGCCACCACCTTCGTGATGACCACCGAGCACCGCCAGCCGATCTACGAGCGCCAGCGGGAAGTGCTGCACGCCCTGGTGACGGCGCTGAACGCCACTGGAGACCGCCACCTGGAGCCGATGTTCGCCGCTGACTGGAGGGACGCGGCCGACGACGGCGCCCGCCTGCGGGTGGTCATCGACCAGGTCGCGTCACTCACCGACGGTTCCGCACTGGCCATGTACGAGCGGTTGGTCGGCAGCCTGCCGTCGCTTTGGTGACATTGGACGCAACCGCCATCCCGCCGTCGCCGGAGCAGCCAGCGGTGTCGCACCCGGGGACTAGGATGGCTTTGTGGCTGGGCTGATCAAACGCGAAGATATAGACGAGGTACGCCAGCGCACGGACATCAAGGAAGTCGTCGACGGCTACGTGACGCTCAAGGGCGCCGGCCTGGGCTCGTTCAAGGGCCTGTGCCCCTTCCACGACGAGCGCTCGCCGTCGTTCACGGTCCGCCCGCAGGTGGGCCGGTACCACTGCTTCGGCTGCGGCGAGGACGGCGACGTCATCTCCTTCGTCCAGAAGCTGGACCACACCTCCTTCCATGAAGCCGTGGAAAAGCTTGCCGCCAGAATCGGCTTTGAACTGCGCTATGAGGACGGCGGGACGGGTCCCAACCGGGAAGACGTGGGCAAGCGCCAGCGGCTCCTGGACGCCCACAAGGTGGCTGACGAGTTTTTCCGTGCCCAGCTTCTGACTCCGGGGGCAGCCGAAGGCCGCAACTTCCTTTACGGCCGCGGCTTTGACCGCGCCGCCGCGGAACAGTTCGGTGTGGGTTACGCGCCACAGGGGTGGGACGCCCTCCTCAAACACCTCCGCGGCCGCGGCTACACGGACGCGGAGCTCAAGCTGACAGGCATGTTTTCCGAAGGCAACCGGGGCATCTACGACCGCTTCCGCGGACGCCTGATCTGGCCCATCCGCGACATCGCCGGCGACACCATCGGCTTCGGCGCCCGGAAGCTGTACGAGGACGACCAGGGTCCCAAGTACCTCAACACTCCGGAAACCACGCTCTATAAGAAGTCCCAGGTGCTCTACGGCATCGACCTCGCCAAACGGAACATCGCCAAGGACCGCCAGCTGGTGGTGGTGGAGGGTTACACGGACGTGATGGCCTGCCATCTGGCCGGGGTTCCGACGGCGGTGGCCACCTGCGGCACTGCCTTCGGTGCCGACCACATCAAGATTGCCCGCCGGCTGCTGTCCGACGACGGCACCGGGGGAGAGGTCATCTTCACCTTCGACGGCGACGCCGCGGGCCAGAAGGCCGCCCTGCGGGCTTTTGAAGAGGACCAGAGATTCGTGGCGCAGACCTACGTCGCGGTGGAACCGACCGGCGCGGACCCGTGTGAGCTGCGCCAGGCCAAGGGGGACGCAGCCGTCCGGGACCTGATCGGTACCAGGCGGCCGCTGTTCGAATTCGCCATCAGGGCCTCCCTCAAGCGCCACAACCTGGACACGGTGGAAGGCCGAATCGCCGCGCTGCGGGAATCCGCGCCGGTAGTGGCGCAGATCCGCGATGCCGGCATCCGGCCCGCCTACGCACGCGAGCTTGCGGGCTGGCTCGGCATGCCCGTCGAGGAGGTCAGCCGGGCGGTGGCCGTCGCCGCCAAGCGTGCCGCCCAGGGCGAGGCGCCGGCAGGCCAGTCCGGGGGGCAGGGCGCGGGATCACAACGGACTGGCGCCGCTCCCGGAATTGCCGAGTTGCCGGCGTCGGGCGTGGTGCCTTCCTTCAACAGGCCCGATCCCCGCGACCCCGTCGCGTCCATGGAGCGGCAGGCCCTGGAAGTGGCGCTGCAGGAACCGGCCATGCTCGCCGGGGAGACCTGGGACCGATTCAGTGTGGCTACGTTCAGGACCCCTGCCTACCAGGCCGTCCACGACGCCATGCGCGCCTCCGGGCCGGGCCTGACGGGTGATCCGGTGCGCTGGGTTGAACAGGTGATGCACGAGGTGCCGGAGCCGCTCCGCCCGCTGGTCTCGGAGCTTGCCGTGGTGCCGCTGCCCGCGAGCAACGCAGAAGGGGTGCTCAAGTACTGCCGGGACATCCTGGCCAGGCTGTTCGAACTGCAGATCACCAGGGTCAAAGCGGACAAGATGGGGCAGTTGCAGCGGCTCGATGCCTCGGCTCATCCGGAGGAGTTCCAGCGGCTGAACCGTGAGCTGATGATGCTGGAAATGGAGCGCCGTTCGCTGCGTTCCGATGCCTGACGTCCGGTCGATTTCGTTCCCGATTTCACTTCCTGACGGGGGCTTGCTAGGCTAGTACCCGCTTCATTCCTCCTTAGCTCAATTGGCAGAGCATTCGACTGTTAATCGAAGGGTTGCTGGTTCAAGTCCAGCAGGAGGAGCGCGCAGTCCCCGTTCCGGGTTCCCGGGACGGGGACTTTTTTATACCCGGGGAGGGTATTACCGGCTGCCGGGGCAGCCGATTTCCCTTTGGGGCAAAACCTTTGCTAATGTCATACCTGCTTCATTCCTCCTTAGCTCAATTGGCAGAGCATTCGACTGTTAATCGAAGGGTTGCTGGTTCAAGTCCAGCAGGAGGAGCGGACAGGCCCCGTGGCCGGCGAACAGCCGGCCACGGGGCCTATTTTTTTGCCCGCTAGACGAAGTCCATCTCCACCTGCAGGAAGCGCTCGGCCTCGGCAATGGCGGCGTGGAACGCTTCCTCCTCGGTGGGGGACTTGCGCGGCTCCCGCGGGTGCCACTCGTGCGGGGCAGAGTGCACCCTGGTGAAGCCGGCGTTGGGCGGGGCATAGAAGATGCCGAACCGCTGCACGGGCCACTCAGGGGACGTCTCCGGCGCCACCAGCAGCGCGGCGTTGAACGCTGGATTGAACCACTGGGCGATCGGGCGTCGCCGGTCCTCAGTGAAGAGGCCTGCCGCGTACAGGGCTGCTGATTGGGCGCTGGTCTGGGAGCACAGGCGCTCCCACCACAGGGGCAGGATGCCGGCGTCGCATCGCTGCCACGTGGCCGGTAAGGGCTGATGGTGCTGCCAGTCGGGCACAGAACAACTTTATCGCGCGCTCAATTCCGGGAACAGGGCCGTTAGGGCCTGTTCCACGGGCCGGGATTGACCCGGTACAGGAGCGCGGAGCCGGCGATCGCACCTAGGATGATGCCCATGGCCGGGTTCCCCATCGCACGGCCGGCGAAATAGCCGGCGACGGCGCCAATCACCGCGCCGAGGAACAAACCCCTGCGGTTGCGGTGCGGTCTTTTGGCCATGGGTTCAGCGTACCGGGGCGCTGCGGGCCCTAGTGGATCGACGGAACGGTGCGCGGCCGGACCACGAGCCACAGTGCGGCGGCGGCCAGCAGGATGCTGGAAGCCTGGACGCCGCCCATGACCGTGGCCGAGATGTCACCAAACCAGCCCACCACGGGGGACACGATGCCGGCCATCATGAACGTCGCCGCTCCCAGCAGCGACGCGGCCGTTCCTGCCTGTGCTCCGTGCTTGGACAGTGCAAGGACCTGGACGCAGGGGAACGTGAAGCCGGTGCCGAGGATGTAGAACCAGAGCGGTACCATCACGCCCCAGAGCCCGAAGCCAAGCTGGTCGAACACGACGATCAGCACGGCCATCAGGAACATCCATGCGGTGGAGCAGGCCAGGATCCATTGCGGCGGAACCCGCCTGATCACCCGGGAGCTGGTCTGCACGCCGGCCACGATGCCCAGCGAGTTGATGCCGAAGAGCAGGCCGTATTGCTGGGGGGTGAAACCGTAGACGTCCTGGAAGAGGAAGGGAGAGGCTGAAAGGTACGCGAAGAGTCCGGCGAAGTTCATGCCGCCAAGCAGCAGCAGGCCTACGAAGATCCGGTCCGAAAACAGGAGCTTGTAGCGCTGGCCCGCTGTGAGGCCCGATTTTCCGCGGAGTTCGCGGGGGAGGGTTTCGCGGACCAGGAGGATGGCGGCGATGATCACCAGCGTGCCGTAGCCGGCCAGGAAGTAGAAGATGCCCGGCCAGGGCATGATCAGCAGCAGCTGGGAGCCGATGACCGGCGCCAGGATGGGGGCCAGGCCGTTCACCAGAGCCATCCGGGAGAACATCCGCACCATGGCGTACCCGCTGAACAGGTCCCGCACCATGGCCATTGCCACCACGCCGCCTCCGGCCGCACCGATGCCCATCAGCACCCGGAAAAGTCCCAGCGTGGCGAGGTCAGTGGAGAGCGCCGCGCCCACGGAAGCGGTGATGTGCAGGGCGGTGGCGAGGATCAACGGGAGCCGCCGGCCGAACTTGTCGCTCAGCGGCCCCACCACCAGCTGGCCCAGGGCGAAGCCAACGGTGGTGCCGGTCAGTGTGAGCTGGACTTCCGCTTCGGACACCCCGAGGCTGGCCTCGAGGGCGGGGAAGGCCGGGAGATAGAGGTCGATCGTAAAAGGGCCGAGTGCCGTCAGGGCGCCGAGGAGGAGGATGTACAGGAGTTTCCGGTTGCGGCTCAGGGAGTCGCCCGGATTGGCGGGGATGCTCACAGAGAACCATCCTATGGCCCTCAGATCGTACTTTTACAGCGTTGCAGGGCGCGCCACGTGTTATTACCCGAAGGAGGGCCCGAACCTGAATGATAGTTTTGACAGCGGGGAGTGTGTGAAGCCGCGCAGGCCCCCGGAATCCAGCGGAATCCGAATCAAAGATGGAACCAGTAAGGCGGGATCGATGAGCGGACGACACAGCGGCCGGAGCAAGGGCGGACTGAGTATTGGGGCACTGCCAAAAACGCTGAGGCTGGTTGCCAAACTGGCGCCTAGGCAGCTCAACGACGAGATCGCCCTCGCGAAGATCGAGATCAAGCAAAAGGGCATCCAGGTAGGAGTGGCGGCGGCATTCTTCGCCGTTGCGCTGCTGTTCGTGGCCTTCCTCGTCACCGGCCTCATCGTTGCCGCCATCATGGGCCTTGCCACCATCATGCCCGCCTGGCTGGCGGCCCTCCTGGTGTGTGCCGTCTTCCTCGTTATCGCCCTCATCGGTGCGCTGATCGGCCTGCGGAAATTCAAGAAGGCCATGCCTCTTGTCCCCGAAGACACCATCCGCGGCCTTAAGCACGATCTTGGCATCGCAAAGGAAGGCTCGGACTTCGACCCGGCCATCCTGGATCCGTCCTCCGACCAGGCCAAGGCCGCCAAGGCAGCCAAGGAAGCGAAGGCCGCACAGGAGAAGGCGGAGAAGGAAGCCAAGGCCGCTGCCGAGAAGATTGAACTGCCTGCCCCCACGGAAGCCGAGCTGCGGAGCCGCCTGGACAAGCGCCGCCGCCACCTGACCGGCGTCCGCGATGAACTTGGCGAGGAGCTCGACGTCAAGACCCAGGCGCAGATCCTGCTCGGCGCCACGCAGGCCCAGCTGAAGACCGGCACGGAACGCGCCGGCCGCCAGTTCGACTCCCTTGGCCGCTCTGCATCCGCCTTCCTGAACCGGGCCAACGAGGCGCAGGCCGGAGTGCGCTGGAAGCCGCTGGCAGCCCTGGCCGCATCGGCCGCCGTCTTCGTTGTCCTGCTCCGGAAGCTCCTTAAAGGCTAGGCCGGCCACTACCAGGACAGGGCAAAACGAGGACAGGGCACCACCAGGGCAGGGCATTACCCGCAGCGGGAACGGAAGGAGGGTAGGGATGAAGTTCATCAACGCCGGCGCGCGTCCGGGCCAGCGCCATGTGGACAGTGACGCGGTCTTCACCATCCCGAACATCCTGACGGTCCTCCGGTTCATGGGTGTGCCCCTTTTCATCTGGCTGGTGCTGGGTCAGAAGGAGTATGCCCTGGCCGCGCTTGTACTGGTCATCATGGGCAGCACGGACTGGGTGGACGGATACATTGCCCGCCGCTTCAACCAGACGTCCAGGCTGGGCCGGATCATGGATCCGATCGCGGACCGGCTGGCGCTCATTGCCGTGGCGGTCACCCTGGTGATTGCCGGCGTCGTGCAGTGGTGGTACCTGACCGCCCTGGTGGTCCCGGACGCCATCCTGCTGGCCGCTTCGCTTTTCTACTTCCGCAGCCACCCCGACCTTCCCGTCAGCCGCATCGGCAAAATCCGCACCGCGCTCCTCCTTGTGGGCACCCCGCTGCTGGTGCTCGCCAAACTGCCGATTCCGTTCACGGAGGCCTATTTCGTGGCGGCCTGGATCTTCCTTGGCCTCGGCCTGCTGGGCCACTGGGTGGCCGGCTACAACTACTTCCTGGCCATCGTCCGCAAGGGCCGGCTCAAAGCCGCTGGCAACGGCGGACCCGGCTGATGGTGTGGCTTGCCGTCTTCCTGGCGGTGCTTGGGGCCTTTTGCCTGGCCATAGGCGCACAACGCCAGGGCAGTGCGGTCAAAGCGGACACCGGCGGCCTTGCACTGAGCTCGCATGGATTCCTGCGGCTGATCCGGAACCCCCGCTGGGTGTTCGGGCTGTTGATGCTTTGTGCCGGCATGGCGATGAACGCCGTTGCCCTTGTATCGGCGCCGCTGACGGTGGTGCAGCCGATCGGTGCGATTGCCTTGGTCATCACCACGGTGGTGAACGCCAAGGACCAGGGCCTGAGCATCAACCGTGCCACCGTAGTGGCTATTTCAGCCTGCGTCACCGGCTCGGCGATGTTCGTCCTGCTGGCAGTGAACGTGACGCAGGAAAACCATCACGTGAGTTTCGACGACGAACTCACCATCGTGCTGCTGCTCACCCTGGCCGTGGGGCTGTTCGGCACCCTGGCGTTGGTGTTCAGACACCGGATGAGTGCCTTCATCTACATCCTGGGCGCCGGCGTGCTGTTCGGCTTCGTTGCGGTGCTCACGCGCATCATCGGCAAACACCTGCTTGATCCGAACGGACTCGCCCTGCTCAACGTGCAGTGGTATTCCGTGGTGGCCATCGCGGCTGCCGGCGGCCTGGGCTCGTGGTTCGTCCAGTCCGCTTACTCCGGCGGGCCGCCGGACCTGGTCATTGCCGGACTGACGGTCATCGACCCCATCGTGGGCATCGCCATCGGTATCGCCATCCTTGGAGAACTTCGGCCGGATGTCCACGCCGTATTGGCGATTGCCATGGGGGCAGCCGCATCCCTTGCTATCGTGGGGGTAATCGCCCTCTCGCGGCACCATCCCGAAGTGACCAAGCGCAAAAAGGACGCGCGCACGGCCGCTGGACGGGTGTCATAGGGGCGAGCGATATCCAGATTTCACCGGAAGTCCCGGCGCCACCGCGCCGAGGGACAGCAGGCCGCGACAGCCAGCGCTGACCGCACCGTGACCACCAGGAGCTCTCCACGTGACCATGCCCGACAGTCAGCAATCACTTACCATCCTGATTGCTGCGGACACCTACCCGCCCCACGTCAACGGAGCCGCGCAATTCGGATACCGGCTGGCCAAAGGCATGACTGCCCGGGGACACGACGTCCATGTCCTCGCCTGCCGGCCGGACAAGGGCAAGAGCTTCACCGAGTTTCGCTCGGAGGGCACTGTGCACCGGATCCGCTCCCACTCCGTGCCCACGCACGAGTACTTCCGGATCACCTTTCCCTGGGAAATCAAGAAGGAGATCAGCCTCCTCTTTGACCGCGTCAAGCCGGACGTGGTGCATATCCAGAGCCACTACATGATCGGCGAGCACGTGCTTTACGAAGCCGAGCGGCGCGGCGTCCGAATCGTGGCCACCAATCACTTCATGCCGGAGAACCTGAACCCGTTCCTGCCGTTTCCGCAGTGGTTCAAGGACATCGTGGGGCGCATCTCCTGGAAGGACATGGGAAAGGTGATGGGCAAGGCCGACGTCGTCACCACTCCAACGCCGCTCGCAGCCAAGGCGATGCACCAGCATGCGTTCCTCCGCAAGGTCCTGCCCCTGTCCAATGGCATCGATTCTGCTGCCTATGAGCTTCGGGACGGCGAGGTAATTGACCGGCACCCGCAGCCCACCGTGCTTTTTGCCGGTCGCCTCGCTGAGGAAAAGCACGTCAACGTCCTCATCGACGCGGTCGCGAAGACCCCGGCCGAACTGAACGTGCACCTGGAGATCGTAGGCGGCGGCGAGGTGCGGGCCGCCCTCGAAGCCCAGGTGGCAAGGCTGGGGCTGGAATCACGCGTGAAGTTCCTGGGCCTGGCCAGCGATGCCGAACTGCGCGAGGCGTACATCAAGGCGGACCTCTTCTGCATGCCCGGCACGGCTGAGCTTCAGTCGCTGGTCACGCTGGAGGCCATGTCTGCCTCCACCCCCGTGCTGCTGGCGGATGCGATGGCCCTGCCGCACCTGGTGCGCGACGGCGAGAACGGCTATCTGTTCACGCCCAACGACAGCGACGACCTTGCCGCGAAGATCACCCGCGTGCTTCAGCTCCCCGCTGAGGACCTTGCGGCGATGGGCAAGGCCAGCCGCTGCATGGTGGAGCCGCACAGCATCCAGGGGACGCTGCAGACGTTCGAGGACCTCTACTACGGCGCCAGCTACGACGACAAAGTCGTGTAATCCCACAAGCCGTGTAGTCCCTGGCCGCGTCATCCCACGGGACGTCATCCCAGCGTGCCGCCCGCGCCGGGATCGCTGGTGCGCGTATCAGGCGATTACTATTGCTAGAGTGTTTTTGCCCCGGAACTGCGGGGGCTCCCTCCGGAGCCTGCAGTCTGCGGGGCGCACGGGGCTATAGCTCAGCTGGTTAGAGCGCGGGACTCATAATCCTAAGGTCCTCGGTTCAAGTCCGAGTAGCCCTACCATCCACGGGAGCCGTGGCCGATGCAAAGACATCGGCCACGGCTCCTTTTGTGTCGCCGGCCGTGTTGCGTTGCCGCCGTGTTGTGTTGCCGCCGTGTTGAATTGCCCGGCCGCGAGCCGTTGTGCCCGCCTGCCCGGCGCCTGGGTTCTGTGAGCTGCTACCCGAAAGTAACTTATCGCTTGCCCCGGCGCTTCCGCTGCGATATGTTACTCGTGAGTAACTTACGCCGCCCTCGAAGCCGGGGACCTTTGGTCGCTGCTGATCACACCTGAAGGAACACCATGCCCAAAGCTGCAATCGACATCAACAACCTGCCGTACGCCGATGGCGACTTCTTCGCGTTCGAGCAGCTGCTCAGCGGCAAGGAGCGGGACCGGCTGGCCGAAGTCCGGGAGTTCCTGGCACGCGAGGTCAAGCCGATCGCGGTCGACTGCTGGAACCGCGCCGAGTTCCCGATGGACCTGATTCCGAAGCTGGCCGAGATCGACCTTGTCAGCCCCGTTCGGCGACAGGGCTACTCCAACCTCTTCGCCGGCGTCCTGCACGCCGAGGTCACACGCGCGGACACGTCCATTGCAACGTTCATGGGAGTCCACGACGGACTGTTCACCGGTTCCATCGAGGCCCTGGCCTCACAGGAGCAGCAGGAAGCCTGGCTGCCGGACATCTACTCGCTCCGGAAAATCGGCGCCTTCGGCCTCACCGAACCGCTGGGCGGCTCCGATGTTGCCGGCGGCACGCGTACCACTGCCCGCCGCGAAGGTGACAGCTGGATCCTCAACGGCGCCAAGCGCTGGATCGGCAACGCCACGTTCTCCGACTGGGTGGTCATCTACGCCCGCGACCTCGCCGACAACCAGGTCAAGGGCTTCCTGGTGGATACGGGGACAGGGGGCTACAGCGCCACGAAGATCGAAAACAAGATCTCACTCCGCACCGTGCAGAACGCCGACATCACTCTCGAAAACGTCGTGGTCCCGGACTTCTTCAAACTCGCCAACGCCAACAGCTTCCGGGACACCAACAAGGTCCTGAAAGTAACCCGCCTCGCCGTTGCCTGGCAGGCCGTCGGCCAGCAGCTCGCGGCCTTCGACGTCGCCCGGCGCTACGCAGTGGAGCGGAGCCAGTTCGGCCGGCCGATCGCCTCCTTCCAGCTGGTCCAAAACCAGCTGGTACAGATCCTTGGCAACGCCGTCAGCTCCATGGGCATGATGGTCCGCCTGTCCCAGCTCGAAGACGCGGGCGAAGCAAGGGATGAGCAGTCCGCCCTGGCCAAGGCGTTTACGACGGCGAGAATGCGCGAAAGCGTGGCCATCGGGCGCAGCCTCCTCGGCGGCAACGGCATCGTCACTGACTACGAAATGGCCAAAATCTTCTCGGACGCGGAAGCCATCTACTCCTACGAAGGCACCCACGAGATCAACACCCTGGTGACGGGCCGGGCAATCACCGGCATTTCCGCAATCGTCTAGGCAGCCTCACGGCGGGACCTCACGGCGGGACCTCACGGGGGCGCCTTCAGCGGAAGCAGGATGGAGGGCCGCAGGTCCTTCACCAGCGACAGCGGATTGATGTATTCCGCGCCACGCCGCACGCCCCAGTGAACGCACGGCATGGCTGCGCAGTGGCCCGGCTGAACCGTGCCGAGGATGTCTCCCTTCGATAGTGTGGCCCCGGCGGCAAGGACGCTTTCCACCGGCTCGAAACTGCTGCGGAGCCCGTTGCCGTGATCGATGGTGATCACCGGACGGTCCACCACCACGCCCACGAAGCTGACGGTTCCCGACTCCGGCGCGGTGACCTGGGCGCCGTCGAACGCCGCCTGGAGATCCACGCCCCGGTGCCCGCTCATCCACGGCTTGTCCGGGGGGTCGAATGCGCGGAGCACCGCTGGCCTGGGCGTCAGGGGCCAGCTCCAACCCGACGCCGGCGCTGGAGCGGGCACTGCCGCAGCGGCGGGCTCGGCCCACGAGGCCGGAGCCGTTGCCGACGCGGCCAGTATGAGGATTGCCAAGAGGATCCGGAGTTTCATTTCCTCAGCCTGCCCGCGCCGCGCATCACCGGACAGGGGCGCGTGGCGTTATGTGGATAAGGGTCGGGAAAAGAGTCCGCAAATGGCAAGGCGGCGGGCCCGGAAATGGTCGGATCCGGTGGGGCTGCTGTAGTACACTTGACGGAGCAGTTTGCTGTGCCCTCAACGATGCCCGGCCGGCGGTTCAAGTCACGTAATGGTCGCTTGGTCCTTTCGGTCGTTCTAGTCAGCACGTCTCATTCAGAGGTGTGGGGGAGCAGTAGCTGACTACGCGTATCCAGCCCTCCTCACAAGAAGCCGAAAACTTTCGGTGCGGAGGACTGCGCCTCCTGCGGTCCCTGCCATCTGGCACGGATGGGAAGCGCAGTGGATGCCAGGAGCAGCGCCCGCCTGGGCGAAGCTATTCAACCGTCAACTATTGGCAGGGTAAGAGAGCCTTGGGCTCTCTCATGAATGACCTGCCGGAAGGAGCGTCGGCATGCCCGTCGTAACTATGCGCCAGCTGCTTGACAGCGGCGTCCACTTTGGACACCAGACCCGTCGTTGGAACCCGAAGATGAAGCGATTCATCTTCACGGAGCGCAACGGCATCTACATCATCGACCTGCAGCAGTCGCTGTCCTACATCGACCGTGCCTACGAGTTCGTGAAGGCCACCGTTGCACACGGCGGCACCGTTCTCTTCGTCGGCACCAAGAAGCAGGCGCAGGAATCCATCGCCGAGCAGGCCACCCGCGTCGGCCAGCCGTACGTGAACCAGCGTTGGCTCGGCGGTATGCTGACCAACTTCCAGACGGTCTCCAAGCGAATCCAGCGCATGAAGGAACTCGAAGAGATCGACTTCGACGACGTCGCCGGTTCCGCTTACACCAAGAAGGAACTGCTGCTCCTTCGCCGTGAACTCACCAAACTGGAGACCAACCTCGGCGGTATCCGCAACCTGACCAAGGCACCGTCCGTGCTCTGGATCGTGGACACCAAGAAGGAACACCTCGCCGTTGACGAGGCCAAGAAGCTGAACATCCCGGTTGTTGCCATCCTGGACACCAACTGCGATCCGGACGAAGTCGACTTCCCGATCCCGGGCAACGACGACGCCATCCGCTCCGTCAACCTGCTTACCCGCGTTGTTGCTGACGCTGTTGCTGAGGGCCTGATCGCCCGTAACCAGCGCGCAACCGGCACCACGGAAGCTCCGGAAGAGCCGCTGGCCGAGTGGGAGCGCGAGCTCCTCGAAGGCAGCAAGACTGAAGAAGCTCCCGCCGCTGCTGAAGAAGCTCCCGCAGCCGCAGAGGAAGCCCCGGCAGCTGCCGAGGCACCCGAAGCCGCCGCCGGCGAAGCCGACGCTGCCAAGTAGGCAGACAAGTAAATCTGGACCATCCCCGGCACTGTCCGCAGTGCCGGGGGTTTCTGACAGGATGGCCGCTCACTCGGTGAGCTGCCGTCCTGTCAGTCCGTACACCACACAAAATTTCTAGACAGAGGGGTTCACATGGCGAACTACACTGCCGCTGATATCAAGGCTCTGCGTGAGCGCACTGGCGCCGGCATGATGGATGTCAAGAAGGCTCTTGACGAAGCCAACGGTGACGCCGAGAAGGCCATCGAGATCATCCGCATCAAGGGTCTGAAGGGCGCTACCAAGCGTGAAGGCCGCTCCACCGCAGAAGGCCTGGTTGCAGCCAAGGTTGACGGCGGCGTTGGCGTGATGATCGAAGTTAACTGCGAGACCGACTTCGTGGCAAAGGCTGACAAGTTCATCCAGCTCGCTGACAAGGTCCTGGCCATCGCGGTCGAGTCCGGCGCAGCCGACATCGAAACCCTGCTGGCCACCGAGGTTGACGGCAAGCCGCTGTCCGAGGTTGTCGTCGAAGAAGGCGCAATCCTGGGCGAAAAGGTTGTTGTCCGCCGTATTGCCCGCATCGAGGGCGGCACTGTTGACGCCTACCTGCACAAGACCTCCAAGGACCTCCCGGCCCAGGTCGGCGTCCTGTTCGCAGTCGAGGGCGAAGGCGAAGCAGCCGCAACCGCAGCACACGACGTTGCTGTCCACGTTGCCGCTATGGCTCCGAACTACCTGACCCGCGAAGACGTCCCGGCTGAGCTCGTTGAGTCCGAGCGCCGCATCGCCGAGGAGACGGCCAAGGCTGAGGGCAAGCCCGAAGCGGCCATGACCAAGATTGTGGAAGGCCGTGTCACGGGCTTCTACAAGGGCGAGGTGCTGGTTGACCAGGCATTCGCCAAGGACGCCAAGAAGTCCGTGGCGCAGATCCTCGACGAGGCCGGCGTCAAGGCTACGGCCTTCGCGCGTTTCCGCGTCGGTTCCTAGTTAGACACGCAAAGGGGTGGTCACTTCGGTGGCCGCCCCTTTTGCATGCAATCGCAGCCTCGCGGCTGCACGTACGGGCCGGGGAAATGACACCTTTGGCCATCGGGCACGATAACCTAGCTCAGAGCTCATTTACGGGAAGGCACCATGGAAACCGTCAACAATTCTGTCCAGTCAGAGAAGAGCCGGCGTCGCGTCCTCCTGAAGCTGTCCGGCGAGGTCTTCGGCGGCGGAAAGCTGGGCGTCGACCCTGATACCGTCCGCGGAGTCGCCAAGCAGATCGCCGCGGCAGTTCCCGACGTCGAGGTTGCGATCGTCGTCGGCGGCGGCAACTTCTTCCGCGGCGCCGAGCTGTCGCAGAGCGGCATGGACCGCTCCCGTGCCGACTACATGGGCATGCTGGGTACCGTGATGAACTGCCTCGCACTCCAGGATTTCCTGGAACAGGCCGGCGTGGAGACCCGTGTGCAGAGCGCCATCACCATGGGCCAGGTGGCCGAGGCCTACATCCCGCGCCGCGCCATCCGCCACATGGAAAAGAACCGCGTCGTGATCTTCGGCGCCGGCGCCGGACTGCCGTATTTCTCCACCGACACCGTTGCCGCCCAGCGTGCGCTGGAAGTCCATGCCGACGTCGTGCTGATGGCAAAGAGCGGAGTGGACGGCGTCTACACCGCCGACCCGAAGAAGGACCCCAGCGCGGAGAAGCTCGAACGGCTCAGCTACGACGACGCCCTGCGCCGCGATATCCGCGTGATGGACCAGACGGCCATGACCATGTGCAAGGACAACAACCTCACCATGGTGGTGTTCGGCATGGAAGGCGAAGGCAACGTGACCCGGGCCATCCGCGGCGAACAGCTGGGCACCATAGTCACTCCCTAGCAACAGCTAGGATGATTTGAGGAAGGCCGGCCCGGTGGGCAGGCCGCAAAGACGGAACGAACCGTGCATTCCGGCCAGCCGGAACACACCAATTTCTGAGGAGAGACCGTGATCGAAGATACCTTGCTCGAAGCCGGGGACAAGATGGACAAGGCTGTCGAGGTAGCCAAGGAAGACTTCGCCTCGATCCGCACCGGGCGGGCCAACCCGGGCCTCTACAACAAGGTGCTGGTGGACTACTACGGCTCACCCACGCCGCTGCAGCAGCTGGCCTCCTTCGCGATCCCGGACGCCCGCACCATCCTCATCACGCCGTTCGACAAGACGGCCCTGCGGGACATTGAGCGCGCCCTGAGCGACTCCGAGGTTGGCGCCAACCCGTCCAACGACGGCAACGTCATCCGGATCACCATCCCGGAGCTGACCAAGGAACGCCGCAAGGAATACGTCAAGATCGTCAAGGCCAAGGGCGAGGACGCCAAGGTATCCATCCGGAACATCCGCCGCAAGGCCAAGGAAACCCTGGACAAACTGGTCAAGGACGGCGAAGCCGGCGAGGACGAAGGCGCGCGGGGCGAGAAGGAACTCGACGCCCTGACCAAGGCGCACGTTGAGGGCATCGACGACCTGCTCAAGCGCAAGGAAGCCGAGCTGCTCGAGGTCTGATGGATCAGGCACAGCAGGCGCCCGGACACAGAGTCCGGGCCCGGGGGAAGCAGCGCTCCAACCCAACGCCCAAGGCCGGAAGGAACCTTCCAGCCGCCACAGCGGTGGGCCTGGCGATGCTTTTCGCCGTATTGGGGGGTCTCCTGTTCCTGCCGCTCGGCTTCGTCCTGGTCACCACCACCTTCGCGGTGTTCGGCGTCTGGGAGATCTTCCGGGCGCTGGAGGTAAGCGGCACCCGCCTGCCCATCGTCCCTGTGATGGTGGGCACCGTGGGAATGCCGCTGGCCGCCTACTTCGGCGGACTGGAGAGCCTGCTTTTTGCGCTGTTGGCCAGCAGCGTGGCGGTCCTGTTGTGGCGGACCATCGAGAGCGCAGCAGGATCAGCCCGCAGCATCTTCGCGGGCGTCTTCACCCTGGCCTGGGTGCCGTTCTTCATCAGCTTCGCGATCCTGCCGCTGCATGCGGTGGGAACCGCCACCCCGGTTGGCCTGTGGCCCGGCGGCGTGATTCCCCCCGGTGCATGGCAGATCGCCACGATGCTCCTGCTGGTTGTTTCCAACGACACCTTCGGCTACCTGGTGGGTGCTTCCTTCGGGAAGCATCCCATGGCGCCCAAGATCAGCCCCAAGAAATCGTGGGAAGGCTTCGCCGGTTCGATCGGCGGAGCCATAGCCGTGGGTGTCCTGGCATGCCTCTTCCTGCTGGACAAGCCCTGGTGGGTCGGGGTGGTGCTGGCAGTCGGCATGGTGGCGGCGGCAACCACCGGCGATCTCGCCGAATCCATGGTCAAGCGGGAACTGGGCATCAAGGACATGAGCAGCATCCTGCCCGGACACGGCGGAGTAATGGACCGCCTGGACTCAATCGTCTTCGCCTCACCGGCGGCGTTTATCCTGTTCACGGCTGTTTCCGGAGCCTGAGGCATCCCGCCCGGCAACCGTTCGGCACCTTAGACTGGTGCGGAGCAATACAGCTGAACAGCACTGAAGGAAGCAAAAGTGACAGTGGACATTCACAGGCAGATACCTGCGTCATTTGACCGCGTGCAGCGGAACGAATACGGCTACAACGCCAAACAGGTGGACCAGTTCCTCCAGCGCGCACGGGTTTCGTTTGAGAATCCGGGAGCAGCAGCCCAGACCATCAAGAGTGCCGACGTCCGGGCCGTCTGCTTCGATCCCGTCAAGGGCGGATACGCCGCGGCCGGGGTTGACGCTGCACTGGACCGCCTGGAAGACGCCTTCGCCCGGCGCGAGCGCGATGACCTGATCGAGGCGCGCGGCGAGGACGCCTGGCTGCGTGAAATCGGTAAGCTGTCCGGCCTGCTGCGGGGCCGGCTTCACCGTCCCGACGGCGACCGGTTCCGCCGGCCGGCCGGCAGCCGCGGCCGAAGCTATAACACCGTGGACGTGGACAACCTGTGCCGGGACCTCATCGGGTACCTCGAAGAGGACCAGCCGCTCAGTGTCGACAATGTCCGCCGCGCGGTCTTCCGTCCGGCCAAGGGCAAGGACGGCTACGAAGAAACCCAGGTGGACGCCTTCCTCGACCGCGTGGTCGAGCTGATGGCCGCCATCGACTAACTCGGCCCTAGCGTTCGGTGGCCAGCGGCCGTTCCGGCGTGTGCAACCTGGTCATCACCTTCGTCAGGGTCCTCGGCACGCGGTCCTTGGTGGCACGGGACACCAGGACCATCATGGCGAAAGCAGCCGGTACTGTCCAGGCGGCGGGCTGGGCGAGCCACGGCGGCATCGCGGCGCCGGAAGCGGCCGGACCGGACAGGGGACCGGCAAACACGGCGCCGGCAACCAGCGCCCCGCCGCACAGGATTCCTCCCGTTACCATTCCGGCAATGGCGCCGGCATCGGTAAGGCCTCGCCACCAGATCCCAAGCAGCAAGGCGGGGCAAATGGTGGACGCGGTGAAGGCGAACACGAGGCCCACGCTGCCTGCCAGGGCCAGCGAGTCCGTCATGAACGCGAAGCCCAGCGGAACCGTGGCGGAAATCAGCGCGGCGAGCCGGAAACCGCGGACGCTCCCGCCCAGCACGTCCTGGCTGATGACGCCTGCCAGCGATACCACCAGGCCTGACGTGGTGGACAGGAACGCGGCGAACGCCCCTGCCACCACAAGCGCGGAGAGCATGTCCCCGGCCGGTCCTCCGATCAGCCGGCCCGGCAGCAGCAGCACCAGGGCATCCGACCGGCCGCTCTGGGCGAGGCCCGGAGCGAACATCCGCCCGGCCAGTCCGTAAGCAGTGGGAAAGAGATAGAAAACGGACAGCAGGCCCAGCACGATCAGCGTAGTGCGACGCGCCGACTGCCCGTCAGGGTTGGTATAGAACCGCACCAGGACGTGCGGCAGGCCCAGGGTCCCGAAGAGCAGGGCAACCAGCAGCGAGATGTTTTGGTAGGGGCCGGTGGGTGCCAGCCCGGTGGGGTTGGTGTTGGCTTCGGCCACCGCCGGGGTTCCGTTGCCGGCCAGCACCAGGGCGATGAACACGATAGGCACCGCCAGTGCCGTCAGCTTAAGCCAGTACTGGAACGCTTGCACGAACGTAATGGAACGCATCCCGCCGGCCAGTACCGTCAGACACACCACGATGACCACGGCCACGGACCCCACCCAGGACGGAAGCCCCGTGGTGATGCGGATCGTCAGGGCTGCACCATGGAGTTGCGGCACGATGTAGAGCCAGCCCACCACCACAACCGCCAGGCTGGTGACCCTGCGGACCGCCCGCGAATCCAGGCGAACCTCGGTGAAATCAGGAATCGTATAGGCGCCGGAGCGCCGCAGCGGAGCAGCGACGAAGAGCAGCAGCATCAGGTACCCCGCGGTGTAGCCGATGGGAAACCAGAGGGCATCCGTGCCGGAGAGCAGGATCAGCCCGGCCACGCCAAGGAAACTGGCGGCGGAGAGGTACTCGCCGCCGATCGCGGACGCATTCCACCACGGCCGGACGGTCCGCGAGGCCACGTAGAAGTCTCCGGTCGTGCGTGAAATCCGCAGCCCGTAGAATCCGATGACCGCCGTGGCCACGGACACGGCGACCAGCGCGGCGATGCCCACCACCGGGTTCAACGCCGCCTCACCTGTCCTCCGCCAGGTCCCGGTAACGGGCCTCGTTCCGGGTCGCTGTCCGGATGTACAGCCACGCACTGAGCCCGATCACCGGGTAGATTCCGGCGCCGAGGAGGAACCAGCCGAAGGGTATGCCCGCGATCTTCGATTCCGCCAGCCCGGGAACCAGTCCCAGCATGAGGGGGAAGGCCAGCAGGATCAGCAGGAACCCGGCGGCCACCACCACCGCCAGGCGAAGCTGCGTCCGGATCAAAGACCGCACGAACACCTGGCCTACGTCCGATTCCTCGGCGGCCTCCCGCGATTCCAGCACAGGCATTGCGGCGGACCGCGGGGCCGTCACCCTCACGCGCGTCATGCCTGCGGCCGGATCCGCGTTGTTTCGAGCTTCTCCCGGACCGACGGCAGGTGGCGGCGGCTGATGGGCAGTTCGGCCCCGGCCACGGTGACGGTGGGGCGGGCTGCGGCGAGCTTCATATGGCTGACATGGTTGAGGGCGATGAGGTAGGAGCGGTGCGTGCGGAGGAAGCCGGCCTCGGCCCACTGCTGCTCCAGGTCCGCCAAGGGCACGCGGATGAGGTAACTGGACTCGGTGGTGTGCAGCCGCGCGTAGTCACCCTGGGCCTGGACGTACGTGACGTCGTCGCGCCTGATCATCCGGGTGGTGCCGCCGAGATCCACCGTGATCATTTCCGGCGTCGCGGCGCCGTCCTTCATGAGTTCGCAGATGCGGCCCACAGACCTGGCCAGGCGTTCCGCGCGTACGGGCTTCAGCAGGTAGTCGACGGCGGCGAGTTCGAACGCTTCCAGCGCGCACTCTTCGTCCGCGGTGACGAAGACGACTGCCGGGGGATTGCTGCTGCGCGAGATGGCCCGGGCGATGTCCAGGCCGGACAGGGCGGGCATGTGGATGTCGAGGAACACCGCGTCCACGGCTTCGGCGTCGAGCACCCGGAGGGCCTGGGCACCGGACGACGCCCGGTGGATGGCCCCGATCCGGTCGTCCCGGCCGAGCAGGAACGCCAGCTCCTCGACAGCGGGGAGTTCGTCGTCGGCGACGAGGACGTTGATCATGCTTCTAGGTTATCCCGGTGTCCCCGCCGGCGATGCCGGGACGCTCAGGCGTCGTGGCCGGGTTGCGACTTGGGCACACGCATGGTGATCAGCGTCCCCTCGCCCGGAGCCGTTTCGATGACCAGGCCGTTGTCCTCGCCGTAGACCTGGCGGAGCCGGGCGTCGACGTTGCGCAGTCCCACATGGTCGCCGTCGCTGTGTCCGGCAAGCACCGACCGCAGCTGTTCCGGATCCATGCCCACGCCGTCGTCCTCTATGGTGACCTCCGCGAAGGTGCCGGAATCGTTCGCCGCAATGGTGATGTGGCCCGAACCTTCCTTGGCCTCGAGGCCGTGGCGGACGGCATTTTCGACGAGCGGCTGCAGGCTGAGGAACGGGATGACAGTGCTCAGTACCTCCGGGGCGATCTGCAGGCTCACCTGCACCCGGTCGCCGAACCTTGCCCGCTCCAGCAGCAGGTAACGGTCGATGCAGCGGAGCTCTTCGGCAAGCGTGGTGAAGTCCCCGTGCCGGCGGAAGGAATAGCGGGTGAAGTCGGCGAATTCCACCACCAGCTCCCGGGCACGCACCGGATCGGTGTTGATGAAGGACGCGATGGCATTGAGCGAGTTGTAGATGAAGTGCGGGCTGATCTGGGCGCGGAGGGCACGGACCTCTGCCTCCATCAGGAGGGTCCGGGACGCGTCGAGTTCGGCGAGTTCAACCTGGGCCGCCACCCAGTCAGCCACTTCGCCGGTGGCCCGGACCAGCCCGGCTCCCGCCGAAGGTGCAAAGGCCGCCACCACGCCCACCACGCGCGCGCCGGCCTTGATGGGGGCGATGACGACGGCGCGTTCCACCTCTTGCGGGATGGGCCCGGTGGCTGCGTCGCCGGCGAGGAGGTACAGCTCGCCCGCCGGGATCACGGCGGTATGGCCGCCGTCGAGCACTTTTGCCGCGAGACCCATCAGCGCCGGCCGGAGTTCCTCCCCGGCGCCGTCCCAGGCGAGCACGCCCGAGGTATCGGTGATGGCCAGTGCATCGCAGCCCAGGATGGTGCGGAGCTGCCTGCTGGCTTTGGCCGCGCCGGCCGGGTTCAGCCCGGTGCGCAGGTGTTGTCCGGCCCGCGAGGCCGCATGGAGGGTTTTGTAGGTGGCCCGCTCCGCGTCGGTGCCGAGCTCCCGGAAGGACCGCAGGACTTTGAGGCCCACGCCGACGACGACGGCGATCGACATCGCGATCACGGCGATGGCGGCAGCGGTGAACAAGGGGGAGTCCGGCATGGTGCCCAGCGTAGCCTGCCCGGCGTAGCCGCGGGGCACCGTTTGGCGCAGCAACGGGACCGCTGAGCGACGGCCCGGCGGCTTCTCTGGAATGTAACCGCCGTCACGCGTCAGAGTGAGTGCAGTCACATTGGCTGAGGACTGTTGTGAAAGAGCAGGGCGGCCGGTGTGGACGGAAAGTCTCAATGAGGAGGAATGATGGGTAACGATGCCCCAACTCCGGACGCAGCGGCGTCCGTGGATTTCAAGCAAGTCCAGTCGACCGAGCAGTTCCAGGAACTGCGCAAGCGTCACCGCAGCTTTGTCTTTCCGATGGCCGTTGCGTTCCTGCTCTGGTACTTCGCATACGTACTCCTGGCCGACTATGCCGTCGACTTCATGTCCACGAAGGTCTGGGGCAACATCAACATCGGGCTCATCATGGGCCTCCTGCAGTTCGTGTCCACGTTCGCCATCACAGGCTGGTACGTGAGCTACTCCAACCGGCGGCTCGATCCCATCGCAGCAGAGATCCGGCATGAAATCGAAGGCCACGAGTTCGACAAAGACGGCAACCGAGTGAGCGGAACAGCAAAATGATCGGAATGGTTCCAGCGGTCAACGTCGCCGCCCTCAAAGACACCACCCTGCTGAACATGGCGATTTTCGGCCTGTTCGTCGCGGTCACCATGATTATCGTGGTCCGCGCCAGCCGCAACAACAAAACCGCGGCAGACTACTACGCGGCCGGCCGTTCCTTCACCGGCCCGCAAAACGGAACCGCCATTGCGGGGGACTACCTCTCCGCGGCATCATTCCTGGGCATCACCGGCGCCATCGCCATCAACGGCTATGACGGCTTCATGTACTCCATCGGCTTCCTGGTGGCCTGGCTGGTGGCCCTGCTCCTGGTGGCGGAGCTGCTCCGCAACACCGGCAAGTTCACGATGGCCGATGTGCTCTCCTTCAGGCTCAAGCAGCGTCCGGTCCGGATCGCGGCTGCCATTTCCACCCTTGCCGTCTGCTTCTTCTACCTCCTGGCCCAGATGGCCGGCGCCGGCAGCCTGATTTCCCTGCTCCTTGGCATTAGCGACTGGGGCGGACAGGCACTGGTGATCATCGTCGTCGGCGCCCTCATGATCATGTACGTGCTGATCGGCGGCATGAAGGGCACCACCTGGGTCCAGATCATCAAGGCCATGCTGCTTATAGCCGGCGCCGCCGTGATGACGTTCTGGGTCCTGGCAATCTACGGCTTCAACCTGTCCGACCTCCTTGGCGGCGCTGTGGAGACGGCCAACAACCCCGCAGTCCTGAACCCGGGCATGCAGTACGGTAAGTCGGACACCTCCAAGCTGGACTTCATGTCCCTGGGCCTCGCCTTGGTCCTCGGCACCGCAGCCCTCCCGCACGTGCTGATGCGCTTCTACACCGTGCCCACGGCCAAGGAAGCCCGCAAGTCCGTGGTGTGGTCCATCTGGCTGATCGGCCTGTTCTACCTGTTCACCCTGGTCCTGGGCTATGGCGCCGCTGCCCTTGTCGGTGCGGAAACGATCAAGACGGCCCCGGGCGGCGTCAACTCCGCCGCACCGCTGCTCGCCTTCCACCTGGGCGGCCCGCTGCTGCTCGGCTTCATCTCGGCGGTGGCCTTCGCCACCATCCTCGCCGTGGTGGCCGGCCTCACCATCACCGCCGCGGCCTCGTTTGCCCATGACATCTACGCCAACGTGATTGCCAAGGGGAAGGCCGACGCCGACACCGAGGTCAAGGTTGCACGGCGCACCGTGGTGGTCATCGGCATCCTGGCAATTGTCGGCGGCATCTTCGCCAACGGCCAGAATGTCGCCTTCCTGGTGGCGCTCGCCTTCGCGGTGGCGGCTTCGGCGAACCTGCCCACGATCATCTACTCGCTGTTCTGGCGCAGGTTTACCACCCAGGGCGCAATCTGGAGCATGTACGGCGGCCTGGCGTCGGCGATCATCCTGATCGCCCTTTCGCCGGTGGTGTCCGGAACAAAGACCTCGATGATCCAGACGGCGAATTTCGCGGTCTTCCCGCTGAGCAACCCGGGCATCGTCTCCATCCCGCTCGCGTTCTTCCTGGGCTGGCTGGGCACCGTGCTGGATAAGAAGCTGGAAGACACCACGAAGCAGGCCGAAATGGAAGTCCGCTCCCTGACCGGTGTTGGTGCCGAGAAGGCGGTGGACCACTGAGACCCGCTTTGCCGAGAGACATCTCTTTGCAAGGACACAGCTAAGACACAGCAGGAGCTCCCGTGAACACGGGAGCTCCTGCTGTTTGTGGCGAGGCTTAGGCCTTGGGCCTGAGTTTTATGTTGATCATCTTCATGTCGCTGTCCCTGTCGAAGCTGTAGGCCAGATCCACTTCCTTGCCGTCGCAGCCGATGACCCCGGCAACGTCGGCCTTGTTGTTGCCGTTTTCGCTGCTCACCTTGAGGTCGTTGTACGTCGGCTTGCAGGTGTCATTGAGTTTGAGGCTTTGCACGCCGGCGGCGAAGTCCTCCTTGGACAGCTTTTCCTGGAGGGCCGGGTCAAGGAAATCGTCATAGGCTGTGTCGGTGTCTCCGGCGATGACAAGCTGCGTGAAGTCGTCCGCGACGTCCCTGGCTTCGTTAGTGCCGCCGCCCGCGAGGTTGAACACCAACACCCCGCCCGCGATGACAAAGAGTAGGGCGCCGCCCACGATGCCCGGCACAACCCATTTCCTGCGGCTCCCGGCGGGCGTCTCCCGGCCCGGTGTGTCGGCCTCCGGCTGGGCCGGCTGGTACGGTTCCTGAGGATTGCTCAAGATCAAGCCTTTCCGGCAGGCCGCTTGGCCATTGCCTGATGGGGCGGGCCGGTCACGGCCTCGGTTCGTTCAACTGGGACCCAGCCTATAACCCTCATCCCTCGACGGAGCCCCGTTCCAGCAGCGGCTGGATCCGGAAGGGGATGAGCTCTCCCATGGCAAGCGCCGTGTCCGTCCGGTCCACCCCTTGACAGGCCAGGATCTTGCCGTTGATACGAAAAAGGTCCTCCGCGTCCAGGGCCACTACCCGCAGCAAAAGATCCGCCGAGCCCGTCAGCCCGTAACCTTCCAGGATTTCCGGGATGCCGGCCAAGTCCACCGCCAACTGGCCAAGCTTCTGTTGCTGCACGTGCACGGAGATGAACGCCATCAGCGGATATCCCAGGGCCACAGGATTGATCCGCCGTTCGAAGGACAGGAAGACGTGCTTCTTTTCCAACTGGGCCATCCTGGCTTGCACCGTATTGCGCGAGAGCCCAAGCTTCTGCGCCAGGGCCACCACCGTCCGTTTCGGGTCCCTCGCGAGGGCGGAAAGGAGCCGGGTGTCAGTGCCATCCAAAGCTTGCATAATGCGCAAGGCTAGCACGGCCGGCGGACCCCTGACAGTGCATAATGCTCAGTTTTTTTAGCAGTGGTTGTACCCATTGAGCATTGTGAGTATCGTCACAAATATCCGGGGCAACGGCGCCCGGGCGGCTGGCGTGCACGGGGATCACGAGTCCCCTGAGCGCTGGTGTCACGACGTATGAAGGTTGCGTGCAACTGTGTTTACAGACGAGTTGGGTCAGGGCGGAATCCCCGCCGGCGGCCCGGACAACAGTGCAGGACATCACGGCGGGACGGGCGAGAGCCTGGTCCAATTGATCACGCCAGGCGGTGAACGCGTCAGCCATCCGCAGTACGACGCCTGGGTCCAGGATGTCAGTGACGAGCAGTTGGGTTCCCTTTACGAGGACCTGGTGGTCATCCGGCGGATCGACACCGAAGCGACCGCCCTCCAGCGCCAGGGTGAACTCGGCCTGTGGCCGCCGCTCCTGGGCCAGGAGGCCGCGCAGATAGGGTCGGCGAGGTCGCTCCGCGACGATGACTTCGTGTTCTCCAGCTACCGCGAGAACGGCGTCGCCTACTGCCGCGGAGTGGATCTGACCGACATCGTCAAGGTCTGGAGGGGCAACGCCTCGGCAGGCTGGGATCCGTACACCGTTAATATGGCCACGCCGCAGATCATCATCGGCGCCCAGACGCTTCACGCGACCGGCTACGCCATGGGCATCCAGAACGACGGCGCCGACTCGGTAGCCATCACATATTTCGGCGACGGTGCCACCAGCGAGGGTGACGTCAACGAGGCGATGGTTTTTGCAGCCAGTTTCCAGTCCCCGGTGGTCTTCTTCTGCTCCAACAACCACTGGGCCATTTCCGAGCCGGTGCGCCTGCAGTCGCACATCAGGATCGCCGACCGTGCGGCAGGATTCGGGATTCCCAGCATCCGCGTGGACGGCAATGATGTCCTTGCCGTGATGGCAGCGACCCGCGAGGCACTCGAACGGGCCCGCCACGGCGGCGGCCCCACATTCATCGAGGCAGTCACCTACCGCATGGGCCCGCACACCACTGCCGACGACCCCACCCGGTACCGGGATGCCAACGAACTGGAAGACTGGGCGGCCAAGGATCCGATCGCCCGCGTCAAGGGCCTGCTGGAACGCAAGGGCCTGCTGACCGAGCAGCTTGAGGCCCGGGTGGCTGCCAAAGCCGACGCCGTGGCCCGTGAGCTGCGGGCCGGCTGCATCAACATGCCGGACCCGAAACCGCTGGACATCTTCAAGCACGTTTACAGCACCCCCAACTCCTGGCTGGACCGCCAGGAGGACCATTACTCCCGCTACCTGGCTTCCTTCGGCGATCCCGCAGGGACCCATTCAGAAGAAGGTGCTCGCTAATGACGCAGATGACCTTTGCCCGGGCAATCAACTCCGGCCTCCGCAAATCCCTTGAAAACGACCCCAAAGTGATCCTGATGGGCGAGGATATCGGCACCCTCGGCGGCGTCTTCCGCGTAACCGACGGATTGCAGAAGGACTTCGGCAAACACCGTGTTGTAGACACCCCGCTCGCCGAGTCCGCCATTATGGGCACCGCCGTCGGCCTCGCCTATCGGGGTTACCGGCCGGTGGTGGAAATCCAGTTCGACGGGTTTGTCTACCCGGCGTTCGACCAGATCGTGTCCCAGGTCGCCAAAATCCACTACCGGACCCAGGGTGCCGTCAAGATGCCCATCACCGTGCGCATTCCGTTCGGCGGCGGCATCGGCTCCCCGGAGCACCACTCGGAGTCTCCCGAGGCGTACTTCACCCACACGTCCGGACTGCGGGTGGTCAGCGTTTCCAACCCGCAGGACGCACACACCATGATCCAGCAGGCCATCGCCTCCGACGATCCGGTCCTGTTCTTCGAGCCGAAGCGCCGCTACCACGACAAGGGCGAGGTGGATGAAACGATCGATCCGTCCGCCGCGCTGTCAATGGAAAAGGCGCGTGTGGTGGCCGAGGGCAAGGACGTAACGCTCGTTGCCTATGGACCCCTGGTAAAGACCGCCAAGGACGCCGCCGTCGCTGCTGCGGACGAGGGCATCTCGGTTGAGGTCATCGACCTTCGTTCGCTGGCCCCGGTGGACTTCGCAACCCTGGAAGCCTCGGTGCGCAAGACGGGCCGCCTGGTGATCACCCACGAAGCCGGGCAATCCGGCGGGCTCGGCGCCGAAGTGGCTACGAGCATCACAGAACGGTGCTTCTATTACTTGGAGGCCGCCCCCGTCCGGGTCACCGGCTTCGATGTCCCGTACCCGTATTCAAAGCTGGAATCGCACCATCTGCCGGGCCTGGACAGGATTCTTGACGGCGTGGACCGTGCCCTGGGCCGCCCCAACTCGCTCAGCGGGCTGGAAGGATGAGCGCCGCCATGATCAAGGAATTCAGGCTCCCGGACCTCGGCGAAGGGCTGACGGAATCGGAAATCCTCAGCTGGAAAGTCGCCGTGGGTGACACCGTTGCCCTGAACCAGGTCATTGCGGAAGTGGAGACGGCCAAGGCCGTCGTCGAACTGCCGTCGCCGTTCGCCGGTGTAATCACCGCCCTGCACGAACAGCCGGGAACCGTGGTGGAGGTGGGCAAGCCGATCGTTTCCTTCGAAGTAGAGGGCGACGACGGCGGGCCCTCCGACGCCGGTCCGGCTCCCGTGGAGACCGCCAAACGCGAACCCAACCTCGTGGGGTACGGCGCCATTGTCGAGGCCTCCGGCCGCCCCGCCCGGCGTGCCCGGACTTTTGCTGCGCCGACGTCCGCTGCGCCGGCCGCGCCGGTGGCTGAGCCGGTTGCTGTTGCAGGCGCCGCCCCTACGTCCGACCGTGCCGGAACCAGCGCCCCGGCCGAGACCGCGGCTCCAATAGCGGGTGGCGAGCGTCCTCGCTCCACGCCGCCCGTGCGGAAGCTGGCAAAGGACCTTGGCGTTGAGCTCGCTGCAGTGACCGGCACAGGCGTCGGCGGGCTGATCACCCGCGAGGACGTGCAGAACTTCCTCGGCGGAGGCGACCGTGCGGCAGCGGGTGCCGCGGCTCCGGCGGCAGGCAGCGGCAGTGTCAGCGTCACGCACGGGGAGCGCGAAACGCGTACGCCCATCAAGGGGGTCCGCAAGCTGACCGCCGCGGCCATGGTGTCCAGTGCCTTCACGGCACCGCACGCCACGGAATTCCTGACCATCGACGTCACGCCCACTATGGAGCTGCTGGCCCGGCTCAAGTCCAGCCGCGCGTTTGAGGGTTTCAAGCTGACTCCGCTGACACTCGTGGCCAAGGCCCTGCTGATTGCCCTCCGCCGCCAGCCGTCATTGAATTCGCGGTGGGACGAAGCCAGCCAGGAGATCGTGCAGTTCAACTATGTGAACCTGGGCATTGCCGCGGCGACACCCCGGGGATTGACCGTACCGAACATCAAGGACGCCGACCGGATGTCCCTGACGGAGCTGTCCACCGCGCTAACCGGCCTGACAGAGACTGCCCGCGCCGGCAAGACCAGCCCGGCCGAGCTCTCCGGCGGCACCATCTCCATCACGAACATCGGCGTGTTCGGCATCGACGCCGGCACGCCGATCCTCAACCCCGGCGAAGCAGCCATCCTTGCCATGGGTGCCGTGCGGAAAATGCCGTGGGAATACCAGGACGAGGTAGCCCTTCGCCAGGTCATGACCCTCAGCCTGTCCTTCGACCACCGCCTGGTCGACGGCGAGCAGGGGTCGCGTTTCCTTGCGGACATCGGCGCGATCCTGGCCGATCCCGGCATGGTGCTGGCAATGGTCTAGCGGATTCAGGCACAGCTGCCGGCCGCCTCTTCCGAAAGGACGTGGCGGCCGGCCGCTGTGCGTTTACTCGCCGGGAACCGGGCTGGCCGTCACCAGGAGGGCGGCCAGGGCCATGCTCTCCAGCAGCGGCCGTGCCGACTTCACTGCGACCCGCCGGCCGTGGCTGCGGACGGAATGCGGCGTGGAGTTGATGAGTCCGAAAGCCGCGTGCGCGCGCATCCGGAGCTCCGCGGCGTCCGTATCCTCGTGCAACTGCTGCAGCACCTCCACCCACAGCTCCACGTAGTTTCGCTGCAGGGTGCGGACCTCGGCCTGGTCGTCGTCGGTGAGGTTGCTGAAGTCGCGGTCCTGGACCCGGATGACGTCGGGGTTGCTTAGGGCGAAGTCAACATGGAACTGAACCAGGCGCGCCAGCGCTGCGGCGGGGTCGACGGCATCGGCCACCACACGATGGCCGCCTTCCAGCAATTCCTGGCTCACGCTGAGCAACAGTGCTCCCAGGACCGCCTGCTTGCCCGCGAAATGCCGGTAAACCGCAGGGCCGCTGACGCCGGCTGCGGCGCCCAGGTCCTCAAGCGAAACGCGGTTGAAGCCATTGACGGCAAAAAGCGTGGCGGCGGAGGCCAGCAACGCCCGGCGCCGGCTCTCCTTGGCCTGGCTGCGTTGGGTTGCCTGGCTGCGTTGGCTTGCCGGACTGGGCTGGGCTGCCTGGCTGGGTTGGCCCGCCTGGTCGCGCTCGATGATCGGCACATTTCCTCCTTGGAACTGCAAATCCTAGCAATGGGAGCGCGTGTTGGACATCACAGTTAATAGAGACTAACCTAAATCTCAGTTACGCGGCACTAACCGAATCGCTCAGGACGGCCTTGCCAGGACGTCCGGGAACGGAAGCAGTCAATGGAGACAATCGCCAGCCTGGTGGACACCGGCAGTGCAGCCTACGCCACCAACCGGCAAGCCCAGCTGGCACTTGCAAACGAGCTGAAGGACCGGCTCGCCTCGGCAGCGCTCGGCGGACCCAAGAAGTCACGTGAACGCCACGTTGCCCGCGGCAAGCTGCTGCCGCGCGAACGCATCGACCAGCTCCTTGACGACGGCAGCCCCTTCCTCGAAATCGCGCCGCTCGCGGCCAACGGCATGTACAACGACGATTCCCCGGGCGCCGGCGTCATAGCCGGGATCGGACTGGTCCACGGCCGCCAGGTGCTGGTGATCTCCAATGACGCCACCGTAAAGGGCGGCACCTACTACCCGATGACGGTCAAGAAGCACCTCCGGGCGCAGGAGATCGCGCTGGAGAACCGGCTGCCCTGCATCTATCTTGTGGATTCCGGTGGAGCCTTCCTGCCGAAGCAGGACGAGGTCTTCCCGGACAAGGAGCACTTCGGCCGGATCTTCTTCAACCAGGCAAAAATGTCCGCGGCCAAAATCCCGCAGATCGCCTCCGTGATGGGCTCCTGCACCGCCGGCGGCGCCTATGTGCCCGCCATGAGCGACGAGACGGTCATCGTCCGCAACCAGGGCACCATCTTCCTGGGCGGTCCGCCGCTGGTCAAGGCCGCGATCGGCGAGATCGTCACGGCCGAGGAGCTTGGCGGCGGGGACGTCCACTCGAAAATATCCGGCGTCACCGACCATTTGGCCGAGAACGATGAGCACGCGCTCCAGATTGTCCGGGACATCGTCTCCACGCTGCCGAAGCCGGCCGTCCCCGCCTGGGACGTGGACACCGCCGTCGAACCGCTCGCGGACCCCGACGAGCTCTACGGCGCCGTCCCGACGGACGTCAACGCCCAGTACGACGTCCGTGAAGTGATCGCCCGGCTGGTGGACGGCAGCCGCTTCCACGAGTTCAAAAAGAACTACGGCACCACGCTGGTCACCGGCTTCGCGAAGCTGCACGGCCACCCGGTGGGCATCGTTGCCAACAACGGTGTCCTCTTCAGCGAATCCGCACTCAAGGGCGCGCACTTCATTGAACTCTGTGACCAGCGCGGCATCCCGCTGGTCTTCCTGCAGAACCTCTCGGGCTTTATGGTCGGCAAGGATTACGAACAGGGCGGCATCGCCAAGAACGGCGCCAAGATGGTCACCGCCGTGGCCACCGCCCGCGTGCCCAAGCTGACCGTGGTGATCGGCGGATCCTTCGGCGCCGGCAACTACTCCATGTGCGGCCGTGCCTATTCGCCACGCTTCCTCTGGATGTGGCCGGCCTCCCGGATCTCGGTGATGGGCGGCAACCAGGCCTCCAGCGTGCTGGCCACCGTCAAACGGGACCAGTACGAGGCGCGCGGCGAGGAATGGTCCGCCGAAGACGAGGAAGCCTTCAAAGCCCCTATCAGACAGCAGTACGAGGACCAGGGCAGCCCGTACTATTCCACCGCCCGCCTCTGGGACGACGGCGTGATCGACCCCGCGGACACCCGCACCGTCCTGGGACTGGCGCTCGACGTCGTCTCCCGCACCCCGCTGCCGGAGACCTCCTTCGGCCTTTTCCGGATGTGAGCCAGCTGTGAATAATTCCTCGCCGACGTCAACCTCCCAAGGGCCGCTGTTCAACACCGTCCTCGTCGCCAACCGCGGCGAGATCGCGTGCCGCGTCATCCGTACCCTGCGTGCCCTGGGCATCCGTTCGGTGGCGGTATACAGCGACGCCGACGCCGGGGCCCGCCACGTGCGCGAAGCCGACGTTGCGGTGCGGATCGGGCCCGCGGCCGCCGCCGAAAGCTATCTGAAAATCGAAGCCATCATCCAGGCCTGCCGCGAAACCGGCGCCGAGGCAGTGCACCCCGGCTATGGGTTCCTGAGCGAAAACGTCGACTTCGCCCGCGCCCTGGAAAAGGCCGGCATCACCTTCATCGGCCCGGGCGTCGAATCACTCAATGTCATGGGCGACAAGATCCGCTCCAAGAACCACGTCACCGGATACGGGGTGCCGGTGGTCCCGGGCATCGCCCAACCCGGGATGACGGACGCCCAGCTGATCGAGTCCGCCGCCGGCGTCGGCTTCCCGTTGCTGATCAAACCGTCCGCGGGCGGAGGCGGCAAAGGCATGCATATTGTGGAGCGCCCCGAAGATCTGGCGGCCACGCTGGCCACCGCCCGCCGGGTCGCGGCCAGCGCCTTCGGCGACGACACCCTCTTCCTTGAACGCCTCGTCACTACGCCGCGGCACATTGAGGTCCAGGTCCTCGCTGACAACCACGGCAATGTCATCCACCTGGGGGAGCGCGAGTGCTCGCTGCAGCGCCGCCACCAGAAAGTGATCGAGGAGGCACCGTCTCCGCTGCTGGAGTCCCTTCCCAACGGCGCCGGCGTTCGTGCCCGGATCGGTGAGGCCGCCTGCAACGCGGCCCGCAGCGTCCACTACAGCGGCGCCGGGACTGTGGAGTTCCTGGTCTCGGATAACGCCCCGGACGAATTTTTCTTCATGGAGATGAACACCCGCCTGCAGGTGGAGCACCCGGTGACCGAAATGGTCACCGGCGTCGACCTGGTCGAATGGCAGGTACGCATCGCCGCCGGTGAGGAACTCACCGTCCGCCAGGACGACGTCGTACTTGACGGTCATTCGGTGGAAGCGCGCGTCTACGCAGAAATTCCGGAGCGGAACTTCCTGCCGTCCACCGGGCGGGTCCGGCTGCTGGACGAAGCTGCAGATGATGCAGGCGGCAAGGTCCGGGTGGACTCGGCGCTGCTGGAGGGCCTTCAAATCTCGTCCAGCTACGACCCCATGATCTCGAAGGTCATCGCGTGGGGCGAGGACCGCACGGCCGCCCTGGACACCCTGGACGCGGCGCTCGCCGGGTACACGGCGCTGGGCGTGGACACCAACGTCGAATACCTGCGCCTGCTCATCAACGACGCCGACGTCCGCGCCGGGCGGCTCGACACGGGCCTGATCGAGCGCAAGATGCCGGACTTTGCATTCCGCACTGCGGGCGAATTCGAGGTGGCTGCCGCTGCCCTGTACGTCGCTGCCGTGCAGGAGCCTGATCCGCAGGCCGCTGGGGCAAACCCCTGGGACCGCCGCGACGGGTGGCGGCTTGGCGCTCGCGCCCCGCGGAGGATCAGCCTGGGTACGCCCAACGGAGGTGTCACCACGGTGGAGGTGTCCGGTTCGGTGGGGCAGGGTTCGGCGACGGTCAGTGTTGATGGCGGGCCGCAGCACAAGGCATCACTTCGTTTCCCCAAACGCAACCATGCAGAGTTGATTCTCGGCGGCGAAGCCAGGGTGTATTCGCTGGCGCCGGTATCCCCGGGCCCCGCTGTACCGGACTGGAGCGACCCGGTCCGGGACAACCCGAAGCCGGGCCTTCCCACGGAGCTGTTCCTCGGCAACGACGGCTGGTCCTGCCGGCTTGAGGTGCTGACGCGGGAGACGCGGCTTGCCCGCGTTCTGGCCGCCGTCCAGCGCGAGGAAGGCGCCGCGGACCCGGCCGTGCGCTCGCCCATGCCCGGCACGGTGGTGTCCGTCCCTGTCAGCGACGGCGACACCGTGCAGGCAGGCCAGGTACTCCTTTCCGTGGAGGCCATGAAGATGGAACACCAGCTCCTGGCGCCGCTCGGCGGCACGGTGCACATCAGCGTGAAGGCGGGCGACCTGGTCAAAGCAGACCAGGTGCTGGCCACGGTCCACCCCGCTGCCTCCACAACAGACCACCAATCACAAACCACAGACCCGTTCCAGAGTTAAGACAAGGAAGTCCCAACATGGCTGATTTTGAGCTCAGCGAGGAATACCAGGACCTCAGCGACACCGTCCGCGAATTCGCCGATGAAGTGGTGGCGCCGGTTTCCGCAAAACACGACGAGGAACACAGCTTTCCCTACGAGGTGGTCGCCCAGATGGCTGACATGGGCCTCTTCGGCCTCCCCTTCCCGGAGGAGTTCGGCGGCATGGGCGGGGACTACTTCGCGCTGGCCCTGGCACTGGAACAGCTGGGCCGTGTGGACCAGTCCGTGGCCATCACCCTGGAAGCCGGCGTCTCCCTCGGCGCCATGCCCGTGTACCGGTTCGGCACCGACGCCCAGAAGGAAGAATGGCTCCCGTCACTGGCATCAGGCAAGGCGCTCGCCGGCTTCGGCCTGACGGAACCTGAAGCCGGTTCGGACGCGGGCGGGACCAAGACCACGGCCCGGCTCGAAAATGGTGAGTGGATCATCAACGGCAACAAGGAATTCATCACCAACTCCGGCACCGACATCACCCGACTGGTGACCGTGACGGCCGTAACCGCCAAGCATGAGCGCCAGGACGGCAGCATCAAGAAGGAAATCTCCACCATCCTGGTGCCCACCGACACGCCCGGTTTCAGGGCGGAGAAGGCCTACAACAAGGTGGGGTGGAACGCCTCCGACACCCACCCGCTCACGCTCAAGGACGTCCACGTCCCTGAGGCCAACCTGCTCGGCGAGCAGGGCCGCGGCTACGCGAATTTCCTGTCCATCCTGGACGAGGGCCGCATCGCCATCGCCGCCCTCGCCACCGGCGCGGCACAGGGCTGCGTGGACCTGTCCGTGAAATACGCCAAGGAACGCAGCGCCTTCGGCAACAACATCGGCAAGTACCAGGCCATCGCATTCAAGATCGCCCGCATGCAGGCACGCGCCCACACGGCGCGGCTGGCGTACTACGACGCCGCGGCGCGGATGCTGGCCGGGAAGCCGTTCAAGACGCAGGCGGCCATCGCTAAGATGGTCGCAGGTGAGGCAGCCATGGACAACGCGCGGGACGCCACCCAGGTGTTCGGCGGCTATGGCTTCATCAACGAATTCACTGTGGCAAGGCACTACCGCGACTCCAAGATCCTTGAAGTGGGGGAGGGCACCACCGAGGTGCAACTGATGCTGATCGCCCGCGAACTCGGCCTGTAGCACCCCCGCCGGGGAGCAAATCCGGGGAACGAAACAGCGCGTAACCAGGAAGGATCGACGATGATTGACAAGGTTGTTGCCAGTGCCGAGGCCGCGGTGGCAGACATCCCCGACGGCGCATCACTGGCCGTCGGCGGGTTCGGACTCTGCGGCATTCCGGTGGCCCTGATCGAGGCCCTGCACCGGAATGGAACGCGGGGCCTGGAAACCGTCAGCAACAACTGCGGCGTCGACGACTGGGGGCTGGGGATCCTGCTCAAGGACGGCCGGATCCGCCGCACCATCAGCTCCTATGTCGGGGAGAACAAGGAATTCGCCCGGCAGTATCTCTCCGGCGAACTCGAGGTAGTGCTGACCCCGCAGGGAACACTGGCGGAAAAGCTGCGCGCCGGTGGCGCCGGCATCCCGGCGTTTTACACGCCCGCCGGCGTGGGCACCCAGGTGTCCGACGGCGGCCTGCCGCAGAAGTACGACGCCGACGGCGGCATCGCCATCGCTTCCGCCCCGAAGGAAGTCCGCACCTTCAACGGCGCCGACTACGTGCTCGAGGAGTCGCTCACTCCGGATTTCGGCCTCGTGCACGCCTGGAAGGGCGACCGGCACGGAAACCTCGTCTTCCACGCCACGGCGATGAACTTCAACCCGCTCTGCGCCATGGCCGGACGGATCACCATCGCCGAGGTCGAGGAGCTCGTGGAACCCGGGGAACTGGATCCGGAGCACGTCCACGTTCCCGGAATCTTCGTCCAGCGCGTAGTCGTTGCGCCGCAGGGCGAGAAGCGCATCGAAAAACGGACGGTCGCAGTGGCCTCAGGCGGCAACGCCTCCCGACGGACTGAACAGCAAGCAACTGACCAGGCAGGAGCATAGCCGTGGAATCGAACAGCGTGCAGGGAGCCCCGCCCCGCCCCGAGGCCGTCCGCCACGAGTACCGGCCATCCGCCGTCGGGCACCCCGAGGACACCTCGGAGACCAAAGGCTGGACCCGCAATGAACTGGCCGCCCGGGTGGCCCTGGAACTGCACAACGGGCAGTACGTCAACCTCGGAATCGGGATGCCGACGCTGATCCCCAACTACATCCCGGCCGGCGTCGAAGTGGTCCTGCATTCCGAAAACGGGATCCTGGGCGTCGGGCCCTATCCCGGCGAGGAGCAGGTGGATCCGGACCTGATCAACGCCGGCAAGGAAACCGTCACCGTCAACAAGGGCGCGGCGTTCTTCGACTCCGCAGCCTCGTTCGGCATGATCCGCGGCGGCCACGTTGATGTGGCCGTTCTTGGCGCCATGGAAGTGGCGCAGAACGGCGACCTGGCCAACTGGATGATTCCCGGCAAGATGGTCAAGGGCATGGGCGGTGCCATGGACCTGGTCTTCGGGGCCAAGAAGGTGATCGTCATGATGGAGCACGTGGACCGCAACGGGAAGCCGAAAATCGTGGAGAACTGCACGCTGCCGCTGACCGGCAAGGGGTGCGTGGACCGGATCATCACCGACCTCGCCGTCATCGACGTGGTCACCGAGGGCAGCTCGTCCCGGCTGGTGCTGCGGGAATTGGCTCCCAACGTCACTGCCCAGGACGTCGCCGCGGCAACCGGCGCCGAGCTCTTCGAGGAAGACCAGGAACTGACCGTATGACGGCCCCGGAAGGTACGCCCCGCATGATTGAGCAACGGGGCCTCTACTTCGACGAATTGGAAGAGGGAGTTGTCTACGCCCACCGGCCCGGCCGGACGGTCACCGAAACGGACAACGTCATTTTCACCACCATGACCATGAACACCCAAGCGCTGCACCTTGACGCGGCCTGGAGTGCAGGGCAGCCGTTCGGCCAGCGGCTCATGAACTCGATGTTCACCCTTGCCACAGTGGTGGGACAGTCCGTCCCGCAGCTGACGCAGGGGACCATCATCGCCCAGCTGGGACTGACCGACGTGTCGTTTCCGCATCCGCTGTACCACGGCGACACCCTGTACACGGAGACCGTCATCACGGGCAAGCGGCCGTCCTCCTCCCGGCCGGGGCAGGGAATCGTGACCATGCAGCACACTGGCCGCAACCAGGACGGCGTGGTGGTGGCACTGGTGACCCGCAGTTGCCTGATGTGGACGCGGGAGGCACACGCAGCGGCGCAAAACGCCGTGCAGAACGAAGCAGGGCAGAAAGAATCTGCCGAAAAGGGGACAATTTAAGCATGACTTTCCTGATGGGTCCCGCCCTGCTGTTCTGTCCCGCCGACCGTCCCGAGCGCTACCAGAAGGCCGCCGAGCGTTCCGACGCCGTGATCGTGGACTTGGAGGACGCCGTCGCGCCCGCTGACAAGCAGCGCGCCCGCGGCGCCATCATCGCCCAGCTGGGTGCCACCGGAGACGTTCCCGAGCTGGATCCCAGCCGCACCATCATCAGGATCAACCCCGCCGGCACGGACGAGTTCGAAAAGGACCTGCACTGCCTCAAGCACACTCCGTACCGCCACGTGATGCTGGCCAAGGCCGAAAACCCTGCCCAGCTCGAGGCGCTCGAGGGCTACAGCGTCATTGCGCTCTGCGAGACTGCCGCCGGAATCGTCAACGCCGCGGCCATTGCCGCCGAACCGAATGTGGTGGGCCTGATGTGGGGTGCCGAGGACCTGCTCGCTTCACTCGGCGGGACCTCCAGCAGGAACGACGACGGCGGCTACCGGGCGGTGGCGCTGCATGCCCGGTCCACCGTGCTGCTGGCGGCCGGTGCCTTCGGCAAAGAGGCCATCGATTCGGTGTACGTCAACATTCCTGACCTTGAAGGGCTGGCGGCCGAGTCACGCGACGCCGTCGCCTCGGGGTTCGGTTCCAAGGCCTGCATCCACCCCAGCCAGGTTGCCGTTGTCCGCGGCGCCTACGCCCCCGCGGAGGCCGACGTCGCCGCGGCCAAGGAACTCCTGGAGGCTGCCGCCGCGGCCGGGAGCGGCGTGTTCCAGTTCAACGGAAAAATGATCGACGGGCCCATCCTGAAGCACGCCGAATCAACCCTGCGCCGGGCAGTCCGCTAGGGAGCGCCGCTCGGAACGGGTTTTGAAGTAAACAGAATAGGCCGGGAGTCGTGTGACTCCCGGCCTCCGGAATGTTCGGCTGCGCCGCTTACCCCGCCTTGACGGCGAGGACAGGGCAGTCGGCTTCAAGCAGGATCCGCTGCGAGACGCTGCCCATGATCAGTTTGCCCACCGGCGTGCGCCTCCGCAGGCCAATCACAATCAGCGATGCGTTGTGCTCCTCGGCAGCATCCAGAACTTCCGCGGCGGCGTCATGGCCGCGTACGGGCTGGAGGATGATGTGCTCGATCCCTTCCTTGCCGAGGCGCTGGTCGATGCCCTCGATTTCGGTTTCCCCGGCATACCGCTTGTCCACCAGGGCATCACCCCGGGAGGAATTGATGACCACCAGCTTGGTCTGCGCCTTGCGCGCCTCCTTGATGGCCTGGTCAAAGGCCGCCTCGCCCTCTGGGGTTGGGACGTAGCCCACAACGATGGTCATGGTTTCTCCTTATCGTGCTGGATGGAGTCGTGCGGGACAGCGTCGTGGGAGACAGCTGTGCGGTGTGCGGTGGCGTCGTCGGTGGCGTCGTGGGCCCCGGACGCTGATGAATCCGGACGCTGTCCCGTGTGGTCTGTAACTGCGGGCTGGACTGCAACTGCGGGCCGGCTCCGGCGGATCAGCTTGAACAGCAGCGGCCACAGGAGAATGAGCGCCACGATGATGTAGACGGTGACGGCGATCGGCTCGCTCCAGAGACCGGCAGGGTCGCCGGCGCTGAGCTGCAGCGTCTGGCGGAGCTGTTTTTCCAGGCGCGGTCCGAGGATGACACCGAGGATGAGCGGCAGGACGGGAAGTCCGAAGCGCCGCATCATGAAGCCCAGCGCGCCCAGCGCCAGCAGGAGGACCAGGTCGAACGCCTGCAGGTTCACCGAGTAGGCGCCCAGCGTGGCGAAGAACAGGATGCCGGCGTAGAGGTACGGCCTGGGGATCTGCAGGAGCTTTGCCCACATCGGTGCCAGCGGCAGGTTGATGATCAGCAGCAGCAGGTTGCCGATGAAGAGGCTGGCGATGAGGGCCCAGACCAGCGGTCCCTCGCTTTCGAACAGCTGCGGCCCGGGCTGGATGCCGTACTGCGTGAACGCTGCCAGCATTACTGCGGCCGTGGCGTTGGTGGGCAGGCCCAGGGCCAGCATGGGCGTCAGCGTCCCTGCGGCTGCAGCGTTGTTGGCTGCTTCCGGACCGGCCACACCCTCGATCGCACCTTTGCCGAACTCTTCGGGGTGTTTACTGAGGCGCTTTTCCGTGACGTAGGAGAGGAACGTCGGGATCTCGGCGCCGCCGGCGGGCAGTGCACCGAAGGGGAAGCCGAAGGCGGTGCCGCGGAGCCAGGGCTTCCAAGACCGTTTCCAGTCCTGCTTTCCCATCCACGGGCGTCCAACGGGAATGACCTGCAGGGGGTTGCGGCGGAGGTGCGCCGCAACCCAGAGTGCTTCGCCGACGGCGAAGATGGCCACTGCCACCACCACGATGTCCAGACCGTCCGCCAGGAGCGGCACGCCGAAGGTCAGCCGGGCCTGGCCGGTGACCACGTCCAGACCTACCAGGCCGATGGCGAGGCCAAGGCCCAGGGACGCGAAGCCCCGAAGCCGCGAGGAGCCCAGGACGGCCGTGACCGCCAGCAGGGCCAGGACCATGATGGCGAAGTAGCTCGGAGCGCCCAGGCTGACGGCGAAGTCCACCACGATCGGAGCACAGACTGCCAGGAGGGTGGTGCCGATGGTGCCGGCCACGAACGAGCCGATGGCCGCCGTCGCCAGTGCCTGTGCGGCCCTGCCGGCTTTCGCCATTTTGTTGCCTTCGATGGCGGTGACCACCGATGACGATTCGCCTGGCGTATTCAGCAGGATGGAGGTGGTGGAGCCGCCGTACATGCCGCCGTAGTAGATGCCGGCGAACATGATGAAGGCGCTGGTGGGTTCCAGGGCGTACGTGACCGGAAGCAGCAGTGCCACGGTCATGGCCGGGCCGAGGCCCGGGAGGACCCCGACGGCGGTACCCAGGACGACGCCGATGACGGCGTAGAGGAAATTCATGGGGGTCAGGGCGGTGGCAAAGCCGTCCATCAGGGAGGAAAAGACATCCATCAGAGAATCCCTTCCAGGAGGCCGGCGGGCAGCGCAATGCCGAGGCCAAGGTAGAAGCCATAAAAGGTCAGGAGGGACATGGCCACGGAGATGAGGCCGTCACGGATGTAGCGCCGGCCTCCCAGTGCCCAGACGCTGCCCCAGAACAGGATGGTTCCCGAGATAACCCAGCCTGCCCAATCGATCAGCAGGATGTTGGCGACGAAGGCTCCCACCAGCGGCAGGACGGTCTTCCAGTCGGCGGGGTGGGTGAGGTCCACGTCCTCGCCGCCTTCGGCTTCGCCCTGGCCACCCCGGATCACGTTGACGGCCAGCAGGACAGCGCAGACCAGCAGCAGGCCGCCCACAATGAACGGCAGGGTTTTTGGTCCTACGGGATCAGACTGGGAATAGGGAGTGACGATGCGGGCCGCGTCCGCGATGACCAATGCCCCGGCCGCCCCGAGCAGGAGGGCGACCCCCAGCTCGGAGCGGCCTTTGAGCCGTGAGGCCAGTGTTGGTGAGGAGCTCACGCCAGGCCAAGCTTCGTGAGGACGTCCGCCACCCGCTTGTCCTGCTCGGTCAGGAAGCTTTCGAACTCAGCGCCGGTGATGAAGGCGTCGCTCCAGCTGTTGGTCTTCAGGGCTTCCTTCCAGGCGGCCGTGCCGTGCATCTTTTCGAGCGCGCCGATCAGCTTGGCCTTGTCCTCGTCGGTGATGCCCGGAGGGGCCACGATGCCGCGCCAGTTGGTGAACACCAGGTCGATGTTCGATTCCTTCAGCGTGGGGGCATCCACGCCTTCGAGCCGCTTCTCGCCGCTGGTGGCCAGGACGCGGACCGAGCCGGATTCAATCTGCTTGAGGTACTCACCTGCACCGGAGGCCGCAAAGCCCACCTTGTTGCCCAGGATGGCCGGGAGGAGGTCTCCACCGCCGTCGTAGGACACAAAGTTCACCTTGGTGGCGTCGATCCCCAGGGCGCCGGCAAGCTGCATGGGCAGGAGGTGGTCCGGGCCGCCCGGCGACGAGCCGCCGCCGACGCTGATGGAACCGGGGTCAGCCTTCCAGGCGGTGACCAGGTCATCGATGGTCTTGTAGGGCGAATCCTTGCTGACCATGATGGCGCCGGGCTCTTCGATGAGCCGGGCCAGGGGAGTGGTTGCCGTCAGCTTGGACTCGGACTTGTTGGTGTAGCTCGCGCCTACCACGCCCAGGCCCATCAGCATGGTGAGGTCGCCGTTGCCCTTTTCGTTGACGATGCGGGCGAGGCCCACGGTGCCACCGGCGCCGGCGAGGTTGAAGACTTCGGGGTTCGTGGCGATTTTCTCGTCTTCGAGGACCTTGGCCGCCACGCGGGCGGTGGTGTCGTAGCCGCCACCCGCAGTGTTGGGGACCATGATCTGCAGGCCGGTCACTGGGCCGGCCGGGGCGCCCGAGGTGGCACCGCCGGAGCTCTTTCCTGTGGCACCGCAGCCGGTGGCCATCAGGGCGATACCGGCAGCGACGGCGGCAATTCGCAATGCGCGGATCTGGCGCATGGTGTTCCTCTTCTCAGTAAAGTTTTCGGTAAAGCTCGTCAGCAAGACTGACTGGTGCTTTGATGCTAGGCGCGAAAGTGACGGGCATCACTCTTGTGTACGCAGAGAAAGTTAAGTTCATTTCGTTCACGTTTCCGGTGCTCAACCGGCGCCGGTCTGCGCCGGAGCCCGGGAAGGTACCGGCATGAGGCTGTGGGGTATAGTTCACCCCACCGCGGCGGATCGGGAGCCTCGCGGGCCCACACCGGCGGCGTTCGTTTTACGAAGCCGGCAGAGCTGGCACTTAAGAAAGAACTGGCACCCAGAAAATAGGAAAGTCGGCACGTGACTCGACGAAGAGGAATGTCCCTCGCCGGGCAATACCTGGTCCTGCAGCTGTTGATTGTCCTGGCCGTCCTCGTTGCCGTCGTCGCCATCTCCCTCGCGCAGTCAGCCGCGGCCTTTGAGCGGATCGAAGGCAGCCGCGCCCTGTCGGCCGCGGAAGCGCTGGGCAATAATCCCACGGTCCGCGCCCTGCTGCCGTCGGCCGAGCCGCACAGCGGCTCTGCCCTTCCCGCCGTCGCGGAGTCGGTTCGGACTGTCTCCGGATCCGCGCAGGTGGCCATTGCCAGATTGGACCGTACGGTTGTGGCCTCCTCGGACCCCGGACTGCTGGGCAGGCCGTTGGAACTTGGCCAGAGCCGCGTGATGGAGGGACGGTCCTGGACCGGAGTGGTGGACGGCAATGCCGCCCCTGTACTGTCCGCCCACGTCCCGGTCCTGGACGACGCCGGAATAATGATTGGCATCGCCTCCATCAGCCGGAACTACCCGTCCACGTGGGAGCGTTTGGGGGATGCCGTCCCCAACCTGCTCACCTACCTCGGAGTGGCCAGCGTGCTGGGCGTGGCAGGCTCGCTGCTCCTGGCCCGGCGCGTTAAGCGGCAGACACTCGGCATGGAACCCAACGAAATCACCGGGCTCGTGGAGAACCGGGAAGCCATGCTGCACGGCCTGAAGGAAGGTGTGGTGGCCCTCGATCCGCACGAGCGCATCACCGTGGCCAATGACAGTGCCCGTGAACTGCTGGGCCTGCCGGCGGACTGTGTGGGCAAGGTCCTTGCGGTCCTGCCCGTGGACCCGGCGCTGAAGGCCGTCCTGACCCGGGAGCAGCCCGGTCCGGACCAGCTTGTGCTGGTGGGTGAGCGGCTGGTGGTGCTGAACCGTGTGTCCCTTCGTTCACGCGGCCGCGACATCGGTTCCATTACCACCCTGCGCGACCGGACAGAGCTCTCCTCCCTGGAGCGGGAACTGGGCGCTACCCGGACCGCCACGGATACCCTGCGCGCGCAGGCCCACGAGTTCGCCAACCAGTTGCACGTCATATCCGGCCTTATCCAGATCGGCGAGTACGATTCCGTGGTGCAGTTTGTTAATGGCGCCACCCTTGACAGGACCCGGCTCAACGATGAGGTGACCAGCCGCATCCAGGACCCGGCGCTGGCTGCCCTGCTGATCGCCAAGTCCAGCCTCGCGACTGAACGCGGAGTCACCCTTCAGCTTGACCCGGAGTCTGCGCTGGAGCGGGTGGACGACGAACTCTCCCGGGACCTGACCACCGTGGTGGGAAACCTCGTGGACAATGCCCTCGACGCCGTCACCGGCGCTGCAGAGGCGTCTGTGCGGGTCCTTGTCGAGGACAGCCCGGAGGAAGTGGTGGTCACTGTCCGGGACACCGGGCCAGGCATTGACACTTCGGCCACCGAAGAAATCTTCCGACAGGGCTTCACCACAAAACAGCCGGGACCGGCGGGCGGCAGGGGCTTTGGCCTGGCGCTCTCGCGCATTGTTTGCCGGCGGAGCGGCGGCGAGCTTTCTGTGGCCAATGACGGCGGTGCGGTCTTTACCGCACGATTGAAAAGGGCGGCCCTGAAACGGACGCCAGCCCAAGGAAAGGTGGCCAGGCCGTGATCAACGTCCTGATAGTCGACGACGACTTCATGGTGGCCAAAGTCCATGCCGGCTTTATCCGGCGCACGCCGGGATTCGCCGTCGTGGGCGTTGCGCACACCGGAGCCCAGGCCATGGCGGAAACCTCCCGGCTGCAGCCTGACCTGGTCCTGCTGGACATCCACCTGCCCGATATCAACGGTCTTGACCTGATGACCAAACTGCGGGAAGCAGCGCCGGAACTGGACGTGCTGGTGATCAGCGCCGCCCGCGAAGTGGAGACCGTCCGCCGTGCGCTGCGTGGCGGGATTGTCCACTACCTGATCAAGCCGTTTTCGCAAAAGGACCTGCAGGAACGCCTGGAGCACTACCGAAGCGCTTACCAGGGCCTGGACCTCGCCAAGGACGTTGCAGAGCAGGCGGACGTCAACAGGGTCTTCGGACTGGAACCCGCCGAAAGCGCCGAGCGGGCCGAACCCCGCCTCCCCAAAGGCTGCAGCCCGGAAACGCTCAAGCTCGTGGTGGACGTTCTCAACTCCGCCGACGCGGACCTGTCGGCGGCTGAGGTCGCCGACCTGCTGGGTACGTCTCGGGTCAGCGCCCGCCGGTACCTCGAATACCTGCACGACGAGTCCAGGGTGGAAGTGCGGCTCAAGTACGGCGCAGGCCGTCCCGAGCGCCGTTACGCGCTGAAGCCTGTGTAAGAACACCCCGCTGTCAGGACACCGCCGTCAGCAAAGAGCCGTCAGCACAAGGCAGTCAGCCCCTGACGTGTCAGCGCCCCGGCGGGAGGGACAGCGGCGGGATGGCTTCGTACAGCAGGGTCCGGATCCAGCGCTGGCCTGTTTCGCGGTACTCCGCCCGGCTCGCGAAGCGGTAGAGGTAGCTGTTCACGCGCACCCAGTGGGGACGGGCGCCGTCGAACGGGTCCTTGCGCAGGAGCCGCAGCACCGCATCGTCAGCTTCCAGGAGCTTGGCCAGGAAAGCGTAGAACCATTCCTCGTGCACTGTGCGCAGGGGCAGGAACCACATGAGCCAGTCCAGCCGGAGATGATACGGAGCCCACTGGCGCGGCAGCCTGCGGACGTCGCCGGGCTTGCCCCGGAAACCGTACTCCTGCCAGTCGGAATCGTCGTCGGGCTCGGCGTCGAGGGTCCCTTCCACCACGATCTCAATCCGCATTTTGGTCACCGTGCCGAATGCCCCGTAGGTGTTGCCCAGCTGCCAGCGGTTGAAGCTGGCATTCATGAGCTGCCGGTGCTGGAGGAGGTTCCGGACAGGCCAGTAGCTGAGCACCAGCAGGAGCAGCGTCACGGCGAGCACGACGGCGAGCCACCACACCGGGGCCTGCGAACCGGCGGCGCCCGCATCGGCGCCGCCTAAGCGGGCGCCCGCGCCGGACCCGGACCCGTGCCAGTCCAGCGGGATAACGGGCAGGACCGCATGGGCCACCGGATCGCTGACGGCTGCGAAGGCCAGCAGGATGGCCATCCAGTTGAGCCAGGCAAAGTTCCCGCTTGCCACGAGCCACAGCTGGGTGAAGATGACGATGCCCGCGGCCATGCTGGCCAGCGGTTGCGGGGCGAAGAGGAAGAACGGCACCACCAGTTGCGCGAAGTGGTTGCCCAGGACCTCCATCCGGTGCACCGGCTTGGGCAGCAAGTGCGCCTGGCGGCTCAACGGACCGGGCATCGGCTGGGTCTCGTGGTGGTAGTACAGGGCGGTCAAATCGCGCCACTCGCTGCCTCCGCGGATCTTGATCATTCCGGCTCCGAACTCAAGCCGGAACAGCAGCCACGCCAGCAGGATCAGGATGGTCCGGGGCGGGGGAGTCTGGTCCGAACCCAGGAAGGCCACGATGAACCCGGCCTCAAGCAACAGCATTTCCCAGCCGAAACCGTAGAATGTCTGGCCCACGTTCACGATTGACATATACAGCAGCCACAGGGAGAGGAACGCGATCATCGGCAGCCAAGGCGGCCCCAGCTGCGGGAGTCCCGCGATGAGCGTGGCTGCAATCGCCATGCCGCTCCAGCAGACCAGCCGCAGCAGGCCGTCCGAGTAGCGCCACAGGAACAGGCTGGGCCGCCGGCGCCTCCTGAAGCTGTCCAAATAGTCGGGGACCGGGAGCAGGCCGCGCTCGCCGAGCAGCGCCGGGAACTGGTTCAGGCAGGAGAGGAACGCCACGAAGAAGATCGTGGCAATGCCGCGCTGCAGCACCTGCCGGGCGAACTCATACTCCGGCGCGTCGAACCATGCGGTCCACTCCACGTTCTTCACGTTACGCCTGCCGCCTACGGCGTCAATGCACTGCGCCCGCAGCGATCCGCCGTCGGCCCCGTCTCGTGCGGGATACTTAACGGATGCAGTCACGCAGAATCGTTCTTCTCGGATCCACCGGTTCCATCGGCACCCAGGCGATTGACGTCGTCGACGGCGCCCCGCACCTTTTCGAGGTGGTGGCGCTGAGCGCCGGCGGCGGCAACCTGGAACTCCTCGCCCGGCAGGCCGTGCACACGAAGGCGAAGGCCGTGGGCACCGCCAGCGGCGACGCGTCCGCCCTGCAGGAACTGATCGACGAAGCCGCCAGGGCGGCCGGCATGACGGGGTACCGCCCCGAGATCATCACCGGCCCGGAGGCCTCGACGAGGATTGCGGAGATCGAAGCGGACGTGGTGCTCAACGGCATTACCGGCTCCATCGGGCTCGCACCCACCTTGGCGGCCCTGAAATCAGGCGCCACGCTGGCGCTGGCCAACAAGGAATCCCTGATCGTGGGCGGCGCCCTCGTGAAGGCTGCCGCGCGGGACGGCCAGATCGTCCCGGTGGACTCCGAGCACTCGGCCATCGCCCAGTGCCTGCGGTCCGGGTCCGCCGCCGAGGTGGACCGGCTCATCCTGACGGCCTCCGGCGGACCCTTCCGCGGCAGGACACGCGAGGAGCTCCACAACGTTTCTCCGCAGGATGCCCTGGCCCACCCCACGTGGGACATGGGCCTGATGGTCACCACCAACTCCGCCAGCCTGGTGAACAAGGGCCTGGAAGTGATCGAGGCGCACCTGCTGTTCGACATCCCGCTGGACCGCATCGACGTAGTGGTCCACCCGCAGTCAGTTGTGCATTCCATGGTCCAGTTCGTGGACGGCTCCATCATCGCCCAGGCCTCGCCGCCGGACATGCGCCTGCCCATCGCCCTCGGGCTGGGATGGCCTGACCGTGTGCCGAAGGCAGCGACGCCCTGTGATTGGACCCAGGCAACAAGCTGGACGTTCGAACCGCTCGACGCCGGGGCGTTTCCCGCCGTCGCGCTCGCCAAGGATGCTGCCAAACAGGGGAACACCTATCCGGCTGTGTTCAACGCTGCCAATGAAGAGGCGGTCATGGCCTTCCACTCCGGCCGGATCCGGTTCACGGACATTGTGGATACTATCGAAGCGGTGCTCAGCGAACACCCAGGATCTTCCGGGCTGACAGTTGAGTCCGTGCTGGATGCTGAGACGTGGGCACGAGCGCGCACCCACGAACGTTTAGCAGTGAGCAGTCTCTAGGAAGCAGTAAATCTAAGCATGAGTCCCGTCTTTCTCTTCATCCTCGGTGTCGTCTTTGTGGCGATCGGCATCGCGGTCTCCATCGCGCTGCATGAAGTGGGCCACCTGGTTCCGGCCAAGCTGTTCAAGGTGCGGGTCACCAAGTACATGATCGGCTTCGGCCCCACGCTGTGGTCGAAGCGCAAGGGCGAGACCGAGTACGGGGTCAAGGCCATCCCGCTGGGCGGCTACGTGTCCATGATCGGCATGTACCCGCCGAACAAGGACGACGGATCGGTGCGTCCTTCCAGTACCGGTATGTTCCAGACCCTCGCCACCGAGGCACGTTCCATGGCCCACGAGGAAGTAGGGCCCGCCGACGGGAAGCGCGTCTTCTACCGGCTTCCGGTGTGGAAGAAGATCATCGTGATGCTTGGCGGTCCCGCCATGAACCTGCTTATCGGGGTGGCGCTGACAGCCGTGCTGCTGATGGGTTTCGGGATCAGCACACCCACCACCACCATTGCGGACGTCTCCAAATGCCAGGTCAAGGCCGGCGAGACCGTGGATCCGGATTCCGCTGACTGCAAACTCACCCCCGCGGCCAAAGCCCAGCTCAGGCCCAACGACACCATCACCACCTTCGACGGCAAGGCCGTCACTGACTGGGGCGAGCTCACCGGCTGGATCCGTGCATCTGCCGGCCGGGAGGTCAGCATCACCGTGGAACGGAACGGCTCCCCGGTAACCACCACTGTGACTCCGGTCCTTTCGGCACGGCCGGTCATCGGCGCCGACGGCCGGCAGGCCACTGATTCCAACGGAACACTCCAGTACCAGGAAGTCGGCTTCCTGGGGATCGGCGCACAGACGACGCTGGTCCCCCAGCCGGCGTCGTCCGTTCTTCCCATGGCGGGGGAGAACATCCAGCAGGTGGCCGGCGTCGTCCTGAACCTTCCCGCGCGGGTGGTGGGCGTGGCCAAGGCGGCCTTCAGCGAAGAGCCCCGCGATCCCAACGGACCCATCAGCGTCGTTGGCGTGGGCCGCGTGGCCGGCGAAGTTGCCGCCATGGAGGAGGTCCCGCTGCAGTCCCGGCTCGCGGCGCTGGTGGGGCTGCTGGCCGGCCTGAACTTCGCGCTGGCCGTCTTCAACCTGGTCCCGCTGTTGCCGCTGGACGGCGGCCACGTGGCCGGCGCGCTCTACGAAGGCGTCCGACGGCGGGTGGCCAAGCTGTTCGGCAGGCCCGACCCCGGAGCGTTCGACATCGCCAAGCTCCTGCCGGTGACCTACGTTGTGGCCGCGCTGCTGATGGGCATGAGCGCGCTCCTGATCTACGCGGACATCGTCAAGCCCGTCAATCTCTTCGGATAATCAGCTCCTGACGGATTAGCCGTTCTAGTCAGTCGTTATCGACTGATTTTTTTAAATCAGCCGAAAATGATTGATATTAGATAATCAGTCGATTATGTTTGCTGCATGTACGTACTCACGATCGACCAGCGGGGCAGCACGGGAGACAGGGACCGGGTGCCCGGCTTCTTGGCTGAACTGGAGGGGATCCCAACCGGGGGCCGCTTTGAACGCTCCGTCGGGGACGAGGTCCAAGGTGTGGTGGATCAGCCCGAGGAAGCAGTGGAAATCGCACTCCACTCCCTGCGCAGCGGCCAGTGGTATGTGGGAATCGGGGTGGGTGCCGTTGACCTGCCCCTGCCTGCCAGTCCGCGGGAAGGGTCCGGACCGGCGTTCGTCGCTGCCCGGCTGGCAGTCGAGAAAGCCAAGGCTGCTGCCGCCCACGTGCCGCTGTCCGTGGTCTCCGGCGGCCTGCGCCGCGGAAGTGCTGCCCCGCCGGCGGCCGAACCCGGCATCCGGGCCTGCGCGAACGCCGAGGCGGTCCTCCGCCTCATCGGCCGGCTGGTGCAGGACCGCACGGAGGCTCAATGGAAAGTCGTGGACACCCTTCGCAGGCTGCAGCAGGACGCGGCAGCCAGGCATGGCACGCAGAAGCTTGCCGCCGCAAAACTGGGAATCACGGAGCAGTCGGTGAGCCGCGCCGTGCTCAGGTCCGGCTGGCAGGAAGAATGGGCGGCGAGGCCGGCCGCCGGCATGCTCCTGGCCCTGGCCCATGACGCAGTCCTGGAAGGACAAACGTGAACGCTCTCTGGATTACGCTCGCCCTCCTGACTGCAGGCTTCGCCGGCTGGCCCGTCACCGCCCTGGTATTCCGGCTGGCGCGGACCATCGACGACAAGGCGGATGCGGCCAAGGCAGCCGAAGACAAGGCCGCAGAAGACAAGGCAGCAGCCGACAAGGCAGCAGCCGACCGGGCTGCCGAGGAATCGGCGGACGACCCCTCCGCCGACGTCACGGTGGACAAGGAGGCGGCGGACAGGAAGGCCGCGGACAAGGACGCGGCGGACAAGGTATCCACGCGGATTCTGCGCGGCGGTGCCATCATCGGCGTCCTGGAACGGCTGGCAGTGTGCCTGGCCATCCTGACCGGCCAGCCCGTGGCCATCGCTTATGTGGTGGCTATCAAGGGACTTGGGCGCTTCGCCGAACTGAAGGAGACTCCCGTTGCCGCGGAAAGGTTCATCATCGGCACCTTGGCCTCCATGTTGTGGGCCGCAGGGGTTGCGGCCCTTGTCAAGATCCTCTTCCTGAGCTGAACCGGATACAAACTGGGGCGGGCATGGCGATAGGGTATCCGTATGACTGTTTTTGCTGTTGAGTACGTATACGCCGCCGAGTCCACCGAAGCACGGAACGCCGCCCGCCCGGCACACCGGGAATGGACCGCCCGGCTGGCCAGTGAAGGTGCTCTCCTCGCCAGCGGACCCTACGGGGACGGAGCCGGCGCACTGCTCATCTTCAAGGCCGCTGACGAAAACGCACTGAACGGAATCCTAAAGCAGGATCCCTTCGCCGCGGCCAGCGTAATCGCAGGCACGCGCACCACGGAATGGGCCCCGGTGACCGGCCTCCTGGCCGAGCACGCCGCCTAGGCAGCCGGAACAACACACCATCGATACTTCGATATAAATAGGAGTCCACGTGACCTCGGTCAGCCTGGGAATGCCGTCAGCACCGCCTCCCGTCCTCGCCCCGCGCAGGAAAACCCGTCAGATCAAGGTGGGATCGGTGGGGGTCGGCTCAGATTCGCCCATCAGCGTGCAGTCGATGACCACCACGCCCACCACGGACATCAACGCCACGCTGCAGCAAATTGCTGAGCTGACGGCGTCAGGCTGTGACATCGTGCGGGTGGCCTGCCCTTCCGCGGACGACGCCGAGGCGCTGCCGATCATCGCGCGGAAATCGCAGATCCCCGTCATTGCAGACATCCATTTCCAGCCCAAGTATGTCTTCGCCGCCATCGAAGCGGGGTGTGCCGCCGTCCGCGTAAACCCCGGCAACATCCGTAAGTTCGATGACCAGGTCAAGGAGATTGCCCGGGCCGCCAAGGACCACGGCACGTCCATCCGGATCGGCGTCAACGCAGGATCCCTGGAGCCCGGGATCCTGAAGAAGTACGGCAAGGCAACCCCGGAAGCCCTGGTGGAGTCCGCGGTGTGGGAAGCCTCGCTGTTCGAGGAACACGGCTTCCACGACTTCAAGATCTCCGTCAAGCACAACGACCCCGTGATCATGGTCGCCGCCTACGAGATGCTGGCCGAGCAGGGTGACTGGCCCCTGCACCTGGGCGTCACCGAGGCCGGACCGGCTTTCCAGGGCACCATCAAGTCCGCCACGGCGTTTGGTGCGCTCCTCTCCAGGGGGATTGGCGATACCATCCGCGTGTCCCTCTCGGCTCCGCCCGTCGAGGAAATCAAGGTGGGCAACCAGATCCTGCAGTCGCTGAACCTGCGTCCGCGCAAGCTTGAAATCGTCTCCTGCCCGTCGTGCGGGCGCGCCCAGGTGGACGTCTATACCCTGGCCGAGCAGGTCACGGCGGGTCTGGAGGGCATGGAGATCCCGCTGCGCGTTGCCGTCATGGGCTGCGTCGTCAACGGCCCCGGTGAAGCGCGTGAAGCGGACCTGGGCGTGGCGTCCGGCAACGGCAAGGGACAAATTTTTGTGAAGGGCGAGGTCATCAAGACTGTCCCCGAGAGCGAAATTGTTGAGACACTGATCGAAGAGGCCATGCGTATCGCTGAAGAGATGGGGGAGGCCGATGGCGAAGATGCTGTCAAGGGTAGCCCCGTGGTTAGCGTCTCGTAAGGAGAATGCAGGACCCGGCATATCAATCCGGGTCCTGTCCGGGCCGGACACCGCCATGTTGCGGGAACTGGCCCGGACCGACGTTGTGGCCAACGTCTTCATCCTGTCGCACCTGGCCGCGACGGGAAGCGCTGCGCCCACGGTGGGCGGGGCCAGTATCTTTGGCGTGTTCGACGGTGACGCCCTGGTGGGTGCGTGTTGGGCGGGGGCCAACCTCGTGCCTGTCCAGCTGGACCCGGAACTCGCCGGCCTTGTGTCCGAGCACGCTCACCGCTCCGGCCGGCGCTTCGCATCCATTTTCGGGCCCGCAGACACGGTCCTGGCCATGTATGAACAATTGGAGCAGCTTGGGCAGTCAGCCCATGAGGTCCGAGCGGACCAGCCGCTGATGACCATCACCGGGCCACCCGCCGTCAAGGCCAACACGGATCTGGGCCTCGGCCAGCTGGCCGATTTCGACCGGATCCTGCCTGCCTGCGCCGCTATGTTCGAAGAGGAAGTCGGCTATTCGCCGTTCCTTGGCGGCCGCGAGTTCTACAGCAGGCGCGTGGAAGGACTCATCAGGCAGGGCCACTCCCTGGTCCACCTCAATGCGGACGGCCAGGTCATGTTCAAGGCCGAGCTGGGTGCCGTCACACCCGACGTGACCCAGGTACAGGGCGTCTGGATGAACCCCTCCTTCCGCGGACTCGGACTCAGCGCCGGCTACATGGCCGCCGTCGTCGAGCTGGCCCAGCAGCTCGCGCCCGTCACCAGCCTGTATGTCAACGACTACAACGCGCGTGCAAGGGCAACTTACGAACGCGTGGGGTTCCACCAGGTGGGGACGTTCGCTACAGTTCTGTTCTAGCTGGCCGGTACCGGCCAGCTAGAACTTTGGGGGACAAATGAATACGTCTGTTGTGCGCTATTTCGGGGGCTCTGCCCTGCTGGTGCTGGCTCTGACCGCTTGCGGCGGTACCGCAAACCCGGCGGGCGCAGAGGGCGGAACGGCATCCCAAACACCCGCCACGGCGAGTCCGGCCCCCACGCCCACGGAAGACGCCTTCAAAATGCTCACCTCCGAGGAACTCGGTGAGATCGCGGGCGCAGTGAAGGATGCGGACAACGTCGCTTTGGCTGTCATGCCTGCCGACAAAGTCTCACAGGCGCTGGACCAGATGATGTCCATCATGACCGAAGTGCAGGTGGAACCCGCCGAGTGCAATTCCATCGCCACCGGCACGGCGCTGAAGCCGGACAGCAACACCACCATGGCCGTTGGCGCGTCCACGTCCTCCAACGCCGAACTGAGCCAAACGCTCTCCCTCCTGTCCGGCGTTGACAAGGAAAAACTGGAAGAGACGCTTTCCGTGCGCAGTAAAGAGATTGCGGACTGTGCCAACCTCAGCATGAACATCAGGGGAGTGTCCATGACAGCGACCACCAAAGAGCTTGACAGCGGGTCTGACACGCCCGGCGCGATCGCCATGCAAACGGACGTCACGCTGCCCACGGGAGGCACCCAAAGCACCGTGATGACTTTCGCTGTCAAGGGCGGAGTCCTGATCTCCGCGCAGGCATCAGGAACGGGCGTGACCTCAGCCAACCTCGCCTCAGCGGTGGCACTCCTGGACCAGGCCGCCGCCCTCATCGACTAGCGGGACGCGTCCTGAGAGGCTGCGGAAGGGCGCAAGTCAACTGCAGAAAACTGTGTGACGACTCTTGTAATGGTGCCGTGGATCACATAGGTTCTTCGTAGCCGCGCCGATGGGGTGGGTGCGGTCTCAGAGGGGAATCAGCAGTTGGCACTGAGCGTTGACCTTCCCAGCAGGCACGCCCGGCGCCTCCTCCGGACTTAACGGTCCGACGGGCCGTAAGAGCCACGCCAAAACAGGATGACCAGCCGGAGACGGCCAGGGGCTTCCTACGGTTCTGGCGTGGCTCTTCTCCGTTAACCGGCACAGGAGGGCCGCCGTGCCGGTTGTGGGGGACCGGGCACTCGCCGCACCACGGTAGATTAGTACCCAGACGAATTTGCCCCCAGCCCGTCATCCGAACAGGCACCTCCCAAGAAACGGATTCCTACCCGTGGTCCTTCGACTTTCCAAGCTGTTCCTGCGCACCCTGCGTGAAGATCCCGCCGACGCCGAGGTGGCGAGCCACCGGCTCCTGGTCCGTGCCGGATACATCCGCAGGGCTGCGCCGGGCATCTACACCTGGCTGCCGCTGGGCCTGAGCGTCCTGCGCAAGGTGGAACGGGTCATTCGCGAGGAAATGACAGCCATCGGGGCCCAGGAAGTCCACTTCCCGGCTCTCCTCCCCAAGGAGCCCTACGAGGCCACCAACCGCTGGACGGAATACGGCGAGGGCATCTTCCGGCTCAAGGACCGCAAGGGCGGGGACTACCTGCTGGCTCCCACGCATGAGGAAATGTTCACGCTCCTGGTCAAGGACCTGTACTCGTCGTACAAGGACCTTCCGCTGAGCATCTACCAGATCCAGAACAAGTACCGGGACGAGGCGCGGCCCCGCGCCGGCCTGCTGCGCGGCCGCGAGTTCATCATGAAGGACTCCTACTCGTTCGACGTCGACGACGCCGGCCTGGACGCCAGCTACAACGCGCACCGCGCCGCCTACCTGAAGATTTTCGAACGCCTCGGCCTCGAAGTTGTTCCCGTGGCCGCCACCGCCGGTGCCATGGGCGGCTCCAGGAGCGAGGAGTTCCTGCACCCCACCGAGATCGGCGAGGACACCTTCGTGCGCTCGGCCGGCGGCTACGCGGCGAACGTTGAAGCGGTCACCACCGTGGTCCCCGCCGAGATCGACTTCACCAACGCTCCGGCCGCCGAAATCCGAGACACCCCGAACACTCCCACCATCGAAACCCTCGTGGACGCCGCCAACCAGCTGGTTCCGCGCGCGGAGAACGACGGCGGCGCCTGGACTGCCGCGGACACGCTTAAGAACGTTGTCCTCGCCGTCACCCTGCCCACCGGGGAACGCCAGATCGTCGTCATCGGCGTGCCCGGTGACCGCGGCGTGGACCTGAAGCGTGTTGAAGCCAACATCGGCACGTACCTGCCGGTCGCCGGCGAGATCACCGTGGAAGCCGCGGGCGAGGAAGACCTGGCCCGCAACCCGCTCATTGTCCGCGGGTACCTTGGCCCGGGGATGTCGCTTGGCACCCCACTCCTTGGCCTGGAAGGCGCCGCGAAGCTCCTGTACCTGGTGGATCCCCGCGTCGTCAGCGGCACCGCCTGGGTGACCGGCGCCAACATGGCCGGGAAGCACGTCTTCGGCCTCGTCGCCGGCCGCGACTTCGGCTGGGACGGCGTGATCGAGTGCACCGAGGTCCGCGCCGGCGACGAAGCGCCGGACGGTTCCGGTCCGCTGGAGACCAAGCGCGGCATCGAGATGGGCCATATCTTCCAGCTCGGCCGTAAGTACGCCGAAGCACTTGAACTGAAGGTCCTGGACCAGAACGGCAAGCAGGTTGTGGTCACCATGGGTTCCTACGGCGTTGGCGTGACCCGCGCCGTGGCGGCCCTGGCCGAATCCAACCATGACGCCAAGGGCCTGGTCTGGCCGCGGGCCGTGGCCCCGGCTGATGTCCACGTCGTGGCCGTAGGTAGGGGCGAGGAGATCTTCGCCGCTGCCGAGCAGCTCGCCCTGGAGCTCGAAGCCAATGGCCTTGAAGTCATTTACGACGACCGTCCCAAGGTTTCCCCCGGCGTGAAGTTCGGCGACGCCGAGCTCATCGGCGTGCCGACCATCCTCGCCGTTGGCAAGGGGCTCGTGGACGGCGTCGTGGAAATCAAGGACCGCCGCAGCGGCGAGGCCGAGAACGTGGCTGTGGACAAGGCGGTTGACTACGTGGTCAACGCCGTCCGCAGCAAGTAACTCCGCACGGCCGAAGGAGTGATCTCGGGATTCGAATCGCTGGAGCCTGCCACGCTGATCCTCATCATCGTGGCGGGCTTCGCCGCAGGCTGGATTGACGCCGTGGTAGGCGGCGGAGGGCTCATCCAGCTCCCTGCCCTGTTGCTGGTGCCGGGCATCAGCCCGGTCCAGGCGCTTGCCACCAACAAGCTCGGGTCCATCTTCGGGACCACCACCAGCGCTGTGACGTTTTACCGCCGGGTCAGGCCTGACCTGCGGACGGCCATCCCGATGGCTGTCATTGCGCTGGCCGGGAGCTTCGGCGGTGCCGTGCTCGCTGCCACTCTGCCTGCCAGCGTCTTCAAACCCATCATCGTGGCGGCGCTGGTCGCCGTCGCGCTCTTCACGGCCTTCAAGCCCAACATTGGCGACCTGACCGCCCTGCGTCACGACGGCCGGACCCACTACGTGGTGGCCTGCCTCATCGGCGCGGCCATCGGTTTCTACGACGGCCTGATCGGACCCGGAACGGGCTCCTTCCTGATCATCGCCCTGGTGTCCGCAATGGGGTACGCGTTCCTGGAAGCCAGCGCCAAGGCAAAGATCGTCAACATGGCCACCAATGCCGGCGCCCTGATTTTCTTCCTGCCGCACGGCTCCCTGCTCTGGGGCGTGGGGCTCGTGCTGGGGCTGGCCAACATGGCCGGCGGCTACCTCGGGGCGAGAACTGCGGTGAAGCAGGGCAGCACCTTTATCCGCAATGTCTTCCTCGCTGTCGTGGGCGCACTGATCATCAAGCTGGGCTACGACATCTGGCAGGACACCTTCGCCTAGCCTCCGTTGATCCGGCCCGGAATCCAGGCGAAAGGCCCTCCCGGCCGGGCGGGACCCGGCGTAGCATGCTCCTATGTCAAAAGGGGACGAACCCTTCCGGGACGCCTTGGACGCAGCAACACGGCATGCCCGTGAATGGCTGGAAAGCCAGCCGACCCGTCACGTCGGGCCCCGAACAACAGCGGGGGAGCTGGAAGCCGTCTTCGGCGGACCGATGCCCGACGACGGCCTTCCTGCGAGCGACGTGATCGACTATCTCGCCGCCAATGCGGAACCCGGGCTCATGGCCATGCCCTCGGGGCGTTTCTTCGGCTGGGTCATCGGCGGTACCCTGCCCGCCGCAATGGCGGCAGACTGGCTGGTCAGCGCCTGGGACCAGAATTCCTTCCTCCGCGCTGCCACGCCCGCCACCGCGGCGATCGAGGCAGCGGCCGGCCAATGGTTCCTTGACCTGCTGGGTTTACCGGAGGCGGCCGACGTCGGTTTCGTCACCGGAGCGACCATGGCCAACTTCGCCGGGCTGTCGGCCGCACGCTGGCGCATCCTGGAGAAAGCCGGCTGGGACGTGAACAGCGACGGGCTGACCGGCGCACCGGCAATCCGCTGTTTGGTGGGCCAGGAACGCCACGACTCGATCGATCTCGCCCTGCGGTACCTGGGCCTGGGAAAACCTATTGTGGTGCCCTCCGACCGCCAGGGCCGCATCGATGCGGCGGAACTGGACTGCGCCCTGGACCGTACCCTGGGCGCAGCCAGTGGGTCCCCGGCCCCGCTGCTGGTCTGCCTGCAGGCCGGCAACGTGCATTCCGGAGCCTTCGATCCGTTCCAGCAGGCGATCACCGTCGCGAAAGCGCACGGGGCCTGGGTGCATGTCGATGGTGCTTTCGGACTATGGGCAGCCGCGGTCCCTGAGCTTGCCGGCCTGACTGCCGGGCTGGACCTGGCTGACTCGTGGGCCACCGATGCGCACAAGACCCTCAATGTGCCCTACGACTGCGGCATCGTTGCCCTGCGCGACGCCGAAGCCCTCCAGGCCGCGATGAGCGTCAACCCCAGCTACATGATCCGGGATGCAGCTCAGGCGGCGGACCCGTTCCAGCTTGTCCCGGAGCTGTCCCGCCGGGCCCGCGGCGTTCCCGTGTGGGCGGCGCTGAAGTCGCTCGGCCGGAACGGAGTGGCCGCCCAGGTGCGCAACCTGGTCAGCCGCGCGTCGCAGTTGGCCCAACAGTTGTCGGGGCTGGACGGCGCCGAAGTGCTCAACGACGTCGGCTACACGCAGGTCTCGCTGGCCTTCGGAGACGACGCCACGACGCGGGCGGTGACGGCACGGATCATCGCGGACGGGCTGGTGTGGATGTCAGGTTCCCGCTGGCAGGGACGGGATGTCCTGCGGATTTCGGTGAGCAACTGGACCACGGATGACGGCGACGTCGAGGCAGCGGTCGCCGCGGTGCGGACGGCCCTGGCAGCCGTCCGCGGCTAGGACGCGGCCCGTCCGGCCGCTTCGCCGGGCGCGGGGAGGTCGTGCGCCGCGGGAAGCCCCTCGAGGGTGCGTCCGGCGAGCGTGCTTGCCACCCACAGGGACCGGGCCAGATCGCCGCCGTGGTGCGGCCGCGAGGCGTAGGAGAGGGCGTTTTCAACTTCGCGGGCAAGGCTCCACTGCCGGGCGACTTCGGCATCCAGTCCTGCCGCTGCGCTGAAGTCCCGGCACCTGTCGAGCAGTCCCTGCCCGGGATTGGTCCGGGGCAGGTCCCGGATGCGGTTCCACAGCAACGGGGCCACCGTGAACTCGGCCTCGCCAATCATTGGCTGGGGATCGATGGCGGCAAAACCGTTGGTCCGTCCGTTGACCGACGGCAGGGACTGGTCGTAGGGCCGGGCCAGGATATTCAGGTAGTGGAAGTCGGTGTTGACAAGCACGTCGGTCCCGGCTCGGCGGCCCACCGCTCCGCGCGTCTGGCAGACTTCCAAAGCGGCCTCCAGCAGCCACCGCGGAAACGGCCTGCCCAGTTGCTCCCAGTCTGCCGGAAGGTCATCGCTCCACTGTTCGGCCCTAGCCGCCACGTGGTCGAACTCGCGCCATTCCGGTCGGTGGTCCGGGGCCAGGCTTAACTGCCGGGTCAGTCCGCCCCAGACCTCCACGGCCGTTTCCAGCGGAACGTCCTGAAGCGAGCGGCCGGCGTCGAGCCGCTCCAGCAGCATGGAACACGTACCGGCATCGGACTCCAGGAGCCGCACCGCCCCGTGGCCGTCCCAGAGCCGGAGGGCGAAACGTTCAACCCGGGCTTCGTCGTGGGGATAGGCGACCTTCAGTGCAGCAGGCACGCCGTCCCGTGTCAGCACCGGGATGACCACGCCGCCGTGGCCGTTCCACGGCAGCCGGCCAGGTTCGAGGTCCACCTCAAGTTCCCATCGCTCCAGGCGTCCGCAGATCAGCCCTTGCAGGGAAGCAAGCCAGGCACGTCCGGCGCTGCTGCCGCTGTAGCGACGGCTAAGGTCGGGCGGAATCGGGACTTCTGCTGGGGTGCTCATTGACTCCAGCGTAGTTGAGGGAGGGCCTTACGGTGCGGAAATCAGACGACGCCTGTGGCGCCCAGGAGGCTGCCAATGGCGAATGTGGCAGCAAGTGCCAGCGCACCGCCGATCACCACCCGCACTGCCGCCTTTGCCTTGGAGCTGCCGCCGATCCAGGCGCCCACCGACCCCGTCGCGGCGAGTGCCACCAGCACGGCGGCGAACGTCAGCGGGACCCGAATATTCTCGGGCGGCAGGAGGATGGCCAGCATGGGCAGTACGGCACCCGCGACGAAGGCGATTGCCGAGGCGATGGCGGCATGCCAGGGACTGACTATGTCTTCCTGGTCGATGTTGAGTTCAGCCGCCAGATGGGCGGACAGGGCGTCGTGTGCGGTGAGCTCCCTGGCCACCGCCTGGGCAGTGTCCTGGCTCAGGCCCTTGCTTTGGTAGATGGCGGTTAGCTCGGCGAGCTCCTCTTCGGGCTCTTCTTCAAGCTCGCGGCGTTCCTTTTCTATCAGCGCTTTTTGGCTGTCGCTTTGGCTGCTGACGGAAACGTATTCACCCAGCGCCATGGAAATTGCGCCGCCCACCACTCCGGCCGCACCCGCGATGAGGATCGGGCCGGTCTGGGTGGTGGCACCGGCCACGCCCACCACGATCGCGGCAACGGAGACGATTCCGTCATTGGCGCCAAGTACGCCGGCGCGCAGCCAGTTCAGCCGGTGCGCGATGTCATTGCCATGCGGCTCGTTCTGATGCAGCCCGGGTGCTCCGACGGTGTCCATGACTACAGCAAACCACCGGGGCCCGGGGCGTGCCAGTAATACGTGGCTAAGGAAGGTTAGGCATGCTTAGGGCGCCGGCACTGTGCCGGTTCCGGTTGAGCCGGGTCCGGATGTGCCGGCTCCACTCGACTCCGGCGCCGGGCTGGGGTCGGGCAGTTCGGGGAGCTGCGCCGTGTCCACCACGACGCCCGGCAGGGGACCGGAGTCGGCGCCCCAGAGCGCCGCGCGGTGTGCTGCGGCAAGAAGGCCCGAAATAGCCCATTGCCGGGTGCTGCCCTCGCTCAGCGCCACCAGGTCCCCGTAAACCGGCAGGGTCCCTGCTTCCAGGCTCCCCAGGCCGGCCGCCGGCGATTCGAGGAACAGCGGGCCGAGGGTGTAGCCCGCTTCCCGCGCCGGAATGTCCACACACTGTGCCCGGCTCAGGGCCTCGGCTTCTGCAAGGACCGATTCATGCCGGGCCAGCAACCGGGATGCAGAGCCCGCGGCAGTGCCTTCGAGGCGTGCCAGCGCCACCTGGTAGCCGTAGACGGTTTCGGCCTCGGTCTTGACCGTCATCGCCAGGGCAGATCCGGCTGTTGCCGTTCCCACAGCTGCTCCGGACGGGGCGGGGGCCGGCGGGCAGGAGCCTTCCGGCGGTGCCGATTGCGCGGGTGCCGGGGACGGTCCTGCAAGCGCGGGCACTTCCGGTGCCGTTGCCCCCACAGCCGCTGCCAGTGACGACGCCTGAAGCAGTTGGGCGGTGCCGACGGAGGCAAGCAGCCGTGCCATCCCGCCGTCGGACTCTTCCGCGTCCGAGAGCCGCTGCCCGCCGCTTGCCGACAACGCGGCGACGAGCCTGGCGGGTGAGTCCACCGGCGCAGCCGACGGCGCGGGAGTGCTTGTGGCGGTGCCTGTCATTGTGCCTGTGGCGGTGTCCGTTGAAGTGCCTGCGGCCGGTGGAGAAGGATCCTGATTGGGCCCGGTGAGCGCCCGGGCCTGTATTGTCAGCAAAGTCACAGCGCGCAGCAGGCCCTGGCGTTCAGCGCCGGAAACAGCATCGGCGAGGTGGCTGCCGGCGAGGCGCAATTGCATTGTTTCGGCAAGGGCCGCGGCCCGCGCCCGTTCGGAAAAGGCCGGTTCCGGCGCCTGCGGCGGCTGCCCCGGAGCCAGCGCCAGTCCAAGGCTGATGACCACTACTGCCAATGACGCCAGGATGCCGTACCGGAAATATCGGCCCGGCCGTCGATTTTCCTTGGTGTCGTCTTTCACAACAGACCATGTTGTCATGCCCGGCAGCAAGCGAGTGCACCATCGTGCCCATAAAATCGCTACGCTAGTACACACAACATCATCTAACGGGAGGCGGCCGGCATCGTGAGTAATGCAGAAGCCACGGCTTCATCAGACCGGACCGGGACGGGCAAGGCTGAGGCCGAATCCGTGCACAACCCGGAGGCCGAGCGCGTCCGGGCGCTGCTGGAACCTTCAGTTCAGGCAAACCGGCTGTACCTGGAGGACGTTGCCATCAACATCCAGGGATCGCACCGGGTGGTCCACGTAGTGGTGGACCTGCCGCAGGAGGAAACCGGCGGAGTGAGCCTTGACGTGATCGCCGACATCTCCAGGGAGCTCTCCGGCATCCTGGACAGCGACCCCAACTACGACAGCCGGCCGTACGACCTCGAGGTTTCCTCGCCCGGCGTCGGACGGCCCCTGACCGAACCGCGCCACTGGCACCGGGCCCGCGGACGCATGGTCAAGGTGAACGTCATACAGGGGGAGAACCTGACCGGCAGGATCCAGTCCGTCGACGACGACGGCGTGACCCTGGTCCCGGAGATCGCGGCCAAAAAGGGAATGAAGCCCAAGCAGGGCGAGCCCGAGAAGATTCCTTTCGACAGGATCCGTAATGGAAAAGTCGAGATAGAGTTCAGCCACCTCGAAGAGGTCGGTCTGGAAGACGAACACAATGGACCTTCTGAGGAGGCCTGATGGATATTGACATGAGCGCACTGAGACTTCTGGAGCGTGAGCGTGAAATCCCGCTGGACCTCCTGATCCCCACCATTGAGCAGGCACTGCTGGTGGCCTACCACAAGTCTCCGGGAGCCTTCGAAAAGGCCCGCGCAGAGCTGGACCGCAAGAGCGGCCACGTGACCATCTGGGCCACTGAAATCGACGACGACGGCGCCCCCATCGGCGAGTTCGAGGACACACCGGCGGGCTTCGGCCGCATCGCTGCCAGCACGGCCCGCCAGATCATTCTGCAGCGCCTGCGCGACGCCGAGGACGACAACGTCCTCGGCCAGTTCAAGGGCCGCGAGGGCGAACTGGTGGCCGGTACCATCCAGCAGGGCAACAACCCGCACATGATCCAGGTGAACCTCGGAACGGTGGAGGCGCTGCTGCCCCCGCCCGAACAGGTACCCGGCGAGAAGTACATCCACGGCAACCGGCTCCGCGCCTTCGTGATCGACGTTCACCGCGGCACCAAGGGCCCCTCCATCACGCTGTCCCGTTCGCACCCCGGCCTGGTCCGGAAGCTTTTCGAGCTGGAAGTTCCGGAGATCGCCGACCGCTCGGTGGAGATCGTGGCACTGGCCCGCGAGGCCGGGCACCGCACCAAGATCGCCGTCAAGGCCAACATCCCGGGCATCAACGCCAAGGGTGCGTGCATCGGTGAAATGGGTTCCCGCGTCCGGGCAGTCATGACCGAGCTCAACGACGAAAAGATCGACATTGTCGATTTCAGCGAGGACCCGGCCACCTTCATCGCCAGCGCACTGTCGCCGTCGAGGGTGAATTCAGTCACCATCACCGATGAGGCAACGCGGTCCGCGCGTGTTGTGGTGCCGGACTACCAGCTGTCACTGGCCATCGGCAAGGAGGGCCAGAACGCCCGCCTGGCCGCCAAGCTCACCGGCTGGCGGATCGACATCGTCTCCGACGCGGCGCTTCCGCGCGAAAACTAAATCGCTTTTGCGGACGGCCCCTTCGGACGCCTCCTCGGAGGGCTCGTCGGATTGTCCCGTCCGGTTTCGACCCGTCATTTCGGGGCCGGGGCACCTGAGGGGCTAGAATAGACATGACCGCGCCTTATGGCCGGTATTCGTGCGCCTTGAGCGTGCCCGCAGAATCTGCGTTCCTTATGAACGCTGCTGACGCAGGCGGGCTCGGGGCAGCAGATATGTATGGGCAGGAAGATACTCACCGTGGCACTAGTGCAACACCTTGAGAATCAGCCGCAGCGTACCTGCATCGGATGCCGGAAGAAGGGCGCACGGTCTGAGTTACTCCGGCTCGTCGCCGAAGGCAGCGGTTCCACCGCTGTCATCGTTGACGAACGACGCCGGATGGCTGGCCGGGGTGCATGGCTGCACCCCAGCGAAACGTGCCTGGCGCTGGCAATCAAGCGGCGTGCGTTCGGACGTGCCCTCCCGGGCACAACCGGAACTGCCGCCGTCGAACGCCGGATAACGGCAGGCACGCAAGCCGTGGACACTCCGGTGGCTGCAGCAACAACCGTCCAACCTGAAAGCGGGTCAGAAAACTGATGGAAACCCGATGAGTTCCCAGCGATGAGTGCGCAACGATGACAACTTTGTTGCGCTCTGCAATGGGCCTTTCAGCTGCTATCGCGGCGAAGGTCCGCAGTAAGAAGTAGACGGTTCGTGCCTGGCTCGGTGCGGACCGAGACAGGAGAAATGTGGCCAAGGTCCGCGTACATGAGCTTGCTAAAGAGCTCGGTATTACTTCCAAAGATGCAGTAACCAAACTGCAGGAACTGGGCGAATTCGTTCGCTCTGCCTCTTCAACCATTGAGGCCCCCGTTGTGAGGAAACTCCGCAACGCCTACCCCGCCGCCGGCGCTTCGAAGTCCGAGGCTCCCGCTGCAGCGCCCAAGGCGCCCGCCAGCCCCTCGGCTTCCCGTCCGGCCCCCGCGCCGGGCCCGGCAGCTCCCAAGGCTCCGGAACCCAAGGCTGAAGCTCCGGCTGCAGCCCCCGCTCCGGCCGCTCCGGCGGCTGCGGTTCCGGCAGCAGCACCAGCTGCGCCTGCTGCACCTGCGGCTCCCACTGCTTCAGCTCCGGCTGCACCGTCCACCGGTGCCAAGCCCGGCGCACGCCCTGCCCCCAAGGCTGAGGCACCGGCAGCACCGGCCCGCTCCGGCGGACAGGGCAGTTCAGCACCCCGCCCGGGCGGTCCCCGTCCCGGCAACAACCCGTTCGCCACGTCCCAGGGCATGCCCCGCGGCCGCGGCGGCGACAACGAACGTCCGCCGCGTCCGGGCAACAACCCGTTCGCTCCTTCCCAGGGCATGCCACGTCCGGGCGGAAGCCGTGCTGAGGGCGAACGCCCCGGCGGCCCGCGTCCGGCAGCCGGCGCAGGTGGTCCCCGTCCGGGTGCTCCCCGTCCCGCCGGTGCACAGGGTGCACGTCCGGGCGCTCCGCGCCCGGCTGGCGCTGCAGGTGCACGTCCCGGTGCAGGTGGCGGAAACCGTCCTACTCCCGGCATGATGCCTAACCGCACCGAACGTCCCGCACCCGCTGGTGCAGGCCGTCCCGGCGGCGGAGGCCGCGGTCCCGGACGCCCAGGCGGCGCACCGGGTACCGGTGGCGCTCCGGGTGCCGGTGGCGGTGGCGGTGCTCCGGCCGGCGGTGGCTTCGGCAAGGGCGGCCGCGGTCGCGGTGGTACTCAGGGTGCCTTCGGTAAGGGCGGCGCAGGCCGTGGCAAGCAGCGCAAGTCGAAGCGTGCCAAGCGCCAGGAACTCGAGCAGATGAGTGCTCCGTCGCTGGGTGGCGTAAGTGTGCCCCGCGGCGACGGCAACACCGTTGTCCGGCTCCGTCGCGGCTCGTCCATCACGGACTTTGCCGACAAGATCGAGGCGAACCCCGCTGCACTGGTGACCGTGCTCTTCCACCTCGGCGAAATGGCCACGGCCACGCAGTCGCTGGATGAAGAGACCTTCGCCCTGCTGGGCGAGGAGCTTGGCTACAAGCTCCAGGTCGTGTCCCCGGAAGACGAGGAGCGCGAGCTGCTCTCCGGTTTCGACATCGACTTTGATGCCGAGCTGGAAGCCGAAGGCGACGAGGAACTCGAGGCACGTCCTCCGGTCGTCACCGTCATGGGTCACGTTGACCACGGTAAGACCCGCCTGCTGGACGCTATCCGTAACTCCGACGTCGTCGCGGGTGAACATGGCGGCATCACGCAGCACATCGGTGCTTACCAGATCACCACTGACCACGAAGGCATCGAACGCAAGATCACCTTCATCGATACTCCGGGCCACGAGGCGTTCACCGCCATGCGTGCCCGTGGTGCGAAGGTCACCGACATCGCCATCCTGGTGGTCGCAGCGGACGACGGCGTTATGCCGCAGACCGTTGAGGCGCTCAACCACGCACAGGCGGCCAACGTGCCGATCGTCGTGGCCGTGAACAAGATCGACAAGGAAGGCGCCAACCCGGACAAGGTCCGCGGCCAGCTGACCGAGTACGGACTGGTTCCGGAAGAGTACGGTGGCGACACCATGTTCGTGGAGGTCTCTGCCCGCCAGAACCTCAACATCGACGAGCTGCTCGAGGCTGTCCTGCTGACCGCAGACGCAGCCCTGGACATGCGCGCCAACCCGAACAAGGACGCCCGCGGTATCGCGATTGAAGCCAACCTGGACAAGGGCCGCGGTGCGGTTGCTACCGTCCTGGTTCAGTCCGGTACGTTGAAGGTCGGCGACACCATCGTGGCAGGCACGGCCCACGGCCGTGTCCGTGCGATGTTCGACGACGACGGCAGCGCCCTGACCGAGGCCGGCCCGTCCCGCCCCGTGCAGGTGCTGGGTCTGTCCAACGTCCCGCGTGCAGGTGACACCTTCTTTGTGACCGCTGACGAGCGCACCGCCCGCCAGATCGCCGAGAAGCGTGAAGCAGCAGACCGCAACGCCGCCCTGGCCAAGCGCCGCAAGCGCATCAGCCTGGAAGACTTCGACCAGGCTGTCGCCGATGGCAAGATCGACACCCTCAACCTCATCCTCAAGGGTGACGTGTCCGGTGCCGTGGAAGCCCTCGAAGACGCACTGCTCAAGATCGATGTCGGCGAAGGCGTCCAGCTCCGCGTTATCCACCGCGGTGTTGGTGCGATCACGCAGAACGACGTCAACCTGGCAACGGTCGACAGCGCCGTTATCATCGGCTTCAACGTCAAGCCCGCCGAGCGTGTTGCCGAACTGGCAGACCGCGAAGGCGTGGACATGCGCTTCTACTCCGTCATCTACGCAGCAATCGATGACATTGAGATGGCCCTCAAGGGCATGCTCAAGCCGGAGTACGAAGAAGTCCAGCTTGGCACCGCCGAGGTCCGCGAAGTGTTCCGGTCCTCCAAGTTCGGCAACATTGCCGGTTCCATCGTTCGCTCGGGTGTTATCCGACGCAACACGAAGGCCCGCATCAGCCGCGACGGCAAGATCATCGGCGACAACCTCACCGTTGAGACGCTCAAGCGCTTCAAGGACGACGCCACCGAGGTCCGCACGGACTTCGAGTGTGGTATCGGTCTTGGCTCGTACAACGACATCAACGAGGGCGACATCATCGAGACCTTCGAGATGCGCGAGAAGCCGCGCGTCTAAGTTGGTTTAGCTTTTATGGCGGGGAGCCTCCGAGTTTTGGGGGCGCCCCGCCCCTACGCTGGGCGGCACGGGATCTGCGATCCTGTGCCGCCCAGCTCCGGTAGGCCCGATGCCACTCCCGGGCGCCCCCAAAACTCTCCGGCATCGTCATAGACTCACCTCAGGTGCGTGGCAGCGAAGGCAACTCAACAAGCTAAGCAGTCATCGCGCCGTCGTACATCCAAATATTTAGGAGTGGAAATGGCTGATCCGGCACGCGCTGCCAAGTTGGCGCAGCGGATTAAGGTTGTTGTTGCAGAGGCTTTGGGCCGGAAGGTCAAGGATCCCCGGCTTGAAGGTATTACTGTTACCGATGCCCGCGTGACCAATGATCTGCAGCACGCCACGATCTACTACACCGTGTTCGGGGACCAGGTTGTCCAGGCGGATGCTGCCAAGGGGCTGGAGAAGGCCAAGGGCGTCCTCCGGCAGGAAGTGGGCCGTAACATCACTGTACGGCTGACCCCAACCCTGGAGTTCGTGGCTGACCAGATTCCGGTCAACGCCTCCAACCTCGAGGAACTGCTCCGCGCCGCCAAGAAGCGCGACGCCGAGGTGGCCGCGCTGGCCGCTGGCGCCAAGCATGCCGGTGACGCCGATCCGTACAAGAGCGACGTTCCCGAGGACGTGGAAATCGACGAGGACGACTTCGACGAAGAGGATGACGACCTTCTCGACGACGACGGAATCGACGAAGACGGCAACAAGTAGGCGCAGGAACAACAGTGTGGCCGGACCCTCAGGGGGCCGGCCACACTTTTGCGTTAAAGCCAGTCAGTGGTGGTGCCCGTCAAGGTCCACGGAAACCAGCTTGCCGTCCGGGGCCTGGTTTGGTGCCGGGAGGGAATCGACCGTCGCATACAGCCTTGAATCCCTGATACTCACATCGGCCGTCAGCTTGCCGCTCAGCACGACCTGCCGATCCTCCTGATCCCCGGAGCAGCCGAGCCGGAGGACGCCGTCGCCGAAGAGGGATGCGACGTAAACGTTGCCGTCGTCGTCCAGTGCCAAGCCGGTGGGCGACATGACGTCGTCAGCAAACAGCCTGACCCTGCCGTTATCCGGATTGACCCGGTAGACGGCGCCGCGGGCACCGAGAGCGGGATCCTCCGGTCCGCCCGGGAGCACGGAGACGTACAGCCATCCGTCAGGGCCCACCGCCACATCGGTCGGAACAGGTTCAAAGGCGTAGCTGTGGTCAACAACGCAGGAAGGCAGCTGCTGCATCGTCGCCACTTCGGCCGTGATCACATAGGGGCGCGGCGGCAGCACAGCCACTGTTTCGGTCTCGCCCGAGTCGGCGTCCACCGCCACGATGCTGTTGGCGCCGGCGTCCGCCACATAGACGGTGTCCCCGGACAGCGCGATGCCGTACGGATGGGAGTCGACGGTTCCGGTGTACGAGGCAGGAACCTCGGGCGGGAGCTGCGCCGCACATGCATCGGGAAGGTCGCTGAAGCCGTAATGGACCTCGCCGTCGGCATTCTCTTCGGTCTCCAGGGCAGCAAGATCACCAACAGTGGCCTGCGTTCCGTCGCCGGCGATCGTCCTGATATGGCCGGCAAGCGGGCGGGGATCCATGGGGCCGGCACCCTGGCTCTCGGCGAAATAGGTGGTGGAACGGCGCTGCGCGCTGCCGGCGACACCCCACGCGGCATCGGAATACAGGACCGTCTTGGTTCCATCGGCATTGACTTGCGTCAGCTGCCCGATGAATTCTTCGCTGACCAACACCGTGCCGTCACGGCCGGCACTGACATGCAACGGACTCACGAGACCGTTCGCATGGATTGTGGGCGGGCTTTCAGCCGGAGCTGCGACGGCTGCGGGGCTGGCAGCCAGGAATACGGCGGCGGTGGCCGCAGCCGCGACAAACGAAAGGTGTTTACGCATGGTTTTCTCCAATGGCCAGTGCTGCACAAAGGCCTTGAGACCACGGAAATGGCTTCCGGAAAATGCGGCTGCCCCCACTGGGCACATTCTATTTCTTCGCTGTCGCGTAAGTCGATGGATCCGGCAAACTGCAGCCGCCTTCTTCACGTGAACCGGGGGATAGCTGGCTATGATCGGAGCATGAACGCCCAACCTTCAGCTGATGACATCCAGGAGTTCCTTGGCCAGGCCGTGAACCTGGCCGTCCGGAATGTGGCTGATGGGGGAGGACCGTTTGGTGCACTGGTGGTCACCGCTGATGGGAAGCTCCACTCCGGCGTCAACAGGGTGACCCGCGACAACGACCCCACTGCCCACGCCGAAGTTGTGGCCATCCGGGCTGCGGCGGCCGAATCCGGCAACTTTGACCTCAGCGGCGCCGTGCTCTATGCGAGCTGCGAACCTTGCCCGTTGTGCCTGGCTTCGGCGTTGTGGGCGCGAATCGACCGCGTGTACTTTGCCGCGGACAGGCACGGGGCCGCGGCAGCCGGTTTCGACGACGCCCTGTTCTACGAGTTCTTTGAAGGCACCCGGCCGGATCTGATGCCGGTCCGCCGGACTGACATTCCGACGTCGAACGTTCCCTTCGATGCATGGCGCGACAACCCGGACCGAACCGCATACTGAGTCCGGTCACGGAGGAAGCGGCCTCCCGGTCCGCCGGGACCTTCGACTCTATCCGCCTCCGGCCGGCAGGCGTGCGATTAACCTATGATTTCAGGCGCGACCGGAAGGCAGCGCGGAGCAGTGGAACCGAGATACACCAGGTGTCCCGGCTGCGGGAAGACGAACAGGATCCCCGCAGCTGCTCCCGGCCGTCCCCGTTGCGGAAACTGCAGCCACGACCTGCCGTGGATTGTTGATGCCGGGGACGCTGACTTCCGGCACATCGCAGAGCAGTCCTCCGTGCCGGCACTGATCGACTTCTGGGCGGTATGGTGCGGCCCATGCCGGCTGGTCAGCCCGGTCCTGGACCTGCTGGCGACGGAGAAGGCGGGCCGGATCAAACTGGTCAAGGTGGATGTGGACCGGGCGCCGGGACTTTCTTCACGGTTTGCCGTCCAGGCCATCCCTACGCTGATGGTGATCGTCAGTGGCATGGTGGTGGCACGTCAGTCCGGGGCCGCACCGGCGCCGGAGCTCCGGATGTGGCTGGAACACGCGCTCTCGTCGAGTTTGAGTTAGCTAGGTACGCCGGGACCGTCGGCCGCGCGCCCCCAGCCCTCCGAGCAGCGGCGATCCCATGCCCAGCAGGAAGCCGAAGTCATACCAGTTGCCGGCCCTCCCGGTGTTGTAGAAGGGGAACTCCGCCCAGGCGCCGAACACGTGGGCAATGAGCACTATCCACGCGGTAATACCGTTCCAGAAGCCCCACAGCAGGTCCTGCCACCACATGATGTTCCTCTCCGGAGCCGCCCCTGTGGACAGGCTAGGGGACAGCAGGCTCCTACACTAGGGGCTCTGTGCCCGACTTCGGAAGTGTTTCTTCCGCGGTGCTGCGTCAGCTTCTGGCGGAGCAGGATCAGTTTCGCGACGGGAGGCGGCCCAGGCCTTCCACGACGTCGGCCGGAGCGGCGCACAGCGCGATCCGGATCCATCCTTCGCCGATGGACCCGAAGGCCGTCCCCGGGGCAAAGGACACCCCGGAATCGGCCAGGAACTTCCGGACCCAGGACCGCACATCTCCGCCGCTGACGTGTGAAACATCCGCCCACAAGTAGAAGGCACCCTGCGCCGAGAGGAACGGAATGCCCTTGGATTTAAGCACCGCCGCCGCCGAGTCCCGGTTGGCCCGGTAGTGGGCGCGGGCATCGCTGACGTAGTCCTGCGGGCCGGTCAGGGCCGCTATCGCGGCGTACTGGGACGGGGACGCGACGCACGAAACAATCGACTCCATCACGTTGTTCATCTTCCGCTCCAGCCCGGGCGGGCAGACCAGAGCGCCGATCCGCAGCCCTGTCAGCCCGTACGTCTTCGACAGCGTCAAGGACGTAAATACCCTCGCCTCTCCGGGGACATCGCTGTCAAAGCGTGCCGGGCTGACGTGGGGGACATCGTAGGTGAATGCCTCGTAGCATTCGTCGGAGATGATCCACAGGTCGTGGCGCCGGGCAAGCTCCACCAGGCTGCGGGTCAGCTCTTCGCCCAGGACAGCTCCCAGGGGATTGGAGGGCGAATTCAGCATCAGTACACGCGTCCGGGGCGTGATGAGGGCCTCAATGTCCTCGATCCTCGGCTGGAAGTCGTACTCCGGATACAGCGGGTATCCCACGGGAACCCCGTGCAGCAGCCGGCTGGTCATCGCAAACGTTGGATACCCGGGGTTGGGGATGAGGATTTCGTCGCCCGGGGAGAGCAACAGGCTCATGGCCAGGTGGAGGCCCTGCTGGGCGCCGTCCACGATGTACACCCGGTCGGAACCGATGTCGACGCCGTTGTGCTCACGGAACCTGTCGGCGAAGGCCTCCCGGAGGGCAGGGATTCCGGCATTCGGAGTGTAATTGGTTTCATCGCGGTCCAGGCAGGCCATACCGGCTTCGAGGACATGGCGGGGAAGTGCGAAGCCCGGTTCTCCGATGCTCAGTACAATGGCGCCGGGCGTGGCCCACGCGGCCTCGGTGATCTCGCGGATCTGGTTGACGGGAACATCGCGGACATGTGCGGCAAGCTCGGGCATGTCTGTCATCCTAGCCGCCCGCCCAACCGCCGGCTCAGAAGGCTGCCGTCGGGCTTGCCGCCCGCCGTCGGACTTGCCGCGCCGTCGTCGGGATGCCTCCCGCCGTCGGGCGAAAAGCGAGAGCCGTCGGCGCGGATATACTGGGAGGCGTGCTTTCTGGACTGGTAATAGTGGACAAGCCGCAAGGATGGACCAGCCACGATGTGGTTGGACGGATGCGGCGGCTGGCCGGTACCCGGAAAGTGGGGCACGCCGGAACGCTGGATCCCATGGCCACGGGTGTGCTGGTCCTGGGCATTAACAAGGCCACGCGGCTTCTGACGTATATCGTCGGTACTTCCAAGACGTACACGGCCACCATCCGCCTCGGCGAGTCCACCGTGACGGACGACGCCGAAGGCGATGTAGTCAGCACCCAATCTGCTGCCGCAGTCACCGAGGAAGCCATTAACGCCGGCGTAGCGGCACTCACCGGCGAGATCCAGCAGGTTCCCAGCAGCGTCAGTGCCATCAAGGTAAACGGTGAACGGGCCTACGCCCGGGTGCGGTCCGGGGAGGACGTCAAGCTTGCCGCGCGCCCTGTCACCATCCACCGCTTCGATGTCCACTCGGTGCGTCCGCAGCGTGACGGGGAAGTCCTCGACGTGGACGTCACCGTGGAATGCTCATCCGGAACGTACATCCGTGCCCTGGCCCGTGACCTCGGGGAAGCGCTGGGTACGGGCGGCCACCTGACCGCGCTTCGCCGGACCCAGGTTGGACCGTACACGCTTGACCAGGCCCGGTCGCTGGAGCAGTTGGCCGAGGAACTCGAAGTGCTGGAGATGTCGCTGGCCGCGCGGGCACTGATGCCTAACCGCGAGCTAAGCGAGGATGAAACCACCGAAATTTCCTTCGGCCGGCGTATCGCCGCAGGCGTCGCGGCCGGCACGCCGGATGCCGCCACCGCGGACAAACCTGCCGCGGCATTCGCTCCGGACGGCTCGCTCGTGGCCTTACTGGCTGACTCCGGCAGCTATGCGAAGCCGGTGCTGGTCTTTGCCCCCAGCAACGAGCAGCAGGCCACCTAGCGTGGACGCGTACTTCTACATCATTCTGGCCGTCGGGCTGCTCTCCACGATCATCTGCACTGCGGCAGGGATCATGAAGCAGGCTCCGAACGATGCCACGATCCTGTCCGTCGCTGCTGTGGAACTGGCGCTGCTGGTCTACCTGGTGGGTTCGATCGTCCGCGTGGCGTCGGGAGAACAGATCGCAGGTGAAGCGTGGGAGTTCTGGGGCTACCTGGTCACCGCCCTGATCCTGCCGGTGGGCGCCGTGTACTGGTCCATCCTGGAGCGCACCCGGTGGAGCAACTTTGTCCTGGCTGCCGTGGGGGTTACCGCCCTTGTTATGGCCGCACGAATGAACCAGATCTGGTACTGAGTGGAAGAAGCAGACGTGACTCCGCAAACCCCCGTCAACAAGACCGAGGACGCCGCCGCGGCGGCCCAGTCCAGGGACACCCGGAACACCGGCCCCGGGCGCCTGCTCATCGCGGTCTACGCCGTCTTTGCTATCTCCGCCACGGCGCGGGCCGGCTACCAGATCCTTACCAAGTTCTCCGAAGCCCCGTTGGCCTACCTGCTTTCGGCGTTCGCGGCACTCGTCTACGTGGTGGCCACGGTCTCGCTGGCGAAGCCGGGACGGACCTGGTTCAAGGTCTCCGTGGCCGCCGTCCTTGTGGAGCTCGTGGGCGTGGTGGTGGTGGGTGCGCTGAGCATTTTCGACTCCGTCAGCTTCCCGCACGAAACTGTCTGGTCCCTCTTCGGCCGGGGCTACGCGTTTATCCCGCTGCTGCTGCCGATCCTTGGACTCGTGTGGCTGTACCGGCGGCGTCCGGCACGTCTTCCGGGCTGAGCCCCACGGACTAAGTTCCCCGGGTGACGCGCTCGCCCTTTTTGTCGGACCCTTCTGGAAGAGTAATCCCATGGAAGCCATGGGGGAGCTGGGAGCGCGGAGCGCGCTGCGTTGGGCCACGAAGCCCGGCGACATTTCTGCCGCGGTTCCGTCCAGGCTCGGGCGCGGTTTTCGCAGTGTTCCAGCCGTGCTCCGGCCGTCGGCTCAAGCGTTCGGCGGCGGGACGTCCGGTGATCTTGCCCGGTGCCTTGAGCTGCTCAGGGGTTTGGGTTCGACGGCGGTTGCGGACGCCGCGCAGTTGGAATTTCGTGCGGCTGCTGAATTCGCCGCCAACGTCGAGGAAGCCGCCCGGAGCCTTGAATATTTGCAAGTGGTCGCGGCCGGCGCGGTGGAGCGCACCCGGCGTGAAGCCTCAGCGGCTGCGCGTTCAGGGGCGGGTTCGGGTGCGGGGGTCGGTTGGACCACGGGTTGGGGTACCGAAGCCGCGGCACCGGACCATGAAATGCCCCAAGCGTCTACCTCAGTTGGGCCGGATCCGGCGGATGACGGGTGCCGGAGCGCGGCCGAGTTCCTCCGCACCAGTTTGCGGATCAGCATTGCCGAGGCGCGGCGCCGTCTTGCGCTGGCGTCAGTTGTGTTGCCCCGGACGGGGTTCATGGGTCGCACGGAGCCGCCGGAACGGCCCGCACTCGCCGCTGCCGTGGCCGCCGGGACGGTCGCATCCCGTTCCGCCACCATCGTTAGCCTGGCCCTGGAGAAGGTCCGTCATCACGCGCCTGAGGACACCCTGGCCCGGATGGAATACCAGCTGACCCGGCAGGCGGTGGACAGTGATGCCGATCTGCTGTCCCGGGTCGCCCGGCGCTGGATCGAGGGGATCGATCAGGACGGTCCAGAACCGTCCGAGGAAGAACTCCGCCGCCGCCAGGGTGTGTTCCTCCGCCAGGTCCGCCGCGGCCTGCAGCACATCGAAATCTTCGCCACCCCGGACCAGTGCGAGCCGCTCCTGACCGTGATGAACACCGCCACCAACCCCCGCACCCGGACAGGCGCCGACGGTGGGGAAAGAGGGAATGCCGAAGGCCCCGCCGGATCCTACGATGCCCTGGACCTGCGGACCCGGCCGCAGCGGCTCCTCGACGGCCTGGTCGGCGCCTGCAAAGCCGGCCTGAGCACCGGCGGGCTCCCCACGGCGGGCGGGCTCAAGCCACAGGTCATGGTCACCATCGACTACCGCGACCTCCTGGACCGGCTGGATCGCCTCGAACCGGGCCCCGGCACAATCACCGGCGGGCTCCCGGGCACGGGCGCGTTCACCTTCACCGGGCCGGTCAACGCCTCCACGGTCCGGAAGATTGCCTGCGACGGCGACATCATCCCCGTCGTGCTCGGCAGCGAAGGACGGATCCTGGATATCGGCCGCACCACCCGGATTTTTCCGCTGCACATCCGCAAGGCCATCACCGCCCGCGACCAGGGCTGCGCCTTCCCCGGCTGCACCATCCCCGCGCCCTGGTGCGAAGCCCACCACATCACCTACTGGTCACACGGCGGACCCACCAGCACCGAGAACGGCACGCTGCTGTGCTCCCATCACCACCATTTGATCCACAAGGAACAGTGGCACATCCAGGTTAAAACCGGGGTCCCCTGGTTCATCCCGCCACCCCACATCGACCCCGGCCAAAAACCGCAACGGAACACCTACTTCAGGCTCGAATGACGCGGCCTGCAGTGCGATCGGTGCGGCGCCAGGGAAGTTATGTCGGATTGCCCATTTCCGCGGCCGTCAGACTAAGCAGTCAACCTCTAGCGGAACTTTGCGAACATCCGCAGGGGACCGGTGCTGAAGTCCGAGCCTTCAGTGAACCCCAGCGCCTGGTAGAAGGCGCGCTGCACAGTGTCATCATCGGTAATGAGTACCGTCTGCCGCACATGCGCATATCTGGCCTGCACGGCTTCCAGCATGGCCCGGCCGGCGCCGGACCCCTGAAACGCAGGCTCAACAAGAATGTCCTGCACAAAGCAGACAGTGGCGTCGTCGGAGATTGCACGTGCCAGGCCGACGAGCCTTCCGTGGCCGTCCCGGCAACTAACCACAAACCCCGATCCACGGATCGCCTGCACGAGTACTTCGGGCTTCGTCGTGTAGTTGGTCCAGCCCACTGAGTCGTACAGGGCAACAACCTCAGCGTCGGTATGGTCATAGCCGACATGAACGCTGAACTCTTCCATCGCACCAGCATTACATAGCCACCGCCTGCCGGACCTTCCGACGGGATGTTAGGGTGGCAAACCGCGGTGCGCCGGACTTCCGGGCCGCCGCCGCACAGAGTAATTGGGAGCGGAGTAATTGGAAGCAGCCGTGAAAACCATTCCGAAAAACCCGTCCCGTGTCCTTTTCTACGGTGTGACGGGCAGCGGCAAGTCATCGGCCGCCAATGTTTATGCGGCAGCGTCGGGGCTCCCGGAGTTTTCAGCCGACGACGACATTGGCTGGCTTCCCGGCTGGCAGCAACGCACCGTCGAACAGCAACGGCAGATAGCGGCGGCCGTCGCTGCACGCGACCGCTGGGTCCTCGACAGCGCCTACGGCGTATGGCGCGACATCGTTGTACCCCGCGCCGAGCTCGTTGTCGCGCTGGACTATCCCCGCTGGCTTTCGCTCTCCCGGTTGCTTCGGCGTTCGGTCCGGCGCGTCATCACAAGGCAGCCCGTGTGCAACGGAAATGTCGAAACGCTCGGAAGGCTGTTTGCGAGGGATTCGATTGTCTACTGGCATTTCACCTCATTCGCCAGGAAGAGGCGCGTGTTCAGGGAGTGGCAGTCCAATCCGGACATGCCGCCGGTGATGGTATTTCGCAGGCCGGGCGAGCTGGATGAATGGCTGGCCCAAGTCGCGGACGCGGCTCGGGTGCGCGCAGCTGACGATTCGGCCCACCCCTAAGCTGGGCCTTGGGCTGAACCACTGGCAGGCTATTTCTTTCCGAACAGCCCGCCCAACAGTCCGCCGAGGCCGCCGTCGTTCTTTTTCTCTTCCTGGTTCTCGGGTGTCCGGTCGTCCGGGAGGTCGACGTCGATCAACTCGCCCGGGACGGGGGCGCCGCCCTGCTGTATTGGCTGGCCCAGCGGTCCGGTCGGGGCTTGCGGCGCCGAATTCTTCACGGGCTCAGGGACCATGGCATCCCGTGACTGCTGCCCGCCCTGGTTGCCTCCGCCAAGAATGCCGCCGAGAATGTCCCCGATGCCACCGCCTTGGGAGCCTTGCGGACCCTGCAGCCCGCCGCCAAGAATTCCACCCAGGATGCTGCCCAGATCGATCCCGCCGGGCTGGCCTGCACTGTCGCCCGTACCGCCCCGGCCCGTTACATCGCCGGGCGCGCCTCCCAAGTCCTGTCCGCCGAGGATCTTCTTGGCGAGGTAGGACATCACTATGGGGGCGAGAATTGGCAGGAGCTTGCGGACGAGGTCGCCGCCAACGCCGCCGAGGTTGGCAGATCCTGCGAGCTGGCTTGCCACCTGGTCCTGCTGCCCGCCAAACACATGGCTGACAATCTTTTCACCGTCGTCGGTGTCCACCTCCGAGGCGTCCACCCCGCCGTCCACGAGTCCGTCACGGTGCTGGGCGAGGGCGGATTCCAAGGACGCCGCGCCCTCGGGCGCCTGTGCGTTGCTCTGCATACCGGCCAGAAGGGTGGGAACCGCAGCCTCGACGGCGGCCTGCGTGGACTCCCTGTCCGTGCCCAGCAGCCCGGCAATCTGGTCGACGGGAATCTGCTCCAGAATCTCGCGGATATCAGTCATGGCGTTCTCCTTAAGCCCGGCGTTCGGCGGCGGGCGTCGTTGGACGCGGCGCGCAGCTGCGTCGCCGGGTGCTGCCCTTGCATCCTAATCCGGGACTCAGGAGCCGGGGAAGGCTAGGCTGGGCACCGGCAGCAGCTTCGGCTGCCGCAAGGCGATCCGGGGCGATTTGAGGTAATTGCGGCAGGCAATTGCGGGTAATCTTAGAGAGTTCCGGAGCCCGGCGCGGCTCTCCGGACGAGTCAATGGCAGGCAGTAAAAGGCGAGGTTGATGGTCCACATCTGGAACGATCCGTCCGAGGTCCCCGAGGATTTCGGCCCTACCGTTGTCACGTTCGGCAACTTCGACGGCGTGCATCGGGGGCACCAGCAGGTGCTTTCACAGCTCATCCGCACGGCCCGGCTCAACGGGGCGCGGTCAGTAGCGGTCACCTTTGATCCCCATCCTGCGCAGGTCCACCGGCCCGAGTCCGCTCCGGAGCTCATCATGGGCCTGGAGGACAAGCTTGTTGCACTCGGTGAGCTGGGCCTGGATGCCGTCCTGGTCATGAAGTACTCCCTGGAACTCGCCAGCCTCACCCCCGAAGAGTTCGTCTCCGGCGTCCTCGTTGACAGCCTCAAGGCCAGCCATGTGGTGATCGGCCACGACGCCCGCTTTGGCCGCGGCAACTCCGGCGACCTGTCCACCATGCAGGAACTGGGGGAGAAGTTCGGCTTCACCGTACAGGTCATCAGTGAGTTCGGGTCTGAAGGTTTTCCCATTCACGACGACGGCGGCGAGGACCGCCGCTGTTCGTCCACCTGGGTTCGGGAGGCCTTGCGCGAGGGCGACGTCACCACGGCGGCTGCCGTGCTGGGCCGCCCGCACAGGATGCGCGGAGAAGTGGTCCACGGGGCCGCCCGTGGCCGTGCGCTCGGATTCCCCACCGCCAACCTGGCCTCCGAAGCCAGCGGCTACATTCCGGCGGACGGCATCTACGCCGGCTGGCTGGTGGACCAGATCGGCACCCGGTGGCCGGCTGCCATCTCAGTCGGGTCCAACCCGACGTTTGACGGCGTCAGCCGGCAGGTCGAAGCACACGTCATTGACCGCCCGGAAGAGCCGATTGAAGACTTCGATCTGTACGGCCAGACAGTAGTGGTGGAATTCGTGGCGCGGCTGAGGGGCATGGTGGCGTACCGTGGGCCGGAGGCGCTCGTCGAACAGATGTGCCTGGACGTCGTCCAGGCCCACGACATCCTGTTCCGGCGCTGACCACAGTCACTGGCAAGGAAGGCACCGCTGTGTCCGTTGAGAAGAACACAAGGAAACTGGAAAAGGACATTGTCCGGGATTTCAGTTCACGGATGAGCTACGCGTCCTACCTGCAGCTGCCCACGCTCCTCAGCGCCCAGCAGCCGGTCAGCGATCCCGAGCACCACGACGAACTGCTGTTCATCATCCAGCACCAGACCACCGAGCTTTGGCTGAAGCTGGTCCTGCACGAGCTGCGCAGCGCGGCGGCATGGCTCCGCAGCGACGACCTCGGCTCCGCCTTGAAGGCCATTGCGCGCGTCAAGCACATCCAGAAGACCCTGACCGAGCAATGGTCCGTGCTGGCGACGCTCACGCCTACCGAGTACTCGCAGTTCCGTGGCTTCCTGGGTAATTCGTCGGGGTTCCAGTCCAGCCAGTACCGGGCAGTGGAGTTCGTCCTGGGCAACAAGAACCGCAAGATGCTTCCGGTGTTCGAATCCGATCCGGAGGCCCACGAACAGCTCCGCCACGTCCTCGAGTCGCCAAGCATCTACGACGAATTCCTGGCCTACCTGCACCGCCAGGGCTTCGGGATCCCGGTGTCCCTGCTGGAACGCGACGTCACCAAAGCACACGAGTTCTGCCCCGAACTGGTACCCGTGTTCAAGCACATCTACGAAAACGCGGCGGACAACTGGGGTGCCTACGAAGCCTGCGAGGAACTGGTGGACCTGGAGGACAACTTCCAGCTGTGGCGGTTCCGGCACCTGCGGACGGTGCAGCGGACCATCGGCATGAAGGCGGGCACCGGCGGTTCCAGCGGGGCCGCATTCCTGCAGAAGGCCCTGGAGCTGACCTTCTTCCCCGAACTCTTCGCCGTCCGGACGGAGATCGGCCAATGAGCACGGTTCACGAGACTCAGGACATCCTGCTGCAGCGCGCCGTCGAACTCGATGCCGCGGACCCGCTGGCGGGCTACCGCGACCACTTCGTCGGAACGGACACAGACCTGTCCTACCTGGACGGAAACTCGCTGGGCCGTCCGCTGAAGCGAACCATCACTGACATCGGCACCTTTATCCAGGACAGCTGGGGAGGCCGGCTGATCCGAGGCTGGGACGAGGACTGGCTCCAACTGCCGGAGGCCATCGGCGACCAGCTGGGCAGGGCAGTCCTCGGCGCGGCTCCCGGGCAGACAATCATCGCCGACTCCACCACCGTGGTCCTGTACAAGCTGATCCGCGCCGCACTGGCCGCCGTCGCCGATCCCGCCAGAACTGAAATCGTGCTGGACACCGATAACTTCCCCACGGACCGCTACCTCCTGGAAGGCATTGCCCAAGAAGAGGGGCTGACGCTGCGCTGGATCGACGCCGATCCGGCCGCCGGCGTGACCGTGGACCAGGTGAGGGCCGCCGTCGGGCCGGCCACCGCCGTCGTGGTCCTCAGCCAGGTGGCATACCGCTCGGGGTTCCTTGCAGATCTCCCGGCGATCACGGCGGCAGTGCACGACGCCGGTGCGCTGGTGGTGTGGGACCTGTGCCACTCCGCCGGGTCAGTCGAGCTGCAGCTGGATGACGCCGGAGTCGACTTCGCCGCGGGCTGCACGTACAAATACCTCAACGGCGGTCCGGGCTCGCCCGCCTTCGCCTATGTCAATTCGCGGCACCTGCCCGGACTGAACCAGCCGATCTGGGGCTGGATGGGCCGCAAGGACGCCTTCGAAATGGCGGCCGGCTACGAACCCGCCGCGGGGATCCGGAGCTTCCTCAGCGGAACGCCGGCTATTTTCGGCATGATCGCGATGCAGGGCACACTCGACCTGATCGAGGAAGCCGGGATGGCGGCCCTGCGCGAAAAATCCCGGAAGCTGACGGCGTTCGCGCTCGAACTCCATGATGCATGGCTGGCCCCGGCCGGCGTTCTCCTGGCAACGCCGCGCGACCCGGAACTGCGGGGGAGCCACATCACCGTAGACCACCCGGACTTCCGGGAGATGACGGCCGAACTGTGGGAGCAGGACGTCATCCCCGATTTCCGCGCACCGCACGGGATCCGGATCGGGTTGTCACCGCTCAGTACGTCTTTCGCTGAGGTCTACCGCGGTGTCGCCGCCATCCGCGATCTGCTGGCACGTCCGTAGACGCCGGCGGAGGTTTTAGTGAGCACACGCGGTGTTTCGACAAGATTGCGGCCGTGCCGGTAAACTAAACGTTGGATCCGGCTGCAGTCCGTGGCGGCTGGCTCTTGTTATGTGCAGGAATTCCCGATTTGGGGGGTCTCCGGCACATGCACACCCGGCAGTGAATTACTGATTCGGGCCTCACGGCACATCTCTAGGAGTTATTGTGGCACTTGACGCCGCTGTAAAGCAGTCCATCATCAAGGATTTCGCAACGTCCGAGGGTGACACCGGTTCGCCGGAGGTCCAGGTTGCAGTCCTGACTCAGCGGATCAAGGATCTCACTGAGCACATGAAGGAGCACAAGCACGACTTCCACACCCAGCGCGGTCTGCTGGCCATGGTTGGTCGCCGCAAGCGCATGCTCACCTACCTCAAGAACACTGACATCAACCGCTACCGTGCGCTCATCGAGCGCCTCGGCCTGCGCCGCTAGTCAGCTCTAAGGGGCGGCCCGTTCCACCCGGAAGGGGCCGCCTCCTTCAGTACAAAAACTAAACAGGAGGATCAACCGCATCACGCATTCGCGGTCCTCGGTAGTGATTCCCGGGAACGGCTTCGAAGAGTGAAGCCCGGCCCGTGGGTCTCGATCGATGACCGGGTGCAGTGCAGGCCAGTAGACAGATGCTGGACTGGGTTGATGCGGCTGGACTTCCGTTAACCAAGAAACGGAGGTGACTCTCTTGGAGGGTCCCGAAATCCAGTTCTCAGAAGCCGTCATTGACAATGGCCGCTTCGGCAAGCGTGTAATCCGCTTCGAAACCGGCCGCCTTGCCAAGCAGGCAGCCGGCGCAGCCATGGTGTACATCGACGAAGACACCGCGCTGCTGTCCGCAACCACCGCAGGCAAGCACCCGCGTGAGGGCTTTGACTTCTTCCCGCTGACCGTTGACGTCGAAGAGCGTATGTACGCCGCCGGCCGCATCCCGGGCTCGTTCTTCCGCCGCGAAGGCCGCCCGTCCACCGAAGCCATCCTGGCTTGCCGCCTCATGGACCGCCCGCTGCGTCCGGCCTTCATCAAGGGCCTGCGCAACGAGGTCCAGATCGTCGTCACCGTCCTGGCGATCAATCCGGACGAGCTCTACGACGTCGTGGCCATCAACGCCTCCTCGATGTCCACCCAGCTCTCCGGCCTGCCCTTCTCCGGCCCGATCGGCGGCGTCCGCGTTGCCCTCGTTGCCGACGAGAACGGCTCGCAGTGGGTTGCCTTCCCGAAGCACTCCCAGCTCGAGAACTCCGTGTTCAACATGGTCGTTGCCGGCCGCATTGCCGGTGACGACGTCGCCATCATGATGGTTGAAGCCGAAGCCACGGACAACTCCTGGAACCTCATCAAGGAACAGGGCGCTACCGCTCCCACCGAAGAGGTTGTGTCCGAAGGCCTCGAGGCTGCCAAGCCGTTCATCAAGGCCCTCTGCGACGCGCAGGCCGACCTGGCTGCCCGTGCCGCCAAGCCGACCGTCGAGTTCCCGGTCTTCCTCGACTACGAGGACGACGTTTACGCTGCTGTGGAAGCCGCTGCCGCTGAAAAGCTTGCCGCTGTCTTCCAGATCGCTGACAAGCAGGAGCGCGACGTCGCTTCGGACGACCTCAAGGACGAAGTCACTTCTTCGCTCGCAGGCCAGTTCGAAGGCCGCGAGAAGGAACTGTCCGCAGCTTTCCGCTCGGTGACCAAGCAGGTTGTGCGCCAGCGCATCCTCAAGGACCAGATCCGCATCGACGGCCGCGGCCTGACGGACATCCGCCAGCTCACCGCCGAGGTAGAGGTTCTGCCCCGCGTCCACGGTTCGGCCATCTTCGAACGCGGCGAGACCCAGATCATGGGTGTCACCACGCTGAACATGCTGAAGATGGAACAGCAGATCGATTCGCTGTCGCCGGTTACGCGCAAGCGCTACATGCACAACTACAACTTCCCGCCGTACTCCACCGGTGAGACCGGCCGCGTGGGTTCGCCCAAGCGCCGCGAAATCGGTCACGGCGCACTGGCAGAGCGCGCCATCGTGCCGGTGCTGCCGTCCCGCGAGGAATTCCCCTACGCCATCCGCCAGGTGTCTGAGGCTCTCAGCTCCAACGGTTCGACGTCGATGGGTTCCGTCTGCGCCTCCACGCTGTCCCTGTTCAACGCAGGCGTGCCGCTGAAGGCTGCCGTTGCCGGCATCGCCATGGGCCTGGTTTCCGACCAGGTTGACGGTCAGACCCGCTACGCAGCCCTGACCGACATCCTCGGCGCCGAAGATGCCTTCGGCGACATGGACTTCAAGGTTGCCGGTACCTCCGAGTTCGTCACGGCCATCCAGCTGGACACCAAGCTCGACGGCATCCCGGCCTCCGTCCTGGCTGCTGCACTGAAGCAGGCACGCGAAGCCCGCCTGCACATCCTCGAGGTCCTGAACTCCGCGATCGACACCCCGGACGAGCTCTCCGAGTTCGCGCCGCGCGTCATCGCGGTCAAGATCCCCGTGGACAAGATCGGCGAGGTCATTGGGCCCAAGGGCAAGATGATCAACCAGATCCAGGAAGACACCGGCGCGGACATCTCCATCGAGGACGACGGCACCGTTTACATCGGCGCCACCAACGGCCCGTCCGCCGACGCCGCACGCTCCGCGATCAACGCCATCGCCAACCCGCAGGTCCCGGAAATCGGCGAGCGCTACCTGGGTACGGTTGTCAAGACCACCACCTTCGGTGCCTTCATTTCCCTCACCCCGGGCAAGGACGGCCTGCTGCACATCTCCGAGCTGCGCAAGATCGCCGGCGGCAAGCGCGTTGACAACGTCGAGGACGTCGTCTCCGTGGGCCAGAAGATCCAGGTCGAGATCACCAAGATCGACGACCGCGGAAAGCTGTCTCTGTCTCCGGTCATCGCCGAGGAAGAAGGCGCTGAAAGCGCCGACGTCGTCGAGGCGGCCGCAGAGTAGTCTGCAGCGCACTTCGTAGTACAAAACACGACGGCGGGGCCGGTGGATCATCCACCGGCCCCGCCGTTGTTAACCCGCGGGTTAATCCGCGCCAGCCAGCCGTTAAGCCGAGCGATTGAACGGCCATTTCCCGGAGCGAAGGCGGAATGGTCCGCTGGTACGATTGCAGGCAGATTTGGCACCCGTTTCCTGAAAGGCCTTGATGACTGTCGTACCCCTGCCGCTAGTGCAGAACCAGCCCGGTGACACCCTGATCCACGGAGCAGACGGCGGTTCCGTTGTCCGCCGGTCGGTGCTCCCCGGCGGCGTGCGTGTACTGACGGAGGCCATGCCCGGCCAGCGTTCCGCGACCATCGGGTTCTGGGTGGGCGTGGGTTCCCGAGATGAAGCCCACGGGCAGCACGGTTCCACGCACTTCCTTGAGCACCTGCTCTTCAAAGGCACCAAGCGGCGCACCGCGCTGGAAATCGCGTCCGCCTTCGACGAGGTGGGCGGCGAGTCCAATGCGGCCACGGCAAAGGAAAGCACGTGCTACTTTGCCAGGGTCCTGGACACCGACCTGCCGATGGCGATCGACGTCATTGCGGACATGATTACCGGCGCGGTCCTGGACCCGCAGGAGATGGAGCAGGAACGCGACGTCATCCTGGAGGAAATCGCCATGGACAGCGACGACCCCACGGACGTGGCCCACGAGCACTTCGTCGCCGCGGTGCTGGGAACGCATCCGCTGGGGCGTCCGATCGGCGGAACCCCGGAGGCCATCCGCGCGGTTGCCCGCGATTCCGTCTGGGACCACTACCGCCGCTACTACCGTCCGGACGAGCTCGTCATCACGGCCGCCGGGGGCCTGGACCACGACGTCGTCTGCGGACTGGTGGTGGATGCGCTCCACCAGGCAGGCTGGGCGCTGGAGCCCGGTGCCGCTCCGGTTGAACGGCGCTCCACCGAACGGGCCGACATCATTGGCACGGCCGGACTCCATGTGGTCAAGCGGCCCGTCGAGCAGGCAAACATCATCATGGGCTGCCCGACGATCGTTGCCACGGACCAGCGCCGCTACGTCATGAGCGTGCTGAACGCAGTGCTCGGCGGCGGCATGTCCTCGCGGCTGTTCCAGGAAGTCCGGGAAAAGCGCGGCCTGGTGTACTCCACCTACTCCTTTGCCTCTTCCTACGCCGACGCAGGCTACTTCGGCATGTACGCAGGCTGCACGCCGTCGAAGGTCCGCCAGGTCCTGGAACTCCTCGGGGCAGAACTCGACAAGCTTGCCGCCGACGGCATCTCCGACGACGAACTAAAGAAGGCCGTGGGCCAGCTCTGCGGCGGCATCGTGCTGGCGCTCGAGGACACCGGCTCGCGGATGTCGCGGCTGGGCCGGGCTGAACTGGTGTCCGGTGAATACCAGGACATCGAGGAGACTCTCCGCCAGATCAAGGGCGTCACCGTTGAGCAGGTGCGGGAGCTGGCCCAGGAGCTGGCCGCAGCACCGCGGACCGTGACCGTCGTCGGACCTTTCGAGGAAACCGAAACCTTCGGCCTCTGATCCGTCCCGCTCCGGGCATCGAGCCACCGCCGGCGGGATGTTCAGCACGGGAGATCCCGATGCTGGACATCCCAACGCAGCGGCGTGATGATGAACCCGGGGCCACACTGGAGGAACCATGGACCGCACGCACCCGGGCACTGCGCAGGAGCTCGAGGTTTTCCTCGGCCATTGGACAGGCACCACCCATATCGAGGCTTCGCCGCGCGGGCCGGCCCGGACCGCGGTCGCCGAAGTGGTGTTCACCAAGGCCGCTGGCGGCTATGCCGTGCTGCAGAGCTACCGGCACACTGAAAGCGGCGGGATCCGGTTCGAGCGGCACGGCATGTTCACCCTGGACCCCGACCACCCGGACACCGTCTGGTACCACGTGGACAGCGTGGGCCAGCCGCGGGAAGCCCCGACGCGGTGCACCTGGCACGGCGGGGTGCTCACCGTGGAACGCCGCAACGGCCGGGCCACGTCGCGGCACACCTTCCGGGTGGACGACGGCGTGCTGACGCACAGGTCCGATGTCCGCCTGGCCGACGCCGCGGGCTTCGCCCCGTTTATGACGTCCGTCTGCCGCCGCACCTGACGTGCCGGCCGCCGTCGGCCTCATCGAACCGGCCGGCCCCACCGGCCTGGGCCCGGGGACGGCGCTAGTTATGCAGGACAGCATCCGGGGGACGTGGTGCGATGACCGGGTCTGCGTGGCGATGCACCAGTGCCCAGGTGTCGCCCTCGAGGCGATAAACGCTCGTTACACGCAAATCAAACTGCGATAGTTCGTCGCCTCCTCCAAGCTTTGCCTGCCAATGTTCTATGTCGAGGAAGACTGCGAGATCGGTTGTGACGTGCCTGGTGAGGGCATCAACAGCGGTGACACGTCCATCCTTGAACCGGGCAGCGGCTGAATCGAGGGCCTTGGATACCCGATCCCAGCCCACAACCGGGGGACCCCAGGGATTCGCAAGGGACCCATCCTCGCCGTGGGAGAAAATGGCCTTGGCGGGTTCAGGGTCTCCTTTGGCAAAATCATTCATCGTTTGATGAAAGCGGCGGACGACCTCGTCAAGCTGCATGGCTCCCACCTTCTGACTGGTTGGGCGTTCCGAGGATCGAATCATACGCCGGGGGATCCCGCCCGTCACCCACTGCCTGAATCGATCAAAACGCCCCCGCGGAGCGCGAACGGACAGTTGGCGCCCCTCCGGATGACCCTTAGTCTGCAGATTCCATAATCCGCGTCCGGGGCGCCCCCTGCAGGGCAGGTGCCGCGGTTGGGGAACTCCACACCTTCTGCTGAAGGTTGGCCAGCAGCGCCTCGGCCTGCTCCCGGCTCGCAAGGTCAAGTTCAACCACCACGTAGTGCGGATCGTCCGCCGGGCGGCTGATGCGATGGGCGAGCACGCCGGACGCCGTCCGGTTGACCGGATCCCGGTCGAAGGCTGCCTTCCACATCCCGAAGTCCTTGATTCCGTGCTCGATCTGAAGCGTGTACATTGCAATCCTTTCCTTCCAGGGTCCGAGTGGGGACCCATACCAAACGGTAGGCCTGCCAGTGTTGGCGGTATATCCCAGAATTCTGGGCGGCATCAGGTGGACGCCCATTCGGCGGCGAGCCGGGCCATACTGTTTCCATGACCACAACCCGGGTTCCATGACAACGCGTTGGGCGCTGAGCCGGAGCCTTGAACGGATCAGTCAGCTGTGCGGCGTATTCATGGAGGATCATGAGCTGCGCGCGGCAGTGCTGGCCGAGCTGGGCGGCGTTGTCCCGTTCAGTTGGTTTGCGTGGCCCCTGGCCGATCCCCAGACCTGCACCGGTATGTCGCCCATGGCCAGAATTCCCTGCCCCGAGGAACTGCCCGCCCTGATCAGGTTGAAGTACCTGACTGAGGCCGGCCGCTGGACATCGCTCCTGGGCAGCACCACGCATGCCGTCACACTCCAGGCGGCAACCGGCGGTATCCCCGCCCTGAGCCCGCTGTGGGACGGCATCCTCCGCCGGTACGACGTGACGGACGTCCTTTCCACCGTGTTTGGCGACAAGTACGGCTGCTGGGGCTGGCTGGACCTGTGGCGGTGCGGTGACGGGGGACTTTTCACTGACGCGGAAGCCGCGTACTTGGCGACGGCGGCACCTGTCATTGCTGCTGGCTTGCGGCGCAGCCGCGCAGAACAAATGAGGCGGGACGCCCGGCTGCGGCACGCCGCACGGGAGCCGGGAGGTGGGGACGGCCCTCCGCAGTGCGGCCTGCCCGGACAGGCAGTGCTTACGCTCGACGCAGGGCTCGGAATAACCGGCCGAAGCGCATCCGCCGCTGACTGGATCAGCCTGCTGCAGCCCGGACCCCGCCCCTACGAATCCGTCCCGGCCGAGGTGTTCAACGTGGCCGCGCAGCTGCTGGCCCGAGAGGCCGGAGTTGATTCCCATGAGGCCTCGGCCCGGGTGCCGATCGGCTATGGCCGGTGGGCTGTGCTCAGGTCGTTCCGGATGGAGGCGGGGAAAGACGGCGAAGCGCCGCTGGCGGTGACGATCCAGGAATGTCCTGCGGCCGACAGGCTGGAGGTTTTCGCCCGGTGCTTCGGCCTGACGCCGAGACAACGCAGCCTGCTTGACCTGGCCGCCGGAGGACTGGGCACTGCGGCGATGGCGGCTGACCTGGGCATCAGCCATTACACGGTGCAGGATCAGTTCAAGGCTGTTTTCGCCGCTAGCGGGGTCCGGAGCAGGAACGCCTTGCTGGCCCTGGCTCTCGGGACGGAAACCAGGCCCCAGACAGGCGCGCCGCGGGCGTGAAGTGGGGGTCCGCCAGAAGCCTCCCCGAGGGAAACTGCACAGCCGGGCGTACTGCACAGTCGAAGCGAAAACTGCCTAGCCGCCGGCAAACGGCGGCAGCACGTCCACCACGTCGTCCGGCCCCAGGACCACCGACCGGTCGCGGACGGCTACTTCGTTCAGCAGGAAACTGCTTCGTGAGAGCAGCCGCGCAAGCGGAGGCGTACCGGCAGGCGGAGCCGGCCGTTCGACGTCGAGCACCGCGCCCAACAGGGTCTCCACCGTGGATCCGGCGGGGAGCTCAAAGCGTTCTTCTTCCACTCCTGCTGCGGCGCGTGCGGCAGCGAAGTAACGTACGTTCAAGTATTCAGCCTCCGATGGCGCTCATGCTGCGGTCCGGCTGGACGAAGTCCGGAGCATCCAGACCGACGTGGTCCATGCCGTGTGCCTTGGGCTTGATCCACATGGCGTCCTGCCAGCGTTCGGCGAGCTGCTGGTCCGTGGCGCCCTCGCGCAGCAGCCCCAGGAGGTCCACTTCTTCGCGTGAGAACAGGCAACTCATGATCTTGCCCTCCGCCGTGATCCGCGTACGGCGGCAGTCCGAGCAGAACGGCTCGGTGACGGAAGCGATGATGCCCACGGTTCCCAGTACAGGACCGGCGGCCGCGGCGGAACCCGGGGCCCGGCGTCGTACTTCGAAGCGTTCCGCCGGGGCGCCGTCGCGGTCCCTCGGATCGGCGCTCAGCACGTAGTCGACGGAGAGCAGCTCCCGGATTTCTGCCGCGGTGATCATATTCCGGCGGGTCCAGCCGTGGTCGGCGTCGAGCGGCATCTGCTCGATGAAGCGGAGTTCATAGCCGCGGTCCAGCGCCCACGCCAGCAGGGAGGGGGACTCGGCGTCGTTGATTCCGCGCATCAGGACGGCGTTAAGTTTCACGGGACCGAGGCCCGCTGCCCAGGCGGCGTCCACACCGGCCAGCACCTTGTCCAGGAACGGGCGGCGGGTCAGCTTGGTGAACGTCTCTTCGTGCAGGGAATCCAGGGAAACGTTGATCCGGGAGAGCCCGGCCGCCTTGAGCCCGGCCGCCTTCCTGTCCAGGCCCACGGCGTTCGTGGTCATGGAAATCGGCAGCTCAGGGTGCGCCTGGCGCAGGGCGGAAATAATGTCCAGAAGGTCGGCCCGGACCAGGGGTTCACCGCCGGTGAGGCGCAGTTCGCGCACCCCCAGCATGTCAACGCCGATCCGAACAATCCGGACGATCTCCTCGGCGGACATCACGGCCTGCTTGGCCAGCCATTCAAGGCCTTCTGCCGGCATGCAGTAGGTACAGCGCAGGTTGCACTTGTCCGTCAGGGACAGCCTCATGTCCGTGGCACGGCGTCCGTAACGGTCCACCAGGCCGGCAGCCATGCCCTCGGGGCGCGACGGCAGCGACAATGGGGATACTCCCGGACTGGAACCGGCCCCCTCCCGGGGCTGCGGCATACCAAGCTGAACACTCATAAATTCAGGCTACGCCACCTTGGGGGCATCCATCACGCCTGTGACATCGGCGGATCTTACGGAATGCCTACGGATCGCCGCAGGGGGCGGCGAACGCGTGCCGGGCCCCGGCCCCGAACCTATGCTGGAGGTGTGAACAAGTCCCAGCCCGCCCCGGCCCAGGCCGCGGTTGGAAACCGGCGGATACTCCTCGTCGAAGACGAACAGACCATCGCCGGTGTGGTCCGCGACTACCTGTTGCAGGCGGGCTTTCAGGTGGACCTGGCGGCGGACGGATTCACGGCCCTGCGGCTGGCCGCCGAGCGGCACCCCGACCTCGTCCTGCTGGACCGCATGCTGCCCGGCCTGGACGGTGTGGAAGTGTGCCGCAGGCTTCGCCAGACGATGAGTGTGCCCGTCATCATGCTGACGGCGCTGGGGACCGAGGACGACAGGATCCTGGGGCTGGAGGTCGGCGCGGACGACTACATCACCAAACCCTTTTCGCCCCGCGAATTGGTGCTCCGGGTCCGCTCGGTACTTCGCCGCAGCCTCCAGGAATTCAGCCCCGAACCTGCGGTGGAAGTAGCGGGCTTCGACCTCAACCCGGCAGCCCGGACCGTGACGCACCACGGGACTCCGCTTTCCCTGACCATCCGGGAGTTCGATTTGCTGGCCTTCCTGCTGCGCCGCCCCAACCAGGTGTTCAGCCGGGAGGAACTGATCAAGGCCGTGTGGGGCTGGGACTTCGGGGACCTGTCCACGGTCACCGTCCACGTCCGCCGGCTGCGCGAAAAGATCGAGGCTGATCCCACCCGGCCGGCCCTCCTCAAGACGGTGTGGGGCGTGGGCTACAGGCTGGACACCCCGGACGGAGCATCCGGTGCAAACCTCTGAGCTCCTCGCCATCGTTGCCTGGGCGCTGCTCTGGGCCGTCATCATCGGAACCGTCTCGCTGCTCCTTCTCAGGCCCCTCCGAAGGACGTCCATTGCCGTGCAGATCTGCGTGGTGGTGCTTTCCACGGTGGCTGTCCTGACCGCGGGGATGGTCAGTGCCTTCAATGCCATGTTCATCTCGGCCCGGGATCTCGAGGTCATGTGGTACGTCCTGGCCATCGCGTCCGCCGTTGCGCTGGCCATCTCCCTGGTCCTCGGGGCGCGGGTCTCGCGCAACGCAAAGCTGCTCGCAGCTGCGGCACGGAGCATCGGGCGCGGCGAAAACCCCGGCCTGCCCTCACCGCTCATGAGCTCTGAGCTATCCGAACTCGCGGACGAACTGGAACGCAGCAGCAGCATGCTGGCCGAATCCCGGGAGCGGGAAGCAGCGGTCGAAGGTGCCCGCCGGGAACTCGTCAGCTGGATCTCCCACGACCTCCGTACGCCGCTGGCCAGTATGCGGGCGATGGCCGAAGCCCTAGAGGACGGTATGGCCGCCGACGTCGGCAGCTACTATCGCAAGATCATCAGCCAGACGGACCAGATGGCGGTAATGGTCAACGACCTCCTGGAGCTCTCAAAGATCCAGGCGGGTACCCTGCGGCTCAAAGCCGAGCCGCTGGACTTATACGACCTCGCCAGCGACGCCATCGCCGACCTCGCGCCGCTCGCCGCCCGCCGGCAGATCACGCTCGACGGCGGCGGCGCCCGCGAGTGCCTCGCCCTGGCGGACGGCCCCTCGCTGGGCCGCGCAGTCCGCAACGTCGTGCTGAACGCCATCCTCTACAGCAAGCCCGGCTCTGCCGTGACCGTGGAAGTCGGCAGGGAAGGAACGGAATCGGTGGTTTCCGTGACGGACGGCTGCGGCGGAATCGCCCCTGAAGACATGGGGCACCTTTTCGATACCGGATGGCAGAAGAACCCTTCCCGCAGCCGGTCCGGCGGTGTCAACCTGAACAGGCCGGAACCGGGACAGGACTCGGCGACAGGAACGGACTCCGAGCCTGCAGGCTACACCGGCGCCGGGATCGGGCTCAGCATGGTGGCCGGAATCATCCGCGCCCATGACGGCAGCGTGACGGTGGGGAATGTCGATGGCGGCTGCCGGTTCACCCTCCGGCTCCCGGCGCAGGACCCGGCGAGCCCGGCGGATGCACCGCACAGGAGTGCACGCAACACCAAGGACACGGTAGTGGAGGTGCCACGTGGGCTTTGACCTGCAAGGAAGGGCGTCCGTCGGTGCCGACGCCGGAGCTGCCGGCTCCGCTCCTGTTCCCGGCCGTTGGGCGGCCGCAGCAGGCCTCGTGGCCGTGGCCGCGGGAGTGGTGGCCGGCGAACTCGTCGCTGCCCTCGTGAGCCCGGCACTTTCGCCCATGACGGGTGTGGGCGGTGCGGTCATTGACGCTGTTCCGCCCGCCGTCAAGGACTGGGCCGTCGCAGTGTTTGGCACCGCCGACAAGCTGGCCCTGCTGCTCGGGATGGCACTCGCCATTGCCGCACTGGCGGCGCTGGCGGGCGTCCTGGAAGGGCGGCGCCGGTTCGCCGGGTTCGCCGTCATCGCCGTCTTTGGCTTGGTGGGTCTCGCGGCTGTCCTCGGCCGGGCCCAGGTGACCGGCAATGCCATTGCGCTTCCCCTGCTGGCCGCCGGAACAGGAATTGCGGTCCTTCGGTGGCTGATGTCGCGCCTCCGGGACTGGACGACGGCGCCGGCGCGGGAACAGCCCGCGCCGGCAACAGCGCGGGAACAGCCCGCGCCGCCCTCACCAGTCGCGGGTCCCGACCGGCGCCGGTTCCTCCAGGCGCTGGGCGGTGGAGCCGTCGTCGCGACTGTTGGCGGGGTGCTCGCTGTCTGGTTGCGTGGAGCGGCCGCCGGTGTCAGTGAAATCCGGAGCAAGCTTGCCCTGCCGTCGGCTGCTTCCCCGGCCCCGCCGGTTCCGGCCGGTGCTGAGCTGAGGCTGGACGGCATGGACCCGCTGGTGACGCCCAACCCGGACTTCTACCGGATCGACACCGCCCTTACTGTTCCTGCGGTGGATCCGGACACCTGGATCCTCAGGGTTACCGGCCTCGTGGAACGGGAAATTGAACTGGATTTCGCCACGCTGCTCGCAAAACCGATGATCGAACGCCACGTGACCATCGCCTGCGTCTCCAACGAAGTGGGCGGGGATCTCATCGGCAATGCACTGTGGCTGGGCTGGCCGGTCCGCGAACTGCTGGCCATGGCCGGGCCCACGGGCGGTGCCGACATGGTGCTGTCCCGCAGCAAGGACGGGTGGACCGCCGGCACTCCGCTGGAGGTTCTCACTGACGACAGGGACGCCCTGATTGCCGTGGGCATGAACGGTGAGCCGCTGCCGCTGGAGCACGGTTTCCCCGTGCGGCTCGTCGTGCCCGGGCTGTACGGCTACGTCTCGGCCACTAAATGGCTCACTGAGCTGAAAGTGACCCGGTTCGCGGACGACGTCGGCTACTGGACGCCTCGAGGCTGGAGTGAGCGCGGGCCCATCAAAACGTCGTCCCGCATCGACGTTCCGCGAGCCGGCCGCCCGGTCCGAGCCGGAACTGTGATGTTCGGCGGCGTTGCGTGGGCGCAATACACCGGAATCAGCAAGGTTGAACTGCGCGTCAACCGCGGCGCCTGGCAGGCGGCGGATCTTGCTCCCGGCATCTCGCGGGACACCTGGTACCAGTGGCAGCGTCCGCTGTCCCTGACGCCGGGGCAGTATGAAATCCAGGTCCGCGCCACGGATTTGAAGGGCGTGCCCCAGATCGAAGAGCGGTCACAGGTTGCACCGGACGGCGCTACGGGATTCCACACCATTAGAGTTGAAGTGTCGCCGTAGCAGGCCGCAAGCCTGGTGGGACACAGCCCGGAGCGCCGCAAAGCCCAGCGCCGGATACTCCCGACACGCCCGGACCGAGGTAAGGAACGCATGCACCGCACCGACAACAGGCACGTCACCGGCGGCAGCACCGGCGCCAGCCACAGCACAGTCCACAGCAGCGGTTCCGGCGGTGGCCATGCCCGCACTGTGGAGGCCCACCGCGAGGCTGTGCGGCAGTTGCTGGCAGACCTCAACGGCGCCGACCGGACCGAGGAGCTGCCTCTTCTGGAGGCGCTGGGGCGCGGGCTGGCGGCGGACATTACCGCTCCTGTGGACCTGCCGCCCTTCGCCAACTCCCAGATGGACGGCTTTGCCGTCCGCAGCACGGACCTTCCCGACGGCGGACTCGAACTCACGGTGGTTGATCCCATCCCGGCCGGTGCCGTCGCCTCGCCGCTTGCACCGGGCACGGCCGCCCCGATCATGACCGGAGCCATGATTCCTCCCGGAGCCGACGCCGTCGTACCCATCGAGAGGGCCGTTCCCGACTCCTTTCCCCGTCCCGGCAGTCCTGCTACAGTCCGGCTTCCGGAAATGGAAGCCGGCACCTACGTCCGCGCCGCCGGCAGCGATGTCCGGTCAGGGGAGCTGGCGCTCGCCGGCGGCACCTTCCTGGGCCCGGGCCAGCTGGGGCTCCTGGCAGCGCTCGGCATCACCCGGGTTACGGTGCACCGGAAGCTGACGGTGCTCCTTGCCACTACGGGAGACGAAGTGGTGGAGCCCGGGAAGCCGCTGGAACCGGGCAAGATCTATGACGCCAACGGCACACTCCTGGAAGCCGCGATGCGCCAGTCAGGAATGGATGTCCTGCGGACCGCGATCTCAACAGACAATCCGGCGGAGCTGACTGCCCTGCTGCGGAAGCACCTCCCGGGGGTGGACCTGATCGTCACCACGGGAGGTGTCAGCAAGGGCGCCTATGAAGTGGTCCGGCAGGCCACCACGGAACAGGATGTGGAATTCCTGCATGTTGCCATGCAGCCCGGCGGCCCGCAGGGCATCGGAAAGTTCGACGGCGTGCCCTTCGTGGGATTCCCGGGTAACCCGGTCAGCTGCCTGGTTTCCTTCGAGATGTTCCTCCGCCCCGTCCTTAGCGCCTTGCTGGGGGCCCCGGCACGCCGCCAGGCCGTTCGGGCGAGGCTTGCGGACGCGTTGGATTCACCGGCAAGGAAACACCAGGTCCGGCGCGGCACCCTCCTTCCCGACGGCACCGTCCGGCTGGAAGGCGGCGCGGGCTCGCATCTGGTTCATGCCCTGGCGGGTTCGAATGCCCTGATCCATGTCCCGGTAGGGACTTCTGCGCTCGCCGCAGGCGCAGAAGTGGAAGTATGGACGCTGTGAACAATGAAGACAACGCTGCCGGCCTGACGCATTTGCGCCGGGACGGAACAGCGCAGATGGTTGATGTTTCCGGCAAGGCCGAGACCACCCGGGAGGCCACCGCCACCGCTACGGTCCGCACCACCGCCGAGGTGCTTGCACTCCTTGGCACGGGCGACCTGCCGAAGGGCGACGCCCTGGCGGTTGCCCGCGTGGCCGGGATCATGGCGGCCAAAAAGACGCCGGAGCTGATCCCGTTGTGCCATCCGCTGCCCATCTCCAAGGTCACCGTCGACTTCGAACTGGGCCAGGATGCCGTCGCAGTGCTGGCAACCGTCAAGACCCGCGGCGTCACCGGCGTCGAAATGGAGGCGCTCACGGCAGCATCGGTGGCCGCCCTCAGCGTGTACGACATGATCAAGGCAGTCGACAAGCACGCCGTGCTGACCGACATCAGGGTGCTTGCCAAAAGCGGCGGCAAGAGCGGGGACTGGACAGCATGAGCAGCTTTGGACAGCAGCCCGAACCACACCGCCACGGAGAGGCCACCGGCCGGAAGGCCGGCGTCGTGATTGCCTCCAACCGGGCAGCGGCGGGCATCTACCGCGACGAAACCGGCCCGGTGATCATCGACTGGCTGACCGAGCACGGGTTCGAGCCGTTCCCGGCCATGGTGGTACCGGACGGCGAACCGGTGGGAGCCGCCCTCCGCGCCCTGCTGACGCAGCAGCCCGCCGTGATCATCACCAGCGGCGGAACCGGGCTCAGCCCCGATGACCTCACTCCCGAAATGACGGTTCCCCTGCTGGACCGCGAAATCCCGGGGATCATGGAAGGAATCAGGCAGGCCGGACTGGCCAAGACGCCCATGGCCATGCTGAGCCGCGGACACGCCGGGGCAGCCGGGCGGACGTTTATTGTCAATCTACCCGGGTCGCCCAAGGGCGTCATGGACGGCCTGAGTGTGCTGGATCCGGTGATCGGTCACCTGTGCGACCAGTTGGAGGGAGATCATGGGCACTGAAAAGGACATCCGGACCCGTACGGCAGCAGCTGCGGAATCCGGATTCGAGGTTGTGAATGCGGTCCTGAGCGCGGAGCCCATCTCCGTGGCGCAGGCGATTGCCGCCGTGGAGTCTGACACGGCGGGCGCCGTGGTCAGCTTCAGCGGCGTGGTGCGGAACCACGACGGCGGGAAGCCGGTGGAGCGGCTAAGTTACAGTGCGCATCCCACGGCCCATCAGGTGATGGCCGACGTCGTGGCGCAACTGGTGGCCGAACACTCCGGCCACGCTGACGGTGCCACAGCCGATGCCGCCTCTGTGGAAGCCGCCTCCGGCGGCCGCGAGCCGGTGCGCATCTGGGCCGCGCACCGGGTGGGCATGCTGGAAATCGGCGACCCGGCCCTGGTGTGCGCGGTTTCCGCCTCGCACCGCGGCCAGGCCTTCGAAGTGTGCTCTGAGCTCGTTGACCGGATCAAGGAACAGGTGCCCATCTGGAAGGAACAGTTCTTCAGTGACGGAACCGTCGAATGGGTCGGCGCCGGAGGCTGACGGAAGGCCGGCGCCGCCTGACAGACAGTAGCGCCCGGAGCCTGACCGGCGGGCGGTAACCTGCCGGCCCGGTTCATCCGGGCTGGCGGCACGACGGTAGGGTTAAGTCCATGACCGAACAACTTGCCGTCGCCGTCCTGGGCGCGAACGGGCGCATGGGCGCCGAGGCCGTGAAAGCCGTTGAAGCGGCCGCCGACATGAAGCTCGTAGCGGCCCTCGGACGGGGCGATTCCCTGGATGAGCTGGTTAACGCCGGGGCCCGTGTGGTGGTGGACCTGACCGTCCCCGAAAGCACCGAAGCGAACGTCCGCTTCGCCGTAGAACACGGCATGCACGCCGTCGTCGGCACCACCGGCTGGGATGCCGCCCGGCTCAAGGACCTTGAGGAACTGCTTGGCCGGAATGCCGGCGTCGGCGTCCTCATCGCGCCCAACTTCGCGCTGGGCTCCGTGCTCGCGTCGGCTTTTGCCGCCAAGGCGTCCAAGTATTTCGAATCGGTGGAGGTCATCGAGCTGCACCACCCGGACAAGGTTGACGCTCCCTCGGGCACCGCAGTCCGCACCGCGCAGCTGATCGCCGCCGAGCGTGCCGACGCCGGCATCGCTGCCAGCCCGGACGCCACCAGCACCGAACTCGCCGGCGCCCGGGGCTGCGAGGTGGACGGCATCCGTGTCCACAGCGTGCGGCTCCGAGGCCTCGTGGCGCACCAGGAAGTCCTCCTCGGCGGGCCGGGGGAGCAGCTGACACTGCGGCACGACTCCTTCGACCGGGCGTCCTTCATGCCGGGCGTTCTGCTGGGAGTGCGGAACATCGCCGGCCACCCCGGTCTGACCGTGGGCCTGGACGGCTACCTGGATCTCGGAGTCTGACGGCCGTGGGCAATTTCCTCGCCGGCCTGAAGAAGAACCGCACCAAGATCTGGGTCGGCGCGGTTACGCTCCTGCTGGTTTTCTACTTGGTGGTGTCCTTCCAGCGGTCCGTGCTGCTGCTCGCCGACCCCAACCCTGTGGCCAAGGCCATCGGTGCCGCCTATCTGATCCTGCCCCTCATCGGCGCCTGGGCGCTGATCCGCGAACTGCTGTTCGGAGCAAGGACGGAACAGATGGCAAAGGTCCTCGAGGCTGAGGGCGGCCTGCCGGTTGATAACCTGCAGCGCACACCCGCCGGAAGGATTGTGCGGGAATCCGCAGACGCCGAGTTTGAGAAGTACCGGACCGAAGCCGAGGAAGCGCCGGAGGACTGGCGCTCGTGGTTCCGGCTCAGCTGCGCTTACGACGCCGCGGGCGACCGCAAGCGCGCCCGGGCATCCATGCGAGATGCCCTGAAGCTGTTCCGCGAGGGCGGCGGCACGGCCTAGCGGACACCCGCCCGCTGGTACCTGCCAACCTCGCTGGCAGCGTGGGCCACCCATTCCAGCGGACCACGCCAGTTGAGTGCCGCAAATGAACCTCCGATAAGCACTGCGGTCAGGGCCTGGGCGGCATACACGCCTTCCTCGGTCCAGCCGGCGGGGATCGGCTGCAGGTACATGGCGGCCACCAGGCACACATGCGCCGTGTACAGGCTGAGCGTCATCGCGCCGGCACCACGCAGCGGCAGCAGCAGGTCCAGGTCGAGCCATTCACCCAGGCGCCCCAGGAGCAGGCAGGCGCCCACCACGGCGGCGGCCACCGCTGATGTGTGGAGCAGGTCCAGTGTTGTGCCCGAATGCGGTGCGCTCCCGGCCAGCCACCACCAGGAGCCGGATTGTTCGACCCCGGCCAGGTTCACCTGCAGCAGGCTGTCTAACGGATAGCGGGGGTCAGCCAGCTGCGCCTGCAGCGCCTCCTTGCCGCCCCATTCGTTCATCGTTAGCACGCCCAGCCATTTGGCCAGCACCGCCACCACGGCTCCTCCGGCCAGCAGCATGACCTGTACGGGCAGCTTCGTCAGCGCCAGACGGCCGATCACCAGCCCGATCAGCAGGTAGCTTAGCCACTGCAGGACGGGGTAGTAGCCGGTCAGGAAGAGGTCCCCGAGCAGGCGTCCGGGCGTGGCAAGGTCGTCCCAGTTGGGGTTGTGGCCCAGCTGCAGGGGCGGGGAAGCGGCCATGAGCCACGGACGCAGCAAATACGCGAGCACCGGCGAACCGATCACCCAGCCCGCCGCCAGTGCGCAGAGCGGCTTGAGGCTGAGGCCGATGAACGGCAGGACGCACAGGAACAGCACGGCATAGTGCACCAAAATCACCGCGACGTTAACTTCCAGCCCGCCGAGGAAGAGCCCGACGACGGCGATCACCAGGGCGCGAAGGGCGATGCCGCGGCGGGCGCCACTCAGTTCCTGGCCTTCCGGCGGACGCTGCTTTCCGGTGGAAAGAGCCAGCCCGATCCCGGCCAGCACGGCAAACAACGCCGCCGCCCGCCCCGAGAAGGTGAGTCCGATCCACGTGGGCGTCAGCTGGGCGTCGGCTTCGAACGTGGGAAGCAGGTGGGTGGCCATCATGCCGAGCAGCGCCAGCCCACGGGCCGCGTCGATTCCGGTGAGCCGTGTCGACTTGGTGGTGCCTTTGGCTGTCCGTGAGGGTGAAGCAGTGCCACGGGAGGTCATGAGCCGATCGTCTCATATCCGGGCGCCGTTATATCCTTCCGGCAAGCCTTGTATTCGAATATATGTTCGAATAGGATCGCTTCATGAACAACGCACCAGAACGCAGAACGCCGGAGCGCCGCTTGCCGGAACACAGCTTGCCGGCACGCGGAACGCCGGCACGCGGAACGCCGGAACGCGACGGATCGGGGCGCCGGACACCAACGGGTCTGCTCAAAGCGATGAGCCCTGGCGTGGTGGACTATCTTTTTCGCCAGTTAGTGGCCGGCGACCCGGCCGAGGACGTCCAGTGGGGCAAGGAAGGTGTGGCACTGTCGGCGCAGCCGCCGGGGGCGGAGTTGGCGCGCAGGCTTGCTGAGTGTGACCTGGATGCCCTCACGCCCACGGAGCTTTTCCACTATGTCCGGGCCGCCCAGCGGCTCGCCTCGTGGGCGGAGTCCCTCCGTGAGGATGCCGTCAGCCGATACTGCGGTACGCCTCCGGCAGGAACGGCGTCAGACCCCTGAAAAGTGACGCCTGAAGGGCCGAATTTGACGATCATCACGCCGCCGCCATTGTCCTAACAAGGCGGGGACAGGGTAACGTTTTTCTTATGGCTGACACTTCCGCGAATATCCCTGCTTTTGGCACCCTCCTGACCGCAATGGTCACGCCGTTCACTGAGGACGGCAAAGTGGACTACCAGCAGGCGGCGGAACTGGCCGTAAAGCTTGTCGACGACGGCTGCGACGGCCTGGTCGTCACCGGAACCACCGGCGAAACCTCCACCCTCACCGACGAGGAGAACGTGGGGATGTTCCGTGCGGTGAAGGAAGCTGTCGGCGGCCGTGCCGCGATCATCGCCGGCACCGGAACCAACGACACCGCACACTCCGTGCACCTTTCCCGGCGGGCAGCCGAGGTTGGCGTCGACGGCCTCCTGATCGTCACGCCGTACTACAACAAGCCCAGCCAGGCCGGCGTGCGCGCCCACTTCGAGGCCATCGCCTCCTCGACCGACGTTCCCGTGATGCTCTATGACATCCCCGGCCGTTCATCGATCCAGATTGCTCCGGAAACCATGATCCGTCTGGCGGAGCACCCGAACATCGTCGCAGTCAAGGACGCCAAGGCCGATTTCGCTGCCGCCACCCGCGTCATGGCAGAAACCGACCTGCTCTTCTACTCCGGCGACGACGGCCTGACCCTGCAGTGGATGGCGATGGGCGCCGTCGGGCTCGTGGGCGTCACCACCCACGTTGCCACCCGCCGGTTCCGCGAGCTGATCGACGCCGTCAACGCGAACGACCTCGGCACCGCCCGGAAAATTAATTTTGAACTCGAACCTGTTGTCCGGGCCACGATGACCCGCGTGCAGGGGGCCGTTGCGGCCAAGCAGATTCTTAAGTGGCAGGGAGTCCTGCCCAACTCGGTTGTCCGTTTGCCCCTCGTGGAGCCGGACGAAGCCGAGATCGCAATCATCCGCGAGGATTTGGCGGAAGCAGGAATGGTCTTTTCCTGATCGGTAAAGACCCCCTGTTCCACCCGGAAAGTAGTGCACTATGACCCAAACCGCCCTTCCAGGCCTTGTCACGCCCCCGAAACTTCCCCAGGGCACCCTGCGGATCGTGCCGCTCGGCGGCCTGGGGGAGATCGGCCGCAACATGGCCGTCTTCGAAATCGACGGCAAGCTGCTCATCGTCGACTGCGGTGTCCTCTTCCCTGAGGAGACCCAGCCCGGCGTCGATCTCATCCTGCCCGATTTCTCCTACATCGAGAACCGGCTTGATGACATTGTGGCCGTCGTCCTGACCCACGGCCACGAGGACCACATCGGTGCCGTGCCGTACCTGCTTCGCCTGCGCGCGGACATTCCCCTGGTCGGCTCCCAGCTCACCCTCGCCCTGATCGAGGCCAAGCTGCAGGAACACCGGATCAAGCCCTACACGCTGACCGTGACCGAGGGCCAGGTGGAGCACTTCGGCCCCTTCGAAACCGAGTTCGTTGCGGTCAACCACTCGATTCCCGATGCCCTCGCGGTGTTCATCCGCACCGCCGGCGGCACCGTGCTTCACACGGGCGACTTCAAGATGGACCAGCTGCCGCTGGACGGCCGGATCACGGACCTCCGCCACTTCGCCAAGCTGGGCGAAGAAGGCGTGGACCTGTTCATGTCCGACTCCACCAACGCTGACGTTCCCGGTTTCACCACGGCCGAGAAGGAAATCGGCCCCACCCTGGACCGGCTCTTCGGACAGGCCAGCAAGCGGATCATCGTCGCTTCCTTCTCCTCGCACGTTCACCGCGTGCAGCAGGTCCTGGACGCGGCAGCCAACCACAACCGCAAGGTTGCCTTCGTGGGCCGCTCCATGGTCCGCAACATGGCCATCGCCGCCAAGCTTGGCTACCTTGACGTGCCGGACGGCATCCTGGTGGACATCAAGAACATCGACAACCTGCCGGACAACCGCGTGGTGCTGATGTCCACGGGTTCCCAGGGCGAGCCGATGGCTGCGTTGTCCCGGATGGCCAACGGGGACCACCGCGTCGTCGTGGGCAAGGGCGATACCGTCATCCTGGCCTCCAGCCTGATCCCGGGCAACGAGAATGCCGTGTTCCGCATCATCAACGGCCTGCTGAAGCTCGGCGCTGACGTCATCCACAAGGGCAACGCCAAGGTCCACGTTTCGGGCCATGCCGCGGCCGGAGAGCTGCTGTACTGCTACAACATCCTCGAACCGCTGAACGCCATGCCGGTCCACGGCGAGACGCGGCACCTCATCGCCAACGGCAAGATCGCCCTCGAGTCGGGAGTGCCTGATGAGAGCATCCTGCTGGCTGACAACGGCACAGTGATCGACCTCCGCGACCACCAGGCCGACGTCGTGGGCCAGGTTGAGGTGGGCTTCGTGTACGTTGACGGCTCCAGCGTCGGTGAAGTCACGGAAGCGGACCTGAAGGACCGCCAGACGCTCGGCGATGAAGGCTTCATCTCCATCATCACCGTAATCCACCGCGCCACGGGCAAGGTGGTCTCCGGGCCGGAAATCCACGCCCGCGGTGTGGCTGAAGACGATGCAGTCTTCGATGAAATCATTCCCAAGATCAACGCAGCGCTGGAAGAAGCCGTGCTCAACCACACGGACCACACCACGCACCAGCTCCAGCAGGTTGTCCGCCGGGTTGTCGGCACGTGGGTCAACCGCAAGCTTCGCCGCAAGCCCATGATCATCCCGGTGGTCCTCGAGGCCTAGGGATCCGGACTTGCACCAGGGGGCCTTCCCCGCAGAAATGTTGCCGCCACGGCAGCCGCCTGCGGGGGAGGCCCCGCTGTTTAGGCGGTTCCCCCGGGGTCAAAGACGCCCGGTTCCCGCCGTTCCGCCCGCAACATGGGTCCCCGGCTGCCCCGGAAATCCGCGGTTTTTCGCCCGACCTCGGGTACCGTGGCGAGTATGGCGACACGTACTTCCTCCGCGCCTAGAGGCAACTCAAGCGGTAAATCAGGCAGCTCTGCGGCCCGGGGCTCCGGCTCCGCTGCGTCCAAATCCAGCCGGACCGGGGGAACGTCAGGTACGGCCCGCACACGACAGATGGCCGCTGTCGAACCCCGCCAGCCGTGGCTCGTGCGGGTGGCCGCAGGCGCATGGCTGGGCATCGGCCACGTCGTCGGCGGAGGTGTGCGCAGGATAGGGTACGACGTCAGCGACCTCGCGCCGGAAGAACGTCGGGACGGTGCTGCCCTCTTCAACCTTGCGCTTGGCGTGTTCGTTGCCACCTTCGCGTGGTGGGGCTTCACGGGATGGTTCCCCGACACCGTGTTCGCGATCGTCAACGGGACGTTCGGCTGGATGTCCCTGCTGCTGCCGCTGATGCTCTTCGCCTGCGCCATCAGGCTGTTCCGCCAACCGGCGGACGGGCGGGGCAACAACAGGATCGGCATCGGCTTCCTGATCATGACCTTTGCCGGCTGCGGCCTGGCCCATGTCATCGGCGGCCAGCCCACGGTGGCGGACGGTTTCGACGGCCTGCGCCGCGCCGGCGGAATGCTCGGTTTCCTGGCCGCCTCGCCGCTGGCCGCGCTGCACACGGCCGTGCCCGTGGCCGTTTACGGACTGCTTGCCTTCACGTCCCTCCTGATCGTCACCGCCACACCTTTCGGGGCTATTCCGCGCCGGATCAGGGACGCATACGAGCACCTCATGGGCATCGATCTGCAGGAATCCGGCGACGCCGACGCCCATGACCGCAGCTACCTTTACGAAAACTCCGCCCAGGCAGCGCCCAAGAAGAAGAAGCGCGGCCGCCTGTTCGGCAAGGACCCGGAGGCCGATCCCGGCCTCGAAGGCTACGTCGGCGACGAAGCCTTCGAACATGCCGTCATCGACGACGACGAAGCAGCCACCGGCACCAAGGCAGGCGGCAAGGGTTCCCGGCCGGCGCCCGGCGTCCGGCGGCCCACCCAGGCCGAGATCGCCGTCGAAAAGATCAAGGCAGCGCAGGGACTGGGCACAAAGGGCCCGGATCTCCACGGTGAGAACGCCACGGAAGCCATCCCGCTGGTCACCCCTGGGATGGTCGCCGCCGGTTCGCTGAACCCGGCCGCCGGAACCGCCGGCGCATCAGCTGCTGCCGCGGCCGCGCAGGTACCTTCCCGCCCGGTCGCCCCCGCTCCGCTGCCGACGCCCATCCCGCAACGCACCGAGCAGCTCTCGCTTGCCGGCGACGTCACCTACACCCTGCCGTCCTCGGACGTCCTGGCACCCGGCTCAATCCCCAAGGAGCGCACCGAGGCCAACGACGCCATTGTGGCCTCCCTCACGGACACGCTGAACCAGTTCAACGTCGACGCGCAGGTCACCGGCTTCAGCCGCGGGCCCACAGTCACGCGCTACGAAATCGAACTGTCCGCGGGCACCAAGGTGGAACGCGTCACGGCGCTCTCCAAGAACATCTCCTACGCCGTTGCCTCGAGCGACGTCCGGATCCTGAGCCCGATTCCCGGCAAGTCCGCCATCGGCATCGAGATCCCCAACACGGACCGCGAAACAGTCTCCCTCGGCGATGTGCTCCGCAGCCAGAACGCCCGCCGGACCGACCACCCCATGGTGATGGGCGTCGGCAAGGACGTCGAGGGCGGCTACGTGGTGGCCAACCTGGCAAAGATGCCCCACCTGCTCGTGGCCGGTGCCACCGGTGCCGGTAAGTCGTCGTTCGTGAACTCCATGATCACGTCCATCCTGATGCGTGCCACCCCGGATGAGGTCCGCATGGTCATGGTGGACCCCAAGCGCGTGGAACTCACGGCGTACGAAGGTGTGCCGCACCTGATCACACCCATCATCACCAACCCCAAGAAGGCCGCCGAGGCCCTGCAGTGGGTTGTCCGGGAAATGGATGCCCGCTACGACGACCTCGCCAACTACGGGTTCAAGCACATCGATGACTTCAACAAGGCGGTCCGGGCCGGCAAGGTCCACCCCCCGGTGGACTCCAAGCGCGTCATCCGCCCCTACCCGTACCTTCTGGTGATCGTGGACGAGCTCGCTGACCTGATGATGGTTGCCCCGCGGGACGTTGAAGATTCCATCGTGCGCATCACTCAGCTCGCCCGTGCCGCCGGCATCCACCTCGTGCTCGCCACCCAGCGCCCCTCCGTCGACGTCGTCACCGGCCTGATCAAGGCCAACGTGCCGTCCCGCATGGCCTTCGCCACCTCCTCGGTCACCGACTCCCGCGTGGTCCTGGACCAGCCCGGGGCGGAGAAGCTGATCGGCCAGGGTGACGCGCTCTTCCTGCCCATGGGTGCTTCCAAGGCCATGCGCGTGCAGGGCGCCTGGGTCACCGAATCGGAAATCCACAAGGTCGTCGAGCACGTCAAGGGCCAGCTGAAGGCCGACTACCGCGACGACGTCGCCCCCGAGGCGCAGAAGAAGCAGATCGACGACGACATCGGGGACGATCTCGAAGTCCTGCTGCAGGCCACCGAGCTCGTGGTCACCACGCAGTTCGGCTCCACCTCCATGCTGCAACGCAAGCTGCGGGTCGGCTTCGCCAAGGCAGGCCGGCTCATGGACCTGCTCGAATCCAGGGGAGTGGTGGGTCCTTCGGAGGGCTCCAAGGCCCGCGACGTGCTGGTCAAACCCGATGACCTGGCGGCGGTCCTCGCAGCCATGAAGGGCCAGGAAGCACCGGCCTCCCCGGATTCCCAGACGGCGGCGCTGAGCGACAACGCCAACTCGAACATCGCCCAGGGTGGCTACGCCGAAGACCTCGTGGCGGCGGACCTGGACAACCGGACCCAGAAAGTCGAGTACTACGACGGCGCTGACGGCAACTCCGGCGACGACGAAGACGGTTCCGAGGACGCCTGGTCCCTCACCGGACGGTAGCCTAGGAGAGTGACTAGCACTGAAGCCAACAGCTCAGGCTCCTCCTCCGGGATCTGGAACCTTCCGAACATCCTGACGATGCTGCGGATTGTCCTGGTGCCGTTCTTCGTCTGGTTCCTCGTCGCGGACGCCCCCGGGCTCGACAGCCAGAACGGCGCCTGGCGCTGGGCCGCCGTCCTGACGTTCGCCGTCGCGATCTACACCGACAAGCTCGACGGCGACATCGCCCGCAGCCGGGGACTCATCACCAACTTCGGCAAGATCGCTGATCCCATCGCGGACAAACTGCTCACGGGCTCCGCCCTGGTGATGCTGTCCGTCCTGAGCGAGCTGCCCTGGTGGATCACCATCCTGATCCTGGTCCGCGAGTGGGGAATCACGGCACTCCGGTTCTTCGTCATCCGCTACGGCGTCATCCCGGCCTCGCGCGGCGGCAAACTGAAGACCGTTGTGCAGACCGTTGCGATCATGCTGTATGTGATTCCGCTCGCATCGCTGGCGCCCTGGCTGGGTGTGGTCGCCTTCCTGGTGATGCTCGCGGCCGTGGCCATCACCGTCTGGACCGGAGTCCAGTATGTTGTTGAAGCACTCAAGCTGCGGGCGAGCGGCCGCCGTACCGCCAGCCAGCGCGTCCAAGGAGAAAAGCCGTGAGCAATCTGCACCGCATCGCCGAACAGGCAGTTACCGGGGCCATCACACGCGGCCTGACAGTCGCCACCGCCGAGTCGCTGACCGCGGGCATGGTGACGGCGGTCCTTGCGGACACTCCCGGGGCCTCGGGCATGCTCCGGGGCGGTGTGGTGTCCTACCAGAATTCAGTGAAGGCGGACGTCCTGGGAGTGCCCCAGGAGCTGCTGGACGCCGTCGGATCCGTTGAGGGAGCCGTCGCGGAAGCGATGGCGGCGGGCGCACGAAGGGTCTGCGGAGCAGACGTCGGAGTGTCGACAACCGGCGTCGCCGGACCGGAACCGCACGGCGGGAAAGCCGTGGGAACGGTCTTCGTCGGCATCGCCACCGCGAAGGGCACGACGTCGTTCGGTTACGTTTTCGAGGGGAACCGCGCCGACATCCGCGGCCAGGCATGCGCGGCTGCTTTGGAGCGGCTGCTCGAGGCCCTATCTTCCGAGGCTTACCCGGCGTAAAGTTGCCGGGAACAAAATTTGATTCCTAATAGTTGTTACATTGTGTCGCTTCCGAATCGTGGAGGCGCCTAGGATGAGTAAATAATTATGGTCTTGCCTGATGAGGGCGGACCTGACGTACGAGGGAGCAAGGCGATACAGATGGTAAAGCAGCCCGTATCCGTAAACGGCGTTGTCCGCTGGAAGGATGTGGGCCTCGCCGATCAGGCTAAGAGCGAACAGAAGGAGCGCAAGATGGTAGTACTTCGTCACGAAATCGGTGATGTTCTGCGCGATGTTCGCCAGCGCCAGGGCCGAACCCTCCGCGAAGTTTCACACAGTGCCCGGGTTTCCCTGGGATACCTCAGTGAAGTGGAGCGCGGCCAGAAGGAAGCCTCTTCGGAGCTGCTGTCTTCGATCTGCTCGGCCCTGGACGTCCCGCTGTCCAGCATGCTCCGCGAAGTCAGCGACCGCGTTGCTGTCGCTGAGGGCGTTGCTGTTCCGGACACCGTTCCGCAGGAATTCTCGCAGCGTTACGGCCGCGACCTTGACCGCGAGCTCAATACTGAACTGTCCGATGAACTGGCCAAGGGACTGCTCTCGGGCGCCCGCTGACCTACGCCGGTTCAGACTCAGTCACACCAGACTCACACGAAGGGCCTCCGGCTTAGCCGGAGGCCCTTCGGCGTTGAATGACGGGCCGAGTGCGGGGCCGCCTTGGCTGTCGAGCCCCTTAATTAAGGGGCCCGGCGTTAGTGGCCGGGGCGGTTCGCTTCGTCTTTGGGGAAGCCGTCCCGCTCATACGTCGCGTTGAGCTTCGCCATGTACCCGGCAAGCGCCTGCAGCTCCTCCACCGGCCATTCGCCCAGGCGCTCACGGAAGACCTCCCGCCGGGCGTCCTGGACCTGGTGCATCTTCTCCTCGCCCTTGGGCGTCAACTGGATGGTCTGGGCGCGGCCGTCGAGGGGATCCGCTTCCTTGGATACCAGGCCGATGCTCTCAAGGAATGCGATCTGCCGGCTGACCGACGGCTTGCCGACGCCGATGCATGACGCCAGTTCCGTGAGCCTGATGGGACCCTCCCGGCGGATGACGGTGAGGAGGCCGTAGGCAGCCGGTTCCATGTCCGGGTGCACTTCCCGCGACAGCTGTTGGGACAAGGCGCGGCCACGGCGCCAGAAGAGGCTGATCTGGTGTTCCACGGTGCGCAGGGCCGCGTCGACGCTGTTTTCGGTGGTCCCTGAAGCATCGGGTTCCACGGCTGGGTTGCTCATGGCAACCATTCTATTGGCCCCGGGCGTGAGAGACTTTATCGGTGAGAATCAGCGACTTTTGGCGGCTAATGGACGACGAGTTCGGGGCAGGCTACTCCCGTGTCCTCAGCAGTTCGCTGGTGCTGGCCGGGGTCGGCGGCCGGACGGCCGATCAGGCGCTGGCAGCCGGCGTTCCTCCGCGGCAGGTCTGGCTCGCCATGTGCGACGTGCAGGACGTCCCGGCGGAACGGCGTCTCGGCAAGGACATCAAGCCGTCCCGCAACTGATCCGCAGCGCCCTGGGCCTGGATGGCCGCTCCCCTGAGCCCGACGGCTTCGCCCTGACACGCCGGGCGATTGTTCGAATATCTGTTCGGGTAGGGCTATGCTTTTTTCAGAGCGTTTTCCACATACGCGATGTCATCCGGCAAGAATGTCGGTGGGTGCCGTTAGCGTCGGTGATGACAGATAAGGGCCGCTCAGGCCACTCCACAGCGAGAAAACTAGAGGTGTGAACCATGGCGGCAGCCCCGGATCGTCAGAAGGCGCTCGATGCAGCGCTTGCCCAGATCGACAAGCAGTTCGGCAAAGGCTCCGTCATGCGGCTGGGCGACGAAGTACGAGCTCCCATTGAGGTAATCCCCACCGGCTCCATTGCCTTGGATGTCGCCCTGGGAATTGGCGGCCTGCCGCGCGGCCGTGTCGTCGAAATCTACGGACCGGAATCGTCGGGTAAGACCACCGTTGCGCTGCACGCCGTGGCGAACGCCCAGCGGCAGGGAGGCATCGCGGCCTTCATTGACGCCGAGCACGCCCTGGACCCGGAATACGCAGCCAAGCTGGGCGTCGATACCGACGCTCTGCTGGTCTCCCAGCCGGACACGGGTGAGCAGGCCCTGGAAATCATGGACATGCTGATCGGCTCGGGGTCCCTCGACGTCATCGTCATCGACTCCGTGGCCGCCCTTGTGCCCCGTGCGGAAATCGAAGGCGACATGGGCGACAGCCACGTCGGCCTGCAGGCCCGCCTGATGAGCCAGGCGCTCCGTAAGATCACCGGACGCCTGAGCCAGACCAAGACCACCGCGATCTTCATCAACCAGCTGCGTGAGAAGATCGGCGTCTTCTTCGGCTCGCCCGAGACCACCACCGGTGGTAAAGCCCTGAAGTTCTACGCCTCCATCCGCATTGACGTCCGCCGGATCCAGACGCTGAAGGAAGGCGCTGACTCGGTGGGCAACCGCACCAAGGCGAAAATCGTCAAAAACAAGATGGCTCCGCCCTTCAAGATCGCCGAATTCGACATCATCTACGGCCAGGGCATCTCCCGCGAGGGCGGCATCATCGACATGGGCGTGGAGCACGGCCTGATCAAGAAGTCCGGTTCCTGGTTCACCTACGACGGTGACCAGCTGGGCCAGGGCATGGAGAACTCGCGACGCTTCCTGCGCGACAACCCGGAGCTCGCCGCAGAGCTGGAGCGCCTCATCAAGGAGAAGCTCGGCGTCGGCGTCAAGCCCGCCGAGGCTGAAAAGGAAGCGTCTCCGAAGCTCAAGGCCGTTGACGGTTTCTAGGGGAAACCGGCGGAGCGGGCCAGGATTCCGATCCCGGAATTCTGGCCCGGCAGCTTTCGGCGACGCCGGGGATGAGGTGGCCTTTCCGGCCGGGAGCGGGTTCGCGCCGGAGCCGCAGGCTGAACAGGATGCTGAGCCGGATCCGGCCTCCGTGGCGCGGGCCATTGTGCTGCGGCAGCTCACCGCCTCGCCGAAAAGCAGGCTGCAGCTGGCCCGCAAGCTCGCGGAACGCAACGTTCCGGAGGACGTGGCCGAGGCCGTGCTGGACAGGTTCGAAGAAGTCCGGCTGGTGGATGACGCCGAGTTTGCGGACATGTGGGTCCGGAGCAGGTCCCAGACCCGGAAGCTCGCCAAGGGCGCATTACGGCGCGAGCTCGCGGACAAGGGCATCGAGTCTGACATTGCGGCCCGGGCCTTGGAGCAGCTCAGCGACGAAGCGGAGGAATCCGCCGCCCGTGAGCTCGTCCATCGCAAGCTCAAAGGCACTGCGGACCTCACGGACCGCGCCGAGCGGGACAAAGTCACGCGCCGGCTGGCATCAATGCTGGCCCGCAAGGGATACCAGCCGTCGCAGGCCTTCCGGATCGTGGGGGAGGTCCTGGACGCCGCAGTCGGTGGGCAGGCGGAAACAGAATTCCTATGAACCGGTACCCTTAACAGGTGAGTTTGACCATTCCCTCCCCAGCGTCCGGCAGCAGCACTACCGCCAGCACCGACGGAGCCCCCGCAGCGGCTCCGTCGCGCACATACCAGGTGCGCACTTTTGGCTGCCAAATGAACGTGCATGATTCCGAGCGAATGGCCGGGATGCTCGAGGGAGCCGGGTATGTCCCGGCAACCGGTGAGCACGCCGACGTCGTGGTGTTCAACACCTGCGCTGTCCGCGAGAACGCCGACAACAAGCTCTACGGCAACCTCGGAATGCTGGCCCCGGTCAAGGCTGCCAACCCGGGGATGCAGATCGCGGTCGGCGGATGCCTCGCCCAGAAGGACCGCGAAACCATCCTGAAGAAGGCCCCGTGGGTTGACGCCGTCTTCGGCACCCACAACGTCGGAGCCCTTCCCGCACTGCTCGACCGCGCCCGGCACAACAATGAAGCGCAGCTCGAGATCTTGGAATCACTCGACGTTTTTCCCTCCATCCTCCCCACCAAGCGGGACTCCGTGTATTCGGGCTGGGTGTCGATCTCGGTGGGCTGCAACAACACGTGCACCTTCTGCATCGTCCCTGCCCTCCGCGGCAAGGAAAAGGACCGCCGCCCGGGCGACATCCTCGCTGAGATCCAGGCACTTGTGGATGACGGCGCCATCGAAGTGACGCTCCTGGGGCAGAACGTGAACTCCTACGGCGTGGAATTCGGCGACCGCCAGGCATTCTCCAAGCTCCTGCGTGCCTGCGGTGAAATCGAAGGGCTGGAGCGGGTCCGGTTCACCAGCCCGCACCCTGCCGCGTTCACGGACGACGTTATCGACGCCATGGCCGAAACCCCGAACGTTATGCCACAGCTCCACATGCCCCTGCAATCGGGCTCGGACAAGGTACTCAAGGACATGAAGCGGTCGTACCGCTCCACCAAGTTCCTGGGCATCCTGGACAAGGTCCGGGAACGCATCCCGCATGCCGCCATCTCGACCGACATCATCGTCGGATTCCCCGGTGAAACCGAGGAGGACTTCCAAGCCACCCTGGACGTCGTCGAAAAGTCGCGCTTTGCCACTGCATTCACGTTCCAGTACTCGAAGCGCCCCGGCACCCCCGCAGCCGACCTCCCCGAGCAGCTCCCCAAGGCAGTGGTCCAGGAGCGCTTTGAGCGCCTCACCGCCCTGCAGGACCGGATAGCAGCCGAGGAAAACGCCCGTCAGCTCGGTCGCCGGGTCGAGGTGATGGTCACGGCACAGTCCGGCCGCAAGGCGGAGGAAACACACCGCCTGTCCGGCCGGTCGCAAGACCAGCGGCTGGTGCATTTCTCGATTCCGGAAGGTGCGGAAAGGCCCCGCCCCGGAGACCTCGTGACCGTCACCATCACCGAAGCCGCGGCCTTCCACCTGGTGGCCGATCCTGCATCGGCCGCAGATTACGCTCTGCGCCGGTCGCGTGCCGGTGACGCCTGGGACAGGTCCCAGGCGGACTCCTGCGGAGCCCCAGCGCCCGGCAGTGGCTCCGGTGCCAGCGGCGGCAAGACCGGCGTGTCCCTTGGCATGCCGGCGCTCCCCGTCCGCCGCAGCTAGGCGATGGCCAGCCCCGCAGCGAACGGCCAGGAAGGACGTGTGCCCCCGGCCGGGTCGCGCGCAGCCGATGCCGGACAACCCCCTGTTATTGCCGTGGTCGGCCCCACCGGCTCCGGGAAATCGGACCTCGCCGTGGCACTGGCGCTGGAACTGGACGGCGAAGTCATCAATGCGGACGCCATGCAGTTCTACCGGGGCATGGACATCGGCACAGCCAAGGTCACGGCGGAAGAGCGCAGGGGAGTCCGGCACCACCTTCTGGACACCCTCGACGTCACCCAGGAAGCCAGCGTGTCCGACTTCCAGCGGGAGGCGCGCGCGGCCATCGCCGATATCCATCACCGGGGCAAGCGGGCCATCCTCGTCGGCGGATCCGGCTTGTACGTCCGCGCTGCGTTGGACGTGCTCGAGTTTCCCGGCACCGATCCTGACATCAGGCACCGCCTCGAAGCCGAGGCAGACGCCGCGGGGCTGGCTTCGCTGCGCGTCAGGCTGGAAGCCGTCGACCCGATATCCGCCGCCCGGCTGGGAGACGCCCGCAGGGTGGTCCGCGCCTTGGAGGTCTTCGAGCTGACGGGGCGCCCGTTCAGCTCCTTCATGCCGGACCGGGAGTACTTCCAGCCGGCGGTCCAGATCGGGCTCGAGGTGGACCGGGAGCTCCTGAAGGACAGGCTGGCCCGCCGCGTTCACAGCATGGTAGCCAACGGGCTTCAGGCCGAAGTGCAGCGGCTGGACGCGGCAGGGCTGAGGGACGGCAAAACTGCGTCCCGTGCACTGGGCTATTCCCAGTTCCTCAAAGTACTCGACGGTGAATGGGACGCCGGGCAGGCCACTGAAGACACCATCGCGGCCACACGCAAGTTCGCCCGTCGGCAGCTCACCTGGTTCAGGGCCGATCCCCGCATCACCTGGCTCGACTGGCAGGACCCGGACCTGGTGGACAAAGCCGCAGCTGTCTGCCGCTGAGCCGCCGCACATCCCGGCCCGGAACACTTCCTGCGCCGGCGTACCGTTTTCGGGCCAGTCCTCCCGTAACGGTAATCTTGAACCATGGACGAAACACTTGCACCCGCCCCTGACCGCACCCTCCAGGGGCTGAGCGGCCTGGCCTTCTCCAAGGGCCACGGCACCGGCAATGATTTCGTGCTTGTTGCTGACCCCACGGGAACGTGGCCCATTGCGCCCGAGCAGGTCGCGGAGCTCTGTGACCGCCACCGCGGAATAGGCGGCGACGGGCTGATCCGCGCTGTGCCCTCACGCTATCTTCCGGAAGGCCGCGAACTGCAGGCGGTGCACCCCGACGCCGAGTGGTTCATGGACTACCGCAACGGCGACGGCTCCCTCTCGGAAATGTGCGGCAACGGCGTGCGGGTCTTCGTTCACTTCCTCATCGCCGAAGGCCTGGTACGGCTGGACGCCGGCGATGCCCTGACCATCGGCACGCGAGGCGGCGTCAAAACGGTCGTGCGGACCGAGAACGGCTACGCCGTGGACATGGGGCCCTGGGAGTTCATTTTCCCGGGAGAGGCCACTGCGCGGGCCATGGACTCGCTCGTGACGGCCGACGGCCTGGAAGTGCCGCGGCCGGCGCTGTCCGTCAGCATGGGGAACCCGCACACCGTAGTGGCCCTGGCAGAGCTCAGCGAACTTGAGGCAACGCAGCTCTTCAAGGCCCCGCACGTTGACCCGAAGCCGGCCAACGGCACCAATGTCGAGTTCGTCGTCCCGTCCGAACCTTTGGTGCACGACGGCGTGGGGACAGTCACCATGCGCGTCCACGAACGCGGAGTGGGGGAGACGCAGTCCTGCGGCACCGGTGCCTGCGCCGCGGCCGTTGCCATCCGTCACTGGGCGGGCCAAGGCGCTCCGGATGCCTGGAACGTAAACGTACCCGGCGGCGTCGTCGGCGTTAAGTTCTTTCCGGGGCCGGAAGGCCACGAGCATGTGGAACTCAGCGGTCCGGCCGTAATCGTGGCTAGTGGGACGCTTTCCTGACCCGAAGGATCCTGAACGACTTCGAGGTGCTCTCCCGAGTCACCGTGAAGCTGCTGTCCAGTTCCGCGCCCAGCCAGCGCTGCAGCGAATCCGAACCAAGGTTCTTTTGGACCACCAGCCAGGCGGAGCCGCCCGGGGCCAGCCGCGGCAGCCACAGGAGCAGCAGGGAGTGAAGTTCGTCCTTGCCTATCCGGATGGGGGGATTGGACCAGATCGTGTCGAACCGGAGACCGGGATCGACATCATCAGGCAGGCTTGCGGTGACGTTCTTCAGTCCCAGCAGACCGGCGTTTTCGTTGGTGAGTGCGACGCAGCGCTCATTCACATCCACGGCATAGACGTGCGCGTGCGGGGCCCGGAGGGCCAAGGTCAGGGCGATAGGACCCCAGCCGCAGCCGATGTCCAGCAGGTTGCCCTGCGGTGACGGAGCCGGCGCTTCGGCCAGCAGGACGGCCGTACCCTTGTCGATCCCGTCCGGGCTGAAAATGCCGCTGGAAGTCTGCAGCTTGCGGGTTTCACCGGCAAGCTCCACGGTTAGCGGCTTGCGGGTGAACGGCCCGGCGGGCTGGGCGCTGAAATAGTGTGCAGACTCCATAACTCGCCAGATTAGTTGTCCCGGGCGCGGATGGGAAACGCGGGGGAACGGGATGAGGAATCCGGTCTGCTAATCTTTAATCCATGTTCTTGATCTTTGAGTAGCCGGCGCGGGCCCTGGCCCGTCCCGCAGCGACGCAGGTAATCACCTTCCGCTCAGTGCGCCGTCCTGCCGTGATTGTCCGGCCGGACGTGCTGCCCGTACTACTTGGAGTCCAGCAATGCTGATCATTTGAACCATGTCATCCCAAGCTTGCCAGCCGAATCCTGTCATCCGGACGGCGCCCGCCCGTGAACAGTCCCCCGTGGGGACACCTTCCGTGCGGAAGACCGTCCGCTGAATCTTCCGGTGTCACTGACGCCAGAGCATCCTTCGCAGCGGCATCCTGCCAACCAGGCCGCCGCCTGCGCCACATCGTCCACACCGCCGCCCGCTGCCCCGCAGCCGCCGGCATCCAGGAGCCCGAATGACCAACAGCCGTCAGCCCAGCGCGAATACCGCCCCGCAGACAAGTAATCAGCATTATTCTGAAGGTGTCGAATCTTCAAAGGAGAACATGACCAACCAGCCCAACACCGGATCAGATTCAGCCTCCCAGGACATGAGTCCTGAGGAAATCCAGGCTGTCATCGACCGGATTCTGTCCAAGGATGTCCCTGCCCGCTCCGCCACATCCGCCGCGGAGGATTCACGCGGAGTGTTGGGTTCGGCCCAGGCGATTTCCCGCCAGGACAGCGAACACAGCATTTTCGACGGGGACCAGCAGGACCTTGAAGAACGCCGGGCCCTGCGACGCACGGCAGGCCTGTCCACCGAACTCGAAGACGTCACTGAGGTTGAATACCGGCAGCTGCGCCTCGAACGCGTGGTCCTGGCCGGTCTCTGGTCCGAGGGAACCCTGGCGGATGCCGAGAACTCACTGCGTGAACTCGCAGCGCTGGCCGAAACCGCCGGCTCGGAAGTCCTCGACGGCCTCGTCCAGCGCCGGGCCAAGCCCGATCCCGGTACCTTCCTGGGGGCCGGCAAGGCCCTGGAACTCAAGGACATCGTGATGTCCACGGGCGCCGACACCGTGGTGGTGGATGCCGAGCTGGCACCCTCACAGCGGCGCGGCCTTGAAGACATCGTGAAGGTCAAGGTCATCGACCGAACGGCCCTGATCCTGGACATCTTCGCCCAGCACGCCAAGAGCCGCGAAGGCAAGGCGCAAGTGGAGCTGGCTCAGCTTGAGTACCTGCTTCCGCGCCTGCGCGGCTGGGGCGAATCAATGTCCCGCCAGGCCGGTGGCCAGGTGGGCGGCGCCGGTGCCGGTATGGGCTCACGTGGCCCCGGTGAAACAAAGATCGAACTGGACCGGCGCAGGATCCGCACGCGGATGGCCAAGTTGCGGCGTGAAATCGCGGCCATGAAGCCGGCGCGGGAAACGAAGCGGGCCAACCGCCGTCGTAATTCCGTGCCGTCTGTTGCCATCGCGGGGTACACGAACGCCGGAAAATCCTCCCTCCTCAACCGGCTGACCGACGCCGGTGTCCTGGTGGAGAACGCCCTGTTTGCGACACTCGATCCAACCGTCCGTAAGGCGGAAACTGCCGACGGCCTCGGCTACACCCTGGCCGACACCGTGGGATTCGTCCGTTCCCTTCCCACCCAGCTGGTGGAAGCCTTCCGCTCCACCCTGGAGGAAGTGGCGGATGCGGACCTCATCCTGCACGTGGTGGATGTTTCGCATCCGGATCCGGAAGGCCAGATCGCCGCGGTCCGTTCCGTGTTCAGCGAAGTGGACGCGCGCAAGGTCCCGGAAATCATCGTGCTGAACAAGGCTGATGCCGCGGATCCGTTCGTGGTGGAACGTCTGAAGCAGCGCGAACCACGCCATGTGGTGGTGTCCGCGCGGACGGGCCAGGGCATCGCCGAGCTCCTGAAAGCAATCAGCGAGTCCATCCCGCGGCCAAGCGTCAAGATGGAACTGCTAATTCCCTACCACCGCGGGGACCTGATCAGTAAGCTTCACGAAGCGGACGCCGAGATCCTTCGCCTTGAGCACGAGGAAGCGGGCACCCGTGCCCTCGTCATGGTGCGCGAGGGGCTCGCCTCTGAACTGGAATCCTTCATCAGCAATGTCTGATCCCGGGGCTGGAGAAACCAGCGGCACTGCCGGCGAGCAGTTCGTCATCGAGCTGCTCGACCGGGCAGTTTCCGGTATGGGCGGGCAGAGCCGCAGCGGCCAGCACGAGATGGCCCGGCAGGTGGCGCGCGCTATCGACAGCGGCGACCACCTGCTGGTCCAGGCCGGGACGGGCACCGGCAAGTCCCTGGCGTACCTCATTCCGTTGATTGCCCATTCACTGGTCAGCGACAAACCCACCCTCGTCTCCACGGCCACCCTGGCCCTGCAGACGCAGATCGTGGGCAGGGACCTGCCGAGACTGCTGGAAACCATCACTCCGGCCCTTGACCGTCCCGTGAAGGTGGCACTGGTCAAGGGCAGGTCCAACTACGTTTGCCGGCACAAGCTCGACGGCGGGTTCCCGTCCGAGGAGCCGTCGGAGGGACAGCTCTTCTCGCTGGGAGAGGACACCAGCGTCCCGCACTTTGCCGCGTCGTTGGGCGGCCCTGCGTCGCAGCTGGGTAAGGAAGTGGTCCGGCTCCGCGAGTGGGCCGAGAAGACGGCTTCGGGGGACCGCGACGAGCTGATGCCCGGTGTGACGGACCGTGCCTGGCGGCAGGTGTCCGTGACATCGATGGAATGCCTTGGAGCGCAGAAATGCCCCATGGCTGCCGAGTGCTTCAGCGAACTGGCCCGGCAGAACGCGGCCGATGCCGACGTTGTGGTCACCAACCACGCCATGCTGGCCGTCAGTGCCTTCGAAGGCCTCGCCGTGCTGCCTGAGTACGATGTGGTGGTGGTTGACGAGGCCCACGAGCTGCAGGACAGGGTAACGGGGGCGGTCTCCGGCCAGCTGTCCGTGGCCATGGTCCACGCTGCCGCGTCGGGTGCCCGCAAGAACACCGGCATCACCGTGGACGCGCTCAACAACGCGGCCGCCAACCTCGAGCTGGCCATCGCCGGCGTTCCCTCCGGACTCCTGCCCAACGGCCTCAACGACGAACAGCTCGACTGTGTGGACCAGCTGCGGGAAGCTTGCCGCGCCGCTCTTTCCGACTCGAAAGGGGACAGCTCCAACACCGCCGACGGGGGGCGGCAGCTGGCGCGGTCCCGCCTCATGGTCATCCTTGAGCTGTGTGAGCGCCTGATTGCCGCCCGGGAAAACCGCGAGGTGGTCTGGTTCTCGCGGGCAAGCACCTTTGACCCGCAGCAGGGCTACTCGCAGCCGGACGACGCCGCGCCGGCCCTGATCAACATCGCCCCCCTGAGTGTGGCCGGGAAGCTGCGCGACGGGCTATTTGCCGGCCATACCGTGGTCCTCACGTCGGCCACGCTCGCCATCGGATCCGCCTTCGAACCGGCCGCGGGAGGGCTGGGCCTGGTAGGGGCCAGGGCGCCCAGCTGGACCGGCGTGGACGTTGGTTCCCCGTTCGACTACCCAAAACAGGGCATCCTCTACGTGGCCAGCCACCTGCCGAAGCCGGGCCGCGGGACGTCACCCGAAGCGCTGGACGAGCTCGAGAAACTTATCCGGGCCTCCGGCGGCGGGGCACTGTGCCTCTTTTCGTCCCGGCGCGCCGCCGAGGACGCAGCCGAGGCCATGCGGCCGCGCCTGGATGTCAGCATCCTCTGCCAAGGCGAATCAACCATGACCGCCCTGGTCCGGCAGTTTGCCGACGAACCGGACACGTGCCTGTTCGGCACGATGTCCCTGTGGCAGGGCGTCGATGTTCCGGGCGGTTCATGCAGGCTGGTGGTCATCGACCGGATTCCGTTCCCGCGGCCCGACGATCCCCTGATGACGGCACGCTCCCGTGCAGTGGCCCAGGCGGGCGGCAACGGTTTTATGTCGGTGTCGGCCACACATGCAGCCATCCGGCTGGCCCAGGGGGCAGGCCGGCTGATCCGCTCCACGGGGGACAAAGGCGTTGTGGCTGTCCTTGATTCCCGGCTGTCCACCGAACGCTACGGCGGCTTCCTCCGGGCCGCCCTGCCGCCGTTCTGGCCGACCACCGATCCCGCGATCGCGGTTGCGGCGCTGAGCCGGCTGGCGAAGGCTCCCGCGTAGGAATGCCCCCGCGTAGGCCGCGCCTGGGCCATGCCGGGCTGCCAGCCGACCGGGCTGCCGGCCGACGCTGGAGCGGCCGCGTTATCGCGGCCGCCGGCTACAGCGAGCGGAGAACAGAAACGACCTTGCCCATGATGTTGGCGTGATCGCCAAGGATGGGCTCATACTGCGTGTTCTGCGGCAGCAGCCAGGTGTGGCCGTCACGCTGGCGGAACGTCTTGACCGTGGCCTCGTCATCCAGGAGGGCGGCCACGATGTCGCCGTTGGCGGCGTCGCTCTGCCGGCGGACCACAACCCAGTCTCCGTCGCAGATTGCAGCGTCAATCATGGAGTCGCCGGATACCTTCAGCATAAAAAGTTCGCCGTGACCGACGAGCTGCCGGGGCAGCGGCATGACGTCCTCAACCACCTGGTCGGCCAGGATGGGGCCGCCTGCCGCGATCCGGCCCACCAGGGGAACCATGGCCGTATCCGTTGCCGTGGCCAGCTCGGAAACAGCCAACCCGCCAATGGTGCGCAGCCGGGCAGGCTTCTCCACGCCGGAAATCTTGGCGGCTCCCTCGTCCAGGGTCAGGGGCATAAGCACTTCCATGGCCCGCGGACGCTTGGGGTCACGCCGGAGGTAGCCGAGCTTCTCGAGCTGTGAGAGCTGGTGCGTGACGCTGGAGAGGCTGGCCAGGCCCACGGTATCGCCGATTTCACGCATTGACGGCGGATAGCCGTTGTCGTTGACGGACCGCTGGATGGTTTCCAGAATCTTCTTCTGCCGCACCGTGAGGCCCTTGGGCTTCGCTGGTGACTGCTGGCTCCGCTGGGTAGCCCTGCCGCCGGTGGCTTGTGCTGCCATGTTCGCCAACGCCTTTCCGTTCCACCCGGCCTCCGTGGCTGCAGCTGCCGGGAACTTCCGGCCTGAAAAATGTCAGACCCTGCTGATCAACTGCAGAAGTGGTTGTTCTGTAGCTCAAACGTAGGCCAGCCTCACACGTTTTTCAAACATTTGTTCTAGTGAGTCTCGACAATGTTCGTTAATAAGTGCTAGAACAGAACCAGCAAAGTTCGAATATGTGTTCTAGTCGAAAGTCGAAAGCCCCATTCGGTCTTATGTTCGAAAGAGCGGGAGACGTGCGGATGGCATTCGGGAACATGCCGGGCGGCACAGTCAGGTCCAGGAGGGCTCAGTTCATGTCAGCAACAAGCGCTATTCAGGGTTCGGCTCATCAGCGTTCGAAGGAACAGCGTTCCAGCGGCCGGGTAGACCAAGGCTCAGGGATGCAGGGCTTCCGGTGGGAGGACCGTCCCGCCGGAACGGCCAAGGCCTCCCAGCCGCCGCTCCGCCTGACCCGCAGGGGCCGCATCGTGCTGGTGGGGCTCCCACTCGTCCTGCTGGCCGTGGTGCTCATTTCACTGGCCGGCTTCCTGAACTCGCCGGCCAAGGCGGCAGATTCCGTGTCCGAGCTGTCGCTGACGCCCACGGTGTCGGTCACGGTCCAGCCGGGGGAGTCCCTGTGGGGAATTGCAGGGGCCGTGGCGCCGCAGCGTGATCCCCGGGATGTGGTGGCCGACATTGTCCAGCTCAACAACCTCGACGGTGGCAAGGTCATGCCGGGCCAGCAGATCTTTGTACCCTCGAAGTAAGGCAAACCCCGTCTGGGCCCGGGCGGGCGGCCTGGAGGCGTCACAGTTTCAGTGGCCCGGCCACCCTCACTTAAACTGTTGAAGTGACTGACCAGCTAGAGCGCCTGAATCGACTTCCCCTCCGGACCAACCTGCGGGGCCTCACCCCCTATGGAGCGCCGCAGCTGGACGTTCCCATCCTGCTCAACGTCAACGAAAACACCCATGGCGTTCCAGCGGATGTCCTCGCGGCCATTTCCCAGGCCGTGACCGCCGCAGCTGCGGGACTCAACCGCTATCCGGACCGTGAGTTCACCGAACTCCGTGAGCGCCTCGCAGAATACCTTGGCCACGGCCTGGCAGCCGAGAACATCTGGGCGGCCAACGGATCCAACGAAGTGCTTCAGCAGATTCTGCAGGCATTCGGTGGGCCGGGACGCACCGCCCTGGGCTTCCCTCCCACGTACTCCATGTACCCCCTCCTGGCGAGCGGGACGGACACCGGATACATCGTTGGCCAGCGGGCCGACGACTACGGCCTCAGCGCCGAATCGGCGGCGCGGCAGGTCAAGGAACTTCAGCCTAATGTCGTCTTCCTGTGCTCACCCAACAATCCCACCGGCACCGGCCTGGGGCTGGACGTGGTCGAGGCTGTCTATGCCGCCGGAGAAGCCAGCCAGACCGTGGTGATCGTTGACGAGGCCTACCACGAATTCGCCCACGACGGCACGCCGAGCGCACTCACCCTCCTTCCCGGCCGTGAACGCCTGATCGTGTCCCGCACCATGAGCAAGGCCTTTGCCCTTGCCGGAGCGCGGCTGGGCTACATGGCAGCCGCCCCCGAAGTTACTGATGCACTGCGTCTGGTCCGGCTGCCGTACCACCTGTCCGCCATCACCCAGGCCACCGCCCTGGCCGCGCTGACCCACCGCGAGGCCCTCATGGCCGACGTCGAGGACATCAAACGGCAGCGCGACCGGATTGTCACGGAGCTGACGCGGATGGGCCTGAAGCCCGCCGCGTCCGATTCCAACTACGTCTTCTTCGGTGGCCTGGAGAACCCGCACGAAGTCTGGCAGGGGCTGCTGGACGCCGGGGTCCTGATCCGCGATGTGGGGATCCCCGGCCACCTGCGCGTCACGGCCGGCACTGAGACGGAAACCACAGCGTTCCTGGAAGCGCTCGAATTGATCCTGACCGGACAGCCCAGCGTCCCGGCCTAAACTGGAACCAGACCCCACGTCTCCGGGGAGCCCGGTCCTCACCACCCGGCACCCCGGAGAGTACTTCTCCTTCATCCAAAGGACACAACACATGAGCACCACCGGATCCATTGCTGCCGAGGCCCGGACCGCACGCATGGAGCGTGCCACGAGCGAATCGTCCGTGCTGGTCGAGATCAACCTTGACGGCACGGGCGTCTCGGACATCAGCACCTCGGTTCCGTTCTACGACCACATGCTGACAGCCCTGTGCAAGCACTCGCTCATCGACATGACGGTCAAGGCGACCGGTGACATCCACATCGACGTCCACCACACCGTGGAGGACGTAGCCATCACGTTTGGTGAGGTGCTGCGGACGGCCCTGGGCAACAAGGCCGGGATCCGCCGGTTCGGCGAGGCCACTGTTCCGCTCGATGAAGCCCTGGCGCACGCTGTGGTTGACGTTTCCGGGCGCCCGTACCTTGTGCACGGCGGCGAGCCCGCAGGCCAGGAATACCACCTGATCGGCGGACACTTCACGGGTTCCCTGACCCGCCACGTCTTCGAAGCGATCACCCTGCACGCCGGGATCTGCCTGCACATGAACGTTATTGCTGGCCGGGACCCGCACCACATTGTGGAGGCTCAGTTCAAGGCCTTCGCGCGTGCGCTGCGCGCAGCAGTGGAACCGGATCCCCGCGTTGAAGGCATCCCCTCCACCAAGGGCGCGCTGTGACCGGCCCGATCCTTCAGGGCGGGGCGATCGTGGATCCTGCGGCGACCGCGAAGCCCGCGTCTCCGGAAGGTAAACCCACCGTTACCGTACTGGACTACGGTTCCGGCAACGTCCGCTCGGCCGTCCGTGCCCTCGAGCGCGCGGGCGCTGAAGTCATCCTCAGCGCCAAGCCGGAGGATGTCCTGAATGCTGACGGACTCCTGGTCCCCGGCGTGGGAGCCTTCGAAACGGTCATGCGCGAACTCAAAGCTGTGGACGCCATCCGGATGATCGGCCGACGCGTCGCCGGCGGCCGCCCCGTGCTTGGCATCTGCGTAGGCCTCCAGGTGCTGTTCGAGGCCGGCGTGGAGCACGGGACTGAAGCCGAAGGCATGGGGGAGTGGCCCGGCAAGGTGGAGCTGCTGCCTGCCGAAGTGGTTCCCCACATGGGCTGGAACACCGTGAAGGTTCCGGAAGGGTCCAGGCTCTTCGACGGCGTCGAAAACGAACGGTTCTACTTCGTGCACTCCTACGGTGTGCAGGAATGGGACTTCGATGTCATCCAGCCGCGCATGGCAGCGCCGCTCGTCACGTGGTCCGAGCACGGCGCACCGTTCATCGCCGCCGTGGAGAACGGACCGTTGTGCGCCACCCAGTTCCACCCCGAAAAATCCGGCGACGCCGGTGCCCGGCTGCTTCGCAACTGGGTCAACGGCCTGCGCCGCGGCAAGGGCGACGTTCCACAAACAGACGCGCCGACAACCCCTGCCGCTACGGGACCGGCCGCCTAGATGTGGTCGATTGTCCTGATGGCCCTCGCCGGCATCCTGGTCGGCGGGGCCCTGTCCTTCCGCCAGCAGCATAAACCGCTCTGGACCCAGATCGTTTTCTACGTACTGGCCGGAATGGCGCTGCTGGCCGCCTCCCTGCTTACCCTGCCGGCGAACTAGCCCGGCCGGCACCTCCCGATCCATCGCAGCTTCACTACAACCTGAGGACCCGAAGATGACCACCGAAACGCCGCTGCCCGTACTGGAACTGCTGCCCGCCGTCGACGTCGTGAACGGCCAGGCCGTCCGCCTCGTCCAGGGCGAAGCCGGCAGCGAAACGAGCTACGGCACTCCGCTGGAAGCTGCGCTGAACTGGCAGGAACAGGGTGCCGAATGGGTGCATCTGGTGGACCTTGACGCAGCCTTTGGCCGCGGCTCGAACGCCGAGCTGCTCCGCGAAGTAGTGGGCCGGCTGGACATCAAGGTGGAGCTCTCCGGCGGCCTGCGCGATGACGAGTCGCTCGAAAAGGCCTTGGACCTGGGCGTTGCCCGCGTGAACCTGGGCACTGCCGCCCTGGAAAACCCCGAGTGGACGGCCCGCGCCATCGACCGCTTTGGCGACAGGATCGCCGTCGGCCTCGACGTGCGCGGAACCACCCTGGCGGGCCGCGGCTGGACCAAGGAAGGCGGCGACCTGTGGGACGTGCTGGCGCGGCTGGAAGAAGCCGGCTGCACACGCTACGTGGTTACCGACGTCACCAAGGACGGCACGCTTCAGGGCCCCAACGTGGAACTTCTCCGCCAGATGGTGGAGAAGACCGGTAAGCCGGTTGTGGCCTCCGGCGGCATCTCCAGCCTGGAAGACCTCAAGGTCCTGCGCTCCCTCGTTCCCCTGGGCGTGGAAGGCGCGATCGTCGGCAAGGCGCTGTACGCCGGAGCCTTTACGCTGCCGGAAGCGCTGGACGTAGCAGGCCGCCGCTAGGCCGGCAGCAGCCACCATGGATCAGCGACCTTCGGACCGGCAACCTTTGGATGAGCAGCCTTCATTGCCGCACGCATCCCGGCAGCTGCCGGGCCACATTGCCGCCGCGCTTGCCGGATCCGGCGGTGCCACGGACTCAGCCGGGCAACCCTGGGCAGGCCGCAGCCTCGCCGGTGATGACGCGAAGATCCACAACTTCGAGGACGACGACGGCGCGGCCGACGCCGGTTACCTCGCCGCTGTTGCGGCACTCCGTTCGGCTGCAGGCGACGAGGCGGCCGTGGTCGCATCGCTGGCCGCGGCCCGGGTGTTCGTTCCCATCGTTGCCCAGCTAGCCGAAGAAGGCGAAGCCGTGGCAAAGCCGCACAGTGACGGGCAGCACGGGGACACCCTGCACGGGGACAAGCAGGCGGACATGGCGCTTGTGACACTCAAGGCCCCGGACGGGCGGACGGCGATGCCGGTGTTCACATCGGCTGCGGCGTTGGCATCGTGGCATCCGGAAGCCCGCCCGGTGGCAGTGTATGCCGCCAGGGCGGCACTGTCCGCCGTGGCTGAAGGCGCGGAACTCCTGGTCCTGGACCCCGGCTCGGAGTACACGTTCGTTGTCCGCCGGCCTGCTGTCTGGGCCCTCGCGCAGCAGCGTGAATGGCTGCCGTCCTACGCGGATCCGGAGCTTGCCCAGGCCATGGGGGAGGCATCGGCGGCTTATCCTCCGGTAAGGCGTGTTGAACTCCAGCCGGGCGGCGGGGTGGCCTCGGCCACCGCAAGCGGAGCCGTAGTCCCCGGAGGCGGCCCTGGCCCGGAACTCAGGGTGGTGCTGTATCTGGAAGACGGCCTGGACGCGGCCGGTGTCCAGTCAATCGTGGCAGGCCTGAACGCTGAGTGGTCCCGGAATGCGGTGTTCGCCGAGCGCGTTGACTCGATCGAGGTAAAGTTGCAGCGCGCAGCAGAGTAGCCGGCGGCAAGGGGGACAGATCCCGGCCTTGCCGCAGGCAGGATAAAGGACGTAACCCGTGAATTTCGCTCTCTACAAAGAGCTCCTGGCCATCAAGCCCGTGCGGCGGCTGCTGATCGTGGGAATGATAGCCCGCATACCGCACTCGGCAGCGGGCGTGCTGCTGACGCTGCACATCGTCCTCACCCTCGGTGAGGGATATGCCGCCGCCGGTGCAGCGGCTGCCGTCATGACCATCGGCATCGCCGTCGGCGCGCCTTGGCGCGGCCGCCGGGTTGACACCGCGGGCCTTCGCAGGGCCCTGATTCCCTCCGTGATCTCCGAGGCCGTTATCTGGTCCGTTGTGCCGCACGTTCCGTACGAATGGCTGCTGGCTTTGGTATTCGTCGGTGGACTGCTCACCCTGCCCATCTTCAGCGTGGTGCGCCAGTCCCTTGGTGTGCTGGTAAACGGCGATCAGCGGCGCACGGCATTCGCCTTGGACGCGATCACCACGGAGCTGGTCTTTATGATCGGCCCCGCGGCCGGCGCCATTGTTGCCACCACCGGCTACTCGGTCATCGGACTCACTGTGGTGGGTGTCTCCACGTCAGTGGCCGGACTCTTCCTGATGTGGTTCAACCCTCCCACCCGCAGTGCAGAGCCCGATGGGGACTACGAAGCCGACCAGCGGGAAGGCGCCGAGGTAGCTGTGGTTGCGGCAGCTCCGGCGCATCTGCAGGAAGCTGCAGCGGAACTCGCGCCGGCGGCCGCCGGACGTCGGCGTTCGGGCCTGCGTGACAAGGTGGCCCACAACTTTGCCTGGTTCACCGCAGCGGTAGCTGCGGTCTTTGCGGTGGCTGCGGGCGCCGGGATGGTGCTCAGCGGCACGGATGTGGGCATTGTGGCCGCATTGGAGACCGGCGGGCGCCAGTCGGAGATCGGCCTCGTCTTTGTCTTCTGGTGTGCGGCCTCCGTTGTCGGCGGGATCCTCTACGGCGCCATGCACCGGCCGGTTTCCCCGATCCTCCTGTTGCTCGGCATGGCCGCCCTGACCATTCCGATGGGTTTCGCCCAGGACACCCTGACGCTTTGCCTGCTTTCGCTGCTGCCGGGGCTGCTGTGCGCGCCGGTCCTTTCCTCTGCCTCGGAAAAGGTGGCGGAACTCGTGGAGGAGGGGCGCCGCGGGGAGGCCATGGGCTGGTACGGGTCGGCGCTCACCGCCGGAGTCGCGCTGGGTGCTCCGCTTGCCGGCGTGTTTATCGACGGGATCGGTCCCTCCGCCGGATTTGTTTCGGTGGGAACCGCCGGCGTCGTTCTGTGCCTCCTGGGCCTGGTACTACAGCACCAGCGCCGTCGCCGGGGAGTGGCAGCCTGAAGCGGACTTTGAAAGGGGCGTCAAACGACGACGGCGGGCGGACCCTTGCCTGGTCCGCCCGCCGTCGCGTGCTGCTTGCCTGTGAACCGGCTAGTTAACCGGCCCAGTGTATTTTTCGCCCGGCCCCTTGCCCGGAGCGTCCGGAATAATCGACTCTTCCCGGAAGGCCAGCTGCAGGGAGCGGAGCCCATCGCGCAACGGACCGGCGTGCTGGGAACCGATCTCCGGCGCGGCAGCGGTCACCAGTCCGGCCAGCGCCGTGATCAGCTTGCGGGCCTCGTCCAAGTCCTTAAGCTCTTCGGCGTTGTCCTCTGCGGCCAGGCCGAGCTTAACGGCCGAGGCGCTCATGAGGTGCACAGCGGCTGTGGTGATGACCTCGATGGCGGGGACCTCGGAGATATCGCGGATCTGCTGCGACACCTGTTCCCGGCCGCTTGCCTCGCCGGTGGAGGGCTCGAAAACGTGTGAATTACTGTCTGAAGTGCTCATACTGGTAAGCTTGTCACAGACCGACTGAATGTCGTTATTTTGCTATGTGAAACTCGTGGCTGCCAATGTGCAGCATTCGGGGTTCTTCTGTAGAATTGATTTTCAGTTTGCAAGCGGAGTTCTCTCCCACCCGCGTCAGCCGATTTCCCTGGAAGCAATTTCCAGCGGAAGCAAGGTTGCCGGGTACCTGGTCGGGCATTCCACTGCGGCGTCAGCCGGGTGGAGCGCGTACAGCCTCCCCGGAGGCGCGGTACATCCGACCTTCGAGGCCTTCGATTGCTCCGGCAATTGGGGGCCTTCTCTATTTGCCGGTGGAATACTCACCTCAACCACAGGAGTTCTAACATTAGCGAGCCAAGAATCAATGAGCGTATCCGCGTCCCCGAGGTGCGGCTGGTCGGCCCTGCAGGCGAACAGGTAGGAATCGTCCGTATTGAGGATGCCCTGCGTTTGGCTGCCGAGTCCGACCTTGATCTCGTTGAAGTTGCACCGCAGGCCAAGCCTCCGGTGTGCAAGCTGATGGACTTCGGCAAGTACAAGTACGAAGCCGCCGTCAAGGCACGCGAGGCCCGGAAGAACCAGACCAACACGGTTCTGAAGGAAATCCGATTCCGGCTGAAGATCGACACCCACGACTACGAGACCAAGCGCGGCCACGCCCTCCGCTTCCTCGGCGCCGGGGACAAGGTCAAGGCCATGATCCAGTTCCGCGGCCGCGAGCAGCAGCGTCCGGAAATGGGCATCCGCCTGCTCCAGCGCTTCGCCGACGACGTCGCCGAAGTTGGTGTTGTCGAGTCCAGCCCCCGCATCGACGGCCGCAACATGGTCATGGTTGTGGGTCCGCTCAAGAACAAGGCTGAAGCCAAGGCCGAAGCGCGCCGTGCAACACAGCGCGCTGAAGCAAAAGCCCAGAACGAAGCGAAAGCTACGGGCGGCGGCCGCATCGATGTCTCCGGCGACGACCAGGCACCGCTGACGCAGTCGCTGGCTGACCTCCTTCCGGAAGGTTTCGCCATCACCACGGAGCCGGAAATCGAAGCTCCGGCACAGTCTGAAGCACCTGAGGCGCCTGTTGAAGCCGCTCAGGAAGCCGAGGCTCCGGCCAAGGAAGCTCCGGCTGCAGAAGCACCCAAGCAGGAGGCTCCGAAGCAGGAAGCTCCCAAGCAGGAGGCTCCGAAGCAGGAGGCTCCCAAGGTAGCGAAGCAGGCAGCGCCGAAACGCGAAGCCCCCAAGGCTGCAGAAGCACCGCGTCCCGCGGTCAGCAAGCCGGTTGTAGCCAAGGCGCCTGAAGCGCCGAGGCCTGCTGCGGCCGCCCCTGCGGCGCCGAAGCCTGCCGGAGTGCCCGCGCCGCCGCCCAAGCCGGTAGCACGGCCCGCAGCGCCCAAGCCTGCAGCACGGCCGGCCGCTCCCAAGCCGGGCAGCAAGAAGACCAACTAGTTCAAAGCTGCGCGAAGTGCCTTCGCGCAGCAAGCAACCAGCACGCCGCCCGCAGGGGTGGCTGCACGAAAGACTGCAGACATGTCTGCGGATACGTAAGGAGATCGGTTCCCATGCCGAAGATGAAGACCCACAGTGGTGCTAAGAAGCGCTTCAAGCTGACCGGCAGCGGCAAGCTGCGCCGCCAGCAGGCCAACCGCCGCCACTACCTCGAGCACAAGTCCTCCAGGCTGACCCGTCGCCTCGCCGGCGACAAGATCGTCTTCAAGGGCGACGCCAAGGTCATCCGGAAGATGCTCGGCATCTAAGTTCCAAGTTCTCTGACTGTTCGCCACCTGGCAACAGTCAACTACCAAAAAGGCTTCTCAGGCCAGCCGGTTGTTCCGGCAGTAGTCGCTTGGGATCAGAATTCTGAAGGAGTACGCACGTGGCACGTGTGAAGAGGGCGGTCAACGCCCACAAGAAGCGCCGGGTTATCCTTGAACGCGCAAAGGGCTACCGTGGACAGCGTTCACGCCTGTACCGCAAGGCCAAAGAACAGCTGCTGCACTCGTTTGTGTACAGCTACGGCGACCGCAAGAAGAAGAAGGGCGACTTCCGCCGCCTGTGGATCCAGCGAATCAACGCTGCATCCCGCGCCAACGGCCTGACCTACAACCGCCTGATCCAGGGCCTGAAGGCCGCTGAGGTCGAGGTGGACCGCCGCATGCTGGCAGAACTGGCCGTCTCCGACGCCAACGCATTTGCCGCCCTGGTCCAGATCGCCAAGGACTCACTGCCTGCTGACACCTCCGCTCCGGCCGTCGCTGCTGAAGCTGCTCCGAAGGCAAAGGCCCCGAAGGCTAAGGCTGCCAAGGCCGCCAAGGCAGAGGAAGCTCCCGCAGAGAAGGCCCCCAAGGCCAAGGCTGCCAAGAAGCCGGCTGCTGACGAGGCTGCCGAGTAACATCCCCGTTCAAGAACCGGCCGCCAAAGCAACTAAGGTTCTTATATGAACGAAACCGGGCGCCCGCAAGACTTTCCACTTTCCAACCCCCGAGCTGATCGGGTAAGGAAGGTGGCACAACTTGCCGGGCGCCCGGCACGTTTAAAGCGCCGCGAGTTCCTGGCGGAGGGCCCGCAGGCCGTACGCGAGGCCCTGACGCTGCATCAGAAGCGGCTTGCAGCGGGGGAGCCCGGCATCGTCTATGAGGTCTACGCGAGTGAGTCCTGCCTGGACCGGCACCCGGACCTGGAGGCACTCGCGGAGGGCACCACCGCCTACCTCGCCACCGACGAAGTGCTCGCCGCAATGGCGGACACGGTCACCCCGCAGGGCATTCTCGCGGTCTGCGCTTTCCTGGACGTGAGCCTTGAGCAGGTACTCGACGCCGGTCCGCAGCTCGTCGCCGTCCTGTGCCAGGTCCGCGACCCCGGTAACGCAGGAACCGTGCTCCGCGCCGCCGATGCGGCCGGTGCCGACGCCGTCGTCCTGACCGCGTCCAGCGTGGACATCTACAATCCCAAAGCTGTCCGCTCGACGGCGGGATCCCTCTTTCATCTGCCGATCGTCCTAGGCGCCGATGTGGCTGAGCTGGTGGCCCGGTGCAAGGAACGGGGGATCGGGGTCCTCGCTGCCGACGGTTACGGCCAGCTGAATTTGGACCGGCTCCAGGACGAGAACGCGGCCCGCCGTCTGGGGGACTCTGCCGCGGAATCGATCTACGCACTGGAGAAGCCCACAGCGTGGCTCTTCGGCAACGAGGCCCAGGGCCTGTCCGAGGAAGAAATCGCGCTGGCCGACCATCGGGTGGCCGTACCCGTCTACGGGAAAGCAGAGAGCCTGAACCTCGGCACCGCCGCCACTGTATGCCTCTACGCAAGCGCCCGGTCGCAGAAGCGGGCCTGACCGGCTTTCCTGCCTGAACACAAAGGCGGGGGCCCACCTTTCGGTGAGCCCCCGCCGTCGTAATCATCACACCGGCACCCCAGTGCCTGATGCGATGGTGAATGCGGTTATGGGGTGGTCCTGTTCGCCCTGCCCCGGCCGGTGATGAAGCCGTAGATTCCGGCAACCACGAGGCCGCCGACTATGGCGAGCAGCCAGGAACCAAGGTTCCAGAATTCCATCCTGCCGCCGCCAAACAGAAGATCGCCGATCCAGCCGCCCACAATGGCGCCGACAACACCAAGCACGAGGCTGGTGACCCAGCCGCCGCCAACGCTGCCAGGCATGATTGCCTTGACGATTGCTCCTACAATGAGTCCGAGAATGATCCAGCCAAGAAAGCCCATGTCTCCTCCTACATTTTCGTCGGAACTCACTACGGGTCCCGATTATGGCTTCAAGCTAACACACGCTGTGTTTCCTTGTCAGCAGGCTTAGTTTCATTGTTTTGGTGTCGTTAGCCGTGACGTGCGGTGCGACCGGCCGCGGCGGGCGGGTACGGTATTCCTTGCGGGCATCAGCGTTGTGCGGTGATCGCACGTGCAAATTTTCCGGCAATCCCTGAAGAGGTGAAGCTCACTTGGCTGCAAATGGCGGTACGAAGGCGATCGTTGCGGCTCTGGCTGCAAACCTGACCATCGCTGTACTGAAGTTCGTTGCATTTATCCTGACGCTGTCGTCGTCAATGCTGGCTGAGGCCATCCACTCCGTTGCCGACTCCGGGAACCAGATCCTCCTGCTGGTGGGCGGCAAGCGCGCCAAGCGTGCCGCGAGCCCCGAGCACCCCTTTGGTTACGGGCGTGAGCGCTACATTTACGCGTTCATCGTCTCCATTGTGCTGTTCAGCGTGGGCGGCCTCTTTGCGCTGTACGAGGCATGGGAAAAAATTCAGCACCCGCACGCCATCGAAGGCGACTTCTGGTGGGTTCCGCTGGCCGTGCTGGTCGGTGCAATCATCGCCGAATCGTTCTCATTCCGGACGGCAATCATCGAGTCGAACCATGTGCGCGGCAAGCAGAGCTGGGTGCACTTCATCCGCAATGCCAAGCAGCCCGAACTCCCCGTCATCCTGCTCGAGGACCTCGGTGCTCTGCTGGGCCTGGTGTTCGCACTGTTCGGCGTGGGCCTCACCCTGCTGACCGGCGACGGCATCTGGGATGCCCTTGGAACCGCGATGATCGGCTTCCTGCTGGTGGCCATCGCCATCGTGCTTGCCCTGGAGACCAAGTCGCTGCTGCTGGGCGAATCCGCCTCCAAGGCTGACTCCGCACGGATCAGCAGCGCCATCGAGGCCGACGGGACCAAAATCATCCACCTGAAGACCCTGCATCTCGGCCCCGAGGAACTCCTGGTCGCTGCAAAGATCAGCGTCGGCGCCGCCGCTACCGGCGCTGAGATCGCCAAGGTCATCGACGACGCTGAAAGCCGCATCCGCGAAGCCGTGCCGATTGCGCGGGTCATCTACCTGGAGCCCGACGTGGTGCGCGCGCACGTCTGATTCAATGCGCCGGGGCTACTGCGCCGGGGAGAAGGCCGCTGGACCGAACCTGCTGAGGCGGGCTAGGAGACCAGCGGCCTTTTGCGTTCCAGCAGGCCGCTGATCAAGGCAACACCCAGGCCCAGGATTGCCAGGACCGCCCCCACGAGGGCAGGCGCAACATAGCCCCATCCCCAAGCAATGACCAGGCCGCCAAGGAAGGCGCCGAGGGCGTTCGCCACGTTGAGGGCCGCGTGGTTGAGCGAGGATGCCAGGGACGGGGCATCGGGAGAGGCATCCAGAAGCCGGGTCTGTAGTGCAGGGACCAGGAGGGACCCTGCGCCGCCCACCACGAAGACCATCACAAAGGCGGACCACGGCCAGTGCACCGCTACTGCATAGACAACCAGGGCGACGGCGATCCCGGGCAGGACCCAATAGATTGTGCCCATGACGGACCTGTCAGCGATACGGCCGCCGACAATGTTTCCTGCCACCATGCCCAGGCCGTACAGCGCCACGACAAGCGGCAGCCAGGCGGCGGGGATACCCGCCACGGAGGTCATGGTGTGCGCAATGTAGGTGTAGGTGGCAAAGAAGCCGCCGAAGCCCACGATGCCGATGAGGATTGCGAGCCAGACCTGCAGCCGCTTCAGCGCGCCAAGTTCCCGGCGGATGCTGGCGTCAGGGTGCGCTGCCTGGAAGGGGACAAATTTCCACAGCATGGCAAGCGTCACGAGCCCGATCACGCCTACGAGCACGAACAGCAGGCGCCAGCCAAAAGCCTGGCCCAGCCATGTGGCGAACGGAACTCCTATGACGTTCGAGATCGTCAGCCCGGCCATGACCATGGATATCGCCCAGCCCCGCCTGGTCGGAGCGACCAGCGATGCCGCGATCACGGCGGCCACACCGAAGAACGCTCCGTGCGGCAGGCCGGCAGCGAACCGGGACAACAGCATGGTGCCGTAATCCGGAGCAATGAATGACGTGAGGTTGGCCAGGCTGAAGAACAGCATGAGGCTCAGGGCCAGGTGCTTGCGTGGAAGCTTGGCGCCGACGGCGGCCAATACCGGGGCCCCGATGACGACGCCGAGCGCGTAGGCGGAGATGAGGTGGCCGGCTTCGGGAGTGCCGATGTTCAGCCCCTGTTCCACCTCCTTGAGTAGTCCCATCATGGCGAATTCAGTGACGCCGATGCCGAAACCGCCCATCGCGAGGGACACGATGGCCAGGGCAAGGTGCTGTGTTCCGGCCTTTGGCTTGGCGGGGCTGAGGGTGGGCGTGGAGGTCATTGGCCTGCTCTTCGAAAGTTCTGGTCCTGGCGGTTTTGCTTCAGCCGCTCACGTTCCCGCAATGCGGGCAACATGGGGGCACGTTCACGGCAGAATAAATCTGATTACTGCAACGCTGGGGGAGTGGTCCGTATTCCGGTGCGACAGCTGTCTGGCGGGTGCAGAGGAATCGGCCTGAACCATTGTCCCCCATAGACTGTTGCGGTGACTGGACTCATCAATGTTGTTGGCGGAGCTGTTGTGGATTCCCTGAGCGCCCCGGCCCGGCTGCTGGTGGCGCGGCGGACGGCACCGCCCCAGTTCGCCGGGATGTGGGAGTTCCCGGGCGGAAAGGTGGAGCCCCTGGAATCCGCGGAAGACGCTCTGCGCCGCGAACTCCGCGAAGAGCTGGGCATTGGCGTCCGGCTGGGCCCCGAGCTGGAGGCGGAATCCGCTTCCGGCTGGCCGCTCAATGCCAAGGCCTCCATGCGCGTCTGGTTTGCCGAGATTGCTGATGGCGAGCCGCGCCCGCTGGAAGACCACGACGAACTTCGCTGGATCAGCCTGGCAGGAAGTGATGAAGCTCTCAGCCTGCCTTGGATTCCTGCAGACTTCCCGATTGTCCGTGCACTGCTGGCTGCCGTTGCGGGATCTGAACGAATTACACTCAAATCATGAAATTATCCGAGGGTTGAAACCCCTTTCAGCGGAATAAATTCGGATTGGCGGCTCTGCGAGGTTCTGGGCAGAATTCTTATGATGGGTGCGGACGATCTCCGCGCCCGCTTTTGCGGAAAATCGTTCTGCGAGGATTTGAGCCACCACAGGGAGCCCCATGATTTCCGTAGACCGGGTGTCGAAGAGCTATGGCTCCGGGGAGTCAGCCGTCCGGGCGCTGGACGACGTTTCGCTGGCTGTGGGCCGCGGCGAGATTTTTGGCGTTGTTGGCCAGAGCGGTGCCGGCAAGAGCACCCTGATTCGCACCATCAACTCGCTGGAGCGCCCCGACACCGGATCTGTCACGGTGGACGGCCGCGACGTCACTGCGCTCACCGGTTCCGGACTGCGCAGTGCGCGGCACAACATCGGCATGATCTTCCAGCACTTCAACCTGCTCAGCAGCCGGACCGTGCAGGCCAACGTTGAGCTCTCCCTCGAAATCACCGGAGTGGGGCGCGCCGCCCGGCGGTCCCAGGCTTTGGAAATTCTCGAGCGGGTAGGACTCCACGGCAAGGCGGCCGCGTATCCGGCACAACTGTCCGGCGGCCAGAAGCAGCGTGTCGGAATTGCCCGGGCGCTGGCGTCCAAGCCGTCCGTCCTCCTCAGCGACGAGGCAACATCCGCGCTGGACCCCGAGACCACCACCCAGATCCTCGACCTCATCAGGCAGCTCAGCAAGGACATGGGCCTGACCGTGCTGCTCATCACCCACGAAATGGACGTGGTCAAACGCATCTGCGACGCGGCCGCAGTCATGAGCGAGGGCAGGATCCTGGAACAGGGCCCCGTGGAACAGCTGCTGACCACCGAAAGGTCCCTGCTGGGCCACGCGCTCTTCCCCCTCGGCGACATCCCGGAAACGGACAACACCATCATCGAAATCACTTTCACCGGAGCCACCCCCGACAGCCCGGTAATTGCCCGGCTGGCCCGCAGGCACGGGATCGACGTCGGAATCCTCGGCGCGGCCGTGGAAACCATCCACGGCCGGCAGACGGGCCGGACCCGCCTGGAACTGCCGGGCGAGCGGGCCGCCGTTGCAGCGGCAGTGGCTGATCTTCGCACCCAGGGACTCTTTGTGGAGGTCATCAAGTGATCGACCGTGACGACCCGTACTTCTGGCGGGACCTTTTCGAAACCATTCTCAAAGGCACCGGCGAGACGTTCTATACCGTGGGCTTCAGCCTGCTCTTCACGGTGGTATTCGGCCTGGCGGCCGGCGTCCTCCTCGTGACCACCGAGCCCGGCGGACTCCTCGCCAAGCCGTTCGGCAGCAGGGTCCTTGGCACGGTCATCAACCGGCTGCTGGACGTGGTGGTAAACATTGGCCGGTCCGTCCCGTTCATCATCCTGATGATCCTGCTGATTCCCTTCACCCGACTCATAGTTGGCTCCTTCATCGGAGCGACGGCTGCCATTGTGCCGCTGACCATTGCCGGAATCCCGTTCTTTGCACGCCTTGTGGAGATCGGCATCCGCGAAGTTCCCCGGGGGCTGATCGAAGCCGCCGAATCGCTCGGTGCCACCCGGTGGACCATCCTGACCCGGGTAATGGTTGCCGAAGCGGTTCCTGCCCTGGCGCTTGGGCTGTCCACCACCGTCGTCGGACTCATCGGATACTCCGCCATGGTGGGCGCCGTCGGCGGGGGCGGGCTCGGGGACGTTGCCTTCCGCTACGGCTACCAGCGCTACAGCCCCGAGTACATGTTCGGTGTTGTGATCCTGCTGATCCTGCTGGTGCAGGTTTTCCAATCCCTCGGTAATTTCGCCGCGCGGCGTCTGTCACACCGCTAGCGCCGCTTCATCCGGCGGCAGACCGCCGGTGCTCCTCCCGCATCATTTCCCCCAAATATGTTCCATTCTGCGAAAGAGTTCCCATGTTCCGATCACGCATCCTGAAGGCCGCCGCAACCGGAGTGGCCGCCATCCTGGCCCTGTCAGCCTGTGGCGCCGGCAGCTCCGCCGAGTCCGCCGAGACCATCAAGGTCGGTGCCCTGGCGGTGCCTGCCGGCGACATGCTCAAGCACGTGCAGCGTGAGCTCGCCCCCAAGGAAGACCTCACGGTGGAGTACAAGGAGTTCAGCGACTACAACACGCCGAACCCGGCTGTGAGTGACGGCGACATCGACGCCAACCTCTTCCAGAACTCGACCTTCCTGGAAACCTACAACAAGGCTTCCGGCAAGAACCTCGTGAGCGTTGGCAAGGTCTACCTGCCGCCGATGGCCCTTTACTCCAACGACATCGCCAGCCTTGATGCCCTTCCGGACGGGGCTTCGGTGGCCATCCCCAACGACCCCACGAACGAATCCCGCGCCCTCAAGCTGCTGGCATCGAAGGGGCTCATCGAAGTCACCGAAAACCCGATCACGCTCAAAGACGTCAAAGCGAACCCGAAGAACCTCAAGTTCACTGAAATCGAGAATGCCAGCCTGCCGCAGGCGCTCAACGACAAGGACGCCGCGATCGTGACGCTGGCCTTTGCCCTGCCCGCCGGGCTGAGTGCCGACAAGCAGCTGCTTGTGGAGGGCAAGGACAGCGCGTACTACAACGTCCTCGCCGTCAAGGCTGAAATGAAGGACGATCCGCGCGTGCAGAAGCTGTACAAAATCCTCACCTCGCAGGAGATGAAGGACTTCATCAACACCAAGTTCAAGGGCCTGGTCATCCCGGCCAGCTAACCGGCCACCTAGCCCGGCTTGCGCTCTCCGGCTCCGGTCCTGCCCACGGCAGTGCCGGAGCCGGGGCGTTTAAGGACCGCTTGCGTCAGATGAGCGCCGGAAGAGCTTGCGTTTAAAGAGCTTGCGTCAGAACAGTGTGGGCTGCGTGGTGTCCGTGCCGGCAGCATGGCCGGCCCCGCCGGGTGTTGCTGCGGCTCCCCGGTGGACTGCCGTCCTGCCGGGACCGGTTCCGGCTTCCGGAATGCTCCCGGCGGGATACTGCGCTTCCTCTTCCCGAGGGTCCTGTGCCAGCTCGCGGTGGCTGAACCCGTGCGAACCGGAAAAGCCGTGCCTGGACTTGAAGTAGCGGATCCGCCCCGCGAGCCATTCGCGGTACTCCTTGGATGCGTAGGATCCGGTGCCGTACAGCCGGCGGTAGCGGCCCGCCAGTTCCGGGTGGCGGGCCGCGATCCACTGCATGAACCATTCCCGCGTCCCCGGTTTGAGGTACAGGGCCCCGGCCGTCACGCCCGTGGCGCCTGCGGCAGCGAGTGAGCCAAAGAGCGAATCCAGTGCCTCGTCGCTGTCCGAGAGCCATGGCAGGATGGGCATGGCCATTACGCCGCACGGCAAGCCGGCCTCCCGTAGCCGGGAGATCAGCTTGAGCCGAGCCCTGGGGCCCGGAGTTCCGGGCTCGACTGCCTCGGACAGCTGTTCGTCAGTCATGGCCAGCGAAATCCCGATCCCCACGGGCACATGCGCAGCGGCGTGCTTCAGCAGCGGGATATCCCTGGCCAGCAGGGTCCCCTTGGTGAGGATGGACAACGGCGTTCCTGAATCTGCAAGCGCGCGGATGATGCCGGGCATCAGCTGATAGCGGCCCTCGGCGCGCTGGTACGGATCCGTGTTGGTGCCCAAGGCCACGTGGTGATGGCCCCACGACGGCTTGGCAAGTTCCTTCCGCAGGATTTCGGCGGCGTTGATCTTGACCACCACCTGGCTGTCAAAGTCCAGTCCGGCATCAAAGTCCAGGTAGGTGTGGCTCTTGCGGGCAAAGCAGTAGACGCAGGCATGGCTGCAGCCGCGATAGGGATTGACGGTCCATTCGAAGGGCATTCGGGAACCGGCCGCCACCTTGTTGAGCACCGATTTGGCGGTGACCTCATGGAAAGTGACCCCGGCGAATTCGGGGGTCGAGACGGAACGCACAAGCCCGGCCAACGGCAGCAACGCGTCAACGGCTGGGGCGGCTGCTGGTGCGTTGCCTGCGCTGTTCTCTGCAGTCGCCGGCCGGAGTGCTTGTGCGTCCCATCTCATGGTTACCATTCGAAGGTATGTTCGAATTTAAGTCAAGGCCCCAACGCCCGCCGCGAGGCTGTTGCTACGCTGTGCCCATGATTCTCCTGACCGGGTTCGAACCGTTTGGCGGCGAGACCACCAACCCGTCCTGGACCGCCGCGGCGGCGGCGTCCGCCATCCTGAAGGCGGACGGCCACGCCGTCGCTGCCGTGGAACTGCCGTGCGTGTTCGGGCAATCCATCACCGTTCTGGGGGATGCGCTGCAGCGCTACGACCCGGAACTCGTGATCTGCGTGGGCCAAGCCGGAGGGCGGCCGCGGATCTCGCTGGAGCGAATCGCCATCAACTGCGACGATGCCCGCATCCCGGACAACGCCGGGAACCGACCCGTGGATGAGGAAGTGGTCCCCGGCGGACCGGCGGCCTATTTCAGCTCGCTGCCGGTCAAGGCGGCGCTCGAAGCCCTGCGTACTGCCGGGATCCCCGCCGAGGTATCGCAAACCGCCGGCACCTACGTCTGCAACCACATCTTCTACGCCCTGATGCACTCGCTGGAGACACGGCTTGGCGCGCCGACCGCAACGCGGGGCGGCTTCATCCATGTCCCGTATGAGACGCAGCAGGTGCCCCGGGGCAGCGGTACCCCGTCACTGCCTGTCGCCGTCATGGCGGAGGCGCTCGCCGTCGTCGTCCGAACTGCCATGTCCACGACGACGGACATCAGGCTGTCCGCCGGTACCCTCCACTAGCCGGTCGCTGCGCCCGGAGGCGGGCGCCGTTAGCTGCCTGGCGCGCGAAGCTCCCAGACAACACCGACTGTTGCCGGGACGCTCGACTGTCCGGCCTCGATTCCTACTGAGTCCGTGGCCATGGCGCGCTGCATTTTCGCCACCGGAATCGGTCCCGGGGCCGCGGGCTGCTGGGTGACGGAGACAACCGGACCAAGTTCAGCGCCCGCCAATGTCGCGAACTGCCTGGCGGTGGCCAATGCATCGTGCCAGGCTGCTTCACGGGCCTCTGCCGTGACGGCGGCCGGGTCCGCGAAGCCGAGGTCCAGCCCGTTCAGCCTGACGTCATTGCCGCCGGCGCCCACCGCCTTGGCGATAACCTCCGAGGCGCCGGAAACATCGCGCAGCCGGACGGCCAGCATGCTCGAGGCCACATACCCCGCCACAGTCTGGCCCTCGCCTTCTTTCCACACGACGTCGGCGCGCACGTTGAGGCCGGAGGTGCTGATGTCCGGGTCGCTGACACCGTGCTCCCGCAGTACCGCCGAGATCCCGGCCGAAGCCCTCCCGGCTGCCGCATATGCGGCGCCGACGTCCTCCCGTCGGCACTCGACGCCGATGGAAACGGTCAGGAGGTCAGGCACTGCCTCAGCCGTCCCCGAGCCCGTCACCGTGATGGTCCGTGCGATTTCGGTCATGTCATGCCTCGATTCGATCGGGGGCAGCATTGCCCGTACGGCGCTTGTCGGTACTGTCTTGGTACGGCGCTTCCGTTTTACGGGTGCGCCTTTCCACGTATCCGCCGGCCTCCAGGCCCGCCAGTCGTTCGAAGACATTGGCAGAACCCGGGTTTCCCGTCCGCAGCTGCGACCACCCGGCCGCGATGAAGTACAGCGGCAGGAAGGGCAGTCCACCGCACCAGGCGTATTGGCTGCTGTGCCGTTCCTCATGCCCTAGCAGCACAGGATTGGACAGGGCCTCCGCAGCCTCGGTACGGAACAGCACCACGTTCCCCACGGTGAATGCCTGCGCAAAGGGTAGCCGCCACCGGTAGCCTGTGGCGATCAGCAGGCCGCGGGGGCCGGTCCGCACGGACGTGCGGGCACTCCAAGCCAGCAGAAGGCCAAGGAACGTTGATGCATTCAGCGCGTTGGCGATCTGCCGCAGCCGCTGTCCGGAGGTCATGAGGCCATGGTAGCGGCAGCCGGTGATCCCCGCTCCTGCCTGCCGCGCCTCCTGCGCCCTCGCTGCGGAGGCAGTCACGTTGGCTGCCGTGGCACGTTCAGCCGGGCGCCTTCAACTAGACTGGGGGAGAGTGCCCGCCGGACGAATTCCGGCGAGCCCTGCCCTTTGTCACTTCACGCGTCCGCTGAAAACGGCCGCGTGGAACGACAAGTCAGTGACGGACACGCTGCCGGTGGACCCGAATGCAGCTGGACAGCTCGCTGGCGATACCCGACTCGTAGCTAAGAACAGTAGATGACTGAAACTTTGCCGGGCGCTGCCATCCCGAACCCTCTGGATGAAGCCGCCATTACTGCCGCCGCAGACCACGCCGTAGCCGCCATTGCCGCCGCCTCCTCGCTCGATGAGCTCAAGGCCGTCCGGCTTGCGCACACCGGGGAGAAATCGCCGCTGAGCCTCGCCAACCGTGAAATCGGCGGCCTGGCAAAGGACCAGAAGGCCGCCGCCGGAAAGCTCATGGGCGCCTCCCGCGGACGCGTCAACAAGGCGCTCGCGGACCGCACAGCCGAGCTGGAAGCCGAAAATGACGCACGGATCCTCGTCGAGGAAACCGTGGACGTCACTGCCGCGCCGCGCCGCCGCCGTGCCGGTGCGCGCCACCCGCTGTCCACGCTGCAGGACCGCGTGGCGGACATCTTCGTCGGGATGGGCTGGGAAATCGCCGAAGGCCCCGAGGTCGAATCCGAATGGTTCAACTTCGACGCCCTGAACTTCAAGCCGGACCACCCTGCCCGCGAAATGCAGGACACGTTCTTCGTGGAACCCCCCGAGGCGCACCTCCTGATGCGCACCCACACGTCCCCGGTGCAGGTCCGCTCCATGCTGGAACGAGAAGTGCCGATCTATGTGCTGTGCCCGGGCAAGGTGTTCCGCACCGACGAACTGGACGCCACCCACACCCCCGTGTTCCACCAGTTCGAGGGCCTGGCCATCGACAGGAAGCTCAGCATGGCGGACCTCCGCGGAACGCTGGAGCACTTTGCCCGGCAGATGTTCGGTGACGAGGCGCAGATCCGGCTTCGCCCCAACTACTTCCCGTTCACCGAGCCGTCCGCGGAACTGGACATCTGGCACCCGGGCGCCAAGGGCGGACCGCGCTGGATCGAGTGGGGCGGCTGCGGCATGGTCAACCCCAACGTCCTCCGGGCGGCCGGCATCGATCCGGACGTCTATTCAGGTTTTGCCTTCGGCATGGGCATCGAGCGCACCCTCATGTTCCGCAACGAGGTAGGCGACATGCGCGACATGATCGAAGGCGATGTACGTTTCAGCGAGCACTTCGGGATGGAGATCTAACAGTGCGTATCCCACTTTCCTGGCTGCGCGAATTCGCGCAGGTACCGGCCGGAGCAACGGCCGAAGACGTCATGGCCGAGCTGGTCAAGGTCGGTTTTGAAGAGGAAGCCGTCCACCGCCCCACGGACACGCTCAGCGGCCCCATCGTGGTAGGCCAGGTCCTGAGCCTGGTCAAGGAACCGCAGACCAACGGCAAAACCATTAACTGGTGCCAGGTCCGCGTGGTCCCCGAGGGGCAGGAGCAGACCCTCACCGGCAAGGGCATTGACCCCTCCGGCGTCCAGGGCATCATCTGCGGTGCCCACAACTTCGTGGAAGGCGACAAAGTGGTGGTCACCCTTCCCGGCGCCGTGCTGCCCGGAGACTTCCACATTTCGGCCCGCAAGACGTACGGCCACCTGTCCGCGGGCATGATCGCCTCCGTCCGCGAACTGGGCATCGGTGACGATCACGACGGCATCCTGGTACTGTCCCGGATCGGCCTGGACCCGGAAATCGGCACCGACGCCATGGAACTGCTCGGTCTCTACGACCAGGCCGCCGAGATCAATGTGACGCCTGACCGCGGCTACGCGTTCTCCATCCGCGGCGTGGCCCGCGAATACGCCCACGCCACGGGGACGTCCTTCACGGACCCGGCGGCGAAGGTGCAGGCGCCGGCTGAACTGGCCGGCGGCTACGGCGTCAAGCTCAACGACGACGCTCCCATTTACGGCAAGCCCGGCTGCGACCGCTTCGTTGCCCGCACCGTCCGGGGCGTGGATGCGACCAAACCCACGCCCCTGTGGATGGTTTCCAGGCTGCGGCTTGCCGGTATCCGCTCCATCTCCCTCCCCGTGGACATCTCCAACTACGTCATGCTCGAGCTCGGCCAGCCCACGCACTGCTACGACCTGGACAAACTGTCCGGCGACATCGTGGTCCGGCGCGCGGTGGCAGGGGAGAAGATCACCACCCTTGACGGCAAGGAGCGGAAGCTCGACGTCGAGGACCTCCTCATCACCGACAGTTCAGGAGCGATCGGCATCGCCGGCGTCATGGGCGGCGCCGCCACCGAAGTGTCCGACTCCACCACGAACGTCCTGGTTGAGGCGGCACACTTCGACGAGGTGTCGGTCGCCCGGTCGCGCAGGCGGCACAAACTGCCCTCCGAAGCGTCCAAGCGCTTCGAACGCGGCGTTGACTGGCAGGTTGCCGGCATCGCCGCGCAGCGGGTGGTTGACCTCCTAATGGAGCTGGCCGGCGGAACCGCCGATGACGCCGGCACCGACGTCGGGACCGCGCCCGACGCCGTGACCATCGAGCTGCCGGCGGCTTTCGCCGCAGCACGGATCGGTATCGAGTTCACTGACGAGCAGATCGTCACCTCACTGGAGGACCTCGGCGCTGCCGTGGTGAAGCACGACGCCGGCTGGACAGTCACTGCCCCGAGCTGGCGGAACGACCTCGAGACCAAGGAAGACCTCTCCGAGGAAATCGCCCGGCTGGTGGGCTACGACAACATCCCGGCCACACTTCCCGTGGCGCCCCCCGGACGAGGCCTCACCCGCGTGCAGCAGCAGCGCCGGCGCCTTGTCCAGGCCCTGGCCGATGCCGGCCTCACCGAGGTGCTGGCCTACCCGTTCGTGTCCAAGGCTGCCAATGACACCTTCGGCGTAGCCGTTCAGGGAACCGCCCGCAAGGCCGTCAAGCTGGCCAACCCGATCAGCGAGGAACAGGGCTACCTGCGGACGTCCATCCTTCCCGGCCTGATCGAGGTGGCCAAGCGCAACCACTCGCGCGGCTTCCGCGACCTGGCGGTCTTCGAAGCCGGCCTGGTGTTCCTGCCGGGTGACTCCGTGGGTACGCCGTCCATCCCGCCGCTCGGCGTCAAGCCCTCCGATGAGGTGCTGGATGCCCTGTACGACGGCGTTCCGGACCAGCCGCTGCACATCGCTGCGGTGCTGACCGGCCACGATTCGCCCGCTGCCGCAGCTCACACGCCGCGTGCCTGGGACTGGGCCGATGCCGTGGACATTGCCCGCCTGGCCGGAGACGTCCTTGGCGTCGAAATCGTGGTCAGCCAGGGCCACCACCAGGCCTACCACCCCGGACGCGCGGCCCAGCTGGCCCTGCGGTCGGGCGAGGTTGTTGGCTATGCCGGCGAACTGCACCCCAAGCTGCTGGCTGCGCACGATATGCCGGCACGTTCGGTGGCCCTTGAGTTCAACGCGGATGCCCTCTTCGAAGCGGCAGCGGACGTCATCGTGGCGAAGCACATCTCCGGGTTCCCGGTGGCCACCCAGGACGTTGCCCTGGTGGTCCCCAAGGACATACCGGCCGACGACGTCCTGGCCGCCCTCCGCGAAGGCGCCGGCGAGCTGCTCGAAGACGTGGCTCTGTTTGACGTGTACGCCGGAAAGGGCATCGAGGACGGCAAGAAGTCGCTGGCCTTTGGCCTCCGTTTCCGTGCCGCTGACCGGACGCTCACAGCGGACGAGGCGTCTGCCGCCCGTGAGAGCGCCGTCGCCGTGGCCGCCGAGCGGTTCGGAGCCGTCCAGCGCTAAGCGTTCAAGGTTAACACCGGGAGGGCGGGCCCATGGCACCACAGCTTGTTGTGCGTGCATGCCCGCCCTTCCGCGTCCCCGGGCGTGATCCGGCCGAGGCCGTTGCGGAATTGGAGCGGGATGCCTCGCGTGTCCTGGATCCGCCCGAGCTGGAGCGGGCACGCGCCATGATGCCCGTGCCGCGGCAGGATTTCCTGGCATCCCGGCTGGCCCAGCGCCTGTTCGCGGCGGAACTGCTGGAAGTGCGCGCACAGGATCTGACCGCCACGTACAGTTGCCCCCGCTGCGGCAGCGGCCCGGGCGTCGCCCACGGCCGGCCCGGCTACACCCTGGACGGAACCCCGGCGCCCCTGCTGCTGAGCCTGTCGCGCGCAGCAGGCTGGACCCTGCTGGCGGCCGTGCCGGAGCCCCGGCCCGGGCAGCGGCTGGGCGCCGACGTCGAGGATCCGCGGCGGCTGGATTTTGAGGGTTTCGACGCCGTGGCGCTGACTCCGGCGGAACGCCGGGCGGTGGCGTCCCTGTCTGGGGATGAGCTCCTTCGCGGCCGGGCCAGGCTGTGGGCGCGGAAGGAGGCCTACCTGAAGATGACGGGGGAGGGCCTTCGGCGGCCGGCTGAGACACTTGACGTGCTTGACCGGCCGGGCCTCGTTGACCTGGACCCCGCCGCGTCCGGGCTGCCGGTCGGCCTGGTGGCCGCCGTCTCCGTCGGGTAAGCCGGGGCTGTTTGGAGGTGGCCAGGTTGCAGGTACTCAGGCCTCCGAGCGGACCGGCAGGGCCGGCAGTGCCTCTTCGAACAGCCAAGGATGCAGCAGTGCTTCCGAATCGATTCCGGCCACGCGGTCAGCGGTCTGGATGAACGCGGCGGTGGAGACGGAACCGTGGCGGTTGTTCGCGGCCCAGTCGTGCAGCAGCGCGAAAAAGGCGAGGTCGCCGCACCGGCTGCGGAGCGCATGCAGCGCGAGGGCGCCGCGCTTGTACACCCGGTCGTCGAACATCAGCTCGGGCCCGGGGTCGCCCACCACGATGTCCTGGCTTCCGGCGTCGAGCTTCCGCCAGGCGGCAGCGGCGCGGTCCGCGACGCTCATGACGCCGGCAGCCTCGGACCAGAGCCACTCCGCGTAGCAGGCGAACCCCTCATGCAGCCAGATGTCGCTCCACGACGCGACGGTCAGGGAATTGCCGAACCACTGGTGCGACAGCTCGTGGGCGATCAGCCGCTGCGATTCCCAGTCGGTGTTGAGATGGTTGGGGCCAAAGATGGAGAGCGTCTGGGCTTCGAGGGGTATTTCGAGCTCGTCCTCGGCCACCACCACGGTGTACTCCTGGAAGGGATAGGGGCCGAAGCTGTTGACGAACGTCCGCATCATCTCCGGCTGGCGGGCCAGGCCGCGGATCGCGGAATCTGCCAGGGAAGGGGGTACCGCGACATGCTGCGGGACGCTGCCGGCAACGGGCGTTGTGTCCAGGGTCAGAACGTCGTACCGGCCGATCTGGACGGTGGCCAGGTAGGTCGACATCGGCTCGGCCTGTTCGTAGGTCCAGGTCTCGCGGCTGGACCCGGTCCTGCGGGAGATCAGCAGTCCGTTGCAGACAGCACGGTAATTGACGTCCGTGGTGACTGAAATCCTGTAGCTGGCTTTGTGCTGGGGATGGTCGTTGCACGGAAACCAGGAGGCGGCGCCGTTGGGCTGGCCTGCCACGAGTACTCCGTCGGTGAGTTCCTCCCAGCCCACTTCCCCCCACAGGCCGCGGCGGGGAGCGGGATTTCCCTCGTATCGGATGTCGAGTGTGAAGCGGTCTCCCGGCAGCAGTGCGGTGTCGGGCACCACCACCAGCTGCTCAGCGCGCTGGCTGAATTTCCGTACCCGTTTCCCGTTGAGTGAAATCTTGACGGCGCGCATTCCCGCCAGGTCCAGGACTACGGCCGACGCCGTCCGGTCCGCCTCTGCGTACAGGACTGCCCGGCCGTTCAGCCTGTTGCTGGCCAGTTTGTAGTCCAGTTCCAGTTCGTACCGCGTGACCCGGTAGGCGTTCGTGCCATGCCCGGGGACATAGGGATCCGGGGAGCCTGTCGGCTCGTCCGGCCGCCGCACGCCGTCAGGGCTGGATGTTGCTGCAAAACTCATAGAGCGGGCCTTCGTATTGCGTACGGTTGCGGATCCGGGACATGCAGGGCTGGAGCTACTTGAGCCGCCGGGCCGGCACCGCCGGGCCTGCCCACGGGCTGACCGGGTTGCCCATCCAGTACGTGGCGGCGGGAACGGTTTCCCCGCGCATCACCAGGGATGCCGGCCCCACCGTGCCGCCCCTCGCGATGCGTGCCCGCGGAAGGATGACGCCATGGGGTCCCATTGTGGCTCCGTCTTCGAGCGTAACAGTGTCGATGCTCATGATGCGGTCGTGGAAAAGGTGCGTCTGGACCACACACCCCCGGTTGACTGTGGAACTCTCGCCCAGTGTCACCAGATCCGCTTCAGGCAGCCAGTAACTCTCGCACCAGGTGCCGCGGCCTATCTTCGCACCAAGGCCTCGTAACCACCAGACAAGGGCCGGTGTCCCCGATGCCGAGCGGGCGAACCACGGCGCGCTGACCATTTCGACAAAGGTATCCACAACCTCGTTCCGCCAAATGAAGGAACTCCACAGGGCATGCTCGCCGGCCCTGATCCTGCCCACCAGCAGCCATTTTGCGGCGACGGCGCTGGCTGCGGCGACAGCACCTGCTGCAAGAACCACCAGGCCGCCCAGCAGGGCCGCGATAGCGTATCCGGACGCCATGGCCAGCCAGTCGAAGGCGAGCATCACACCGGCTGCCAGGGCCACGGTGAGCACCACCGGGATGAAGCGGCAAAGCTCCCACAGGGCGCGGGCCAGCTTCAGCCGGAGTGGTGGCTGGTAGGTCAGGGTGTTATCGGTGGCGATAGCGGTGCGCCGCAGCCGGACCGGAGGGCTGCCCAGCCAGGAGGTGCCGGATTTGGCCTTTGCCGGGGTGGCCGAGAGGACGGCCACCAGCGAGTTCTTGGGGACGCTTCGTCCCGCACCGGTCATCCCCGAGTTGCCGAGGAAGGAGCGCTTGCCGATCTTGGCTGGGGCAATCCGCATCCATCCGCCGCCGAGTTCGTACGAGGCCACCATGGTGTCGTCTGCAAGGAAAGCGCCCTCGCCGACGGTGGTCATCTTCGGGAGCAGCAGGACAGTGGAGGCCTCCACGTTCTTACCAACCTTGGCTCCGAGCAACCGCAGCCAGACCGGCGTGAAAAGGCTGGCGTAAATAGGAAACAGGACATCGCGGGCCAGGTCCAGCACCCGTTCAGTAGCCCAGACCTGCCAGCCGATTCTGCTCCGCACCCTGAAGTAGCCTTCCTTCAGCCCCACGCCGAGCAGGCGGGTGGTGCCGAGGATCAGCAGGAGGTTGGTGACGAACCAGGCCAGGGCTGCCAGGGGAAGGGAGGCCAGGATCTGGGGAACTGCCGCAGAGAGGGATTCGCTGCCGCGGATGAACAGGAAGACCACCAGGGCTCCGGCTGCAGCGGAAAGGTAGGGGATGGTGGCCAGGACAGCGGAGGCGGCGGCAAATGCACCGAACCAGAGCCTGCCGATCAGGGGATGGGCTGCCGGCGTGTCCGGCCATGAGTGCTTGGCCTTTCCGATCCGCTCGGCCGGGGAACCTGCTACGAGCTGCCCGGCCTTCACCTTTCCGAGGACAGCCGATCCCGGCTCCACCTGGCCGCCCGCTCCGATGCTTGTTCCGGGCATGAGCGTACTGCGTGCACCCACCGTTGCGCCGGCTCCAACGTGCACCGGGCCGATGTGGACGGAATCGCCGTCGATCCACCAGCCGGAGAGATCCACCTCGGGTTCGATGTTGCAGCCCCGCCCCAGCGACAGCATGCCGGTGACCGGCGGCAGTGAATGCAGTTGAACGTCGTTGCCGATCTTCGCCCCGAGGGCTTTCGCGTAATAGGGGACCCACGGCGCGCTGGCCAGGCTGACGGCGCCCGCCAGGTCCTGGATCTGTTCGGCCAGCCACAGGCGCAGGTGCACCTTGCCGGAGCGGGGATAGGTCCCGGGGACCACCTTTCGGAGCAGGGTCCTGGCGGCCACCACAGAAATCGCCATCCGGCCGGCAGGGCTCACGAACACGAGCCACGAGGCGGCCACCCACCACCAGGAAATCACGGGAGCGGCCGCGAAGCCGGCGAAGGCCGCTAGGAGGTTGTTGGCCGCCATCACGTAGGTGAGCCAGCGCATCCCCACGAGGATGTGCAGCGGGACCCCCATCAGCGTCTGGAAAATCTGCGACTTCAGTGCGGTGGGACGGACTTCCCGCTCGGGCGCAGGCCCGGCCGGTCCGTCAGGCAGGGATTGACGGGCGGCATCGATCAGCGCGCCCACCCGGGGCGTGGCGTAGATGTCCGCCACGGTAATGGTGGGATAGCGGACCCGCAGCGCCGAGACGAGCTGCGCTGCTGCCAGGGATCCGCCGCCGTGGGCGAAGAAGTCAGCATCCAGGCTCGACGCCGGTGTTCCCAGGACGCTGCCCCATTGCTCCACGATCCAGCTGGCGTCGTCCGGCAGGTTCAGCGGAGCCTTGTCCGCATCGGCCGCCCCCGCTCCGGCCAACGGCCAGGGCAGGGAGTGGCGGTCCACTTTGCCGCTGGTCTTGGTGGGAAGCGAGTCCACCACCGTCAGGAGCGGGATAAGCGCCGCCGGAAGGCTGGCCCCCAGCAGTTCACGGGCGGCCGCCAGGTCGATTTCCCGGGTGCCCGCAGGAGCAAGGTAGCCCACCAGGATCTGGTTCCCGGCCGCCGTCGTGCGGACTGCCGCCGCTGCGCCGGCAACGCCCGGCAGTGCCTGCAGAGCGGCGTCGATCTCGCCGAGTTCAATCCGCCGGCCGCCGAGTTTCACCTGCTCGTCGGCGCGCCCCATGAAGACCAGGCCCTCCGCTTCATACCGGACCAGGTCACCGGACCGGTACGCTCGGGCCCATCCCAGGGACGGCATCGGTGCGTACTTTTCAGCGTCCTTGGCGGAGTCGAGGTACCGGGCCAGTCCCACGCCGCCGATGATGAGCTCGCCGATTTCTCCCTCTGCCACCGGAACGCCGGCCGCATCGACAACGGCAAGGTCCCAGCCGTCCAGCGGCAGGCCGATCCGGACCGGGCCGGAAGCGCCCAGCGGCGCCGCGCACGCCACGACCGTGGCTTCGGTGGGGCCGTAGGTGTTCCACACTTCCCGGCCGTCCACGGCAAGGCGCTCCGCGAGTTCCGGCGGGCAGGCTTCGCCGCCGAAAATCAGCAGCCTGACGTTTTCGAGTGCTTCGGACGGCCAGAGCGCGGCCAGGGTGGGAACCGTGGACACCACCGTGATGCCATGGCTGATCAGCCACGGCCCGAGGTCCATTCCGGTCCGGACCAGCGAACGGGGTGCGGGGACGAGGCACGCGCCGTAACGCCATGCCAGCCACATCTCCTCGCACGAAGCGTCGAAGGCAACGGAAAGACCGGCCAGGACCCGGTCCTGCGGCCCGATGGGCTCGTCCTGGAGGAAGAGCCGGGCTTCGGCGTCCACAAACGCTGCCGAGGACCGGTGCTGAACCGCGACTCCCTTGGGCGTGCCGGTGGAGCCGGAGGTGAAGATCACCCAGGAATCGTCGTCGGGCCCGGGCATCCGGGGCTCCGGGAACGGCTGGGGGCGCTTGCCACCCGTGACGATCTTGCCGTCGGCCTTCAGGATGGCGGCCACGCGGGCCTCCCCGAACACCAGCCTGGCGCGTTCGTCCGGGTCGTCGGCGTCCACGGGAACGTACGCCGCCCCGATGAGCAGGATGGCCAGGATGGAGACATAAAGGCTGTTGGTCCCCGAGGGGATGCGGACGCCGATCTTGTCGCCGGCGCCGAGGCCGGCGAGATGAAGCTCACGCGCTGCGGCCCTGACTTCTGCCATCAGCTGGGCGTAACTCAGGCGCCGGTGACCGTCATCCAGGGCAGATGCCTCCGGATATTGCCGGGCCGTGGCCTGGAGAATATCGATCAGCGTCCGCTCCGGTGGCGCGGCGGAGGCGCCCGCCAGTTGCGGCAAGTACACGTTCCGGACCGCCGGAAGTGCAGTGCGTCCTTCCAGGGGGACGGTCTCCGGCGTGGTCTCGGATCCGGGGTCCTGCGGTTGTTCAGTCACGGGGTGATTCTCTCCGCACAAGATGAACAGAAGGTGTCGCCGTTCGCCGCAGCGTCATGGGGCGTTTGCGCGCCGTTTACCGCGTCACGGTACGAGGATGACCTTGCCGGTGGTGCGGCGCTGTTCCAGGTCGTCGTGCGCCTGGGCCGCCTTCGCCAGGTCGTAGCGTCCGCCGATCCGGACCTTGAGGCTGCCGTCGGCGGCCGCCGCAAAGATCTCATCGGAGCGCCAGCGGCGTTCCTGGGCGTTGCGCAGGAAGTGGCCCATCGTCGGCCGGGTCAGGTACAGCGACCCGCCGGCATTAAGCCGCTGCGGATCGAACGGCGGAACCGGTCCGGACGCGGCACCGAAGAGCACCAGCGTGCCGCGGACCCGAAGGGCAGAGAGGGAACCGTCGAAGGTGTCCTTCCCGACGCCGTCGTACACTGCGTCCGCCCCGGTGCCGTCGGTCAGCTCCCTGACCCGGGCGGAGAAGCCTTCGTAGCGCAGCACGTGGTCCGCACCGGCTTCGCGGGCCAGCGTCTCCTTGTCGTCGGCGGAGACGGTGGTGATGACGCGGGCGCCCTTCGCCTTGAGCAGCTGGATCATGAGCAGGCCCACGCCGCCGGCACCGGCATGGAGCAGCACCGTGTGGCCCGGTTCGACGCGGAACGAGGAATTGATCAGGTAGTGCGCGGTGATGCCCTGGAGCGGCAGTGCCGCTGCGGTGTAGTCGTCCACGCCGCGGGGGACAGGGAGTGCCTTGTCCTCATCGATGAGGATGTAGCCGGCATAGCAGTTGGTGCCTTCAGCGGTGGCCACCCGGTCTCCGGGGGAGAACACTGTTACGCTTTCGCCCACTTCCTCCACCGTGCCGGCTGCCTCGGAACCCGGCGTAAACGGATACGACACCTTGTAGGTGCCGCTGCGCTTGTAGGTGTCGATGAAGTTCACTCCGGTGGCGGCGACCTTGACCAGGATCTGGCGGGGACCGGGAACGGGCCGTTCGACCTCTGCCAGTTCCAGGACGTCCGGACCGCCCGCCTGGCGGGCGACGATTGCGTGCATCATGGGTCTCCTTCCCTGGGCTGGGATTTCCAGGCCCGGATACTGGATCCATCCTAGGGATACCGGTGGCAACGACGAAGTGACGGCCGGTAACCGGCCGTCACTTCGGGTCAAACGTGGATTGCGGGCGTGCGCCCAGGGGGTATGCGCCTGGACGGCGATCCTGGGACGGGGAGCCTAGTAGCGGCGGGTAACGGTAGCCATGGGGCATTCGAAGTGGCGGCCGGCGGAGAGCCCCACGTCGTTGAGGTAACGGACGATGATGCCGTAGGACTGCAGCAGGGTGGTCTCCGTGTAGGGAACCTGGTGCTTGGCGCAGAACTCCCGGACGATCACGGCGGCCTTATCCAGCTGCGGGCGGGCCATATCGGGGAAGAGGTGGTGCTCGGCCTGGCGGTTCAGGCCGCCGAGCAGGATGTCCATGAAACGGCCGCCGGAGATGTTCCGTGAGGTCAGGACCTGGCGGCTGAAGAAGTCAACGCGGCTGTCCGCTGGCAGGACCGGCATGCCCTTGTGGTTCGGGGCGAAGGAAGCGCCCATGTAGAAACCGAAGACGGCAAGCTGGACGCCTATGAACGCCAGCGCCATGCCCCACGGCAGGAAGGTGAAGGTGAGGACCGGCAGCAGGCTCAGGCGTACCAGCAGGATCGGGAGTTCAACCCAGCGGTGCGTGACCTTGGCGCGGCGGAAGATGAACTTGACCGAATCGATCTGCAGGCCGAGGCCCACCAGGAACAGCAGCGGGAAGAAAAACCAGCCCTGCTTGCGGGTGAGGAAGGCGAACCGTCCCTGCCGGTCGGCAACCGCCTCGGCGTGGAAAGCGATGGGCCCGGGTGCGATGTCAGGGTCCTTGGTGATGACGTTCGGGTGGTTGTGGTGCGCGCCGTGCTTCTGCTCCCACCAGGAATAGCTCATGCCGGCAACGGAGGTGGCGAGCAGCCTTGCAGCCCAGTCGTTGGCGCGGCGTGAGGCGAAGATCTGTCGGTGCCCGGCCTCGTGTGCCAGGAAGCTCAGCTGGGTGCACAGGATGCCCAAAGCTGCGGCGATGAGGAGCTGGAACCAGCTGTCACCGATGAGCGCGAAACCGAACCACGTGGCGGTCATCAGGAGCACCAGGATGGAGAAGAGCGTGATGTAGAAGCCGACGCGTCGTTCCAGCAGGCCCGCGGCCTTGACGGTCTTCAGGAGTTCTGAGTAGCTCAGGACAACCGCATTGGGCTGCCGGACACGCGACTGGGGGCGCTCCGAAGTAGTTGTGGGGGTCATGGACTCGGGGCCTCGTAACTATTACGGGCAACGCTGCAGCCGACATTCGGACCGCACGGTCAGGATCACCCTTCTTCCAGCATACGCTGGCCCGCCAAACCACAAGGCGCCGATAGGGTGCCGCCAGATCGCCGATGAACAAGGGCAGGCTTCATCGCATGCATAAATATCGGCTTCTATGCATAGTCTTGCTGTATAGTCGTTCCCATGACTATTTCTGTTGCCGTTTCCGGTGCGAGCGGTTACGCCGGCGGTGAGGTGCTTCGGCTCCTGGCCGGACATCCCGACGTCACTATCGGCGCCATCACAGCGCACAGCAACGCCGGTTCCAGACTAGGCGAATTGCAGCCGCATCTCCACGGTTTGTCCAGCCGCATCCTTGAGGACACCACCGTGGAAAACCTCACAGGCCACGACGTGGTGTTCCTGGCCCTTCCGCACGGGGCGTCCGCGGAGATCGCAGCCCAGTTGCCTGAAGGCACGGTGGTGATCGACGCCGGCGCCGACCACCGCCTGGAGGACCCCGCCGCCTGGGAAAAGTTCTACGGCTCCGCGCACGCCGGGACGTGGCCTTACGGGCTGCCCGAACTGCCGGGCCAGCGGGAAAAGCTCAAGGGAGCCAACCGGATCGCGGTCCCGGGCTGCTATCCGACGTCGGCCCTGCTGGCCCTGACGCCAGGGTTTGCCGCGACCCTCCTCCAGCCCGACGACGTCGTGATCGTCGCTGCCTCCGGCACCTCGGGTGCCGGGAAAGCCGCAAAGGTCAACCTCATCGGGTCCGAGATCATGGGGTCCATGAGCCCGTACGGCGTGGGCGGCGGCCACCGGCACACCCCGGAAATCGAGCAGGGGCTGGGCAACGCCGCGGGTGAGCCCGTGACGGTGTCGTTCACGCCCACCCTTGCCCCGATGAGCCGGGGCATCCTCACCACCGCAACGGCCCGGGTAAAGCCCGGCGTTACGGCGGCGGAGCTGCGCGGCGCCTGGGAAGAGGCGTACGACGACGAGCCGTTTGTGCACCTGCTCCCGGAAGGGCAGTGGCCCGCCACCAAGTCCGTGCAGGGCTCCAACCATGCCGTGATGCAGCTGGCCTTCGACGCCCACACGGGCCGCGTGATCGTCACCTGCGCCATCGACAACCTGACCAAGGGGACTGCCGGCGGCGCCGTGCAGTCCATGAATATCGCCCTTGGCCTGGCGGAAACCGCCGGCCTCAACCTGCAGGGAGTTGCCCCGTGACTGTTACCGCCCCCAAGGGATTCCGGGCCGCCGGCGTCAAAGCCGGCCTGAAGGCATCCGGGAACCCGGATCTTGCCCTGGTGGTCAACGACGGCCCCTCGAAGGGGGCAGCGGCGGTGTTCACCTCGAACCGGGTGGCCGCGGCGCCCGTTCACTGGTCGCGCCAGGTGGTCAAGGACGGCCGCGTTGACGCCGTCGTCCTCAACTCCGGCGGCGCCAATGCCTGCACGGGGCCGCAGGGCTTCCAGAACACCCATGCCACGGCGGAAAAGACCGCCGAGGTGCTGGGCGTCTCCGCCACGGACATCTTTGTCTGCTCCACCGGCCTGATCGGCGAGCAGTTGCCCATGGACAAGATCATCCCGGCCATCAGCGCGGCCAAGTCAGCCCTCAGCGCAGACGGCGGCCCTGCTGCCGCCACGGCGATCATGACCACGGATTCGGTGTCCAAGGAAGCCGTTTTCACCGGCAAGGACGCTGAAGGCAACGAGTACACCATCGGCGGCATGGCCAAGGGAGCCGGCATGCTTGCTCCCGGTCTCGCCACCATGCTGGTGGTGATCACCACCGACGCGGAAGTCCAGCCTGAAATGCTCGACGTCGTGCTCCGCGATGCCACGCGGGTCACCTTTGACCGGGCGGACTCGGACGGCTGCATGTCCACCAACGACACTGTGGTGCTGCTGGCATCCGGCGCCTCGGGCGCCGTGCCCGCGGCCCGGGACTTCGGTGCCGGATTGACCCAGGTCTGCGCCGAGCTGGCCCGCAAGCTGATCGGGGACGCCGAGGGGGCCAGTCATGACATTGCCATCCGCACCTTCAACGCCGCCAGCGAAAAGGAGGCGGAGATCGTGAGCCGGGCAGTAGCCCGCTCCAACCTCTTCAAAGCGGCCATCTTCGGCAAAGACCCCAACTGGGGCCGTGTGCTTTCGGCTGTCGGCACCACCGACGCCGCCTTCGAACCGGACCGGCTGAATGTGTCCATGAACGGCGTGCAGATCTGCCGCGACGGAAGCATCGGCGACGACCGCAGCCTGGTGGATCTGGAACCGCGCGAAGTCCTGGTCGAGATCGACCTGCAGGCCGGAGAGGCCGAGGCCACGATCTGGACCAACGACCTCACGCACGACTACGTCCACGAAAACAGCGCCTACTCCAGCTAGCGGGCGCACCCACCTTCGGGAGACAGCATGAGCACCCAGACACGCGAGACCACATCCATGAGCGACGCCCAGGATAAAGCGGGCACCCTGATCGAGGCCCTGCCGTGGATCCAGCGCTTCGCCGGCTCCACCATGGTGATCAAGTACGGCGGCAACGCCATGGTCAACGATGACCTCCGCCGCGCGTTCGCCGAGGACGTGGTGTTCCTGCACCACGTCGGCATCCACCCCGTGGTGGTGCACGGCGGCGGGCCGCAGATCAACGCCATGCTGGGCAGGCTCGGCATCGAGTCCGAGTTCAAGGGCGGCCTGCGCGTCACCACCCCCGAGGCCATGGACGTGGTCCGCATGGTGCTGACCGGCCAAGTGGGCCGCGAGCTCGTGGGCCTGATCAATTCCCATGGCCCCTACGCCGTCGGCATGTCCGGTGAAGACGGCGGCCTGCTGAGGGCCGTCCGCACGGGAACGGTCGTGGACGGCGTGGAAGTGGACCTGGGCCTTGTCGGTGAGGTGGTGGGCGTCAACCCGGAAGGCATCGAGGACATCCTTGCCGCCGGCCGGATCCCGGTGATTTCGACTGTTGCCCCGGAAATCACTGATGAGGGCGGCAGCGAGGACGGAACACGGCGGTTCCAGACCACCGGCCAAGTGCTCAACGTCAACGCCGACACCGCGGCGGCCGCCGTCGCGTCGGCCCTCGGAGCCTCCAAACTCGTCATCCTCACCGACGTTGAGGGCCTCTACGCGAACTGGCCGGACAAGACATCGCTTATCTCGTCGCTTACGGCGTCAGAACTGCGGGAGATGCTGCCGCGGCTTGAGTCGGGCATGATCCCCAAAATGGCAGCCTGCCTGAAGGCAGTGGACGAAGGCGTGGAGCGCGCGCACATTGTGGACGGGCGCCTGCCGCATTCCATGCTGCTGGAAACATTCACTACTGCGGGCATTGGCACGCAGGTGGTCCCGGACGAGGAAACGAACGCATGAGCCAGATTGAAAAGTCCCCGGTGGTCGAGCTGGTGGAAACCCGCGGCCACACAACCGGAGCCGAGTGGCTGACCCGCTATTCCTCCTCGCTCATGGGCGTCTTCGGCACGCCGCAGCGCGTCCTGGTCCGCGGCGCCGGGTGCCTGGTCTGGGATGCCGATGGCAAGGAGTACCTGGACCTGCTCGGCGGCATCGCGGTGAACGCCATGGGCCACGCCCACCCGTTCGTGACCTCGGTGATCTCCAGCCAGCTGGCCACCCTGGGCCACGTCTCCAACTTCTTCACCAGCCCCACGCAGATCGCGCTGGCCGAAAAGCTGCTCGAACTGGCCAAAGCGCCGACGGGTTCCAAAGTGTTCTTCGCGAACTCCGGAACCGAGGCCGTCGAGGCCGCGTTCAAACTGGCACGCCGCAACTCCGGCGCCGGCCCGTTGTCCGGCGCCGACGGCAGCGGGCAAGCAGGGACCCGGAAAACCCGGACCAAGATCATCGCGCTGGAAGGTGCCTTCCACGGCCGGACCATGGGCGCCCTGGCCCTGACCGCCAAGGAAGCGTACCGGGCGCCGTTTGAACCGCTGCCCGGCGGCGTGGTCCACATCCCGTTCGGGGACGTCGACGCGCTGCTGGCAGAGATCGACGAGACGACGGCGGCTGTCTTCCTCGAACCGATCCAGGGTGAAGCCGGTGTCCGCCCGCTGCCCGCCGGCTACCTGCGGGAAGCGCGCGAAGCCACCACCAAGGCAGGCGCCCTGCTGATCCTCGATGAAGTCCAGACCGGCATCGGACGCACCGGCAAATGGCTGGCCAGCGAAGACGCCGGGATCGTCCCGGACGCGGTGACGCTGGCCAAGGGCCTGGGCGGCGGCTTCCCCATCGGGGCCCTGCTCACCTTCGGCCCCGAGACGTCAGCCCTCCTCGCGGCGGGTCAGCACGGCACCACCTTCGGCGGGAACCCGGTGGCTACGGCCGCTGCGCTGGCCACGCTGCACGCGATTGAAAGCCAGCGCGTCCTGGACAACGTGCGCAGCGTCGGGGAACGCCTCCGCTCGAAGCTTGCCGCGGTGGACGGCGTCACGGAAGTGCGCGGCGAAGGCCTCCTGATCGGCTTTGACCTCGACGCGGACGTCGCACCAGCCGTGGTCACCGCAGGACTGGATGCCGGGTTCATCGTCAACAGCCCCGGTCCGCGCACCATCCGCCTCGCCCCGCCCCTGATCCTGACCGCCGAACAGGCCGACAGCTTCATCCAGGCGCTGCCCACGCTCCTCCAGACCGCAAAGGATGCCCAGTGACCCGCTCCGCAACCACCCGTCACTTCCTCAAGGACACCGACCTCACCCCGGCCGAGCAGGCCGAGGTCCTGGACCTCGCCGTCCGCATGAAGGCCGCGCCCTACAGCGTGCAGCCGTTCGCCGCCGAAGGCAGCGGACGCAAGACCGTCGCCGTTATCTTCGACAAGACCTCAACGCGGACCCGGGTGTCCTTCGCCGCCGGCGTGGCGGACATGGGCGGAAACGCCCTCATCATCAACCCCGGTGAGGCACAGATCGGACACAAGGAATCGGTGGAGGACACGGCTAGGGTCCTGGAACGCATGGTCTCCACCATCGTCTGGCGTACCGGCGCACACGCCGGACTCGTGGCCATGGCCGAGAACTCCAAAGTGCCGGTCATCAACGCCCTGTGCGACGACTACCACCCCTGCCAGCTGCTGGCCGACCTGCTTGCCGTCAAGGAACACAAAGGTCAGCTCAAGGGCCTCACCATGAGCTACCTCGGCGATTCCGCCAACAACATGGCGAACTCCTACCTGCTGGCCGGCGTGACGGCCGGCATGCACGTGCGCATCGCCGGTCCGGACGGCTATCTGCCGGCCGCCGACATCGTGGCGGCCGCGGAAGAACGGGCAGCGGAAACGGGCGGCTCGGTCCTGATTACCACGGATGCCGCGGAGGCGCTCAAGGGTTCCGACGTCGTCGCCACCGACACCTGGGTGTCCATGGGCCAGGAGTCCGAGAAGGAAGCCCGCCTCCAGCTGTTCCGGGACTACTCCGTGGACGAAGCGGCGATGCAGCTTGCGGCGCCGGACGCCGTCGTGCTTCACTGCCTGCCGGCCTACCGCGGCTATGAGATTTCCGCGGGAGTAATTGACGGCCCGCAGTCGATCGTCTGGGACGAGGCGGAAAACCGCCTGCACGCGCAAAAGGCCCTGATGGCCTGGCTGATGCACCGCTCCGGGCTCGCCTTCGTCGACGGTCTTTCTCCGGTTGAAGGTACCGGGGAGAGCACGTTCTAGTGTCCACCAACCCGTCGGTGCCGGGTGCAAGCCCGGCCACCAAAACGGCCAGGCTGGCGCGGATTACCGCGATCCTGACCGGCGAGTCGGTCCGCTCCCAGGCGGAGCTGGCCGCGCTGCTGGCGGACGACGGCGTCCAGGTCACCCAGGCCACGCTGTCCCGCGACCTCGTGGAACTCGGCGCAGTCCGGGTTCGCGGCAAGGACGGCGTGCTCGTCTACGCCGTGCCGGGGGAGGGCGGGGAGCGTGCGGCCAAGGCCGGCGTCACGCAGGAGATCCTGGACGCCCGGCTCGCCCGGCTTTGCGGCGAGCTGCTGGTCACGGCTGAGGCCTCGGCGAACATCGTGGTGCTCAGGACCCCTCCCGGAGCGGCGAACTTCCTGGCCCTGGCCATCGACCATTCGGTGATGCCGTCCATCCTGGGGACCATCGCCGGGGACGACACCGTGCTGCTGGTCACGCGGGAACCGCTGGGCGGCGCGGATGTGGCCGCCCGCTTCCTGCAATTCGCCGAGGAAGCCGGCCAATAAGCTTGAAGACAACCAAGAACCAAACAACTAAGGAGCATTTGAAGTGACTGAGCGTATTGTTCTGGCCTACTCCGGTGGCCTCGATACTTCCGTAGCCATCGGCTGGATCGGTGAAGCCACCGGGGCCGAGGTCATCGCCGTGGCGGTCGACGTCGGACAGGGCGGCGAGTCGCTGGAGACCATCCGCCAGCGTGCCCTGGGCTGCGGCGCCGTCGAAGCCTACGTGGCCGACGCGTCTGATGAGTTCGCCAACGAGTACTGTGTCCCCACGCTGAAGGCGAACGCCCTCTACCAGGGCCACTACCCGCTGGTCTCCGCGATCTCCCGCCCGGTGATCGTGAAGCACCTGGTCAAGGCCGCCCGCGAATTCGGCGCCACTACCGTTGCGCACGGCTGCACCGGCAAGGGCAACGACCAGGTCCGCTTCGAAGTGGGCATCCAGACCCTCGGTCCGGACCTGAAGTGCATCGCCCCCGTCCGTGACCTCGCCCTGACCCGCGACAAGGCCATTGCCTTCGCCGAGGAAAAGGGACTGCCGATCGAGACCACCAAGAAAAACCCGTACTCGATCGACCAGAACGTCTGGGGCCGCGCGGTGGAAACCGGCTACCTCGAGGACATCTGGAACGCCCCCACCAAGGACATCTACGACTACACGGCCGCCCCGGAGTTCCCGCCGGCGCCGGATGAGGTCACCATCTCCTTCGAAGCCGGTGTTCCGGTGGCCATCGACGGCGTCAAGGTCACCCCGCTGCAGGCCATCAAGGAACTGAACCGCCGCGCCGGTGCCCAGGGCGTGGGCCGGATCGACGTCGTCGAGGACCGCCTCGTCGGCATCAAGTCCCGCGAAATCTACGAAGCCCCGGGAGCCATGGCGCTGATCACCGCGCACAAGCACCTTGAGGACATCACCATCGAGCGCGAACAGGCACGCTTCAAGGCCACCGTGGGCCAGCGCTGGGCCGAACTGGTGTACGACGGCCAGTGGTTCTCCCCGCTCAAGCGCTCCCTGGACGCCTTCATCGAAGACACCCAGAAGTATGTCTCCGGCGACATCCGCATGGTGCTGCACGGCGGACAGGCCATTGTCAACGGCCGCCGTTCGGAGACCTCGCTCTACGACTTCGACCTGGCCACGTACGACACCGGCGACACCTTCGACCAGTCGATGGCCCGCGGCTTCATCGAGCTGTGGGGCATGTCCGCCAAGGTTGCCTCCGGCCGCGACATCCGCGTCGCAGGAAAGTAGCCCCTGTGGCTGAGCAGAACCCGACCCAAGGGCACAGCCCGGTGGTTGAGCCTGTCGAAACCCATGTTTCGACAGGCTCAACCACCGGCTCAACAAACACGGGCGCGCTGTGGGGCGGCCGCTTTGCCGGCGGCCCCGCGGACGCCCTGGCGGCACTCAGCAAGTCCACGCACTTTGACTGGCGGCTGGCCCGCTACGACATCGCCGGATCCAAGGCGCACGCCCGCGTGCTGCACAAAGCCGGGCTGCTGGACGACGCCGAGCTCAAGGGCATGCTCGCCGCCCTGACGCAGCTGGATGAGGACGTTGCCTCCGGCGCCTACCTGCCGGCTGAGTCCGATGAGGACGTCCACGGGTCGCTCGAACGCGGACTGATCGAACGCGCCGGCACCCAGCTCGGCGGCAAACTCCGCGCCGGGCGGTCGCGCAACGACCAGGTGGCCACGCTGGGACGCATGTTCCTGCGCGACCACGCCCGGATCATCGGGCGCGGCGTGCTGGCAACCATCGAGGCGCTGGTAGGCCAGGCCAAGGCGCACCAGGGCGTGGCCATGCCCGGCCGCACCCACCTCCAGCACGCGCAGCCGGTCCTGCTCAGCCACCACCTGCTTGCCCACGCCTGGGCGCTGCTGCGCGATGTGCAGCGGCTGCAGGACTGGGACAAACGCGCAGGGGTTTCGCCGTACGGCTCCGGCGCCCTGGCGGGCTCCTCGCTGGGACTGGACCCGGAGGCCGTAGCCGCGGACCTGGGGTTCTTCTCGGCAACCCACAACTCGATCGACGGCACCGCCTCCCGCGACGTCTTCGCCGAGTTCGCCTGGGTCACTGCCATGATCGGCGTGGACCTGTCCCGCGTATCGGAGGAAGTCATCCTGTGGGCCACGAAGGAGTTCTCCTTCGTCACCCTGCATGATTCATACTCCACCGGGTCCTCGATCATGCCGCAGAAAAAGAACCCGGACGTCGCTGAGCTGGCCCGCGGCAAGGCAGGGCGCCTGATTGGCAACCTGACCGGGCTGCTGGCCACGCTCAAGGGCCTGCCGCTCGCGTACAACCGCGACCTGCAGGAGGACAAAGAGCCGGTGTTCGACGCCGCCGACACGCTGGAGCTGCTGCTCCCGGCAGTTTCGGGGATGATCGCAACGCTGAAGTTCAACACCGAACGGATGGAGTCGCTGGCACCCCAGGGCTTCGCGCTGGCCACGGACATTGCCGAGTGGCTGGTCCGCCAGGGTGTGCCTTTCCGCGAGGCCCACGAGCTTTCCGGCGCAGCCGTCAAGCAGGCCGAAAGCCGGGACGTTGAGCTGTGGGACCTGACGGATGAGGAGTACGCCGCCATCTCGGAACACCTGACGCCGGAAGTCCGCACTGTGCTCAGCACCGAGGGCTCGCTCAACAGCCGCAACTCCCAGGGCGGAACGGCGCCGGCCGCCGTCGAACGCCAGCTCGTGGCGCTGGAAGCCGAGCTTGCCGGCGTGCGGGAATACGCCGCGTAACAGCCGCACGCTCTCTCAATTCCTGCAGCTTTTTGGCTGACGCTCTCTCACTTTCCTCAAGAAAGTGAGAGAGCGTCGGCCACTTTCCTGCGAAAAGTGAGAGAGCGTGCGTGCGTTTATGGTGGGAGGATGAGCGAATCCTTCCGCCAGTACCTCCGTGCCCTGCCGGACTTCCCTGAAGAGCTTCCGGATTTTGATGCGGCAGCCGCCCCGGCGGACCCTGCCGAACTGTTCCGGCAGTGGCTCGCGGAGGCGCTGGCCGCGGGGGAGCCGCAGCCTCACGCGTGCAGCCTTTCCACCGTGGGGGCCGGAGCGCAACCGTCGTCGCGGATGCTGATCCTGAAGGACATCGACGACGACGGCTGGCACATCGCCACGTCCCGCACCTCACGCAAAGGGGAGGAACTCGCGGCCAACCCGAAGGCTGCGCTGAATTTCTACTGGCCGCTTCAAGGCAGGCAGGTCCGTGTGGCCGGCCGCGTTGTCGAGCTCTCCGCGGAGGCGTCGGCGGCGGACTGGGACGCCAGGCCCGCGGCCGACGGCAGCACGAATCCGGACTGGCAGCTCTATGCCGTCCAGCCGCTTGAAATTGAGTTCTGGCAGGCCCGCCGGGACCGCCGGCACGTGCGCCACCGCTATGGTCCAGGCCAGGGGCACGGGTTGCGTTAGGTGGGATTAACCGTCCGCTACGATTGCCGTATGACCGCAATCACACCGGACGCGCTGCTCGCCGAACTCCACAAAGCTGCCGACGTCGTTGCCTCCCAGGCCGGCAAACTCACCGAGGAAGACGTCCCGGCACCCTCCGCCCTTCCCGGCTGGACGCGCGGGCACGTGCTGGCGCACATCGCCGGCATCTCGAACGCCATGGCCCGGCAACTCGAATTCGCCCGCCGCGGGGAAACCGTGGAACTTTACGACGGCGGCCAGGAGGGCCGCACCAAGGCGATCGGGATGGCCGCCGGACACACCTTGGCGCAACACCGTGCCGACCTGGACTCTGCGCTGGAACGGGCACTGCGGGCTTTCGACTCCTTGGATGCCACTGGCTGGCAGGTACCTATTTCCTACCGCGGCGGAGTAGTGCTGGACGGAGGATCCGCGCTATGGCGGGAACTCGTGATTCATACCTCGGACCTCAACACCGGACTCGGTCCCGAGACCTGGAGCCGCACGTTCTGCGAGCAGCTGTTCGGATTCCTGGCGGCACGTGTTCCGGAGGGGCAGAAATTCGTGCTCCAGCCCCTGGGCCTGCCGCCGGTGACCATGGGGACGGGCAACCGGTCCACGGTCATCAGCGGAATGCTGACGGACATCGCCGCCTGGCTGGCCGGACGCGAACCCACCCTGGGGAGCCTGCGCGCATCGGCTGCCGCCGACGGTGTTGACCTCCCGGAGCTCCTGCCGTGGCCCTCGGGCGTTCCGATCACCAAATAGGGCTGCACTCCGGCCGTGCCGCCATTCCGCCGGCGTCAGCGCTCTTCCCGGCCCAGCAAGCTTTCCTTGACCTTGAGCCCCCACCTGAATCCGCCCAGCGTGCCGTCTGTCCGCACCACGCGGTGGCACGGCACGAACAGGGCCGCCGCGTTGAGGGCGCACGCACTTGCCGCAGCGCGGACTGCCTTGGCGTTCCCGGACAGCTGAGCGTACTCGGTGTATGTCACCGGCCTTCCCGGGCTGACAGTGCGGAGGACGTCCCAGGCATGGCTGCGGAACGGCCCGGACTTCTGCAGTACGGGCACCCGCATGGCCGGCTCCGGATCGCCGGCATAGAAGGCTTCGACGGCGTCTGAAATTTCGCCCAGCGCCACCACCGGGACGAACTCATCCGGCAGGAGTTCCGGGTGGATCTGGCCGGTCAGGTCCGCCGGATCCGCGGTCCAGCCCGACGCCAGCACGGCGCCGTCGCGGGCAATGATGGTGAACGGACCATCGGGAGTGGACATGGTCAGTAATTCGGCTTTCATGGCATCGCTTCCTTGGGCTAAATCTGCTGGGTCAAAGTGCCGGAGCGGCAGTCAGGGCCGGTGCCGGGGGCTGGGGATCGGGCGTGGGCTTTGGACTGGGTTTCGAGCGCCGGGCCGCGGCGCGCCAGAGGTGCATGGTGGCATAGGACCGCCAGGGGCGCACTTCAGTGAAATCCGCTGAGAGTTCGGGGGAGGGCCGGCCGTTCGCCTCGGCGCCGGTGCCGAGGGCCAGGATCCCGTTCCGCACCGCGGCGTCGTTGGCCAGGAACACGTCCGGGGCTCCGATGACGCGCATGGCAACATATCCCACGGTCCACGGTCCCACCCCGGGGAGGGGAAGGAGTTTGGCATGCAGCCCGGCGAAGTCGTCGCCGTAGCCGAATTCGAGGTTCCCGGAGGCCATGGCGGCAGCGGCGGCACGGAGGGAATCGATCCGCCGCTGCGGACCACGCAGCAGGCCGAAGCCCGGATCGGCGATCTGGGCAGCCGTGGGGAACAGCCGGTGCAGGCCGTCCGCAGGCGCCAGGCTCTCGCTACCGCAGGCGGACAGCTGGGTCAGTGCGGTCCGGGCGGCCGCCACGGTGATTTGCTGTCCGATCATCGCCCGGATCAGCAGTTCCTGCGGATCCACAGCACCGGGCATCCGCATGCCGGGCACGGCTTTGACGGCCGTCGCCAGTCGCGGATCGGACGCCAGCGCACTGTCGATGGCCACCGGGTCGGCATCGAGATCCAGGAGCCGACGGACCCGGCTGAGCAGTGACGGCAGGTCCCGCAGGTCCACCGCCCCGATGGTGAGGATCAGGGGCCGCCCCGGGGCGTCGGCGTCGTAATCTACGCTGAACCGGGCATCAGCGTGGGGGAGCCGCAGGGTCCTGGCGTAGGAGGTTGCGGTGCCGGCTTCGATCCCAGGGACGGACCGGACTGCGAGGAACTCGAAGATGCCCGGATCGAACGGTTCCCGGTAGGGGAGGTTGAGCGTCAGTGCCGTGGTGGCGGCCGGTGGCCGGTGGTGGCGGACGGTGCCCCGCAGCGCTGTCGGCGTCATGTCGAACACCTCGCCGATGGTCTCGTTGAACTGGCGGACGCTGCTGAACCCGGCTGCGAAGGCCACGTCGGCGAGCTTCATCTGCGTGGACACCAGAAGCGTCCGGGCGGTCTGCGCCCTGCTGGCGCGTGCCAGCGACAACGGCCCGGCACCCAGCTCGTGGCTGAGGATCCGGTTGAGCTGCCGTGAAGAATAGCCCAGCCGCGAGGCGAGCCCCTCCACGCCGTCGCGGTTGATCACGCCGTCGTTGATGAGCCGCATGGCGCGGCCGGCGATGTCCGAACGGACGTTCCACGCCGGCGTGCCCGGAACAGCTTCCGGGAGGCAGCGCTTGCAGGCGCGGTACCCCGCTTCGTGGGCGGCGGCGGAGGTTTCATAGAACGTGACGTTCTCCGCCTTCGGTGTCCTGGCCGGGCACGACGGACGGCAATAGATTCCCGTGGTTCGGACAGCGGTATAGAACTGCCCGTCGAACCGGGTGTCGCGGGCATCGATTGCCCGGTAGCGCTGCCAGAAGTCCATTGCTCCATCGTGTCAGCTCGCCGCGTCCGGTGCTAGCGGAAATCGGACATGGCCGTGGACGGCTTTTGCGGGTCGAGGCTGTGCTGGTCTTTGTTAAAGTCGATGCATGAGCAGCAGCCCGCCACGAACCGGCCATGAACACGCCGTCCGCCAGTTGCTGTCCGGAGACGCCCGGCACGTTGCGCCCCTGCTCCTCGGCGCGGTGCTCACCCATGACAGTCCCGAAGGTGCGGTCTCGGTGCGGATCACCGAGGTGGAGGCCTACCTTGGACCGCACGACTCGCCGCACCCGGACCCGGGCTCCCACACGTTCCGCGGACCCACCGGACGCAACAAGCCGATGTTCGGGCCGGCCGGTCACCTGTACGTCTACTTCACCTACGGAATGCACTATTGCGCAAACATTGTCTGCGGACCGCCAGGGGTGGCCTCTGCACTGCTACTCCGCGGGGGACAAATAGTGGGGGGCGAGGATCTTGCGCGGACCCGGCGTCCGACGTCGAAATCGCCCAAGGACCTGGCCAGCGGTCCCGCCCGGCTGGCCACGGCCCTGGGACTGACGACCGCGGACAGTGGCAGGGACGCCCTTGCCGAACCGTTCACGCTGGAGCTGCCGGTGTCACGTGCACGCGACATCAGCACGGGCCCGCGCGTCGGAGTTTCCGGTGCGGGCGGCAGCCACGCCTACCCGTGGCGCTACTGGCTGACCGGGGATCCCACGGTTTCGCGCTACAAGGCCGCGAAAGCACGCCCGGTTTAACGCCCGCCGGTTAACTGCCGCCGCGACCCGGACGGATCGTGAACAATGGCCGCCACCGGCATAGGGTGGATGCGTGAATCAAAGCGAGTCAGGCCAAGCCAGAAGAACCGTTCCCGTGGACCAGCTGGTCAACAGCCTCTGCGCCACGGTGCCGGACTATCCCAAACCGGGGATCGTCTTCAAGGACCTGACACCCGTCTTTGCCAACGGTGCCGCGCTGCGCGCTGTTGTGGACGCACTGGTTGAGCCGTTCAAAGGACAGTTCGACGCCGTTGCCGGCGTGGAAGCGCGCGGCTTCCTGCTGGCGGCCGCTGCCGCCTACGCCACAAACACCGGTGTGATCACTGTCCGGAAAGCCGGCAAACTCCCTCGCAAGGTGGTCGCGGAGGAGTACGCGCTGGAATACGGCACCGCAACCCTTGAACTGCACACCACCGACCTCCCGGCCGGAAGCCGTGTGCTGATTCTCGACGACGTGCTGGCCACCGGAGGTACGCTCGGCGCCGCCGCCCGGCTGTTTGAGCGCTGCGGCGTGCACGTTGCCGGCGTGGGCGTGGTCATGGAACTCGGTGAACTCCGCGGGCGTTCGGCACTCACCGGCCACCGTGTCCGCTCGCTCATCCGGATCTGATGTGTTTCAGGCGCGTTCATCAAAATGGTTGTAGAATGGACGGTCCGTCTTTTGCGATAGGGGAAAGTCTCAATGTTCGACGCTGATTTGGCCCATGAACGGGACTATGTTGCCGGACTGTATGCCCGGCTGGATGAGCTGCGCGAGGAAAAGCGCACTCAACTGGCCCAGGTCCGCCGTGCCGGAGCCGTGGGAACCATGCAGAACGTTTCGGAACGGGACGCCTTCGCGGCCCTCTATGAGGACCGTCTGGCGCAGCTGGATGCTGTGGACGACCGGCTGGTGTTCGGCCGCCTGGACCTGGATTCGGGGGAGGCGCAGTACATCGGCCGTATCGGCCTCACCACTGATGACCTCCAGCGGCTCATGGTTGACTGGCGCGCGCCCGAAGCCGGGCACTTCTACCAGGCCACGGCCTTCGACCGCCAGGGCGTGCGCCGTCGCCGCCACCTGATCCTGCAGGGCCGCGAGGTCAAGGCGATCGAAGATGACGTCCTTGACGCCGACATGCTGGCCGACAACGAATCGCTGCAGGGGGAGGGCGCCCTGCTGGCGGCCCTGAACTCCAAACGCACCGGACGCATGTCGGACATCGTGGGCACCATCCAGTCCGAACAGGACAGGATCATCCGCTCCTCCATCTCCGGAGCCGTCGTTGTGCAGGGTGGCCCCGGAACGGGTAAAACCGCCGTCGCACTGCACCGCGCCGCGTACCTGCTCTATACCCACCGCGACCGGCTCAAGACTGCGGGCGTCCTGCTCGTTGGGCCGTCGTCGTCGTTCATGAAGTACATCGAGCGCGTCCTGCCGTCCCTCGGCGAAACAGGCGTCGTTATGGCGAGCGTGGGCCGGCTGATGCCGGGCATCAATGCCGTGCCCGAACAGGAAGCGGACGTTGCAGCCGTCAAGGGGCGGCTTTCCATGGCCGAGGTGGTGGCCAATGCCGTGGCCAACCGGCAGCGCACACCGGCCGAGGACCGCATCCTTGAAGTGGACGGACGCAAGCTGACGCTGACGCCCCGCCAGGTCCGCCGTGCACGGGAAAAGGCCCGGGCAACTCACAAGCCGCACAATGAGGCGCGCCTGACCTTTGTAAAGATCCTGCTCCGCGAACTGACCGAACAGATGACCGAACTCGTCGAAGCCGGCAGTATCGGCAACAACGCTGACAGGTCGTACCTGGCCGAGGACGTCCGCACCGCACGCGATGTCCGGATCGCGCTGAACCTCTGCTGGATGCCGATGACGCCGGAAAAGCTCATCTCCGAGCTGTTCAGCAAGCCGGCCATCCTCGAAGCCTGCACGCCGCACCTGACCGACGCCGAACGCGCACTGCTGAGCCGCCCGGCGGACAGCCCCTGGACCGAGGCCGACGTGCCGTTGCTGGACGAGGCCGCGGAACTCCTCGGCGAGCTCGATCCAGCCGCAGGCCGCGGACTGGCCCAGCAGGAACACGACCGGGCGCGGGACATCGCCAACGCGAAGCAGACCCTGGTGAACATGGAGACTGCCGGTGTGGACGTGCTGATGACGGCCGAGGAACTCGTCGACCAAAACCAGGAACGCGAAGCGCGGCTGACCGCTGCGGAACGGGCCACCAGCGACCGCACCTGGGCCTTCGGGCACATTGTGGTAGACGAGGCACAGGAACTGTCGCCCATGCAGTGGCGCCTGCTGGTCCGGCGCTGCCCGCTGAAATCGTTCACGATTGTCGGCGACATCGCCCAGACCAGTTCCGTAGCGGGTGCCAATTCCTGGCAGAGCGCGCTGGAACCGATGTTCGGCGACCGCTGGCAGCTCGAGGAACTCACGGTCAACTACCGCACTCCGTCGCAGATTGCGGAAGCGGCGGCCAGGATGGCCACCGCTGCCGGGCTGGTCGTTTCGGCGCCCAAGGCCGTCCGCGAGGGCCGCTGGTCGCCGATCATTGACCGCGTCGAGGACGGGGCCGTGGTCAGCCGGCTTGTTGAGGTCCTTCCGGACGAGCTGGGCGCGCTCGACGGCGGTCTGCTCGCGGTAATCGCCGACGGCGAACTGCTGCCGCAGGCCACATCCGCACTGCGGGCTGCCTACGGCCGTCGCGTCGGTACCGGTGCCGGCAGCTACGAGCAGGACATTGTTGTCATCAGCCCCCGGGAAGCCAAGGGCCTGGAATTCGACGGCGTTGTGGTGCTGGAGCCGGCCATGATGCTCAACCACGAGCACGGACGCGTTGGCGACCTCTACGTCGCCATGACCCGCCCAACGCAGCGGCTGCGGCTCATCTCAGCAGCCCCGGTGCCGGCAGGCATCGAACGCTAGCCTCGGCTGGCGGGAGGACCGGACTTCACCGGCCTCCCGCTGGCTCCGCGGCGCTGTCAGCCTGCGCCTGCCGGGCTTGCCACGCTGCGCTGGCCCGACTTGTCACGCTGCGCTGGCGGCCGGCCAATCCTGCTAACTTAGATCACGTGTCCCAACTAAATGATCTCGAGTCCCAGCAGAACGATCCGAGCTTTGCCAACATTTGGCAAGAGCTCAACTGGCGCGGCCTAGTCCACGTGTCCACTGATGAAGTGGAACTGGAAAAGCTGCTCGCCGGGGACCCGATCACCTATTACTGCGGGTTCGACCCCACCGCGCCCAGCCTGCACCTGGGCAACCTCGTACAGTTGCTCCTGATGCGCCGGCTGCAGTTGGCCGGGCATAAGCCCTTGGGCCTCGTTGGCGGGTCGACAGGCCTGATCGGTGATCCGCGGCCGACGGCGGAACGCACCTTGAACACCAAGGACACCGTTTCCGAGTGGGTCGGGTACCTCCAGGCCCAGGTCCGCCGTTTCCTGAGCTTTGAAGGTGAAAACGCCGCCAGGATGGTCAACAACCTGGACTGGACCGCGCCGCTGAGCGCGATCGACTTCCTTCGTGAAATCGGAAAGCATTTCCGGGTCGGCACCATGCTCCGCAAGGATGCCGTCGCTTCCCGACTCAGCTCGGATGAGGGCATCAGCTACACCGAGTTCAGCTACCAGATCCTCCAAGGTATGGACTACCTGCAGCTCTTCCGCGACTACGGCTGTGTCCTGGAGACCGGGGGCTCGGACCAGTGGGGCAACCTCACCAGCGGCACCGAACTCATTCGCAAGGTTGAGGGCAAGCACGTGCACGCACTGGGCACGCCACTCATCACCAATTCGGACGGCACCAAGTTCGGCAAGAGCGAAGGCAACGCCATCTGGCTCGATCCGGAGATGTGCAGCCCGTATGCCTTCTACCAGTTCTGGCTCAATACGGCCGACGCTGACGTTGCGGCGCGGCTCAAGGTGTTCACGTTCCTGACGCGCTCGGAAATTGAGGCTTTGGAAGTTTCCATAGCCGAACGTCCCTTTGCCCGGGAAGGCCAGCGGAGGCTCGCGTTTGAAGTGACCTCGCTTGTCCATGGCGTGGAAGCCACGGAGAAGGTCATTGCAGCCTCTGCGGCACTGTTCGGTGGCGGGGACCTCGCCGCCCTGGACGAGCGCACCCTGGTGGCCGCGACCGCCGAGCTGCCGTCGGCACGGATTGACGCCGACGGTCTTGGCATCGTTGACCTGCTTGTGGCCTCCGGGCTTTCGGACAGCAAGTCCGCGGCCCGCCGGACAGTGGGTGAAGGCGGCGCTTACGTCAATAACACCAAGGTGACCGATCCCGATGCAGTCATTGCGGGCAGCGAACTTCTGCACGGGCGCTACCTGCTGCTGCGGCGGGGGAAGAAGAACCTCGCAACCGTCGAAGTAGCAGTGTCCTCGAGCTAGCAGATCCACTGACTGGCAGAGTTCCGATCGTCAACCACACGCTCCTTTCCGGCCGATTTGCAGGGCCGGGAAGGAGCGTGTATTGTTTTCTGAGTCGCCGCCGCTGAGTGGTGACAGACCCCCTACAAATGAGAAGCAATTCTTCATGCGCAAGGCGCAGAAATGAAATGTTGCTTCACGTTTTGCTGGGCGGATTCATTCCACTAAGTGAATTTCGGGAGAATATCCCGGATTTGCAAAGTGGAAATGAATGAAATAAGCTAGAAACATCGCAGCGAAGAAATACTAACAGAGAATTCATCGGAATTCAAATATTTGTTTGAGAAGTATTCGAATGTGTCTGTTGTTTGAGAACTCAATAGTGTGCCAAGTTTGTTGATACCAATTTGTTTATATGGATTGGTTGAATTGGCCAGGTTATGCCACCCCG
>NZ_JAVDRQ010000009.1:0-289069 GCF_031454875.1 Arthrobacter oryzae
TCGCCACACCCGCCTCCGCATTCATCACAGGCCAAACCATCGCCTGCGACGGCGGATACACCCACAGCAGCTAAACCACCGCACACACCACACCCACAGGAGAACAGCGATCATGAAGCAGTACCCGCACCTGTACATCGACGGCCAATGGACCGACCCGACCAATGCCCGTGAAGTGGAGCTCATCGACCCCACCCGCGAGGAGGCTTTCGCCAGGGTCACATTGGGGAGCGCTGAGGACGTAGACCGCGCGGTCGCCGCAGCCCGACGTGCGTTCGAAAGCTTTTCCAACACATCGGTGGACGAACGGATAGCGCTGATCGACCGCATCATCGACGTCTACGAGTCGTACACCGACGAGTTCTCCGAGTTGATTGCGCGCGAAGTTGGCATTCCCGTCAGCAGCCGCGCCCAGGTCATGGGCCCTGCAGACCACATGAGGGTGGCCCGGGACATCTTGCGAGAGTACCCCTTCGAGGCGCGCATCGGTGGCGCCATAGTTCGACGCGAGCCGATCGGCGTCTGCGCGCTGATCTCACCGTGGAACTGGCCGATCCAAACCGGTGTCATCAAAACTATTTATGGGCTGGCTGCAGGGTGCACGATCGTCGCCAAACCCAGTATTAACTCCGCAGCCAGCGGCACCCTTCTTGCCCAGGTGATGCACGAGGCGGGTGTGCCGGCAGGTGTGTTCAACCTGGTGAACGGGACCGGCCGCGTCGTGGGCGATGCGCTGTCCCGCCACCCGGGCGTGGACATGATCTCCTTCACTGGGTCCACCGGCGCCGGGCAGCAGGTAGCGGCCGCCGCCGCAGAAACAGTGAAGCGCGTCTCGCTCGAACTGGGTGGAAAGTCAGCCAACATCGTGCTGCCCGACGCTGACCTCGAAAAAGCTGCCCGTTGGAACATTCAACGCAGCTTCTTTAATACTGGCCAGTCCTGCCATGCCCCCACTCGCATGCTGGTACACGAGAGCCAGATGGAGCAGGTGGTCCCCTTCCTCGTCGATGAGGCTCAGCGCTTCCGCCTCGGTGACCCACTGGAAAGCTCGACGACAATGGGTCCGGTCGTCAGTGCCGACCAGTACAAGTCAATCAGAGACCTGATTCAAACCGGTATCGATGAGGGAGCCAACCTCGTCACCGGTGGCCTCGAGCGCCCTGAGGGCCTGGAACATGGCTATTTCGTGCAGCCGACAGTATTCACTGGGGTTACACCGGACATGACGATCGCCCGGGAGGAAATCTTTGGACCCGTCCTGGCCGTCATCCCCTACCGTGACGAGGACGAAGCACTACGGATCGCCAACGATTCCCCCTACGGCCTCGGAGGCTACGTCTTCGGCGGCGACCGGACCACCTGCCGCCGTGTGGTCAACGGGCTGCGTGCCGGGCGAATCAGCTACAACGGCGCAGCCACGGATTCATACACGCCCATGGGCGGATACAAGCAGTCAGGCATCGGCCGCTCCATGGGCAGGTTCGGACTCGAAGAATACCTCGAAACCAAATCCGTGTACGGATTCGAAGACGAGGCCCAAACACTGCCGGCTCTCTTCGGCTGAAACAACCCAAGTCGATCAGGAGACATAGGACATGAACAACGAAGCCCCATTGCTGCGCAACCACGCCAAGGAAAAGTTATCCAGGGGCGAGAGGGTGTATTCCATGACAGTCCGTCTGGTGCGGACCGTCGACATCGCCTCTATCGCCTACACCGCAGGCTTCGACTCCATTTATATCGATATGGAGCACAGCAGCTTTTCCCTGGAGGCGGCGGGTCAAATCTGCCTTGCCTGCAATCATCTCGGCGTCACTCCTCTTGTTCGCGTACCCGGCCTGGATCCGTCCTTCATCGCCAGGGTCATGGATTCCGGTGCCATGGGGATCATCGTCCCCGGCGTGGAGTCGGCCGAGGAGGCGCGCGCTTTGGTCCGTGCCGTCAAGCATGCGCCGCTGGGCGAGCGTTCCCTGGCAGGGGCCGCGCCCCAGCTGCACTACCGCACCCTGCCGGCGGATCAAGTCGTCCGTGAGCTTGATCAGGCATCAATGGTGGTGCCGATGGTCGAGTCCCAGGCAGGCCTGGACGCAGTGGAAGCCATCGCGGCAGTAGACGGTGTGGACATGATCCTCGTGGGTGCCAACGACCTCAGCGTAGAGCTCGGTGTTGCAGGGCAAATGGACCACCCCAGGGTGCACGAGGCATATCTTCAGGTCATCAAGGCCTGCCAAGCGAACGGAAAGTCCGTAGGCATCGGCGGACTTGGTGGGCGCCCGGACCTCATCCGCAAGTATTTGGACCTCGGTGCGGGCTACGTCTCCACCGGGAACGACATTTCATTCCTCAGCGGCGCTGCAGCACAAAAGCGTCAGCAGTTTCAATAAACGGCAAATTTCGGAACAGGGAGCACACATGAAAATCTGCGTATACGGCGCAGGGGCCGTGGGCGGGCACATCGCCGGTCGGCTCGCAGGCAGTGAAGCCGAGGTCTCACTGATCGCCCGCGGCGAGCAACTTGCCGCGATCCGGAAGAACGGGCTGCGGGTGGAAACGCGTGACGGAACCTTGCTCTCTCACCCGGTGGCCACGGACCGGCCCGCGGATCTGGAGCCGCAGGACATCGTCATCGTCGCGGTGAAGGCCCCGGCCCTGCCGGCCATCGCCGAACACGTCGCTTCCCTGCTCCACCGCGACAGTCTGGTGCTGTTTGTCATGAACGGCATCCCCTGGTGGTACTTCCACTCTCACGGGGGAGCCCTGGACGGAACCCGCCTTCAACGGCTGGACCCCGCGGGAGAGCTATGGGACCACATCAGTCCTGAACGCGCTGCAGGCGCCGTGGCTTACACGGCCTGCAGCGTAATCGCACCGGGAGTGATCCGTGCCGAGAATGCAGTCAACCGCCTGATCATCGGACGCCCCGACGGTCAGCCTGACGCAAGGCTCGACACGCTCGCGTCGCTCCTAAACCCCAGCGGTCTGGAGGTCACCACCACGCCGAAAATTCGAGACGCGGTATGGGCCAAACTGGTGATGAATCTGATCGGGGGTTCGCTGGGCGTCCTTACCGCCTCGGCAATGAAGGACGTCCTCGATAAGCCTGCCGTTGCCGGCACCGCCAAGGCAATGGCGGACGAAGGCGTCGCCATCGCTCGCGCTCTCGGATGCGACCCGGGCGAACCCGACAAAGGCCTGGGTAAATTGGCGACGTCCAGCCATCTCCAAAGCATCGCGCAGGATCTGCTGGCTGGACGGCCCATGGAAATCGACGGGCTGTTCCGGGTCCCACTCGACCTGGCCGAACTCGTGCAGGTCCCAACCCCCAACCTCGATTTGGTGATCGAGCTGGCCACCCAGCGTGCACGTGCCGCGGGGCTGTATCACGACACCGGTAGATGACGCCGCTCGTCCTGCGGAAGGCTCCCGCGCTTGAGGTGCCCTGAGAGCGGGCTATGAGACATCCAGACGGCCGTAAATCGGTTGGGGGCACAGTCTATTGAACCAACCATTATCGAACTCAAGGGGAAGTCATGATCACTGATGGTAGGCAAGATGACGAAGACGCCTTCATCGTTGTGGGAACGGACACCGAGCCGACCAGTCCACGCTGGGTGCCGAAGCCAAGCGAACGCGTTGAAGTGCGACGAACAGGATCTGACATACGACGAGGGGTCATCGAGACGGTGATGAAGGACAACTCAGGCTTCTGGTTGGCCGCCGAAGGGGTAGAACCCCGCTTATTTGTTCTCCTGCACGACCAGAAACAAACCATTCGGCGCATCACGGTTTCTGGCTGACGCCAGACCTCAACAAAGTAGCTGCCGCCTGGGGGCAAGGCGTTGCCCTCCGGATGATTGCCCACATGCCGGTTGTTCTTCCGCATCGCAGCCCATTTTCACTCAATCTTGCCGGGTCCGATTGTGCTCGCAACCGGTCGGATCCGGCAATCCAAACAGAACCGAAAGCGACAAACCGTGCCTATTGATCAGACAGACGTAAACACCATTGAACCTCGGCTCAGGGCTATCCACCGGTTGGGGCCAGTCTGCGTAGGAGACACCAACCGGAGCGACTGCCCCTACTGCACAAGCCCTGAAACCGACTAGCCCCCAAAACCCCAGGGCCCCGCAGTTCAAGGTGTCTGACGAACCAGCAAATTCATAAAAAGATTCTTCGTGGAGGAGATTATGCGCACCGTTCCCTTTGGGCCAACAGGCAGCCATGTGCCCAACGTCGTGGCGGGCATGATGAGGATCAAGGACAGTTCCGACAACGACATCCGTAAGCTGTACACCACGGCCCGTGATGCCGGTGTCGACTTCTTCGACCACGCCGACCTGTACGGCGGACAACCGCACACGTGTGAGCAGCGATTCGCCTCGGCCCTGAAACTGAGCACGGCCGAGCGCGAACAGATCACCCTGCAAACGAAGACCGGCATCGTCGCGGAGGAGTGGCATTACGACTCCTCCTACGAACACATCGTGACCTCCGCGGAAGAGTCGCTGGAAGCCCTCGGGACCGACTATATTGACGTGCTGCTGCTGCACCGACCCGACGCGCTCGTCGAGCCCGAGGAGGTCGCCCGCGCGTTTGACCACCTGGAATCCAGCGGGAAGGTCCGCGCGTTCGGCGTCTCGAACCACACACCGCGCCAGATCGACCTGCTCAAGACCGCGGTGGCGCAGCCGATCGTCGCAAACCAAATACAGTTGTCACTCACCCACTCCACGATCATTGCTCAGGGCCTGTCATCGAACATGACCGGCGAGGACGACTCGATCAGCCGGGACGGCGGCGGCATGGTCGACTACGCCCGCATCAACAAGATCACCCTGCAGGCGTGGTCACCCTTCCAGAAGGGATTCCAGGACGGCGTGTTCTTCGGCTCAGCGGAGTATCCAAAACTCAACGCCGAACTCGACCGGCTCGCCACGAAGTACGGCGTCACGCCGACCGCTATTGCTACGGCGTGGATCACCCGCCACCCGGCCGGCCTCCAGGTCGTACTTGGGACTACAACCCCCCAGCGCATCACCGACGCGGCAGCAGGCTCCGACATCCCGCTGACCCGGGGCGAGTGGTACGGCCTCGTTCAGGCCGCAGGGCACAACGTGCCCTGACCCGAGCAGGGCGGACGTGCGGAGCACGACTCCATGCCCATCACCCGACCGGCCAGAACTTCGACTCCGCCGATGGGCGCAACCACGTGTAACGGGCAGGTCCGCACGTGGCCGCCCGTCTCAATCGGCGCATCCGAAACGTGCCACGGACCAAAACAGGCCAGCGACTCCGAAGCAAACACCGCACGCCACAGAAAGCAGGAGCGCACGAGCGCTCCTGACTGAGCGCCCAACTGGTGGCGCCATGGACGGTCACCTCGTGTGTTCCGGCACTGCCGTAACCTTCGTCCATGGTTGCCGAGGAACCCGAGACCGCAAATCCGGACCGCTCCCGGCTACCAAATCTGAGGCAGGCGGGAGTGTCCCGAAAGGCCCGGACGGGCAGGTAATGAACCGGCCGGTCTGCGTGGCGATGGGTGTCACTGCCGACGGGAACGGGACATTCTGGGGCAGGGCCGGAGATGGCGGGAAGGAGCGACGTCCTGGCTCGCGGTGCTGACCGAGACCGAGAACCGCGGTGTTGAGGACGTCTGAATCAGTGTCTGTGATGGACTCAAAGGCCTGCCGGAGGCGATCAATACCGTGTGGCACCCCTCCGCCGTGGTATGGACCTACCTCGTGCACCTGGTCCGAAAACCTTCCGTTGTGACTCGCGGACATGCTGGACCGAAATGGCCCGGGACCTTCGCCTGGTCTACACGGCGCTGTCCGAATCCGCGGCCAAACAACGCCTCGGAGAGTTCGCTGGCAAATGGGGCAGACGGCACCCGGTAATCATCCGGCTGTGAGAATACGCCTGGAGCGAGTTCGTGCCATTTTTAGACTGAGAGGTGGAGATCCGCCGAGTCATCTGCAGCACGAACGGCAACGAATCCCTCAACGCCCGCTACCGCCGCGTAGTCAGGGCATGCGGACACTTCCCCACCATCCCGGCCGCCCTGAATGCCTCAACCGCACGTATGAGCATGCATGGTGTAGCTGTCGTTAGGCGGCGGCAAGGACGGCGTCGGAACGTCTGCCCCGAAAGCAGCGCACTTCAAATGGCAGAGCACTGACGACCCGCGACGTTAGTCCAGACGAGACGCGGTTGGGAGCTGGCATCGACTTTCCGCGCTTTGTTGCTTCGGTGGCATGTCCGCCGCCGCTCGTCCCGTGCCGGAGGAGGGCTCCCCTGTCGCGAGAGCCCGGTTTCTTTGAAAGAACCATAGGGTGAGCGCTAAAACGACGACGAGTGCTGAGCAAGCCATGACCGCCGTCCACTGACCGACCTGCCAGAGCACAGCTGCCAGAGTTGAACCGAGGGCACCGCCAATGAAGTTGCTGACGATGTGGGCCGTGTTGAGGCGGCTGCGCGCGGCAGGGTTTATCGAGACCATCATCGTTTGAAGGAGCACCAGTACGGATTGGGTGCCGACGGAGAGTAATGAAATGGCAATGAGTACGGCGACCATGGATGCGCCGCCGAATCCGGCAAGAGCGACCGCTGCCAAGGTAACAACCAGCCCAATGCCGATGGCAGGCACGGCCCAACCACGGTCATACACCCGTCCTGTGAACTGGGCGCCGATTATTCCCACTACCCCGAACAGGCTCACAAGGCCAATGTGTGATGCTGGAAGGGAGAACGGAGGCGCGGACAGCAACAGTGTAAGCCCAGTCCAGAATGCAGTGAAAACGCACATCAACGACGCTCCAAAGAGCGGGATCACCCTGGCCCGCCGATGCCGAAAAGCAACTTGGAGGACCGAAGAGAGGAGCCGGCCGTAGGTTAGCCGCTCCCTAGGGTTGAGGACTGGAATCGCACGCCACATGATGACGGCAAGTACAAGTATCGTGCCCGATGCCAAGACATAGATCATGCGCCACCCGAAGGCGTCCGCCACTATACCGCTGACCAATCGAGACAGCAGGATGCCCGATAAGAGCCCGGACGCCACCGTCCCGAGTACCCGTCCGCGCTGTTCATCGGTAGCAAGATCTCCCGCGAGTGGCAGCAGCATCTGACCAGCTACGTTGGTGAAGCCAACCAGGGCAAGAGTCGACAGAAGAAGGGCAAAGTCGGGAGCCAGCACACAGCCCGCCAGTGACAAGGAGCAGCAGATCATGATTGCCGGGATCAGGCGCTTCCGGTGCATGGTGTCGCCGAGCGGCACGACGAAAAACACACCGAGCGCATAACCGATCTGCGTCAGGGTGACGAGCAGCCCGGCCGTGCCTGGTGCGACGTCCAGGTCTGCAGCAATGTCGCCCAGAAGCGGCTGGGCCCAGTATAAGTTTCCGACGCCGACGCCGCCAACGAAAGCGAAGAGAAGAGTTAAGCCCAGGCCGATCCCCGGCATTCTGGCGGGCCTGTCTTTGCGGGCGACCAAGGCGACCCCTTTCAGCGTGGGAATTAGGCGAATGAGTCTCTTCGGAACAACCCTGTTGCTGGCAGCTAGAAATTAAGAATATCTCAAAACATAGGATTTTGCAGAGGACGTGAGGTGTTATACACCCTCCTCGCCGTCGCGACCCGTGGTCAATGCCGCGCCACCCCTGCAAGGAAAGGGCGGAAGCCGTGCCACGCGCGGTGCGAAATTGCCGCTGGCAGCCAGCAGAACAGCAGTAGTCCTGGGGCTGCCTTTAGCGGCTGGTGCTAGAGCCTGCCTGAATCGGACAGCCCCGATTGCAGCGAAACGCCGTGCCGCACCGGCCCGGCGACCATGTTCAATAGATCTTAAGCGACCTGCGTCGGGACGTAGGATCCGAGCATGTCCGCCATCGGTATGCGCCCGAGTTCGCCAGCGATTTTCTCCATGACGTGCAGCACACCTTGGGCTGCCTCTTCGGTGAAGCGGAAGCTGGGTCCGGACACGGTGAGTACGCCGACGATATCACTACTGCCGGCGGCTCGGATGGGATAGGCAAGGGCGGCAATACCCTCCTCGAAGATGTTGGGTAGGTACAGGTGACCAGCCGTCCGTGCCCTGTGCAGTATTTTCAGGGCCTCTTCGATGCTGCGGGGCGCGGCAGAACCGTACTCGTCCGGAAGTGCGAACCCTTCTGCCTGTAAACGTACCGCAGCCTCGTCGTCGGAGAGGTTGCTAAGCAGGAGTAAGCCGCTTGCGGTGGAGGCAAGGGGAATGCTGCCGCCGTGGACATGAAGGGGATCGTACTTCAGGCCGGACTGCCTGCCCTGGGCCTTGCTGACGCGTACAAGGTGGTTTCCGTCGACGAGGTTCAGGCGAGCGAGCTCCCCGCTGGCCACAGCGAGATCTTCCAGCAAGGGGCCCGCAAGGGCCACCAGCGGGATCAGTTCGAGGTACTGCAGGGCGTGAGACGTAAGTTTCAGCGTCAGATGGTAACGTCCAAACTCGTCGATACGCGCATATCCCAGACGCGTCAGTTCCCCGAGCAGCCTGTGTGTGGGGCCTTTGGATGTCCCTAAGGCCGTAGCGATGTCAGTGAAGGTGAGCCCCCGTGGCGCGCGGCTCATCATCTCGATTGCGTGGAGTCCGCGCTCCAGTTCAGCGCTCATGTCTTCTCCATACTGCATCCACCAATTCTTCCTGCCGAACCCGGCGTCCTTCACAGGCGGCGAGCATACGGCGTCAGGACCTGCCCGCGAGTTGCGAGCCGTCCAGCACTCCCAGCCTAGACGACTGGAACCATGTTCCACAGTTCCGCGAAGGCTATTGACCAAATCCTATATCGCGGGATACTGTCAAGTTCTGGAACTAAGTTACACAAAGCTGAGGTCCACATAAGCCTGCGAATCCCACCGCCGAGCCAAGGCATTTGCGCCCACGTCATCGGTGATGAGCTGAGACCAAGTAGCACAGAGGTCAGTGACTGCGCGAGGCCACAGCCCGCACTCTCACTCACGGCGCAACAAATTCGCAAGGGGCAGGAGACCACCCGCGCCAACGCCACGAGCCTAATCAAGATCTCGAGGGCATTCGAGGGCACCTGAACGGAACTTGCGACACTTACCTGCCCCCACAAACGAGAAGTCCCTATTACAGCAGCATCATGCAGGCACTCAACGAGGAGACGTACCATGAAAAAACCTAAGACCGAAGTTCGCCCACATCAGAGACTGTTGGGCGGCGCCATCGGCAGCGTCGTCGAGATTTTCGACTTCTCGGTGTACGCACTGACGGCACCGGCGCTTGCGATTCATTTTTTTCCCAAGGGCGATCCGGCCGCAGCGCTGCTTGCAACATTTGCGGTCTTCGCTGCGGCGTTCTTCGCCCGGCCGCTGGGGGGCGTACTTTTCGGCATCCTCGGCGATCGTCTAGGCCGAATGCGTATTCTGTCCCTGACGGTCCTGATGATGGGCGGGGCCACGCTGCTGACCGGGTTGCTCCCCTCGTATGCGGCGATCGGCATCGCTGCACCGATCCTGCTCGTGATCTGCCGCCTCGTACAGGGCCTGTCACTGGGTGGCGAGTCCTCCGGCGGCTACACCTACGTCATCGAATCCGCCCCCGACAACAAGCGGGGGAAGTGGATCGGTATCGTTATCTTTGCGCTCTACTTCCCGACCGCGTTCCTGTCGCTGATGATCGTCGGTATCAGCGGTGCAATGGGCGACTCCGCCTACATGGAATGGGGATGGCGCGTGCCCTTCGTTATCGGTGGAGTGATCGCTGGGGTCGGCTTCTGGCTGAGGTTGCGCCTCGATGACCCTGAGGAGTTCAAGGCCGCGTCGGTCAAGAAGGTCACGGTCAAGGACACGATGCTCGGCCTCGCCCAGTCGTGGAAGTCTATCGGCCGGATTCTCCTGCTGCAGGCTCCGCAGACAGCAGCGGCCTACCTGCTTATCGGGTACATGTTCACGTTCGTCGTGACGCACGGCCACCTTTCGCAGTTTCAAGCGCAGCTGACCACTGGAGCCTCGGTCCTGCTCTTGGCCTGCCTCGGGCCGGTCTTCGGCAGCGTCAGCGACCGCGTCGGACGCAAGCCTGTGCTTTGCGCGGGATTCATCTGGTTGGTGCTGATGGCCTATCCGGCATTCGCTCTGGCTTCGAACGGCACCGTGATCGGGGCCCTCCTTGGTCAGTGCCTCCTGGCGATCGGCGTTGCTCTCATCAATTCGGCGTTCTTCGTCATCGCGGTCGAGGTCTTCCCGACGAACGTGCGGTACGCCGGGCACGGGCTGGCCTTCAACCTCGCAGCGGCCATCTTCGGAGGAACGACGCCGCTCGTCGCCACAGCCCTTGTGAATCAATTCGGTACTCCCGTCGCCCCCGCCTTCTATGCAATCGCGCTCGCACTGACGCTGGGCTTGGCTGGATTCCTGCTCACGCCGGAAACCCGTTACGTGAGCCTGCGCCACTCTTTGCTAGGCGACCGCAAGCACAGTGCGAGTGACTCATCCGCGGAGGCCACTGCATCCGCCGGGGCGCCCACCGCTCCGAACTCGCCCGACATCACAAGGCAGTAGTCGCCTAGGCACCTACCATGGTCCGGGCCAAAACCTGACTCCGATTTTCACCCAAGAGAGGCAATACAGCCGCATACTATCCGGGAGGGCTTCCAATGACTAATAACCTGATGACAAACCATGATTCGGTATTTATCGGGGGTGACTGGGTAGCATCAGCAACACGTGACCGTATCGAGGTGGTTTCACCGTGGAGCGAGGACGTTATCGCTACGGTGCCTTCGGGCTCCCGCGCGGACATCGACCGTGCGGTGGCCGCCGCTCGTCGTGCCCTCGACGCCGGGCCGTGGCCCTCAATGTCTCTCGCAGAACGTGTAGCGATTCTGAAACGGCTGCGCGAGCTCCTCGTTCAGCGCAGCGAGGAGCTCGCCCAGCTCATTACGGCTGAGATGGGCTGCCCCATCACTCAGTCCCGCAACATTCAGGTCGTCAATCCCGTTGGCATCCTCGACGCGTACCTCGAGACTGCGGCGACGTACCCCTTCCGTACGGTGCGCCGTTCGGCGAACGGCCAGGCTCTCGTTACGCGTGCGCCGGTTGGCGTGGTGGCGGCTGTGGTGCCGTGGAACGTACCCGCCTCGCTGACTGCCCAGAAGATCGTCCCGGCGCTGCTGGCTGGTTGCACGGTTGTACTCAAGCCGGCGCCAGAGACGCCGCTGGACGCCTACTTCGTGGCTCGACTGCTCTCAGAGGCCGGCCTACCGTCGGGGGTTCTGAATGTTGTGCCGGCCGACCGAGAGGTCAGCGAGTACCTGGTGTCGCACCCCGGTGTGAACAAGGTGACGTTCACCGGTTCGAGTGTCGCCGGTCGGCGGATCGCAGAGGTCTCCGCACAAGACCTGCGACGAGTGACCCTGGAGCTCGGGGGCAAGTCGGCCGCCGTCATCCTCGACGATGCCGACCTGGATGCCGCTGTATCAGCCCTGCGCATCGGGTCCTTCAGAAATAGTGGACAGGTCTGCAGCCTCAAGACCCGGCTCCTGGTGCCCGCGCAGCTTGAAGACGAGTTCCTCGACCGCCTCAACGCGATGATCGACACGATGCCGATCGGTGACCCCCGGGACGAGGCCACTCAAATCGGCCCCCTCGTAAGCGCCCGTCAACGTGAGCGGGTTGAGGGGTACATCGCATCCGGAATCGCGGAAGGCGCCCGGCTCGTCCGGGGCGGGGGGCGGCCTTCCGGCCTAGATAAGGGGTGGTTCGTTGAGCCGACGGTATTCACCGGCGTCGACCCGGACGCCACCATTGCCCAGGAGGAAATCTTCGGACCAGTGGTATCGGTCATCCCGTACCAAAACGAGGACGAAGCGATCGCCATCGCCAACAACTCCGACTACGGCCTCAACGGGTCGGTCTTCACCGCGGACATCGAGCGCGGATTGCGCGTAGCCGGCCGGATGCAGACGGGAACGGTGGAACTGAACGGGAATCCGGCGGGTTTCCGCGCCCCGATGGGCGGAGTCAAGCAGAGTGGAATCGGCCGCGAGTTCGGCCCCGAAGGTATCGACGCATACATCGAACTGAAATCGATCGGAATCTCGAAGGAAGTCGCCGATTCACTGCAGTAAGCAACCCTGTCCTTCCGCGCCGTACTTCGAATGCTGTGCGACCCCCTATGGCGCACCCACCGATGGCGTGAGCCGCTGACCATGCACGTTTAGCTTTCTACATCAAGGAGAATCCCATGCAAGGAGTTCTATTCAAGGGCGACCGCAAACTCGAACTGCAGGAGTTTCCGGACCCAACTCCGGGACCCGACGAGGTCGTCGTCGAAGTTCGCGCGTCGGGAATGTGCGGATCAGACCTGCACGAGTACCGGAAGCCGTCAGGCCAGACCCCGAAAGCCATCGCCGGCCATGAACCGGCCGGCGTGGTCGTGGCCGTCGGCGAACTGGTGCCGGCGTCATGGATCGGGCGCTCGGTGATGATCCACCACTACATCGGTTGTGGGCGCTGCGACCAGTGCCGGACGGGTTGGACCCACATGTGCCGTGAGGAGCATCGCGCGCTCGGATACGCGGTGAACGGAGGGCACGCCAACTATATCCAGGTGCCGTTCTCGATTGTTATGCCGTTGCCTGACGGTCTGTCGTTCGAGGCGGCTGCCGCCATCAGCTGCGGGACGGGAACCGCGTGGGGGGCACTCGAAATGATTAACCTGCGCGGCGACGACACCATCGCCATCTTCGGGCAAGGGCCGGTGGGTCTTTCCGCTACCCAATTGGCCACCGCGCTCGGAGCCAGGGTCATTGCGCTCGATATCGAACCTCACCGGCTGGAACGTTCGCGCGAGTTCGGCGCAGCCGAAGTCATCAATCCGCTCGAGGTCGGCTCCGTCCGCGAGGCAGTATTCGACCTCACCCACGGCCGCGGCGTGACGAAAAGCCTTGAGACATCAGGTGCGCCGGTTGCTACCAATCAGGCGCTTCAGGTGCTCGGCCTCTGGAGTACCGTGTGCTGGGTCGGGCGTGGAGCCCCGCTCCAGGTCGACATGACAGAACTGCTTTCGAAGCAAGTAACGGCCAAGACTTCCTGGACACTCTCCACGGAGCAGATGGGTCGGCTGGCAGACTTTGTCCTTAATCGCGGGGTTGACGTCGATGCTCTCTTCACCGATCGATGGAAGCTCAACCAGGCAGTCGAAGCCTATGAATGGTTCGACCGCCAGAGCAGTGGTAAGGGCGTTATCGTCCCCTGAGCATCTCTACTGTGCGCAGCCAATCGGCATAAGACATGGCTGAATCCCTGATTGAGGTAAAACGAACAGAGAGGTTTGGACTCGCGTCATGGAAGGACAGGAATTGCTATCCAGCGCGGGTTCAGAGCCAGGGACTCCGGCAAGCGCCGGCAGTCTGGCTAGGATGCCCCCACATCCTGTCGCTCTTCAACGAACCGGAGCCGGTTTGGTCGACAGCGTCTCTCGTTGAGGCTCCGGGAACTTCTCGTGCCACTATACGAGGCAGGGTTACTCACCAAGTCCGCAACGGCTATTACAGTCTAGGCCCACGGTCGACACGGATCTGCAGATCCGATTGGCAGACCCGCAGCTGATGGCCAGTGAGAGGCCCTCGAGGGATTGGTGGAGGAGATCGGCCAATCAGCCCTTCTGCTCACCGCGTTCCATGATGCCTCGCCCTGTGCGGCGGGGAGTGCCGCGCGTCCCGGAGCTCCCCGAATCAAATAGATGGAGGACGGCGGCGCTCGCTGTTTCAAGGTGGAGTCCAGCGGGAAGGTCCGCGCGTTCGGCGTCTCGAACCACACACCGCGCCAGATCGACCTGCTCCAACCGCTGTGACGCGGCCGATCATCGCGAACCAGGTACAGCTGTCACTCACCCACGCCGCAATCATCGCCTAATGCCTGTCATCGAACATGACCGGCACGGACGAATCGATCAGCGTGATGGCGTCGTTGTCGTTCTTGCCGGCTGGAAAGATACTCAGGTCCGGACCGTACAGGAACAGCGCGACGCCCACCGCCACGCAAAGGAGCTCCACCACCAGCTCCAAGGGGTCATCGGGCACGGGCCGGAACACACCAGCACCCGGAACACGACGACGATCACGATGGGCAGCAAGTTCCTGAGCGCCTGAAGGAATTCAGCTCTGAATCGGCGGAATATTTTCGATGTGCTATTTCCGTTGGAACCGGTGCGGCGATTCAAGAGAGCGGCAGCCAATTCCCCACGCAACTATGGATGTCGGCTAGTCATGAACTCGGGGCCCTTGCTTCTCGAACACATATCCTCAAATTCGCCTGCCGGTGAAGACAGATGTCGAAGCGCCAATCAAGAGGACGAGGATGAAGCCAGTCACCTCGCTGATGAGACGCACCACTCCTACCCTGGCCGCCGCGGCGACAAGAGTCGCCTCTTCCGCCGCGGGCACACGCGCATTGGACAACTGGGAGGGCCCCGGTCCCTGGCCTCCGCGTCATGCCGCCCCGCTCCCCCACTTCCATGAACCACCAGAAGCAACTTCGCTGTTTGTCATTCTGATCCACATCATCGCTGGGCGGGTCCTCCACGCAACCAGGGCGCTACGCGCCGCTCACGATCCAAAGTTTCGTTCGGCGCTCCTCCGTCGCTTATTTCCTCGCGAAACTTTGAACCGCTCCCGGTTCCCCAAGTTGCGTTCCGGACCCTCCAACCCAGCGGTGACTCCGTCTATCAGAACGACGCATAAATCTGACAGACACATCCGGTGCCCGCCAGTCGCTGAAGGAGAAGGACCATGGAACCGCTCACCATCAAAACCCCGGCCGACGTCCTCAGTTTCGTCGGGCACACCCGCGGGTTCTGGCCGCACGAGAGCCTCGTCTGCATCACACTGGACGCCAACCGCGTCGGCGCAACACTCAGAGTCGACCTCCCGACACGGGAGGGCGGACTCAGGTACGCCCGCACTGTGGCCGACTACCTCGCCCACGACGCCAGCGCCGCCAGCGTGCTCTTCGCCGTGTATACCTCCGAACCCCAGAAACCCGGGCAGCCCAAGCCGCACGCAGCAACCATCGCGGCGCTGACGTGCGCGCTGGCCGAACGCGGCATGACCATCCGTGACGGGCTCCTCGTCGGAGACACCACCGTCTCCCCGTACGACGGCGACCTCAAGGACGGACTGACGCTCCCGCTGAAAGCGACCCAGTCCAGCCAGATCAACGCCGAATTCGTCTACCGCGGCAGCACCGTCGCACCGACCAGCCGCATCACGCTGCCGGCCTCGACAAAAGAAAACCGCACAGCGGACGCCGTCGATGACCGGGTGAAAGCCATCCACGGGATGAATCCGGGCGAGGCCCTCGAGCAGGCCAGAACACTCTGGGACGGCATGCTGGACGCGATCTCCTACCCGAACCACGATGAGACCATCAGCCTGATTGCCAACTTCCAGGCCCCCGCCATCCGCGACCAGCTCATGGCCGACATTCCCGGAATCGACGAACCCATGGACCGGGTTCTCCTGGCCCAAACACACGGCGGGCCTCAATGGTCCCGGGTCGAATGGGCACAGCAGCTGCTGCTCCACGCGTACACGCACAGCAGCACCAAACACTCGGCCCCCATCCTCACCGCCATCGCCTTCGTCAATTGGTGGGAAGGCCGAGGCAGCAAAGCCCACCAGTTCCTGGAACTCGCCCTCGAAGCAGACCCCGCCTACCGTTTGGCCAGGCTCAGCGACCTGATGATCGGCTCCGGAATGGTGGCCGGCTGGAACATGGACAAAGACCGGGCCTTCCGGCCCTGGGGCCTCGAAGCGTCCTGACCTGCAGTCAGAGGGATGAGGACGACGACGGCGGGACGTCCCGGAACCAGCTCCCCGCCGCCGCGTCCCACCCGTCCGGATCAGAATTCCACTCCTGCGTATGCTCCACGGAAGGGAAAGTGAACAGTGTTGCCAGCTCGGGGCGCCAAAGTCGGACGGATCAACCAAATCAGGGCTGTCCGGAAGAAGAGTCCGGATCCCACACACCTGCACTCTGTCGACGGATCGTGCGCCGGCATCGGACAGCCCGGAGACGTTCCAGCTGAACCCGGGACGTCCAACGACACCGACGATCCGGGCCGCAAAGTCATGTCGCCGGCAACAGAGAACCGCATGAAGTAGTGAAGGCAGAACGATGAGGAAGGGACCAAAATGCAGGCCGAAAGGCCGACTGTGCACAGAAGTGTGCACAATGTGCACACCCCTTTGGCCGGACAAACACGCCATGAGCGCACTCTGCCTGCCTCGCAGAAAGCAGCCCATCCTTCGAACATCCTCGAAGAAATTCAGAATCGTCATGTCGTCACCACAACTCTTGGCCATGAATGAGTGACGGCCAACACCCGACCACCGGTGCAGCCAGATAGGACGGCACATATCCCAGATTCCAGCCGGAGGAGGGCCCACAGGCCAGGGCTCTGATCCCACCACCCACATAACTTCATAGGCCATCGCGGCGCCAGGCACAGTCCGTGGCCAGTGTCAGAGGGACCCGCGGAGGGTGAATGTCCAGACATTAAAAGCAAAAACCCCTCTGGCGAGGGGTCATGCGTGCCCGAGGTGGGACTCGAACGTGATTCCAGGCCTTGGAAACGCTTGGAAGTGGCAGAAACATGCGGAATCCGGGCCAATCCGATGGCTGTACGAGGTAGTTCGAGACGGGAAGTGTGGACATTGTCCACACTTCCTTTCTGCGCGATGGACGCCGAGCAACAAGGCCTTGACGCGTCCCTGCCCATCCGTGGGGCGTGCCGGGAAACCGGCACTGCCGCCCTTGCAGCACGCAACCCCCCGGATCGATGAAGTATCCACCACAGTGATTACACCTCCTTCATCAAGAACATGGTGGAGACGGCACCGTAGAACAAGACCAAGCCCCACGTGTCAGCCCGAAGACAGAACGTCCATTGTCGGCGCTAGAGCGGGACGAGTGGCATTGGATGAGGTTACTTGTCCAACGCCGCTTTGAACTGTATTCCTGAGTCACAGATGGGTCCGGTTGTTTGGGTCGGCATCGACGGCATACTCGGCATCATTTCGCGTAGCAGCAGTTACTTAGTCAACTTGGCGGGTTCCCTCTCCGCTGACAAATGGTCGCTAGCCGCCGTTGCTTCATAGAAAGCAGTGAGCTCACGTTTCAGGATCTTTCCGCTGGGTCCCAGCGGCAGTTCCTTCATGAATTCGATGATCCTGGGGTACTTGTAGGCGGCCAGCCGCGTCTTGGCAAAGGCTGCCACTTCCTCCGCCGTCAGCGTGGCGCCAGGGGTTGGAATGATGGCCGCTGCTATTTCTTGCCCGTGGGTTTCGTGGGGGACGCCGAAAACGGCAACGCTGATCACCTCAGGGTGTTCGTTCAGAACTTCCTCGATTTCACGCGGGTAGACGTTGTAGCCGTTCCTGATGATCATGTCCTTTTTGCGGTCGAGGATACGAAGGTAACCGTCGCTGTCCTTGGTGCCGAGGTCCCCGGTACGGAACCATCCGTCGATGACCGCTTCAGCGGTGGCATCGGGGCGGTTGAGGTAGCCCTTGAACAGGTTGTGTCCTCGGATGACCAGTTCTCCGAGCTCTCCATCGGGCAGCAGTTCGATCCTGTCATCGATCTCGGGCCGTGCTACCTCGATCTCTACGCCCCAAATCGGGGTTCCGATGGTGCCGGGTCGCGGCTTGGTGCCTACGTGGTTGAAGCTGGCCACCGGTGACGTTTCGGTAAGCCCGTAGCCCTCGTGGACCTCGGCGCCGAAGACTTCACGGAATTTTTCCAGAACAGCCAAGGGAAGTGATGAGCCGCCTGAGACGCCGTAGCGCAGCCGCACAGGTCGGGCGGGATTGGTTTTGGCAGCCGCCAGTAGAGCTGCGTACATGGTCGGCACTCCGAAGAACACGTCGATTGCGTGTTGATGAATAAGTTCCAAGGCGGCATCGCCCGTAAATCTGGGGCACATGACAATGGTTGCGCCCGCGCGCAGGCCTGTGTTGAGAACGCATGTCTGGCCGAACGTGTGGAACAGCGGCAGACCACCGAACACCGTGTCGCCAGCCCGGAAATCAAGAGTGCCGGTCAACAGCACATTAACCTGTTCCATCAGGCCAAAATGCGTGCCGAGGGCTCCCTTGGCTTTTCCCGTAGTCCCCGAGGTGTACAGGATGGTTGCCGTGTCCTCCGGCCTCCGCGGGACATAGTTTTGAATTGGGGTCGCCGTGGCGGCTTCGGCTTCCAGCCGCCCAGAAACTCCGGCACCTTCGGGGGCCATGACGCTGACGACGTCGACTTCCGCCCTTGCGGCCCCGGCGGCGCCTTCTTCGAGCAGCGGCGCTGCACAAACCAACAACTTGGTGCCGCTGTCGCGCAGGGCGAACTCGATTTCTGCGGCTTTAAGCAGTGCATGCACCGGGACCACGATCCCTCCGAGGGCGAGGATTGCGTAGTAGGCACGGGCGAAATCTGCCACGTTGGGGATGAGGACGGCGACGGGGTCACCCGGTCCGATGCCGCGCTCACGCAGGGCTCCGGCGTAGGCGCGGGTCTGCTCCCACAGCCTTTTGTAGGTGATCTCTTCCTCGCCGACAATGAGGGCTGTGGCGTCAGGTCTGCGGGCTGCGGATTCGGCCAGGATAGCCGCCACGTTTATGGTGCCGAAGGCATTGTTGGCTGGCGTGTTTGTCATGGTGTCATGTCCTTGCTTGGTGGTTTCGGTAGGTTCAGGCTTTGAGAATGAGGGCATCGCCCTGACCGCCGCCGCCGCAAAGGCCTACGACGCCGGTCCCGCCGCCGCGGCGCTGGAGCGCCAGTGCCTGATGGAGGACCAGCCGGGCGCCCGAGGCGCCAACGGGATGCCCGAGGGCGATGGCACCGCCGTCGGTGTTGATTCGGTCCGGGCTGACGCCAAGGTCTCTGGCCGACTGAATCACAACGGACGCGAACGCTTCGTTGATTTCAATCAGGTCCAAGTCTTCGACTGCCAGTCCTTCATGTTTGAGCGCGAGTACAATCGCCCGCGAAGGCTGGGAGTGGAGGGATCCATCGGGACCTGCAGTCTGACCGTGGGCACGGATTTCGGCGATCCACTCCAGGCCAGCCGCTTCAGCCGCAGCCTTGCTGGCGATGACCACCGCAGCGGCCCCATCAGAAAGAGGTGAAGACGAACCGGCCGTAATTGTTGCGTCGTCCGCAGCGGAAAAGGCAGGTTTGAGCTGGGACAGTAGCTCCGCAGTCGTTCCCGGACGGATGCCTTCATCGGAATCCAGCACAATTGCCGGCCCCTTACGCTGGCCGATCGTGACGGGCACGATTTCGTCGCTGAGGATTCCTGCCGCGCGGGCCTCTTCCGCGCGTTGGTGGGAACGTGCTGCGATCTCGTCCTGCTCCTCGCGGGCGATACCGCGGGCAGAGTTGCCGGCATCGGTAGCGGCGCCCATCAGGTCACCACTGAACGGATCCTGCAGACCGTCGTTGTAGAGGGAATCGATCAGGGGCGCGTCCCCGATGGTGATACCGGAACGAAGACCCATGGCCAGGTGCGGGGCGTTGGTCATGGATTCCTGACCGGCAGCCACGACAAAGTCGGCCTCGCCGGTCCGGATCATCCGGGCTGCGTCGATCACGGCGGTCAGACCTGACAGGCAGAGCTTGTTGACCGTTACGGTTGGGACGTCCCAGCCGATCCCTGCACCCAAGGCGGCTTGTCGGGCAGGCCCCTGACCCGCGCCGGCTTGAACGACCTGGCCGACGATGACTGCTTCAATGTGTTCGGCTGCCACGCCGGCCCGTTCCATGGCGGCACGGATGGCATGGGAACCGAGTTGGCTGGCCGTGAGGGAGGCAAGCCCACCCCGGAAGCGGCCGAAAGGTGTACGGGCACCGCCGAGAATGACAGGGACATGGGTATTTGGGGACATGGGTAACCTTTCAGAGGTTTCAGAAGTCACAGCGGCATGGAAATGGGCTGCGGAGGCGTTTACGCATAAGCAGCGATGGCCGCGGCCTGATGGAAGACAATCGGCACGGACGGGCGGGAGATCAGCAGCATTACGTGGCCCTGCGCCTTCTCATACAGCGCACGGGCCTCGACTCCCTCTGCTGCAATTCACAGGGCATCCGCGGCCATGGTTACGGCTTCCACGTAGCCGGTCCGGATGACCCGACCGTTCTTGAGGACGTGCACCTCGAGGCCGACTAATTCATTCCAGTCAGCCATATCCCATTCACCGGGCGTGTGGTGGGCGACGGGGGCATCTTCCTCTGATATCGGCTCCCTCCTATCGATCATCGCTAATCGCTTTCGGTGCTGTGTTGCGGATTCCGTCAATGATGACCTGCAGGCCGTCCCGGAACAGGGTGGGCTCAATCACGATCGGCGGAAGCAATCGGATCACGTTCTCGTGCACGCCGTTCGTCAACGCCAGCACTCCGTTCGCGTGGCAATAGGCTGATACCGCCTTGGCGCGGCCGGACGCAGGCTCCATCGTCGCCTCGTCGCCGAACTCTATGCCGATCATTGCCCCGCGGACGCGGACATCAATGACGCCGTGCCCCCCTCCGACGAGCGGGCGGAGCATCTCGATGGCGATCCTGCCCAGATCCGTTGCCTTGTCCAAAACCCCGTCGGTGTCCAGCTGTTCGAAGACGGCAAGAGCAGCTTCACAAGACAGCGGATTCCCCGCGTACGTGCCTCCGAGGCCAGCGGGATGCACTGCGTTCATGACGTCGGCCGCTCCAGTTACCGAGCTGAGCGGCATACCGTTGGCAAGAGCTTTTGCTGCGACCAGGAGGTCTGGAACCACATCTTCGTACTCAATGGCCCAGATCCGTCCTGTACGACCCATCCCGCTTTGGACTTCGTCGGCAATCAGAAGGATGCCGTGCTCATCGGCGATCTCCCGCAACCCGGCCAGGAAGCCCTTCTGTGGAATCAGGCATCCGGCCTCGCCGAGGATCGGTTCGATGATCATGGCCGCAAACGACGTAGGATCGTTCTCCCGCAAGGCTGCCCGGACACAGTCCAGTGAAAGCTCAACTGCGTCCGCCGAAGCGCGTGGTGAAGTTGGTACCGGGACGTGGATGACGTCGTTTGAGAACGGCCCGAATCCGGTCTTGTAGGGATGTGCCTTGGAGGTCAAGGACATCGTCATGTGTGTTCGGCCGTGGTAAGCACCGTCAAAGGCCAGAACCTTCGACCTTCCTGTGAAGTAGCGGGCAATTTTCACAGCGTTCTCGTTTGCCTCGGCTCCCGTGGAGAACAGCGCAGTGCGCTTCTCCTTGCTGCCAGGTGCCCGCCGGTTCAGCCATCGGCAGACTTCCACGTAGCTCTCATACTCGGTGGTCATGAAACACGTGTGCGTGAACCGGTCTAGTTGTGCCTGCAATCGCTCCCTGACGCGTTCGTTCGAGGCGCCAAGGGAAGTCGGTCCCAGTCCTGAAGCGAAATCGACGATGCGGTTTCCGTCCACGTCCAGGAGGATGCCGCCGTCGGCACAGTCAATAAAGACCGGCAGCTGCGCGCCGAACCCGTTCGACACATGGGCGCGCCGTTCAACCATGAGCTCCCGTGAGCGCGGGCCGGGGATCTCCGTGGCGAGGTACCTTTCCTGCGGTACTCCCTGAACTGCCCGTCGCTGGTCAAAGCCTGGGAGCAACTGGTTACCGGTGATCATGAGGACGGTCCTCCATGTAATCGGCGATGAAGCCTGTGTTGAATTTGCCGCTCCTGAACGTCTCCGTGTTAAGGACTTCGCGGTGAAATGCAGCTGTGGTCACGACGCCCTCGATCGTGAACTCACTTAGGGCCCTGAGGGTCCGCTCGATCGCCTCTTCCCGGTCCTGCCCCCAGCAGATGAGCTTGCCGATCATCGAGTCGTAGAACGGCGGGATGCTGGATCCGCTTTCGATGTGGGTGTCAAGCCGCACGCCGAATCCCCCCGGTGCCCGGAATCCTTGGATCGTTCCGGGGTTGGGTGCAAAATTGCGCTCAGCGTCTTCTGCGTTGATACGGCATTCGATGGCATGGCCGCGTATGCGAACGTCGTTCTGGGTGATCCTGAGTTTTTCTCCCCCGGCTATGTTCAGCTGCAGCTTGATCAGGTCTATCCCCGTCACCATTTCGGACACCGGATGCTCAACCTGGATACGTGTATTCATCTCAATGAAGTAGTACTCGCCGGTTGCGTTGTCGAAAACGAACTCCACCGTTCCGGCGTTGGTGTACCCAACTTCCTCGCAGAGTGCTACGGCTGCCTTCGCCAGGCCTTCCCGTGTTTCGTGGTCGATTACCGGAGAAGGCGCTTCTTCGACGAGTTTCTGGTTGCGACGTTGCACAGTGCAGTCCCGTTCGCCCAGGTGCAATGTAGTTGTGCCGTCCGAGACCACCTGGATCTCGATGTGGCGGATGTCGGTGAGATAGCGCTCGATGTATACGGAGGGGTCTCCGAAGGCGACTTCGGCTTCGGCCATGATTTCCGCGAGGTCACCGGCAAGCGTCTCGGCGGCCTTCACGACGCGGAGGCCGCGGCCTCCACCACCGGCCGCAGCTTTGATCAGTAAGGGGAAGCCGACTTCTTCTGCCACCCGAAACGCCTCGTCGTGATCGGCAATGGCTCCGTCGGAGCCGGGGACGGTGGGCACCCCTGCACGTCTGGCGATTTTCTTCGCCTCGATCTTGTCCCCCATGCGGCGGATAACCTCTGCAGATGGTCCAACGAAGCCCACGCCCTCGGTCTCGCACAGTGCTACGAAGTCGGCGTTCTCCGACAGGAACCCATACCCCGGGTGGATCGCGTCCGCACCGCTCCCCTGTGCCGCGGCGATCAGTGCATCGGCGTGGCGGTAGCTGAGCTTGGCCGGTGCAGGACCTATGCAGAGGGACTGGTCGGCAAGCCTGACGGGAAGGGAGTCCCGGTCGGCTTCCGAATGCGCGATGATGCTGCGGATCCCGAGTTCCTTGCAGGCGCGGATCACTCGCAGGGCGATTTCGCCGCGGTTGGCGATCAGCACACTGGAGAGCGTCATGCTGTTTTCCGGATCACGATCAGGGGTTGGCCGTATTCGACCATCGACTCGTTCTCCACCAGCACGCGGGCCACGGTGCCCTCGACGCCGGCTTCGATGTTGTTCATGAGCTTCATGACTTCGACGATGCCCAGGACGCTGTTCGGAGCCACGGTGTCGCCAATGGATACGAAGGCAGGCGCACCCGGCTGGGGGGAAGCATAAAAGGTGCCGAGCATAGGAGCGGTGATCAGTACCTCATTGTCGGCGAGTAGTCCGGCGTCGTTCGCTGCATTTGGCTCCCCCTCAGCGGGTGTGACCGCTGAGTTCTGTGCCGCGGGCACGGGCGCTGCCTGCTTTGTTGGACTCGACGGCGCGGCGGCCGTGGGTGCAGGTGCCGGAGGGGCGCCATGGTGGCCGTTAGTGGACGCCGGTGCTTCTTGTACGCGGCCGGTGGTGTGGCGGTTTCGCGATACGTACAGTTCAATGTCGCCGAACTTGAGCGAAAGTTCCCGGACGTCTTCTGCGAGATTCACCCAGTCAACAATTGCCTTGAGTTCTTTCATGTCGGGCAGGCTATTGACCATTTTCCTTGTCTCCTTTTTCCAGGGTGATCAGCAGATCGCCACTTTTGAGTGCCTGTCGGCCGGTCCGGGTGGTGTTGTAGAGGGTGGTGATGAGGTCGAGCGTTGGTGTCGGTTGATCTCCGGCGGACCCGCCTCCTGAGACGACCCTTTTCATCTCATCCACCTGTGTTCCTGCGAACTGAGCCCGGAGCAGCCACAGGTCCATGTCTTCGTCCGGGTACCGCGCCCGGAGGGACGGCAGCATCGGTGCCAATGGCTCCGGTGTTTCTGCAATGTTTGAGGATCCGTTGGCCAGGATCTTCTCCAGCGCTGCAGGCTCAAGGGGTGCCAGAGGCTTGCCATAGTAGCCGAGGGCGTATTTCTTCACCTCGTTGGGAACCACGCGATAGCGTTCTCCGCTCATGACGTTCATGACCGCTTGGGTTCCCACATGTTGGGCGAAGGGGGTGATCATGATGGGATAGGCCAGTTCGGCACGCACGCGGGCAACTTCCTGCATGAGCTCATCGAAGCGGTCCGCCAGGCCGGCCGCCTCGAGCTGCGACTGGAAGTTCGACAACATCCCGCCGGGTGTTTGGTGCATGTAATGCATGCCCGTGTATTCGTGGGGCACTCCAATCGGCTTGCCTTCTTCCTCTGCGATGCGGGAAATCTTCCGGCTGATCGCCGCGACGCGTACGTCATCGACGTTCACCGTGTAGCCAAGCGCCCGCAGATCCCGCACCGTGCCCTGGGTGGAGGGTTGCCCGTTGCCCGAGGCGAGCGGCGCGATGGAAGTGTGTATGGAGTCGGCTCCGAGTTCCACCGCTTCCAGGCAGACCAGCGGCGCAAGGCCCGTCAGGCTGTGGGTGTGTACTTCCAGCGGCCTGTTTCCTATGACGGCACGCAACGCCGGTACCAGGGTACGGACCCTATCCGGAGTCAGGAGCCCTCCGGCGTCCTTGAGCATGATCCTGTCCACGCCGGCTTTTTCGATCAGCTCCTGCGCTTTGGCGACGAACAGATCGTCGGTGTGCACCGGCGACTCACAGAAGGACACTGCGCCGAAGGTCTCTGCGCCCAGGTCTTTGGCCCGGAGCAGGGCTGCGGAGATATTGTCGACGTCGTTAAGCCCGTCGAACGCGCCGATCTCCCTGAAACCGTTGGCCACAAGGCGATCAACCCACGCCTCAATGACGTCGTCGGGCAGGAAATCGAAGCTTGCCAGGTTCTTTGAGCGGATTAATGCTCTGAAGGTCGTGTTGGGCGCATGCCGGTGCATCAGCCGGACCCGCTCCCACGGGTCTTCCTTCAGGTACCGGACGGCGACATCGAATTGGATGGGCGCCATCAAGTCCACGTGCTCGAACCCCGCAGCGTCGAATTCCTCGATCATCTCGATCATGTGAGATGTGCGCATGCGCGTCGCCCACAGGCTCTGGTGGCCGTCGCGCAGCGTGGTGTCGATGATTTTCACTTCACGGCGACTGTGTGGGGGTCGTCCGCCGCGGCTCATGACTTCCGCGATGTTGACGGAGGAGTTCTCCGGCATGTGCCTCAGCTCCTTTGCTGGTGTGGTGGTGGGGTGTGCGGGTTCCGCGTCAGCGTGTGGCAAGGTGCGGCGAGCCGGCCTTCGCCGAGAAATTCTTCGGCGGGAGGTCCGCCATCGTCAGGAGCCCGGGCGGGAAGCCAGGAAGCGACGGGATGACGTTCGCGGCGACAGCGACGGTGGACGCATAGCTGTCGACGCGGCTGCTGGAGAACTGCAATGTTTGGAATCCGCTGTCAATCCTCCAGCTGTCGCCCTCGGGGAAGCTGTCCGCGGTCTCGAAGATCCCGAAGTCGATGGCTGCATCGACCACCACCCGGCCATCGACGAGTCCCTTCGCTGAGTGCCTGAGCACTGCGATCGTTCCAGCTTCAAGGGTGAGGTGAGGAGTTGTGCGCGGGTGCTCAGTGAAGAGGACAGGTGCCGGCTCATCGACGACGATCTCGTCGAGGCTCCAGCCCAGGCCGTCACCAAGGGCGGCGACGGACTCCCGGAAGCCCACGTGCCCGATCACCCCGCCCTCCTTACGTTGGGCGGCAAACTGTGTGGCCGTGAGCCCGAAGCCGAATTTCGAGAGGATGCCTCCGTACCCGGACATCTCCGCTGTCCTGCGCATCGTCACGCTGGTCACGTCCGTGGTGAGGCTGCTGAGCAGCATGGGGAGGGTGTCCAGGAGGATTCCAGGGTTGCAGCCGGTGCCCAGGACGGTGCGGCCCGCGGCCCGGGCCCGCGCGTCGATGCGCCGGGCAACGGGACCATGGTCGAAGAAACCGAAGCCCAGCTGTTCGCAAATGGTGACCACGTCCATGCCGCGGTCCAGGAGCGCGTTGATGATCGGTTCGACCTCCGCGACGAACGACGTGGTGGCGACGAATGCGACGTCGGCATCGGGCGCATCTGCCACGCCAGCCGCCACGCGGGCAGCCGGGTCCGCGCCGGGGACGACGGAGGCGAGGTCACCTGGGCCTGTTGCAGGGTCGACGGCGCCGACCAGCCGGCATTGCGAGGCGCCGACCAGCAGCGCTCCCACGGCACGGCCTACGGCTCCCAGACCGACGAGCAGCACGCGTGGGGCGTCAGTAGAGTTCATGATTGTCCTTTGGGATGAGTGGGGGTTAGGGATGGCGGCTTGGCATCAGCGGTCAGCCGAGGCCGCCCAGAGTGTCTGTCTCGGTGTAGCCGATCCGGGCCAGCACCTCGGGCCGGGTCCGCCGGATGCGGGCGAACCAGGCGAATCCGACGAGCATCGACGCCACGAAGACGTACGGAATGAGGTTCAGCGGGAACGCCGGCACCGGCCAGACGTTCGCGAAGAAGATGTACGCCATGGCCAGCACGGCGATGGTCGCACACACCGTGACCAGGGTGCGCGGCATGCCCATCTTCCGCACGTACACCGCGCAGGCGAACGAGACGAGGGCGTAGGCGGCCATGTAGCCGTACACTCCCAACGTGTCGAGCCAGATCACGATCTCCATCGGGTGTATTCCGTTGAGCAGCAGGGCGATGTCAACGACGACCGATAAGGTGCCGCCGATGAGGAGCACCCGGTGTGGAGTGAGGTGCTTGCGGTGAGTCCGGCCGAGGCTCTCGTGCACCACTCCCTCCTTGCCCATGACGTAGACGATGCGTCCGAACACGTTGAGCGCTGCGATGCACACAGCCGAGAACGAGGCAGCGACGCCGAAGAGCAGTACGGCCGTGAACCAACCGGGCATGCCGATCCTGTCAGCGATGTCCTGCAGCGGGTTCGCCGATTCCGCGAGCCCGTCGCCGAGCACCGCGATCTGCGTGTACGCCCCGAAGAGGTAGATCAAGCCGATGCCGACGACGCTCCACATGATGACGCGGGGAATGGCCTTGTACGGATTCTTTGCCTCACGGCCGAGCGCGTCGGCCGAGGAGAAACCCGCGAAGCCGAGAACGCCCAGCTCCATACCCGCCGCGATACCCTGAGGCGGTGCACCTACAAGGGTGAACTGCTGGGGATGCCACGCGTCCGGTCCGATCGCGAAAAGTGCGGTGACGAACAGCGTCAGGATGATCAGCACGGACACGATCTCCAGCACGAACGAGACACGCGCTGAGATCTGGATCCCTTGGATGGTGAAGAACGTCGTGACGGCACCGAGGATCAGGGTCAGCACGACGTACCCGACCGTGCTGGCCGCCGGCACACCGAAGGCCTGCAGCAGGTCGGCCGCGTAGGAGACGCCACCGCCGAGCGAGCCCGCCGTGACCCCCCAGCAGCCGATGATCAACGCCAGACCGGCAATGTAAGCGGCCGTCGGTCCGAGCGACTTCGACACGTAGGTGTAAAGGGAACCGGCCGAGGCGTTCTTCCTCGCGAAGATGGTGACGCACCAGCCGACGCTGAGGATCACAATCATCGCGAGCAGGAGCGACAGCAGTGTGCCGCTTCCCGCGCTGATGAATATCGCGGCCGCGGTGAACGCCAGGACCGCGCTCGGGGCGATGTTGGCGATGGCCTGGGCGCCGAGCTCGGCGGGCCCCATCACGCCGCGACGCAGCCCGGCATCTTGGGGAGGTGCCTGTTTGACTGTGGACATGGGTGCTCTCCTTCGAGCGAATGATTTGTGAGGTTTTGTTCGGTCCTTCTGCTCAGATCAGGGGATGAGCAGTGTCCGCAGCACGCCGCCCGCCTCGAGGTCATCAAGCGCCTCCGCAGCTTCGGCCAGTGGTCGGCGCCCCGAAATGAGCGGGTCCAGCTTGAGCCGGCCTTCCATGTATTGGTCCACCAGGGCGGGAATGTCGATTGAGGGGCGGACCGAACCATAATTGGACCCGAGGATCCGCTGGTCAGCTTCGGCGAGGACCAACGGCTCAAACGAAGCCTTGGCACCGGTGGGCGGCAGTCCAACAATCACAGCGGCGCCCCCGAGGGCCAACATTGCAATCGCCTGCTCGGTAGTAGCGGTGCGTCCAATCGCATCGAACGCGTAGTCGACACCGTCAGGAAGCAACGCGCGCAGCTGCTCAACCGCGTTGCCTTTGGAGGCATCGATGCGATCGGTCGCACCGAACTCCAGAGCCATCTCCGTCTTTTCGGGCACGACGTCGATCGCGATAATCCGCTCGGCTCCCGCTATTCTGGCGCCCTGGACCACGTTGAGTCCCACCCCTCCGCAGCCGATGACGGCGACCGTCGAGCCGGGCTCGACGCCTGCGGTGTTCGTGACGGCGCCGACGCCCGTAGCGACTGCACAGCCGACCACGGAGATCACGTCGAGCGGGGCGTCATCGCGGACCTTAATCGCACCGGATGCCGGCACCACCACCTCCTCCGCGAAAGAGGAAACGCCCAAGTAGTGGAATAGGGTTTCTTCGTCGCCGTCGTCGGTGGTCTTGCTCATGCGGGGGGTGCCGTCGAACAGCACGCCCTTAGGCGCCACGAGGGTCGCAACTTTGTGGCAGCGTGCCTCGTGGCCCTGTTGGCAGTAGCGGCACTCGCCGCACGGCGGCACCCAGCTGAGGACCACATGGTCACCTACGGTGAGCGATGTGACGCCCTCGCCGAGTTCGACGACGACGCCTGAACCTTCGTGCCCCATCACCATGGGGACGGCGGCGCCCCAGTCACCCTGGCGGACGTGCAGATCGGAATGGCAGACGCCGGCCGCCGCGATCTTGACGCGGACTTCAGCCGCTTTCGGGGCAGCTAGATCGACATCGTTCACGGCAACGCGGGTAGCGGAATCGCGGAAGACAACAGCCTTCATGCTTCCTTCTCCTTCAAATTGGGCATGCGGGATCAGCACCTCGCATGTAAGGGGGGTGGGGGTCGAGGCAGTGCGGCAGCTCTGCCTCAAAGTCCGGATATCCGGATGATGCCGGTGGTTTATTCAGCGACGAAATAGAGTCGTTTGTTCGCGAACTCCCCGATGCCCACGGGTCCCATTTCACGGCCGAAACCGGATCGCTTCACGCCGCCGAACGGGATGTCCGCTCCTTCCGCGGCAATAATGTTCACGTGGGCCATGCCGACCTCCAGCTTCGAGGCCACGCGTGCAGCGCGTGCCGTGTCAGTCGAGAACACCGAACCGCCAAGGCCCATCGGGCAGTCATTGGCCAGCTCCAGTGCCTCTTCGTCGCTGTGCACCCGATACACAATCGCGACGGGCCCGAAGATCTCTTCACGGTAGGACGCGGAATCGCGCGGGACGTCGACGAGCACTGCCGGAGAGTAGTAGGCACCGGGCCCGTCGGACAGGACACCGCCGGCCAGCAAACGTGCACCTTCAGAGACGGCTCGGCGGACCTGCGCGTCAACGGTTTCCGCTGCGGCGCGGGTGGAGAGTGGGGTGTACTCCCCCGCTTCGAGATTCAGTTGGTCGCCGGGTTTGAGCCCGTCGGCCAGTCGCACCAGTTCGGCGACGAAGTCGTCGTAGATGTCGTTCATGACGATCAGGCGCTTGTTGGAGTTGCAGACCTGGCCGCAGTTGTAGGTGCGGTTCTCCCACGCCGTCTGGGCGATGCCGGCCACGTCGTCGGAGCCCAGGACCACCATCGCATCGATACCCCCGAGTTCCAGAACGCACTTCTTCAGAGCAGCACCGGCCTGGGCGCCGATTATTGCACCCGCGGCTTCCGAACCCGTTAGTGAAATGCCCTGCACCCGGGGATCGCCGATGATGGCTGCGATCTGCGCATGCGAGGTGAATAAGGCTTGGTAACCTCCGGCCGGAACGCCGGCCTCCTCCAGGATCTCCTGCATGACCACGTTCGAGCGCGGACAGATATCGGCATGCTTAAGCAGGATCGAGTTCCCGAGCACCAAATTCGGGGCCGCGAAGCGGGCCACCTGGTAATAGGGGAAGTTCCACGGCATGACACCGAGGAGGACGCCCAGCGGCAGCTGCTCGACTACCGCCTTGCCCGGCACGGAGCTTGGAATCTCGTAGCCGGCGATGAGACCCGGTCCGTGGACGCCGTAGTAATCGAAGATCGAGGCTGCGAAATCGACTTCTTCAAGGGCGGCTTCGATGGACTTGCCCATTTCGGTGGAGATGATCCGCGCAAGCTCTGCACGACGCTCCGTGAAGAGCCCGGCGACGCGCCGTACTACTCCGGCGCGATGCTGCACGCTCTGGCCTCTCCATTCCCGATAGGCGCTCTCAGCAGCTGTGAGCTGTTGCTCTACCTGGTCGTCGGTTGCTGACTCAAATGTTTCAGTAATGTCGCCGGTCGCCGGGTTCTGAACTCGGTACTTGGCCATGATGGTTCCTGTCCGTTTCTTTGGAATTTCGTCTGAGCGCCCTTTAGTGGGCGGCGAGGCGTGCCCGTCGTCGGCTGCCGTTGAACAAATCGCTGACCCGGTCGAAGAGCCAAACCGCGCGCAGCACCAATGGATTTATCGCCGGAGAGGGCGCGTAACCCGCTTTTTCCTCCCAGACCGACTCAAGGTCCGCTGATCGCTTGCCGTCGACGATGTTGTCGGCGATGAGCGACCCCAGATAGGGAGCCTGCGCGAGCCCGTGGCCGTTGCAGGAGGCGGAGTAGTAGACGTTGTCTCCGACCCGCCCGGCCACCGTGGTCCACGACGAGGAGAATGAGATCCAGCCTCCCCAGCAGCGCGCGATGGGAACGTCGGACAGCGATGGGAAGCGCTTGTAAAAATTGTCCGCCAGTTCCCTCATCATCCCCGGGTCGGGACTTCTTGGCTGGAGCGGATAGTTAGCCCCCGATTCCAGACGCCGGACACCGAAGACAATGGTGTTGCGGGCCGTGAGTCGGAAGTTCTCCATGATCTGATGCTGCGTGACCACGCCCGAGCGGCTCGTCCATCCCAGTGCAGCGATCCGCTCCGGAGCGATCGGCTCCGTCTCGACCTCGATGATCCATGAGGGGGTCGAGAGGTGCTTGGGGATGATGTCCCACTCGCCGGAGTAGGCATTCGTCGACAGTACGACTCTGTTCGCGATGAGCTCTGCACCAGAGGAGGTGGTCATAACGACCTTGCCGCCCCTGCGCTGCACATCGATGACCCGGGACTTTTCGAACACACGCGCCGACGAGTCGAGCAGTGCCCGCCGCACCCCACGGCTCAGCTTGCCCCGATTGAGCATTCCGCCGCGACGCTCGCGCATGCCTCCAACGAAGGCCTCGGGGATGCCGATCTCCTTGGCCGTGCCGACCTGTCCATCGACTCCGACCTTCCTGAGGATCGCCGCGAGGGTTTTCACCCGGAACATCTGGATCGGGGACACAGCCGCCCACACCATGCCATTGGCGTCGTAGTCGCAATCGATCTTGTGGTCCTCGATGAGCCCGTCCACGTAGTGCGCCGCGTTGTCGGCGAACCTCACCATGCCGGGCAGCTTCTTCGGGGAGAGGACGCGCAGCATCCGGAGGTCGCCGCCGGGAGCGGAGGCTATCTGCCCGCCGTTACGCGAGCTGGCTCCGTATCCGCAGAACTCGGGTTCGAGGAGCACCACGTCCACTCCGCGCTGGGCGAGCCGCAGCGCGGTTGCCATACCGCCCACGCCGCCGCCGACCACGGCGACGTCGCACTCCTGGATCCCCCGCAGGGACGGCGCGAGTTCCGTTGGTGGGTCAATCCATCCGGTGAACGTGGCGTACTCCACGTTCTTGAACTTGGCGTTCATGACAGTATTCCTTCTTTGTTCGCGGCGGCAGCGACGTCCTCCCGCGCGTTCCGCTCCGACAGCGCCTTGTAGCCCTTGAAGTAGATGAACCCCTGGGTTCCCCACGTTGCCAGCGCAGCTGTGTAGAACCAGGAGCGGTGGGCGTCATCGAACGGCCATGGGAAGAAGTCGTACGTGGTGGCGATCAGCATCGCCACGAGCGTGATCATCTCGGTGGCTATGGCCCAGCCCTTCGAGCCGGCACGCCAGAGCCTCCGCGCGAAATAGAACAGGAAGATCGACGTGATCAGGTTTGTGACGGCGAAAAACGTCGCGGGGGCCACGCCATACGCCCCACCCTCGTGGAGCCCCACCAGGAAGATTCCGCCGGCAATCGCGAGTACGAAGGCGCCGATCTCCGCCCAGAGGGTCGGCTTGTAACGATGAGTGACCATCATCAGGCCGAGGATGAGGACCAGAGTAAACCCGAACGAGCGCGAGAACGCGTCGAGGAAATACGCAATCGTGTACATGGGGCTGCTCGGGTCGCCGCCGCTCAAGAGCGACCAGAGCAGGAAGTTGGTCGCCGAGGTGCCGACCACCATCCACTCGAGCCCGAGGAGATAGTTCTTATGCCTCCGGATGAACAGCCACCCGTAGAAGAAACCTACGAATATGAGCCACAGATCTGCGAGAAGGAAGAGCGTTTCAATCATTTTTCTGATTCCTTTCGAATGCGCTGGGCGACGCGCTCAGCAGCACGCTGTCCGGTGAGTACCGCGCCGTTCATGCATCCGGCCCATTCGCCGGCGGTCTCGGTGCCCGCCCACTCGACGCGACCATGCGGTTCGGTAAGGGCGCGTGCATACGTCGTCGAGGCATAGGGGGGTGCCGCAGGGTTGGGCCCTCCTGGGGCGAACGTGTCCGTGCCCCAACAGTGGTCTACGTAGTCGATGGGTTCTTTTGCCCGGTCCCCATATAGTCCGGCCAATTGGTCAAGGACACGCGCGCGTCGGAGTTCTGGACTGAAACCATCGAAGACTCGCGGATCGCAGAAGGCCATCAGGATCCCCGGACCGTTCTGGGGCGAGACATCGAAGGTGATGAACACGGTGCCGGTGTCGGTAACGGCCTCACCGGAAAGCCCTTCGGCCCGCCAGAACGGCGTCTTGTATGCCACCAGTGCCTTACTCAGGGCACCCATGCGCCAGGTCTTGGTAAGGCCTTCGGCTGTCTCGGATAATGCAGGTTCGAACTGAATGTCAGCGCGGTGTGCGGGAGCGACCGTAACTATGGCGTGCCTGGCCTGGATTGTTGCCGAGCCGGCATGGACAATGACGCCCTGTCCGTCCTGGACTATCCGGCGAACCGGCGTATTCAGCACCACACGGTCACCGAGTGTCTGTGCAAGCCGCCGGGCGATTTCCTGGGTGGTCTCGACAATCCGGTCCTGCTGCTGACCGTTTTCGACATCCAACATGTGGTTGAGGTCCCCCACGGCCCGGATGTAGCGCAGTGCGTGAAGCAAGGACACGTCACCTGGGCTGGCGCCCCACTGCACCTTACTGATCAAAGTCATCAAGGCGCGTGTGCTGGGTAATGCACGCTTCTTGTCGAGCCATTCGCCGAAGGAGATAGAATCCAGCTTGGCCGCGTCTGGAGACTCCCAAGCAGCCTCGACGTCGATCGCGCCCACGAGCTTCTCGAGGGCCATTTGGATGCGGGCCATGTCGACCACACCGGCGGGTGAGACCGGCGGAATCGTCCCCTTGTATTCCCGTCGCTTGCCCGCCAGCCACTGGACGTTGCGGCCTGTGGCGAATTGGCTCGTCGTGGTGCAGCCGACGCGGGATGCTAAATCACGGATCGCGGTATGGCGGGGTGAGACCCAGGTGGCACCGAGATCCACTTTCACGCCGGCAACCTCCCCTGTGTAGGACCGGCCACCAACCCGATCCCGGCCTTCCAGGACCATGACCGACGCGCCAGTGCTCACAAGCCGGTCCGCGGCGCTCAGCCCCGCGAAGCCCGCCCCCACGATCACGACGTCGACGATTTCCCTGCGTGTCCGTGTATCAATTGATCTGGACATGGCATCCTCCTGTTCCAACACGTTCGGCGTGCTGGGAAATGTATTGAGTGATGGGGTCCACCAAGGCTTCGGGCATGTGGTGACCCATTCCGGGAATGACCACGTGCTGCGCCCTGCGGATCGCCTTGACGGTCGCTTCCCCGCCGGTTTGGGCCACCATGAGGTCACGGTCACCGTTGATGACCAAGGTTGGTGCTGTGATTCTGGCCAGATCCGCGGTTCTGTCTCCGGTTAGCTGGATTGCCTGGATCTGACGTGCTGTTCCGGCTGCCAGGTCCCCGGTGCTGCGGTCCCACCCCCGCGCCGCGATGGCTGCCTCGGCGGCATCGTCGATCGGGTATTCCTTGCCTGCAATGTGCCGGGTGATCCTCAGATGGGCGCGTACAGCCTCGGTACGGTTGCGGGCATCCGGGCCCATGAGTAGCCGGACCGTTGCCTTTGCAGGCTGTCCAACCTTCCGGGAGCCGGTGGTGGAATAGATCGACGTCAGGGACAAAACGCGGCCAGGTTCGGTCGCCGCGGTGGTCTGGGCGATCATTCCGCCGAGGGAGCGGCCAACTACATGCGCCCGCTCGATCCTCAGATGGTCAAGCACGCCCACTGCATCTTGGGCCATGTCAGCAAGCGTGTATCCGTCGCGGCGCGGACGCGCCAGGACTTGGCGCCACACCGCCGGGGCCGGCGTCGTCATGAACGTGGACCTGCCGACGTCGCGGTTGTCCATGGACACCACCCGGAAACCATGCCCGACTAGGGCATTGACCACCGGCTCGGTCCAGAACGTTAGATCCTCCCCAAGTCCAGCGATCAGCAGTATCACCGGGTCAGTTTTGCTGCCGGCGTCGCGGAAGCAGATGGTCACTCCTGAGGGCACGACGGCGAAGTGGTCCAGATCCGTAGTGGCTGGCTCAGACACGTGCCACCTGCTGACCGGATGCACGACGGCCAGCCGACCGCACCCCGAATTCGAGGTTTTCGTCGGTAACCGGTCCGCGCAGCGCCTTGGCATCCTCCGGGTACGACATCATGGTCCGCCAAGGCTTCACCGGCCCTTGCCGGGGAAGGACGCCCTCCCCGCGTTTGGCGTATCCGGACTGCAAGTCCATGATCGGCTTGGTGGTCATTCCCGGCACCGCCACCGGCACGACCGTGTCGTATCCATGCGCGTCCATGTGCCTCACCAAATCGATGAAATAGCGGCACAGCAGGCTGACTTTCAGTGTCCAGGAGGACGTCGTATAGCCGATGGCCATGGCCCAGTTGGGGATCCCGCTCAGCAGTGTCCCGCGGTAGGCGATGCTGTGGGCAATATCGATCCGGCGACCGTCGACTTCGATGGGCATGCCGTCGAAGAGCTGCAGATTCAGTCCCGTCGCCGTCACAATGATGTCGGCCGGCAGTTCCTCGCCCGAGTCCAGGACCACGCCCCGTTTGCTGAAACGCGCGACGCTCCCGGTGACGACCGATGCGTCGCCTGACTTGATTGCCTCGAAGAAGTCCCCGTCGGGCGCGGCACAGAGCCGCTGGTCCCAAGGGGCGTAGGGCGGGTTGAAATGCTTATCGACGTCGAAGCCCTTCCCTAGCCTCTTGATGTTCTCGCGGCGGACCATGGCGCGCCCGACTTTGGGGAACCGTCGGAGGCCTTCGACGATCAGGTGCTCGGTCCAAATGTTCTTGATCCTGGTGGCTTTATAGCCGCGCCGTTCGCCAAGGAGCTTGGTGAGGGCCAGCGCCACACGGTCCACCCGAGGCAACGGCATGATGTAAGTGGGCGTCCGTTGGAGCATGGTGACATGGGTGGCTGCCCCTGGTCCTTTGGCCATGGCAGGAATCATGGTTACGGCTGTGGCGCCGCTGCCGATGATCACCACTTTTTTGCCGCTGTAGTCGAGTCCCTCAGGCCAGTGCTGCGGGTGCACCAGAACGCCTTCGAAGTCCTCACTGCCCGCGAACCCCGGGGAATAGCCCTCGTCGTACCTGTAGTAGCCGGTGGCGGCGAAGACCCAGCCGGCCCTGATGGTCTTAGTGACGGGGGCACCGGTTTCCGAATTCTTCGTGGCGACCGTAAGGGTCCACTGCGACTCCGCGGAGGACCATTCCGAGCGCCGCACGCGATGCCCGGTCCTGATGAGGCCTGCCAGACCGTTTTCATCGACCGTCTCGCGGAGATAGTCCAGGATCAATGGTGCGTCGGCGATTGCGTTCTCGTGGCGCCACGGTTTGAATTCATAACCGAAAGTGTGCAGATCGGAGTCCGAGCGGATTCCCGGGTACCGGAAAAGGTCCCACGTGCCGCCGATGTCGTCCCGGCCTTCGAGCACGATCAGGGACTTGCCGGGCAGCTCGCGCCTGAAGTACGTCGCTGCGCCGATCCCGGAGATTCCTGCTCCAATCACGACTATGTCGAATTCGTCGACCTCGTCTGATGCTCCACTGGTCATCGTTGGCTCCTTGCTGTTCAAATGCTGTTGATCAAGTGTCACCAGTCACACAGGGTGGTCACTACGACAATGCGCACCCCCTTTGACGGGCCCGGGTGCACCATGCACACATGCCGCCTCCCGCGGCGGAGTCCGTCGTGACTCATCCGCCACATCAAGGCAAACTGTCGATATGGAAGAACTTTGGGCCCCGCCAAGTCCCGCGGCTGCAGCCATGATTCGGTCTCTGTGCGAACGGCTCCTGGACGATGCGGACTCATTCGTAAGCGCTGTCTGGGAACCTACAGTGATTGCCCTCAACGCCCCTGCTCTGCTGTCGGACGCATCGCTGTTGGCGGAAGACCGTGAACTCAACCGCTCTGATCTTGTTCAGTGGTTGACCTCGAACATCCAGCGCCCGGGGATTCGAGTGGATGTTTATGTCGGCCCGAGAACGGCCGCCTACATTGGCGACCTTGTATCTCGCGGTATCGCTCCGAACTTTGCTGCCGGGTGGAGGTCTGCATTGGCGGTCGGTTGGCGGGGATGGCTCACCCAATGTGTGTCTCACTGCTCTGAGCCGGATGTTCTTGTCGAGGTTCTGGACATATCGGCGCACTCATTGGTGCAGTACGCCCTCGACTCCGTTTCTGTTCTTCGTGAAGCAAGCCTTGCTGCGGCGATGGGCAACGCCGGTGCCGACGCGGTTGAACTGATCCAGCTGATCGCCAGCGGTGCACCCATGACGCAGGATTTCGTCGAGGAGCGCCTAAGTTACCGCCTGGCCCGCCAGCACGTCGCACTCGTTCTCTGGACAGATGACCCCCACCAGGGAAGTTGGTTGGATGAGGCCGTGTCAGCCTTGCGCTCGGCCGCCCCAAGGCGGGCTCTCCTTGTCGCCAGGGCCAGTGCCGCGGCACGATGGATCTGGATTTCCGGCCAGGAACTGCCTGACTTCCACCATCTGGAGAAAACCTTGATGGAAGAAACCCCGGTTCGGGGCGCTGTGGGGAGGCCGGGTCACGGGCTCGAAGGTTTCAAGTCAAGCCACCAGGACGCCCTGGCGGCCCAGGCGATGCTCACGAGGCTGGGATCGGGCCGTCAGTTCACTGTCTATGCCGACGTCGAACTGGTCGACAGCCTCACGAAAGACCGGGCCGGAGCGCAGCGCTTTGTGGCCAGGACGCTCGGCCCGCTGGCCGAGGCGGAGGTGACGTTGCAGCAGGCGCTGCTGACGTACGTGCAGTGCGGCTTTAACACCACACGGGCTGCGTCCCGGCTCTATCTGCACAGGAATACCGTGGAGCGTCGCGTCTCCAAGGCCAACGAACTCTCCGTAGTGAAAGTTGAGGACAACCCTGCCCACGTCGCCGCCGCTCTCCTCGTACTGGAAATCGTGCCCGGCATCATGGGGGCAGCGTCCACTTAGGGCAAGAATCGGACGCTAATGGCGTCTGCTCTTTGACTGTCAGGTCACCGTTGTAGCTGCAACCCAACGGTCTCTGCTCAAGTTATAGAGAACTTGACAGACGCAAAGATGCACACTTGGCTGGCCGAAGAAGGCGACCCAACGTGCGCGCCCACTATGCCGATGTGAGTTGCACACTCTGCGGATCGCCCTTGCCCGGGCAAACCGAAGCTTCGTGGCCGCCCAAGCACGGATAGGAGTGGACCTGGGCCTTGAGAGTTCAGGTTATTCGAAGTCATGTTGCGCTCAGCCGACCTACCCATGAAGAGGTGTAGGCCAACCACGACCTACCGGACGAACCAGGAGAGGAACGCATGACCCCAGCTCAGAGCAAGCGGAGGGTGCAGGAGCCACGACCCTAAACCCGCTCCCCCACAACTGAACAGGCCAACGGGCGGCCAGGCACAAGCCGGCACCACACATCAGAGGCCAGTGTCCACAATTGTCAACACTTAAAAGCAAAAACCCCCTCTGACGAGGGGGTATGCCGTGCCCGAGGTGGGACTCGAACCGGACTCCCGCCCCTCCAAACACTGGGAACTCCCGAAAACATGCGGACTCCGGCCGGATCCGACCTACGTACGGGCCAGTCCGCAGCCCAGAGTGTGCACAATGTGCACGCCCCCATTTGTCCCCTTGCCTGCCCCATGCAGCCGTCCAGCTCGTTGATCCAGAACTTGTCCTGCGGGTTCTCTCTTCTCGCCCTCCCCCGGGCCGCTGGTTCGCTACGACACCCGACATCCCGAATGGCGACTGCACTAAGGCAACACGAGGATGAGCCGGCTTAGGCCAGAACGACAAGACGTCCATTATCGGCGTTTGAAAATAGACAGGGGGAGTGCCTGTAAAAGGGGTGTGTCGTGCCATCGTTCGTAGCATTTATGCCCAAAATTCCGGAAGCTCCTAGGCAGCGCTTAGGCGTTCTGCGCATACGCGGCGTCGCCTGAGTATGGCTGGAACCCGGGTCTGCGAACAGTACTTCGGTACGCACCCTGCGCAGGTCTGCATCAGCGCTGTGCTGGGCTGGATATCAGCAAACGGGACGCAAGGTCTGTGCACGCTTACTACTCCGAGTCGTGCCCCATAGTCCCACCCGATACCCCGCATAGCTTTTTGATGCCTATCAGGTTCAACGGTTACGGCAGATGCTTATTGCATCAGATACCGATCTTGCCTTTACGCCGCCAGGCGACGTTGAACAGGCAGACACCGAGAGTAGGAATCCCTATGTCACCAACGGAATTTTCAGTCAATGGCCGTAGCTACGCATTTTCCGATGCACCCGTCGTGGTTATCTGCATTGACGGCAGCGAACCGGCATACCATGAAGAAGCGATTGCCGCAGGACGGATGCCGTGGCTGAAGGATCTTCTGGTGTCACGGGGTACGTCATGGGCGGCGCACTGCGCTGTTCCGACTCTGACAAACCCTAACAATATGTCTATCGCTACCGGCCGTCCCCCTGCTGTCCACGGGATCTGTGGCAACTACATTCTCGACCCTGAATCAGGGGAAGAAGTCCTGATGAACGATCCGAAGTTTCTGCGGGCGCCGACAATTTTTGCTGCGGCAGCAGCAGCCGGGATGTCGGTCGCGGTCGTAACCGCCAAGGACAAACTCTCCCGGCTGCTGGCCGCGGGCCTGACCCAGCCGGGCCTGGATCCGGCAGGGTCAGGTGCCCTGGTCGAACCAACTAACAAGGGCATCTGTTTCTCAGCCGAAAAAGCGCACCAGGCCACCGTGGAAACCAACGGCATCGATGCCGTGATGGAAATGGTCGATATGGATCTTCCCGAGGTTTATTCGGCCGCGCTAAGTGAGTTCGTGCTCGCCGCCGGCGTGCGGATCCTGCAGGACCGCACCCCTGACCTGATGTTCCTGACGTTGACTGATTACATTCAGCACAAGAACGCACCGGGAACGGAGACGGCCAACGATTTCTACGCCATGATTGATCACTATGCTGCCGCTCTTGACGAACTCGGCGCCGTCGTCGTCATCACTGCCGACCACGGCATGAGCCCGAAGCACAAGACCGACGGCACCCCTCAGGTCATCTATCTGGAAGAAGAAGTCAACCGGGTTCTAGGTATCGCCGGTGATGCTCCTGAAGGCGGCAGCCGCGTCATTCTTCCGATCACCGATCCCTACACCGTCCATCACGGCGCGCTTGGCTCGTTCGCCAATGTTTACCTGCCCGACGGTGCAGACCGCGAAGCAGTATTGGCCGCGCTTGAAGTGCGGGAAGGGATCTCCGGCGTCTACCGGTCCGAGGAGGCAGCCGAACTGTTCGACATGCCGTTGGACCGAATGGGTGACCTGACGGTGCTGTCGGATAAAAATACCGCGTTGGGCCGGTACGCTGCCTGGCACGATCTGGGCAATCTGGAAGTTCCGCTGCGTTCGCACGGAGGCCTGGGCGAGCTGAACATCCCGTTCTTCATCAACCGCGTTTTGCCCGCGCCGGCGGAGACCGCCAGCAAAGCCCCGAACGGCGATACGGCCATTGCTCACAACTACGACGCGTTTTGGGTCGCTACAACCCACGCCTCCCTGAACCTCGTGGGAATCAGCTGATTATCTGTCGCAGGGCCCGCCGGACCGGCGGGCCCAACAGGCACCTGCCCTGCCAGGGCATGCCGACTTACAGGTTTGCATGACGAGAGGACTAAGGAATGTCCGATTCAAGCCCACCCCAAACCGAAGTACAAGCCCAGCCCTCAGGAACTCCTTCAGAGAACCCGAAGACCTCCACGAAACGGCAGGAGCTGTTCAAATGGCAAGTCAGAATATTCGCGCTCTCCTGGCTCGCGTATGCGGCCTTTTACTTCCCGCGGTCGGCATTTTCTGCCGCTAAGGTCGGAATCCTCGAAGAAGGCTTCCTGACCCGCCAGACACTCGGACTTCTCGACTCCGCTTATCTGGCTGCATACGCCGTCGGCCAGTTTGTCTGGGGAGCGTGCGCTGAAAAATACGGCACGCGCGTCGTGGTCGCCGGTGGAATGGTGATGGCAGCGGTTGCTTCGCTGCTGATGGGCGTTGTCCCCGCCGTGGCACTGTTCCTGCCGCTGATGATCGTCCAAGGTCTGGCCCAGTCAACTGGCTGGTCTGCACTGAGCAAGAACATCGCTTCGTTTTTCTCCATCAGCAAGCGCGGCCGCGCCATGGGCTTTTTCTCCACCAGCTACGCTTTTGGCGGCCTCGCAGGTGCACCCGTTACGGGCTGGGTCGCCTACTCACTTTTTGACAGTTGGCGTTGGGCCTTCGTCGCGGGCACCGCCGTCATCATGATCGCTTTCGTTCTCTTCATCATCTTCCAGCGCAACTCCCCGGAAGAGGTCGGGCTGCCGGGGATCGACGAGGATCCATCGCTGCTGGACACCGAACATGAAAGAGGGTCAAAGTCTCCGGCCGGCGCCTCGGCCAGGACAAAGTTCTCCATCGGGGACCTCCTGGCCGCAGTCCGCTACGATCGCATGGTCCTCCGGCTGGGCCTGGTGTACTTCCTGATCAAACCCGCACGGTACGCGATCCTGCTCTGGGGTCCGGTACTCGTCCTGGAAGCCATGCCTGACCTGAGCGCCATGACCGCGATCATGGTACCCGTTGCCTTCGGCGTGACCGGAATGATTGCGCCCGTCCTGGCCGGCTGGATGTCTGACACCGTCTTCGGTGCCCGGCGTGTCCCGCCCAGTGTGCTCTGCCTGCTGCTTATGGTTGTGGCACTTGCACTCTGGCAGGTTGTCACGCAAACCGGGTCCCTTCCGCTGATCGTGGCACTCCTCGCCTTCATCGGCCTGACCGCCTATGCCTCCGATGCGATGATCTCGGGCGTCGCCGCCGTCGACTTCGGCACCTCCAAGTACGCCGCCGGGGCAACCGGCTTCGTCAACGGCTGCGGGTCCACCGGGGCAATCCTCGGCGGACTCCTTCCTGGATTCTTTTCCGGCATCGTCATCTTCTACATGTTCGCCGGCGCAGCACTGGCTGCCGTTGTAGTGCTCCTGCCATCCTGGAACAAACGGCCCATCAGCGTCTGATTGCCTTCCCCCAGAACCTGCTGCCACGATGCCGGCACCAAGAAAACCAACAGAGGAAAAATGAACACCTTCAATGACTCCGAACTGAACCTGAACTATATCGACGGCCAATGGCGGCCGGCGTCGGGGGGCGGCACGTTCGCCAATGTCAATCCGGCAGATACCAGGGACGTCATCGGGTACTTTCCCGATTCTTCCATCCAGGATGCCCTGGACGCGGTAGGAGCAGCGGAAAAAGCCCGACAGCAGTGGGACTCCCTGGGCACCATCAAACGAGGGGACATCCTGTTCGCGGCCGCCGAGATCCTGGCCCGGCGAAAGGATGAAATCGCGCGTGCCGTGACCAGGGAACAAGGCAAATGCCTGCGTGAATCTCTGGGCGAGGCGCAACGAGCCGTGGACATCCTGCGCTACATCGCCGGTGAAGGCCGCAGGCTCTCAGGCTCGACCCTGCCGGCCGATGAACCCAGGAGCATGGCAATCACCTGGCGCAAACCCATTGGAGTGGTTGCCCTGATCACGCCCTGGAATTTCCCGCTGGCAATCCCGGTGTGGAAGATGGCCCCGGCCCTGCTCTCTGGCTGCACCGCTGTCCTCAAGCCGTCGCCGCTGGCACCGCACACCGCCGCCCTGCTCATCGACATTTTTATCGAGGCCGGGGTGCCGGCCGGCGCACTGAATCTGGTCCAGGGCGACCGGGAACCAGGGGAAACACTGAGCAACCATCCCGATGTAAGGGGCATCTCCTTTACCGGATCGCTGGGGGTCGGTCTTGCCATCCAGAAAGCAGCGGCGCCCCGGCTAGCCAGAACCCAACTCGAACTCGGAGGGAAAAACGCACTCATCGTCCTCGCTGACGCCGACCTGGACCTCGCCGCGGACGCCATTCTGCACGGGGCGTTCGGGCAAGCAGGACAGCGCTGCAGCGCCACGAGCCGGGTCGTCGTCGAACGCAAGGTCCGCGAAGAGCTGGTCGGCAAGGTACTGGCCAGGACAGCGGAACTGACGATTGGCGACCCGTTCGAAAGTGCCACACGGCTCGGACCAGTGGTGAACGCCGACCGCCTCACCGCCTGTGTGCAGGCCATTGAACAAGCCCGCATCGAAGGAGCCACGGTCCGCACCGGCGGTTCCGCAGTTGCCGTCGGGAACCTGGCCCACGGTTACTTCATGGAGCCCACTCTCCTGACTGATGTGGCCCCGGACTCCGACCTGGCCATAGAGGAAGTCTTCGGACCAGTCCTGGCAGTAATCGATGCGGAGAATTTCGACCATGCCATGGACATCTCCAATTCCGTCCGGTACGGGATGTCCGGGACAATCTTCACCAACAACCGCACCCACATCTACGACGCGCTGCAACGCTTCGAGGCGGGCATGCTGCACGTCAACCGTCCGGGGGTCGGGGCATGGCCGCACATGCCCCATATGGGCGCCAAACTCTCCCAGTACGGCGCCCCGGAATGCTCACCGGAAACCTGGGACTTTTATATGGAGTGGCGGTCCGCGTGCATCAGCTTCCCCGTCTGAGGACCACCGGCTAGGTTCGTGATCATGAACCTGAGTATCCAGGGATTGCGGATCTTTCTCGCTGTTGTTGAAACCGGAAGCTTCTCGGCCGCAGCCCGCAGACTCTACATGAGCCAACCGTCGGTATCAGCCCACGTACGCAGCCTTGAGACCTCCCTGTCGGCTCACCTGCTGGACAGGAGCCCCGCCGGTGCCACACTGACTCCGGCGGGGCAGGTCCTGGCCGGTCATGCCCGGGCGATCTTCGAGGTCATGGACCAGGTCGACGCGGACGTTGCCGCCGCCCAAGGGATCCAGGACCGTCAACTCTCGGTCGCCGGCACCAGCACTCTCGGGTCCTATCTGCTCCCCCGGGCCATCAGCCGCTTCCTCAGCGAGAACCACGGGCTCAGAACCGAGCTGCGGGTAGGAAACACCGAAAAAGTTGCCGATTGGCTGATTAACCGGGAGGTGAGCCTCGCCATCTGCGCCGGCGAAATTGACCACGAGCAGCTAGAAGGCACCGTGATCTTTGATGACGCGCTTGTACTGGTCGCAGGCCGGGCTAACCCTCTGGCCGGACGCGACCTCACCCCCGCGGATCTGGAAGGTGAACGGTTTCTGTTGCGGGAGATAGGCTCCTCAACCCGGTTCGACCAGGACCAGTCCCTGGCTGACTGGAAGCTCACCCAAGCCGAGCAGTGGACCATCTGGACCTCGGAGGCGGCCAGGGAATCGGTCCGGGCCGGGCTTGGCCTGGCCCTCATCTCCGAACACGTCGTAGCCCAGGACCTGCGCTCCGGTGAACTCGTCAGACTCAATATCCATCCCGCACCGCGCCACCGCCCCGTATCACTCGTCCGTATGGCCGGACAGCTGCTGACCCCGGTCGAGCAGTCATTCGTTGAGATGATCCAAAAACTGCATGCCTGGCCCTAAACACCGTTCAGGACCGGCACCTCTCCCGGCCGGCACAAACTTCCTTCCCAGAAAGGCAGGACCTATGAACACCCCCGATCCCACCGACACGCTCAAAGGCGAGCACACGGACCTCATCATTGTCGGAGCAGGCATCATCGGCCTGGCCCACGCCTTTGAGGCCCACCGCAAGGGCTACACCGTCCGGATCATCGAACGGGATGCCCGCCCCAATGGCGCCTCCATCCGGAACTTTGGTCACTGCTGCATTACCGCCCAGGACGGCGCGCACCTCGATACCGCCTACAGGTCCCGGGAAGGCTGGCTGGCAGCCGCCCAAAGCATCGGTTTCTGGGCGCCTGAAGCCGGCGCCGTCGTCGTTGCCCGAAGCCAGACAGAACTGGCGGTCCTCGAACAGCTCAGGGACAAACGAGGCACCGACAGCGTGCAACTGCTGACAGCCGAGCAGACGGCGGGACAGCTCGCATCAGCCGGCACGCCCGACCCCGACATTCGCGGCGGCGCGTTCCTCCCCGCGGACCTGCGGGTGGACCCGCGCACCGCCGCCCCCGATATCGCCGGCTGGCTGCAGAACCAGGACGGAGTCAACATCCATTGGGGAACGGCGGTCAAGGACATCCAGGCGGGCGGAAGTGTCACTACCAGCCGGGGCGACTTTCACGCCGACAAAGTACTCGTCTGCGTCGGTCATGACCTGGACTACCTGCTACCCGACGTCGCCGCCCGTTACCAGGTCCAGCGCTGCGCCTTGCAGATGGCCATGGCACCTGCACCCCAGGGCTACAACCTGAACTCCGCTGTGCTGACCGGAACATCGATGACCCGCTACGACGGTTTCACAACCATGCCCGCAGCGGACGCGCTCCGACAGGAAATTTACAGCCACAGCCCCGAACTGATCGACATTGGTGCGAACGTCATGTTCACCCGCCGCCCCGACGGGACAGTCCTGCTTGGCGACAGCCACGTCTATGGCCAGACCATAGGCCCTTTCCAGGACGAGTGGATGACCTCACGGCTTGTCCGCGAAATCGAGAAACTCCTCGGCGCGCCGTTGACCGTCACCCAGCGCTGGCAAGGGATATATGCCTCCAGCCCATTGACCTCCCTCCTCGTCGAAGACATCGACTCCACCACAACCGCCATCACCGTAACCTCCGGAATCGGCATGACCCTGTCCTTCGGCATCGCCGCCGAAACCATGGACCGACTCTGAATCCAGGTAGCTGCCAGCACTGACGCAGCTGGCCCCGTTAGCCGCCTGTCCCTCCGCCTCAATCCCGGCCGTTCCGCCCGGTCCTGCCCCGATCGGGCCCGCCCGCTGCTGTCGTGAATCGGCAGCCAACCTTGGAGTCTCCTCCGTGACACCTCAAACACCACAAGACCCGCCTCCCCGCCGGCCGTTTGGCAGCCTCCTCACGGCCATGGTCACACCCTTCACCGCCGAGGGGCAGCTGGACCTGGACAGCGCCGCGGAACTGGCCGCCCTGCTCGTGGACAACGGCAATGACGGGCTGGTGGTCTGCGGCACGGCCGGTGAAGCCTCCACACTGGAGGACCGTGAAAAGGAAAACCTCGTCCGGGTCATCAAGGAGACAGTCGGCAACCGGGCAATAGTCGTGGCAGGTACCGGAACCAATGACACCGCCCGGTCCATTGAAATGGCCACGAGAGCCGCCCGAGCCGGTGCCGACGGCCAGCTGGTCGTTACCCCGTATTACAACAAACCGACCCAGACCGGAGTGTTCAACCACTTCACCAGCATCGCGGCAGCAACCGAGCTTCCCGTGATGCTCTATGACATCCCCGGACGTGCGGGCATAGCCATCAGCACCGACACCATGAAGCGGCTCGCCGACAACCCGCAAATTGTTGCCCTCAAGGATGCAAAAGCCGATTTCAGTGCCACAACGGTGGTCATGGCCGATACCGACCTCGCCGTTTATGCCGGTGACGACGCACTCGCGCTGCCATGGCTGACAGCTGGGGCTGCGGGACTGATCAGCGTCTCGGCCCACGCCGCCCCGCGACCATTCCGTCAGCTGGTCGACGCCGTCCAGGACAGAAACCTGTTCCGGGCGCGGCAACTCCACTTTGAACTTGCCCCACTCGTGCGCGCCGTCATGGACCACGTCCCCGCGGCCGCCGCGGCGAAGCACATCCTGCAACGACAAGGGACACTTTCCAGCGCCACTGTCAGGCCTCCGCTGGCGGAACCAACCTGCCGGGAATCGGAAGACCTCGCAGCAGAACTGAGCGGAACAGGATGGGCCCTTTCGTGAACCACACCGACTACCTTCTGCCCCTAACCCAGGAGGCTGCCGCATGAGCATTGACTCGCCACCGGCCGCACCCGCCGGCTATTCCTGGCTCGCGAATGAATACCGACCCATGTTCGAATCCATCGCCGCCGGAGCGGCGGAGCGGGAAACAGACCGGGTCCTTCTCCACCGTCAGATCCGTGAGCTGGCCGCGGCCGGCTTCGGCGCGCTTCGCGTGCCGCGCCGGTACGGCGGCGGTGGCGTCACTGCCACAGAGTTTGTCCGTCTCCTCACGGACCTGGCCGCCGCGGAATCCAATCTTGCCCAATCGCTGCGGGCCCATATCTGTTTTGTCGAAGACCGGCTGTTTGCCGACGACGCAGCCTGGCTTCGGCGAATCGCCGAAGGACAGATTGTCGGCAACGCCATAGCCGAACATGTCTCCCCGGTCCCGGTCCCGGGCGCCGGCGCGACAACCCTCACTCCTGACGGGGAGAACTTCCGGCTTAACGGAACAAAAAGCTACACAACAGGCAGCCTCTACGCCGACTGGATCCTCACCGGCGCCCGAACCTCGCGGGGCCGGAAAATCACCGTGCTGGTCCGGTCAGATGCCCCCGGGCTGAGCATCCAGGACGACTGGGACGGATTCGGGCAACGCCTGACCGCCTCGGGCACAGCGGTTTTCGACAACGTCCTCATTCCCGCGGCAGATCTGCTCAAGGAATCGCAACTTCCCTACGCCACCGGAATCCATCAGCTCGTCCACGTAGTGACCCTCGCCGGCATCACCAGGCGTGTCAACAGCGACGTCGCCCTGTACCTCCGCAGCCGAACCCGGGGACTGAGCCACGGCAACGCGGGGCTACCCGGCGACGACATCCAAATCCACCAAATCGTCGGTGAAATCTCCGCCCAGGCGTTCGCGGCTGAAGCCATTGTGCTGCGGGTCGCTGGGCTGCTGGACGAGATCTGGGCCCTTCCCTCTACCGTGGACCCGGACGTCTTCGGCGAGGCCATCCGCGCGATGGGGATCGCGTCCTACCAGGCGCAGATTGTGGTGACCGAGCTCGCCCAAAGAGCCGCTTCGGCAATGTTCAACGCGATGGGGGCTTCAGCTACCAGGGCTGGGCTGCAACTGGATCGGCACTGGAGAAATGCCCGGGTCGTGTCCTCGCACAACCCCGTGGTCTACAAGTCACGCATCGTAGGCGATTGGGAAATCAACCGCGCCCTTCCGGACATTCTCGGACAGCTCGGCTAGATCTCCGACACCGCCTGAAGCTGTACGGAAAAGAAACCGGAGTCGCCACTCCGCGAGAACGAAGGAGCCTGAGGATGTCTCAGCACCAGATTTTTGTATCACCCGCCAGTAAGCAGGGCGATACCGTCGAGAACCTCTCGCACGAGAATCGGAAGTTCGCTCCCTCCGACGACTTCGCCGCGAATGCAGTGGTCACTGCCGCGGACTACGCGGAGGCCGACGCCGACCGTCCCGCGTTCTGGGCCAGGCAGGCCCGTGAACTGCTCACCTGGAGCAAGGACTTCACGGAAACTCTGGACTGGTCCAACCCGCCCTTCGCCAAGTGGTTCGTCGGCGGCGAGATCAACGCCGCCTACAACGCTTTGGACCGTCATGTGGAGAACGGGCTCGGGGACCGGGTGGCCATCTATTTCGAGGGCGAACCCGGGGACAGCCGCTCCTACACGTACGCCCAGCTCACCGACGAGGTGAAGAGGGCCGCGAACGCCTTCGAGTCCCTCGGCGTGGCCAAGGGTGACCGGGTGGCCGTCTACCTGCCCATGATTCCCGAGGCCGTCATCACGCTGCTGGCCTGCGCCCGGATCGGCGCCGTCCACTCGGTGGTGTTCGGCGGCTTCTCAGCGGACGCCCTCCGCTCCCGGATCGACGACGCCGAAGCCAAACTGGTGGTCACCGCCGACGGCACGTACCGCCGCGGCAAGCCCAGCGCCCTGAAGCCCGCCGTTGACGAGGCCCTTGCCCAGTCCGGACACACCGTCCAGAACGTGGTGGTGGTCAAGCGCAACGGCCAGGACGTCAACTGGCACGAGGGCCGGGACCACTGGTGGGCCGACACTGTTGACGCTGCCTCCCCGGAGCACACGGCCGTGGGCCACGACTCCGAACACCCGCTGTTCATCCTCTACACCTCCGGCACCACCGGCAAGCCCAAGGGCATCCTGCACACCACCGGCGGCTACCTCACCCAGACCGCCTACACCCACAAGGCTGTGTTCGACCTGCACCCCGAAACGGACGTCTACTGGTGCACGGCCGACGTCGGCTGGGTCACCGGACACTCCTACGTCGCCTACGCCCCGCTGATCAACGGCGCCACCCAGGTCATGTACGAAGGCACCCCCGATTCCCCGCACAAGGGCCGCTGGTGGGAAATCATCGAAAAATACAAGGTCTCCATCCTCTACACCGCCCCCACCGCGATCCGCACGTTCATGAAGTGGGGCAAGGAGATCCCGGCCAAGTTCGATCTCTCCTCCATCCGGGTCCTGGGCTCCGTGGGCGAACCCATCAACCCCGAAGCCTGGATGTGGTACCGCGACGTCATCGGCGCTAACGCCGGCAAGAACGGCGAGAAAAAGGACAACCCGGCACCGATCGTGGACACCTGGTGGCAGACCGAAACCGGTGCCCAGATGATCGCCCCGCTGCCCGGCGTCACCGCCACCAAACCCGGCTCCGCCCAGGTCCCGCTGCCCGGCATCGCCGTGGACGTCGTCGACGAAGCCGGCGAGTCCGTGCCCAACGGCCACGGCGGCTTCCTGGTGATCCGCGAACCCTGGCCGGCCATGCTCCGGGGCATCTGGGGCGACCCGGAACGGTTCAAGGAGACCTACTGGTCCCGCTTCGAGACCATGTACTTCGCCGGTGACGGCGCCAAGAAGGACGACGACGGCGACGTCTGGCTCCTGGGCCGTGTAGACGACGTCATGAACATCTCCGGCCACCGGCTCTCCACCGCCGAAATCGAATCCGCCCTGGTGTCCCACCCGGCCGTGGCCGAGGCCGCCGTCGTGGGCGCCGCCGACGAGACCACCGGCCAGGCCGTCGTCGCGTTCGTGATCCTCCGCGAAGACGCCGTGGACACCGGGGACCAGATCGTCCAGGAACTCCGGAACCACGTCGGCAAGGAGATCGGACCCATCGCCAAGCCCAAGACCATTCTGGTGGTCCCAGAACTGCCGAAGACCCGCTCCGGCAAGATCATGCGACGCCTGCTGAAGGACGTGGCCGAAGGCCGCGAAGTGGGCGACGCCACCACCCTGGCAGACAACACCGTCATGGAGACGCTGGTGCAATTAACTGCGGTAAAGCTGAACACGTCCGGCTAGAACGCACGTAAACACGCCCCAGAGGTTATTGCAAGCGGAAGACAGGGAAACGCATGCCCTACACCCTCGAAATTCGAGCTGTGGCGGTCGCGAAGTCCGCGTAACTCGGCTGCGGCCGGCAGCATCCCTTCGCCCTCGGCTGTAGTGATGAGGGCATCGATGTCGGCTGTGGCTTTGGCAACGGGCCGGAAGCCACACAGCGCGTCGTACGTCTCGCTCAGGGCGACGACTAGCTCGGTTTGCGAAAGGCGTCCTTGTAGTTGCGGTGCGGAGCATCGAGGGCGACCTGTGCGCGGTTCTCGCGCTCGAATCCAGCCGCAGCCTGTTCGGCCGACGGGTGGGCCTGCAGTGACAGCGGCGCATCGGCAGCGAGAAGCTTCAACAGGAAAGGCAATCGTGGCTGGGTGAGGCCGGCGGACGCTGGGTCCATGACGCGAGGTCGGGATGCCCCGCGCTGGTTACGTCGGCAAGGCGAGCCGGCGAGCCCTCGTGGGCGCCGAGCCACAACTCTGCCTCCGGCTCACCGGACGGCTCGCGGCCTTGGAGCTTGGGGATCGCCGTTGGCAACCCCTAGGCTTACGGGCGCGGGGTGTTCTGCAGTTCAACGAACATGGCAGCTGCTCATGGCGTTAGATTGAACTTCGTCGGCAGAAAACAGCGGCGCTTACGCAGTGCTTCTCTGGGCGTGGTGCCCTCGCGATGAGATGATCAGGGCCGGAAGCAAGGACGCACCAACAAGAGGAGCGTCGGAGCCGAGGGCGGCCCGCACGACCTTCACCGTTCGCGCCGCGGGCAATACGGCAGCGCGGTGGGTACACGCCTCGACCATGTCGACGTAGTCGTCAGAGACGTGCGAAAAGCCGCCGCCGATGACGATGAGGTCGACATCCAGCAGTGCACACACTCCTGCGAGGGCCTGTCCGACCGCCTTCGCTGATCGTTCGATCGCCGCCCGTGCCAGCCTGTCACCGGAGCGGGCGAAGCGCCCGAGCTCTTCGCCGTTTCGGCCGGTCCATCCTTGCTGCTGTGCCCATGCCACCGAGGCGGGTCCGGAAGCGACTGACTCGAGCGTGCCGACGTTCGCGCACTCCGGAGATTCTTCGGCGGAAACGCGGAGTTGACCGATGTGCCCGGCATTGCCTTGCTCGCCGACGAGCGGTGCACCGTCGATCACGATCCCGCCGCCGATTCCGGTGGAGACCACCATCGACACACTGCTCGAGACACCCGCCGCGGCGCCGAAGCGGGACTCTGCCAATGCGATGCACAGACCGTCGAGCGCCAGTCTGACCGGAATCGTCTCTCCTACGACATCTCGCACGGCCGAGACGATCGGGAAGTCGCGGACGGGGAGATTCAACGGTGAGACCGTCTCCGCCACACTGTCCAGAGGGCCAGCACTGCCGATTCCCACCGCTTTGAGCACGTACCCCGGCGGTTGCGCCTCGAGCGCCCCAGCCACTACGGCTTGCACCACAGACCGTAGCTCGGCGGGTCCCGCGCCCGGGCCCGTTGCTGCACGCCGACGAGTCCGCGTCAACACCGCACCCTGTGTGTCCACCAAAGCGGCCTCGACCTTAGTGCCGCCCAGATCCACAGCCATAGTTACGCCGTTCACGACCACCTCCAAGTGATGTTTGCCTGAGGATTCGCGGAATCCTCGTCCCTTCCGCGCGAGGTCCGCCGGCGGGTGTAATTTCACGGTTCGGACGCCGTCGGTTCAGGTTCGCGCGATGCGCAGGGTGCGGACCTCGAACGGCTTAAGCGAGAGTTCGCAGCCGGTGCGCGTGTCATCAATGTCGTCCTCGATGAGCGAGACCTCGCGGATGCCGGCGTGCGCGAAGCCCACCGACAGCTCGCCCCGGGCGCGACGGCCGAGCGATTCGTACACGCGAACAATGACGTCACCCGAGCGGTCGTCGGCGAGCTTCACGCTCGACACGATGATGCCATCGCCGGTCACCGAGATCAGCGGCTCTACTTCGTTCGCGCCGCGCACGAGCGTCGCCGGCGCGTTGAGTTTTATGCCCTCGGCAGTCGCGATCGCGGCGTCTGCACCGATGACGAAGCCCACCTCGATCTTGTGGTGGCCGTGGTCCGTGTCGGGGTCGGGAAACCGCGGCGCGCGCAGCAGCGACAGCCGGACGGTGGTCGTGACGTCGTCATCCTGGGATGCCCTCGCCGTGTCGTACCCGTAGAGGGAGTTGTTTACGAGCGCGGCGCCGAAGCCGTCCTCTTCGACGAGCACGAAGCGGTGCATGGAGGTCTCGAACTTCGCCGCTTCCCAGCTCGTGTTCACGTGGGTCGCGCGGCGTTGGAAGCCGAACTGAGTCTCGGCAGCTGTCTCGCGGGCGAAGATGTCAAGCGGGAAGGCAAGCTTCAGCAGCTTCTCGGTCTCGTGCCAGTCGATGTCGTTGCGCAGCAACACGGTGCGTGAGTTGGGACGGAGCATGATTGTCTGCTCGATGCTCGACGCCGAGAACTCCCGCTTCACGACGACAGTCGCGACGCCGTCGGCGACGGACGCTGTGACTGCCGACGCGGCCGTGAGGTCATCGACGCGGTTGCGGTAGTAGCGGTCGATGTCCCAGGCGTCCCACATGTTCGGGAAGTCCTGGTGTATCTGGAATAGGTTTGCCGGCTGGTCGGCGGGGATCGTCTCGCGACCGGTTGCCTTATCGACGGCCGAGGTGATGAGCCCCTCGGCGGATATGAGCACCGAGACCAGAGCGTTCTCGAGGCGGTATCCGCCGCTCTCCTTCTGCAATGCCGCGGGACCGTTCTGCGTTTCGTCGCTTCTGTTTGCGAGCTCGCTGAGTGCGCTGCGCTCGGAACAGCTGGCCGCGCTGGCAGGGGCCGGGATTGTCAATGTCGTGGGACCCGACCCGAAATTCGGCGTGGACCGAAGGAAAGCGGCGTCCACTGTGTCCTCCCCGTGGCTGGACGGGCCGCCCGCCAGGGCAAAGACCGTGGGTGCAGCGCCCGGTTCTGCTGTGCCGCCTTCGCTCAACGCCAGGAAGGATGCGCCGAGTGCGCGACCGTTGTCGACCGAGGTCGGCACGAAACGCAGCACCTTGTCGCCCACGCCAGCCAGCGCCTGACGTGCCGTGGCCGAGAGCGACTGAGCATCGGCAAGCACACCCGAGAGCACCTCGACGGCCTCGCGGTGCACCCAAGCGATCGAGGTGCCGGGCAGGATGTCGTGGAACTCGTGCAGCAGCACCAGCTGCCACAGCTGCTCGAGCTCCTCGTGGGGATACTCCGCGCCCAATCGTACGGCCGCGGTCGCTGTCCACAGCTCTGCCTCGATGAGCGCGTGCTCGGCCCAACGATGCAGCGCCTTCGTGGCGTGCTGACTGGTGAGGGTGCCACGGTGCAGCTCGAGGTACAGCTCGCCGACCCAGACGGCGGGGTCGGTCAGCTCGGCCTTGGCATCTGTGAAGAAGTCGTCGGGGTGCTTCCACTCGACCCTCGCTGATCCCTCCAAGTCGGCCATGCGCGCCGCGCGACCAGTCATCTCACGAGTGGTGCCGCCTCCGCCGTCACCCCAACCAACCGGGGCGATCGACATGGTTGCGACGCGGTTCTCCTTGAACTGGCGGCTGGCCTTGGCGACTTCCATGCCGCTCAGCTGTGAGTTGTAGGTGTCCATCGGGGGGAAGTGCGTGAACATGCGTGACCCGTCGATGCCCTCCCACAGGAAGGAGTGATGCGGGAAGACGTTGCGCTGGTTCCAGGATATTTTCTGTGTAAAGAACCATTCGAACCCGGCTCGGCGCATGAGCTGCGGCAGGGCAGGAGAGTAGCCAAAGCTGTCGGGCAGCCAGACGCCCTTCGAGCGGATTCCGAACTCGCGTTCGAAGAAACGCTGCCCGTGCGAGAACTGGCGAACGAGCGACTCGCCGGTCGGCATGACAGTGTCGGACTCGACCCACATGCCGCCCAGTGGCAGGAAGCGTCCGTCCTCGACGGCGGCCTTTACACGCGCCCAGACCTCGGGCCGATGCTCCTTGATCCATGCGTACTGCTGGGCGCTGGACATGCCGTACTTGAATTCCGGCTGTTCGTCGATCAGGGTCGTCATAGACGAGGTGGTGCGGGCGACCTTGCGGATCGTCTCGCGCACTGGCCACAGCCAGGCGGAGTCGATGTGAGCGTGACCGACGGCGGCGATGCGATGGGCGCTTGCCTCCGCCGGCGAGGCGAGCACTTCGGCCAGTTTTCCTCGGGCGTCCGGCGTGGTCTGGACGATGCGCTGCAGGTCCAACACGTCGAGCGCATCATCCAGGGCCTTCAGGATGCGCATGCGGCGAGGCGAGGACTCGGGCAGCTCGGCCTGCAGCTCGATGAGCACCTCGAGGTCGAGCGAGAACTCGAATACCTCGGGCTCAAAGACGGCGAGATCCATGTGCCGCACGCGGTACAGCGGCTCCGCGGAAGAGGTGAGGATGTCGCCCTCCTGCGTCGGCAGGAACGGGTGGTAGTCGAGCAGCGTCGGGTTCGAGGCGCCCTCGAGGTAGAACTCGATATCTTGCCCAGCGACGGCCTCGACAGGGAGCCACTGGTTGCGCGGGTTGATGCTCTTGATCGGCGTGCCGTCGGGCCGATAGGCCAGGGCCTCACACTGGAAGCCGGTCATGTTCACGTCGAAGCCAAGGTCGATGATGGCCTCGACCTTACGTCCCGCCCACTCCGCCGGTAATTCCCCGCGGACACGAAACCATGTCGTGCCCCAGGCCGGACCCCACATGCTGCCGGCGGTGAAAGGCTGGTAGTCGAGGCCTAGCCCCTCGGCGGGGGTAACGGGCTCGCCGGGCAGCTGGTGCACGGTGATCTCGAGCGGCATGCGGGCCGAGTGTATGGCGGGGCGGACGCGCTCAATGAGGACACGGTTCACGCGCCCAACGGTGAGCGAGGTCTCTTCGTGCACGGTGGAACTCCTCTGCGAAGTGAGAATGAAGGTAGTGCGTTCCCGGGAATCATCATCAAATGATCCTACTAAACCGATATAGTACTAAATCGATATAGTACAGTGTTTTTATGTCAGAGGCTAAGCGATTCACCATCGGGGACATCGCCCGATTGGCCGGGGTCTCACGCGGAGCAGTCTCTTTTGCGCTGAACGGCCGCCCCGGAGTGAGCGAGGAAACGCGCCAGCGCATCCTCACGATCGCCGACCAGTACGAGTGGCAGCCAAGCTCCACCGCGCGCGCTCTCGTCGGTGCGCGTGCCGGCGTCATCGGCTTCGCGGTTAACCGTCCCGCCCGCACGCTTGGAACGGAGGCGTTCTTCACTGACCTTATTGCCGGAGTGCAGTCCTCGCTGGCGCGGCGGCGAATCAGCCTACAGATCGTCGTTGTATCGTCCGTAGACGAGGAGATCGCGACCTACCGGCGCTGGCACAGCGCCAACCAGGTCGACGGCGTCATCGTGCTCGACCCGCGTGAGGGCGACCCTCGTCCGGCGATCCTGGGCTCGCTCGGCCTCCCCGCGATCGTGATCGGCGGTCGGCCCTCCAGCGCAGAGGATCCGGCGACCATCTGGCTCGACGATGCGCAGGCTGCGCAGTCGCTCTTCGGCTACCTCGTGGGCCTGGGTCACCGGCGCATCGTCTACATATCCGGCCCCGAGGAGTACGAGCACGCGCGCCTGCGCACAGACGTGCTCCGCGAGCTTTCCGATCGCGACGTGGCCGGCGAGGCGATCGCGACCGACTACTCCCCGCTCGAGGTCTCATCGGTGATGCGCGGGCTGTTGAGCAGGCGTGAACGCCCCACGGCCGTGGTCTTCGACAACGATGTGATGGCCATCGCCGGGCTGCGCGTCGCACAGGAAATGGGCGTCCCCGTGCCCGTCGAGCTGTCGCTGGCATCCTTCGACGATTCCGTCGTGACTGGGCTCGTGCACCCCTCGATCACCTGTCTCACACGCGACACGTTCCGTCTTGGTGAGGACGCGGCGGAGTTCCTGCTCGAGCAGCTCGACGCGCCTGCCATCCTGCCTGACCGCAGCGGCCCGCGCCCGGTACTTACGGTGCGCGAAAGCACCAGCCGCCCGCAGGCCTGAGCCGGAAGCCGCAGTCCTCGGGCCGGCGTCCTTATCCGACCATGGTGTTGTTCGACGAGTAGGTCGGTACGCCCTGTGACAGGTCCGGGTGTACCAGTTCGCTGATGCTGCGGGCGGCAAGGGCCGTGGCATCACCAGCATCCTTGGACGTGACGAAGGTCGCGTCCAATCCGTCAGCGCAGGCGGAGACCCATGCATCGAAGATCGGCCCGCCCGGTGCGAGAGCGCCGCGGCTGACCGGGGTGTCCTCGGAGTCAACCTCGATGACGATGGCAAGCCGGCGCGCCGCGAGATCGCGCCGTTCGCGAAGCTGGGGGATGATCTGGGCGAGGCGCCGTCCCAACGGCTTCGCGGCACCGGACTGGTCAATCAGGCCGAGCGAGTACTCCAGCTCGGGAAAATCGGCGAGACTGCGGCTGACGTCGTGCGAGCACCACCAGGTGACACCCCAGAGGTTCTGGGTGCGCGCGGCGTTGCGGACCGTCGCCTCGAGGAAGCCCGGCATCTCTTCGGTCGTCAGGCAGTTCGACGGAGCGCCGACCTCCTGCAACCAGGTGCGCCGCTGAGGGTCGCTCGCGAACGCGCGGGAGACCTCGATCATGTACTCCGCATGGCGATCGGATGCCTCCGAGCGCCCGCCATACCGCTGTGCGGTGCCGTTAAAAATCCAGGAGTGCACGGTCGTCATGGCGCCCAGTCGGGCGGCGAGGGCGGGCGTAAAGCCGTGCCCGTCAAGGTACCAGGCGGCGTCGTACTCGCTGTGCACGTGCTCCTGGTCGGGAGCTGCGGCATTGGCGGCATCCAACAAGGTGGTGATCCAGTTCGCGGCCTCCGCGATAGTCACCGGCCACGGCGACGGATGCACGGATGCCGAGAACTGGTTGGTTTCATTGCCCGTCGTAAAGCCCAAGAAGTTCTTTGCCTCGCCGAGCGCCACAGCGAGCCTTTCGACCAACGCGACCTGCCCGCTGAGGGCATCCGGGTGTGTGAACATGTTCTTGTCGTGCCAGGTGTACAACCACGACGGCATGAAGTCGAAGCTGGACAGGTGCCCTTGGATGACGTCCACACTGACATCCAGCCCAAACTCCGCACCCACGTCGACGACAGCACGCACATCGGCCACCGCATCGTTCCGGATCAGAGTGCGGTTGGGCTGCAGGACCGGCCACAGCGGGAATATCCGCACATGATCGAGGCCGAGCTCGGCCAGACCTGCAAAATCCCGGCGCACGTCGTCGAGGTTCAGCGACATCCAGGAATGCATCCAGTTCGTAGAGGGGGTGTAGTTGGCCCCGAAGCGCAGCGGCGCACCGGCGGGAGATGTCGCGGACATTGCAGTCCTTTCTAGAACTGAATCAGGTCGTAACTGGACGGAGGAAGCATACGTGTGTAAGGCTAATCACTATAACGGTTTAGTTAGGACTGCGCACAAACTACGTTGGCGCATCTGGACCCTTCGAAGGAGAATGTCCATGAAAATCCGATCGACTCTGGCCATCGGCGTCGCCGCGGCTGCCGCCCTGGCACTGACCGGCTGTACCGGCGGCACGGCAGGCAGCGGTGATGCCGGACCCGTTGACACCTCGGGTGAGCTCAGCGGAACCATCCAGTTCCAGACCTGGTCGCTGAAGAACGAGAAATTCACCCCGTACTTCGAGGACCTCATCACCGCATTCGAGGAGGAGCACCCAGATGTGCAGGTCGACTGGATCGACCAGCCGGGTGACGGCTACCAGGACAAGATCCTCAGCCAGGCGAACTCGAACACCCTCCCGGATGTTCTCAACCTGCCGCCGGACATCGCCTTCCCGCTCGTCACGGCGGGCAAATTACTCGACCTCGAGAAGGCCGACCCGAGCCTGGCGGACAAGTACAACGAAGGCGGCTGGGAGGCATACAGCAAGTTCAGCGGTGTCGAGGGAACCTACGGTCTGCCATGGTACCTCGGCAGTGACGAGTCCTGGTGGAACATGCAGCAGCTTGAGCCCTACGGCGTCGCTGAGGAGAGACTGCCCACCACCACTGACGGGTGGCTGGATCTGGCCAAGCAGGTCGCCGCCGACTCCGCCGGGAAGGTCAAGATCGTCTCGTCGATGCCGGGTGTGGACACCTTCGTGTCCGCCGGCATCAAGATCCTGGATGATGACGGCACGTTCGTCTTTAATACGCCCGAGGCCGTCGAGATCGTGCAGAAGTATGCCGACGCGTACAAGGCGGGCGCCATGCCAGCCGAGTCGCTGACCGGCAGCTACGGCGGCAACGCTGAAATGTACCTGCAGGGCAAGGTTGCCTACGCCACTGGCGGATCCGGTTTCGCCGGCGACTTGCGCACCAAGGCTCCGACGCTGCTCGAGCATACCGTCGCCACGCCACGCCCCGGCACCCCGCCGCTGTTCGTGCAGGGCCTCAACGTCTCCGCCGATTCGAAGAACAAGGCCGCCGCTCTCGCCTTCGCCGAGTTCGCCACCAACCAGGAGAATCAGGTCGCATTCACCAAGCTCGCCGTAGGTTTCGCGCCCGGTACCGCCGAGGGCACCGATGAGGTTATGGACGCCGTCTCCAGCGACCTCGACCCCGCTCAGGCGAAGGCCATGCAGGTCATGTTCGGCGCACTGAAGGACGCCAAGGCCGCGCCGATCCAGTGGACTGGCGCGATGACCGACTACCTGAACCAGCAGATGGCACTCGCCATCCGCGGTGACGCCACCGCCGAAGAGACGCTCGACAAGATCGTCCGGTACGCGAACGACAACCGTATCGACAAGTGACGGTCCACGCCGTCTGAACAAACACCAGCACCCGGAGAAAGCAGGACTTAATGAAATCGCACCGGTGGTACACGCCCTGGCTACTCTTGGCGCCCCCCGTGATCTGGGTGCTGGTGTTCTCCCTCTGGCCGTTCATAAACACCGTGGTGCTCAGCTTCACGGATGCACGGCCCCTGCGGCCGGTCAGCCCGGTCGGCTTCGCGCAATACGAGCGACTCCTGACGGACGAGCAGTTCCGCTACGCGCTCATCACCTGCCTGATCTATGTGGTGGTATGCGTGCCGCTGCTGACCATCGTGCCGTTGCTGCTCGCCCTGCTCGTCGAGAAGAACATCCCTGGCATCGCGCTGTTCCGTACCACCTACTACTTCCCTGTGATCGCCTCGGTCGTGGTCGTCGCCCTCATCTGGGGTTGGCTGTTCGACAGTCGCGGCATCATCAACCAGGCGCTCGAGTGGATGGGCGTGGTCGATCAGCCGGTCGCCTTCCTCGTCGACCGCTGGTGGCTCTTGGCCACAGCCATCCTGCTGACCGTATGGAAGGGCATCGGCTACTACATGGTCGTCTACCTCGCGGCGCTCGGAAACGTGGGCAAGGAACTCCACGAGGCCGCGATGCTCGACGGAGCGGGCGCGGTGCGCCGCTTCATGAGCGTCACCATCCCGAGCGTGCGCGGCGCGATGCTGCTGATTTCGGTGCTCGTCGCTGTGTCGGCGATGCGCGTGTTCACCGAGCTCGACATCCTCTCCAACGGCACCGGCGGCCCCGGCGGCTACGACATGTCGATCGTCATGCTCATCCGCCAGGTCGGCTCCGGCCTCAACGGAAACCTCGGCTACGCGGCCGCGATCAGCGTCGCACTGTTCCTGCTGACGCTCGTCCCGCTCGTCGCCATCGCACTACTGAACCGCGAGAAGAAGGCCAAGGTGCCGGCATGAGCCTCAAGACCGAACGTCCCGTCGAAGAGCATCGGGAGCAGCAGGAGCAGCAGGAGATCCGCAAGGACCACAGCTACCGCCGCAAGGGCTCCGGAGACTTCAGCAAACCCAGCCTAGCGGGGCTCATCGGCCGCTACGTTCTGCTCACCGTCGTGCTGCTGCTCGTCATCGGCCCGTTCGTGTGGCAGCTTTCGACCTCGTTCAAGGGACCGGCTGACGACCTCTACTCGTTCCCGCCGAACCTGATCCCCACGGATCCCACCATCGAGAATTACATCAAAGTCACCGACCTTATCCCGGTGTACACGTACGCGTGGCACTCGCTGCTCGTGGCGGTCGGGGCCGTGGTCAGCAATGTCGCCCTGTCCCTGTTCGGAGGTTATGCGCTGGCCTGCATGAAGTTCAAGGGCAAGTTCATCGCCCTCGGCATCCTCGTGTCGACCATGCTGCTGCCCGGCGAAGTGACGATCACCGCTAACCTGCTGACGATCAACTCCCTAGGTCTGGCAAACACCCTGTGGGGCGTATTCCTACCCGGCGCCATCGCCGCGATGAACGTGCTGCTCATCGCCACCGCCTGCCGCATGATCCCCACCGACGTGCTCGACGCGGCGACAGTTGACGGTGCCACCACCTGGCAGCGCATCCGGCACATCGTCTGGCCGAACGTGCGCGGCATGGCGAGCGTGGTCGCGATCTTCACATTCATCGGCCAGTGGGATGACTACCTGTGGCCATTGATGGTGCTCACCGATCCGAACAACTACACGCTGACGGTGGGCATGGCCTACCTGAACGGCAACTTCTCACCCGACCCGCGCATGATCGCGGCGGGTACCATGGTCGCACTCGTGCCGATTATCGTGCTGTTCTCGGTGATGCAGCGCTTCTTCTTCAGCGGAGTGCAAGAGGGAGCGGTCAAGGGATGATCCAGGCTGAGCTACGACAAGGGATGATCCAGGCTGAGCTGCGATGGGCCGCAGGACCAGTGGACCCGCCCTCTTCCCGCCCGCATGCCGGCATCCTTGGCGGACAGGTGCACGCGTTCCGCTTCGACCCCGCGGGCGGGGAGCAGCGAATGCCGCTGCCCGATCTCTCCGGTCTGCCGGTCGCGGCCGACACCGTCGTGCACTGGGCCTTTTACGCCGATGGCCCGGACGCCGTGCACGCGCCGCACGCCTCGCTCGCCGTCACCATCGACGTGGCGTTCGACGACGGAACACGACTGAGCGAGGACTCCCGGGTGCGCGACCGCTACGAAGTGCCAATGACGGCATCCGCACAGTTCGAAGCCGCCTGGTCGATGCCCGAGCAGTGGAACGCCGACAGCGTGTCACTCGAGCCGTGGGCCGGGCGGACCGCGAGCTTCGAGGTAGTGCTGGGCGCTCCCAGTCTCGCCGACGCCTGCCCCGCCGGCGGCCTCGTCGAGGGATTCATCGAGGTAATCGTCGGCAGCCGTACGGACGCCGACGGCTCCACCTCTGCCGAGCCGACGCCCGCCGAACGGGTCGACACGCGTCGTGGCAGCCACTCCGGTGACCGCTTCTCACGCGGCAACACCATTCCCATCACGGCCGTGCCGCACGGCTTCTGTTTCCTGACCCCGGCAACGGATGCCGTCAACACCCGCTGGCCGTACCGCTGGTCGGTGCACGATAACGAGCAGGGCCGCCCGCTCGCGGCGCTGCAGTTCTCACATCAGCCGAGCCCCTGGATCGGCGACCGCGGGGTGCTGCAGGTGCGACCCTTCCTGGGTGCGCCCGGAGGTACCGTGCCGCACATCGTGCCCAAAACCGAGTACGCGCGTCCCCACCTGTACGCGGCGCGGCTGCACGGCGGCGCCAGCGTCCAGATGACAGCGACCTCGCACGGCGGCGTTTTCCGGATCGCGGCGGATACGGCATCCGACGTCGTGGGCTTCGCGATCGGCGCGCCCGACGGCGGAGGACGGGTGACCTTCCACGGGGACGGCACCTTCGACGGCTGGACGCCCGAGGGCACCGAGGACTGGGGCAACCCGCCTCGCGCCTACTTCGCCGGCGTCGTCCTGGGTGCGGGCGACGTGGTCGACGGCGACGTGAGCGCCTCGGGTTCTCTCGAGGTGCGCATCGCGCAGTCCTTCCTCTCCGTCGAGCAGGCCCGCCGTTCGCTGGCGCAGGAACTGCCCGCGTCCCGCAGCTTCGATGACCTGCGCGACACGCTGCACGCGAAATGGAACGACCTGCTCGGCGCCGTGGAGCTGCCGCAAACCGACCCCGCCGAGCGGCCCTGGCGCGGCCTCGCCGACAACGAGGCGCGGGCGCAGATCGCCAGCGCCCTGTACCGACTGCACCTGTACCCCAACACCACGGCCGAGAACACCGGCACAGTCGAGGCACCGCAGCTGCGCTTCGCCGACCCGATGGTGCCCTCCGATCCCCACGGTGACGACACCACGGGCGCCCCCGTGGTCGACGGTGACCTGTACGTCAACAACGGATACTGGGACACCTACCGCACCGCTTGGCCGGCGCTGGCCCTGTTCGACGCCGAGGGCACCGGACGGATGCTTGACGGCCTCCTGCAGCAGGCCCGCCGCGGTGGATGGATGGCGCGGTGGAGTGCCCCCGGCTATGTCGACTCCATGGTGGGGACCTCGAGCGACCAGATCTTCGCCGACGCGGAGCGCTGGGGCATCCTCTTCGACGAGCAGGCGGCCTTCGAGACCGCCTGGCGCAACGCCTGCGACCCGAGCGCCGACCCGCGCCAGGGACGCAAGGGCGTCGCCCGCGGCCGCTTCACCGGATACATCTCCTCCGACGTCCCCGAAGGCATGAGTTGGAGCATTGAGAACGGTATCGCTGATGCCGGCATCGCCCGCTTCGCTTCCCGGCTTGCCGCGCGGGGAGGAGACGGCACCGCCCGCTGGGCGGCCTACGCGCGGTACTTCGGCAACCGGGCACTCTCCTACCGAACGCTGTTCGATCCCGAGCACGGGTTCTTCCGCGGAAAGGATGCCGCCGGACGGTTCTGGGAGACCTTCGACCCCCGCGACTGGGGCGGCGATAACGTCGAGACCAACGGCTGGGGCATGTCGGTCAGTCCGGTGCACGACGGCGCCGGACTCGCCGAGCTCTATGGAGGTCGCGACGGGCTGCGTGCTCACCTCGACCGGCTCTTCGCAGAGCCGGAGACCGGGGATGTCGCCTTCGCCGGGGGCTACGGCGTGGTCATCCACGAGCAGCGCGAGGCGCGCGCACAGCGCAGCGGCATGTGCGCCCTCTCGAACCAGCCTGCGCACCACATCCCGTGGATGCACGTGCACGGTGACCGTCCCTGGCAGGCAGGTGCCCTGGTGCACGGCCTCGCGAACCGACTGTTCGCCGGCGGCATGATTGGGCAAGGGTTCCCGGGCGACGAGGACAACGGCGAGATGAGCATGTGGTGGCTGTGGGCCGCGCTCGGGCTCTACCCGCTCGAGCTCGGCTCCGGTGAGCTGCGTATCGGATCGCCGCTGTTCGACGACATCCGCGTGAGACGCGCGAACGGCGGAGGCGTGCGCGTGCATGCCGACCGCTCGCATCCTGATGCCCGCTACCTCGTCTCGGCGACGCTCGACGGCGTCCCCCTCGAGCGTGCGGTGCTTTCGGTCGATGCGCTCAACGGCGACGCCGAGCTGAAGCTCGTCTTCACCTCCGACTCCGGCGAGGCCGCCGCCAGTCCACTCTGGGCCGTCCAGGAGGAAGCCGCACGGTGGCATCCGGACCTCACCTGCGACAGCGGCCGACCCCTCGATCCCGCGCATGCCTCACTGTTCGATGACGGGGTTTCGCCCGATACGGCGCTGACGACGGCATCCGCGGGCTGGGTTTTCGACCAGCCCCGCACGGTGACCGATGTGACGCTCACCGCCGCCGCGGATGCGCCTGCCGAGGCGTACGTGTGGCAAGCCAGCGACGACGGGGAAAACTGGCGCGACATCGCCACCACTCACCGCGAACCGCTGATCGCCGGCCGCACCACGCCGTTCGCCTTCGCAGAGCCGGTGACGGCGCGCATGCTGCGTGTACGCGCGCTGAACGATCCGGTCGCCCTGCGGCAGCTCGAGCTCTTCGACCTCGAAGACCCGACCCACTGATTCTCACGCTCTCCCCCCGGATGCGATGAAGCACGAAAGGAAGAAACGACATGAACAAGTTCATCTCACGACGTCGACGGAGGGCGGGGCTCGCCGCTGCCGCGATGCTCGGTCTCGCGCTGACCGGAATGGCGGTGCCGTCCGCGGCATCCGCATCCGTTGAGGACGCGTCGGCGGATAAGGACCCGAAGCGGGCCGTCTACGTCGAGGTCAACAACAACGACATGGCGAACGTCGCCGACTACACGCTCGAGGGAACGAACCGTCCCGCGTTCGACATGGCCATGATCTTCGCGGCAAACATCCACTACGACGTCGACCGCGGCGCGGCCTACCTGCACCTCAATGACCGCGTCACCGAGACGTTGCAGGACGCGGACACCCAGATCCGCCCGCTGCAGGAGCGCGGCACCAAGGTGCTGCTGTCGGTCCTCGGCAACCACCAGGGCGCCGGCATGGCGAACTTCCCGTCCCGTGAGGCGGCCGCCGCCTTCGCCGAGGAACTCGCCGACACCGTTGATGAGTACGACCTCGACGGCATCGACTTCGATGACGAATGGTCGAGGTACGGCGAGAACGGCACCGGACAGCCCAACAACAGCTCGTTCGTCTACCTGGTCGACGAGCTGCGCGACCGACTCGACCCGGACAAGCTGATCACGTTCTACAACATCGGCCCCGCCGCAGAGGCCACCGAATACGACGGCATCCGCGCCGGCGAACTCATCGACTACGCCTGGAATCCTTGGTACGGCTCGTGGCAGCCGCCGCAGATCCCCGGCATGGATGCCTCTCAGCTCGCGCCCGGCGCGATCGACCTCACGCAGACGTCGCAGGAGAAAGCCGCCGCGTTCGCGCAGCGCACCGCAGACGAGGGGTACGGCGCGATCGTCACGTACAACCTCACCGCCGGCGACCACTCCGAATACATCTCGTCGATCACCAAGCCGCTCACCGGGCTGGCGACGGCCTACCGTGCGGCGCCCGTTCCGGACTACGACGTCGCCGCGACCTGCGCAGGCGATGCCGTGAAGCTCAAGGTGACGGTCGTGAACAACGACGCCGAGAACGTCAACATCGACGTCATCACGTCGGTGGCTACGCGCACGTTCTCGGACGTCGGCGCCGGCGAGTCCCGCACGGTCGTGCAGCACGCCACGCGCGGCACCGTCGCTGACGGCGAGGTCACGGTGCGGGTGACCGGCGCGGTCGGCACGGCCGACTACAGCGCGTCGTACGCGGTGCCCGGCTGCCGCTGATCGGCCACAGGACGCCTCGTCGGGCGCGGCACCCGTTCCGGGGGGAGCTGCCGCGCCCGGCGAGGCCTATCGTCCGGGGGCGCGATGCCGAGATCCGCGCGGACGGCGTTGATCTGGTGTGCATTCTTGGCTTTACTTTCGGTCCGAACGTCACAAATGTGATGGAATCCGCTGGTGTGACCGTCGAGGCGCCCAAGCACGGCGAGGTGCACAAAGGCGCCCACGTCCTGGCTGGCCTCGATGAGGTCGACGGCGGTGACCAGGGGAAGGCCGGTGGCCTCTGCCAGGTGCTGGCAGGCCGCCTCGGCGTAACCGGCGGGGGCGTTCAGGCCGGTGGCGCCGAGGTCGATTTCGTGGATGACCAGTTCCGCCTAGGCCAGGCGCAGCCGGTCCTCGCCGATGGTGATGGCGTAGGTGCCGAACTCCTGGCCCAGCGTCATGGGGACGGCGTCCTGCAGCTGGGGCGGCCCCTCTTCACTACCGTGCGGAGTTCCAGTGCTTTGGCGGTGAACGCCTCTTCGAGTTCGGTCAGTGCGTCCAGCAGTTCCCGGCCGGCGAAGATGGTGCCCAGTTTCACGGCGGTGGGGTAGACGTCGTTGGTGGACTGGCTGAGGTTCACATGGTCGTTGGGGTGCAGACGGCTGTAGTCGCCCTTGGGGTGGCCGAGGATTTCCAGCGCGTGGTTGGCGATGACCTCGACGCGCCGGCGCCGCCCTCAATGACGTCTACGACGAACTGGTCGGCCAGTCGGCCGTCCAGAATGTCCGGGTACGCCTGCCCAGCTCCCGGTCGCTGCGGGCCGCGCCAAGCTTGACTGCTGCCGAGCTCCGGACCAGATGCATGTTGGACGACAGCTGCTGGCCGGCAATGGGGAAGTTCTCTACGGCCCGCAGGGTGTGCACGCCCGAGTAGGCGTCCCCCCGGGACGTCGCGATCACCCAGCAGATCGTGCTCGAAGCGAAAGATCGTCATTGAATTCCTGTGCTTCCCTGTAGTACTCGAGGGAGCTCAACTGAGCAGCAGCCTGTGGGTCAAGAATGATAATTGCGTGCCGGTGCATTTGGAGGACGGAAGCCGGACAATTCGCGCTGACTGGTCCTTCGACCATCAACCTCACCGCTTCGGCTTTGTTCTCTCCCATCGCGACGAGTACGGCTAGTTTGGCGTCGCGTATTGTCCCTAATCCTTCTGTGAGGCAGAGCCGGGGAACCTGGCCATCCGCGAAGAAGCGGGCGTTGTCCTCCCGTGTGGTGCGCGTCAGCGTTTTTACCCTGGTGCGGGAATCCAGCGAGGACGTCGGTTCATTGAACCCAATATGGCCATTGGCCCCGATTCCCAGAACTTGTACGTCTACTCCCCCAGCTGCGGAGATCGCTGAGTCATAGCGGTTTGCTTCGGCAACCAGATCAGGAGCGTCTCCATTTGGGGTGATCAACCGTTCGAGGGGAAGGTCCACATGGTCGACGAATTCGCGGCGGATCGTTGAGTAGTATGACTGCTCATGGCTGGGCGGCAGCCCTGCATACTCGTCCAAGGTGAAGGCAGTAGCCTGCGCGAAGCTGAGCTGTTCCTCCTGATGACGACGAATGAGCTCTTTGTAGGTTGTCCTTGGCGATCCCCCCGTTGCAAGCCCCAGCACTGCTGGTCCTTGCCGTAGCCTGGCTTCGATAACATCGGCTGCGCGCCTTCCTACATGGTCTGGTGAATCACACAAAAGTATCTGCACGGATCAGTTCCTTTCATGTATTTCCACGGGTCGCAGCTTCAAGAATCTCAACTATGTCCCGGCCGAACCGAACATCACATGCATGCGCACGTTGTCCGCTTTCGACCAGGTCGCACAACTCAGTGAGAGCGATTCCAAGGGATTCCTGCGGGCCAGTTACAACGGGGGGCATATGGAAGACCCCGTTTTCTCCCCAAAAGGACAATTCTTCCCGGCATGCCGCAGACGGGGCACACAAAGTAAAGCTAGTAGAACTTGTTCGTTGGTCATCATGTTCGAGAAGCAAATGCATCAAGTCGCTTCTTCCCTGAAGTGAACAACCATTTCTGGCCTTACCCAGAATGGGAATCAAGATAGATAACGCATGCGGGCCGAGATCCCACAGCCCGCCATTCTCCCGGCGCCATGCCGAGCCCGACCACGGGCTCTGGGCTCCGGAAATTGCCTGTGTAAACCATTGGCCGGACGCGCCTGTCCAGTTTCCACCGGACATCTCCGTAATCCAGCGCTCTGTTTCAGGGCGGAAGCGAGCTGGCAGAAATACAAGTGCGGCTACACCGCTTTGTTCAACCGCGATTCTGAGACTTTCAGCATCAGCGGTGCTTAGTGCCAAAGGCTTTTCCAGCAGCAGATGCTTACCGGCATGTGCTGCATGCACCGCAAGTGGAGCCTGGACCGCAGGAGGCACGGCGAACTGCACAATGTCGACGGACTGAACCAACTGCTCAAACGATTGGAAGGCTTGAACACCGAATTTGTGAGCCAGTTCCGCGGTTGCGGCCGGGCTTCGCCCCCACAGTCCTTCGAAGACCAGGCCCTCCTTCTCAGCTATGACTGGAGCGTGGTTAATTGCTGCCCAGTGGCCCGTACCGACTAAACCGACTCTCATGTTCCACCATCCTTTCCAAACGATGTATGCTCGACAACTCGATTTTTCGGACGTGAGGCATTGCGCGCTTATGTGCCGGCGTTGGGCACGATACGTGCGCTGAGGTCGGGGTCCTTCGCGAAGTCGTCGAACGGGAACATGGGTCGCCGAATCCTGCTGTAGCTCAACCTTCGGAGGTCTTGATCAACTCCGCCGGGAGTGAGTGCCAACCGCCATTCTGCTGCCATGTCGAACAGCTCCGGTTCGAGGTAGCCGATCTTGACCACGACCACGTGCGCGAGGCGAGGCGAAAGTCCGAGGTTCAAAAAATCCTGCTCATAGTGGAAAGGCTTACGGTTCTCCGTAACGATCACGGCTACCCGCCCCACTTGAATGACTGCTTCGATTCCACCGATCGAGTCCAGATGTAGTTCATGGACTGTCCCGTCAAGCAGCACGGGGCCCTGGTGATTTTTGTCTACCTTGGCACCGACGGGAAACCGGAATCGGCCGCCTACGCCTAGGCGTTGGGCTTCCTGGGCTGCTGAAGGATCTGGAATGGATGCGTAGATGATGTTGGAAACACCGATCTTGGATTGGTTCTCGAGGAGGTGAGCTAATGTGTGAGTTACGTCACCGGATCCACCAGCCGTGGGGTTGTCACCGCTGTCACTTATGAAGAAGGGACGACTTGTGGTCGGGTCCGCCGCCAGGGCAAGAGCATCTTCGAGTGAACATGCCGGGGCGACGAAATCGAACCTGTCTCGCACCTCCCACAGTTCTTTGGCCAAAGATTCGGCCCCGCGTGTCACCGCCTCCGAGTCATCGCCCACTACAACCACAGCCGCCTGGGCCCGGCGCTCGTCGGCCCACGCGTACCCGATCCACAGCCCAGCGTCCAGGATGCCGTCTGATGCCTCCACAGCTGCGACTTTGGCATAGAGAGACTTAGCTGGTTCCACCCTTGTGCTGGTTTGTTCGCCCGGAAGCAGTACCGGGACGGGAACCCATGCCTTTAGGGGCCTGCCTTTACCCGAGGACAAGCGGTCCAACAGATTTGTTATTGCCCTCTGTTTTGTTTCCATCTCGTCTTCATGGGGGGCCATACGGAAACATGTGAGGAGATCTACTGCCTGCACCAGACGGGAGGACACATTCCCGTGGAGGTCCATGGAAGCCGAGATGAGAACGTCAGGGCCCACTACTGCTCTCACAGCTTCCAGTAGATCCGCTTCTGCGTCCTCTCTGCCCGTAACGTGCATGGCGCCGTGAATGTCCATATAAAGGCCATCAAGGTGGCCGATGTCGCTGAGTCGCTCAAGGATTTCCCGTTCCAATTCCTCGTAAGCTTCCGGACTGACAGCAGGGCCGGGTATAGCCCTGCCGGTCAACGCCGGCAGCCATTCCGCCTGATTCCAGAGAGGGGATCCCGCGTTGAAGAAGTCGTACTGTGCGTAAACTTCCTGTCCCCTGCGGGGTCGAAAATCAGGGGTTGTTGTGCTTCCGGGCGAGAACATACTGGACTCGGTTGCCAAGCCGGCGATACCGACACGGGGTTTATGCATTTTGGGTGCTTCTCCTAGTCGCCTCGGACGGGATTGCTGTAGGAACATCTGGCTGCAACGTGCTTGTCAACGCTGCTTCAAGTGCGAGGTGGCCGATACCGAGGACTCCTGAATCCCTAATGAATTCGGTAGCTTCGATGACCAGCTTTCGCGTCGCCAGCGGGTGGCAGCTCTGGTACAGCTGGCTCCTAACGGCCGCCAAAAAGGGCTCGACGGACGACAACATGCCTCCCAGATATATCGCGTCCGGGTTAGTGAAGTTCACGATCGGCGCTAGGACCTGGCCTAAAAGATCTCCTCCGTGCCGCACCGCATTAGTAACCTCCGGGTGGTTATCCTTCGCAAGACGAACGACGTCGGAGCTGCTCCCTACCGGGATACCCATGTCATTGAGGATCCGGACAAGGGCTGCGCCGGAAGCGACCGTCTCCAGGCAGCCTTCCTTTCCGCAGCTACACGGTGAGTTGCCCCCGGCCGCGACTCTGACGTGGGTTATGTCGCCAGCCGCTCCGGTGGCTCCGCGATAGAGGTTCCCGTCCACTATGAATCCGGCACCGATGGCCGATCCGGCTTTTACTGCCAGAAGTGTGCGGTACTCCGGGTGGCCGATCAGCTCGCCGTAGGCCATGGCATTCGCGTCGTTATCAACGATTACAGGCACGCGAAACTTTTCTTCAAAGTAACTGCGCACCGGATAGTGATGCCATCCCGGCATCCTTGAAGGGGAGTCAAGCATCCCCTTGTCGAAATCAACCGGCCCCGGCAGCGCTATACCGATCGCAGTAAGGCCAGCCACACCGTGCCGCTCGATCAGCGCCTCAAAGGCGGCCACGAGGCTCGCCAAACCCAACTCAGGTCCTTCAACTGCAGTGAAGGCTATGTCCTGCACTTCCCGGATTTCACCGGAAGCAGTCATCACTCCCACTCGGGCATGGGAACCGCCGAGGTCCGCCGCCAGGACGTATCCTGCACGCGCCGTCATAGCGAGCCGCTTTTGCGGCCGCCCGCCCGTGGAGGGCACCGATCCCTTTTCAACCAGGAGCTCACGCTCAAGCAGAGAATGAACGACCATGGACACGCTGGAAGCCGGAGCGCCCATCACTTGCGCAAGTTCAGTGCGCGTCTGAGCTCGTCCGGATGCTACAAGCGCCAGAACCTCACGTCTGATTCTGTCTGTGCCCGACATGAAAAAACCTTTCTAACAAGTCTGAAAAAAGTTCGGAATAGCCGGGAGACCCGGGTCTGGCGCCGCAAGAATAGGTTGGTTGATGTGTTCCTACCCCCATGATAGCCCTCTGCCTAGGCCAAAGCACTTCTTTCAGAAGTTTTTCCAAACTGCACTTACTTTTTTCAGAGAGAGGGGTTAGAGTTCATTTACTCCCCCAAGATATGAGGTTTATCACGATGACTGTTGACGCTCCTGTCACACCGAAACCCGCTCTGGCGACGCCCCTCGTGTCCATGAGGAATGTCAACAAGCACTTCGGGCCTCTTCATGTTCTCCAGGACATCAATCTCAGTGTTTCCGCTGGGGAGGTCGTCGCGGTGATCGGTCCATCGGGATCCGGAAAATCCACGTTGTGCCGCACCATCAATCGGCTGGAAACAATCGATTCGGGTTCCATCGAAGTGGATGGACGAGCTCTGCCGACCGAGGGCCGGGCTCTGGCATCATTGCGGGCAGAGGTAGGCATGGTCTTCCAGTCCTTCAACCTGTTTGCTCACAAGTCCATCCTCGACAACATCACAATGGCCCCGGTCCATGTCTCAAAGACGAAGAAGAAGGCGGCAGAATCCGAGGCGCGAGAACTGCTCTCCAAGGTCGGTATCGCTGATAAGGCCGACCGGCATCCCGCCCAGCTTTCCGGGGGACAGCAACAACGGGCCGCAATAGCGAGAGCTCTCGCAATGAAGCCCAAAGTGATGCTCTTTGACGAACCCACTTCGGCTTTGGACCCCGAAATGGTGAACGAAGTTCTGGAAGTCATGGGATCCCTGGCAGAGCAGGGAATGACCATGGTGGTAGTGACCCATGAAATGGGTTTCGCCCGCAAGGTCGCCAACCGGGTGATCTTCATGGACGCCGGCCAGATTGTCGAGGAGGCGCACCCGGAAGCCTTCTTCGCAGCGCCCAAAACAGAACGGGCACGGGCCTTCCTCTCATCCGTTCTCAACCACTGACCTTCCTGCTGTATCCGGGAAGCAGGTCAACACACCAGCACTGCTGCTGGACTCTCCGTCGAAAATCACTGCATAAGGACGCACATGTTTAATTCACTTTCCAAACCACCGCTAGCCGCACTCGGAGCACTCGTGGGCGTCGCTGCACTTGCACTGACAGGATGCAGCGGTGCCGGTGCCGGAGCAGTACCTGGCGCCGCCACCACCAACAGCGCCTCAGACACAAGCAGCATCGTTGAGCACGCGCCGGTCGCCGCCGACGACCTCATCGTGCCCGATTCGACGATGAAGAAAATTAAGAACCGCGGAGTTCTGCGGGTCGGAGCGGCCCTCGATGCGCCCCTGCTGTCCCAGCAGGATCCAACCAACCCTGACAACATTTCCGGCTTCGACATCACGATGGCCAAAATGCTCGCCAAGTACATCCTGGGCGAACCGAAGATCGAAGTTATTCCGCCTGCTTCAGAAACACGAGAAGCTCTCCTGGCCAACGGCACCGTCGACGTAGTTTTCAACACGTACACCATCAACGAAAAGCGGGCAACGCAAATCTCATTCGCCGGCCCCTACTTCAGTTCCGGCCTCGCAGTTGCCGTAAAAGCCGACAGGACGGACATTAAGAGCATTGATGATCTGGGGGGCAAGACGGTCATCGTCGGTGCAAACACTCCGGCGGTACAGGCAGTACCCGGGAAGCAGCCGACCGCAAAGCTCGTGGACTTCGCCACCGATCCCCAGGCTGTACAGGCACTCCTGCAAGGCCGCGGCGACGCCTACGTGCAGGACTACACGCTCCTCGCCAGCAACGCTGCCAAGGAAAAGGGAATGAAGATCGTAGGTGAGCCCTTTACTGTCGAGTCTTATGGCATTGGGCTCAAACTAAATGACCAGCAGTTCAAGACCTTCATTAACAACTGGCTCACGACCATCCAGGAAAACGGCCAGTGGGGCGAGGTTTGGGAGAAGACCCTCGGCACGGTGACCGAATCCAACACTCCAACCCCGCCGAAAATCGGTTCGGTTCCAGGGTCCTAACCATTCGCAGCAGCGCCAGGAGTCGAATACATGGACATCATCAGCACTAACGCCGGTCCCATTCTTGAAGCAATAGGAACCACTCTATTGATGGTCGTACTGGCCGGAATAGGTTCTGTATTTCTCGGGATACTAATCACCATCGCACGGATCAGCCCGATACCAGTGCTGCGGGGTGCAGCGTTCCTTTACGTCCAGTTCTTCATCAACGTTCCACTCCTGGCGTTGCTGCTACTAGCCGTTTTTGCGCTCCCTAATGCAGGGATCATCATGCCGCTGCTGCCCACCGCCATCATCGTACTCATCGTCTACGAAGCGGCCTATGTTGCTGAAGCGGTACGAAGTGGAGTCAACACTGTTCCGAAGGGTCAAATTGAAGCAACCAGAGCCCTAGGCATGAACCTGTGGCAATCACTGCGGTTGGTAGTCGTGCCGCAGTCCCTCCGGTCCGTCGTGCAGCCAGTCGGCAACGTCATGATCGCCCTAGCCATGAATACGGCGCTGGCCGCAGTAGTAGGCGTTGTCGAACTCTCGTCTCGAGCCAACAAAATCAATCTCACTTACGCCCAACCGATTGAAATTTTCACTGGCGCCGGACTCGTCTACATGGCCATAGCCGTGATCATTGGACTCGCTGCCGGACAAATTGAACGCAAGGTGGCGATTCTTCGATGAAAAGCAATAACGCAAGTACGGTCAGCTACCTCTATGAGGAACCCGGGCCCCGGGGGCGCCTCAAGATTCTCCTTGGCTCAGCGGCCAGCATTCTCCTGATCTTGGCCGGTCTTACTGCCGTCGTTCTGCAGTTTGGTACCACGGGCCAGCTCGCCCCGGAAAAGTGGCTTCCTTTCCTGGACGCGTCTGTGTGGGCATATCTTCTCGTCGGGTTACTTGGAACTCTCCAAGCTGCCGCAATTGTGGCGGTCCTAGGCGGAAGCCTGGGCGTTCTGCTCGCGTTGGGGCGCACGAGCAAGACCAAGCCAATCAGGTGGGCAGCTGCGACCTATATTGAAATCGCACGTACCCTCCCGGTCCTACTCCTGATCTACCTGATGCTCTTTGGACTGCCCCAGATAGGCATCAACTTCCCCACCCTGTGGAAGCTGGTCATACCACTGACAATTGCCAACGCTGCTGTATTCGCCGAGATCGTTCGCGCGGGAATTCTCAGCCTGCCGAAGGGGCAAAGCGAAGCAGCGTTGAGCTTGGGAATGGCACCCCATCAAATCAGTCGCCTCGTGGTCCTTCCCCAGGCATTGCGGAACGTAACTCCCTCACTTGTGAGTCAGCTCGTGAGTCTCCTGAAAGACACGTCCCTTGGTTACATCGTCGCGTTCACGGAATTGCTCTACCGCGCTCAGGTCTTGTCTTCGTTCAACCAGCTCCTCATCCAAACTTTCCTTGTCGTAACCCTCATTTTCTTGGTCGTCAACGGATCTCTCTCGGCTGTTGCCTCTCGGCTCGGTCGGCGCACTGAAGCGCCGAAGATCGAGTTGCCGCTACCAGTTCCCGCCGCAGCATCAACTCCCAAGTAGAAGGACCCCGTGGTACGTAAATCAAGCAGCATGGTTTTGCCCTCAGGTTGCCCCGGCCGGCCGATAGCCCGAGGCGAACTCAGGGCCATGGGTTTCCAGGCATGAGTCTCCTTGAGGTCTGCGTCGATGACATTGCAGGGGCTATCGCTTCTGATAATGCCGGCGCCGGACGAATAGAGCTGTGCGGGGGGCTGGACGCAGGCGGTACCACCCCAAGCTTAGGGACCGTCAAGGTAGTCCTGGAAGCTATGTCCCATGCCTCAGTGCAGGTTCTCGTACGCCAACGTTCAGGGGACTTTGTTTACTCAGCGGTCGAAGTTGACGCGATGATCGCGGACATTATGGCCATACGAACGGCTGCATCTTCAGCGCGAACCACGGTGGGTTTCGTGCTGGGGGCGCTTACCGCCGAGGGCACTGTTGACGTGCCGACGGCCAGAGCCCTACTCGAAGCGTGTGAAGGCCACCCGGTCACTTTCCACAAGGCATTCGACCTGACTGTTGACATCTTCGACGCACTCGATGAACTCATTCAGCTTGATGTAACAACCGTCCTCACCTCCGGCGGCGCTCCAACCGTTCTTCAGGGCGCTGAGGTCATAAGTGAGCTCAGACGACGTGCTGCAGGTCGCATCCAGCTCTTGGCGGGCGGTGGAGTGCGACCCCATAACGTACAGCAGGTTCTGGAACTAACAGGAGTCGATCAAGTCCATTTCAGACCAGCCGAGTCCATCAAGTCCAAGGGCCATGTAGGCCCAATGACACCGCTGTACGACAGCGGCACACGCGACGTAACTTCCGCGGGAATGATCCTCCAAATGTTAGAAGCCCTGGGAAGGGGCACCCAAACTTCATGAATGATTCGATCGCAGTAGTCGCTGTAGACGTCGGTGGCACCGACATCAAGGGGGGAATCGTCACCCTCTCGGGAAGGATGCTAAACATCACCAGCATCCCGACACCCAAATCAGACAACGTGTCGGCCATCGTCAGTTTCATTCAGGGAATGCAAACTGAAGCTACAGTTCGTGGCATTCAACTCGTCGCGGCCGGGGTAGTAACACCGGGCCTCGTAGATGACGCCACGGGCATAGTTGCGTTTGCCTCAAACTTGGGATGGCGCAACCTGTCCCTGGCAGGAATCGTTGAGCGGGAAACAGGAATGCCTGCGTTCGTCAGCCACGACGTACGTTCAGCTGGGCGAGCAGAGCAGGCACTCGGGGGCGCAAAAGATGCTGGTGATCTGTTCTTCCTGACAATAGGCACCGGGATCGCCGCCGCTATTCTGACAGACAATCATCCTGTCCGCGGTGCCATAAGCGCAGCCGGCGAACTCGGCCACATTCCCATCGTTCCGGGTGGGGAACTGTGCACTTGCGGGCAGCGCGGGTGCCTTGAGGTCTATGTCTCAGGAGCCGGTATCGCACGCCGATACGCAGCCCGGGGAGGTCAAGAGCTCACTACCCAACAAATTGTGGAAAACCTCGGCGAGGACTCATTGGCAGACGAAGTATGGGATGAGGGCATGCAGGCCCTCGCCCAGGGTCTCACAATAGTGACATTGCTCCTTGATCCAGCCCAGATTGTGATCGGAGGAGGTTTTTCTCGTGCAGGAAAAGCGATGCTCGAACCACTGGAGTCGTACCTTAAGTCGTCGTTGACCTGGAGAAGTGCACCCCCCATCTCAATCTCACAAATTGGAACAAACGCCGGAACTCTGGGAGCGGCCATTCTTGCCTTAACACGCTCAGGATATCCAGATGCAGCACGGGGCTGGACAATAGAGCGGTGAGTTGCCCGGGATCTATACCTGATCAATCCCCCGGCGGCGTAGCCTCGGCTGTTGATGGTCCCCACAATAGGGACTCTTCCTCGATGCCTTCCGCTCCTTGTGCAGAGCTACTGTAAAAAGCGCCTCACGCCCCATATCACAACGAAATCAGCAGTTTCCATACTTTCGAGGGATCAGAAATGCAAGAAAACCAGCATCGCCTAATTGTGTCCGTCGAAACGCGAAATGAACTGGATGCAGCCCTTAACAGCGCGGAGAACCTCCTTCGACCCGTAGCAACCGAACAGAGAGTGGGCATTTCGATTACACGCCTCGCCCCAAACCGCTACGAAGCGTCCCTAGATCACTATGTCCCCGCGGGCACCACGGTGGAGAACAGGGCAAAGTAGCCCCCCGCAGGGATTAGCGAGTGACGTGTTGTCCCCGAGCCTGCGGGTGGTCCTGTACGTGATACTTGCCAATGTAGAGTCCTTCTTCTGCACCCTTCCCGGCAAGCCGTTTCACAGCGCGCTACCCGGCGAAAAGTTGTTATCCCAGTTAGCCGAGTGGAGCGGCCTCGACGGTAGTTCCATCGAGGTCTGGCACTCCGGACAGCTCATCGCTATCGGTGGACGCGGCAATGCCGGACTCATCTGCGTTAGGGCTGGCACCGGACAGAGTTAGGCAACGTTGACATTGACCACGACAGCGTCAACGAAAAGCACCGGATAGATCGGATCCAACTGTGGGGGCGACCATTCTGCCAGTTCCCCGGCGACCTTCTCCGTGATGCGGCTGATGGCGTCTTTGGAGACCTTGGCCCCATAAACCTCCTCGAAGTGCGCGGCGATTTCCCCGGTGGTCAGCCCCCAGGCCGACGGCGAGAGGACGACCTGGTCGATCCCGTCCGGCCGCCGTTTCCGCTTGGGCACGATCACCGGCTCGAACGAGCCGTCCCGATCTCGGTCAGCACGGTCTTCGACCTGGTGCCATTGCGCATGTTGGATGCGGTCGGCGTCTGGCCATGCTCGTGCCCGCGGTGCTCGGTCAGTTCCGCTTCCAGCGCGGTCTCCAGCAGTTCCTCGTGAGCTGGTTCAGCAGCCCGCCCGGGCCCACCAGGCTCTCGCCCTGCTCCTTGGCCTGGGCGAGCAACCGCTCCGCAAGATCCTTCTGATCGATGATCTCTCCCGTCACAGGATCGATCATCCCCCCTGTCATCTCGGTCGTGGGCCCTGACACGGCCGACTCCTTTCGGATCAGGCCGGACCCTCACACACCGTTTTTCTTACAGTCCCAGACCAGACCATTGATCAAGTTCCTGAGTCATTCCGAATGGAACGGTTTCGGACACGGCCACCGTGTAGTGATCGTGCCGATGCCTTGTGACAAGGATTCCGTGCGTCTTTGTGCGCCAAGCGAGTTGCTGTAGTTGCCGGACGACTTCTTCAAGCTGCTCTTCAAGGCGGTGCCGGTTGGTGGCTCGGATTTCCCATTCAGTGAAAGCCGACATTATGACCTTTCATTTGGCTCCTTCGAGTCTTGGCTTTCGCGCCAGTTAGCCTGCCGCACACAATTGGTACGTCAGGCACGCATAACACCGGATTCTTGCAATTTGGAGGGGCGCTAGGAGGACTGCGTCGCTGATGGCCCCCGTGCCGGGCACAGCAGCCACTACCTGTGACCGGCACGGTCACCCGGTCGCTCATAACTGCAGAGCGGTCGGGAGCCTGGAAAGTGTTGGTGCATGCGCGAACGGAGAAACCATTCTGGCTATTGGCGCCAGACGTGCACTCAGCGTTTTAGCCCTGTTGGAGTACACCCACGGTCAGAAGCGCGTTCGCGAACCGCCGTGAATCGCCCGTCACGACGCACAAGGCAAGATTCTGTGACCTGGCGAGGTCATAGAATTCGAACCGGTCAACGAGCTCCGTTTCAGTGCCTTCGGGCACAAGGTCATCAATTTCGGTGTGAACGAGGCATGGAGTTGCGTCCGCGGAGGGCCTGATCCGCGTTAGTTTTTCGACACGGACGGTGCTTAGGACGACGGCCAGGACTTGGGGCACTGTCGGAAAGTCGGCCTGCAGGTTCAGGTATACGGTTTGTGCGTTTGGGCCGACTGCGGTCGCCGCTGAGTAGTGTCCGTCGGTGATGAGGACTGTGGCACCGTGGCCGGCGGCAGCCAACGCGGAGATTATGAGTGGATGTGTCAGTTGTCCGGTGATCATGCGAAGTACTGTCCGCCGTTGATATCGACAACGGTGCCCGTAACGAATCGCGCGTGCTCGGAAGCAAGCCACAACGCCGCACCTGCGACGTCTTCGGGAACTCCAGCCCTTCCGAGCGGGATTGTCTCGACCGTGGCGGCTTTGGACTCCGCGGTGGTGAAGGTGTCATGGAAGGGTGTCGCTTCGATGAAGCCAGGGGCCAGGGCATTGACGGTGATACCGGATGATGCCAGCTCCTTCGACAGCCCGCGGGTGAAGCCAAAGATAGCGGCCTTGGATGTGGCGTAGGCTGTCGCCCCGGCGTGTCCGCCGTTACGCCCCGCCAACGAGGCGACATTGATAACCCGCCCGCCGCCATTGATCAGTGGCAGGGCGAAATGCGTCATTAGGAAGGTGCTGTCCAGGTTGACGGCCAGAACCTGCTTCCAGAGTTTGAAATCCATATCGCCAATGGCAGAACGCTGGATGAGCCCGCCGACGTTGTTTACAAGAATGTCCAGCCGTCCAAAGTCGCGGCCGAGAGCCTCGACTGTCCTCTGGACTTCCGTTTCGATGGTCGCGTCCAGCTGCAGGGACGTCAGGGGGTGTCCCGAGTGACGTTCCACGTCATCGGCGAAATCCTGATCGGGCTTGTGGCTGTTGTAGGTGATGGCGATTCTGGCTCCGGCTTGTGCGAGGGCCAGGGCGATGCCTTGACCGATGCCGGTGCCTCCGCCTGTAACCAGAGCGGTCTTTCCACGCAGTGACTGTTCAAACACGATGACTTGTTCCTTTCATGCCAGCCGGTTCTCCGGCTGCGACTAATTGGTTTTGGCGAGTTCGGCTGCCGCGACGGCGCTGGGAGCGGCTGTGCCTTCGGGCCGGTTTCGGGCGTAGAGGAACGTGGCGATGGCCGTGATCACCAGGCAGCCGGCCAGAAAGAGCAGGCCGGCAAGGTTGCTGTGTGTGGTGTCATTGAGCAGCCCGACGGCGTAGGGGGCTACGAATCCTCCGACGTTTCCGATGGAGTTGACCAGCGCCAGGCCCGCTGCGGCGGCCGCGCCGCCCAAGGCGGCCGATGGCATGGAGAGTAGGGGTGCGGTCGCCGAGAACACGCCCATGGCCGCGACCGTGAGGAATACCAATGCTGCGACAGGGTTGACCGGCAGGAGGAACGCGGCCCCTGTCAGCCCGAATGCTGCGATGAGCATGCTGATGCTGGCGTGGGCTGCACGTTTGCCGGTCCGGTCCGACCGGCGGCTCCAGTAGAAGACGAAGAACGCTGCGGCCGCGTAGGGAATGACGACGATGAAGCCGACTTGGGCCGGATCCAGCTTGCCCAGTCCGGCGACAACGGTGGGTAGCCACAATCCAAAGCCGTAGATGCCGCAAACCATGCCGAAGTTCAGGAATGCGTACACGAGGGCGCGCCGGTCTTTAAGCCCGTCCAGGAAGCTGTGCGATCCGCTGCGCTGTTTCTCCGCCAGCTCACGGGCCATGGTCGTGCTCAGCCAGTTGCGTTCGTCCGCTTTGAGCCAGTGGGCCTCTTCCGGGCGGTCGGTCAGCAATCGCGGGGCCATGAATCCCAGGATGATGGCGGGGATGCCTTCGATGATGTACAGCCACTGCCATCCATGGAGGCCCATCAGCCCGTCCAGGTTCAGCAGCAATCCCGAGAGGGGTGCGCCGATGGCGTTGGACACGGGCTGCGCGAGGATGAATAGCCCGAGGACGGTTACCCGCTGTGCCGCGGGGAACCACAGGGTGAGGTAGAAGACGACGGCGGGAAAGAAGCCGGCTTCGGCGGCACCAAGCAGGAAACGGATCACGTAAAACGTCGTCTCACCGTTGACCAGTGCCATCGCTGTCGCGCAGATGCCCCAGCTGACTAGAATTCGGGCGATCCACTTCCTCGCCCCGAACCTGTACATGCCACCATTACTCGGGACTTCGAACAGGGCATACCCAATAAAGAAGATACCGGCGCCAAGGCCGTAGGCAGTGGCGGTCAGGCCGATGTCTTCGCTCATCGTCAGCTTCGCAAAACCGACATTGTTTCGGTCCAGAAATGCGATGAAGTACAGAAAGCAGATCACTGGGATGATCCGGCGGCGCACCTTGGCCAGGGTCCTGTCGCCAAGCTCCCCGAAAGTGGGTTGGGCAGGGCGCTGCCGGGCTGAAACTAGCGTTTTCATCAAGGCTCCTTTGGCTTAATTCATTGTTGTCGCCGCGCCCGTCCGTGGCGACACATCAAATTTCAATACGACAAGCGTGCAACATACGCACAGCATGTGCAAGTTATGGGTCGTCATGCCTTCCGAGCCCGCCGGTCCGTAAGGCCTTTTTTTGATTTTTCATTGACTTTTCGTCCGGTAGCCCCCTATGTTTTTTGCACAAGCAGTGCATATGTTGCACGGCGCTCTGGAGCAACGAAGAGATCAAGGAAGATCGCGTGATACGCAGACGTAGTTTTTTGGTGCTTGCCACAGGCTCGCTGGCAGCGGCAGGGTTGGCCGGGTGCGCCTCGCAGGCTCCTTCAGGTGAACGCGAGGCCACCTTGAAGGTTTGGAACCCTCAGGACAATTGGCGTAAGACGACGAAGTTCTATGACGCCAGAGTCCAGGCGTTCAAAGAGAAGTATCCCAAGGTCAGAGTCGAATATGTCGACATTCCATACGGGCAGTACGAGGCACGGTACACGGCAGGGTTCAGTAGCTCCTCGGATGCGCCGGACATTTTTATGGGCCAGGTCTCCTATTACGGAGGCGGGCTCAGAGTTGCTGCCGTGGCCCCGGACGACATTCAGAAATCGTGGGAGGAGAAGCTCAACGGCGTCACCCGGGACAATTTTAAAGTCGAGGGTAAATGGGCTGGGTATCCCGTCAGCACCGACCTGGGCATGCAGCTGTACTACAACGTCGACCACTACGCCGCGGCGGGCCTCAACCCCGATTCACCGCCTAAGTCCTTCGAGGAGCTTCGGCAGTACGCAGCCAAGCTCGTCAAGAAGGACGGCGAGAAGATCATCCGGAACGGACTCTCCCTGCGATACTCCGGAAACCCCACAGGTATAGCCGACAAGGCCTTGCCATACATCCATGCCTTCGGCGGCCGGCTCTACGCCGAAGACCACAGCACGGCAGACAGTTACCTGAACGGAGAAGGGACCGTGGCCGGCATCCAGTTCATGCAGGACCTGGTGAAGAAGGACCGCGTCTCCAGCCTGGAACTCGGAAGCCCTGATGACACCTTCGCCCAAGGCTCGTCTTCCATGACACTTCGTGAAGGCTGGTACGAGGGATGGCTGAAACAAAACGCCCCGGGCGTGAAGTTCGCCGTGGTGCCCTACCCCGAGGGGCCCGCGGGATACCCCAAGGTCTCGCTCCTGTTCAACTGGGCATGGATGGTCAATGACCGCTCAAACAACAAGGACCTCGCGTGGGAATGGATGAGAACAGTTTCGAACCCCTCGACCGACCTTGAGCTGGCGAAGCTCGAAGGCTACCTGCCCGTATGGACCGAAAACTTCTCCGACCCGAACGTCACCGCACGCACGGACTACCAGGCAGTAAAAAAGCAAATGGCGGAAGGCCCAGGGCCTGTATACAACGCACCGTACACGAACCAGATTGCGATCACCGTCGGCAGCGCCATCGAGGCATGCCTTCAGGGCGCCGACGTCCAAAAGACCCTGGATGGGGTCATTTCCCAAGTGGACGAACTCCTGGAACGCGGGCGGTAGCCGGTGAGCGCTCCTGCCCTCAGGCCAAAGGGCCTGAACAGCTCGCTGCACACCCGGCGCGCCTACACCTTCCTCGCCCCGGCACTGTTCTTCGTCCTGGTGCTGTTCATCATCCCCCTCGGCTACAACATTTTCATCAGCTTCTTTGACTGGTCCGCGGTGGGTCGCAAAGAGTTCAACGGACTCGAGAACTACATCAAAGTCCTCAGCAGCGAACGGTTCCTCAATGCTGCCGGAAATACCATGTACTTCACCGTGCTGGCGGTTCCGATCGGCGTGGTCCTCTCCCTCATGGTTGCGCTGGGCTTCAACACCCTGCTCATCACGAAAGTGACCGGATTCATCCGGGCCCTGTACTTCGCCCCCGTCGTGGCATCGCTGACTGCTGTCGCCTTCGTCTGGCTTTGGATCTTCAACCCCGCATACGGTCTGGCCAACGACGTCCTCGGAATGTTCGGCCTCGGACCCCAGCCCTGGCTGACCGACGAATCCCAGGCAATACCCTCCCTCGCCATCATGTACGTGTGGGCCCGGCTGGGATTCAACGTGATCATCCTGCTCGCAGGGCTGCAGGCGATCGACCGCTCCTACTACGAAGCTGCCCGGATCGACGGGGCAGGCCCGTTGCGGATGTTCTGGTCCATCACCTTGCCGCTGTTGAACCGCCAGCTCGTGCTCGTCATCAGCGTGGAAGTCATGAACGCGATCAAGCTTTTCGAGCTGCCATTCGTGGCCACAAAGGGAGGCCCGGTAGGTTCCACCCGCTCCATCGTGATGGAAATTTACGAACTCGCGTTCCGCGCCGACAGGTGGGGAGAAGCAGCCGTCTACGTGATCTTCCTGTTCGTTTTCCTGCTCGTCGTGACTGGCCTTATCCGGAAACTCTTCACAAGGGATATATCGGAATGACTACAACCACAATCCGCCCGGAGAAGATCAGAGCCCAGCAGTCCGTCCGCCGCGGTCCGCGCTTCCACTGGGGCGCGCTACTGATCAAGACAGCACTCATTCTGGGCGGCTGCGCCCTGCTGGTGCCGCTGGCCTGGGTCGCACTGTCCTCACTGAAGCGGCCGGACGAGATCCTGCAGCTTCCCGTGAGGTGGCTTCCTGAGAACTTCTTCAATTTCAACAACTACGTGCAACTGTTCGCTCAATACGACTTCGGCCGCTACATGGCCAACTCGTTCCTGGTCACGGGAATCGGAATCTTCACCAGTCTCGCCATAGCCCTCCTTGCCGCCTATGCCTTCGCCTACTACCAGTTCCGTTTCAAAGAGCCAATCTTCCTGCTGGTTCTGGCGCTGTTCATGGTCCCCCAAGAGGCACTGGTGATCCCCATGTTCCTCATGGTCTCCGGAGCCGGCCTGAACAACACTTACATCGGCATGGCGTTCCCTGACCTTTTCACGGTCCTCGGGGTCTACCTGCTGCGGCAGTTCATGGAGGGAATCCCCTACAGCTATGTGGAGGCCGCCCGCATGGATGGCGCGCGTGAGTTTAAGATCCTCACCCGTGTGATCACTCCCATGGTGGCACCAGCGATCGTCGTTTTCGTCATTATCAAGTTCATGTTTACCTGGAACACATTCCTGTGGCCCATGCTGATCGCCCAGGATCAAAACATGTACACCGTCACGGTCGGGCTGGTGAACTTCGCCGGTTCCGAGTTCAACCAGTGGAACCTCATCAACGCAGCGACCATGATCAGCATGATTCCCACCATCGTGCTCTTCATCACCCTGCAGCGCTATCTGGTTCGCGGAGTCGCCATGAGTGGCATGAAATAGAAAAAGGCAGGGTGCCGGCGGCCAGTGCCGCCGGCACCCTGACAAAGCCATCCGACACCACGGCCGCTCACCGAACAGATGTCTAAACTGAGAAGGCCGGATCAGCTGCTGAGCGGCATTCCCGAAACGACCATCAAAACCACAGGATCGAGCAGAACCATGTCGCAGACGGTAGCCCGGGCAATCCAGATTCTCGAATATTGCAGTGAACACCCGCGGACCCTAAAAGACATCGCCGCCGACCTCGGCGTCCACCGCACCACAGCGTCCAGAATCCTTCAGACCATGATCGAAGCGGGCTTTGTGCGGACCGATGAGCGAGGCTATTTCGGCGTTGGCTTCAGGCTCGCCGGCCTGGCACAGTCCGCTCTGGAACAGTTCGATCTCCGTTCGGTCGTTCACCCCCACATCGTCCGGCTCAGCGAACACCTCGGCCACACCGTTCAGTTCGCGGTCCCGGAAGCCAACCGCATTGTTTACGTCGACAAGGTCGAACCCGAACAAGCCATCAGCCTGAACACCAGAATCGGCGGATTCGTGGTCATCCACACCGCCGGAGTCAGCAAAGCCATACTCGCGTTCATCGATGACCAACGCCGCGAATCCATTCTGGACAGCGCCACCTTCGAACAACGGACGCCAAATTCCATCACCTCCAGGACAGAATTCGTGAAGCGTCTCGAAACTGTCCGCGCACGAGGGTGGGCCGAGGACAATGGCGAGTTCGACATCATCTCGAACTGCATCGCCGCACCCGTATGGGACCACGCAGACCGCGTGGCAGGTGCGATATCAATTACAACCTTCCGAGAGAAGACCGGCCTGGAAGAACTCCGAAGAAGCGTTCCGGACCTTCTTGCGACAACCATGTCCATCTCCCTCGAACTCGGCTGGAAGCCCAAAGGCGAGACCGCACCATCATGGGCAAAGGCAACGGGATGACCGAATGGACGTCACCGATGGCAGCCAATCTCCGCGTCGTAACCATGGGAGTCTCCGGGAGCGGCAAGAGCCTCATAGGCCACATGCTCGCGGAAATGCTGGGCGCTGACTTCTTGGACGGCGATGACCTTCACCCGGCAGCTAACATCGAAAAAATGGCAGTGGGCCAAGCCCTCACCGACGCCGACCGCGGACCATGGCTCCGCGAAATCGGCTCCCGTATGGCCTCTGCACCAGGACCTGTCGTCATCGCGTGCAGCGCATTAAAACGGTCATACCGCAACATCATCAGGCAGGAAGCATCGGATACCGTCTTCATACATCTCACCGGAAGCCGCGACGTATTACACGCCAGAATGTCCCGCCGGGCAGAACACTTCATGCCCGTGACGCTGCTTCAATCCCAGCTCGACACCATTGAACAGCTCGATGCTGATGAGAACGGCACCGACCTTGACACCTCAGGACCACCCGACGCCATCGCAGCGGCCGCCGCTCACTGGCTGGCTGACGGAAAGAAAGGAATTCTCGCTATGGAGTTGCGCGAACAGCGACCTTGACCGATGTCAGATCACCAATTGCGGCACACCTGACGTTGGATGCACATAAGGATCAGCCCTTGATGTTCCGTGCACTGACATTCGGTTCAGAAGACTTCGGAAAATATCACCGCCGCAGTCCTGACGTCTAGGTGAGTACTCCCAACCTGACGTCAGGCTGGCGCGACAACGGCGTCAGAATGGGCCCGATTCTGCTCTTCTGACAATGGCCAGAGTAGGTCTCGGATTCAACTCTGACACTACCGACGCATCCCCTCAGCTGGCTGCCGAACATATCGTCGGTTATCGGCCTTTCATCCAAACGCTCATTAGACGAGATAATCGTGCATCTGATTGCAGGTCGGGGCCCGCTTCCGATAGTCCCGATAGTGACTCACAACTCCCTCCATGGACGTCAGTAGAGTCCATGGACTCTGCATCGCCGGTGAGGTCATCCTCTTGTCGCTCGACGGCCCCGAACCGCTGTTTGGGCAGCTTGTTTCGTTATGCCGAGGATGCGCCCGATTTCACTCCAGGCGGCTCCGGCGGCGCGGGCCGATCGGGCTTCCGCCGCGATACGCAGGTCAACGGCGGTTGGAGTCACATGCTTTTGGCCTCTCAGGGCAACGTGTTGTCCCAATGGTCGCGCCAGTTTCCGAACAGTCCATAGTTCAGGTTGTCGGAAGGGTTATGCCAGCGCCGATCGCTGGTCGGGAGGTCAGGGAGTCGATCCTCCTCGTGGGCAGCAGCGGAGGTTCCGGAGCGCTGGTTTATCCATGTTTGTGAAGTCTTCTTTTGCGGTGCAGTCAGCTGTATTCGTTGTTGCTTTTGCGGGGCAGGCACAGGAGTCTGCTGCTTTGGAAGCACCTTTCTCTGCCGCTTGACGTCCTGAAGGAGCCTGCCGACATTTTTGAAACCCGGTGTGCCTTTGTGGATCTGGGAAAGGTCCAGCAGTTCGGTCTCCATCCGGTACATCCTGAGCATTGTCTCTGCTCCGGGGTAACTCATGCCTTGTGCCATGATTAGCGCGTGGCCGGCTTCGCCCAGGAGCAGTAGCCTGGCCATTTCTCGGTCGGCGGGGGCACCTGCTTTGCCATAGATGTCGGCCAGGGCGCCCCAGGTGTGGAGCAGTGCGTCGAGAAGATATTCGTCCTTCAGCGTTTGGCGGACCTTTGAGTTGCTGAGCTCCAGAATGTCCATGACCAGCGCGTTGGGCATCGTGGCGGCGTGCTCGTGGCTAAGCCGCAGGAAAGCATCGACTCTTGCGGCTGTAATGCCATAGGCCCTCAGCCAAGTGAGTATTGCCTGAGATTGCCCGGTGCCCGATCGGCGCTCCTCGATGTAAGTCGCCGCGGTCCAGTTGATGAAGCGTGCATATGGGTGTGACTTCATGGGTTACCTCCTGCGTCTGAATGCGTCTGCGATGCCCGAATGATGGGAAAAGCGCAAAAGAAAAGGACCGTCCGGGAGACGGTCCTTCGATTGGTGCTTATTTGAGGCTGGCCGGGTGTAGTAGCTGCTCCTTTCGGTACTTAAATGAGAAGAACCCCTGCGGTTGCAGAGGTTCGAAGGTTGTTCAGGCAGGATGCCGGTGCCGTTACTAACGAATTGGCTACAATGACGCGCCCTGTGCCCAGTTGCCTATAAGAATCATGTTGCGGGTCGTGTCAATAGGTCTTTGGTTACGCGCAACTGCGCACGTTGATATCTATTTCCCACGATAGCAGCCGCTCCAAATTTGACTGTGCACGCAGAACGCCAGCAGTGTTTTACCCGCTTCCGCAAAGCACAACCCCTGCAGCAAGCGGAGTTCTTTGTTGGGCTGTAACCGATATTCCCGAAACTTCCGTGTCACTTGCAAGTCAAGGGTGCCGAAGACCATTGCGAAGGAGATTCAGGGTCATGGGCCAGCCTGCAACTCCGGTCTTGATTGCTGCAGAACCAGATTCTGCGCTGCGAGAAAGCTCTGCTTCCTTGATCATTTACCATACTGGACAGTGTCAAATTTCTTGCGTACGCGCTTCGGCGCCCGGCTGAGTCCGGTTTGTGTCTCAGGATACTAGGCGAAAAAATGCGTTGCGCACGGACGTTTCTGCACGGATTCCACGTCGGCGTGCCCGGCAATCTTTCCTGTGTTGGCTGGTGACATGACCCTGATCATAGGGGCGAAACCCCAGGCACCGGCTTCTGACAACACCCTCTAGTCCCCCACTCCCCCAGCCTTACAGAAGGTCCCCTATCGGCATCCTGCCTTGGTCGTGGTAGTTGCGTGAGTGAACCTTGCATCTTATGGCTCGGCAGCGTTCCAAAGCGGCTAGGGAGAAGCCCCGGGAACCGAGCTCGCCCAGTTCAGCCCGTCACCCCGCCAGTCCGACGGTACCGCCCTGAGATTAGGATGAGGAGTAGCAGAACAGTCCGCCGCATCTTCCGTATCTTCGCCCGGATTGCGACATATGATGGCCAAAAGAGTGGCCGAACAGTCACGCCGCACGAAAGGATACAGATGGCAGGCAGGCCGAGGCAGGAAAACGGACAGGCCCAAGGAGCTGCGGCGTCGCTGTTGAATGGTCTCGCTGTGCTGGAAGCCTTTTCCGTTCAAAAACCGGTTCTTGGTGTGACAGAGGTTGCTCAGCGCGTTGGCCTGCACAAGAGCACCGTCTCACGCATTCTTGCCGGTTTAACGGAAGCTGGTTACGTCCAGCGGGATGAGGAGACGGGACGGTATCGACTCGGGCTGGGCCTCCTTGCGTTGTCCGGCCCTCTGCTGGCAGATCTGGATGTCCGCCGCGCTGCGGTTCCGTACTTGGAGCAGCTAACTGAAAGCACTCAAGAGACCAGCGCAATCTCGGTCTGGAACGGTCACGAGGCCATCGTCGTGGAGCAGGTTCCCAGCCCGTACCAGGTCAAACACACTGCCACCATCGGAACCCGGTACAACAAATTCGAGAGCTCTTCGGTGCGGGTTTTCCTGGCGGAGCTGGCGCCGGCCCTCGCGAGCGAACTGATCGATTCCGGGCGGATTCTACGCACAGCGGGGGATGGATTGCCCTTGGACCACACCCGCCACCTGCAGGAAGTCGCGCGTCAGGCATACGCCGTTAACGACGGTTCGACTAACGAGGAGGAGTTTGGGGTCTCCGCCCCAGTTCGGGATTATCGAGGCAAGGTGGTTGGTTGCATCACTGCATCCGCTCCCCGTTCCCGCGTGCACAAAGACGCCGCCAAGGACACTCTGGTTCAAGCCGTGCTGCATGCTGCATCGGAAGTATCATCCCGCTTGGGCTGGTCGGCTTCCCTTCCGGCCTGATTCAGGAACGCTTATTAGGCGAACGTCAGCATCGCGTTACCGACGGCATTACTGATCGGAAGGCCCTGACGGCCCGCTGTCGCACTTGGATGAAGTTTTTCCGTGAAGGAGCACCTGCCGGCCAGCGAGGGGTGGCCTTCCTGAAGTTCCGTCTGTCCTGCTCTCACAGACCATCGAGGAAAACGGCTCGCAGACCCATCGGATCCTGCCCGGGCGCATCCTTCGGACCTCCCTCACACGGGATGCTGGATGCAAACGCCGGGTCTGTTTCACCAGAGGAGAGCCGTCATGGCCGTCAGGGCGCTGGAGGTTTCTCCCCCGGAAAGCTGCCCAGCCGAGTCGACACGCGCTCAGCGGCCTGTAGCACGGCTTCGCGGAGGATCGACTGACTCTGCTGGTACTGCACTCGGGACCGGGGCGCGCTGGCTGTGATGCAGCCGACCACTGCACCCCGGTAGTCCCGCACAGGAGCCGACACGCCGTATTCCTCGTAAGTGGTTTCGCCGTCGTTGACGGCGAAGCCGTGGTCCCGTACGCCGGCGAGCTGTTCATGGGCCGGGTCAGCGAGACCCCGATAACCCTCTCGCAGGACCGTGCTGCCGGCCAGCAGACGGTCGGTCTCCTCGGTCGGCAGTTCGGCGAGGAACACACGGACGGAGGAGCTGGCGAACTTGTTGTAGCGCGTCCCGATCGCCGCGCTGTGCTTGACCTGGTGCGGGCTGGCCGTCTGTTCCACAACAATCGCGTTGGTGCCGTTCCAGACGGCGATAGCGGCCGTCTCACCGGTGGCCTCTGTGAGTTCTTCGAGGTGCGGCAGGGCGGCACGGCGGACGCCGAGCTCGGCCAGCAGTGGTCCGGCTAGGCCGATCATCCCGAGCCCGAGGCGGTATCGTCCGGTTTCGTCGTCGCGCTGCACGTATCCGGCTTCGTCCAAGCCGGTAAGCATCCGGGAGACCGTGCTCTTGTGCAGGCCTACTAGCTCGGAGATCTCTGTGACGCCCAGGAGGGAACGCTTGGCGACGGAGAAGGCTTCGAGAACTGTAAGACCGTTGAGCAGCGATGCTGCCGCCCCTTGCGGTTTATCAGTGGTTGTTTGTGGGTCCAGCATGGGTTCTCCCTCTCCAGGCGCTAAGCGCAGTCACTGTAGCAGCCATCGTACGGTGTGCCCATCCAACCTCTCGTCGGAGGACAGGTCACCTCTGCCCCGGCACGGCGCAGCGCGGCCCAGGAAATCCCGGACCGCGCTGTGGTGTGGTGACTTGATCAGGCCACGACGGCCCTGGCGACCGGGATCGCCGAGGTCGGGACGGTGTCTGCAAAGTCGGGCAGGTTGTTGAATTACACGATGACGTTCTCCAGCGGCTCGACGTCACCGAACTTGGAGTCCATGTCGAACAGGTTCCACGCCACGACTCCTGGCACGCGGTCGCCCACGGCTTCCTTGACGATGATCGGGCGAAAGCCCTCGGCAATCGCGTCCTCCACCGTGTGAAACGCACTCATCACCGTAGCCCAGCCCGACCCGACGACAGCCGGCACCCGCTGATGGGTGTCGTCGGGTCGGCCCGGGGATGCCGGGCCGCGGGGCTCCGAGAGTGCGGTGCGGCTCAGGCCGGATCCGCGGGGGCCGCCACCTCGGGCTGGGGATCCGAGAGGGTCTTCGGGACGGTGTCCTTGAACTGCGGGAGGCGGTTCAGGTAGTCCACCACCGAATCCGTGGACTCCACGTCACCGAACTTGTTGTCGATGTCGTAGAGGTTCCACTGCACGACGCCCGGGACGCGGTCGCCGATGGTCTCCCGGGGGATGATCGGGCGGAAGCCCTTCGCGATCGCGTCCTCGACGGTGTGGCGCACGCAACCGGCCGCGGTCGCTCCGGTCACGATCAGGGTGTCGATGCGGTTGGAGGTCAGGAAGAGCTCGAGGTTCGTCCCCGGGAACGCCGAGGCGCGATTCTTCTCGATCACGACCTCGCCCTCAGCGGGCGCGATGCGGTCGTCGATCTGCGCCCAGTAGGAATCCGCCGGAAGGGTCTCCGTGGGGATCTTCGAGTACCACAGACCCATGTCGTTCGTCCCGGAGGTGGCGTCGCGGTTGCGGTACACGTTCGTGGTGTAGAAGACCGGGACGCCCTTGGCGCGAGCGGCCTCGTTGATCCGCTGGACGTTCGGGATGATCTCCTCCATGCCCGGGCAGCTGAACGGGTGGCCCGGACGGGTCCAAGCGTTCGCGAGGTCGATGTGGATGACGGCGGGGCGGTTGCCGTAGCCGATCCGACGCTTGAAGCCTCGCTCGTTATAGATGTCCGTGCCTGCTTCGAACGCCTCTTCCAGCACTGCTGCAAGACGGGCTTCGATGTCGTTGAACGTCTCTGTTGTCATGGCTGTCTCCACTCTCTCGATCTGTTGTGTTTCTGGAAGCAACAAGGTTGCCGCAATGGAGCACTTTGTTGCTGTGCCATCACACTAGTTGCTGGTTGTGCAACATACAACCCCTATTTTGAGATTGCCGGAATTCGCTTCCAGGCCCCGCGTCGGCCAAGGGATCCAAGGCCGAAGCCTTCTGAAAAGCGTTGAGCTCGGAGCAGGCGATTTATGAAAGCGAGTGCGCGTCAACCTTTTGACCACTCGCAGCATCGTAGGCAAAGGGGGCGCCAAAAAAAGAGCCGCCAGCCATTGCATGTTGTTCATAAAGGAACTAAATTGCTTTCTAAGCAACGACGTGAGCTACGGCACATCGGATTGCGGGACCGGATCCCCCGGCCCAGCGGACTAGCTCCAATCCCGGGTGAGAGCGGGCCAGGCAAAGAGGCCCCCCGTCTTTCACTTCAACCCAGTCCTGAACCAAACTTTCGAAAGGACCCCCTTATGAAGCGCATCGGAGTAGACGTCGGCGGTACATTCACCGACTTGTATTTCTCGGACGACGACCAGCGCATCGCCGTTGTGGAGAAGGTTCCCTCCACCCCGCACGATCCATCTGAGGCCGTGATCAACGGCATCATAAAGCTCTGCGCGAAGGCCGGGGTGTCGCTTTCGGAGATCGACCAGCTGGTGCACGGAACCACTGTCGCCACGAACACCGCACTGACGCACACGGGTGCGGAGGTCGGGATGATCACCACCGAGGGCTTCAGGGATATCCTGCACATCGCCCGTCACAAAAAGCCGTACAACTTCTCCCTCCAGCAGGATCTGCCCTGGCAGACCAAGCCCCTGATCAAGCGCCGCCACAGGCTCACCGTCAAGGAGCGCATCACCGCACCGAACGGCGAGGTCCTGGTTCCCCTGGACGAGGACGAGGTCCGTGAGCGCGTGCACGAGCTGAAGGCGGCCGGAGTCGAAGCCATCGCCGTCTGCCTGCTGCACTCGTATCTGAATCCCGCCCACGAGCAGCGGATCGGGGAAATCGTCGCGGAGGAGTTCCCTGAGGCCTACCTGTCCCTTTCCAGCGAGATCGTGCCCCTTTACCGGGAGTATGAGCGGTTTTCCACCACGGCGCTGAATGCCTATGTCGGGCCCCGGGTCTCCCGTTACCTCTACCGCCTGCAGGAGCAGGCAGAAGGGTTGGGTTACAAGCGGGAGATCCTGCTGATGCAGTCCTCCGGCGGTATGGTCCCAATCAAGGAGGCCGCCAAGCGGCCCGTCACACTGATGATGTCCGGGCCGGTCGGCGGCCTGATCGGCGGCATGTGGGCCGGTCGTCAGTCCGGCTTCGAGAACGTGGTCACCCTGGACATTGGGGGGACCTCAGCGGACATCGGTGTGGCCTACCAGGGTGAACTGCGCATGCGCCACCTGCTGGACACCAAGATCGGCGACCACCAGGCAATGGTCCCGATGGTGGACATCGACACCATCGGCGCAGGCGGCGGCTCCATCGCCTACGTCGACGCCGGCGGGGTCTTCCGCGTCGGTCCGCAGTCTGCCGGCGCCGTCCCGGGCCCGGTCTGCTACGGCCGCGGCGGGACGGAGCCGACATCAACTGACGCCCAGATGCTGCTGGGGCGCATGCGTCCTGACCGCGTCCTGGCAGGCTCAGGCATGGATCTAGATCTCGATGGCGCCCGAAAGGCCATGGAAGGTCTGGCGGAAAAACTCAACATGTCCGTGGACCAGGCCGCCCTCGGCGCGCTGCAGATCCAGAAGTTCGGCATGACCCAGGCGATCGAGCAGAACTCCGTACGCCGCGGCTACGATCCACGTGACTTCACCCTCGTCGCCGCCGGCGGCGCCGGCGCACTGTTCGCCTGCGAAATCGCCGCGGAGCTGGAGGTCCCGAAGGTGCTGATCCCGGCCCACCCGGGCATCATGGCCGCGACCGGCCTGCTGGCTACCGACGAGAAGTATGAGTTCGTCGCCACCAGACGGTTCACGTTCGCCAGCGCGGACCCCGCCGCCATCCAGGGCTCCTATGAACAGCTGGAGCGCGAGGCCAACGACCAACTCGATGCCGAGGACGTGCCAGCCGGACGCCGCAAGCTAGAATGGCTCGCCGACGCGCGCTACGAGGGCCAAGGGTACGAGATACGCTTCACCGCACCCGAAGGGCCGGTCAACCAGGCCTGGCTGGAAAAGGCCGAGGCAGCCTTCCACGACGCCCACTTCGAGGAATACGGCCACCGCTTCAAGAACGGCACCGTGGAAGTCATCAACATCCGTGTCGAGGCCAGCGCCCTGATGGATGACCTGCCCACGCCGGAAGCGATCAAGTCCGGTTCCCTCCATGACGCCCTGGTGGAAACCCGCCCGGTGACCTTCGAACAGGATGGCAAGCCGGTCACCCTGGACACCAGCTTCTATGACCGCGACAGGATGGGCGTGGGAATCACCTTCACCGGCCCCGCCATCATCGAGCAATATGACTCCACCACAGTTATTCCTCCGGGATTCTCCGGAGCGGTGGACGCAGCCGGCAACCTCGTCATCGACTGCCCGGCCGCCACCCAGAGCGCGGAGAAACTGGCCACCCCGATCCTGATGCGCGTGATCGGCGGCGCCCTGAACTCCGCGGCCAAGGAAATGGCCTCGGTGCTGTTCCGCATGGCCTACTCCTCGATCATCCGTGAGTCCGAGGACCTCGGTGCAGGGCTTTTCGACAAGGACGGCAACGTGCTGGCCGAGTCCGACTCCACGCCAATGTTCATGGGCTCCATGCCCAAGATCGTCAAGGGCGTGATCTCGGTCCTCGGCGACGACATCCACGACGGTGACATCATCCTGCACAACGATCCGTACCTCGGCGCTACGCACTCCCCCGACGTGGCGATCATCGAACCGATCTTCCACGACGGGGAACTCGTCGGCTTCGCCGGCGCCTCGGGCCAGCTGATCGACAACGGCGGTGCCTACTCCGGACTGATGGTGGACATCCAGGACATCCAGTCCGAAGGCACCATCTTCCGGGCAGTGAAGATTTCCGAGAAGGGCGTCCGCCAGGAATCGCTGATCCGGCACATCCTCAACAACACCCGGACACCCACCTCCAACGAGGGCGACTTCCAGGCGATGATCGCCGCCTGCGAGCTGGCCAAGTCCCGCTACATCGCCCTCATCGAGCGGTACGGATTCGGCGCGGTCCGCGAGGCCGGCCAGAGCTGGATCGACTACTCGGAGCGGATGCTGCGCCAGGAGATCGCCAAGATCCCCGACGGCGTCTACGAGACCGAGGTCGGCTACCTGGACGACGACGGCCGCAACTACGGCAAGAAGCTGCCGATCGTCGTGAAGGTGATCATCGAGGGTGACGAGATTACGTACGACCTCACCGGATCCTCCGAACAGGTGCCCACCGCTTATAACTGCGCTTTCGAGGGCACAACGGTCTCGGCATTCACGTTCATCACCCGGATGATATTCCTGGACGAGGTCGCCTTCCCGGTGTTCGTGCCCCAAAACGAGGGCATGCTCAAGCCGCTGAAGGTCATCGCCCCGGAGGGCACCATCTTCAACCCGACGTACCCGGCCGCGACCTTCTCGCGGTTCTCCCAGGTACAGCGGGCCGTCGACCTGGCCCTGCGGGCCCTCGCCCCCGTCATCCCCGAACGCGTCACCGCCGGCAACTCCGCCCACATCCACTTCATCTCCTACTCAGGATGGGACGAGAAACAGGGCGAGTACTGGGTCTACCTCGAGGTCAACGAGGGCTCCTACGGCGCCCGCGCCACCAGCGACGGGCCGGACTCCGTGGACAACCTCATCGCCAACACCCGCAACAACCCGATCGAGGAGCTTGAGTGGCGGTTCCCGATGCGCACCGACCGCTACGAACTGCGCTCCGAGCCGGCAGCCGCCGGTGAATTCCGCGGCGGCATCGGCATCGTCCGGGAGAACACCTTCCTGACCGACACCGCGATCACCTGCGAGGGTGAACGCCACGAGTCGGACGTGCCATGGGGAGCCTTCGGCGGCCATGACGGCCTCAACGGCTCGCTCGTGAAGAACGTCGGCCGGGCGGGCGAGGAGTCCTGGCCGTCCAAGGTCACCGGACGTCAACTGCTGGCCGGTGACTCCCTGCAGATCACCGTGCCCAGCGGTGGTGGCTTCGGTGACCCGCACAAGCGGGACCCCCTCAAGGTCCTCGAGGACGTGCTGGACGGCTTCACGACCGCCGAGGCGGCCGCCCGTGACTACGGTGTGGTCCTCAAGGAGGTCAACGGCCAACTCACGGTCGATCTGAGGTCAACCGCCGAACGCCGCGAGGTTTTGGTCGCCGAGCTCAGTTCCGCAACCTAAGCCAGTAAACGCAGTAAATGGGGGCGGCCTGGAGCCAGTTATTGACACTGGCCTCCAGGCCGCCCCCTTCGTTCCCTACTGATCACATCCCACCATCCCCGTGAATTAGGAACCGTTATGACCACTGCCCCAACCTTTCAATTTGTCGAGTCTGATGTCACACCCAAGGACGTCCGGCTTGCCACCTGGATTTGCTTCTTCGCCTGGACCTTCGCTGTCTATGACTTCGTCCTGTTCGGCAACCTCCTGCCGATGCTGGCCTCAGACCTGGGCTGGAGCGCGGCCCAGTCCACAGGAATCAATACCTGGGTGACCGCAGGAACTGCACTCGTGGCCTTCGGGATCGGCCCGATCGTCGACCGGATCGGCCGGCGCAAGGGCATCCTGATCGCCGTCATCGGTGCAGCCGTCGCCTCACTGCTGACCGCCACTGTCGGCTGGGTTGTGGGCCTCGCTGCCGGCCTTGGACTCGTCTTCCTGGTCCTCGTGCGTTCACTGGCCGGCCTCGGCTACGCCGAGCAGGCCATCAACGCGGCTTACCTCAACGAGATGTTTGCCCACAACAGCGATCCCGCCAAAGCCCGCCGCCGCGGTCTCATCTACTCACTCGTCCAGTCCGGCTGGCCGGTCGGCTCCGTCCTGGCGGCCGGGTCCGTCTACCTGCTGTTCCCCATCGGCGGGTGGGCGCTCTGCTTCGCCGTGGCCGCACTCCCCGCCGTCTTCATCGTCCTGGCCGGACGCTGGCTCAAAGAGAGCCCCCAGTTCGCGCACCGTCACCAAATCGACAAGATGATCAAGGACGGCCAGATCGACGAGGCACAACAGCTCGGGGAGAAATACGGAATTGACGTCTCGGAGAAGGCCAGCCCACTCGTCTCGGTCTTCCGCGGAGAATCGCTGCGGTCCACCCTGACGATCGGCGGGGCCTTCCTCCTGAACTGGCTGGGCGTCCTTGCATTCGCGATCCTCGGCACGTCGCTGCTCACAGCACCGGACGGCAAAAACATCGAGTTCGACAACGCCCTGCTGGTCCTCATCATCTCCAACGCCACCGCCTTCGCCGGCTACCTGTTCCACGGCTGGCTCGGCGACCGGATCGGACGTCGCAACGCGATCGGGATCGGCTGGATCCTGTGCGCCGCTTCCTTCTTCACCATGCTCCAGGCACCGAACGGGAACTTCCCGCTCATCATCGGGCTGTACAGCGCCGGGCTTTTCTTCCTCATCGGCCCCTTCTCCGCCCTGCTGTTCTTCACCGGCGAAAGCTTCCCCGTCCACACCCGGGCAACGGGCAGCTCCATCATCAACGCCTCCGGTCAGGTCGGAGCGATCATCGGCGGTCTGCTGATCACCGCCGCCCTCGCCGCCGGCGCCGGCTGGATCAACGCCACCCTTTGGTGGGGCGTCCTCCCCATCCTGGCCTCCGGCCTGCTCATCTTTGCCGCCCGGAACGTCGACCCCAGCAAGGTCCGCACGGACTGACAGGAACGAACCCGCACCACCAGCACCATGCGCACGACGGGAACTCCCTGAACACCAGAGAGTTCCCGCCGTGCGGATGACTTTAATAAGCAGGTTCCCTTATCGATGGACCGCGACGGCGAGGTCCTCACCGCCCTCAAGGCAACGGCGCCGACACTGCCTGTCATCCACGGCCCGTGCCCGCGGTGCAGCGCCATGCCCTTGGGCCCTTGGACGGAGGCGGTGGAACCGGAAATGTCGATGGTAATCCGGCCGCCGGCCGTGGGGGCATTGGTGATGTGCAGGTCGCCGTAGGCCTCCGGCATTACCGGGTCCAGCCATAGACCATCACGGGATACATGCGCGCCATAGCGCATCAGGCTTGTCACCAGCAGGATCGGCGCCGTCGCGGCCCAGGCCTGCGGCGAACACGCCGTCGGGCACGGCACGGGCTGGCCGAACCGTTCCCGGTCAAAGCCTCAGAAGAGTTCAGGCAACCGGCCGTCCGAGTACTGGGCGGCCTCCAGCAGGGCCGTGGCGATCCGCTGCGCTTCTTCCACAAAACCGTACCGCACCAGGCCGGCCGCAATAATGGCGTTGTCGTGCGGCCAGACCGAGCCGCTATGGTAGCTCGCGGGGTTGTAAGCCCCCATGTCGGTAGCAAGGGTGCGAACGCCCCAGCCGGAGAACATCTGCGCGGACATCAGCTTCTCGGCTACCAGCGGCGCCCTGTCCTCATCCACGGACCGAACAAAAGGCAGTGGCCCATATTAGAGGCGCACGCGTCCACCGGGCGCTTGTCCTTATCCAACGCGATCGCGTAGTACCCGCGATCGGGCAGCGAAAAACTGTTCGTTGAACCGTTTTTCAACTCTGCCGCCCGGTCGGTGAGCTCGTCACCCACTGCCATGTCGCCGGTTTCGTAGGCCATCCACGCGCGCGCCATGTACGCTGCGTAGACGTAGGCTTGGACCTCGCATAGGGCGATCGGCGATTCCGCCAGGGTGCCGTCCGCGAAGTCGATCCCTTCCCAGGAATCCTTCCACCGCTGGTCGATCAGCCCCCGATCATTCAGGCGGCCATATTCGACGAAGCCATCGCCGTCGCGGTCCCCGTAGTCCCGTACCCAGTCCAGGCCCGGTCCGCGTTGGGCAGCAGGGCAGCAATGGTCCCTTTGGCGAACCCCCAGCGGCTGACGGCCCCGAGCACACTCACAAACAGCGGGGTCGCATCGACGCTGCCATAATATTCCGGCTTACCACCCAAGGACAGACCGCTGGAGAGGCCGAGCCGGACCTCGTGCAGGATCTTCCCCGGTTCCTCCTCACTCATCGGGTCCACCACCCGGCTCTGGCGGTCGGCCAGCGTCTGCGGCGTCCCCAGGGCCAGGGACGGGTCCACGGGCAGAGCCATCTCCGAGGCCCAGAGTGAGTCGCGGCCGAACAGGGTCATGAACCAGGGCGCTCCGGCAGCGCCCACCACCCGGTCCGGATGGTCGGGGTCTTCGATCCTGAACGCGCCCGGATCGTCGTAGCTGCGCGGCAGGGTCCGTTCGATGGAACCGTTGCCCATCTGCAGCACCGGAAACCTCGCCACCCACTCCATCCGGCGCCGGTCCCGCGGAGACACAGCTCCCAGTGCCGGATGAACAAACGTTGCAGCCTGGCCGGTTCCGTCCACGGCAGGCACCACGCTCAGCACGGTGCTCCAGTGGCCGTGCGGCGGGACAACTGTGCGAGATGTCAAGGCGTCCACACCAACATGATCGGCGCCGTCCGCGTTGATGACGATCCCCTTGAGGGCATCCTGCCAAGTGCCCCTGATCGTCAGCGAACCTGCGTCCGGCTGCCGGGTTCATCCCAGTGCCGGAGGATGCGCGCCTCCTTGACCTCGAACAGATCGGCAAAATCCGCTTCGACGCTGAGCGAGACCACGCATTCGACAGGATCCAGCGAGTAGTTTCGTACCGTAATCTCCTCTGTGATGCCGACACCCACCTCGCGCAGCCGCTCCACAAGCAGCTGGCTGTCCGCACACCCGTCAGAACGCGCAACACGGCCGGTAAACAACGCCCGGTAGGGTTCCTTCGTTTCCGCCGCCAACGGCTCCAGCAGCTGGCCGTTGACGGTGAGGTTCCAGCGGGACAGGATGCGAGTGTCCTGAAAGAAGACCCCGTGCGGGAGTTCGGGTTGGACGTCCCCATTCGGCAGCGAGATGCAGAAGGATGAATCTTCCACCAACGTGATTGTCCCAGTGCCCAGCAGCCCGGCCGCCGTATCGGCATTCCATCCAGCCATTTCCGGCTCCTCGAACGGATTGGCACCATACGGACAGCGTGCCGGTCCTTGGTCAGGCTGCGACCACCGCAGTCGTTCTATTCGAACGCCACGCCCCGTCGGTTCACGGTTGCCAGAGCAGGGCCTCCAAGGGTCACGAAAAGAGACGAATATGGCGGCAATGAGCAGGCCAGGTTACTCAAACCGTCCCTTTCATCCACCGGCGGATCTGTACCATCACGATCGGCTGCGGCATGGCCAGCCGCTGTCCGGACCTGCACAGGCCCGGACAGCGGCAGACCATTTTTTGCCACGGGACCTCAGGCCCCGGGCAACGATCTTGAGGCCACGGCGTGCGCACGCTCTGCGGGCACGGGGTCGTCGTGGTAACGGCGCAGAGGCCGTCCTGCGGTCTCAGGCATGAGGAAGGTGGCGACGAGGAATGATGCCACGGCGATTGTTGCGACGTAGATCGCCGGGGAGAGCGAGTATCCGGTTCCCGCGACAAGCCACGTTGCCAGGAAGGGTGCGGTACCGCCGAATACCGCGTAGGTGATGTTGTAACAGGTGCCCGATGCCGCGAAGCGCACGTCGGTCGAGAACATTTCCGACATCAGGACCGAGGTCACCACATTAGCGGTCACGGCACCGAGTCCAATGAGCAGTTGGCTGACAACGGCGGTTGCGAACGTTCCCTGCTCAGCGATCATGTACGCCGGAATGGTGAGGATGGCCAGGAGACCGGCGGCGGTCTGCATGGTGCGGCGGCGCCCGATGCGATCCGAGACACGGCCCATCACGGGGGCCAACGCCGTCGCCATGGTCAGCGAGATCAAGCTCGAGAACAGGGCAAGGTGCGGGGGCAGGCCGACCACCTTGATCAGGAAGGTCGACATGTACGTGGAGTAAATGTAAAAGGAGAGTGCTGTGAGCATCACGAACCCGCCGAGGCGCAGCATCGCGGGCCACTGGGTGCGGAAGACGACTCCCAAAGTCGGGGCGGGCCGGGCAGCGGAATCATCGATCATCGCCTGGAACTCGGGAGACTCGTGGAGTTTGGCGCGAATGTAGAAGGCAATCAGGCCCATCGGTACTGACAGCAGGAAGAGGATGCGCCAGCCCCAATCGCCCATAGCCTCGGGGGGCAGGATGAAGCTGAGCAGCGCTCCGAGTCCAGCGGCGAGGGCGAATGAGGAGAACGTCGCCGCAGACATGGCTGACGAGTAACGTGCCCTGTGCCTGTCGGGGCTGTGCTCGACGACGTAGATGGTGGCGCCGGCGTATTCGCCGCCGGCGGAAAAGCCTTGTAAACACCGGGCAAGCACCAGCAAGACGGCGGCCCAGATGCCGATCGTCTCGTGGCTTGGGATGAGCCCGATTGCGGCCGTGGATCCGGACATCAGCAGGACGGTCAGCACCAGGATCTTTTTACGTCCAAGGCGGTCGCCCAGGCGTCCGAAAAAGATGCCGCCCAAGGGCCGGAGCGCGAACGCGACAGCGAACACGGCGAACGTCTCGAGCAGACCCGTGACCGGATCCGTGGATGAAAAGAAGGTGGCGGCAATGTGGGTTGCCATGTAGCCGTAGATGGCGAAGTCGAACCATTCCACCACGGTGCCGGCAAAAGAGGCCCGCACCACCTTACGCAGGCGCTCCGGACTCACCTTCTCCAGCGAATTGTCTGCAAGATCGCGTTCCATGTTGTCTCCGTTCAGGGGATGGCGCCAGACCGCGAGGTGCTTCACTTTCAGCCTAGCCACTGGGGCAATGCGTCGCACATATGATCCAGACCACCGTTGGTCATACAACAACCTATTTCCTTTGGTAGCAACAAGTCAAGGATTAAGCCATGACTCTTCCTGTCACACTCCGAAAGCCCTCTTGGCAGCAAACTCGCCATCGACAACGTCGAGAAAATCGCGGCAACCGACGGCGTCGACGCCCTGTTCATCGGCGTCGCCGACCTCAGCATGGACATGGGAACCACACCCACCGACCCCGAAGTCATCCGACTCTACCTCCACGCTTTGGACGCCGCCCACCAAGCCGGAAAACCATGCGGCTTCGCATCCGGAACCGCTGCCGGCGCCCGCGCCGCACTGGACCAGGGATTCGACTTCGTCATGGCCAGCAGCGACACCGCCATGCTCGTAAAACAAGCCTTAGATATTGCCAGAACAATCAAGAACAACAGGCCCAGTCAGGCTCCGCGGCGCCGGTGACTTTCCGTGGCGTATCCGGTGCGCTGCATGTTTCATGCCGGCGAGGCTGCTTCCTGGGCATGGCCGGACCAAATTTGTTCCGCAGCGAGAAGACCGGTAAGGGCCGGGCTGTCCGCGGCCCCACGCCAAGCCATCCGCAGATAGATCGGCAGGGTCGCGTCGAGCACGCGCAGGAAAGTGCACATGCGGTTCGGTTACTTTCTTGGCCACGGAAGAAACCGTCAGGAGGCACCCTACTTCGGCTCCGACCAAGGCCCATGGCGGTACACGAATCGGGCGCTCTTCGCGCGATCTCAAGGGACAGTGCTCGCCGCCGCCGTAATCGAGGCCCTCGCCAGTTTGGTCGCCGACTTGCACTACAACGCCGTCGACCCACGAACACGCGTCCGAAGCTAACAACGGCCCTCCCCAAACAACAGCGCAATACCCAAATGGCTACGCCATTACGCATACGGTGATGCGCAGCGGAACTAGATTCCTTTCGAGTCCCCGGGGACTCGTCGTCATGAGGCTGAGGACTCTATTTCGGTGTCAGCTCCAGGGAGGAAGCCTGTTGCATGAAGCACATGGTCTAGCCAAGATACGCGGTTACCAAACCGTTTGACCTTCTCTGGCGCTGTCCAACGGTATGAGTCATGCTCCCAGTCGATTTCCAGTCGTCGTCTTGAGGTGAGCGCTGTGAACGTGTGAACCAACCATGGGTCCGCGTTGTCATCATTGATGACCAATTTAGGCCCCGCCCGGAGGTCGAGGAGGTGTGCCGCGTGCAGGCCCGTTTCTTCCAGGAGTTCCTCAAGTGCCTGTTGCTTCGGGGATGCCCCGGGTTCAAGGTAACCGGTGATGCAATGCCACAGGCCTCTGTCGTGGTCGCGGCTCCCGCTTCGCTTAAGCAGCGCTATCTTCCCTCGCCATTCGATGACCACCGCGACAACTGCATGGCCAGCGGCGATGGGTGTCGTCTCTGCGCACGCCGCAACGTGAGGCGGTAGGTTTTGAAACCTCATAGTCTTCCTTCATCCAAGACAAATAGCCGGAAGGCACGCCCGGCCTTGGTGTTCTGGTCGGGGCCCGATCATCAGCGAACAGTTGTCTCCGTTGACGTCGTTTAGCCAGCTCTGCGCGAGAAGACCGACGATACGGCACACGGCCTCGCCGCAGCACTTTGAGCGCACGGTGAACGCCGTCCAAAGTGCGATCTGGCCGAATTTGGTTCCGCCCAAGCAGCACCCCCTAGTCAGAATGCGTAAAAACAGGATAATGTATTTCTTACCAAATGATGCAGATTCTTCCTGTCCGGCAAAGCCGCCGACCGGGAAGGGACTGCGTCACCTCCCCGGCGCGCCGCCGCCGCGAAAGGAACCACAATCATGAATTACGCAAGCTTTGTATCCGCAGACGGCTCCCCCACCTGGGGCATCATCGCCGACGAACGGGCTTACGACCTGGGCCCCAGTGGGACCAACCTTGCCCGCACGCTCCGCGCCGCCGTCGAGCAGGGCATCTTCGGCACTGTGGGCGAAGAGTTCCGCAGTGCCCCGTCCCGCGCGGAAGCGGACATTGAGTTCCTCCCCGCCGTCACCGATCCTGGCAAGATCATCTGCATCGGCGTGAACTACCGAAGCCACCAGGAGGAATCTGGCAAGACGGAGCAGAAGGCCCCCACCGTCTTCACCCGCTTCGCTGACTCCCAGATGGGCCATCTGCAGCCGGCCCAGATGCCTGCCACCACCACCAAGTTCGACTACGAAGGCGAAATGGCCCTGGTTATCGGCAAGGAAGCATTCCACGTGGCCGAAGAGGAGGCCTTTGACTATGTGGCCGGCTATGCCGCTTACAACGACCTCAGTGTCCGCGACTGGCAGCTCGCGGCCACCCAGTGGATCCCGGGCAAGAACTTCCCCGGCACCGGCGGCTTCGGCCCCTACCTCGTCCCGGCCGCGGACCTGGGGGACGTCAACGCGCTCACCCTGGAAACCCGGGTCAACGGCGACATCCGCCAGAAGGCCTCCGTCTCCGACCTCTACTTCACCATCCCGCAGCTGATCGCCTACGTCACCGGCTTCACCAAGCTCTCCCCCGGCGACGTGATCGTCACCGGCACCCCCGGCGGCGTGGGCCTGTTCATGGAACCCTCCGGCCTGCTCTCGGACGGGGACGTGGTCGAGGTGGAAATCACCGGCCTGGGCACCCTGAAAAACACCGTGGAGCTCGTCTCCTGATCCACCATGACTCCGACGCCACCGACTGCACTCTGATAGGAACGGAACTCTGATCCGCATGGACAAAACCATCGAAACCGACGTACTGGTCATCGGGGCCGGCCCCATCGGCCTGGCCGCGGCGAACCTGCTGGCGGACCAAGGCGTCAACGTGATGCTCGTTGAACGCCATGCCAGTACCAGCGACGAACCGCGGGCCATCAGCGTCACCGACGAAACGCTGCGGGTCATGCAGCAGATCGGCATCCTGGACCGGCTGGCCCCGGAGATGCTCATGGACACCGGCGCCCGCTACTTCGGCCGCAAAGAACAGCTGCTGGCGGAGGTCTACCCGGCCAGCCCGCGGCTGGGCCAGCCCGGCAAGTCGCAGTTCGACCAGCCCGTGATGGAATCACTGCTGCTCGAAGCCGCCCGGGCCCGTCCGCTGATCGACGTCCGCTTCAACACCGAAGCGTTCCGCATCACGGACGGACCCGCGCATGTGGACACGGTGCTGCTCGACGACGACGGCAAGCACACCGTCCGCTCCAAATGGGTGCTCGCGTGCGACGGCGGCCGGAGCCCGGTCCGCTCTCAGCTCGGAATCCCGATGGAAGGCTCCACCCAGGTCCAGAAATGGATCGTGGTGGACATCATCAACACCCCGGGTGACCCAGAGCGGTTCTCCGAGTTCCACTGCAACGGGACGCGTCCTGTCGTCGTGGTCCCCGGCGTCAACGGCCGTCGGCGCTACGAGTTCATGCTCCTACCCGGAGAGGAAGCGGCGATGATGACCTCTCCGGAGGCCATCATCAGGCTCATCGCGCCGTTCCAGGCGATTGCCCCGGCGGACATCCGCCGTGCTGCCGTCTACGTCGCCCACCAGCGAGTGGCCCTGAACTACCGGGTGGGGCATGTGCTCCTGGCCGGGGACGCAGCCCACATGATGCCCCCGTTCGCGGGCCAGGCCCTGAACGCCGGCATCCGCGACGTCGCCAACCTCGCCTGGAAGGTCGCCGCGAACGTCCGCGGCACTGGCACCGAGGCGCTGGTGAACACCTACCAGGCGGAGCGGCGCCCGCACGCGGTGGACATGGTTCGCCTGTCCCACCGGATCGGCACTGTGGTGATGAACGTCAACCCGGTGCTCACCGCCATCCGCGACGCCGCCATCACCGCCTCGGGCATCGTTCCCACCGCCAAGGCATGGCTGGCCGGCATGAAGTTCCTCAAGCAGCCGCACTTCACCGATGGCTGCGTGGCGGACCCGGGGAATACAGTACCGAAGCGGGCAGCCGCCCTGGTAGGGCGCTCCCTGTCCCAGCCGCAGGTCACGCTGCCCACCGGCGATTCCGTCCCGCTGGACGCAGTCCTCGGTACGGGCTGGACCCTGCTGTACTTCCCGCACGACCGCCGCGCACCCCTTGAGGTCCGTCGCGTGGACACCGGGCGTTTGAGCGCTGAAGAGAAAGACGACGGCGGTATGCACCTTACGCGGACCGGCGTCACGGCGGTCATCGACACCAGCGGGGCCTTCGCGGCTGTCGCGGGCAGCGGCACGACCCTGGTGGTGCGGCCCGACCGCTACGTTGCAGCAGCCACCACTCCGGACACCGAGCAGGCGGCGTTTGAAGCGCTTGCCGCCTACGTGCCGGAGCTGGCCAGCCTGCGGAACGCCGAAGCGGGGTTGCCGGCGGCACGCTGACAAAGGACCGAAGCGAAAAAGCGGGGAGGCCACTCGGCTTCCCCGCTTTTTGCTGCCCTTCCCTTTACATGTCGCCTTTGATTCACAGTTGACCTGGTTGAGACCGCGAATGACGCCGCTCAATACGACCCAGTTGGGAAGACCACGAACGACGGCGGGGCCGCACCCTCCGGGATGGGAATCCCTGGGTGCGGCCCCGCCGTCGTACTTTTGGAGTTGCTGCTTACACTTCGCCGCCGTGGCGCTCAATCACGTCGCTGGCCAGCTGCTTGCCGAAAGCGGTGTGCAGGCGGAGGGCCTCCGCGGCCCGCGCGTAGTCGTGGTCCTTCAGCGCCGCCGTGAGTTCCACGATGTGGCTGTGGTCCATCTTCCGGGCCCATTCTTCGCTGTTGAGCGCCTCGCGCCACACCGTGCCGATTCCAAGGCGGCGGAAGGCGTCGGTGAGCTGGGCGGAGCCCGCCACGCTGACCAGACGGTTGTGGTACTTCGCGTTGGTCTTGAGGAATTTGTCCAGCGCTTCCTGGCCGCCCTGGCGCAGCAGCGCCAGCTCGTCCGTGAGGCGGCTTAGCTCCGCGACGTCCGCGTCCGTGAACTTCTCGAAGTGGCTGGCGAGCACGCCGAGCTCGATGGTGAGGCGGCCGTCGTACACGCTGTCCGTGAGCTGGCGGGTGATGGGCGCTGGCAGGAATTCGCCGCGGTCCCCCCGGGTCACCAGCGATTCAGCGGTCAACTTGACCAGGGCGTTGTGGACGTTGTGCGGATCGGACTTGGCCTGGGCCGCGATCTCCACCGGATCCAGCGCCTGGTGCAGCGGCGTGCGGCGGCCCAGGACCCAGTCGCGCACGGCGTCGTAGGCTGCGAGCTCCTTGACCCGTTCCAGCCGGCCGAAGGCGCCGCGGAAGTATGCCAGCGGCTCCCCTGCGGTGGCTTTGGCGTCCGTCACCTCGCCCAGGAACACGGTGTGGGTGCCACCGGTGGGGGTTTCCGCAACCCGGCAGACGATGGTGGCAAGGGCGCCATCCAGCATAGGCACACCCTCCGCGGACATGGTGACCGCAACGCCGTCGAACTTGTCTCCGCCCTTGCGTCCGAACTTCATGGCAAGGTCGCTCTGGTTCTCGGCCAGGATGTTGATGCCAAAGACTCCGGCCTTCAGCACGGCGTCGTGCGTGGAGCTGGAGCGGTTGAGGCAGGCGAGCATCATGGGAGGTTCCATGGACAGTGAGGACACGGCCGACGCCGTCGTGCCGTACAGCTCGCCGTCCACAACCGTGGTGATCACCGTGACGCCGCTGGCGAAGTGGCCCACGACGTGACGGAAAGCAGCGGGATCGACGGTGATCTCCGCGGTGGGTACAACCTGTTCTGTGTTCATTTCATTCTCCTGAGATTTAGTGCTGAAGGTCGGGTATGAAGAGTTTGATGAGGGGGGCCAGGCTGTCCAGCTCCTCAAGGCGCTGGATGAGCCGCACCGCTTCCTCGGCATTCCAACGTGAGGTCCTGCCGCCGAACTCAGCGTTTGCGTAATACTTGTCCAGGATCTCCGCCTCACTCATGGGGCTGGCGTGGATGTCCCCCTTGGGCACGTCCGTCCGGGTCCTGAGCACTGAACCGTCCCGGAGCCGCAGTTCCACCTCGGCAGTGAGCGATTCCGCGGGCGGCAGCGAATCAACCAGCCGGATCTTATCCAGCAGCCGCTGCAGGCGCGGATCCTGCATGTGCTCCAGCGTGAGGTGTTCCGGCCGGACCGTTCTGTACATCAGGGCGGTCGCGGCCGTGAATCGGATGCTGAAGGCGCCGGAAACCTCCGGGCACTCCCCGATCACGAACGGCTGGCCCACGAAACCCTTGAGCGTCCGCGGTGTCACGTGGATGAGGATCTCCTGGATCTCGTCCTCGTTCAGCCGGTTTTCGGTGGCCAGCCGCACGCAGGCGTCCAGTGAGGGGTGGCTGGCCCGGCACGAGGCCCATGGTTTGATCACGCAGTCCGCGTAGAAGGCCTGTCCGAGCCGGCGGGTCACCTTCTCCGGTGCCGGCGAGGAGCAGTACATGTCCAGGAACCCGTGCCGGCCCGCGATCGCGTCCTCCGGGCCGGTGAACCCGGCCTGCGCGAGCTCCGCGGAGACGATGGAGTTGCGGGCGGAGAAGGCGATGGGCAGCTTGAAGGCGAGGGTTTGATCGAAGATGTTGGCCACGGTGCCGGACAGCTGGTTCACCGCAATTCCCAGCGCATTGCGGACCTGGACCGCGTCCAGCCCCATGAGTTTGGCGGCGACGGCGGTGCCGCCGAGGCCGTTGACGGTGCCTGTGTTGTCCTGGCCGCCGTAGACATCAAAGCCCGACGCCGCGGCGAGGCGCGAGGTGAGGTCATCCCCCACGATCAGTGCTGTGAGCAGGTCCCGGCCCGAGGAGCGCTGTTGTTCCGCGACGGCCAGGGCCACCGGAACCGTTGTCCCGCTGATGTGGGCGGCGGATTGCGTGTGGTCCTCATATTCCGCGCCGATCGGCTCGAAGTCGTAGGACCTCATCATCACAGCGTTGACCATGGCCGCGTTGTGCGCCGGCAGGCGGACGCCGTGCACCAGCACGCTCGATTCCGGCGCACCGCCCCAGCGGCGGGCAAGGTCCATAACAGCGTCGTTGCCCTGGGCGCGATGGCCCGCGGCGATGTTGCCCAGGGAGTCGATGATGCGGACCTTGGCCCGCGCCACCGTGCCCGGGTCGAAGGCCTCGAAGCCGGTGTCGGTGACATGCCGTGCCACGGTTTCCGTCATGTTTTCCACGCCGTTTTCGATGCCGGCGGCCCCGGCTGTCTGCACCGTCATGGCGGAACCTAGCCCCGTGCTCCGACGGCGACCCGGTCATTCGCGGGCGCGGCAGTTTCGGTCTCCGACATGGCGCCGTGCGGTGCCGCGGACGGCCCGTCGATTTCCTCGTACATCGCCTTGTAGGCGCCGGTCTCCCCGGCTGCCTGGGCTTTGCGGTGGTCCAGGGCGCGGGCACGGCCGATGCTGCCGAGGTAGAAGCGCTCGTAGAGTTCGATCCGGCTGCCCAGGGCCGAGCCTGCGAAGTCCCAGGCAGTGCGCATGATGCGGGCGCGTTCCTGGGCGCTGATGCCGTTGGCGCCCGGGAGGTACTTCTTCAGCAGGGGGCCCAGGCGCGGATCGTTGAAGGCGCCGCCGGTGGGGGTTGCCAGCAGGTTGTGCGAGCCCATGGACTTGATGATTTCGTTGATCCGGATCATCCAGCCGGGCATGATGGCCCGCAGGGCGCTGATGTCGTCGTGGCAGAAGAACGCGCCGTCGCCCCAGTCTGAGGCCCGCATTTCCGCGGAGTGGATGGCCGCGCGGGTGAGGCGCAGGTAGGTGTAAATTTCGCCGAGCATCGCCCCGACGTCGGGCTTGCTCTCCGTACCGGTCACCTTGGCGATCTGCGTGCAGAGGTCGTATGCGAACTCCAGCTTCACGGCAGCGCGAATGGCCGTCTGCTGCTGGGTGTTGCCGGACGCGGTGCCGGCGTTGATGGCGTTGTAGACGTCCAGGTTGCCATCGATGAATACGCGGTCCCAGGGAACCAGCACGTCGTCGAAGATGATGACGGCGTCCTGCTCGTCAAAGCGCGACGAAAACGGTTTGTCCGCAATATCGGCGTCCACGCCGTAGTGGTCGCGGCAGACGGCCACGACGCCCGGAGTCGCTACCGGGATGGCGAACGAAAGGGCGTATTCCTCGAAGCCCTTCTGGATGGGCACTGCGGGGTAGACGTAGAGTTCGTCCGCGATGGGTCCCAGGGTGGCAAGCATTTTGGCGCCCTTGACGATGAGTCCCTGTTCGGTCCTCTCCACCACGCGGAGGGTGAGTTCCTCGTTCATGCCCTGCAGCTCACCGACGCTCCTGTCGATGGCCGCGTGCACGATGGTGTGGGTCAGCGCGAGGTCCTTTTCGATCACTTCGCGGTGGTAGGCCGCCAGCCGCTGGTGGTACACCGGGTCCCCGGAGCGGTCGAAGATGTCCCGGCGGGAGACATGACCCGCCAGGACCACGTTGACGTAGTCCGGCGTGCGGCCCAGCATGCCGTTGGAGTAGCGGGCCAGCCGGTCGAAGGCGCGGTGCCGGAGGGCAATGTCCTCGGCGTTCTTCGGCAGCGAGAGGCTCACGTTCATGGACTCGCCCGTTTCCGGGTGGGTGGTCAGGCAGTCGGCCGCGTACTTGTGCTGGTAATCGAAGTAGCCGGCCATGCCTTCGACGGAACCCTTGAAGGCTGGGTGTTCGAGGACGGATATGCGCTCCGACCCCAGCCAAACTTCGCGGCCGTCATCCAGGCCCCGCTTGTACTCTGCTCCGGTGCGTGCAGTCACTTTGAACTCCTTTTTGGCTGGTACCAGGGCTGGCACCCGTGGAACCTTCACAACATTGTGAGATGAAAATGCATTCTTTGAATGATTTTATATAAAAAGTGAACACTTGGCAATGGCCGTCCTGCCAGCGCCCCCTTCTGTCAGAAGGACGTGATGACGCTGCGCGCGATCGCCCCGGACTCCTGGAGCCGGTAGGCGTCGTTGATCCGCTCGAGCGGGATTTCCTGCGCCACCAGGTCATCGAGGTTCAGGCGGCCCTGCAGGTAGAGCTCGGCGTACATAGGAATATCCCGGCGGATGTTGCTCGACCCCATGTACACGCCCTGGATGCGGCGCTGAGCGGCGATAAGGGAGCGCAGCACCTCCACCTCCAGGGGCGCGCCCTGGGGTATGCCGATGAAGTATGCGCCGCCGCCCACGCGCGTCATCTCGATGGCCTGGGCCTGAGTCATCCCGAGGCCGATAGCCTCGAAGGAGTGGTGAACTCCGCGCCTGCTGATCTCCCGCACCTTGGCCACGGCGCCCTCCTCGCTGGAGTTCACTACGTGGGTGGCACCGAAACGGGCGGCCAGCTCGAGCTTGGCCGGATGCACGTCCACACCAATGATGGTGGTGGCCCCGGCAATCCGGGCCCCGGACAGGATGTTAAGGCCGATGCCGCCCAGGCCGATCACGGCAACCGTGTCGCCGGGCTGGACCTTGGCCGTATTGAGCGCGGCCCCCACGCCGGTGATGGCCGCGCAGCTGAGCACTGCCGCCTGCGGGAAGGGCAGCTCCCTGGGTATCCGCACCAGCGAGTTGGCATGGCAAATGGTGTACTCGGCAAAGGCGGCGACGCCAAACGCGTGCACATCCCCGCTGCTTCGGCGCAGCTTGGACCCTGCAGCGCGCGGTCGGGATACGTCGCCGGGATTGATGCACCGGTAGCTGTAGCCGGCAAGGCATTCCTCGCAGTGCCCGCAGAACTTCACTTCGGAGCCAACCACATGGTCCCCGACGGCAAGGTCCCGGACATCCGGACCGATGGCGGCCACAACGCCGGCCATTTCATGTCCGGCAACCATGGGAAGCGGGCGCCCGCGGTCGATCGAGGCGACCAAAAGATCCGAGTGGCACAGGCCCGCGGCCTTGACCTCCACCAGGACCTCGCGGCCCACCGGGTCACCGATGCTGATCTCTTCCACGTCAAAACGACCGTTGATTTCGTTGATGACTGCGGCTTTCATCCCGGACTCCCTTGGCTGACAGTGAGCGGAATGCCCACCGACGCATAATCGATTATTTTTGGATTTTGCACTTTAGTACACACTATATTGGATTTGTGGGCCGCGTCACGTCCATGCCGGCAAGTCCGGCTCACTCTTTGAGGGGAAACCAACAGGAATGAAAGCAGCAGTACTCGACGGCGTGGGTCAGCCGTTCCAGGTCCAGGACATAGACATCGCTAACCCGATCGGCCGGGAGGTGCTCATCGATGTCCGCGCCAGTGGCTTGTGCCACAGTGACATGCACGTGGCCGAAACCAACGTTGGCTTCCCCATGCCTGCCCTGCTGGGCCACGAGATCGCCGGGGTGGTGGCCGAAGTTGGCCCGGACGTCACGGAGTTCCGCGTCGGCGATCACGCGGTGTCATCGCCCATCCACAGCTGCGGCCACTGCCGGGGCTGCCTGACGGGCCGGCCCTACCAGTGCCGCCATCCGCAGGAAACCCAGCGGACCCCGGGCCAGGGCCCGCGGCTGAGCCGGAACGGCGAGGCACTGACGCAGTTCATCGGCGTCGGAGGATTCGCCGAGCAGGTGATCGTACACGAGAACACGGTTGTCTCCGTCAGCAAGGACATCCCGTTCGACCGTGCTGCGCTCCTGGGATGCGGTGTGGTGACGGGAGCCGGGGCGGCCATCAACTCTGCCCGCATCCGCCCCGGAGATACTGTTGCCGTCATCGGCTGCGGCGGGGTGGGCCTCAACGTCATCCAGGGCGCCGCCCTGGCCGGGGCACGCAGGATCATCGCCATCGATCTGCAGCCGGCCAAGCTTGAACTCGCCAAGGCGTTCGGCGCCACGGACACCGTCAATGCCGGGAACGGGGATTCCGTGCAGACAGTCAAGGACCTCACCGGCGGTGGCGTCACCTGCGCCTTCGAAGTAATCGGCCTGAAACAGACGGCGCTGGACGCCGTCGCGATGCTGGACATCGGCGGCACGGCGTTCCTCATCGGTGTCCAGAAACCCGAAACCCGCCTGGAACTGACCCCGTTCGGCGACCTGATGGGCAAGCAGAAGGGCATACGGGGCGTGGCCATGGGCTCCACCAACCTGAAAATCGACATCCCGATGTACGCGGAACTGTACCTGCAGGGCCGCTTCAAGCTGGACGAACTGGTCTCCAAGAGGATCTCGCTGGACCAGATCAATGAAGGCTATGACCTGCTGCGCGGCGGATCGGTGGCCCGCTCGGTGATCACCAGCTTCTGAGATCCGCCAACACCCGTTTAACGCCAGTGGAGCCGCCCTTTCGGACGGCTCCACTGGCGTTTTCGGTTAAGTCGTTCTCCCGCTTGCGGCGGACCTAGCGCCGGGGACGCAGTTCAGGCTCGACGACGGCGGTGCCGCTCCCGGTTTCGCCCACCGAATACAGTGCCGGTCTCGTCGGATCGAAGCCCGGCACGGACTGGCCTTCGGGCGTCCGCGCCACGCCGTCGGCAACGAATCCGAGCAGGAGCGGCCGCAACCGGTCCGACACGTCGTCGAAGACCTCGGTGGGGAACCCGTCGAGCATCGGGGCATCCTGCCAGTCCGGCCGGTTCCCGAACAGGAAAGGCAGTTCGAAACAATGCGGGCTGCCGGCACCGTCCAGCCTGCTGCGCACGGAGAACCGGAGCAACGTGGTTGGAATTCCGGCCCGGTCCGCCCGGCCTGCCAGTTCCGTGGCGGACAGCCGGAACTGATGCAGGCTCATGGCCTCCACCAGCTTCGCGTGGTCCGTCGCTCCGGGATGCCGTTCCTCGATGAAGGTCGTCGCCTCGGCGGCGGCTTCGAAATGCGCGCCGACAAAACCGGCAAGCTGTTGCGGTCCAACGGCCTGGACGGGAAGGGCGTTAAGGAACGCGGCGGCTTCATCGTCGGTGCTGCTCAGCAGCAGCGCGTCCACATGCATGGCGGCCGCCGCGCTCTCGAAGTCCATGGCCCAGGAAGGAACCAGTTCCCCGTCCGCTGCCGGCATCAGGCCCAGTCCCCTGCCCGCGTAGGCCTTGGACACCGCTGCCTGCGCGGCGAGGATCTCCTCCGCATTCCGGCCATTGCCCACGCCGACGTCGGCGCCGGCGCCGGCGCCGAGTGCGGCGGCGAACAGCCCGGACCGTGCGGCGAACTCCGCCTCGTTCAAGGGAGGCTGCCAGGGCAGGCTGAACAGGGCGGTCCGGTTGAACAGGCCGCGGGCCTGCTCGGCAAAGCTGAGGACGTACGCGTACCACGCACCTGCCGAATGGCCCGCCAGGGCGGTGGCCCCGGGGTCGCCGCCGAACGCGGCGATGTTCCGGTGAATCCAGGACAACGCCTGCAGGATGTCGCCGGCGGCAAGGTTGCGCGGACCCGGCTGCGCTGAGGTGCCGCGGTCGCCGGCCCCGCCAACGCCGTCGAGCAGTCCGAACGCGCCCAGCCGGTAGTTCACGGTGACCACCACGGCACCGCCCTCCCGGGCGAGCCGGGAGCCGTCGTACCAGCGCACATTCCCGGCGCCGCTGATGAAGGCTCCCCCGGGCAGGAAGACCAGCACCGGCAGTTCCTTTGCGCCTTCGGGCGCCCAGATGTCCAGCAGGAAGGAATCCTCGTCCTGCGGCATCCGGGACAGTGCCGGGCCGAGCAGCCAGTCCAGGGAGCCGGGAGCCTGCGGGAACACCGTCGCGGGAGCCTGCGGTCGCTGAGGTGACGGGTCGCCCAGCGCGGAGAAGCGGTCGAGCGGATCCAGCCGCTCACCGTACCGGACGCCGCGGACGCTGACCACGCCGTCGAGCATTTCCGCCTTGTACAGGGCCTCCCCGGCAGGGATGCCCGCCAGCGGTTGTGTTGCGGCGGCGCTCATACCAGCTGGTTGTAGTCGTCGAGGTTCACGGTGCGTGTGATCTTCCAGAAGTCCAGGACCGGATGGGGCCAGATCTGGGAAACCCGGCCGAACTTGTTTTTGTACCAGGTGTGCACGCTGGGATGGCCCCACGCCTTGGTGGCGTTGGCTGCGTCCAGGCTGGCGACGAATTCGTCGAGGACTTCCTGCTTCAGGTCCAAGGCCTTGAGGTCGTTTTCGATGATGAGGCGCAGCGACTCGAGGATGTATTCCACGCCGTATTCGATCATCGAATAGAGGCTGCCGTTGACCACGTGGCCGGTGTTGGGGCCGGTGATGATGAACAGGTTGGGGAAGTTCGGAACGGTCAGGCCGGCGAAAGCCTTGGCGTCGCCGCCCCAGTACTCGTGCAGGTCCGTGCCGTGCAGGCCCGTGATCTTCAACGGCTCCAGGAACTCCGAGGCCTGGAAACCGGTGGCGTAGACGATGATGTCCACCTCGTGGAGCACGCCGTCCTTTGTGACGATGCCCTCGGGGGTCATGCGCTCAATGCCCTCGGTGACCAGCGCGGACTGGGGCTTCTTCAGAGACTCAGCCCAGACGCCGTTGTCCCGGAGCATGCGCTTGCCGCCCACGATGTAATCCGGGGTGACCTTGGCGAGCAGGTCCGGACGGTCCTGGTACTGCTTGGCAAGGATGTCGGTAAGGCCTTGGCGCCACTGCGCGTTGACGGCGGACACGCTGCCGGGCTTGTCCCAGCCGGGTTCCGCCACGGTGGTGTGCTGCCGGCCCTCGACGCCGAGCCAGTGCTGCCAGAACCGCAGCCACTGCCCGTAGTGCGGGAGTTTGCGGACCAACCACTGGACAGAGTCCGGCATGTCCGCGTAGTAGCCCTGGGTGGGCAGCATCCAGGGTGAGCTGCGCTGGAAGACGGTCAGAGAGGAGACCTGGTCAACGATGGCGGGGACGATCTGGTAGGCGCTGGCGCCGGTACCGATGACCGCCACCCGCTTGCCGGTGACATCGACGCTGTTGTCCCACTCAGCGGAGTGCATCTGGATGCCGGCAAAGTCCATGCGTCCCGGAACGTCCGGGTACTTGGGCCGGTCCAACTGGCCGACGGCTGAGAGCACGGCATTGAACTGGCGGCTGACCGGCCGGCCGGAGGCATCGATGATGTCCACGTTCCACAGGCCCGTGGCCTGGTCATAGGTGGCGGACGTAACCTCGGTGTTGAATTCGATCTCGCCGAGGATGCCGCCGCGCTCGGCCACCTGCCGGGTGTACTCGAAAATCTCCGACCCCTGCGAGAACTGCTGGGGCCAGTCGTCACGCTGGGCAAAGGAGAAACTGTAGGCGTAGTTGGGGGTGTCTAGGCGTACCCCGGGGTAGGTGTTCTTCCACCACGTGCCGCCGACTGTGTGGCCCTTCTCGAACACGGTGTAGGGAATGCCTGCCTGCTTCAGCCGGTAGGCGGCCGCCATCCCGGAAACCCCGGATCCGATGACGGCCACTCTGAAGTCACGGCCCAGGGCGATGTCCTCGAAGTCCCACGTCGGCTTGCCGCTCTTGCCATCAACCAAGGCCATGTCATGCATCAGCATGGGGTGGTACTCGGGGTTCGCTGCGTTGGTGATCCAGGTCAGGATGTCCTCGGCCTGGGCCTCGGTCAGGGGTCCGACGCTGGTCAGCTGCTCATCCCGCACCCGCTTGAGGGCCGGGAAAGCCAGTCCGCGCGCCTGAGCCTGCTGTTCGGCGCTCATGCCGCCGTGCGGCATGCCCACGATTTCCGCGGGCGGCTGTGGGGGCCGTAGGTCCTCGCGCAGGAGGGAGAAGTCTTTCGTTACTGCAGCCAGCGCCACCATCAGCGCCGGAAGGTCCGAGGTGTCCACGATCTTCTGCAGGAATTCGTCGTTTTCCTCGATGGGTTCGTACCGCTCCCGCCAGTAGAGGTCGTCGACGACGTGCCCCTCGCGGGTCTGGACTGCTTCGGTGGTGGAGTTGGTCACGGCGGTTCTCCTTGGTAATGACGGGATCTGGTGTGAGTCAGGTCTCTCCGTACGGCTTACCCAATTCTAGATTGGAATTTGCATAAGTCAATCAAGAAAACATTATCTGCTTCGCGGTACAATAATGCACATGTCGAAAAGTATCGAGTCTGAGACCCTCAGCACACAGATCCGGGACTCACTCCGGGATGACATCCTGGCCGGCCGCTGGGCGGCCGGGGACAAGCTGCAGCTGGTGGCGCTCACCAAGCACTACAAGACCAGCAGCACGGTGATCCGTGAGGCGCTGACGCGGTTGGTCGGAGACCGTCTGGTGGTGCTCAAGCCGAACCGCGGCTTCTTCGTGCCAACGCTGTCGTTGGCCGAGATCAAGGACATCACGGAGCTGCGCTGCGTCTCCGAGGAATTTGGTGTGGGACTGGCGATCCAGCGCGGGGACCTCGCTTGGGAATCAGAGCTCATCGCGGCCCACCACACGCTGGAGCGCACCCCCTACCGCAATGAGAGCGAGAATGGGGAGCTGACGGAGGCGTGGGACCGCGCGCATCAGGCGTTCCATGCCAAACTGCTCGAAGCCTGTGGCGTCCCGGTGCTGATCGACCTCTCATCCACGCTGTCCGACCTGGCACAGCTGTACGGCCGGTGGGCCGGCCGCGCCACCCGGTTCATGGACCGCGACATCGCCCAGGAGCACCGCGACATCCTGGCCGCCGCGTTGGACCGGAACGCCGACGTCGCATCCCGGCTCCTCCGGACCCACTATGAGACCACGCTCAAGGCCATCCTGAAATCCGGCGTCGAGAAGGAAGAAGCCGAGCGCGGGCTCGAGAAGGCCAAAGCCTAGGCGCCCCGGCGCCGCATACACAGCACATCCAAAACGCGAAAAGCCCTCCGGGATCCCACAAGGGAGACCGGAGGGCTTTTTCAGCTGTGACGCGCCCGGACTAGTGGTCCCGCAGGCGGTGCAGGATGCGTGCCCGCGCCTCCACAAAGCGGGGATCCGCCTTCGTTTCCACCTGGTCGCGGTGGTCACCGAAGCCGGTCTCGATCACGTCCACCACTGTGGCGGGCTTCTCCGCCAGGACAATCACCTTGTCAGCCAGGTACAGTGCCTCATCAATGTCGTGAGTGACCAGGATGATGGTGACACCAAGGGTCGACTGGAGATCGATCACAAGGTCCTCCAGGTCGAACCTGGTCTGCGCATCCACCGAAGCGAACGGCTCGTCCATCAACAGGACCTTGGCATTGTAGGCCAGCGCACGCGCGATGGCCACGCGCTGCTGCATGCCGCCGGACATTTCCCACGGGTACTTGTGGCCTTGACCCGCCAGGCCCACCGCCGCGAGGTTTTTCTCCGCGGTTTCATTCCGCTCCTTTTTCCCCACGCCGCGGCCCTGCAACGGGAAGGCCACATTTTCCAGAGTGCTCATCCAGGGCATGAGCGAACGGCTGTAGTCCTGGAAAACCACGGCCAGGTCCCGGTGGGGGCCGCTAATGACTTCCCCGCCGACGCTCACGGTGCCCTTCCGGGGCTGGATGAGGCCCGAGAGGCACCGCAGCAGCGTGGTTTTGCCGACGCCGGACGGACCGACGATGGAGACGAATTCGCCGTCGTCTACCTCGAGATTCAGATCGTTCAGGATCTTGTTCTCCGAGTCACCGACGCCGTAGCTCATGGTCAGCCCGTGGACCTGGAGCAGCGGCTTCGTTGCCACCTGCACTTCCTCGGGCGCTGCTTGAATGGCCATGGGAGCTCCTTCATTTTTCTGTTGGATCGGGGTGGTCATTTTGCGCCTGACTTGAAGTACCAGCTCAGGATCCTGCGTTCAAGGACGACAAACAGGAGGGAGAGGATGTAGCCGATGACGCCGACGAGCAGGGCACCTGCCCACGTCTCCGGCACCATGAAGGTGGCCGAGGAATTGAGGATGTAGAAACCCAGGCCCTTGTTGGCGGCGAAAAGTTCGCTCACCACCATCACCGTGATTCCAATCGGAAGCGCCACCCGCACACCGGCCACGATCTGCGGTAGCGCAGCCGGCAGGACCACCTTGCGGAAATGAAGCCCACGGGGAATCCGGTAGACCTTCGAGAACTTGCGGATGGTCGGTTCCACGCCCAGGACGCCGTCGATGGTGTTCAGCAGTACCGGCCACATGCAGGCAAAAGCGATGGTGTAGATCTTCGGCCCCTGTCCGATTCCGAATGCGCCGATGATCAGCGGAACCAGGGCCGCCTGGGGCACGGACCGGAAGAAGTGGATGACCGGATCCACAATTTCACGCAACCGCTTCGTCTCACCGAGGATCAGTCCACCGATGATGCCGACGGCCACGGCGATCAGGAGGCCGGCAGCCAGGTTTCCCAGGCTGTAGGCCGCTCCCGAGGCGATCACACCGTTGGAGAGGTCCCGGCCCAGGCTGACCAGGATCGACTCGAGCGAAGGGATGAACACGTTGGTGCTGTTCGCCGTGGCGATCCACCATACGGCGAACACCACCACGATCAGCCAGGTCCGCTGCAGTACGTTGAGCGCAACCCGGACGGGGCGGCTGCGCACGCGCTGCGCCTGCGGCGGCCTTGCCCGGGACGCGGTTTCCAGCTTTGGTGCCGTACGAAGGGCTGTCTCAGTCATTGGTCTGCCTGTTCCATGTGAGGATCCGGCCCTCGGTGTAGTTGAGCAGGCTGGCGATACCCCAGCCCACGAGCCCGGCGAAGAAGAGGTATGCGAACGCCGAATCCCACCGCTGCGCCTGCTGTGCCAGGGTGATCTGCCGGCCGATTCCCGGCGTCTGGCTGAGCACTTCGACGCCCACGGCGACGAGGATGGCGATGGAGGCCGAAATCCGGATTCCGGTGGCGATAAAGGGGGTGGCGCTGGGGAGCAGGACCCGGCGGAACCGCAGGAGCGCGGGAATCTGGAAGATCCGCACCGTATCCACCACCGCTGATTCCATCCGCCGGGCGCCGTAGATTGTCTGCACCAGCACCGGCCAGAGGCAGGACAGGGCAACGACGACGGTTTCCATCTGGGCGGTGGCACCCAGAAGCATGATGACAACAGGCATCAGCGCCAGCACCGGAAAGGAACGCCCGAAATCGATCAGGATCGACGTCGAGCGGTCTAGCGCGCGGATGGATCCGATCAGCAGCCCAAGGACCGTTCCGGCAGCTACCGCGATCAGCCAGCCGCTGACGGCAGCCGTCATGGTCTGCGCCAGCGCTGCCCAGAATGTTGCTGAGGTCAGCGCCGCGCCGATGGAGGATGCCAGGGCGGCCACCCCGGGTGTCATGGAAGGCAGCGCGCCGCTCCAGATGACCACCTGCCAGATGGCCAGGAGTGCAGCCACCGCCAACAGCCGCTGGGTGGTCAAACCCCAGTCCAGCGACTTTGTGCTTGTCTTCATATCGATCTCTCCGTTGTATTCCTGATGCCTGGAGCCCTACTTGGTGAAGCGCGGGGCGTCAGCCCAGAGCATGGCTTCAGCGGTGAGCGGCTTGCTGACGAACCCGAGGTCCTTCATCGCATCGATGCCGGCCTGGCCGGTGGTCAGGTTGATGGACGTGTTCACCGGAACGTACGACTTGGGATTGACCTTGGATGCGTCCACTTCCTTGACCCGGGCAGTGATGTCAACGACTGCTTGGACGTTGGCCGGGTCCGTATAGAACGTGGCGGCCTTGGTCATGGCGTCATTGAACTTCTTGGCCGTTCCGGGGTTGCTCCTGAGCCAGGCGTCGGTGGCAGCCCAGACGGTCACGGGCATGTTGCCCTGGAATTCACGGACCGGGCTGGCGATGCTCTTGAAGCCGGCGTCCACAAGCTGGTGATAATAGGTGTCCGCGGCGAACGCCGCATCCACCGTTCCCTGCTCCAGGGCGGCCTGCATGCCCGCGTACGGAACGGCAATCTCAGTGATCGACTTGGGATCGATTCCCGCCGCAGCCGCAGCCTGCAGCATCGGGATGTCACCGCCGGTGTTCACGCCGACGACGGCTACATTCTTGCCCTTCAGGTCAGCGACACTGCTGATGCCGCTGTTCTTCGGGATCAGGATGCCAGAGTTGTCAGCATCCGGGTCGACGACACCGTTTCCGGAGATCACCTTCACCGGCATGCCCTTCGCCGTGGCGGTGGTCATCACACCCCAGGACGCCGTGGTGATGTCCGCCTGGCCGCTCACGGTCTGGGCCAGGTTGGCCGACGGATCGGCGCCCGGGACGATTTCCACCGTCAGGCCCGCCTCGTCGAAGAAGCCCTTCTCCTTGGCGATATACGCCGTTTCGAAGTGGATGGGCGCGACGACAACTTTGATCGCCGACTTGCCTTGCGAGCCGCTGCCGGCGTCTCCGGCGGCGGCGGGCGTACCTGAAGTCCCGCAGGCGGCCAGGGACAGCAGGGTAAGTCCGGCCACAGCCGGTGTCAGAACCTTGGCCAACAGTGCGTGGCGTTTGTGCTTTTCCATCCAGAAGCTCCTCATTGAGTACAGATATGAATAAATGCATAATTCCTAGAACAATGTATCTTGGACTCTGTGATGTGGCAACCATCACAGATTGCATAAACAAGCAGCTCGACACGCAGCCTCCCGGAAGGAAGCCAATGACGCCTCTTACCCAGACCCTCCCCACCACTGCCCGGCCGGACCTGCTGGACCGTCCCCTGCGCCTGCTGATCGACGGAACATGGGTGGAAGGCGGAGCGGAACCGCTTCCCGTCACCAACCCCTCCACCGGCGAGCATCTGGTGGACTCCGCGTCTGCAAGCGCCGATGATGTGGACCGTGCGGTCCAGGCCGCCCGCCGGGCCTTCGACTCGGGTCCGTGGCCGGCAATGTCGCCGGCCCAGCGGAGCCGTCTGATCTGGAAGCTCGGAGACGCCATCGACGCCGCCGCGGACGAACTGTCTCTGCTCGAGACGCTCAATACGGGCAAGCCCCTGGGCATTGCAAGGGCGTTCGAAATCACCGGGGCGGCGGAATCCTTCCGCTACAACGCCGGATGGGCCACGAAGCTCAACGGCGAAACCCGGAACGTCTCCCTGCCCGGTGAATGGCACGCCTACACGCTCCGGGAGGCCGTCGGCGTTGTGGGGCTGATCGTTCCCTGGAACAGCCCGCTGGCCATCACCGCTGCCAAACTCGCTCCCGCCCTGGCGGCAGGCTGCACCGTGGTGCTCAAGCCCGCGGAACTGACGCCCCTGACAGCGGTCCGGCTGGGTGAGCTGGCCATCGAGGTGGGGTTCCCGCCGGGCGTGCTGAATATTGTCCAGGGCCTCGGTGCCGTCGCGGGGCAGCGGATCGCGGACCACCCGCTGGTGGATAAGATCTCCTTCACCGGCTCGACGGCCGTGGGCAAGCACCTGCTGGCCTCCTGCGCCGGCAACCTCAAGCGCGTCTCGCTGGAACTCGGCGGCAAGTCTCCGGTAGTCATCTACCCGGATGCCGACCTCGAGCGGGCGATGGACGGGGCGGCAATGAGCATCTTCGGAAACACCGGACAGGTGTGTGCTGCGGGTTCCCGCCTCTACGTCCACGAGGCTGTGGCGGATGAAGTCATCGCTGGGATCTCACAGCGGGCCACGGCGTTGCGCGTTGGCCCCGGGACCGATCCGCAGGCCCAGATCGGTCCGGTGATTTCCGCCCAGCAGCGCGACAGGATCCTCGGCTACATCCAGAGCGGCCGTGAGGAGGGCGCCGAGGTGGTCACCGGCGGCGCCGCGCTCCCCTGGGACGGCTTCTTCATCCAGCCGACCATCCTGCGCAACACCACCCATGAGATGAAGGTTGTCCGCGAGGAAATCTTCGGGCCGGTTCTCTCTGCGGCAACCTTCCGCGACCCGGACAGCGTTGCGGACATCGTGGCGCGTGCCAATGACACGGTCTACGGGCTCTCCTCCACCATCTGGACCAAGGACATCTCCAGGGCCCATCAGTTCGCGCGCCGGATCAAGGCCGGCAACGTGCGGGTCAACGCCGCGGGCGGCATGGATGCCAATATGCCGTTCGGCGGGTTCAAGCAGTCGGGCTGGGGCAAGGAGAACGGCCGCGAGGGCGTGGAAGCCTTCACCGAGGTCAAGTCCGTCGCGATCAATATCAGCGGCGTGTAGCTGATAAGCGCAAAAGGGCAGGCCAAAGGGGCCGGATGCTGATCAGCCAGCATCCGGCCCCTTCCGCCGTTAAGGACAGTGGCCCTACCGCGGGAGCACCGATTCCGCGATGCCGTCGGGCGACTCGGCGCCGACCTCGCGGTACCGTCGGGGCCAGACGCCCTGCTTTCCCGGCGAGAGGATGCCGTTGGGATCCAGGGCGTCCTTCAGCGTCTCCTGGAGCCGGCGAATGGCGTTGTTGTTGTAGTCGAAACCGTCGGCGATGACGTCCATGTAGTCCACATGGCTGCGGTAGGGCGCGTAGCCATGGCTGCGTGCGGCCGCCAGCAGTGCCGCGTAGAGTGCCCGCGCGCGCCCCAGCTGCTCCTGGTTGTCGTTTTCGAAGAAGATCATGGTCACGTGCACCATGTGGCGCGGATACAGATGGTAGCCGATGTACAGGTCGAAGCCGAACCGGCGGTACAGTTCCTTGGCTTCCCGGTAAAACGCCCATACTTCCTCCCCGCGGGCAGGAATGATGGGAGCCGCGTCAATGTGGCCACCGTTCTCCGCCGCCCACTCCACCGTCGACAGCGGCTTGAGCGTGGGCACGCCGGCCATCTGGGTGCGGTCCATGTCCGCAATGTCCGCATAGGCCACCTGCATGCCATCGGAACCTTCATATTGGCGGGCCTTGACGGTGAAGCCCTCGATCCCGGCGAAGCGTTCCCGGATGATTTCCAGCCTGCGTTCGGCAAGGCCCTTGTCGCCGTAGATCGCGAACTTGGCGTTCCACTGGCCGATGCCCATCTCCTGGCGCATTTCTTCCAGGCGCTCGTCCGGGATGGACCCCTCCCCCTCATACCAGCGCGACCGCGGCCCGTTCATGGTCGCCGCCCGCACCACGTTGCCGCAGAGGGCATTGTTCTGGATGACGTCCTCGCGGCGGAGCTGTGTCAGGATGTCCACCAGCTTGGGCATGTCCTCCTCGCGCTCCACCACAACATCGCCGTTGATGTATACGTCCGGCCAGGGCATCAGCCAGAGCCCGATCTTGGTGACGATGCCCAAATTGGACTGGGTGAAGATGCCGTCCAGCGTGGGGCCGAATCCGCCCTTGAAGATGGGCCCGAGTTCCGTTCCCTCCATGGCCCACATACCGGTCCGCACCAGTTCGCCGTCCGGAAGGATAACCTCCATGCCGCAGATGGACTGCACATGGTCACCCATGGGCGTCATCCCGTAGCCACGGTCCAGCGCATTGCCAAGGATGGAGCCCCACCCCAGGGCAGGAACGGACATCCACAGCTTCAAGCCCTGCTCCTGGATGTGTTCGAAAAGGTCAAAGAAGCTGACACCTGGCTCGATGACGGCGTAGTTGAGCTGGTCGTTCACTTCGATGATCCTATTGAGGCGGCTCAGGTCCAGGGCCACCATGTCCCGAGTGCGCGGTTCCGGCCCCCCGTAACCCAGGTTCTTGCCCTTGGAGAAGGACCACAGCGGAACGCCGGTGTCATTGGCCAGCCGGACGACAGCCTGGACCTCCTCCACGCTCCCGGGGCGCACTCCCGGCCATTTCGCCCGGCCGGGGTTCAGCGGGTACGGATCGATGTAGCCCTCCTTGGGCGTGGCGCGGACAACATTGTCGGCACCCACCACGGCTTCTGCCTGGTCAAGGAATCTTGCTTGCGCGTCCATTTACGTCACGTCACTTTCGGGAGGGGGTGCCGCCGCCGCGGCCTTGACTCGGGCGCCGTCGCCGTCGCCGTTTCTTTCATCATGACAAGTCAGGGTCATCAAGTAAATGACCTATTTCTGCTCTTGGTTATCAGTAGAATTGACAATATGAATATCAGCCTGAATCCTTCGATCACCCTGCGGCAGGTCCTCCACTTTGTGGTCGCGGCTGAAACCGGAACCATGAGCGAGGCGGCACGCCGGCTGCACATGGCTCCGTCGGCTATTTCCATGTCCATCGCGGAACTCGAGCGGATCGTGGGAGCGCAACTGTGCATCAAGCGCAAGTCCAAGGGGCTCACGCTGACATCCACCGGAATCCTGGTCTTCCGTCAGGCGCGCCAACTGCTTGATCTTGCTGATGAGATCGCATCGCTGTCCAAAAGGGACAGAACGGTCATCCGGGGACCGTTGACCGTAGGGTGCTTCATGCCGCTGGGACCCACCATCATTCCGCCGATGCTGGCCGACTTCGCAGAGCAATGCCCGCAGGTGGAAGTGGACTTCATCGAGGGCTACCACGAGGACCTTCAGGACCGTCTGCTCAACGGATCCATTGACGCCGCTTTCGTCTACGACATGGATATCTCCCCTGCGCTCAAGACGGCCCCGCTGCTGTCCGTGGAGCCTTACATCCTTCTCCCGAAGGACCATCCCCTGCGCGAAGCGGAGGTGGTCTCGCTCAAGGACGTGGCGGCCAGCCCGCTCATCTTTTTCGACGCTCCGCCCATTTCCACCCGCATCCTGGACATGTACCGCGACGCCGGGCTCGCCCCGGACATCCGGCACCGCTCACGCAGCTACGCCACAGTCCGGTCCCTGGTGGCGAGCGGCCGCGGCGTCGCCGTGCTCTTCCAGCAGCCGATGCTGGACGCGCCTTACGAGGAGCTGAAGGTTGTCCTCAAACCGGTGGCGGAGCCCCGCGTCCACACCCGTCCCCCGGCCACCGTGTCGCTGGCCTGGACGCGGAGCATGCGGTTGAATGCCCGCGCTCAGGCCTGGGTGGATGTCGCCGTCGAACGCTTTGGCTCCCCCGGCTTCGAAGTCATGCGGCTCTAGGCTGACGGGCGCGAGAGTCCAAGGTTGTCGCGCAGCGTGGTGCCCTCATACTCGGACCGGAAGTAGCCGCGGTCCTGGAGCTCCGGCACCAGCTTGTCGCAGATGAGCTTGAAACCGCCCGGGTTGAAGGGAGCGTTGAGGTTGAAGCCGTCGCAGGCCTTGGACTCGAACCAGTCCACCATGCGGTCTGCCACCTGCGAGGGTGTGCCGGCCATCCACTGGTGTCCGGTGGAACGGGCCAGGTCCACGATCAGCTCGCGCAGAGTCATGCCCATGTCCACGCTCTTCTTGCGGTAGATCTGGTAGCGGCTGCCCATCCGGGGGTCGTCGGAGAACCACTCCGCCGGGATCGTTTCATCGAACTCCAGCTCGGAAAGGTCCATCTTGAGGTCTGCACCCACCTGCTTGCGGCCGTTGCCGAGGTGCACGTAGCCGGCCAGCTCATTGGCGAGGTCCTGCGCTTCTTTCTCGGTGTCCCCAAGGATCGGCAGGATGCCCGGGATGACTTTGACGTCGTCGGGGTTCCTTCCCTTCTCGGCCACCATGTTCTTGAACTTGGTGTAGAACTCGATGGACGGTTCCTTGAACGGCTGGGCTGTGTAGATCCCGTCGGCCACGGAGGAGCCCAGGTCCATGCCGGGGCCCGAGGATCCGGCCTGGACCAGCACGGGCCGGCCCTGCGGCGACCGCGGCATGTTGATGGGGCCCTCAACTTCAATGAACTCGCCCTTGTGCCGGATGGCCTTGAGCTTGCTCCGGTCCACGTACTCGCCGGAGACCCTGTCCACGATGACGGCGTCATCGGACCAGCTGTCCCAGAGTCGCTGCACAACGTCAACGAACTCGGTGGCCCGCCGGTACCGCACGGCGGGGTCGGGAACGTCCTCCACGCCGTAGTTGCTGAAACCGTCCGACGACGTGACGATGTTCCAGCCGGCCCTGCCGTTGGACATGTGGTCCAGGCCGCACAGCTGCCGGGCAAGGTTGTACGGCTCGGAGAAGGAGGTGGACATTGTCCCGATCAGGCCGATGTTCTTCGTCCTGGCGGCCAGGGCTGCAAGCACTGTCATGGGTTCGTAGAACCCGTTCATCTTGATGTCGCCCCGCATGACCGTGTTGGCGTGGACGATGTCGCCGAAAAATACGGCGTCAAGCTTGGCGGCCTCGGCCATGGCCGTCAGGTCTGCCACGAAGTCCAGGTTTCCCAGTTCTTCGGCCCGGCTTCCTTCCATCCGCCAGCTGTCCTTGTGATAGCCCGCGGGCAGCATGAAGGTGGTGAGCACCATGTGTTTCTTAGGCTTCATCGCCTGGTTCCTTTCGTGATGTGCGCGCCAATCCCGGCGCCTCGCTGCCTCCAGCATGGCAGTCAGCGCGTGCAGCGTAAATGGAGAAGTTTCAGCACAATAAGTTCAATAAATTTGACAAAGCAAATGAAAACGAACCCCGGCCAGGATGTACTCCAGCCGGGGGTCGCCGCGGGATGGTTAGACGGCGTCGAGCTTGACGCGTGAGCCTTCCGCCGTGAGGCGTACTGCGGCGAGACCCGCCGCCAGAATGACGATCCAGAACACGGCCACCATCCATACGCCGCCGCCGGCAGCCAGAACCAGGCCCGTGGCGATCATGGGGGTAAATCCGGCCCCGATCATCGAAGCTCCCTGGTAGGACAGGGATGCTCCCGTGTAGCGGACACCGGTGGGGAACTGTTCGGAGATGTAGGCGCCGATGGGTCCGGCGAGTGCCCCTTGGACGAGCCCGTTGCCGACCACCACTGCCACCGCGAAGCCCCACAGGGTCCCGTTGGTCAGCAGCAGGATCAGGGGAAAGGCAAGGACGATGGCCGCCACGCCCGCGCCGGTGAGGACAGCGCGCCGGCCAATCCGGTCACTGAGGCGTGCTGAATAGAAGCAGACCGCCACCGTTACCACGGCGGCAACGCCCTTCCAGTTCAGGACGCCGGAGCGGTCCACGCCGCTACCCACAGCCATGGAGACGCCCCACACGGTCAGCAGTCCCTGGCAGGCATAGAATCCCAGCGTCGCCACGAGGGTGACCACGACGAGGCGCGGATGATGGCGGAGCACCTCGAACAGAGGCGGGTGCTTGATTTTGGCGGCTTCGGCGTCGAGCTTCTGGAAGACGGGCGTCTCAGCCACCCGAAGGCGGATGATCATGCCAATCAGGATCAGCAGGGCACTGAGCAGGAACGGTATCCGCCAGCCCCAGACCAGGAACTGGTCCCCGGTCAGGGCGGAAACGGCGGACACTGCAAGGGTTGCCAGCAGTCCGCCGGCCGGCCCGCCCGCGTTGGCAAACGCCGCGGCGAGGCCTCGCTTTTTCGCAGGGGCGTGCTCGAGGGCCATCAAGGTGGCGCCGCCCCACTCCCCGCCGACGGAAATGCCCTGAATGACGCGCAGGAGGACCAGCACAATCGGCGCGGCAACACCGATCTGCGCCGTGGTGGGCAGGAGCCCGATCAGGACGGTGGCGCCGCCCATCATGAGCATCGACAGCACCAGCATTTGCTTCCGGCCCAGGCGGTCGCCGAAATGACCGAAGATGATGCCGCCCAGCGGCCGGGCGACGTAGCCCGCCGCGAGCGTAGCGAAGGAGGCAAAAAGGGAGAGACCGGGGCCGAGGTTGGCAAAGAAGACGCGATCAAACACCAGGGATGCAGCCGTGGCGTACAGAATGAAGTCGTAGTACTCAATGATGCTGCCGATGAGGCTGGAGCCCAGGATGCGGCGCATGTCCTTGGTGTTAAGCGAGTCAGCCACGGGTGGCTTCCTGCTCGACGGCAGCTCCACCGGCTTCTGGCTTCTCCCCGGGGCGGTTTTCGGGTTCAACATGATCTCTTTTCGAAGGCTATGAGAGTTTGGTGACCGACGGCATTGTTGGTCATGTCCCGAAGCAACCGCTTCATTCGCTCTTTCAAGCATGACGCAGATCAAACCGCGGCGAAAGTATTTAATCTGCGAAGGCGAGGGCCCGGGATGTCTGCAGTGGTGGCCTGCGGAGCGCCTACCGGTGGAGGCTGCTGAGGGACCGGCGGTCCACGGGGGCGAGCCCGAACTTGCGGAAATCCATAGGACGGTATTGGCCCCACATGTTGTACCAGTTCTCGTCTTCGCCCCACATGACCGGGGGGCGGGAGTCGTCGTAGATCTGTTCCAGATCCGTGTAAAGCTCGACGACGGCCCCCGAATTTTCCACGTAGTACGCGGCGATGTTATGGCCGGCTCCGTGACGGACTGGGCCCCAGATCAGGTCCCTGCCCAGTTTGTTCAGCCTGTCGCCAAGCTTGCCGAGATCAGCGATGCTTTGCGTCTGCCAGGCGTGGTGGTGCAGGGTTCCTTCACCGCGGACCAGGGCGATGCCGTGGTGATCCGGATTGCAGCGCATGAAATAGGCGAAGTCATCGCCAATGACGTCCGAGAGGCGGAAATCCAGGACCCGGCGCAGGAAGCGCATCATGCCGCCCACGTCACGTGGGTGGAAGTTGAAGTGGCCGTAGCGGTCCGGACCGAAGGACTGCTGCAGGGCAATGTTCTCCTGCATGCCGGCGTAGATTTCGAACACGAAGCCCTCAGGCCCGATGAAGGAGAAACCGTCCTCGACGCCGAGGCCGCGGGGCCTATTGCTGAGGATGGTGAAATTCTCGTCCTCCACGCGCCGCCGAATCTCACGCAGGGCATCGCCGTTGGCCGCAACAAGGCCAAAGCCATCAACGCCGTTGACATCGGACTCGACATAGACCAGTTCATGGTGGACATTGCCGGCGGCGAGGTACACAGCATCGGAGGTCCGCTCAGTTTCGCGCAACCCAAGGATCTGGGTCGCGTCAAATACCGAGCTGGCGAGGTCCGTCGTCTGAATGCTTACGTGGCCCATGGCGCTTATCAATCCCCAAGACATCCTTGTCTCCTACTCGTTTGCACGGCTCTTGCGGATACTGTGATACCCGCTACATCTAAGAAAACACTATCCTACTTAGAATCGATAATCTAGGAAAAAAACAAAAAGCTCGGCCGGTCGTCAATCCCGACGAATTCGCCTGCGCGCCCTGCCTGTCCCAACCACTCAGAGGAGGCGAGCGATCAGGTCTTCCGGCGGACGTATCGATCATCAAGCAGCGGTGCTTGAAGACCAAGCAACGAGCGAAGCCCCCCCCAGAAGCTTTTAGACGTCAGGAATACGAATTATGAAAGCTGTTCGATTTAGAAGACCCGGCGGTCCGGAAACCCTCGTTGTCGAAGAACTCCCGGACCCGAGACCACAGACCGGAGAGGTTCTCATCCGCGTAGCTGGAGCGGGTCTAAACCGGGCCGACGCACTGCAACGGCTGGGACGATACAACCTTCCCCCAGGCGCCTCGGAAATTTTCGGAATGGAAATCTCCGGAACCATCGTCGAAGCGGGTCCAAATATTGACGGTTTTGTCCAAGGCGACCAAGTCATGGCGCTTCTCGCCTCCGGCGGATACGCAGAATACGTCGCCGTCAACGCCGGCCATGTCCTCGCGATCCCGGAGGGAATCGAGCTGATCGAAGCCGCGGGGATACCAGAGGTGGCAGCCACACTGGTTTCGAACATTTGCCATACAGGCCGTTACACGTCTGGCGAAACCGTTCTGATCCACGGAGCCACAGGGGGGATCGGAGTCTTCGGTATCCAGCTCATCAAAGCCCTAGGAGGGCGGGTAGCAGTCACAGCATCCAGCGACGCGAAGCTCGAGGTGGCCCGTCGACTCGGCGCGGACGTCCTGATCAACTACAAGGAGGAGGACTTCGCCAAACGGATGCTTGCCGAAGGCGGCGCAGACATCGTCCTCGATACCGTCGGAGGACCATATCTGGCCAGAAATGTTGAGGCCCTGGCACCATTCGGACGGATCGTGACCATCGGCATGCAAGGCGGGCCCGAAGGCACCCTGAACTTCGCTGCCCTCATGAAAAAGAAGGCGTCCGTGTCAGGGACCCTACTGCGAGACCGCTCCCCCGAACAGAAGGCAGCCATCATGGTAGAAGTAAAACGTCTTGTCCTCCCGCTCCTGACAGCCGGGGCCATCAAGCCGGTAACGGATAGGGCGTACCCACTTTCTGAAGTAGCCGCGGCGCATACCCGCTTCGAAACCAAGACCCATATTGGCAAGATCCTGCTGGACTGCCGTCAAACTGATTAGACGCGCAGCAGTGAGGGAAGACGCATTTACGCGGTATTCGCAGACGCAATCCGGTGTTTCTCTCTGCCGCGGCGTCTGGCCGGTGGCTGGGACCGAGGTGCAAGTTCCGGATTGATATCCGGCCCCAGGAACGCTGCAAGGACTAACCCTGGCCACGCGCCAGCGAGAGCGCTTATTCCAGCCGACAACAGTGAGGGCGCTAGGGAGGGACATCGAGTTTCCGTGCTCTCTGGTCAAGGGGAGGACAAGCGTAGCGTCGATGAAGAATTGGCAGCGGCGTCAGCGCACCGATGTGCAGGGTCACGTGACACAGGCATCGGTTTGTTGAAAGGGGAGAGATGGCTGGGTGGAATGCTGATACGGCGGCCGGATTCCTCCCGTGTTTTGCGTCTAGCTCCCGGTGCGATGTCGCATTTGGCCGCTGGCCGGCGCTTCTCCATTCCGTATCCGGCTGGAGTACACCTCAACCAGGCGCCAGGCAGGTGGCCTGAGGTCGTCCGACTAGGGTTGGGGTCTTCCTTTCTGACCAGTGGCAGACAAACAAACTCTCACGCCTAACGCAACAAATTCCAGATGAGCCCCACAAGGTTCCAAGACGTCATGCCGCCCCGCTCCCCCGCCTCCATGAACCACCAGAAGCAACTTCGCTGTTTGTCATTCTGATCCCCATCATCGCTGGGCGGGTCCTTCGCGCAACCAGGGCGCTGTGCGCCGGGCTCGATTTAAAGTGTCGTTCGGCGCTCCTCTGTCGCTTATTTCCTCTCGAAACTTTGGAGCGCTCCCGGTTCCCCAAGTTGCCCTCCGGACCCTAAACCCAGCGGTGACTCCATGTATCAGGACGACGCACAAATCTGACAGACACATCCGGTGCCCGCCAGTCGCTGAAGGAGAAGGAACATGGAACCGCTCACCATCAAAACCCCAGCCGACGTCCTCAGTTTCGTCGGGCACACCCTCGGGTTCTGGCCCCAGGAAAGTCTCGTCTGCATCACCCTGGACGCCAACCGCGTCGGCGCAACACTCAGAGTCGACCTCCCCAACCGCGAAGGCGGACTCAGATACGCCCGCACAGTGGCTGACTACCTCGCCCACGACACCAGCGCCGCCAGCGTCCTCTTCGCCGTGTACACCTCCGAGCCCCAGAAATCCGGGCAACCCAAACCGCACGCAGCAACCATCGCAGCACTGACTTGCGCACTGGCCGAACGCGGCATGACCATCCGCGACGGACTCCTCGTCGGAGACACCACCGTATCCCCCTACGATGGCGACCCCCAGGACGGACTATCACTGCCGCTGAACGCGACCCAGTCCAGCCAAATCAACGCCGAATTCGTCTACCGCGGCAGCACCATCGCACCGACAAACCACATCACCCTGCCAGCATCCACAAAAGAAGGCCGCACAGCAGACGCCGTCGACGACCGCGTGAAAGCCATCCACACGATGAACGCGGGCGAAGCCCTCGAGCAAGCCAGAACACTCTGGGACGGCATGCTGGACGCGATCTCCTACCCCAACGACGATCAGACCATCAAACTGATTGCCAACTTCCAGGCACCCGCCATCCGCGACCAACTCATGGCCGACATCCCGGGAATCGACGAACCGATGGACCGGGTACTCCTGGCCCAAACCCACGGCGGGCCACAATGGTCCCGGGTCGAATGGGCACAGCAACTGCTCCTCCACGCGTACACCCACAGCAGCACCAGACACTCCGCGCCCATCCTCACCGCCATCGCCTTCGTCAATTGGTGGGAAGGCCGAGGCAGCAAAGCCCACCAGTTCCTGCAACTCGCCCTCGAAGCCGACCCCGCCTACCAACTGGCCAGGCTCAGCGACCTCATGATCGGCTCCGGAATGGTCGCCGGCTGGAACATGGACAAAGACCGGGCCTTCCGGCCCCGGGGCCTCGAAGCCTCGTAGCCCCGCAGTCATAGGGACACGGACGACGACGGGACGCTCCGGAGCCAGCCCTCCACCGCCGCGTCCCAGCCGTCCGGGTCGGAATTCCATTCCTGCGTATGCTCCGCGGAGGGGAACGTGAGTAGCGTTGCCAACTCGGGGCGCCGGCTGACGAATTCGCGGGAAATGGCAAACGGCGTCGAGCGGTCCCCTTCATTGTGGATGACAAGAATGGGGACACTGAGTTCGTCCGCTCGGGCCAAGAAGTCCAGGGCAAGAAAGTCCAAGGGAGCGTCCAAGCCCGTGACCCAGCGCGCTCCGGCTGAACCCAGCATCTGCAGTCCGAGCCGGGCAACCCAGCTGGGAAGCCCACTGGACCGGGCGTTGGCCACCAGGGTGCTGCCCCAGTCGATAACGGGAGCATTGAGCACGAGCCGGGAAATGACGTGCCTAGCCCCGGAAGATGCTGCCAGCTGAAGGGCGATGGAGGCACCGAGGGACCAGCCGAAAAGAACTATCTGGCGCGCACCCTGGCCCACGGCATACGACACCGCTGCTTCAACGTCGTGCCATTCGGTCTGCCCCAGGTGATACCGGCCGTCCGCGGAAGCAGGCGCATCCCGGTCGTTCCGGAGCGAAACAACCAAGGACGTGTATCCCAGTCGGTCCGCAACAGGCACGCCGCGGAGTGCGCCTGCTTTCGAACCGCCCAAGCCATGAATATGGATGGCCCAAGTGGAAGAGTCCCCGGACGGCTGCGCCGGTGGGAACTGCCAGGCGGGCGCCATGCCGTTCTCGACTGGCACCTGAACGTCAGAGTATGGCAGCCCCAGCGGTTCCGGCGTCGCATAGACGTACCCGCTCCAAATGCCGGCCTTGGCAGTCATGAGATCGCCGGAGTCAACTCGTTCAACGCGGCGGGTTACCGTCCCGGCCGCATCGTCACAGGAGACGATCTCTCCGATACAGGCATGCCCTGTGCCGTTGGCAAACCAGATGCTGTAGCGGCCTGGTGCCGTGGTCCGCGCCGATGCCGGCAACTCCACCATCAACATTTCGTCGGCGCCGTGGAGCACACGACGGATTTCCAGATCTTCTTTCCGCAACGTCTTTGGCACCACAACTTCCCGAGCAAAATAGGCCGCCGCGAGGATGGCGGCAGCGCCGGTAATGCCACAGCCTATGGCCAGGGCTATGGCGGCCCTACGCATCGGCGTCGTCCTCGGGAGCTTTCAAGCGTTCGTCTATGGCCTTGCGTAGGCGCAGTAGGGTCTCCGGAGAAATCCCTTGCAGTTGTCTTGCAGCGAAGTTCCTCACGCGGTTTTCCCGCAGGGTGCGGAGTAGTTCGAGCTGTGCCTCCACCAAGTCGGGTACCTCGCCGTCGTCGTCCAAGAGGTATCCGGGGTCAACGCCGAAGAATTCGGCGAGGTTCCTCAAAAGCTGCGGGTCGGTGGCCAGAGAACTGTCGCCGGCACGCATGTAGGCCCAGCGGGAGCGGGACAACGGCGTTCCGCGGTCGGACATGTGCTTGCTTATCTGCGGATATGTCAGGGGCGCTGAACCCTGGGCCTCAAAAAGATCCAGGAGGAGATTCAGCTTCCGCGCGAGTTTCGCCTGCGGCTGTTCGGGGATCCCAGCGTCGCTGTCGGTCACGGAGTAGCGTCCCCTTTCCGTGAAAGCCTCAGTGGCCGAACCCTGGATGCTGCCAACCGGGCACCCAGATGCTGTTCCGCTTCTCGGAGAACATCCAAATCATTCTGACTCAGAAATCGGGCTAGGTGCGGGTCCACGAACAGTGCGTCCTGGATCTCCACCAACATCCGATGCAGCCGGCGCTTGGGGGCGTCGTGGCGGTCGATCGCAGTTTGAGCCAAGTCCAGTCGGATCTCCGATCGCTCTGACGTGATTCTGTCCCACGGTCCAGACAGTCGTTCGACGAGGACAGCCGCAGCACGGGCATCCGATCTCCGCTCCAGCCGACGTGCCACAGGAGGCAAGGCCAAGCCCACGCAGAGGAAAACCATGGCGCCCACCAACGCGGCGTCATAGACGTAGGAGAGACGCGTCATGGCATCAAGCTGCCCCATGAGATGAAGAACGTCCATTCCCAGCACGGCCAGGACCAGCACCACAGCCAGAGCGCAGCCCACGCCGATGAATACAAAAGCGACGCGGAAGTATGACCTCGCCATCTCGCCGCGGAACCTGAAACAGGTTAAGCCGGTGATGGCCACCACCGCCCCGATGTAGAGGAACTGGACACTTGAGTAGACGGCCGCCGGCCACTGGCTTCCAAAGTCCCTCATGAAGGAGGTGGAACTCCGCGGAGCATCAACCAGGCTGAAGCTGACAATCAGGGCCACAACCACAATTGCGAGCACCAAAAGCCCTGCTCTGTTGTGGATTCGCACCGTTTCGCTGACATCGGCGGCCCGCAGGATCGCCCGGGAGAGGAAGTAGATACCCATAACCATGAAGATATTGGCAACGAGATCCAGCAGATTGCGGCTCCCGAGTACTTGGTCCCCCGCATTGTAGATTCGGTCAACGTTGAGCGTGAGTGCAGTGGCGATGGTTACGGCCGCCACCAGGATGCTCTTGTCTTTGCGCCGCTTCAAATCCGGCAGGAGGCACAGCGCCAGACACCAGATTACGGCTGCGGAAATTTCCTGGATCATCCGAAGATCCGTTCAAACGACCGCGGTTCGAGGCTGCTGTCCCGGATTGCAGCGGCAAGAAGATCCGCCAAGGTTTCGGCAGCCGCCTCGATATGGTCCAGGAAGTCACTTCGCCCCAGGATCCGCGACACCTTCTCGCCGGAGAGGTTCGGAAACAGCGTCTCCGCGTAGTTCGAGGACACCACCAGCTCGTCATGGCGTAGCACCATATGGCCCAGTTCGTGAAGGATGAACTGCTGGCGATGTAGTGCCGACGGCGTCGGCGCGTGCAGGATTATCTCCGTGCTGTCCGTGGACAGCCACAAACCGCAGACCGATCCTCCGTTTAGGGACTCGGAAACGTCGACCTCAATCCGCCGGTGCCGAAGGATCTCAACATTCGATATCAGCCGTTCCAACGAAAGATGGCTCGGCAGATTGAGTGCGAGGAAACCTTCTGCCGCGCACCGCGCCGGCGAATAGTTGGCGGAAACTGTGCCGTCCATCGGAACCCCATCCCGCGGCCGCTGACTTGTGCCCGTACGGTCGCCATCTGATTTGTCGGTCCGCTCGCCTGGGACCATCAAGAGTCACGTCAGTTCCATTGAACGCTCCTGCTCTGGACATGTCCAGAGCAGGCCAAACTTCTGACAATTCCGGCACATAGTCCAGCCGTCAATGGACATGATCCGCCGACGTCTGACAAACTCTGGTCACCTTCAGAAGTCGGCTGCACCGTCAGAAGCCATCACGTCGGTGACCTCGTGGTTCAAGCGCTCATGCCGTTTAGTTTGATGGACGCCGACTGGTTACACCGCGCTTGACCGCCAGGCGATCATGATCCCAAAGGTCATTATCGAGGCCGCAAACATGACTGTCGCCTCGCGGAACTACAAAAGCACAGGGCCACGGCAACTCGTCGGTATCGGCGTCATCGCCAGTCCGCAGGATCGCGCTCGGTACGAGGGCAGCCGCTAAACCAGAGGCAGGAAGGGCCGGCATGACCCGGTCCTTCCTGCCTCTTTGCCTCTGCCAAACGAGGGCTTTGATCGTCCTAATCACTGACTTTTCAGTCAGATCGATGGGGATGGTTGGCACCTTCCCCGATTGGAGTCAGTCATGTCATCTGCCGCGCACATTTATTTGCTGTCTGGCGACCAGAAGATGATCTTGCGGCGGGCAATGCGGACTATCAGGTTGAGCACGATGCCGAGCGCCGAGAGGATGATGAGGAGAGCAAAGACCGCAGCCGTTTCGAGCCGTGCCTGTGCTTGGAGGATCATCACGCCGAGACCGTGTTGGGCGCCGACAAACTCGGCAACGATCGCTCCGATCATCGAGTTGGCGACTGCCAGTTCCAGCCCGCTGAAGATGCTCGGCAGGGCAGCCGGTATGAGGAGTTTCATGCGGATCTGGGAGCGGGAAGCGCCGTTGGCTTCAAAGAGTCCGATCTGGTCCCTATCTACTCCACGGATGCCGTGGATGGTGTTGACGAGCACCGGGAAGAACGCCAGAAGGACCACGACAACAACTTTGGACGGCATCCCGAACCCGAACCAGATGACAAAGAGCGGCGCAAGCGCCACCTTTGGTATCGACTCGATGGCCACGATATATGGAAAGACAACGGCGTAGGCGGAGGGGAACTGTGCCAGGACGATTGCCCCGAAGAGTCCGATAACTATGCCAATGACGAGTCCGGTGAGCACTTCGCTAAGCGTTGTGCCGGCGTTGCTCATGTAGAGCGGAAATGACACGGGATCGGTAAGAGCCTTGATGACGTCGGTGAGCGGTGGAATCACGAAGCTCGGCGTCTTCAGCAATCCAGGGAGGAACTGCCAGGCTGCGAGAAAGACGAGCAGGAGCAAGCTGGCTCCGACGTTTCTGATGACACGCTGATCGGGTCCGCTTGATTTGGCTACCGAAGTGGATGGCCTCGCCGCTTGGGCAGGTTTGATTGCTTGACTCATACCGTCACCTCAAAGTATTTGCGTATCCCTGAACTAATACGGGCAAATTCGCTGGAACCGAGCAAATCCAGAGTTCGCTCTTTGCCGAAGGGGATGTCGATGATGTCGATGATTCTGCCTGGACGGGGGCCCATGACGATGACCCGTTCGGAGAGGAAAACCGCTTCCGGGATGCTGTGGGTGATCAGCACGACGGTTTTGGCTGTATCGCGCCAGATACGGTTTACTTCCACATTCAACGCGTCCCTCGTCATAGCATCGAGTGCCCCGAAGGGTTCATCCATGAGGAGGACGTCCGGGTTGTGAACCAGAGCCCGGCAGATGGCGGCGCGCTGCTGCATTCCCCCGGAGAGCTCGTCGGGGTGTTTCTGGCTGAAATCCTCAAGCCCCACTTTTGCGAGGAGCGCAGTTACAGCCTCCCGATCCGTCGGAGTGACCTTCCGGTGAAGTTCGATCGGAAGGAGGACGTTGTCTTCGATGTTCCTCCAGGGAAGCAGGGTCGGTTTCTGGAAGACGACGCCGACGTCTCCGCGGGGTTTCGTGATGGGCGCACCCGCGATCGACGCTTCCCCCGACGTGTGGTCCTCCAGGCCGGCGAGGATCTTCAGGAGTGTGGTCTTACCGCATCCGCTCGGGCCTAGGAGTGAGACGAACTCGCCTTTGCCGATGGTGAGGTTGACGTCCGAGAGTGCATGGACGTCCCCCGTTTTCGTGGGAAATACTTTGTTCAGTCCGGAAATGTCGATCAGTGTCTGGCTCATAGCGTGATCCCGTAGACGTCGCAAAGGTTCTGATGCATCACTCGCTCAGCAAGCCACCCTGCCTGGCGAACGCTCCATAAGCCGGTGCTGGTTCCGCTGTTCAGGGCAGCATCAAGGGCGACGCGTGCACGCCGGGTTGCCGCGACATGCAGTTCCGGAGACCCTGTATCGGTCCCGAACATGACCTTGTTGGCCGGGAGGACCTCCAGCCATTCCTGCAGCATCCTGTGCAGGGAGTGCTGCTGGAGGTACGGCATCCAGGAGAAGTCCACGAAGACATTTCCCCGTGCCTGCGACAGCGCTGCCAGAATTGATGAGTACGGGTAGCCGCCGTGGATCAGGATCACGCGCAGCTGGTTCAGCCGGGGAGTGTCCAGGAAACGCTCAAGGTTGAGCGGGTTGGCGTTGGCTAGTTTCAGTCCGGGTTCTGAATGACCCATGCCGGTATGGATCTGCAGGGGCATGCCGAGGGAAGATGCATGGGCGGCGACTTCATAGGCCATGAAGTCGGCCAAGATCTTGTGCGACGCCGCATCAGGCCGCTCTGCGGATGAGGCCATTGCTGCGTATGCCAGGCGGGCCTCGTTCAGGGAGACGGGCTCGAAGCTCAGCGTGCGGACATATGCTGATGCGATTTTGACGCCCACAAACCCCTCCTGCCGGCGCCGGGACAACGAGTCAAGGACGAACGTGAGGTAGTCATCAAAATTGGTTGGAAGCTCGCTCAGCCCTCCGAGCCTCAGTTGATCATCAAGCACCGCGGAAAAGATCCGTTGGAATCTTGGAGTGTCTGCCCCGCGTTCCGTGTAGGCCGGATGGCCGAACGGGAAGAAGTACGGATCGATCCGCGCGATTCCCTTGTATCGGCTGTGGGGCCACACCGTGTGGTCGATGGAAGGGATGTCCGTTAGCACCGCGACGGTGTCGGACGCGTGCAGGGCCTGGTCATACAGGCCCAGAAAGTCATCCCGACGTCGGTTTCTGCTGATCGTTGCCATTTCATCTCGGGTCCTGCTGCCGTAGAGGGACTCACAGCCCTCGGCTAGCGATGACGCATGAACAGTTGTTGACTGGAAACGGATGCTCTCCTGGACGAGTTCTTCGATCCGGAACTTCTCGGCGATGCGCGTCGCGGTTTCGTGGTCACGAGCAACCGTAGCCGCCATGTAGGCGATGTACTCCTCATGAGGCATGTTGGCTTCCACGTGGCCCATCGCGTACTCGCGTTCGTAACCGTCGAAACCGTGGATATCCTCGCCGGGGCGGACGTACGCTGCATGTGAATGGTGATCAAATGCCGGCACCCCAGCGGTGTAAGTGAGCTCGGTCATGATGGTTTACTCGCCTTTCCAGTTGTTTGCGTCCGCGACAACTTTTTCGGAATCAAAGTCGTTGTACTTCTCCACCAATGCGTTGGTGTAGAGGTCGGAGGGATCCAGCGGGGCGGAAATGATGTCCGCCGAAAGTGCAAAGTCAGTCCAGGCGGCCACGGCCGCGGGCTCGTATTTGCCCCAGGACTTCTGCGCACTCGGGTCATCTGCCGTCAAGAGCTTCACACGCCTCTCGACGCTTACCAGGTCCGACTTGAGCTGGTCATCGACACTCTTGCCGGCCGTCACCGTCTGGGGGTAGGCCTTGTAGAGGATCCTCAGGGCCGCCTCCGGGTTGGTCGAGGTAAACAGCGTGGCCTTCGCCATGGCCCGGCCGAAGCCAGCCGCTGCCTTTTCGTGGTCTTTCACGAAGCCGGGTGTGGAGAAAAAGGTCGTGGAAAAGAGGGTTTCGACATCCGGGATGGTGAAGTACCTTAACTTGTTCCCGTTGGCTTCGAATGCGGCGTACTCCGTGTCCCACAATGAGAGTGCATCCACGTTTCCGGACTTCAGTGCCTGCAGAGCGGCCGCGCCCGTTCCGACTGCGAGGTTCTTGAAGTCGGCATCAGGCTTGAGTCCTGCGCTGTTGAGGATGCCGTTGGACAGCAGAAGATTGCTGATTCCGAGATTCGCTTGGCCGATGACCGCACCCTTGAAATCGCCCAGGGATTTCTTGTCACTTTCGTCAAGGACTGCGATGGAGCCGGTCTGCTTCCTGATGTAGTTGTACATCAACACGACGTCGCCGGCAGGGCCGCCCTTGGTTTTGGCCTGCATCAGTGGTTCAGGTGGAGTGCTTCCTATTTCGAGTGAACCTGAAGACACTCCCTGGATAATGGATGCCGAATCACTGGTGTTGATGATTTCAACCTCGAGCCCTTCTTCTTTGAAGTAACCCAGGTGTTCGGCAACTGCCAGCGGTGAGTTGTTGGCTCCCATGATTGTCGGCAATCCGAAACGAATCTTCTCGGTGCCTTCGCTGGAGCTGGTACCGCAACCGGCCAGGGCGCCGGCCATAAGTGCTATTGCGGCGGCACTGGCAGCCAGCCGCTTTGATATGGGAAAGGCGGGAATCTTCTGCACAACTTCTCCTTGCTTAGAGTTAAGTGTTGTAGCTTTCAGCCGCGGGTTGGCCGGAAGGGGGCGTGACCACCCAGAGGGCCTCACCGACCGTGTCGCCGGTATTGGTAAGCATGTGGGGCGTGGACGTGCGGTAATCGACGCTGTCTCCCTGTTCCAGATCGAACTCATCATCCTGGAGTCTGAACCGGAATGAGCCACGCAGGATGACGACAATTTCATGGGAGTCACCGTGGGTATAGTTCGGATCTCCCACGGTTTCCCCTGGCTCGTACTCCGAGACCAGAACTTCCACATCCCGGATGGGCGGCTGCGTGATCCCGAAGTGCCTCACAGCGGTGCTCGAGGCGAGTTTGGGCCGGTCCGCCTTCTTCAGGACCCGTCCGTGCACGGGCTTGGCCTCAAACAGCTCCATCCACTGAATCCCGAAAGTATCGGCCAAAGCCCTCACCGTCTGCAGACTCGCGTTCGCTTGGCCGTTTTCAATCTGGCTGATGAATCCGGCACTGACGCCTGCCAACCGCGCCAGCTCCCTCATGGAGAGCCCCCGCATCTTACGGAACTCCCGTACTCGGCGGCCCAGCAGTAAAGCGTCAGTAGTTTCCATCCGATGATCCAATCTGTTGCAGTAAACATAGCGTTTACTGCGGACGAACACAATGTTTATTTTGGAAAGCTGACTGGCGCTGCAACGCAAGCTGTCCTCTCAGCGATGGCCTAACGCAGTCGGCGGAGGCCGGAAATGTTCATTCCAGCGGTTCCCAGGTGGAAACAGGATCCGCGGGATGTCGCGTAACCTGGCTCTCCCGTAAGTTATCCAAACTCTCGCCACGATCACCGGTCACAACTACACCATTCGGTACGGTTCCAGGCATGGACATTGGCTACGCGCGAGAGTTTCGACGGCGAAACAAATATCTGGCCCGGCAGCTGGACGCCGCCCGGGGCGGCCTCGGGCATCAACAACGAACACATCTTCGTGGACAAGGATGCGGGCCACCACCGCCCGCGCTGGACCCTAGGAACACTGACCCACGCGCGGGACGCTGATGTCCTGATCGTGCGCGCCCTGGTCCGGCTTGGCCGCACAGTCCGGGACACCCTAAATATGGTCCACGAACTCAAAGAGCGCGGCGTGGGTCCATACTGGCCCTGTTCGGGCAGATGGAACCAACCGGACTCCTCGAAATGCAATATCAATTCGAGCAGCCATTCATCGCAGCAAAAACCCGGACAGGCTAGGCATCACAGCAACCCCATCAATGAGGCCATCGCCGAAACACCCCGGGCGTACAGCCTTGGCAGGTCGGCGCCGGCGCTACCACGCCCAACATTCCGGACTTGGTGTCAGGCCCGAAAATCGTCGTCACTTGGCTCGGATCAGACCCATCGCGGCCACGCGTGCATAGCGCTCCCTTGAGAACTCTCTTGCGTCCGTCGGCGACGGCCGTTCGTCTCCCCGCTGCTAACCCCTCCCTCCACCCTCACCCCCTCACCCCCTCACACCTCTGGCATCCAAGGCATTCGCCGTGAGCGCGGACTCACGGCAAGTCATGTCGTAACCAGAGCCATCAAAGATGAACCAACGTGAGCGGAAAGATGTGCGGGGAATGTGGCGAGAGCTTCGCGCCGTCGCGCTCGTCTCAGCGCTTCTGTTCCACGCGCTGTGCCAACAGACAACGCGATCGACGACGGCGGCGCGCAGCTACCGCAATGGGCCCGGTTCCCGCTGCGGCAGTTCGTCGCCGGGGTTTCGATTTGGAGTCTGGCCCAATGGAGACCCACCGTACGGCACGGGTACGGCTAGCTGCTGATCTGGCCAGCAGCCGACAAGGCCAAGATTCCCTCCGCCAACAAATCCGAGCTCAAGCTCTGGACATCGAGCGACTTGAAGCCGAGACCGCCGAACAGCGCGAAGTCATTCGGAACCTCCGTGCCGACCTGGCACGACTCCAAAATATCCAGCAAACCGATGCCCACGACCTGGTCCACCTCGCCGGCAGGCTACTGGCCTTGACTCAAGCCACCGACGTCGAGCTCCACGACAGCACCAAGACACTCTTCCGCCGTCGAGGCTGGACGGCCACCAAACGGAACCCAGAAACCCAAAGCCAATGACCATGTCCATCGCCCGGCTCTCCGCTCAGTCGGGCCTGAAGTATCTCTTCAAGACCACCATGATGGACGATCTGACAATCACCCCCGCCGACGCGACCACGTACTACATGAAAGCCGGAACACCGCAGGGCCGCTGGCTCGGGTCCGGCGTGCTCGGCATCAACCGGACCGCCGGAGACGTCGTCACGGAATCGGACGCCAAGGCAATCTTCGATCACGCTACCCACCCGGACACCGGCGAAACTCTGGGCCGCCCCCACGGCCAACCCACCATCGTGCAAAACAGCCAGGGCCGCACAGAGACGCGGCACGCCGTCGTCGGCTTTGACCTGACTTTCAGCGTCCCCAAATCCGTCTCCGTCCTCTGGGCGCTGAGCCCCCGCGGGCTCCAGAACGAAATGCTCCAAACGCACCACGACGCCGTCAGCGCCACCCTGCAATGGCTGGAAACCTACGTCATCCACACGAGGGCCGGCCGGAACGGTGTCGCCCACCTCGGCACCCGTGGAGCTCTCGCTGCTGCCTTCGATCACTGGGAGTCGCGGGCCGGGGATCCGCAGCTCCATACGCACATGGTCATCGCCAACCGCATCCAGCGCGTCACGGACGGCGCATGGGTCACGCTCGATTCGCGGACACTGTACAAGGCGGCGGTGGCCGCCAGCGAGCACTACAACGGGCTCCTCTTCGACGCCCTCCACCGGAACCTCGGCACCGATACGGATGTCCGAGTGCCGGCCGCGAACACGCACAACCCCAGCCAGCAACTGACCGGCGTCGACGATGCGCTGATCCGCGAATTCTCCAACCGTTCGCGTCTCATCGATCTCGAAACCAACCGACTGGTGGCCGAATGGACCGCGAGTCACGGCACTCCCCCAACCGCCACAACCACCATCAAGCTCCGCCAGCAGGCAACACTTTCCACCCGGACCGTCAAGTCCGAACTAGTCGCGCCGCTCCACCAGCTTGCAAAGCAATGGCGGGCACGCGCTGTGGCGAAAGGCTTCGAGCCCCGAGACGTCCTCGCCAACGCAATCCGGCGGTCCCGGACAGCGCCTTTCCGCACCGGTGATTTCACCCCAGAGTGGGTGGCCGCCGTGGGGTCACTGACCCGCGAGCGCGTCGCCACGAAGCGCGCCACCTGGAACCGGTGGAACCTGCTGGCCGAAGCCGAACGTGTCTGCGCCGAAATCCGCTGCCACACACCGGCGGACCGCCACACCATGATCGGCGCCGTCGCCACTGCTGCCGAAGACCAGTCTGTCCCACTCAATGAGTACCGATACACCCTCCCCGCCAACGCCCAGGCCGATCTCCGCTTCGCAGACCACAGCATCTTCGACTTCCACGGCTCCCGTCTCTACACTGACGCGTCCACTCTCGCCAACGAGGATGTCGTCCTGGGAGCAAGGAACGACGACGGCGGCCCGGCAATGAGCGCCGCCGTCGCCATGGAGTCACTGGCGAGCTACAAACACGGTGGTCGGCTCGATCTGCACAGCGACCAACGCGCGGCTGCTGCAAAGCTGCTGCTCAGCGGTAACCGGCTCGACGCCGTCGTCGGTCCTGCCGGAACCGGCAAGACGACAACCCTCGGCGCGGTCAAGGCCGCCTGGGAAGCTGCGTTCGGCGCCGGTACCGTAGTCGGATTGGCGCCGGCGGCGGCGAGCGCCCAGGTCCTTGGTCGGGAGCTTGCCCTAGCCACGGAGAATGTAGCCAAGTGGCTCTACGAATCTGTCGGTCAGGGCGCCGGCAACCGGGCTGCACAGTTCTTCGACACCGAGCAACGGCTAACCAACCAGGGGGCCGCCTTGGGACCCTACGCCACTCGCCTCGCCCAGAAAGCCACACGGCTTGCCGCGGAACAGGACCGGTGGCGTTTTCACTCCAACCAGCTGGTCATCGTCGACGAGGCTTCCATGGTGTCCACCCTGCAGCTGTCCGCACTGGTACAGCAGGCCCGGGATGCCGGAGCCAAGGTGCTCCTGGTGGGAGACCCGGGGCAATTGGACGCCATCGACGCCGGCGGTGTCCTCGGCTGGCTGGACCGGCAAGGCAAGACGGTGCGGCTGAACACGATTTGGCGGTTCAAGGAGGCTTGGGAGCAAGACGCCTCGCTGAAGCTTCGTGCCGGGGACTTCGGTGCCATTGCTGACTACGACAGCCACGGGCGCATTGAACACGGGGTCCACCTCGACATGGTCGACCAGGCGTACCTCAGATGGCAGGCCGACATACACGCCGGCAAGTCGTCCATTCTCATCGCAGCGGACAATGACACGGTTGGCATGCTCAACCAGCGCGCCCAGGCCGACCGCGTGGTCCAAGGCGCCGTGGATCCGGAAGACTCGGTACCGCTCAGCGACGGACTTCATGCCGGCACTGGCGACACTGTCATTGCCCGCCAGAATGACCGCGCTGTAACCGACAGCGGCGGTGACTTCATCCGGAACGGAACCATGCTCGACGTCGTCCGCACAGGCAGGCGCGACGGCTCGCTGACCGCGGTTCGCCGCGACACCGGCGCAACGATTAGCTTGAGCCGTGACTACGTTGAGGCTTCCGTTGAGCTGGGTTATGCGACGACGGCCCACCGCTCGCAGGGCGTCACCGTGGACAGCGGCCATACGGTGGTGACACAAGGCCGGCTTACCCGTGAGCTGTTGTACGTGAGCATGACGCGGGGACGCGCTGGAAACCACGCGTATGTCAGCGAGAACGATCCCTTGGATGACGAGCCCATGGATCCCGTTTTGCAACCCTCGTGGCGCCAGATCCTGGGCGAGGTCCTTGCCGCCGAAGGTGCCGAACGGACGGCTCACGAAGTCCGTGATGCCGAGCAGTCGAAAGCGGACAGCCTGGAGCGTCTCAGTGCTGAGTACGAGTACCTCGCACAGCTGGCAACGGTTGAGGATCTGACGGACTTCCTTGAGGCGGACTCACCGGGCAGGGCCTCGGAGCTTCAGACATCGCCCTCGTGGGGTGCGGCTGTAGCTGCATGGCGCAGATCAGTTGGCATCAGCCGACCGAGCGCCCAACGGGTTGTCGCTGCCGCGCTGGATACGAGCGCATCCGCTCACGACACAACTGCCGTCGTCCACACCCGGCTCCGGCAGTTCCTGTCCACTATGCCCGCGGCTGGCATTGATCCCTTGACCGAGGAACTCGGCACCGCTCGTCCCGACCTTGCCAACATGATCACCCAGGTGCGGGAGCGGATCCAGCACAGGATGGACCACGTCACCATGGCCGCGATGGTGGGCGACGCCGAATGGAAACGGAACCTCCTTGAGGCCTTGGGACCGTTCGTCACTCAAGAGGAGACAACAAGTGTGCTTCGCCGAATTGGCATCTACAGGGACCGGTGGGGCATCGACGATTCGCCCCTGGTTCTGGGGCCAGTTCCTGCAGATTACGAGTGGGAGCAAAGGGCGCAGCGTGTAAATATCGATCGACTCATTGAGCAAGCAGGTGTCTCCGCCCCCAGCCCTGTGGACTCTCCCACATGGACTGATGACCCGGTGCTCTGGGAAAACCGCCTTATCAATGTCGGCTGGCAACTCTAAACTGGTCGGGAAGGTAATCCATGGATGCGAACCCAGTCCTGAAGCCGAAACTTGCAACGCCTGCTTTGATCCTGAGCAGCGTGGCAATCGTTGCGTGCGTCGTCTATCTCGCCGGGACCGTGGCCGCCAACGGGCCGGCCAACTTGTTCTTGCTACTGACCGGGGCCATGGCACTCCTCGCGGCCGCAGCCGCCGGGGCGGTCTGGTCGGCCCGAGCACGTAGGCGGCGTTCATGGATGGCTGACGCTAAGGAAAAGTGGCATCACTTTGATGACATGAAGCGAAGCAGTGGCACCACGGCGGAGGTTACAGTTCTGAGCGTTGACGCACTTGAACCCACGGGCTCTTGGATCACCATCAAGTGGAACCGCTTCGACTACGTTCAGCGCGCATGGATCGAAGCTCTGCCGGAGCCGATCTGGCCTGGATCGGTACTGCTTATCTCACCGGATCCGGCACAAGTCCGGCCAGGCGCACCATGGCCGGCAACCTATTACATACGGGCTTCAAATTCCCTGGCCTGGGCACCGGGCAGCAAGGCTTGATCAAGGCCGGAGCCCAAACTTCGGGACGAGGAACGACTTGAACCGTCAGGATTCTCCTCGTGCTCAGGGCTACGGGCTAAGGCCCCCAGCTAGCCAAATGCACTCGATTCGTGGGTCAGGTATGTATTGAGCCGGCGGCAGTGCGAGAGTGCAGACTTTAGCGTCGCCATCGTCGGTGATTCATCCATGCCGTGTACTGGATCGTTAGGCTATACCCGCCTTAGTGATCGTCTCACTCGTAATGAAAAGGTCATCAGTTCGATTCTGATAGGAGGCTCGGGATAGACCCCCTAGAAACCAAGGTTTTTGGGGGGTCTTTTCGCTGGCTATTGACAAATCCACCTTCCTGAGAGTTCCCCGCATTTCCTGTCGTTTCCCTGCGTGTTCGTCACTTTTTCGTCACCGGCCCGACCAGCAAGATTGGGCCATGGATCGCATCGAGGATGTCTTTGAAGCCGCTGCCAGCCGAAGCCTACGAGGCACTGGCAGATGCCCTGGCCAAAATTTACTGGCATAAGTTGGCCCTGCAACGCTATGTTCAGCTTTGTCTTCGTGATGCTCCAGACCTTCTGAGTGGGCTCCCCTTCGACGACACAAAGCGCGCCGTTGCTCATGAACTCGTCGACCGCCTTGCTGCCAAAGAGCTCAAGTACCGAGACTTCACGCTCTCCCTCATGTTGGAGATCGGCGCCATCCACGATTTCCCGAATGTCCGCGCTGCCAAGGACCGCCCAGAACTTCTCGTGGCAGCAAAGGATGCAGTCGCAAGGCTCGCCAGGATCGTCACCCCGCTTGCAGCCGACAACATTGAGGCCCGCAGGATGCAGGCCGAGGCGGAGGACTATCGAGCCAGGGCACTACTTCGTCAGCGCGCCGCCCAGGACTTAGCCGCTCTGAAACAGGAGTTCCTGGACCTTCATGCTGAGTCGAATCATCAAAGACGGGGCATTCAATTTGAGAAACTTCTCACTCGCCTATTCGACTCCTACGATCTTGAGCCTCGGATGGGTTACATCGTGGACTCCGACCAGATCGATGGAGCCATTAGCTTCGATAGCGACGACTACATAGTTGAGGCGAAGTGGACGGCGACACCCGTCGAGAGGTCGACCGCTGACGTGTTTGCGGCGAAAGTCATGCGTGCTGGCAAAAATGGGTTGGGCCTGTTCGTGAGTACAAGCGGCTTTTCTGCTGGATTCAAGGAGACGTACTCGCGATCTACGCCGTTCGTTACCATCGACGGAGTTGACCTATTCACCGTTCTTGATGGCAGGTTTAGGTTGGATGATCTGCTTCGCGCCAAGAAGCGGCATGCTAACGAAACAGGCAACTGCTTCCTACCGGTTGGCGAGCTGACATAGAACTAGGTGCCATGCCCAAGCTATAGCCCGCGACAGGGGTCTGTGGCGGCACTAAAAGCGCGAAACTTATTCACGTGCCTACCTTGCGCCCATCCTGATTCCTACGCGGCCTTGGAGGCGGCCTGTGAAGCCTTGCACGCCGCCTCCAAGCACGCCCTGGCCCCCATGATGCTGTCACGCGCTTTCCCCCCCGATACTGTTTACCTATGAAGACACCTTGGGGGACAGCTGTTGGATGGACCGGTACGCGCGACGAAATCGCAGCAATGTACGGGGGAACCATCTACGGAGGGATGGAGACACCCACAACATCACCGAATGTATTGATTTTCTCGGATCCTAAGGTTGGCCGTGAAAATGGCTATGAATTCGATGGTTGGTCAACGGATGGCGAAATTTTCTCGTACACGGGGATGGGCCGGATCGGCCCCCAAAAGATGCAAAAAGGGAATCTCCAGACTCGGGATCACAAATCGCTAGCAAAAGCGCTTCGGCTCTTTGGCGTCGTGGGTAGAACGCCGGGCAGTGGCGGATTGACACGCATTTACCTTGGCCAATTTGAGATTGACGACAACCATCCCTACTCGATTGAGGACGCTCCGGGTACTGATGGCGTTATGCGGACAGTGTTCGTATTTCATCTCAGGCCCGTCGGACAGGTATTGAAGCGTCCCGAGGACGTGAGTACCAAGAGCCTCACACCTACAGCTGCCGGGTCGGCCACGGAGGTGCCAATGGAAAACCACGCCACCGAGTCCTTTGAACAGCCGGCCTCCGCGGCAACAATTGCTCAGAAACGTGAGCTGTCCCTTGTGAACTCCTTTCGAGGCCTGCTGGAGTCGAGGGGAAGTGAAGTAAACCGTCACAAGGTCTATCCCAAAGGCAGCAGCACCCCACTCTTCACTGACGTTCATGACAAGACAAACGGCGTGCTTTACGAGGCGAAGGCTGATGCGACGCGGAATAGTGTTAGGGCCGGCCTGGGTCAGTTGCTCGACTACCGCCGTTACGTTACCAACAAGCGCTGCCGCTTATTGCTGCCTGCAAGGCCTCAAGAGGACCTACTTAACCTGCTCGTTGAATACGACGTGGATGCAGTTTGGAGGGAAGGGGAAGGACAGTCCTTCTTTATCTTCACCGGCAAAGACACGCACGCCTTCTGAAACAAGGGCCAGGATTCTCTCCAGCTGCCGAGACGGCTGCACTGCAAAATACCTTTGCCGAAAGATCAGGAACAAATGAGGACGATCAACTACCCTAGCTACCGCAGTCACGAGAAACAACGCATTCAAACAAACGACACCATGATGGGCCTGCTTGTCGGGTCCAAGTTAGCTGCGGCCACGCTAGAGCTAACAGCTGGGTCCACCGTGACGCTTTCCAAAATGTTTCCCACAGTTGAACACATCCGTCGATTTGACCATGTGGCTGATACGGCTCGCGACGTTCTCTCTGACGCCGAGCCCCTGCTCGGAATAATGGCGGTGCCGTTCGTATTGGGACTTCACGAGGACCTTATTGTCGGGATGCTCAAGATGGTAAACGCGGAGGCCAACATGAGGGTCCCCGGTCTTGACGGCGCTAAGGCCAGCAATATGCATTCAAAGTTCGAGTCATCCACGGGCGCCAAGTTCCCTCCGGAGCTAACAGAGCTGTTCCACCTTGTTCGGGTCATGCGCAACACGCACATCCACAATGGTGGACGTGCAGACAATGTTCTCCGAAACCGCGCCTCTACAATCTCTGCGCAGGCAAAGACTACGTGGACACAAATAACTGGCCACGCGGCCCCCATCTTTTCGAGCGGCGACGACGTGCGGCTCGGTCTGCCTGAGCTCATTGGTTCCCTCGCCGTGACCAAGCGCCTTGCGGATGAGGCGAATATCGTCCTGCAAACAGCGCTCGCCCGCCAAACGTGGCTCAAAATTTTGAAGGAAGACTGGCTTACATCTGTAGCGTTCAAGGGCAACCCGCAGCAACGTCTAAAGAGCCTCGGTGGCTTCGCCCGAATGTACTACGCGCCCCTCAACTTCACTAAGACAGAAATTGAAACCATCGCTTAAACAAATAATGGCCCGAAGAACGGGCCACTATTTGTTAATGCACATAATTTAATTTAAAGCGAGGGCTTTGCCACTGACCTAAGCCACCAAGGACTCTGGCCATTTAAGCTACGAGACGAACTCGCCTGGACTCGAACCGGATCTCCCCGTTCTGTGAAACGATTGGTCGCGAACCAGCGGCACCAGAAGTGCTCGTTCCTAAACAGACTTGACAAACCCTATCACACAATCCGCTCCGCGCCGGAACCGTGTCGTCGCTACCGACTGAGATACCGGTACAGCGTGGCAACTGATACTCCAACTGCATCCGCGACCTCCTTAGGACTCATGACTCCAGCGGCGTGCAATTCCTTCGCCCGTGCCACCTTGGGGCTGTCGAGCAGCAGGGGCCGGCCGCCAACGCGGCCGCGGGCACGTGCCGATGCAAGGCCGATGTTTGTTCTCTCGCGGAGCAAATCTCGTTCATACTCCGCCAGCGGTCCGAAGATTCCCAGCATCAGCTTCGCCTGGGCCTTGTTCCCGTCTGTGCTGAGCATCGGGTTGTCGAGCACACGTACACCAATCCCCTGTTCCCCAAGCTCCTGGAACAGTTGCACCAGGTTCCCCAGTGACCGCCCCAGGCGGTCCAGCTTGGCGACCACCAGCGTGTCACCGTCCCGCAACGACGCCAGGCACTTTCAAATCCGGGACGGCGGGCCCTGGCTCCACTTACCCCGTGATCCGTAAACAGATGCCTCGCGTCATCCTTCACTCCAGCGGCCGTCAGCGCGTCACGCTGGCCGTCCGTGTTCTGATCTGCCGTGCTGACTCGCATGTACCCAACTAGGGCCATCCCCTCGCCCTACTCTCATTTACTCAATGAATTTCGGTGTTATGAGAATTAGTTTATGCGAAGGGTTATGAGGACACAACTTCCCTTAATTTCCGGGGACCAGTGTCATTTTCCGAAGTCGTCTGCACGGAATGTTCGGAGTCCTCTGCACAACTCCGGCGCTGCCCGTGGTCAACCGAGCAACCAATCCGTCCCTTGGAATGAGCCACCAAGAACGTCACGGCCAGTAATGGCGAATGGGAGCGGATGGGGACGTCGCTTTGATACTCATTGTCGGCTGCACCCAGACGGCTGCACCCTTCGATGCCGTTTCGAAAAACCAATTTTGAGATAAGGAGGGGGCTGCGGTGACAAAGGCTCGCGGGATGAGTAGAAACCCAGACTCAGGGGTAGACAGGTGCCGGGGTCCGTGCTCTACTGGCGTTCGGAGGGCGTGGTGGCGGGGGCCGTTTTCCTATCCAGATATGCGAGTCCAAGATATGGCGGTGGCACTGATGATGGAAAATGAGCCGCGCGGCACGGGTAACACGGCCCAGACCCGGTTGGATGAACCAGGATTGGCATCGCACCTTGCTCGGCTCTCCCGAGACCAAGAGAGAAGATCGGCGGAGGTGATCATCCCACGAGTACTTCAGGTTGAGGCTAATGCCGACGTCGGCGGCACTCCACCGGCTGGAACAGTCATGTTGGTATTCGAGCGTCGAGGTGAAGGATTCTTGAATGCTTTGGAGAAGTGCCTAGCTGCACAAGACTCCAACGGCCTTAAGGAAATCTATGAGCAGAGACGAAAGGAAGTTGCAGAGCGCGCTCCGATGTCCACGGAGCAGGCCATCGATTTACTAATCGATCTTCCTGCATACTTTGACTTTGAGTATGGAACTAAGCTGCTAGCTGTAGGTGCTGGGCTGCCTACGAACGTAGGATTCGGTACACTCCTTTTCCCCACAAATGGCGGAGACCTAACGGATGCCGAGTTTAGAGTGCGCCAATACACTCAGATGCAAGTTGATACGCGATCAGATATGGACTACCTGATCGTTAAGCGTGCCGCCCACCTTTCTGAATTGGAGCGGAGCGTACTAGCTGCAGTCCCGCCTGACAAAACGTATCGAAATATTACTGCCGGCGGTCCAGTCCACTTACTCCCTGCAATCCTCCTTGAGGTTGCAATTATGACAGTTCTAGGCACTCTTTGCCTTCAACTCGAGCAGGAGATGGTTAGCGCCAAACTGAATAAGGAGCAAGTAGATCGACTCGGCGCAGATGCTTCAGCACGAGAACTTCTGGCAATGCGCCGGGAAATCTACGAAAGAATGTGACGCCAGAGAACGAGCTGTGAGACTCGCCATGCTGGTTCTGGTCACTGCATTCGTACTTGCGCTCTGGTTTGTCACGACATTGATCGCCGCGCTTCCACTTAAGAAGCCTTTGCGGCCGGCATCAGCATTGCTAGCGCCAATAATTCCTTCATGGAGCTTCTTCGCTCCGGAACCAGGTGTTATTGATTTTCATATACTTGTGCGAGATGTTTCCCCTAATGGCCACGTCACGCCGTGGCACGAAGTATGCTCGCATAAAAATCGGGTGTGGTATGACTTCGTATGGAATCCCGGACAGCGACAAAGAAAAGCGCTATTTGATGTTTCTCAGGAATTGACCGCTATTGCATCTTCGTCCGCTTTTCGTGAGTCGCCAAACACAATTGAACTGACGGTGCCGTACCTGACGATTCTGAACTATGTGTCTGAGTTGGGGCGGACTCCATTCGCTAGCAGGAGACAATTTGTCATAGTATCCACGTCACGGAGAAACCCGGATCCAGCCGTGCTATTTGTGTCGGGACTGCATTCAATAGATGGCGTCTCACTCGTTTTGTGGGATCAGTGAATGTGGCAACTCCAGAGCGCAATTAGTCCGTGCTTTCAGGTCCTTCTAATTGTGACTATAGTCGCGTCTCTTGGTGCGATCATAATAGCGGGGGAGGACTTAAAATATTCTCAGCCTTTTAGGAATTCCGGTCTTTTGAGTTGGGAGACCTCCAGAAATAGAAAATACTGGATGGTTCGGGGAGCGTCAGGATTCCTGATCAACATCATCATGGCCTTCGGCCATTTCCGGAAGTTGGTCTATTTGCGCCTGGTAGCCGGCGCTGTCACCCTCGTCGGTGCTGCCAGCGGGCATCTATTTACACTTCCTATTTTTGTTCTTTTTGTGACCCTTCTGGTCCTGAGCGTAAGAAGCCCCTACGGTTTGGACGGGTCACATCAAATGTACCTGGTGATCTTTGGGGCTCTAACCTTTGCCAGCTTTGATCCCCAGTCGATAGTCGCCGTCATTGCGCTAGGTTTCATTGCTGCACAATCTCTTTTAGCGTATGCGGTTTCAGGGTTCTACAAGTTAGTATCAAAAACGTGGCGCTCTGGCGATGCGCTCATTGGGATCATGAGCACGCAGTCGTATGGCAGCGATAGAATTTATCGTTTGCTGCAGCGTCACCCCATGATTGCACGCTTGTCGTGCTGGGGAGTAATTGCACTTGAGTGCAGCTTTCCGTTATTAGCACTGGCCGGCCCACCTTATGTCTATCTGGTGCTGAGTGGTGCCCTCATCTTTCATATAGGAACGGCTGCCGTCATGAGATTGAACGGCTTTCTCTTTGCTTTCGCGGCTGCCCTCCCCGCAGTTTTGTTCTCGAGTTCGCTCCTAAATCACATCGCTGCGGCGTTGTTCGTGGCGACCGCCTAACCGGTGGCCGCGTGCGAGAGTGAATTCAGGTCGGAACCAAAACCCTTGAGAGTAGAGAGCTACCTGTCTTGGCCTCCTGGGCGCCCACTGTCAGCGGTCGCCCAAGGATCGGTGTCTTGGGGGGATTTGGGCCCTTGGCAGGGTTACGTTTGAGCGTCCACAGGGTCCTATTCACCAACAGAGTCAGCGCGATAGTAGCGGCGTGAAGGGTTCGATCTCGTGGCCATCCGCGGCGTAGACACTTCAATGGTGCGGATTTGTGCGTTGGCAGGGTTAGGTTTGAGCGTCCACAGGGTCCTATTCACCAGTCTCGCGCCTACGGAAGAGCTCATCGGGTATACGAACCGGCTCCTCAGGAGGAAGCTGCTCGCGTTTTCTTGGCGACGTCCATTCAAGGACTTGGTCGACCCAGTCCGCAGCCGGTGCCAACCACGGAGGAACCCAGCCAGACGGTGTGCCACAACCCCCTGCGTACTTCGTGACGCTGCGTAGCGGGAGTCCCAATTCTGTTCGATGGGCATTCTCCGCAACGGTGGCGAGATACTCGCTAGTCTGAATCCCGTGGATGTGGTGCGACACGTGGGCAAGCTCGTGCCCGAGTATTATCCAGGAGTAATTCGCGATCGTTTGCCAGCGGTTGGCATATACGTAGTAACCCTTCCCGAAGCAGTTTCCCGCATCGATCCATGCCACCCACAGGGGAGGATTTGCAGGAGACGAGCCGGTAGCGCCTCCTCCTCTGTCATGGATCGCAACCCCCAATCCCGGTACAACAAATGTCGACGGGACCGGGATGATCACAACATCTTCAGAGACGTTTATCATTTCCTGAATCCGAGCCACGCCAGCGGGTGCTGACCCACTTATGGAAGTCACCTTCCAGACTGGCTCGTTGTGCAAAGTGGTGAACTCGGCGGAAGGTGACCCGCCTGCAAGGAATGCCAAGTCGAAGTTCACCGCACCTTGGAAATAGAGAGTCACGTTTCTCGGCCTCCTAGTACCAACTGTCAGTCGGTCGTCCAAGGATAGCTCTGAGCTCCGTGGGCAGCCAGAGCTGCCCGTTGGCACAGCATGCATCCCCCATCGGTCCCGGGAGTGAATGGGCCCGCAGGGCCGGTCGGAGATCCCCATTATCTGTGTTCCAGTTCCTAGGAAGTGGAACGCCCGAGGTTGGGGTCTTCGAAGAGTTGCGACACGCCACGACATTTCGTTCCAAAACTATCTTCTTTTTGACGTCCCCTGCGGCGCGTGCAGGATAAGTATCGGTACAGTGGTGCCATGGAAATTGGGTACGCCCGCGTCTCGACCGCGAAACAGGACCTCGACCGGCAGATAGAAGCACTACGCGGCGAGGGCATCCCTCCCCGGCACATCTACGTGGACAAGAAGTCCGGATCCACCACAAACCGGCCCGGACTTCATGAAGCACTCGACCAGGCCCGCGAGGGGGACGTGATCGTGGTGCATACCCTGGATCGGCTGGGCCGCACCGTCCGGGACACTCTGAACCTCATCCACGACCTGGCAGGCCGCGGCGTCGGAGTCCGGAACCTGGCTGACCCGATCCGGGTTGACTCCGCCAATCCGGAGGATCCCATGTCGCAGTTGGCGGTCGTGATGCTCGCACTCTTCGGCCAGATGGAACGAACCTACGCGATCGAACGCGCAGCCCACGCGCGTGCTGTTGCTTCTGCTAAGGGAAAAAGGATCGGCCGGCCCAGCGTGGTCGATCCAGCGAAGCTCGCCTACGCCGCACACCTTCGTGACCAGGAGGATCAGTCCATCTCCGAGATCGTCAAAGCCACGGGTATCACCCGCTCCAGCCTCTACCGTTATCTGCCACCTCGTCCACTAGAGACGTTGACCGCCGAGAACCAGCAGAACGCCTAAAGAGCCCAGCGTTCGTGGCGGTTCGTGCAGGCGACTTCAGACAGAGTGATGTTTGGTGCACGCGACTTCGAACAAAAACGACGGCTGGTGCAGACGACTTCGAGCACCTCCGTGTCAGGAGTCGCCTGCACAAGTCCCGTACTTCCGCGGGATCCAGTGCAGACGCCTTCTGAAACTGACAACCAGCCACCCCGCGGCCGACTGGCATTCTCACGCTCAAGTAACGATCGTTTTTGAGAATCGGAATCGGTAGGGTGAGCCATGAGCACATCGAGGGAAACCGCACACCAAAATTGAAACGGCTTCTGTGGACCGGTTTCTCGCTCTTCTGGGTCGCGATGATCGGATCATCACTCACAAGGAATTGGATCGGCTTCTGGCCCTCCATGGTCATCTTTGGCTTGCTCATAGTCGCTGTAATGACGCCCCTAGCTGTCGCTGCAAGGCGTGAACGCAACGAGATGGAGTTGCGCGCACCTCCAGACCCCCCGGATGCAAATGCCTAACCATCGTTTTGAGAAGATAAAATTGCCCAGAGCTGGAGTCGGCGGGCGGGAAGGGCGCGCAGCCCGACATGTGCCGGTGCTTCCACAATCCAGAACTCGGCACTGCTTGGAAGCCGTGCACCCTTGATGACTATGATCATTCGAATGAGCGATGAAGCAGAGCCTGAAACCGAAAATGCTAACGAAGTTGTGGAAAAGTCGGCCCGTGAGCACGAACTACTGACCTTTCTACGCCAGGACCTGGTTGAGATCGCGTCAGAGTATGAACGGATCTTCGCGAGGGCGACGGAGGATCCCGGCACCGCAGGCGATGAGGGTGAAGAAAATTGGGCGGGGCTTCTTCGCGCATGGTTGCCTGAATCGTACAAAATCGTGACCAAGGGGCGGGTGCTTGGAATTGACGGCCGAGCAAGCCCTCAAATCGATCTGTTGGTGCTGCGGCCTGGTTACCCGTCTCGTCTTTTGAACAAGAAGGTTTACCTTGTCCACGGAGTAGCCGCAGCCTTCGAATGCAAGACGACGTTGAAGAGCCACCACCTTCGCGAAGCTGCCGCTACCGCGGTGGTTCTGCGAAGCCTTTCGGGTGAGCGGACGTCCTCCCCCTACCGGGAACTGACGGGTACTCCCACGTACGGGATTCTTGCCCATAGCCATTCCTGGAAGGGAAAGGCCTCCACCCCAATAGGAAACGTTGATGGCGTTCTTCGCGAACTGCACAAAGCAGCTGAGCACCCCCGTAACTTGGTGGACCTTGTCTGTGTGGCCGATCTTGCTTGTTGGACGCTGACGAAAATTCCGTATCTGGGGCGCGCTCTGTTCGGTAATGAGTGGCCAACCTACCGTGACATCTACGGGTTTGGTGAGGAGGGTGGCGCCAGCACCAGCTACTCACGACCTGGGCCTGAATCCGACATGTCAAAATCTAACCCCGTCGCGGCTGCAATCGCGACGATCCTGCAACAGTTGGCTTGGGAGGATCCCTCGACTCGCCCGCTGGCAGATTACTTTCGACTGGCCGGTCTAGGGGGTTCATCAGAAGGCGAGATGCGCCACTGGCCCTTGCATGCAATTTACAGCGCGGATGTGGCCGCGAGCCTGGAGCGAGGTGGCACATGGCGGGACGCCTCCGGGTGGAACGAATGGGGCCAGCACCTTCCCTGAATCACTTTGGTGGTGCTGCAGGAACCGCCCCTTCGGGTGACTGAATGTCTCGCCTGCACAGGTCAGGTGGGGGGTAACCCCTTAAGGCATGTCCGCCGTCTCCCGGTCGTGATAGCGGCTCCCTGCTTGAACGGGTTGGGAAGTCGCCGGGGTCATCATGGCGGCCTAACTTCCAATATCGGCATTACATTGAGGCCAATGGTTGCAACAGGATTCGACCTAAGGGGGCGCGAAAATGACGGAGTCCGATGGGCATCAGCCACCGAAATTTTTTGAACTGACAGCAGATCATCTGGCGGTCTTACCTCCTTCGGCTGGCGGCCCCCGGCGAAAGACTCCACGGAAAAAATACCCGTACAAGCCATGGGAGGACCCGCCCGAACTCCTGATACCGAACGCTCAAATGACCGACGAGCTCTGGGCGGCATGGGATTGGCCGCCAGACCATGACAGGCTGCCTTCAAACCGACGTAAAGTCGCGCTGACGCTGTGGCGACGGGATGGAAATATCTGCCAAGTCTGCGGGCTAACCGTAGACATCCATCTTCGCAATGGCCATCCTGCCATGGCCAGTCAGGATCACGTCTCGCCACTTCGACGCTATGCTCCAAAATATAATGCGTCTCACTTAGAAGTGTGGGGCAACGTCGTGCTTGCCCATCTTTTCTGCAACATGGCCCACGCAGATTTCCCAGCCGAGTATGTCGCCATCGAGGATTACCGCCGGATGCTGACGACCGCGGTCAGCCAATTCGAATTACGCGGACATGCCTCACCCCCGGAGACGTTCATGACAGGCCGGACCTCGCGCTACGAGACTGCGGCCTGGAAACGGGAGCAAATAACGGGACGCCCCTCCGGAACCTTCGGACAAGAATGGGACACCGGCGCCGGCAACTGACAGGCGCAGTCGTTCGGATGGCCAGCTCGGAGCGCCCTGCATTTGTTCGCGTGGGGAAGAGCGGGCATCCAGTTCCGCAGCGAACCACTGCAAGGCTTGGATTTTGGTGTCTATCGTTCGCATGAGAATATCGCCTCGAGTATCGGCCGCCAATCCCCCAAGAAATGCAACCGGCACTACTACTGGACAACCCGCTGCTAGTTTGAGACCAGCATGCGATGAAATAGGGAGAATTCGTGCCGAACGAGCTGGTGAAGGGGACACGCCGTAGCGGCGACTTCTATGACACATATGAGGACACGCCCGGCGTCAAGGTGACCCTCGAACGATCCGATTCAGGCATCGGCGTTACAGTGGCGTGGTCAAACCCGGAAGTGCCGTACGCGGCTTGGTTCATGAGCAACGGCAGCCTCTCGTCGGGCGCGGAACGCAAGGTACAGGCGAAGCCTGTACCGAAACGCGTGCTGTTTCACGATTCCCACGGGACCGTGCTTTTGATCCGGTGTCGGGCGCGTGGATTTCATGCGAATGTCGGGGGACCCGGAAGCGGAACACTATGGGCTCGAGCGGCAATTATGGGTGTCGAAGAAGACAAGGAGTTCGACCGACCCCACGGGCTGCAGACCGAGATATCCGGACTTCGTGAGTGGCTGGGAGTCACTTCTTGGGAAGAGCGACGCGAATGGGAAGACGGAAGTCACGGAGTCATTCTGAGTTCTCTCGAAACTAGGACGTTGAAGGCGGGCGAGCACTCGGGGATGACCCTCGACTTTAGATCAGGTTGGGGAGTGGTTCCCGAGACGAGCCAAGATCGCCGGGTGCTTCTTGACCATCTGAGGTGCACCACGCGCAGCGTAGAGCCGCTGGACTGGGATGTTCACATGCAACTCCACCGGGCGATTCGTGACCTGCTCGTCGTATCGAGGTGGCGCGACGAATCCTGTGTCGCGGTACGTGCGCTCCGCGAAGACGACCCCATGACCACTCTGGACGGCAAGTCCCACGGAGAACAGTGGCGCGAGGTCGTCGTTTCGGATGACGAGCGCAAGCCTGCACCGCAGAACTATCACCCGCATCTGTTGCAGTATCAGGACATCGGTCTCGAAGGCATCGGCCGCTGGGTTACTCTGCGGAACAAGTTCGCCCGAGCTCTCGACCCAGTGATCACGAGCATTGATCTCCAAAACACCACCCCTCAGACGCGCCTAGCCCACACCGGGCCGGGCGTCGAGGCATTGGGGTACCTACTGATGATTCGCGACGGTATAGAAGCCAAGAAGGCTTCCTTCGCCACGTTACAATCACGCTTTGAACGGATACTCGCTGACTTGGGCGATTGTCTCCCGTTCGATGGCCCCACGTGGGCAAATCAGACCGTGGCCACATACAACGCTTTGAAACACGCAAACCGGACCCTGCCCGATGAAGCCGATGTGATGAACTCGTGGGCTGAAAGCGTCATGGTCGTACGAGCTTGGGTCGCACTGGAGCTTGGTATCGCGATGGACGTGGTGAAGTCGCGACTCGCGGATGATAGACAGCCCCGCAATTTCGTTAGGGTCGATTAGCTCCGAGACGATACGCATACATCGGGCCGATGCTGATCCGTCCACAGCACCAGGCACAGCCCGTGGCCTCTGAAGGGGATTGCCCTAGGGTGGCCATTACCCGATAGAGGATCCCCTATCGGGGCCATGGAACTAACGATTGCGGAACTCTGTGTCTCGCAAACGTGGGTCTCAAGAGGCTCCGCCCTGTAACCTGACAGCCGTCCCCTGCTTCACAGGTGACTCCAATGGCGATGGGGAAGCGACCGCAGTGACCTACAGCGAGCAAGAGCGAATGGATCGACGGCGACGGCCGGATTACGTCGATGTGCCCGACGACATTGTGGGGGTCGATGTAAGGGTGGAATTCAACTCGCTCGCGCGGCCCGACGGGGACGCGATGTCGGTCCATGTCCAAGAGTTTCTGCAGCGCGCTGGGATAACGTGCCAGAAGGCGATCCCAGTGGGCATTGGAGCGGCCGCAGGCGGCCCTGGGGTGGGAACGGTGGCGGCCGTCTTCCAATTCATGAAGCCGATCGGCATCACCATCCAGTTGGCAAAGTTCCTGATGGCTTGGCATGGGAGGGTGGCGGCACTCAAACGCCGCAGTCTCATGCCACGAGTAGCCGTCACCCTACTGGCAGACCACATCGAACCACACCGCCAATGGGACGACATGGCTCGCGTCCTTGTGGTCATCCTCCCCGAACTCCAGAAAGAGCTGGAGTCGGAGTTTCCCACTGTCAATTTCCGTTTCGTGTTCTGCGCCAGAGGGCAGAAGATCGCGAGCTTCACGCTACGCGCGGGCGACGGCCTGCCCGTGACTGACCGCCATGTCCTCCAGATGCTCAAACATCTGGACAGAGATGTCCCGTCCCTCACCCTGTTTCATCGCGAGGGCTGGTTTGCTTTTCCCAGGGTGACGCCGGTCAGCTTCACGGTTCGACCTCTTAGTATTTCGTCCACCGCTTAGGGGTGGGGGTGGGACCACTTGCGCGCGCAGCAACGCCCCCGGTCGTGATTGCCGTTTCCTGATTGAACCGGTTGTAAAACTTTCATTGCCGAGTGCCCGCGGCCTAAATGACAACGGCGCGGGTTTGGGAGTCTAGGTAGGCCGCTCCGCACCGTTGTCCCCATTTCCCGCTGGGGGATCCAACGCTAAGCCTCTAAGGCCTTGCGATTGTGAGCACATTCAGAATTAGGATGATCCCGCTTGTGCCGATCTCGGCTCCATACAATTGAGCCATGTCATCAGAGAAGACGCCCAATCACCGATTCCTGACCATAGAACAGGTGGCAGAGGAACTCAATGTGGGGTTGCCCCAAGTAAGATCGCTTCTAAAATCTGGTGAGCTAAGGGGATTTCAATTAGGGGGACGTCACCTGTGGCGTATCGGCGTCAGAGATTTTGAGAAATACATCATTGACGCGTACGAGCAGACAGCCATGCGGATAGCGTCGGGAGAGGTCGACGCCAAAAGCTCTGCAGCAGGTGAAGCGGGGCATGAGCTCTGACGAATGGACGCTGATGTATCGCAGCGGCTTGACTGCCACAGTCATAGCGAAGCTGTGTGATGTACCGGTCGATCGTGTGGTGCGAGTCCTAGCCTGGAGCAAGCGTCGCGACCCTACACTCGCAGCCCAACACACGGACCACGTACCTTTCCAGCCTCCGGTCATTCCCGTCAAATGGTGCGAGCGACATCAAGAGCTCATGGAGTTCATATCCTCAAACGGCAGGATGCCTTACATACAGGTGTCCGATCATGTGGAGGCTTCCCTAGGAAGGTGGCTGGCCCGACAGCGATACGCCCTACTCAAAGGAAAATTGGATCATGAACGGAAGGCTCGACTCGACGACGCCGGCGATTGGAGCAGGTCAGCCCGAGTTCAGCGCGACATGGCCAACTGGCATGGGCGCCTAAACGCTCTCGCGGCGTTCATGACCACGTCGGACCGATGGCCCTCGTATCGGAACTTCACCGACTCAACAGAACGTCAGTTGGGCGTTTGGCTTCACGCTCAGCGACAAAACGCCCTCAACGGACGAATGACCGACGAAATGGTTGCCGCCATCAATACAGCCGTCCCTGGTTGGAATACCTGGAGGCCCAAGGGTAGTGGTAAGCCGCGAACGGCAGACGCGTCCCTTTAGGTTTTGGCCCCCATTGCTCGCCGTCCACCCCGGTACGGATTCCGCTCCGGCGGTGCTGCTGAATCTGCAAGGAGCTCAGCCACGGAAACACCAAGCACGTCAGCCACGTCCCACAGGCGCTCGTAGGCGACACTCTTCTTCCCCCACTCAATGCCGATGATCATGTTTCGGCTAAGCCCGGATTCCAGAGCAAGTGCTTCTTGACTGAGATTTTGCGCGAGCCTCAACTCGCGGATCCGAGCACCCGTCGTGCTCCTCCTTTCCTGCCTCGTCTGTCTCAGGAAAGAGGCAAGGGAAATTATTGACTCGGAAGCACCGGGACGTGGGACCCCGACTTTATAGGTTCGAGGGACTGCAGATGTTCTACTACTGACCTGAGCTCCATCGCTGGCGGAAAGATGACAAGAGCTCCATCGGGGGCGGGTCGCTAGGGCTCCGCTAGCACGCGGCGCCCCGGAGAAGGAGCACATCCGGTTACACGCTTCTGATGTCTTTGCCCATCGTCGGTGGAGTTAACGTGCACGCACCCTCGGCGACGACGAAAGTCGTGCTTCTAGCGTGTACTTCCTCAAACGAGCGGCCAAGGCACTCCGGCGCTCGTTACGCGGAGAAGCGAGTTGGTTTGCTCACCAACCCGCTTAGGCAACGCCTCACGCCCGCCACGCGGACGGCCCCTCTGCCTCAGAAACTCATCTCACTCCCCGCGGCTACCCCGAAAGGGGGCACCACCACTGGGCTCTTCGAACTGACGTTGTATGCCGGCGTAGCCGCGTCTGCTGCGACGGGCGCTTCAAGGTGCGTATGTACTTCAGCATCCGGAGCTGCAACTGGCGCATGCGACATGCGCTGGTACACCGCGGTGCCGAAGCGGAGATCCGGTCCAATGGTGTCGGCGACAATGCGTCGGGCTTCGCGGCGTTCGCCATCCTTCTCGTACGAGCGGAATTCCAGCTCGCCCGCCACAGTAACCGGGTCGCCCTTTCGCAGTGAACTCGCCGAGTTCTCGGCCAGCGCACGGAATGCAGAGACATTGTGGAAGACGGGCTCTCCGTCCTGCCAAGTGCCGTCCGCGCCCTGGATGCGCTGGTTGACGGCGACGCGAAGCTTAGCGTGAGCCACTCCGCTTTCGCCGACGCTCAGTTCGGGATCGGCAACCAGGTTGCCGGCGATGTTGATCGGGATCTTAGTGCCCATGGTTCTTGTCCTTTCCAAAGCCGGCGGGACTTTCCCGCCGGACAAATTAGTGCCAGTTGGCCTCACGGTCCGGCCATCACAGGTCCGTCAACGGACCGCAAAAGTTGTCCAACGCCTGCGTAGGACGCCGCCGGGCTCAACCGTGGGTCCGCGTCGGCGCTGGTGATCTTGCCGCCGAATCCCGGCGGATGCGTGATTTCGAGAATTCCCTTACTGGCAGCAGTGACCCTTCCTAATACTGACTTCGCAATATCTGCACGGGACGCCGGAAGCCTACTGCCGGCGTCGTGGGCCATCGCGTCTTTCTCCGCGTCAACGACGGCGTCAGCCCATCCGGCGAGATACGTTGCGGACTGAGGTCCGCGGTCGATCCCATGGGCCTTAAGCACCGTGTAAGCCACGGATTCGGCCTCCACCTCAGCCAGCCCCCGATGGTCTGCGCTGCTCCCATACAGCCGGCCGACCCCATCGTCGGGACCATGAAGCAGCACATGTCCGAGTTCGTGTGCAAGGACAGCTGCACGCTCTTCTGGGCTGAGCCAGGCGCCGACCTGTACCTGGCGGTGGGTGAAATCTGTAAAGCCGCTCGTAAGGCCATACTGGGCGTCTGTCACATCGACACTGAAGCCATGGCTGCCCGCCACCGTGGCAAGAGATCCGCACAGCTCAGCCACGTCCACTACAGACTCGGCGTCACCGCGGGGAACGAGCAGCGGTGTGCCCTGCGTTTGTGAGACGTCGAAGACTGCCTGGCCTCGCCAGCCTTTGATGACCGTCTTCTTTCCATCGTCGACGGCGCCATGGGGCACACGCTCACCCGCAGGGATCCGTTGCCGGGTACCGTCAGGAAGAGTGACCTGCTGGAGTCGGGCTGTGCGGGGAGCTATCACCCAGAGTGCATGCTCACCTCTCAGCACCGTACGGCCGTGGCGGGCCCATTCCTTGTACCCGGCCACCAGGGTGGGGTCGTCGGTACCGCGCTGGGCCATCTGCATCTTGAGTAGGGCAACGTTGCCGCCCGAGTAACGCCACAACGTTGCCGAGGCATCCAACAGCACCTGCCACTGCGACGGAGATTCAACAGCCTTTTCCAGGATTTTGTGGAGGCCATCCGTCAAGGCGGAGATGCGCTCTTCCGGCGTCATGCGGGAGTTGCCAGATTCACTCCGGTCCGGCGCAGCACCTGCCGCCACAGCGCTCGATACGTCTTCAGATTCAGGGGCCACGACACCCGCCTCCATGCTTCTTGGAGTCCGGCGGGACCACCCCGCGGATAATTGTTCATGTCCCCACAGCGGCGAACAGCATGACTTCAGAATTCGTCCCCGATCTGGTGGGAAGCCGCCTGCCATTCAGCGAAGTCCGGTGCGTCGACCCGGAAGGTGCTAGCGGCGGACTCCTTGTGCTCCTGCAGCACGACACAACCGGCAGCCCGGGCCGTCATTGGCATGGCCCGCGAACTCAAGAACATTGGGAAAACGCCACGCTCAAGACGACTGTCCTGGCTCTAGTCATCCTGCCCGCGCGACCTCGGGACCTCCCGCACGCCGAGGGACTTCGCCAGTAGCGCGGTTGGATCCCTCTACAGAGCTGCCCTATCCCCGAGCCCAGGAACCATATCCTAGGCCGCGAGGCGGTCTTTTTGCGTTTCCCAGATAAGGTGCAGAAACGACTTTGTTCGATATTGGGGGAACCTTGAAAAAGCAGGCCATGAGCGGCGCGGCTCTATTACTCATCACGCTTGTGTCCGGCTGTAGCGGAGCAGAGACAGTTGCGACCTCAGCAACGCCCTCGGCCTCACCGAAGCCGACGGTTACAAAAACAGTGACAGTGAAGGCAACTCCGACACCCTCACCAATTGCGACGACCGGCTCGTACGAGGCAGACCTCGCCGCCCTCGGCGTCGTTCCCGACAGTGTCAAGAGCTTCGGCGAGTACATGGAAAAAGAAATCTGTGACCAGACCGGCACCGGTCTCGGCGTATCAGTACGCTCTATCGGCGGCAACGAGACAGGCGGCGGCATTGAGGGCGTCCGCCTAACAGTCGCGTACTTCTGTCCTGAGAAGACGCAAGAGGTCGAATCCTACTTGGACTACTTCAAGAAATGAGCTGGGCAACACCACCAGGCACGGCTGAGCGTCGGGGAGAAAAGTAATGCCCCCAAGACAGAAATGGTGGCACACGATGCAGGAGGCGCGGCGGCAAGCGTGCGTTGCCGTCGATTTCTACAATCGGCCGGGGGATCGCCGAAGCTTCGCTGACTTCGTCGTTCACATGCACCTCGCGTGGCAGAACCTCCTGCACGCCGATCTCGTCAGACGCGGCGAAAACATTTTCTACCGTGAAAAGAACGGCCGGTACAAGCGAGACAAGAACAAACAGAAACAATCCTGGGACCTTCAGCACTGCCTGAAAAGGGCCTTTGGCGACAACGACCCGGCTCGTGTAAACGTCGAGTTCTTTATCGGCATCCGCAATTCGATCGAGCACAGGTACGAGGACGCCATTCTGCTGACGACGGCGGCCTACGCTCACGCCTACGTAATCAACTTCGAACGAGAACTCACTGCCCGGTTCGGTCGGGATGAAACACTCGCAGATGAACTCCGCTTTCCCGTCTTTGTTCAGTCTTTGACGCCCGAAGGGATGGACGAGCAACGCAGCCTCCGGCGTGATCTGCCGACGGAAGCCCGGACCTATATCACTGAGTTTGAGGCGTCACTTCCGGATTCGCTCAGGAGCGACACTCGCTACGAATATCGGATACAACTAAGTCCGATGAAGGGGCCAAAATCTGAGGCGGACCTTGCCATTCAGTTCGTGAACTCCAACACCCTGAGCCCAGAGGAACTGGAGAGCTTACTCGCCACGCAAAAGGGCACAGTCATAATCGTGGAAAAGCTTAAACTCGGCGGCTTCGACAACGAAATGCTGCCAAAAAAGGCCGCACAGGCTGTGCAGGAGCAAACCGGGTTCGCCTTTGAAGTGCATCACTTCACAAAGATGCGGCAGCGCGACGGCGTAGGCCCAAAACCGCGCCAGAAGGGCAACGCGAGCGATGGAATGTTCTGTGTCTTCAGCACTCCACACGCCAACCACGTTTACACGCTTGAATACGTCGCCAAACTCATCGAGGAACTGCGGGACCCCGGCCGCTACAGGACCGCCCTCGGCCAAGAGCCTGTGGCATATACGGCGGCTCCTAGTAGGCGGTAGCAAAGCGTTCGCGTCCGAGCCGCCTGTCATCTATTCCACATCCGCAGGCTGACACCTCCTCAGCCCTAGACGCGCGCTGCCGATGGACCGGTTCCGCTATTTGCGGTGATCCCGTCGAGATCTACACCACGAACGGAAAGCCGGTCTTTCAGGACAACCGCTACAAAGCTTTGACGCACAGCTTTCGGAGCCGATTCATCTCCACACAGTGTCCCCATGGGCGTCGTCTACCGTCTCATATGTCTTTGAATCCGACCCCACTACTCTTCAAACGCCGATTCAGCCCTGCTACACGTAAAGCGCCTAACTTCAGAAATCATCCCCGATCTGGTGGGAAGCCATCTGCCACTCAACGAACTCGGAAGCGTCGGGCCTCAGGACCCGCAGCACCGGTTCCTTGTGCGCCTGCAGGCCGACACATCCGGCCGTCCGGGTATGGATCCGCAGACGCTCGACGGCGTGCGGCAGCCGTTCGTGAAACGCCAGGGGCCCGAACCCGGGATCGTCACTGGCGTAGGAGGCCAGCTCCGCCCGCTGCAGAGCATAGAGCTCGGCGACGATCTCGGAGTGCCGCCACCAGCAATCCGGAACCACCGACGTCGTTAGCTGGTACGTGGCGACAAGCCAGCGGACCCAGACCGCTAAAGAACACCACACGCTTCCGGCCTGCTCGGCTGTCATTTCCCGCCAACGGTATGTCACGCCGGATGCCCGCCCCGGTGGCCGGAATGCGGAGCGGAAGAGCTCCGCCGTCAGCTCATCGTCGTCCGCTCCTGCCGATGGGATCTCAAAGCGTTCGACGTCGTCATGGCTGGCCATCGGCCGGCTCTTCAGGTGCTGCCTGCCTCAGACGGTGCCCATCAGCCAAGGTCCGTTCAAGCTCCAGCTTTGACCGACCGAGCTCGGCAGCGTCTTTTCGCTTGTGCCATTCGCGCAGGTCCAAGAGGATTGGCCGGGTTCGACGTCCCAGCATCAGGGCCGTGCCTGCAGGCAACCGCCTGATCTCATGAAGCGGCAGGACCGGGCTCTCCCTGATCTGTTCGCCGTCCTGTCGGCCCTGCGCAGACCAGGAACGTGTATTCAGGGTCAGGCTCCGCTCCCCCAGCAGCCCGGCGAGTGACCGCAGGTCACGTTCGTCGGAGCCCCCGCCAAAGATCACCTTGATGATGGCCGAGTCCCAGATGGTGGCCGCCTCATCGATGGACCAGCCAGTACGGGCCTGGGACAGGGATTGGAGCACCACCAGCGTTGAGATTCCGATGCCGCCGCCGTCAGACAGAGCGATCGGCAGGCCCGGCCATGGGGCCAGATTGGCAATCTCGTCCAGAACTAAGGACAGCGGCGGATCCAGCCTTCCCCCCGGAGCGACGAACGCCATCTCGCGCGCGGCATTGTCGATGTCGTCAATCAGGGCCGAAAGATAGGGCCCTGCCGCAGCAGCTCCCGCACGGGTGCCGATCAGATACAGGGTCCCGCAGTCGCGGATGAACGTCTTCGGGTCAAATTCCTCAGACTCGTCCCGGGGATCCAAAGCGGCGAGCACTTTCGGTGACGACAGCGGTGCGACAGCAGCCGACACACCAATCCAGGAGTTGGACGTGTTCCGCGGGTCATCCTCGAGGATGCCCATCAGATCGGCCTGCCATCCCAGCGCCGCCGCCGGTTGGCTCAGGACCTCCAACGCCTCACGTGCCAAGACCGGGCTCGAGGACCAGCGCCGAAACGCGCGGACGCCCTCGCCGGACAGGGCCGCAGCGTGAAGGAGGCATTGCAGGATGATCAGCGAGCGCTTTTGCCATGCAGCGTTCTCTCCCTTCATCTCCGTGTCCGCAGTGATAACGAGAGCGCGGCGCGTAGCGATATCCGGGTCCTCGCAGCCGCGGACGGGAGACCAGCGAAGCGTCGAAGGTAGTCCGGACATGCCTTGCGGATCGAACACCGTGACCGGTCTGCCGCGTGTAGCACGGGCCTTCATCGTGACCACCAGGTTGTCGGCGCGGGTAGACGTCGTGACCACAGCGCCCGGCGCATCGAGGATGGCATTGATGACCACGTAGAGGCCCTTACCTGATCGCGGAGCACCCTGGATGACCATCGATTCCTCCGTGGAGACATGAATCGTGACACCTCGGGAACGGCCCAATGTCCATGCCACGTCCTGGATCCGTGGTTTTGCCAGACCCGGTCGGGTGAACTTGCCGCGCTTTAGGACGGTCTTCGCTCCGAAATCTTGGAGGATCTCGGTGCGGCGCGCGATGCCCTCGCGGCTCAGGATGTCCTGGCGCAGCCACGCGCCGGATTGCTTCCACCGCCTCCAAGCAAAGACAGACCCAACGGCGAGCGCAGCCGCCAGAAGGAGGACCGGGCCAACGAGCCACCAGATACTCCCGGTCCCGACGTCGCATCCCTCCGGTACGGGTACCACCCAGTCGATCCGGCCGGTGAAAAGTCCGACGGCGGCGGCCGGGTTGAACGGCGACGGCAGACTGCCGCCGCAGCGCCAAGCCATCACGACGTTAGCTGCCCCCTGGATCAGGAAACACAGACAGACATAACCGGCCACGGCTATAAGCCCGGCCGTGACCAACGGACTGTCGGTGCCTCTCCGCGAACTCATCTTTGGCATTCAGATCATCCGGTCGTCGGTGCCGAAAACTTCAAGCTCATCGGTCGTGACCCGGTTCGCCACGATAAAGGAACGGTTCCCGACCTTCCAGAGGCCAACACCTTTAGGGAGGTTCTCTACGTGCTCGCACTCGGCCTCCGACAACCCCAGGGCTTCTTTCGTCAGTCGCATGGCGTCGTGCTTCTGTCGATAGATAATTCTGGTGTCCGCCTCGGTCAGCAGGCCGAGTGCCTTCTGCCGATGCCCGCTGGAGCTGTCTCCAATTTCGTTGAGGTCGGCCACCTTATGCATGATGAGCAGGTTCGCAATGCCGTAGGTGCGGGCTAACCGCCACTGCTCGCTCATCTTGGCGAGCATGTACGGGTCGGCCAGCATGCGCCAGCCTTCGTCGTAAACCACCAGCCGTTTGCCGCCGTCGGGATTGGTGACGGCTGCCTCCAGCCAAGTAGCACCGCACGCGGCGGCCAGTGACAATGCTTGCTCCGAGGCGCCGATGAGCGCAGAAGTGTCCATCACCATCATGGGCACATCGGCGTCGAAAGCGACCGTAGACGGGGCGTCAAACATGCCTTCCAGGTCACCGGAGACTGTCCGCCTCAAGGAGTGGCTGACGGCCAGTCCCCCGTCCTTGCCCACCAGCCCGATCGTTTCCTTCGACGGGTTCAACAGATGGTCCAGAACCATCGGAAGCGTCGGATTCGAGTTCTCGGCTACCGTCTCCATGAGAGCCATGTCCAGGGCAGTGTGCTCCACAGGACGGAGGGGCATGCCCTGCCGCATGAGAGAAACCAGTGCCACCAACAGGTAGCGACGGCGCTGGCGCACCACGGCCTGCCACTGCGCCTCACTCAAGGCGCTGGACCGCGGCCCCGCGTCGAGGGGATTGACCCGTGCGGTGCGACCCGGGCCAACGGAAATGACCTTGCCGCCAACCGCATTGGCGACGGCAACCCACTCACCTTTGGGATCGGAGGCGACGGCGGCTTTCCGCCCCAGCGTTATGGACCTTGCCACCAGGGACTTTCCGCACATGGACTTTCCGGTCCCAACGGTGCCGATAACAACGATCGAGGGTCCGCTGATGACGCCCTTGTCATAGAGAATCCACGGATCGTAAGAGAACGCACCCGAGCCGAAAACGTCTGTTCCGATATACGTGCCTTCGTGACCGAGCCCCGATTCTGTGATGAACGGATACGCCGCGGCGAAGGTCAGGGTGGACGCGCGGTGTGGTGCCGGGCGCAGGCGGTGCGGGCCACGCAGCGAGACAGGTTCCCTGCTCCCCCAGTCTCCGCCGTGCTCGGCGGTGTCCAACCGAGTGCCGACCATCTCACCAGCCCGGTTTAGAGCTGTCGCCCACGGGCGGCTACCAGCGGCAGCCGCCCGCCGCCGTCGTTCCTTCCGCTCCTTGCGGTTCACGCCGGACGGCACGTATTCCACCGACTGGTTTGTACGTGTCATCTCAGACCCCTCCCGAACGGGAGTGCACCGGCGACGAATGCAGCCCATTGCTGCCCGGCCAGTAGACGCAATTCGACGAAGGCTCCCGCGGCCGCCGACTCCAGTTCCTGCCGGTGACGGGCCAGGTCCTCCAGGGTCCCTGCAGTAACGGTCACATAGGCAGCGGGCCTTACGTCTCCGTGTCCGGCGACGATCTCCTCCTCGCGCTGGGCGACCTCTTCTTCCTCAGCTTGTTGCTCGCGGGTCAGCGGCCTGTCGAAGCGGGTGTTGATGCGGCGTCTTGTTTCATGGGCTTCCTGGGCGGAACGGATGTCCCGCAGCGCCTCAGTTGTGGGGACGGCCCGAATCACCTCCGTCACAGTGTGCCGGAAGTCGCCCACATAGATCAGAGGATGGATGAAACCCGGAAACACCTTCTGCCGTGGCCACTCAGCGATCCAGAACGTTTGATGAAAACCGGAATCAGTGCGGACGTATGTCCAGTGCTCTTCTACGGCCATCGGCCCCGCAGGCACGTTAGGCGGCATGGAGTCTCGGGGGTATGGTTCCTTCTTGGCCGGCTTCCTTGCCGTGCTTGCGACGGCGGCAGGATCGAAGGCGCCCCGAACGACGTCGAGGATTCCGTTCTCCGGCAGCCACTCCTCCACCCTGACGCTGTGCGTCGCCAGCGCTGTCGTCATGGCCTCGGCCTCCAGACGAAGCACCCGTTCGACACCGACCAGTCCCCCGCCTGACTCTCTGATCCGGCGTCGGGCCTTGCCTGTATCCACCACCAGAGCGATCAGAAGATCGTGGCTCATCGTGGACCCGGCCGCCGAAATCAGGTCCTCGTACGCGCGCTGACCCCAAGTGAGTTCGCTGGCGTCGCCCGCCGGCCGCGGTGACGCCATTTCGTAGAAGTCCCGCAGGGCGGTGGACGGATACGGAACCGTAAAGTCCTGCACGGCGATTCTCGCTAGGCTTGACCGCTGGGCCATGCCCGCCTGTACGCGGGACCAGGCCTGAACGGCCCATGCCTTGTCGTCGCTGTCTAACAGCGCAAATGACCTGGTGCTGCAGCGAAGTACCGCAATGGCCTCCCGGCCGCGGGCGTCCACGATGAAACACTCCCCTCGCGAGGTCCGACGCAATTCGAGGTTCCCGAGTCCGCCAGGAAGCGCCAGCCGTCCGGCCAGGACTGCTCGTTCGGGTCTGATTAGGAACTTTGTTTGGCCGGCCATCGATCGGTAGAAGAACAGGAGGGCATGGCTGGCCCATACCGGGTACGGAATCCGTGAATACTGCAACAAGCCGAGGAGCATCAGCACCAGCCACAACGGTCCCGACGCGAACAAGCCGATCGGTCCTTGAGATGCCGATGCCAGGCTTGCCACGACGACGCCGGACGCGAGCAACAGCAGCTGGTACCACTTCAGTCCCATGAACAGGCCGCGGCGCTCGTAACGGGGGAATTTGACTGCCTCGAGAGTGCGTGAAGTTTCAGACATGGACATCACCGTCGGTTGGGGGCTGGATTACTCTTGGCCGGTGGATGGGAGGCTGAGCCGTCGGGGCGATCGGTGGCGCGTCGCTCGGTGGCTTCGACGAGGACGGCCTTGGTGGCTCGCTGGGGCCCTGGCCGCCACTTCTGCTCCCCGGTGCCGATGCGCCCGGTGCCGGGCGCGGCTGTGCGCTGCTTCCCGGTGGCGAGGCTGGGCTGGCGGCCGGGGTGCCGGCGTCGAGCATCAACGCACCAGCGTTGCCAGCTGGCGCCGATGACGACGTCGTACCCGTTGGCCTTCCCGGAAGAGTGGCTCCGGCCGGCAGCGTGCGGGTGGGAAATTGGTGACGACTCGACTGGATTGGGCGGGTCATCGACGAACGGCCAGCCATCCCGGCCAGGGTGAAACGGCCACCGGTCTGCCGGCTGATCTGCCGGGCGGTGAAACTGGAGGTTCGAGTGAGGACCTGCCCGCCACCGGCAGTTTGCGCGGCCGCGGCCAGCTCGCCTCCGGCGAAACTCACTAGCCGCATTGCCATCAGAGGCGCACCGCAGGCCAGAGCCATGCCCACAACACCAGCGGCCAGCCCGGCGAATGACTTCGACTCGGCAAAGAGCTTGATGGCCACAGCCAGCACCGTTGCGGCAAGCGGTTTGGCGAGCAGCAAGGCAACGACGATCTCGCACCACCGACGGGCCCAAGTTTTCGTCTTCTCCCACGGCATCAGCATTAGAGCGACCGGAGCAACAGCGGCGAGCACGATGAGCGCAAAGGATCGGAAGATCATCGAACACATCAGGATGAAGGCCAGGATCCAGACGACAACGACAGCCATCACGGTGACGACGACGGCCCCGGCCGCACCGCCGCTGGTTCCTGGGGCCAACGACACGACGTTCCATTCCCGGCCGGAGTCCGCCGGGGCCCGTTCGAAGCCAAAGAGCCGCATGAACACCAGATAGGGATCCGTCCCCATGGAGTCGAGCAATGCCGTAGCTGCGGAATCTCCCACCTTTGCGAGCTGCCGGACAAGGTAAACTGCACCCGCCACCAGGGGAATGGCCGCAGCACCGCCAACCATTGCCCGCACCAGGCGGCGGGGTTGTTGGCTGATCAGACCGGACAGCAACTGGAGGATCATAGCCACGACGAGTGGCGTCATCATGATGACAACCCACCAACTCGTTAGTCCTTCGACCGCCGTCCATTGAGAATCATCGACGTCAGAGACACTGAACGCGCCCGTGATGAAGGACCAGATCCAGGATGCGGAGCCCTGGAGAATGTTCGCGAAGAATGACGTGATGGAGCCTTGGACGCCGTCGTTCGCTTGCGAGACGAGACCGCAACCGGGCGGCCACCATCCGTCCAGATCGCACTGAACAGGCATGACGGGCTGGACCTAGAATCCGAGATTGAAAGCCGACTGGGACCAGAGGATGTAGCCATTGATCCCACCGAGTATCGCGGCCACCGGTCCTGTCCAAAGCAGGATCATGCCGCCGCCCGAAGCGAGCCGCGATGACTGGCTGAGCTTGCCTGCGAGGAGCATGGCGGCTCCGACGATCGCCACTATCGCGATCACAATGAAGGCCCCGACTAGGATGCCTCCGCCGATCTGCTTGAGTGATTCCAGAAACGGGAAGTTCGTGTTTGGGGTGATGCCAGGGTCCACAGCTGCCAGAAACATCGCGCGCTCCATCTGTCGTCTTCCAAGGAATGAGGGGTTGGGCTCACGACTTCATGGAGGTGGCGGGGTGGGACGACATGACCTTCTGTCTGACCTTATGGATACACCTGCGCAACGTGCACACGGATTCGCTGCGTGAGCTAGCTACAACACGCCGAACACGCAGTCGCGGCCGAGCGGGGAATGGCCTACTCGCAGCTTTCGAGCGGTTTCCGGAGGGCGTTCGGGGCTTGTAAGTCCGTGACGATGAAGCCGCAGCTGCCATCATCCCCTGGCGTTATCTTCATCGACGATGTCGCTGACGCGGGCTTTGAGGAACCGCGCGGCGTACCTGGCTTTACCCACAGCTGGCTATGGAGCAGGTATCTAAGGCTTTGGACCAATGGGATGCCGCTTTGAGGCGGCGAGAGGCTCTGGGGCCAGGGAACTATTCGAACATATGTTCTATGATTTAGAGGTGATTAAGCGTGGTACTCCCGACGACTCCGAGCGCATGTTTGCCCGGATGCAGGCCGAAGAGAGCCGACCGATTGACGACCCAGCTCCAATCCGCGACTTCCCAAAGTATGGCCGGCCCCTGGTCTATGTGAGCGGAATCTACGGCAAGGCCGTTGGGTGGACGCACACCTACGGCCTGATTGAATGGCTCGACTCTTCTGGCAAGTACCACATGGGCTGGGCGCACTCATCGAGCATCAAGCGAGTGAAACCGGAAGAGTGGAAGGGCGAGAGCGAGCTGTAGCGAATTTGCTTTATTAGAGGCGAAATCAGCGGAAAAGCCTAAGTGCCATTGATAGCGCAAAGGTTCAATGCTGGTAGCGTACTTAGCCCAAGGGCGGCGTTCCTTGTTGCTCCGGAACAGAGCGAGATCCTCCAACACCAAGCCCGTCATTTTGTCATCCGTGACGGAAGGATTACGCCCGTGGAGCATTCAATTTTCAAAACTCTTGATTAGTGCCTACCCGTCGGACATGATGATCATGCGGCGCCCGCAGGGCCCGTTCCGTTCGTAAGCGCAAAGACAAATAGGGGGCAGTTTTCCAATGGCGACCATTCCGGATGACTATAAAAAAGACTTCGCGTACCTCAAGCAGCAGTCCGACAAAGGAGCACTTCGGCACGACAACAGCATCCTGAAGAAATTGCAGGACAAGGCCAAAAACCTTCCCGGGCTTGCAGGTGCTATCGATACGCTTAAGATCCACTACTAGCCGTCTCACCTTGTTGAAAGCGAGCATTATGGGCCGATATGACCAAAACATCGCAAATGCCAAGGAGATGCTCGCAGAGGCCGAGGAGAAGTACAGCAACGCTGTCGTCTCGATGGCTAATGCGGGCTCCGTTCCGAGGCAGTTCGTGTTGGACAATTACCAACGGAACATTGATGAAGCCAAACAAATGATCGAGACCTTCGAAGAAGCCAATCGTCGGGGATAACCGGCGATGTGACAGCTAATGCCGAATAGGAGGATCGACCAATTTGAGTAATCGGCCATATCTTGATCTGAGACGAGCTGAGATCACAGCGAAGCAAGCAGATAATAATCAGAGCCGAGCGCACCTGAACGGTCTGCGCGCCGACCTCGACCGACAGTTGGCTAAGCACAATGAACCGCAGTGGGTGGAAGTCAAAAAGATGTTCGGGAGGGTCGAACGCACGCAAGTGCAACCGGACATCGACCACCTGAAGGTGACAATGCAGCTGACGCACCAGAGCACTACTGTCACTCAGATGCTAACCGAGCTGGCCAAGGACGATCAGGCACTTGAGTTCGAGCTCCACATCAGGAATACGCCGGAGCTCGTCCAACAGTTCGGCCCTGGCGCTGACTGATTCGAAGCTATTGTCCAGTCAAGCAAGGGTGAGCGGTCCAAGGCACTTTTGTCTTGGACCGCTCTTCTTTGTTTTCGTCCGGACGACTGGAGCGTCGTGACCGAAGGCGGCTGTGCGCCCTGAGATGCCGTCGCTTCACAGCTTTGAGTTGTTCATCCAGAGGGTAGCGCCAGTTCGCACACCACCTTGCCGGTCAATGGGGCGTTCAGAAGAACAAGTGTGTCTGCAATGCCGATGCACTGTCGGAGGAGAGACTGCAGGCTCTCACAACGGACTTCCACCAACGACTCTCCTCGTCCGCACTCACCTAAGTGACGTCGGCAAATCCAAGACTTCCCACTACCTCAGAATGTCTAGCCTCCGTCCCCTCGCATGCTTGAGCATGCTGCAATCAGGCAGAACGAAAACATCGATACATCGATACGGCCACCCGACTCCGGCGCCAGGACGGGTACGGCGACAATTAGTTGTCAGGTCAAGAGATCAAAATAGGCCGTATCCGAATTCCACGCGATCGGATGGACGAGAGTGCCCACCGAAGGGTTGAGTGCGCTGTACATCATCCCATCGCCGGCGTAGATGCCAACATGGCCCCAGGTGTTCGGCCCTTGTGCGTTCTGGACGACTAGGTCCCCTGGCTGCGGATTGGTCGTCCGCACCCCAACCCTCCATTGCTCCACCCTCGGGAGGTTGATTCCGGCCTGCCGGTAGACCCACTGGACGAAGCCGGAGCAGTCCCACGCTTTGAACGCCGTCCCGCCCCACACATAGGACCCACCGACGCCGGTTTGGGTAAACCGAAGGATATCCTTTCGGATCTGACTCAAATCTTCCGACCCTGGTGTCGGCGCTGAGTCGGACGGCGTATCGACGCAAGGAGAAGGTGCTGTCCCTCCTGCGAGCGCAACAACGATTGCCGATGCTTCCGGCTCCCATCGCGCATACAGCTCAGGAAACGCCGACACCTGAACAGCCTGGGCAGCCTGGCCTTTGCTCATCGTTTGCCATCCAGGGATGTCCAGCAACCCGCGGGGGCTCCCCCGGTTGGGACCAGACGGTCCACCATAGAAAGCCCGTACGTTGTAGATGGGATCCATCAGCTCTCCGACACTCCCCCAGCCAGCAGCTGGACGCTGCTGGGCCGTGCCAAGAGAATCGTGATCGCTTCCGATACCGTCATACGGATAGTTGAGAGATTCGGGGACGTTCACGTTGGCCAGCATTCTGAGGCTTGATTCCTGCAGAGCCATCATGATTGCGATGATCTGCCCATCTCGCGGCACGCCCAATTGCTTGCCGACTGAAATGTAGTCCTCCGCGAGGCTCATTTGCCGGGCCGTCAGGTTGACCGGCGGCTGGCTGCTATTGCCGATGTCCAAGACACCACCCACGTCGGCGCCTCGCTGACCACTCAACCCTGCTGAAGAGCACATCGAGCCGATGCTCGTCGCATTGGCGCCGAGCACCGCAACGGCCGCGCAGAGCGCAAAAGCACCCGCCAGGATCGCGGTCGTGGCCGCGGCCACCAGAGCCCGGAGGATGATCCGGCGCCTTGCCAGGACAGCCAGCAACGCCGGAGCGGGCATTAGTAGACGATCCTGTTCGGCGCGGCGTAGAAGCCGACCATGATGCAATGATCCGAAGGAGCACTGGCGGCTGGCGGACAGTTGACCATGACGCTGACTGAGGCCGTGTACGTGTTGCGGGCAGAAATTGACTGATCCAAGACGCGAAGAAAGACCGTGCAAACATGGAGACCAACCCATGGCGCCGGTCGCTCCCGCACCTTGGCAAGCTCACTATCACACATCATGGATTCGACCCCGGCCGAACGGAACGCCTGCTGCCCGGCCAGATACTGATAGGTTCCAGCGTTGATCCCGGTCGCTTCGAACTCCCGGACAAACACGGCCAGAGGATTGGACCCGTCAGGGAGCACATGCCACCAGTTTCGGAGGCCGGAGTACACCTCGGAGTACGAAGCCCCACGTGTGTCCCACGTGTAGACAGCTGTCGCCACCGCCGATGCCAGCTTGCGGAAGTCCGTTGTGCGGGGCGGGCCATACCTGCCAGGTCCTTCGACGGCGGGGGGAGCCGTCGTCAGCGCCTCTGACTGCGGCCCAGTAGAGAAGGCCGCCGAACTCTGGGGAGTCGGAGCCGTCGACAGCGCTGGACCTGGCTCAGGTGCGGACCTCGGGGTAGGCCGCGTGATAGCGAACAACACGGTGACTACACTCAAAAGCACGAACGCTAGGACCAACCAACGCCGTTTGCTGCTCGAGCCAGGCAATGCAATTCTCCGGGTCATCGACATACCAGCCTCCTCACCTGTTCATTGCAAGATGGTCGACTGAGGACATGACTCAGCGGGCAGGTCGCCTTCCACCCCGGAGAATCCGCCAGGACGTCTGATACAGCCTTCGGGCGAAGCCGATCTGCACAGCAACGTAGCGCTCCGTGACGCCAAGTTCAGCGGCCAACGAGGCCAAGGCCCCGGTCCGCTCTGGTCCTCGCAGATCGGGACGAACAATGGTTGCCGCAGTACGGCGCAGCACAGTCGTGGGCAGGCATTCCGCCGCACGCTGGCATACGTCCGCGATGTTGCGGATCTCCGCCGGCTCAACCTCCAGTGCGTTTTGAACAGTCCTGGCTGTTTGGCGCACTACGGTCGCAGCATGCCATCGGCGGCGGTCCTGCGGCGATGGCGGACCATACTGGCGGGGCCCGGTAAGCCTGCCAACGGCAAGTTCCCAAACTTCCGCCGGCACGCTTGCCCGCGTCAGTTCGATAATCGTTCGCGCCCATTCCTGATCGATGATCTTCTCAGCACTGCGATCCACTCCGCCGATACCGAGAATAGCCAGAGCATCGAGTGACGCCGGACCGTCCGCATCCCCGGGCTCCATGAGCAACGGGAACGTCTGATGGCTCAGTTCCCTGCGGATATGCGCGGCGCACACGTTGGCGCACACTCCCTGGACCCAGGCCCCGAAGGGAATACCTGGGAGTTGCCGATAATGGCCGCGGGTCACTCCATCCCACACCGCTTCCCGGATGTCCTGCATAACGTCGTCCACGTCGCAGGCTCGGCCGATCCGGGACAGATGCGACACGACATATCGGCGCACACCGTCGACGGCGACCATGATTTGATCCACCGGGACTGCCAGCGCGGTCGGCGCTGGCGGCCTGTGCAAGGAAACATCAACGGTAACTGCATTTGCTGCGTCATGGTGGGCCTGATTCGCTCTGGCTTCGACTCGCATTGGTCTTCACCGCTTCGACTAAACGCTTCCAGTAACTCCGGTGGCGGCACTCCCGACACCTCAAGAATGGCCTCTAAACGAGGACCGACCGCGAATGCACTAAGGCTATGCAAACTATTCTCAAGGATAATTAAAGTATCGTCAAGACGACGAGTCTTACTTTTCTTCGAGCTGTAGATAAGAATGGTTCCATGCCAAGGATTACCCAGCCTCACGACGACGCATGGTCGGCCGACGTCGAAGCCGCCGTCGCGACCTTCGGCAACCGTTCACGGAATGAGATCCTTCGCTACCTTTCGGCGCACGGGCCGGCCTCCCGTGGGGACATTGCGGCATCAGTCAGCGCCGGGGAACCTAGTGTGGCCAAGCACCTGCTGGCATTGGAGGAGTCCGGCGCCATCGTAGTCGATGTCGAACCAGGCCGTCGCCACGGCCGATCGCCGCGCTATTCAGCCAACCCGGCAAGGATCAAGGAGTTGCTGGCGGCTCATCATGAATATCTTCTGGAGGGCTAGCCGCCGCCTGCTCCCCGCCCGGGTGGCGCCCAATATCCTTGTTGAGATATTCAGATATGGCCTGCAAGGTCTCCGGTGATACGTCCCCAAGGGTTCGTGCGGCGAAGGTCTTCACACGGGCCGCACGCAGGGACTTGACGAACTCAAGCTGGGAATCAATGCGTTGGGGCAAGGCTGCATCATCGCCAGTCAGATAGGACGGGTCTACCTTGAAGATGTCACAGAGGCCAGCCAGCAAAACCGGATCGCTGACCAGGCGGCCAGTCCCTTCTTTCATGTAGAACCAGCGCGCGCGGGACAATTTGATGCCCCTCCGGGCAAGGTCTGCTTGCACTTCCCTGAACGTCACCGGTTTCCCGCGCTCTGCAACTACAACGTCGAGCAGCAGGTTCAAACGACGGGCGAGTTGGGCCTGAGGCGACAGCCCCGCACCGTGCCCTGTCTCGTCAATCCGCATAAACGCCCCTTGATCAGCCACTTCAACACCGGCAGTCCAGTCAGGTACCGCCCCCGCCCTACCGCCCAGTATTCCGCGAGTCATGCGCCTCGGCAATCAGGGTCCCGGTGCCTTAGAAGATTCATGGGCAAAAACAAGCCCTTCCATCATGACCTCAGCAGGGGTAACCTGCTGCTGTAGACCCGTCTACAGCAACACGCTCCCTTCATTCCTTAGGTTCCGGTCTCCATGTCGAACATCCTGATGAACCGAACGCGAAGCCAAATTGTCCGCTTCTTACTCAAGAACGGTCCATCAACGTGCAGCGAAATCGGAGCCGAGCTGCAGGCATCGCCGTCGACCATCCGCCGGCAGCTCTACTTCCTTGGCAACGCAGGCCTCGTGCAGCGCGCCTCCAGCCATTTCACGGCTTCTCCGGAGCAAGTGCGGCGCCAGACCTATGCCTTTGCAGCGACTTTCGGCAACGCGGTCATGCCGCCGGATGGCCCTGCTCCGATGAACTAGGGCAGGACTCAGCACGGAGCACTGCCGCAGCACAATCACGAAAGGATCGAAGAAGGCATGAAACTTGAATTCTTCGAGCCGGCCGAGGCCGCCTCGGTCCTCAAGTGCTCAGAGGCGTGGCTCCGTGAGGGGGCCGCCAAGGGAGAGTTCCCGCATTCCGTCTGGGGCAAGGGAAAGATCGTCTTCACGTCTGTCCACCTGAAGGAGATTGCCCAGCTGCGCGAAGTCCGATCATCTACTCCTTCCCAGGCCTCCGTCCGAATGATCGGGACCCGGGCCAAGGCACGGCAGAAATACTCATAATTCGGGCGAGCGCCGCTAGCCGCGCCAGACGACGGCGGACCGCTCAACGGCATCCGCGGCATCTTGAAGTGCCTGTGGCATCAAGTGGCCGTACACCTGCTCCGTCGTACGCGTGGACGCATGCCCCAGGCGCCTAGACACCGTGAACAGGGAAACGCCGTCCTGGATTAGCCAGGACGCGTGAGTATGGCGCAGATCGTGAATTCGGGGCGACTTGGTCAGCCCGCGCGCTTGCGCCGCTTTCACTGCCGGAACCCAGTAGTGATGCCAATACAGCTTGTGAATGATCCGTTCACCCTTTGGCGTCGTAAACAGAAGCTCCGATCCAGGCCGGCTGGCCACCAGGGGAATGAGCACCTCCACCAAATGCGGGTTCAAGGAAACCGTCCTCTTGCCGGCGCCCGTCTTGGTAGCACCGATGTAGTACTCGGAATCAGCGCCACGTTTCCATGCCTTATTGATCCGCATTGTTGCGGGCTTGGACATCAGGTCCACGTCAGCTACGGTCACGGCCGTTGCCTCGCCAAAGCGGGTTCCGGTCATGACCAGGAACTCGGTGAAAGCCCTGTACCGCTCCCCCATGCATTCAAGGATCATCCCAAATTCGGCGTGCGTCAGGAACCGGGCCTCATCCTCTGCCTTTTCGCCCGACGGGAGCTGAACATGTCGGCAAGGATTGTCCTTCCGGTAGCGCAGCATAACGGCCGTCTCCATGGCCGCGAAGATCAGGCCATGGTTGTTCTTGATGGTCTTCGGAGACCTGCCCTTCTTCTGCATCGTCTTGATCCAGTAGGTCAGGTGCCGGTAGTCCAGCTTGTCCACGGGAATGTGGCCGATGACGTCCGCGATGTGCAGCTTCAACATCGTCTGGTACGTGTGGACCGTCCCGACGGACGGGCGCACCAGAAGGTCGATGTGTTCCTGGATCACCGCCGCCACAGTGGGTGATTTGGTCTGGTTCTTGACCATCGCATGCTGGGCGATTTCGAAGGACTGGTTGTTCGCGTCGAGGAGGCGCTTCAGCGTCTGGGCTTCGGCCGACGTAGCTAGGGTAATCCCCTCTTGCTTTCGCGTCTCAGGATTCCGCCAGCGGACCGTAAAGGACGTCGATCCATTCGATTTTTTTCGTTCCCAAACGCTGGCCATGCCCAAAATTCTAGGCTTCGTGTGCACAAAAAACGAGCTTTTGTGCACACTCCGGGGTCCAAAACCCCGCTGACCTGCGGAAACACTGTGCCCGAGGTGGGACTCGAACCCACACACCTTTCGATACCGCATTTTGAGTGCGGCGCGTCTGCCAATTCCGCCACTCGGGCGCGGATTACACGGAAGTAACAATCTTATGCTCACAGCTCGGTTGTGAGCAACGCAATCGCTTCCAGTGCGCGAAATTACTCTACATGCAGATAGGCTGAATTCCAGAATCGCGCCAGTGCAGCCGCAACGAACCCAAGCAGTTCCAAGTACAACGGCGGGCACAACTAAGATGGACTCGTTCCCGCCGTACCTTTCAAGGAGTTCCCGTGTCAGAACAGACGGAGTCAAACCCCAACACCCAGCCGGCCCGCCGCGTGATTGTCGCCGAGGACGAAACCCTTATCCGCCTGGACATCATCGAAATCCTCCGGGGCGAAGGCTATGACGTCATCGGCGAAGCGGACAACGGCGAGAAGGCCGTCCAGCTCGCCGAGGAACTCAAGCCCGACCTCGTCCTGATGGACGTCAAGATGCCGGTCATGGACGGCATCTCCGCCGCCGAAAAGATCGTCAAGGCCCGTATCGCCCCCGTCGTGCTCCTGACGGCGTTCAGCCAGAAGGAACTCGTGGAGCGCGCCCGCGACGCCGGCGCAATGGCCTACGTGGTCAAGCCGTTCACGCCGGCGGACCTGATCCCCGCCCTGGAGATCGCGCTCTCCCGCCACGAAGAAATCAAGGCACTCGAAAGCGAGGTCTCTGACCTGCAGGAGCAGTTCGCCACCCGCAAGCTCGTGGAGCGCGCCAAGAGCCTCCTGACCACCAAGATGGGCCTCACCGAGCCCGAGGCCTTCCGCTGGATCCAGAAGACCTCCATGGACCGCCGCCTCAGCATGCGCGAGGTCGCCGAAACCATCATCAACCAGGTCAACTAACTAACGCTCCCCGACAGGCAACGCACGACGGCGGCCTGTCGCGTCGGCAGGCCGGCCCACCGGCCGGCCGCCAGAGACAAAGCCGGCCGCCCGAGACAAAAGGAAGGATCCCCGCCAAGTGGCGGGGATCCTTCCTTTTGCTCTCAGTGCGGGCTAACGCCGCGCCCGGAGGACTACTAGGCCTTCTTCTTCTTTTCCGGCCAGGGGCCGAGCTTTTCCTTGTTGCTGGCGGCCTCGCCGACGCGGCCGGTGTCGGCCAGGTCTCCCACCTTGTGGACCTTCAGCGAGTTCGTCGAACCGGCCCTTCCGGGAGGGGAACCGGCGGCGATGACCACCAGGTCACCGTCCTCCACGATCCCAAGTTCCAGCAGGCTGCGGTCAACCTGGGCGGTCATCTCGTCGGTGTGGTCCACCATGGGGACCAGGACCGGCTGGATGCCCCAGGTCAGTGCGAGCTGGTTCCAGACGTGCTCCACCGGGGTGAAGGCGAAGACCGGCTTGATCGGACGCAGACGTGACAGGCGGCGGGCGGAGTCACCGGACTGCGTGAACGCACAGATGTACTTTGCGTCCAGCTGGTCGGCGATCTCGACGGCGGCACGAGTGATTGCGCCGCCGCGGGTCTTGGGCTTGGTGCCTAGCGGGGGAACACGCTCGAGGCCGTGGACCTCGGTGGATTCGATGATCCGTGCCATGACCTTAACGGTCTCGATCGGGTACTTGCCTACGCTGGTCTCGCCGGAGAGCATAACTGCGTCGGCGCCGTCGAGCACTGCGTTGGCGCAGTCCGAGGCCTCTGCGCGGGTGGGGCGCGGGTTGTCGATCATGGATTCGAGCACCTGGGTGGCGACGATGACCGGCTTGGCCCAGCGGCGGGCGAGTTCGATGGCGCGCTTCTGGACGATCGGAACCTCTTCGAGGGGAAGCTCCACACCAAGGTCGCCACGGGCCACCATGATGGCGTCGAAGGCATCGATGATCTCGTGCAGCTGCTCCACGGCCTGCGGCTTTTCGATCTTGGCGATCACCGGCACGCGGTTGCCTTCTTCGTCCATGATTTCGTGGACGCGCTTGATGTCCGTGGCGTCACGCACGAAGGAGAGGGCCACCATGTCCACGCCGCGGCGCATGGCCCAACGCAGATCGTCCTCGTCCTTCTCGCTCAGCGCGGGAACGTTGACGGCAACACCGGGCAGGTTGATGCCCTTGTTGTTGGACACCATGCCGCCGACGGTCACCTGGGCGACCACCTTGACGTCGTCGACCTCGAGGGCCCGCAGGGCCACCTTGCCGTCGTCGATCAGCAGCGCATCGCCGACGTTGACGTCGTCGGTGAGGCTCTTGAGCGTGGTGGAGCAGATCTCCTTGGTGCCCGGCACATCTTCGGTGGTGATGGTGAAGATGTCGCCGACAGCCAGCTCGTGCGGGCCGTCAACAAACCGGCCAAGACGGATCTTGGGGCCCTGGAGGTCGGCCATGATGGCAACGGGCTTGCCCAGCTGCTTCGAGGCCTTACGGACGTTCTCGTAAGTGCCGTCATGCACGGTGTAGTCTCCGTGGCTCATGTTCATGCGGGCAACATCGACGCCGGCTTCAATAACTGCGAGGGTGTTCTCGAAGCTGGAAATAGCCGGTCCGAATGTTGCCACGATCTTAGCGCGTCTCATATACCTACCCTATTGGTCTGATTCTGGATTGGAGTTGTACCGCAGGTGAACTTCCGTGGTCCCCCGTTTGTGACTAGAGAACGGCGATCGCCCGGTCGGTTGGAGCAACCGGGGCAGGCAGGATCGTGGTTCCCATCAGGAACTTGTCAACCGCCGCAGCGCAGGCGCGGCCTTCGGCGATGGCCCAGACAATGAGCGACTGCCCGCGGCCGGCGTCACCGGCAACGAACACACCCTCGGTGTTGGTCATGTAGTAGCCGTCACGGGCCACGTTGCCGCGGCCGTCGAATTCGGCGTGGACCTGCTCGGTGATCCCGGCGGGCTCCGCACCGGTGAAGCCCAGGGACAGGAACACCAGGTCCGCGGGAATGATCCGCTCGGTACCGGCCTTGGGGAGCCGCTTGCCGTCCACGAACTCCGTCTCGGCAACCTTCACGCCGGTGAGCTTGCCGTTTTCGCCGACGAACTCCACGGTGGAGGCAAGGTATGTACGCTCGCCGCCTTCTTCGTGCGCACTGGCAACCTCAAAGAGGGTGGGGAACGTGGGCCAGGGCTGGTTCGGGGTGCGCTCCACGGACGGCTGCTTGCCGATCGCCAGGGTGGTCACCGAAGCGGCCCCGTGGCGGTGGGCGGTACCGAGGCAGTCGGCACCGGTGTCGCCGCCGCCCAGGATCACAACGTGCTTGCCCTTGGCGTGGATCTGGTTCTCCACCTGCTCCCCCGCCACCACGCGGTTGGCCGGAACGAGGTAATCCATGGCGTAGTGGACGCCTTCGAGTCCGCGGCCCGGGATGGGCAGGTCGCGCGGCACGGTGGCGCCGGTGGCAACAACCACGGCGTCGTAGCGGCGGCGGAGCTGCTCCCAGGTCACGTCGGTGCCGACGGCGACTCCGGTCCGGAAGCGGGTGCCTTCGGCCTTCATCTGCTCAAGACGGCGGTCCACCTGCTCCTTTTCCATCTTGAAGTCAGGAATGCCGTACCGCAGGAGCCCGCCGATCTTGTCGTCACGCTCATACACGGCAACGGTGTGACCCACCCGGGTCAGCTGCTGGGCAACTGCAAGGCCTGCCGGGCCCGAGCCCACTACTGCCACGGTCTTGCCGGTAAGGCGGGTCGGAGGCAGCGGGTTGACCCAGCCGTTCTCGAAGGCTTCATCGATGATGGAAACCTCAACCTGCTTGATGGTCACCGCGGGCTGGTTGATCCCCAGCACGCAGGACGCCTCACACGGAGCCGGGCACAGCCGGCCGGTCCACTCGGGGAAGTTGTTGGTGGCATGCAGCCGCTCAATAGCTTCGTCGCCCTTGTCCCGCCAGACGAGGTCGTTCCACTCGGGAATCAGGTTGCCCAGCGGGCAGCCCTGGTGGCAGAACGGCACGCCGCAGTCCATGCAGCGGCCGGCCTGGCTTTTCAGGACACCCTTTTCCTGGGCCTCGTAAACTTCCTTCCAGTCCATGATGCGGACGGGAACGGGACGGCGCGGCTGGGTTTCACGCTGACGTACTTTCAGAAATCCGCGTGGATCAGCCACCGGTCACCTCCAGGATTCGAGACCATACTTCTTCGCCATCAGGGTCCAGGCCCTCTTCGATGGCGTCGAGACGGGTTTGCAATACGGCCGCGTAGTCGCGCGGCAGGACTTTGGTAATGCGGGCAGCGGTGTCGTCGAAGTTTTCCAGCAGCCGCTGAGCATGCAGGGATTCGGTTTCCTCGACGTGCTTGACCAGGAGGCCGTGCACAATGTCGCGGTCTTCGGCATCCAGTTCGCGCAGCTGCAGCTCGCCGGACTCCAGCGCCTGCTTGTTCACGCGGGTGGTCCGCAGGTCCAGCACGTAGGCCGTACCGCCGGACATGCCCGCGCCGAAGTTGCGGCCCGTGCGGCCGATGATCAGCGTCTGGCCACCGGTCATGTACTCACAGCCGTGGTCGCCGATGCCTTCGACGACGGCGGTGGCACCGGAGTTGCGGACCAGGAAGCGTTCGCCCACCTGGCCGCGCAGGAACATTTCGCCGCTGGTGGCACCGTAACCGATCACGTTCCCGGCGATCACGTTGCTCTCCGCCTGGAACACGTTGGTGCGGTCCGGGCGGACGATGATGCGGCCGCCGGAGAGGCCCTTGCCCACATAGTCGTTCGAGTCGCCGAACATGCGCAGGGTGATGCCGGCGGGCAGGAAGGCGCCCAGCGACTGGCCTGCGGTACCGGTCAGCGTGATGTCGATCGTGTCCGTGGCCAGCACGTCGGTACCGAACGTCTTGGTGACGGTGTGGCCCAGCATGGTGCCGACGGAACGGTCCGTGTTGGTGACGTCCACGGCGATCTTCACCGGGCTGCGGTCGGTCAGCGCCTCGGCGGCCATGGTGATGAGCCGCTGGTCGAAGTGCTTGTCCAGTTCGTGGTTCTGGCCGGTCAGGTTCCGGAGCGGGGCATCGTCGTCGAACTCGAGTCCGTGCAGGATCGGGTCAAGGTCCAGCCCTTCGGCCTTCCAGTGGCTGATCGCTTCACGGGTGTCCAGCATTTCGGCGTGGCCGATAGCCTCTTCGATGCTGCGGAAACCGAGCTCCGAAAGGATTTCGCGGACTTCCTCGGCCAGGAACTCGAAGAAGTTGACCACGAACTCGGGCTTGCCGGTGAAGCGGGCGCGCAGTTCGGGGTTCTGCGTGGCGACGCCTACCGGGCAGGTGTCCAGGTGGCAGACGCGCATCATGATGCAGCCTTCCACCACCAGCGGTGCCGTGGCGAAGCCGAATTCCTCGCCGCCGAGCAGTGCGGCGATCACGACGTCGCGGCCGGTCTTGAGCTGGCCGTCCACCTGCACCACCACGCGGTCGCGCAGGCCATTGAGCATCAGGGTCTGCTGGGTCTCTGCGAGGCCCAGTTCCCACGGAACACCGGCGTGCTTGAGCGAGTTCAGCGGCGAGGCGCCGGTACCGCCGTCGTGACCGGAAACCAGTACGACGTCGGCCTTCGCCTTGGTGACACCTGCGGCAACTGTGCCGATGCCCACCTCGGAAACAAGCTTGACGTGAACCCGGGCCGAAGGGTTGGCGCGCTTCGCGTCATAAATGAGCTGGGCGAGGTCTTCGATCGAGTAGATGTCATGGTGCGGGGGCGGGGAAATGAGCCCGACGCCGGGAGTCGAGTGCCGCGTCCGGGCAACCCAGGGGTACACCTTCTGCGCCATCAGCTGGCCGCCTTCGCCGGGCTTGGCGCCCTGCGCCATCTTGATCTGGATGTCGTCGGCGTTAGTCAGGTACAGGCTCGTGACGCCGAACCGGCCGGAGGCGATCTGCTTGACGGCCGAGCGGCGCTCGGGGTCCAGCAGGCGGTCCACGTCCTCGCCGCCTTCACCGGTGTTGGACTTGCCGCCCAGCCGGTTCATGGCGATGGCCAGGGTCTCGTGGGCTTCCTTCGAGATGGACCCGTAGCTCATGGCACCGGTGGAGAAGCGCTTGACGATGCTGGAGACGGGCTCCACTTCCTCAAGCGGCACCGCCGGGCGCTCACCGGTCTTGAACCTCAGCAGGCCTCGGAGGGTCATGAGATTCTCGGACTGGTCGTCCACACCCCGGGTGTAGGACTTGAAAATGTCGTAGCGGCGTTCACGCGTGGCGTGCTGCAGCCGGAAGACGGTCTCCGGGTTGAACAGGTGCGGTTCACCGTCACGGCGCCACTGGTACTCGCCGCCGCCGAGCAACGGGCGGTGCGGCTGCTCGATGCCGCCTTCCGGGTAGGCCATCTGGTGCCGGGCGGACACTTCAGCGGCGATGACGTCGAGGCCGACGCCGCCGAGCTGGGAGTGGGTGCCGGCGAAGAATTCGTCCACCAGCTCCTGGCCGAGTCCCAAGGCCTCGAACGTCTGCGCACCGGTGTAGGAGGCAACCGTGGAGATGCCCATCTTGGACATGATCTTCAGGACACCCTTACCGAGGCCCTTGATCAGGTTGTAGACGCCGTCCTGGGCGGTCACGCCAACAACGTCGCCGCTGCTGATGAGCTGTTCCACGGATTCCATGGCCAGGTACGGGTTGACTGCGGACGCGCCGTAGCCGATCAGGACTGCCACATGGTGCGTCTCGCGAACGTCGCCGGCTTCGACCACGAGGGCGGTCTTGGTCCGGTTGGCGCTGCGCAGCAGGTGGTGGTGCACGGCGCTGACCAGTAGCAACGAGGGAATGGGCGCCCACTGCGCGTTCGAGTCACGGTCGGAAAGCACGACGTACTGCACGCCGCGGTTGATGGCACCGGAGACCTGCTCGCAGATTTCGGTCAGGCGAGCACGCAGGGCGTTTTCGCCGCCTTCGGGGCGGTACAGGCCGCGGACCTTCATGGCGATCCTGTCGCCGTCCGGGCTTTCGATGTTGGCGATCTTGGCGAGCTGGTCGTTGTTGATCACCGGGAACGGCAGCGAAACCTGGGGCTGCCGGACCTGCTTGGTGTCCAGCAGGTTGCCGTTCGGGCCGATGGCACACATCAGGGACGTGACCAGCTCTTCGCGGATGGCGTCCAGCGGCGGGTTGGTCACCTGCGCGAAGGACTGCACGAAGTAGTCGAAGAGGAGCCGGGGACGCTTGGACAGCACGGCTACCGGAGTGTCCGACCCCATGGCGCCGAGGGGCTCGGCACCGGTGCGGGCCATCGGGCCCAGCAGGATCTTCAGTTCCTCGGTGGTGTAGCCGAAGGTCCGCTGGCGGATGTTCACGGACGCCGCAGTGTGTACAACGTGCTCGCGTTCCGGCAGCTCGTCGAGGTCGATCAGGTTGTCCTTGACCCACTCCGCCCACGGGTTGGCGGCGGCCACTTCAGCCTTGACCTCTTCATCGTCGATGATCCGGCCGGCTTCGGTGTCCACCAGGAACATCTTGCCCGGGGACACACGGCCCTTTTTGACCACCTTGGAAGGTTCGACGTCGATGACGCCCACCTCGGAGGCGAAGACCACCAGGCCGTCCTCGGTGATCCAGTAGCGTCCCGGGCGCAGGCCATTGCGGTCCAGGGTTGCGCCCACCAGGCTGCCGTCGGTGAAGGAAACGGCGGCCGGGCCGTCCCACGGTTCCATCAGCAGGGAGTGGTATTCGTAGAAGGCCTTGCGGGCCGGATCCATGGTGGCGTGGTTTTCCCAGGCCTCGGGGATCATCATCATGATCGAGTGCGTGATGGGGCGCCCGGACAGCCAGAGCAGCTCGGCCACTTCGTCGAACGACGCGGAGTCGGAGGCACCCGGGGTGCAGATGGGGTACAGCTCCTCGGGGGAATCCCCCAGCAGCGGGTTGGCCAGCTGCGACTGGCGCGCACGCATCCAGTTCCGGTTGCCCTTGACGGTGTTGATTTCACCGTTGTGGGCGATGGTGCGGAACGGCTGCGCGAGCGGCCAGGACGGGAAGGTGTTGGTGGAGAAGCGCGAGTGGACAATCGCGAGCTTGGTCTTGAAGCGCTTGTCCGAGAGGTCCGGGTAGAACGGCTCCAGCTGGGCAGTGGTCAGCATGCCCTTGTAGACGATGGTCCGCGAGGACAGCGACGGGAAGTACACGCCGAACTTGTTCTGGGCACGCTTGCGGATGCGCCAGGCCCGGGAGTCCAGTTCGTTCCGCTCCAGCACTTCCCCGGTGCTGGAGGCAAAGAACGGCTGGGAGAAGTACGGCATGCAGGCCCGGGCCATGGCACCGACGAGGTCGGCCACGATCGGGACTTCACGCCAGCCGAGGACGGTCAGGCCCTCATCGGCTGCGAGGCCCTCGATGCCGGCCTTCGCCGCATCGGCTTCGCGCTGCTCGGCCGGAAGGAAGGCTGTACCGGCGACGTACTGTCCCGGCGCCGGAAGCTCAAACTCCGTGACTGCGCGGAAGAACTCGTCCGGGATCTGCATCAGCAGCCCGGCGCCGTCGCCCGTTCCTTCATCGGCACCCACGGCACCGCGGTGTTCCAGGTTGCGCAGGGCGGTCAGGGCGGCGTCGACGATGTCGTAGCCAGGCTCACCACGGAGCGTTGCAATGATGGCGAGGCCGCAGGCGTCCTTCTCCTGCTCCGGGTTGTACAGTCCTGCGGCCTCCGGCAGCGCCGCGAACCGTTTGAACGGTGACATGGCGGCAGCCGGCTGGTTCGGCTCGGACCAACTGGGGCTGTGAAGAGTTTGGGTCATGGGAGACGTCCTTCCTCCTGATCGTGCGTATGGAAGGGACAACGTTGGCCCCACTCGCGGTGCCGGTGTGACGGGCACAACAAAGTGTTACTTACTGGAAATTGTAGGTCAGCCCGGCCTGCTGAACTAACAGTTACGCAGGCCCCTGACCCGGGCTTGACCCGTCGGCAGCTCTGTGCTGACGGGTACGGGGCCCTGGTGCCACGACGCTGTGGGAACGGGCGCTGCGAGCGGTAGCTCTGCGGCCCGGTTGCCGGAACTGACTACTTGGTGCCGTCAGTGTCCGGCGCGGATCCGGAGTCCTGGTGATCGGGGTTTCCTGCTGCCGGCGAGCCCTTGACGGGCTTGGTGCCTGCAGATGAATCCGTCACCGCTTCAGTTGGGGCGGAAGTGTGCCCCGGACCGCTTTGGTTATCTGGGAGATTACCACGGGACTCACTATCTGAGACACTCTTGTCCGAATGCCGGATGCTTTTGCCGTGGGACGGAACGGCTGCCAATTCGGCGTCGTCGCCGTTCCCGGCGGCTGTTTCGCCGTCTGTATCCCCGTCCTTTTCTGCCGGAATGTGACCGGCAAGGTACGGGGAATCCGGCTCATCGCGTTTGCGCAGACCCAGCACCACGAACACGATCAGGGCCGCCAGGAACACCACGATGCTGGTCCAGACGTTCAGGCGGGTGGTGATGCCGAAGAGGCTGATCTGTTCGGCGTCGTCGATCCGCATGGCTTCGATCCAGACCCGGCCCAGCGTGTAGTACATGGCGTAGATCCAGAACAGCCGCCCGCGGCGGAAGTTGAACTTCCGGTCCAGGGCCAGCAGGATCACGACGCCGGCGATATTCCACAGGGATTCGTACAGGAACGTCGGGTGGAACAGCGTGTCGGCAGGCATTCCCGCCGGGAAGTTCGCGTTGTCCGCGTCAATCTGCAGGCCCCACGGAAGCGTGGTGGGCCCGCCGAAGAGTTCCTGGTTAAAGTAGTTTCCCCAGCGCCCGACAGCCTGGGCAAGCAGCAGCCCCGGAGCCGCCGCGTCCAGGAATGCGGTGAGCTTGACCCCGGCCCGGCGGCAGCCGATCCAGGCGCCCACGGCGCCGAGGAGGACTGCACCCCAGATTCCCAGCCCGCCGCGCTGGATCTGCGGGATCAGGGAGAGGTCACCTGAGCCGTCGAAGCCAGGGCCGAAGTAGGCGTCCGGGGACGAGAACACGTGGTAGAGACGGCCGCCGATGATGCCGAACGGGATGGCCCAGATGGCGATGTCCCACAGGCTGCCCTCCGGCGTGCCGCGCTTGTTCCAGCGGACCGACGTGAGCCAGAGGCCAACGACGATTCCGGCCAGGATACACAGCGCGTACGCGTGGATCCGCAGTGACCCCCACGGCAGCGGAATGTCGAACCCGGACCAGTCCGGGCTCGGAATACTGGCGGGGAGCATGGCCGCCGCGTGGAGGACAGTCTGCATTGTTTAGGCTTCTTCCCTGGTCAGGCCGGCGCTGAGGTCTTTGGTTAGGGCCGCCACAGCCTCCACGCCGCCGTCGCGGATGGCGGCGACGAGCGCCGTCCCCACGATGACGCCGTCGGCGTAGGCCGCGATCTCGCGGACCTGGCCGGCATTGGAGACGCCGAGCCCCACACAGACGCGTTCCGCTCCCGCCGCGTGGGCGGCAGCCACGACGCCTTGGGCAGCGCTGCTGACGGATTCGCGGGCACCGGTGACGCCCATGATGGACACGGCGTAGACGAAGCCGCGGCTGGCATCCACCGTGCGCTTCATCCGTTCCGGCGAGGAGGACGGCGCCACGAGGAAGACGCGGTCCAGTCCGTACTTGTCCGAGGCGGCCATCCACTCGGCGGCTTCGTCGGGAATCAGGTCAGGGGTGATGAGTCCGGCTCCCCCGGCCTCGGCCAGGAGGCGGGAGAATTCATCCACGCCCATCCGGATCACGGGGTTCCAGTAGGTCATCACCAGAACGGCAGCGTTGGTCTTGCTGGTGATGCCGCGGACTACGTCGAAGACCTGGCGGACGTGGAATCCCTTGGCGAGGGCCTCGGTGGTGGCGGCCTGGATGACCACCCCGTCCATGACGGGGTCGGAGTACGGGATCCCGATCTCGATCAGGTCGGCGCCGTTCTCTGCCAGCGCGATGCCGGCTGCGATGGTCTGCTCCACGTCGGGGTAGCCGGCAGGCAGGTAACCGATGAGGGCTGCACGCCCTTCGGCGCGTGCCTTGTCGATGGCGGCTGCCGACTTGCTGGTGCTGATGATGTCCTGGACGCCGGTCACAGCTGCTCCCCCTCTTTGCCGATCTCGGCCTCTACAGAATCCTTGTCCAGCAGGTCGAACCATTCAGCGGCCGTGGCCACATCCTTGTCGCCGCGGCCGGAAAGGTTCACGATCACGATCTTGTCGCCTGCGGCTTCACCTGCACTGCCGGCCTCGGCCGCGAGGCGCCGGCCCACCTTGATGGCACCGGCCAGGGCGTGCGCGGATTCGATGGCGGGGATGATGCCCTCGGTGCGGCACAGGAGCCGGAAGGCGTCCATCGCTTCGGTGTCCGTGATCGGCTCGTAGCTGACGCGGCCGATGTCCGCGAGGTAGGAGTGCTCCGGGCCGACGCCCGGGTAGTCCAGTCCGGCGGAGATGGAGTGCGACTCGATGGTCTGGCCGTCGTCGTCCTGCATCAGGTATGAGCGCGCACCGTGGAGGACGCCCGGCTTGCCCAGCGTGATGGTGGCGGCGTGGCGTCCGGTATCGACGCCGTCGCCGCCGGCTTCGAAGCCGTAGATCCTGACGGAGGGATCGTCCAGGAAGCCGTGGAAGATGCCGATGGCGTTGGAACCGCCACCGATACACGCACAGACGGCGTCGGGCAGCCGGCCGGCCTGGTCCAGGATCTGGGCGCGGGCCTCCTCGCCGATGACTTCGTGGAAGTACCGAACCATGGCCGGGAACGGGTGGGCTCCGGCAGCGGTGCCGAGGAGGTAGTGGGTGTGGCCGACATTTGCCACCCAGTCGCGCAGTGCCTCGTTGATGGCGTCCTTGAGGGTCTGCGATCCGCTGGTCACGGGAATGACGGTGGCACCCAGGAGTTCCATGCGGGCCACGTTCAGCGCCTGGCGGCGGCAGTCCTCGGCACCCATGTACACCACGCACTCGAGTCCCAGCAGGGCCGCAGCAGTGGCACTGGCCACGCCGTGCTGGCCTGCGCCAGTCTCGGCAATCACGCGGGTCTTACCCATGCGCTTGGCCAGCAGGGCCTGCCCCAGCACGTTGTTGATCTTGTGCGAACCCGTGTGGTTGAGGTCCTCGCGCTTGAGGAAGATGCGGACTCCCCCGGCGTGCTCGGCGAAGCGCTTGGCCTCGGTGAGCAGGGACGGGCGGCCGGAGTAATTCTTGTTCAGGTCCGCGATCTGGGCGACGAAGTCCGGGTCGGCCTTCGCCTTCTCGAACGTGTCCTCCAGCTCATCCAGGGCTGCGATGAGGGATTCGGGCATCCAGCGCCCGCCGTAGGAGCCGAAGTAGGGACCTGGCGCGTGGCGCAGGGACCGGTCTCCTCCAAGAAATGCGTCCGCGGTGCCCTCGTCAGAGCCGGTCGTTGGCGCGTCGACCATCGGTCTCACCATCCTGTTCCACTGTTTCTTAAGAAATATCGGGTGGCGCCCGCCGCAGCTTGTCGCGGGCAGGCGCCCCGGTCGTCAGACCCGTGCTGCGATGGCTTCCGCCCCGGCAGCGGTAAATTCGGCAATCCGCTCACGCGGTGTTGCGTCGCTCACAAGCGCTTCGCCCACCAGGACGGCGTTCGCGCCGTTGGAGGCGTAGTGCCGGACATCGTCCGCGTCGCGGACGCCGGACTCGGCAACGATGACAGCTTCCTGGGGGATGCTGCCGGCGAGGGAGGCGAAAACTGAACGGTCGACGTCGAGCGTCTTGAGGTTGCGCACGTTGACGCCGATGATCCGCGCCTCCGCAGCGACGGCCCGCTCGATCTCCTCGGCCGTATGCGTCTCCACCAGGGCGTTCATGCCGAGCTCACGGGTGAGCTGGCTGAAGTCGCGCAGCTCCGCGTCGCTCAGCGACGCCACGATCAGCAGGACCAGGTCCGCGCCGTGGGCGCGGGCTTCCCAGATCTGGTACTCGTCGACAGTGAAGTCCTTGCGCAGCAGCGGAACGCCCACCGCCTTGCGGACGGCGTCGAAGTCGGCGAGGGACCCGTTGAAGCGGCGCTGTTCAGTGAGCACGCTGATGACGGACGCTCCGCCGTCGGCGTACTGGACCGCCAGGTCGGCGGGATCGGCAATGCTTGCCAGGTCGCCCTTGGAAGGACTGCGCCGCTTGATTTCGGCAATGACCTTCAGCTGGTTCCGCGGCGAGGAATCCCCGCCGAGGGCAGCCCATGCATCCCGTGCGGGAGCAGCCGCTGCGGCGCGTTCCTTCAGCTCAGCGAGCGACACCAGGCGCCGGCGGGCCTCCAAGTCTTCGCGGGCACCGGCATTGATGTCATCGAGGACAGTCACTGCTAGTGGCCGGAGTTCTTCAGCTTGCTGCCGTCCACGCCGTAGCCGGCCTTGCGCATAACCCAGCCGGCGAGCAGGCCGATCACCATGACGGCTGCGCCGGCAATGAAGATGGGCGTGCTGGCGATGACGAATGCGATGGACGCAATAAGTGCGCCGATCAGCATAACGATCACACACGTCCAGGCTGCCGGGCTGTTGCCGTGGCCGAGGTCTGCGCTGTGGTCGACGCCGGTGTTGACGTTTTCCGCAGCAGCGGATTTGGATGCGGAAACAGTGGCTTTGCTCATGGAAATCTCCTCAGGATGAATACTGCTTACATTCTGCCATTTTTTGGCCGCACCTTGGACATCGGCCGGCGACAGCTGCGGCCCGGCCTAGGTGGGATCGTCGCCGCGCGACAGCCTGTCCCAGCTGTCGATCTCGTCCGCAGGGCCCTCGGGGGCACCGGCCCTGCCGGCCGCTGCGGCGTCATACTTGGTCCGGGTCTTCCAGTAGCGTCCCGCCGGGATGATCAGCAGGGCGCCGAGCCCCAGCAGGAAGCCGGCGACGACGGCGAGTGCGGGAAACGCGGAAACGCTCACCTGCACGCTGCTCCCGGTGATTCCGGTGGCTGCCGCGATGGAGCCCTGGGCCGCTGCGAGCGGGTCCGCCATGACCGTGACAGCTGCGGTGACGATGCCTGCCGAGGCCAGGACGATGATCGCGGTGATGATCCAGCGTGCAATCCGGCCGGCGATCGAGGCGGCCAGGCCGCCCGCCAGCGCCACCAGCGCCAGCGCGGTGACAGTCGTGGCTGCCTTGCTGCCCTGCACCTGGAGGCCGTCCTGGCTGTTGACCGCCTGGCCCAGCTGGGCCGGGTCAAGGTGGACGGTCAGCCACGTCTGGGTGGTGCTGCCGAAGGCCGCCAGTGCCATGGCCGCGATGATCAGCACCAGTGAGGACTTTCGCGCCCACACCGGAGCTCCGGTGCGCTTGGCGGCAGGTCGGCCTGCGCTGTGTTCTTGGGAGCTGTCCTCTACGCTGCCTCCCTGGAGACCATCCTTTTGGGCGCTGTCTTCCGGGACACCCATCAGCGGTTTTCGCTCTGGCTGGGAGGACCGCCGGCGTCTCCGCCGGCTGTCCCTCCCGGCTCGGGAACGGTGTCGGCGGTGATGTTGTGCAGGGAACCGGCCGTGTGCACGGCACGCAGCGGAGCGGCAGCCTTGTTGACGGTCTCCAGGGCTTCCGTGGGGTTGACCGAGTCGGCCACGATGCCGCCGCCGGCCTGGACGTACGCCCGGCCTTCGCGGAGCAGTGCGGAACGGATGGCGATGGCCATGTCCATGTCGCCGGCGAAGTCCAGGTAGCCCACCACGCCGCCGTAGATGCCGCGGCGGTGCGGCTCCAGCTCGTCCAGGAGCCGAAGCGCACGAGGCTTGGGGGCTCCGGAGAGCGTGCCGGCGGGGAAGGTGGCCTTCAGGACGTCGTAGGCCTTGGCGGCGGGGGCCAGCTTGCCCACCACCGTAGACACCAGGTGCATGATGTGGCTGAACCGCTCCACTTCCATGAACTGCGTGACATCCACCGTGCCCGCAATGCACACCTTGGAGAGGTCGTTGCGGGACAGGTCCACCAGCATGAGGTGTTCGGCGCGTTCCTTCTGGTCGGCCAGGAGCTCTTCGGCGAATGCCTTGTCCGCATCCACGGTCTTGCCCCGGGGACGGGAACCGGCGATGGGGTGGGTGATGACTTCCTCGCCTGTGACCGTAACGAGGGCCTCAGGGGAAGAGCCCACGATGGAATACTGCCGGCCGGCGGCATCCTCCAGGCTGAAGATGTACATGTACGGGCTGGGATTGGTGTTCCGCAGGACCCGGTAGACGTCCAGCGGGTCGGCGCCGCATTCCATCTCGAAGCGGCGGGAGATGACCACCTGGAATACTTCACCGTCAACGATCGCTTCCTTGCTGCGGTCCAGCGCGGCGAGGTAGTCGGGTTCGTTCCACCGCTCCTGCACGCTGGAGGCAAAGTCCAGCGCGGCGGGTTCCAGGACCGAAATCGGCTGTTCCACCGGCGTGCTGACCTTGGCGAGGAGTGCCTTGACCCTGGCCACGGCGTCATGCCAGGCCTCGTCCACCCGCTCGGAGCTGTTGTCGAAGTTGATGGCGTTGGCGATCAACAGGACAGTGCCGTCCACGTTGTCGTGCACTGCCATGTCGGTGACCAGGTTCAGCGCCATCTCCGGCAGCTGCAGGTCGTCTTCCGGCGGGCTGGTGAGCCGCTCCCAGTGCCGAACGGTTTCCCAGCCGAGGAACCCCACCAGGCCGGAGGTGAACGGCGGCAGGCCATCGAAGCGGTCGGTGCGGAGCGCCTCCACAGTGTCCCGGATGGCGTCCACGGGGTTGCCGTCAACGGGCACACCGGCCGGCGGCTGGCCGAGCCAGTGCGCCTGACCGTCTTTGGTGGTCAGGGTGGCGCGGGACTTGGCGCCGATAAAGGAATAACGGGACCACGCCCCGCCCACGGCGGCGGACTCCATCAGGAAGGTCCCGGGCTGGCCGTTCGCCAGCTTCCGGTACAGCCCGATGGGCGTCTCCGCGTCGGCCAGCACCTTGAGCCGGACGGGAATGACGCGGCTGTGGCTGGCGAGTTCCCGGAATTCCTCGAGGCCCGGGCTGATGATTCCAAGGTCCTGCATGGCTATGGTGGTCCGCCTGTTCTTGAGTGGTGCCTGAATCTGGTGGGTGGGTCCGGCGCCTGCGCCGCTGCCGGGCCGGAAAGTGCTAGCTGGCGTTTCCGGCAACGCTGGCTTCGCCGGAAACCACGGACAGGCCGCGGCCGTCGAAACACGTCCGCGTGCCCGTGTGGCAGGCCGCGCCGACCTGGTCAACGCGGACCAGCAGGGCGTCGCCGTCGCAGTCGAGCGCAACCGACTTGACCCACTGCACGTGGCCGGAGGTATCGCCCTTGCGCCAGTACTCCCGGCGGGAGCGGGAGTAGAACGTCACCCTCCCGGTGGTCATGGTGCGCCGGAGCGCCTCGTCGTCCATCCAGCCGAGCATAAGGACTTCGTTGGTGTCGAACTGCTGGACGATGGCAGCCACCAGGCCGGCGCTGTCGCGTTTGAGGGCGTCCGCCACCTCCGCGGGCAGAACACCGCCGTCGTGTGCGGCGGCGTGCGCAGCAACCGGGGCAGTATCGGGAGCCGGGAGGGACCCTTCATCGGGCGCTGTAATAGGTACTCGGGCGGGGGCGGGCTGCTCAGACATCAGACCAAGTCTAGTGCCTTGCCGCCGTGTGACGATCAGCTCGAAATTCGCTACACCTCCACTGCGCAACTCGACGTCTCTCGTGCTAGTTTCACAAGTGATGCATTTCGTCGATCCGTCCCGAGAAGTCCTGGCCGAAACCCTGTTGGCGGCCGGTCCTGACTCCCCCACGCTCTGCCGGGGCTGGCGCACGCGTGACCTCGCCGCGCACCTCTACCTGCGCGAACGCAAGGCAGGCGTCGGGCTGGGCCTCATTATCAAGAGCCTGGCCAAAGCCTCCGATGAGGCCACCGCGAAACTGGCCGCCAAGGTCAAGACCCCTGAGGACTACACCCGGCTGGTCAACACCTTCCGCGGCGGTCCCCCGGCAATGTCGCCGCTGCGGATCAAAGCACTGGCTGAAAGCTCCAACCTCATCGAATACTTCGTGCACACCGAGGACGTCCGCCGTGCCGTGGACCGCTGGGCGCCGCGGGCCCTGGACGAGGAATATTCGGACGCCCTGTGGGACGAACTCGTCAAGCGCGCAGCCATCCTGTACCGCGGTGTTGACCTGGGCATCGTGCTGGTGCGTCCGTCCGGTCCCCGCCACGTCGCCAAACGTGCTCCTGTGTCGGTGGCCATTGTGGGGGAACCCGGTGAGCTCCTCATGCACGCCCACGGGCGGACCCGCCACGCGCTGGTCACCTTTGAAGGCCAGCCCGACGCCGTCGCGCTGCTGCAGTCAGCCGAAGTCGGGCTCTAGAAACAGGCTCAACCACTGGGCAAAGTCCGGTTTCGCTAAGCTCAACCACCGGACCTTTCCACGGACGGCTAGCGGACTTCGAAGCCCGCCGCCCGGATGGCCGTCTTGACCTGCGAAATCATGTCGACCGGTCCGAAGTGGAAGATCGACGCAGCGAGGACCGCGTCCGCCCCGGCGGCAACGGCAGGCGGAAAGTGCTCCGGCTTGCCCGCCCCGCCGGAGGCGATGATGGGCACCTTGACCGCGTCGCGGACCAGGCGGATCAGTTCAAGGTCGAAGCCGTCCTTGGTGCCGTCCGCGTCAATGGAGTTGAGCAGGATTTCGCCGACGCCGCGGTCCGCCGCCTCGCGTGCCCAGGCGATGGCGTCAATGCCGGTCCCCTGCCGGCCGCCGTGCGTGGTCACTTCAAATCCCGACGCCGTAGGTTCGGATCCGGGGCGGGTGCGCCGGGCATCCACCGAGAGCACCAGGACCTGCGAGCCGAAGTGGCGGGTAATCTCGTCAATCACGTCGGGCCGAGCGACGGCAGCCGTGTTGATGGAGGCCTTGTCCGCCCCGTAGCGCAGCAGCCTGTCCACCTCGGCGACGCCGCGGACACCGCCGCCGACAGTCAGCGGGATGAAGACTTCCTCGGCGGTGCGGCGGACGACGTCGAAGGTGGTCTCGCGGTTGCCGGAGGACGCGGTCACGTCCAGGAATGTCAGTTCGTCGGCTCCGCCGTTGTCGTAGCGGTGTGCCAGTTCAACGGGGTCCCCGGCATCCCGGAGGCCTTCGAAGTTGATGCCTTTGACCACGCGGCCGGCGTCAACGTCCAGGCACGGAATGACGCGCACTGCTACAGCCATGATTGCTCCTGAAGATTCGCTGGAGAAGATTCGGTGAGGGCCGTTGGACGGGCCCGGATCAGATCCGGCAGGCGTGGATGCTGCTGACCAGGATGGCGCGGGCGCCCAGGTCGTAGAGCTCGTCCATGATGCGGTTGGTTTCCTTCTTGGGAACCATGGACCGGACGGCAACCCATTCCGAATCGCGCAGCGGCGAGACCGTGGGCGATTCCAGGCCGGGCGTCAGCGCTGCGGCCTGCTCCACGAGTTCCTTGCGGATGTCGTAGTCCATCAGGACATACTGCCGGGCGACCAGCACGCCCTGCAGGCGGCGGATCAGCACCTCGACCTCCTTGGCGGTGCCGTTTGCGGCACCTTCCTGGCCGGTTCGGCGGATCAGCACCGCCTCCGACTTGAGGATCGGTTCGCCGAAGATCTCCATCCCGGCCGCCTTCAGCGTGTTGCCGGTTTCGACGACGTCGGCAATCGCGTCCGCGACGCCGAGCCGCACGGAGGATTCGACGGCACCGTCGAGGCGGACAACTTTGGCGTTGATGCCGCGTTCGGCGAGGTAGCCGCGCAGGAGGCCGTCGTAGCTGGTGGCCAGCCGCTTGCCTTCGAGCTCCTCAGCTGCGGCGAAATCGCCCACCGGACCGGCGAAGCGGAACGTTGAGGCGGCAAAACCCAGCGGCAGCAGCTCTTCGGCTTCCACCTCGGCGTCGAGGAGCAGGTCACGGCCGGTGATGCCGACGTCGAGGGTGCCTCGCCCGACATACACGGCAATGTCCCGCGGGCGGAGGAAGAAGAATTCAATGTCATTGTCCGGGTCCACCATGACCAGCTCGCGGGTATCGCGGCGCTGGCGGTAGCCGGCTTCGGACAGCATGGCCGAAGCCGCTTCGGACAGGGATCCCTTGTTGGGGACGGCAACTCGCAGCATGAGGGGTCTTTCTGGGTTAGGAAGTGTTGGTTACAGGCAATCGGCCACGCTCAGCATGGCTACAGATGCTTGTAGACGTCTTCCAGGGTCAGGCCTTTGGCGAGCATCAGAACCTGCAGGTGATAGAGAAGCTGGGAGATTTCCTCGGCTGCGGCCTCATCGGATTCGTATTCGGCGGCCATCCAGACTTCGGCGGCTTCCTCCACGACCTTCTTGCCGATGCCGTGGACTCCGGACTCCAATTCTGCGACGGTGCGGGAGCCTGCCGGACGGGTGGCTGCCTTCTCACTCAGTTCTGCGAACAGCGTCTCGAAATTCTTCACGCCCTCCAGCCTACTTGCTCCGGGCCTGCGCCCGCCTGTCGGGCCGTTCCATGACGGCGCCGATGTGAGGCAACACACAAAAATGCGGCGCCGGAGCAAGTAGTGCCGGAATTGGCGCTGCTCCTACCGGTACTGCTTCAGAATGACGGCGGTAGCCAGGGCAGCGGTGACAGCCTCGTGCCCTTTGTCCTCTTTGGAGCCGGGCAGGCCGGCTCGGTCCAGGCCCTGCTGTTCGGTGTCGCATGTGAGCACGCCGAAGCCAACGGGCACGCCGGTGTTGACGCTGACGTCGGTCAGGCCCATGGTGGCCGCCTCGCAGACGTATTCGAAGTGCGGTGTTCCGCCGCGGATCACAACACCGAGCGCCACGACGGCGTCGAAGTGCTTGGCAAGACGGGCGGCGGCCACGGGGAGCTCGAAGCTGCCCGGCACCCGCAGGACAGTGGGTTCGTTGATGCCGGCGTCCTTCGCGGCGCGGAGGGCGCCGTCCAGCAGGCCGTCCATGATCTGGGTGTGCCAGCTGGCGGCCACAATGGCCAGCTTCAGCTGCGACGTTTCCGCCGGATCGAGGGTGGTGAGGTCAATCTCCGGTGCGCCGTGTCCACTCATTAATGTCTCCTGGTTGGTTCTCTGTTGGTCAGTCTGGTGCGAATCAGTCTTGCGCGAATCAGTCTTGCGCGAATCAGTCTTGTTCGTGCTGGAAGGTAGTCTGGGCGCCGGACGGAAGGGCCGCCGCCGGCTCGCCCGCCTGGCTATCCAGGGTGAGCCGGTGGTCCATCCGGTCCTTCTTGGTCTGCAGATACCGGATGTTCTGCTCACGCGAGGGGACTTCGGTGGGAACCATTTCCACGACGTTGACGCCGGCATCGGCCAAGCGGTTCTGCTTGTCCGGGTTGTTGCTCAGCAACCGCACGTCGTGGAGGCCCATCTCGGCCAGAATCTGCGCGGCAGCGTTGTAGCGCCGGGCGTCAACAGGCAGGCCCAGCTGCTCGTTGGCTTCCACGGTGTCAAAGCCGGCTTCCTGCAGGGCGTATGCCTTGATCTTGTTGGCCAGGCCAATTCCGCGGCCTTCGTGGCCCCGCAGGTAGAGCAGCGTCCCGCCCTCTTCATTGATCTTTTCGAGCGCATAGGCCAGCTGTTCACCGCAGTCACAGCGGTAGGAGCCAAAGACGTCTCCGGTCAGGCATTCCGAGTGAAGCCGCACCAGCGGCGCTTTTCCGTCGACGGGCGGAAGGGGGGAGCTGATCGCCAGGTGTTCGGCACCGGTCACCAGGTCCGTCCAGGCCTGTGCCACGAATTCCCCGAACTCACTGGGCAGCTGGACGATGGGACCCCCGCTCACCGGGTGGTTCCCGTGCTCGGCCCTGACCTCATTTCGTGCCTCTGAAGCCGTCATCGTATCTCCTCACTCCCTGCCGGGACCGTTGCCTGTCCGGGGGTCTGCGCTGCCTCCAGGTATGCCACCAGATCCTCGATTGAGATCAAAGGGCAGCCATGTTCCGCTGCGAAGCCGCGAAGTCCGTCCAGGCGCATCATCTCTCCGTTGTCGTATACAACCTCCGCGATCACGCCTACCGGTTCCAGTCCGGCAAGCCGGCACAGGTCCACGGCCGCTTCGGTGTGGCCCGGACGTTCACGCACTCCACCGTTAACGGCGCGAAGCGGGAAAACATGCCCGGGACGGGTAATTGACGCCGGCCGGCTGCCGGGATCCGCCAGCACACGGGCCGTGAGTGCACGGTCCGTTGCAGAGATCCCCGTGCTCACGCCTTCGGCGGCATCGCAGGACACGGTGTAGGCAGTGCCCTTGGAATCCTCGTTGACCTCGACCATCGGCGGAAGCAGCAGGGCGTCAGCCCGGGCGCCGTCAAGCGGTACGCAGATGACCCCGGAGCTGTACCGGACGGTCCAGCCCATGAGGGCGGGGGTGGCGTGCTGGGCGGCGAAAATGATGTCGCCTTCGTTTTCGCGGTCCTCGTTGTCCACCACCAGGACCGGACGGCCGGCAGCCATCGCACGGACGGCGTCTTCGATGGGATCCAGCCCTGTCCTGGCGTCGGTGGGCTCATTAACGGAAGGGCCGGGCAGGGCGGCACCCAGGTCTTCGGGCGCGTGCTTGAGCTGGTTCACTTCGACTCCCCCGCTCCGGCTGCTGCGGTACCGGCGGCAGGGCTGCCGGCGAAGGCGAGCAGGCGTTCGGTGTACTTGGCCAGCACATCAACTTCCAGGTTCACCCTGCTGCCGGGGCTCTTCGCCCCCAGCCCGGTTTCGGCCAGGGTGGTGGGAATAAGGCCCACCTCGAACCAAGGGGCGGATTCCGCGGCGTCGCTGACTGCCGTGACCGTGAGGGAAACCCCGTCGACGGCGATGGAACCCTTCTCGGCGATGTAACGTGCCAGCCGCACCGGTACCCCGAACCGCAGCCGGTCCCAGTTGCCCAGCCCTTCGCGTTCGAGGAGTTCACCCACTCCGTCCACGTGTCCCTGCACAACGTGTCCGTCCAGCCGTCCACCGGCGGGAACGCAGCGTTCCAGGTTTACGGTGTCGCCGGCGTCGAGCTCTCCGATGGTGCTCCGGACCAGCGTCTCGCCCATAACGTCGACGCTGAATTCCTTGCCGTCAATGGCCGTGGCCGTCAGGCACACGCCGTTGACGGCCACCGAGCCGCCGAGTGCAAGTCCTTCGGTGCTGCCGGGAGCATGCAGGCGCACTGTGGCGCTGATGTCGCCGTCGCGTTCGACGGAAAGGACCCTTCCTTGTTCGGCAATAATTCCGGTAAACATCAGTGGCCTCCTGTGGCGGTGCCCGCGCCAGTGCGGTGCGGTAGGGATTCGGGTACTTGGTTCAAGGATGGAAAAAGTTCTGAATCGGCGGCTTCAGCAGTAACGGTTTCTGCTGGTGCCGGGGCCGGATCACCGGGGCAGAGGTGCAGCCTCAGGTCCCGGCCGAGAGCCTGTACGGCTCCCCCGGATGCCGGATCCCATTCCCAGTTCTGGGCCTCGGCCAAGGTGGTGATGCCCAGGTCACCGAGGGCTGCCGTACCGGATCCGAGCAGGGTGGGCGCCAGGTAGACGATCAGTTCGTCCACCAGACCCGCGGCGAGGAAAGCGCTCAGGATCCGGGAACCGCCTTCCACCATGAGGTGCCGGACGCCTGCGGAGAAGAGCTTTGCCAGGGCCTCATGGGGGTCACGGGTGGGCAGGTGCAGCACCCGGCCGTCGTCCCCGTGGATGGCGGCGTCGGCGGGAATTTCGCGGAGCCCCATAACCGCCCGGAGCGGCTGGCTGCCTGCCGTCTCGCCCGAAGCATCCCGGGCCGTGAGCCGCGGATTGTCCACCAGGAGCGTCTGCGTGCCCACCAGGATGGCATCCACCCGGCCGCGGAGTCCGTGGTTGTCGGCGAGGGATTCCGGGCTGGAGATCCACTGGCTGGTGCCGTCCGCTGCCGCGATGCGGCTGTCCAGGGTCTGGGCAATGTGGAGGGTAACGAAGGGGCGCTTGGCGAGCACGGCTTCAAACCACCTGCGGTTGAGCTCGAACGCTGCCCGGGCGGACAGTCCGGAACGGACGCTGACGCCTGCGGCCCGCAGCGTTGCGGCTCCGCCTGCGGCAGGATCATGGGGGTCATCCACGGCGTACACCACGGAAGCGATGCCGGCGTCGATGATTGCCTGGGCACACGGCCCTGTCCGGCCGCAGTGGTTGCAGGGTTCCAGGGTGACCACCATGGTGGACCCGGTCAGGTCGATGCCCTTCATGCCTGCCTGGGCAATGGCGTCGGCCTCCGCGTGGGCCGTCCCGGCGCCGCGGTGGTACCCGGTCACCAGCTGCTGGCCGTCGGATCCGACCACGACGGCGCCAACGAGCGGGTTTGCCCCGCGGGGGCCTTGGAGCGCCGCGACGAGGGCGGCCTCCATGGCATCAATCTCGGCAGCGCTGAACCGTGCTGGCATCTGCGGCGCTGTTGTCTGCGGCGTCAAAGCGTTCGTCGTTCCTTCCCTCGAGAACCGCGTTGGCTCCGGGGGTATACGACAGCGCAATACCGCACCGCCCGAGGGGCGCCGCAGTAACAGCTGTACGTGCTTCTCTCATCCAGACTTTAACTGTCGGTACCGGAATTTCACCGGTTCAACCGTCCGCCGGAACAGCTCCTGGATAGGACCTGTGCCGGCTCGCGGGTCGCGGACTGTCACCGCCGGTTCGGACTTTCACCGACCCCGGAGCACGTAGTGTGTTTTGTTATTCTGTCACAACTGAGTGACTGGTCCTGCTATTCCCGTCAGACTCCGTCATGATTCGGGGACGGCCTGAACCGCGGCCGAAACCGGACGCGAACCGGCAGCCCTCAGCCGGTCGATCGCCGTTGCGGGATCGTCCGCACCGTACACGGCGGACCCTGCGACGAACACGTTGGCGCCGGCCTCGGCCGCGCGGACAATCGTCTCCTCGGTGATGCCGCCGTCCACCTGCAGCGCCACACCGGTGCCGGCACCGTCGATCGCGGCGCGGGCACGCCTGATCTTGGGGAGGGTCAGGTCAAGGAATGACTGCCCGCCGAATCCCGGCTCCACCGTCATGATCAGCAGGAGGTCCAACTCCGAAAGCATGTCCAGGTAGGGCTCCACCGGGGTCCCCGGACGCAGCGCCATGCCGGCCTTGGCCCCGCGCGCCCGGAGTTCCCGCGCCAGTTTGATCGGCGCGATCGAGGCTTCGACGTGGAACGTCACGGAGGCGACGCCGGCGTCGGCGTACGCGGGCGCCCAGCGGTCCGCGTCGGCGATCATCAGGTGCGCATCGAGCGGGACCGGGCTGACGGCCTGGATGCGCTGGACCACCGGCAGGCCGAGGGTCAGGTTCGGCACAAAGTGGTTGTCCATGACGTCAACGTGGACGGCATCGGCGTTGCTGATTCTGCGCAGTTCCGCCTCGAGGTTGACGAAGTCGGCAGAGAGGATGCTGGGGTTGATGCAGCACTGAGCCATGTGGGCTCCTTTCACGGAAGGCGGTGGGATCGGGTAGCGCGGAGGGATCAGGGTTTCTTGTGGATGAGGGCCAGGAACATGGCGTCGGTCCGGTGCACGTGGGGCCAGAGCTGGGCCGTCAGTTCGTGCCCGGCTTCAAGGTGTCCGGGCAGGCTGACCTTGTCCAGGGCGGCACCGGCGTCGAGCAGTTCGAGGTCATCGCGTTTGCGCAGGGCGTCGGTGACCACCGCCGTGGTTTCCGCCGGGTGCGGCGAACACGTCACGTAGGCCACCACGCCTCCGGGCCGGACAGCGTCCAGGGCTGACTTGAGCAGCTCGCGCTGCAGCGGGCCAAGGTCCGCGAGGTCCTTGGGGGTGCGCCGCCATCTCGACTCGGGCCTGCGACGCAGGGCACCGAGGCCGCTGCAGGGCACGTCCACCAGCACGCGGTCGAAAGTCCCTGCCATTTCCGTGCCCACGTCACGGCCGTCTCCGGTCCGAACATGCCAGACTTCGTGCGGGACCGCGGCCAGGGCCTGCCGCACCAGCTTGGCACGGTGCGGCGCGGGCTCGTTGGCCAGCAGGGTGGCGCCGTTCTGCCGGGCGAGGGCTCCCAGCAGGGCCGCCTTGCCGCCCGGACCGGCGCAAAGGTCCAGCCATTTTTCCCCGGCCCCGCCGGTGGCGGCACCGTCCGGACGTTCTGCACTAACGGCGGACAGGTCCACGGCAGCCATGGCCCGGGCCACCAGTTGCGAGCCCACATCCTGGACCCTGGTGCTGCCTTCCCGCACCGACGCCAGCCGGCCCAGGTCTCCTCCGCTGGAAAGCGCGGACCCTTCCACGAGCTCGCCCGCCGCTGCTCCGCCTTCCAGCGCTTCGTCCAGGCTGCCCAGCCCGGGGAGCGCCACGAGGTTCACCACGGGGGCGGCGTTATCCGCCTCGAGGAGTTCGTTGATTTCGGCGACGGGGCGGCCGTGTGCCACAAGGGACTGCCTGAGGGCGCGGACAATCCACTCCGGGTGTGCGTAGCGGATGGAGGCGATCCGGGTTTCGTCCGTCTCGTCGCTCAGGAGCAGCTCCAGCCATTCCTCCAGGGTGCGGGCGGAGACTTTGCGGAGTACCGCATTGATGAGGGCCGACGGTCCGGCGCCAATAACGGCGCGGGCCAGCCCCACTGTCTGGTCGAGGGCCGCGTGCGCGGGAACACGCATGGCCAGCAGCTGGTGTGCGCCGATCCGCAGGGCGTCGAGGATGGCAGGGTCCAACTGGTCCAGCGGACGGTCAACGCAGCGGGCCAGGACGGCGTCGTAGGTCCCCTGGCCGCGCAGGGCTCCGTAGCTCAGCTCGGTGGCGAAACCTGCATCCCGTTTGTCCAGCCCATGGTGGCGGATCCGCGCGGGCAGCACGAGGTTTGCGTAGGCATCTTCCGAGGCCACGGCGCGCAGTACTTCGAAAGCCACGAGCCGCGCCGGGTCAGCCCGACGGGTGCGCTGGGAGGGGGCGTTCTCGGAAAAGTTCCGCTTCGGGCCGCGGTTACGCTCACGGCCCTGGGCATCCCGCTGGCTGCCGCCACGGCTGCCGGACGATCCACTGGACTGGCCCCCGGGCTGGCCTCCGTACTGCCGGCCTTCTCCCCCGCCACCTGCTTTCCCGTTTCGGGAGAACCTGCCGCGGCCGCTGCCGCCCGTTCCGGACTCGCTCATTCGAATACCACGCCTTCCAGTGCCGCCTGTCCGCGCGCCCAATCAGCGGCGGCCATCATCTTTTTGCCCGAGGGCTGTATCCGCGTCAGTTCGACGGGGTGGGATCCGGTCCCTACCAGCACGCTTTTTCCGTTGAGGAGCACCTGTCCCGGCTTCAGTTCCGGGCCGTCGGTCCGGAGCAGCACCGGTTCGAGTTTGACGCGCTGCCCTTCGAGGGTGGTCCATGCACCGGGTTCGGGCGTGACGCCGCGCGCCCTGCGTCCGATCGCGAGGGCAGGCTCGTCCCAGTTGATCCGGCCGTCTTCGATGCCCAGTTTGGGTGCCAAGGACACGTCCCCCGCCTGGGGAACGGCTGCAGCCCGCCCGGACTCGATTGCAGAGAGGGTCTGGGCGAGCAGGACGGCCCCGCTGTGGGAGAGCCGTTCCAGGAGGTCACCGGCAGTGTCCTCAGGACGGACCGTCTCGGTGAGGGTGCCGAAGACCGGCCCGGTGTCCAGCCCTTCCTCGAGCAGGAACGTGACGGCCCCGGTGATGTCATCTCCGGCCATGACTGCGCGCTGCACCGGCGCGGCACCGCGCCAGGCGGGCAGCAGGGAGAAGTGCAGGTTGATCCATCCGTGCCGCGGAACGTCAAGGGCAGCGCGCGGGATCAGGCCGCCGTACGCCACGATCGCTGCGGCATCCGGGGCGAATGCGGCGATCTTTGCCGTGACTTCCGCATCCACTTTCGCGGCGTGAATCACTTCGATGCCAAGGTCGGCGGCGCGGGCGGCAACGGGCGACGGCGTCAGCACGCGTTTGCGTCCGATCGGCGCATCCGGCCGGGTCAGGACGGCAACGACGTCAAACCCGGCCTGCACCAGCGCGTCGAGAGACGGTACAGCGACAGCCGGCGTTCCGGCGAAGAGTACCCTCACTCGCCGGCGCCGAAACTGCCGCCGCCAAAGCTTCCGCCCCCGAAGCTGGAGCCCACGGTCTTGGCCCGCTTCGACGTCGTCTTTTCTGCGATGGCGTCGTAGTTGGCATTGCGGATGGAGCGCAGCGCGGCCTTGCGGTCCTCGCCTTCAAGCCTGTCGGTGAAGAGGATGCCGTCAAGGTGGTCGGTTTCATGCTGGAAGCAGCGGGCCAGCATGCCTTCGCCGTCCACGGAGACCGGGTTGCCGTGCAGGTCAACGCCGGTGACGCGGGTGGCGCGTCGGCGGCGGACGGGGAAACCAAGGCCCGGGATGGACAGGCAGCCTTCCACTTCATCGGGCTGAAAGTCGTCGCTGTTCTCCAGCACGGGGTTGATGATGTGGCCCTCCACGCCGCCGATGCGGTAGGTGAAAACCCTTTTGCTGACTCCGACCTGGGGCGCCGCCAGGCCTGCGCCGTCGACGTCTTCCATGGTGTCCATCATGTCGGCAACCAGCTTCGCGAGGTCCGGCCCGAATTCCGTCACGGGATCGGCAACTGTGCGCAGCACAGGGTCGCCGATGATGCGGATATTCAAAATGGCCATGTGCAATCTGTCCTTCGGTGGGCGCTACGGGATCCAGTCCAGTTTAGTTGGCCCTTTACCTTCCGGTCGCAGCCTGCAGAGCGCCCTGCAACGCCGGCGGTGGCACGGGCAGCGACGGCGGCGCCACCGGAAGCAGTGCCGTGCCTGCGCTGACGGTGTCGGCAGACATCTCCCAGACGCGGCGGAGGGAGCAGAACTTCCACCAGTGATGCTTGAGGACCTCCGGATTGGCACGCATCGGCCGGACCTCAGTTTCACCCAAGGCGACTGCCAGCAGCACCGGGGATTCCCCGTGTTTCCAGGGCTCCCACTCCCCCGCGACGGGGTCAACCAGGCTTTCCTCGGCCTTCATCCCTGCCACCAGCTGCATCACCACTTTGTCGTCCAGCGGCTTGACGGTGCCGTCGCGAGTGGTGCCTTTTGTCTTGTAGTCGATGATGCAGGTCCGGCCGTTGATCTTTGCCACGAGGTCCAGGGTGCCCGCATAGCCCACCGTCTTGTTCCACACAGTAACTTCGGGTGCAATGGGCTCCACAGCAAAGAGTTCCCACCACTCATCAAAGCGCGCCGCGAAGGCCTCCTCGCCGTTGGCCGCCAGCGCTTCGCGCATTTCTTTCATCTGGTGGGGCCGCCCGAGTGCCCTGAGCGCAACCTGTTCGCAATAGTTGTGTACCCGGTCGCCGCGCTTCGCGGCGTCGTCGCGGTACGTTTCGGCAGCCTTTGCTGCCCGGCTGACCGCCTGGCGGATTTTGGCCGGACTTCCCAGAATGCCGGGAAGTGACGGGTCGCTGGCGAGGCTGTTCGCACCCATGTACCCGAACCACCCGTCCAGGCCGTGGGGCTGCTGGCCGATGACCGTGGTGATGGACGGAACAGAAAAGGAGTCGGACGTTGAGCGTGCATACATCCGCCCGTATTCCGTGGCGTGGGCAAGGAGTGGATCAGTCATGCAAATACTCTTTCATGAGGGGCTGACAGGAATACGTGCGTGACGTGCCGGAGGGAACAGTCCGCCCGAAAAGCGAAATGGCCCGTTCCGCTGCTTTCAGCGGAACGGGCCATTCATTGGTGGGCGATACTGGGTTCGAACCAGTGACCTCTTCGGTGTGAACGAAGCGCGCTACCACTGCGCCAATCGCCCCAATGCCATTGAATGCTAGCCCACCCTGGCGGCATTTGGAAATCGGGCCGTCCGGCGCCGGCGAGGCGGCGTGTTGCGTTCACTGGAGAAGCCGGTGCGGCCCGCGTTGGGTCACTGAAGCATCGGCCTCCCGGCCACGTGAATCCCCCGTCAGGGACCTCAGGAAGGAACTCTATGCGGAACGGGGGGGACCGAATTACACCCCTGTAATTAGCAAAATCCCCTAGATTTCAAGGAAGCGGAGCCCTCGGATGCCGTTGCCGCTGCCCCGATTTGTAAGTTCCCTGAACCTCCTATAGAGTTCTTACTCGTTGGAACGCGAGGAAATGCCGAATGCGGCACGGAAATGCTGACAATAATGCGGACGTAGCTCAGCTGGTAGAGCACCACCTTGCCAAGGTGGATGTCGCGAGTTCGAATCTCGTCGTCCGCTCGCAGGACACTGTCAAGGCAAGATTCCCAGGAATCCGGCTTACACGGTGGGTTGGCCGAGAGGCGAGGCAGCGGCCTGCAAAGCCGTATACACGGGTTCGAATCCCGTACCCACCTCGGTGAAAACCTTGGTTTCCGGTTAACTCCGGAGAACATTTTGGGCGATTGGCGCAGCGGTAGCGCGCTTCCCTGACACGGAAGAGGTCACTGGTTCGATCCCAGTATCGCCCACCAGAGCAAGGCAACTTGCTTGTTGTTGAACGGCCGGTCCAACCGGCACGTACTTCATGTGCGGACGTAGCTCAGCTGGTAGAGCACCACCTTGCCAAGGTGGATGTCGCGAGTTCGAATCTCGTCGTCCGCTCTCTTTTCTTTAATGGCGCAATACCCGGCCCTGCCGGTGTGTCCGCCGGACCCGCCGGATCCCTCCGGACGCGGGCGATTGGCGCAGCGGTAGCGCGCTTCCCTGACACGGAAGAGGTCACTGGTTCGATCCCAGTATCGCCCACCACGAAGCAGCTCTCCGGAGCTGCTTTTTTGTTGCCCGAATCCGCCGGCCCAACCCTGAAAGGGCATCCCGGCCCGGGCCAGGCACCGGCGCGCGCCCTTGGCACACCCAGGGTCTGGGGCTAGGATCGAATGCGGAGGAGCGATCTGGCTCCGCGACAGAAGGGAGGTGCCCGTGGGTATTCTTGACGATCTGAAGGGCAAGGCTCAGCGACTGGTCGGTGGCAACGAACAGGCCATCAAGGACGGCATCGGCAAAGCCGGTGATTTCGTCGATTCAAAGACCGGCGGAAAGTACGCCGACAAGATCGATACCGTCCAGAAGGGCGCAGCCGGCCTCGTGGACAAGGTCGACCCGAAGCCGAACACGGCTCCGGTCGAAGAACCTCCCGTCGCCGGAGAGCCACCTGTAGCCGGGGAACCCCGGCAGCAGGGCCTCTAACCCAGGAACGTCAGCGAGGTGCCGGTCCCGCCGTGAGGCGGCGCCGGCACCTTTGGCGTTTAATGACCGTATCTACAGGCAACCAGGTGTTCAGCGGCCCTGGAGGGCCGCGTTGCTAACGCTATGAGGGTTCGTGGTTCTGCCCCTCGCGGGCCAGCGCCGTCAATCGCGAAACCGCCCGGTAATACTTCTTGGTGTAGCCACCGGTCATCATTTCGTCGGTGAACAGCTGGTCGAAAGGGACACCGCTGGCAAGGATGGGAACATCCTTGTCATAGAGCCGGTCCGCCAGCACCACGAAGCGCAGGGCCACAGCCTGCTCTGTGATGGTTTCCACGTCACGCCACACCACGCCCTCAATGCCGGCCAGGAGCTGCCGGTACCGGCTGGGGTGCACACCGGCAAGATGGTTGATGAGGGTCCGGAAATCATCCCGCGCCACGGTTTTGCCGTGGAACTCCGCCTGCATGTGGTGGGTCAGGTCCTCGTTTTTCAGGGGAGCCGGCGCTGCCGGGAGTCCGCGGTGGCGGAAGTCCTCGCCGTCGATCCGGACGACGTCGAACTGGTCTGCCAGCACCTGGATCTCGCGCTGGAAGTCGACGGCGGCGAACCGTCCGTCGCCGAGCGATCCGGGGAGCGTGTTCGACGTCGCGGCGAGCTTGACGCCGGCGTCGGCAAGTTCCCGCATCAGCCGGGACATCAGAACCGTATCGCCCGGATCGTCGAGCTCGAACTCATCAATGCACACCAGCTTGTAGTGGCTGAGCGCCTCCACGGTCTTGCGGAAGGAGAGCGCGCCCACCAGGTTCGTGTATTCAACGAACGTGCCGAAGGCCTTGGGGCCAGGGGACGCGTGCCACAGGGACGCCAGCAGGTGGGTCTTGCCCACGCCGAAGCCGCCGTCAAGGTAGATCCCGGCGCGGGAGTTGTCCTTCTTCGCAAACAACTTCTTGAAGAGACCGGAACTGCCGTTGGCACCGACGCCTGTCGCGAAGGACTGCAGCGCGGTCACTGCCCCGGACTGGCTCGGCTGTGAGGGGTCCGGCCGGTAGCTGGCGAAGGAGACCTCCCCGAAGCGCGGCGAGGGATAGAAGCCCTTGAGGAGTTCATCCACGGAAACCGCCGGTGTCCGCGCGGAGAGCTGTTCGATCTGTACCAAGGTGGTCCGTTCTGCTGGTCTCGTGTCCCCAGAAAGGATACCGGCAATGCGGCTTTGGCTTCATAGGACGGATGGTGCACGTGACGAAGGCCATATTTCCCTCTGTGAACGCAGGGGCGCAATACTGTCGGGCCGTGGCTAGTGTTGGAACTGGCCCGGCCGCAGCGACGCCTCCCCGTGGCATGGGTCCCCTGACCGTTTCAGTGAAAGGCCATCTCAATGTCCTACCCAGTTGAACAGAACGAAAAGTTCTCCGCGTACGCAAACCCCGAGCGGCTCGTCTCCACCGAGTGGCTGGCGGCAGCCCTCGACGGCGGCGCCGTGGCAGACGGCAAACTCGTGGTGGTGGAGTCCGATGAAGATGTTCTGCTCTACGAAACCGGCCACATCCCGGGATCGGTCAAGATCGACTGGCACACGGACCTGAACGACGAGGTCACCCGCGACTACATTGACGGCAAGGCGTTCGCGGCACTGGCTGCGGCGAAGGGCATTTCGCGGGACAGCACCGTGGTGATTTACGGCGACAAGTCCAACTGGTGGGCTGCCTACGCATTGTGGGTTTTCACCCTCTTCGGCCACGAGGACGTCCGGCTGCTCGACGGCGGCCGCGACAAGTGGATCGCCGAAGGCCGGGCACTCACCACGGACATCACTGTCCCCTCCCCCGGCGAATACCCCGAGGTGGAGCGCAACGATGCCCCCATCCGCGCCTTCAAGGAAGACGTGCTGGCCCACTTCGGCAAGCCGCTGATCGACGTCCGCTCCTCTGAGGAATACACCGGGCAACGCACCCACATGCCCGCTTACCCCGAGGAAGGTGCCCTGCGCGGCGGCCACATCCCCACGGCGGCATCGATTCCCTGGGCGCGCGCGGCTGCCGAGGACGGCACCTACCGGAACCGCGGCGAACTGGAGGCGCTCTACCTCGGCGAAGCCGGCCTCAAGGAAGGCGACGACGTCGTGGCCTACTGCCGCATCGGCGAGCGTTCCAGCCACACCTGGTTTGCCCTGAAGTACCTGCTGGGCTTCGACACTGTGCGTAACTATGACGGTTCGTGGACCGAGTGGGGCAACGCCGTGCGCGTGCCCATCGCCAAGGGCGCCGAGCGCGGCACGGTACCGGCGTAAACTGGACTGGATGAATACTCAAGCCCTTCCCGCCTCACTGGCGGAAATAGTTGACGACTTCCAGGCCCTCACCGAACCCGAGCGGCTGCAATTGCTGTTGGAGTTCTCCCAAGGGCTCCCGGAGCTTCCGGACCGGTTGAAGGACCATCCGGAACTGTTGGAGCAGGTCGTCGAGTGCCAGTCGCCCCTGTTCCTGACGATTGAGACGGAAAGGCAGGATGCCGCTTCCCCGGCGAGTGTGCGGCTGTTCTTCAAGGCGCCGCCGGAGGCTCCCACCACCCGCGGCTTCGCGGGAGTCCTGCACGAAGGCCTCGACGGGCTGACGGCCCCGGAGATCCTGGCGGTGCCGGATGACATGCCCGAGCTCCTGGGGCTTACGCGTGCCATCACTCCCCTGCGTATGCGGGGCATGACGGCCATGCTGGGACGGATCAAGCGCAAGGTCGCGGCCTCTGCCGCACTGAAGGCCTAGCGGAAGGCCGTCCAGGCACCGCATGGCGCGCAAACAGGCTTCCCAAGGAACGCCGGCTACAGCAGCACTTGCTGCAGCCGGCGTTCCTTTCGTGCTGCACCCTTACGCCCACGATCCGTCTGCCGCCAGCTACGGCATGGAGGCGGCCGAGGTGCTGGGCGTGGATCCCGCCAAGGTCTTCAAGACCCTCATGGTGGACGTCGACGGCAGGCTCGCGGTGGGCGTCGTCCCGGTCAGCGGAAACTCTGGACCTGAAAGCCATGGCGGCTGCGCTCGGCGGCAAGAAGGCAGCCATGGCTGATCCTGCCACGGCCCAGCGCAGGACCGGCTATGTGCTGGGCGGGATTTCTCCGCTGGGGCAGCGCCAGCCCTCTCCCACGGTCCTGGATGAGAGCGCCCTGGGCCAGGACAGCATCCTGGTCTCCGGCGGCAGGCGCGGCCTGGACATCGAACTGGCCCCGGACCACCTGGTACGGCTCACCGGCGCAGTCACCGCCCGCATAGGAACCGCGCCGAAAGCTACTCCGGACCGTTAGCGGCCGGGCCGGCGATTGTCTCCGGGGCTTCCGTCTCGGGGCGCGGTCCGGCGTCGTCGCGCGGCCGGGTCCGTGAGCCCGGGTTGGCACGCGGGGCCAGTTGCCGCCGCAGCCACGCGCTAACCAGGCCTTCCCAGCGCTCCGGGTCGACGTTCCATTCCTTGGTGTGCCGTGCGTCCTGGAAAGTCTCGAAGGTGACCATCTCGGGGTTTTTCTCCGCAATGGTTGCGGATGGTCCGTACGGCACGTATTCGTCATCGACGCTGTGCAGGATCAAAGTGGGGGTCCTCAGTTCCACGGCCCGCGAGATCCAGTCCATCGATTTCAGGTCCACCGGTGCGGCCAGCCCGGTCAGGCGGCGGCCCAGGGGGTGGCTCATCATCAGCTGCCCGTAGCGTCCCACAGCCGACGGGATGCGGTTCAGCTGCGCGTGGTGCGCCAGGACGTTGACCCAGTCCACCACCGGCGCGTCCAGCACCATGGCCCTGATCCGCTGGTGGTGCCGGGAGAGGTCCGCCGTCTGGAGGCAGATCGCGCCGCCCATTGACCAGCCAAACAGCACCACTTCCTGTGCGCCGTTGGCTACGGCGAAACTGATCGCCGCCTCGACGTCCCGCCATTCAGTGGAGCCCAGGCCGTAGCGCCCGTCGGGGGCCGACGGCGCCAGGCCGTCATTGCGGTAGGAAATCACGAGGCTGGTCATGCCGAGTTCCTGTGCCGGGCGCAGCGCACGCAGGCACTCCTGCCGGCTGGCACCCCGGCCATGGACCATGATTGCCCAAACGTCCGACGACGGCGTCCCGCGCACCAGCCATGCCGGGGCGGTCCCGCCTTCGACGCTGATCTGCACATCCTCGGCAGTCAGTCCGATGGAGGCGGCATCCGGGTAGGCGGCACCGCTCCAGTATCCGCGGCGGGCGGTGGTGAGGTCGCCGGAATAGACCGCTTCGACTTCGCGCAGAACCGTGCGTTCCGCAGGTGAGTACGAAATGATCCTGCCGATCCGTGCATGGCCGCGGCCGCCGTCGAAAAACAGACCGTAGACACCTTCAACAGTGGTGTCCTCGGTGGCCGCAAGGATCACCTGGAGGCCGCCGGCGGCACGGATCACAGCCAGCACCTCCTGGTTCTCATCCCGGACCCGCACCGGCGTTATGACCCGCCTGGCGAAGTAGACGGCGAGCGCCGACGATCCGGCACCCAGCAAGCCCGCGGCAGCACCTCCTGCGATGACGCCGCCCACGGCCCACTTGGCGCTCGAGGACATACCGGTCTCACCGGCGGCCGGGGCCTTGCCCACTGCCAGGGGCGGATTCGCTGTGGTGGCCGGGCGCAGCCCCGTGATCGATGCCATGAAACCATTCTTACCGCTGCGGGCCCTCCGGACATACTCGGGCACGCAGTCGCCGGCGGCTCCCGGGAGGAAGCGGGCGGGTACGCGCCACAGCACCCAGGCGGAACGGCCGCGGAATCAGGCCGCAGATTCGGCGCGGACCGTCCCGGACGAAATTCGTGCGGGAAAGGCCGGGCCGGGACTAGGCTGGGGGCATGAGCGATCCAATCGTCATTCTGACAGAAGAGCCGCTGGGTGCGGACGACCGTGTGAACATCGAACGCCTGGTGGATGGCGGTGACGCACCCCTGGTCGTACTGGTGCCGGCCAACACCGAACGGCACCTCCTGGTGGATTTCCTCGAAAACCTTTCCCTACTGGACGTCGCGAAGGCCTTCCGCGAGCTGACCTCGCATGCTCCGGACCCTGCGTCCGAACGCGCCGCCGCGGCCGAGACCCTGGCTGTGTCGCTCAGTGCGCTGGCCGGGATCGGCAGTGGGGTCACCGGCGAGGTGGTGGACGGCGGTGCCGTCCAAGGCCTCGTGGCCAAGGTCAAGGAACTCGGAGCAGGCCAGGCGGTAGTCATCACCCGGCCGCACGCCATCGCCGACACTTTCCACACCGACTGGGCCAACAAGGCCCAGGACCAGCTGGGGCTGCCCGTGCTGCACCTGTACGCAGGTTCGGGATTTATCGGAGACTCCTGAGCGTTGTCCAAGCTATGAGCATCTTTAGCAATAAGCCAAAAGTCGCGCCCGTCCCGTCCCCGGCATCCGGCAGCGAAAACGCCGCTCCGCGGATTGAAAAGACGGACGAGGAGTGGCGCCGGGAGCTGACCCCGGAGGAATACCGGGTGCTGCGCCAGGCCGGGACCGAGCGCCCCTACACCGGCGAGTACACGGATACCCACACGACGGGCGTCTACAACTGCCGCGCCTGCGGCGCCGAACTGTTCACCAGCAACGAGAAGTTCGATTCCCACTGCGGCTGGCCGTCATTCTGGGCCCCGCTCGCGGACGGCACCGTCCGCTACATCCATGACCGCACCATGGGCATGGACCGGGTGGAGGTTCGCTGCGCCACCTGCGATTCGCATCTGGGCCACGTGTTCGAGGGCGAGGGCTATGGCACGCCCACCGACCAGCGTTTCTGCATCAACTCCGTCTCGCTGAAACTCGTCCCCACGGACGAGGCGGCCAAGTAGTCCGGAACCTGCACACCACGGATCCTGGCACAGGCAGACCCGCTCCCCGCTATAGCTGGGACGGGTCTGCTGACCCACTTGCACAAGTCTTTCTTATGCTCGGGCCGATTTTGCATTAGGAGATCTGTTTGCTTGCTACGCTCGCCGTAGAAGCTCCAAGTAACCAGAAAGGCGATCGACGACGATGACCACCACCGCTCTCACCGCAGCCGCGCCCCTCACCGAAAACCACCCGGAGTGGCTGCGCCTCAAGGCCTCCGCCACCGCCCTGCAGGCACTGCAGGCCCAGGACGGCTCGGTGCCCGACGCCGCCCGGCATGCAGAAGCCGCCGGGCATGTCAGCATCATCACCGCAGCGGTGGAGGCCCTGGCCCCCGAGTTCCCGCACGACGCCCGCTACCTCGAACTCCTGGTCAGCGACTTCGGCCGCTGGGCCGCCGGCGGCTTCGGAGTACCGGATTTCCTGGACTCGCTGCTCGCTTTCCAGCCGCAGCAGCACCGCGTCAACGGACTGCGGCACCTGGTGGTATTCCCCATGTACACCCAGAACGGCAGCAGCAGCCGCCTGGTCGAAGCCGTCCTCATCGAGGTCATTTGGCCGGAGTTCATCGCCGGACTCGAGGAGGGCGAGTACTCCAACAAGCTCTTCGTTCCCATCCGTTTCCTGGACTTCACCCCGGGCTACAACACCAACTCGGCCGTGCTGTTCCCGGAAACAGTCGCCGTCCGGGAAACCCCCACCTTCACGTGGGGCGGCATCTTCGCGGACCGGGAGGCTGCCCGCTTCCGCCGCGTCCTCCGGGCCGCTGCCGACATCACCCGCCTGGAACTGCCGGCCGAAGCTGCCGAACTCCTGGAGAACCAGGAACTCACCCAGGAAACGTTCGTGATGTGGGACCTCATCCACGACCGCACGCACATGCGCGGTGACCTGCCTTTCGATCCCTTCATGATCAAACAGCGCATGCCCTTCTTCCTGTACTCGCTGGAGGAACTCCGCTGCGACCTGACGGCTTTCCGTGAATCCGTCAGGATCGAGAAGGACGAGGAGTCCGGCCCGGAAGCACGCCGGCACGCCAAGCTGGTCCAGTACGCCGTCATCTTCGACCGGATCTTCCGCTTTGCCATTACCGGCAGCCGGGTACGCAACTACGACGGCCTCGGCGGACAGCTGCTCTTCGCCTGGATGCACCAGCACCGCGTCCTGCACTGGACCGACAGCAAGCTCAGCATCGACTGGGACGAGGCCGCGGACGTGGTGGTTGAGCTCGGCGCCCGGATCGAGGAGCTGTACTGGCGCTCCATCGACCGCCCCAAGGCGGCCCACTGGCTCGCGGCGTACGACCTGATTTCCGGAACAGTGACGCCCCACCCGGCTTCCGTTTGGGCAAAGGGTTCCACTGCGCTTCCGCTGGACGGACCGCCGCGGGGCCTGACGGACCAGGTCCTCGACGACGAATTCCCGCTGTCCATGTTCTACGAGGCTCTCGAGAAGAAGATGCGCCCGGTCATCGAGTCCACGGCGGGCATCACCGCGTCCTCAGATATCGGAGCAGCCACGAACGGCGGCGGCTCCACCCGGGCACTGAACGCAGGATGAGCGGCGGACGTCCTTTGAACGTGCTGGTCACGGGCGGCAGCGGACCGTCCGGGATCGCCACGGCGCGTGCGCTGCGCGACGCCGGCCATACGGTCTTTACCGTCGGTTCGAACGGCCCACGAATCGAGGCCGCCGCTGCCGAAGCGGGTGACGGCGTGGTTCCGCTGGTCTGCGACCTGGCGCGCCTGGCGGATGTGACGGCGCTGCACGCCACGATTTCCGGCAGGGCCGGAAGGGTCGACGGCGTCATCCACCTCGTGGGCGGCTGGCGCGGCGCCACAGGCATCACGGACCAGAGCGACGACGACTGGGAGTTCCTGGAACGCAGCGCCATCACTACCGTGAGGAATGTGACACGGGTGTTCTACGACGACCTCGCGGCCTCCGACGCCGGCCGTTTTGCCATGGTTACCTCCACGGCCGTCGCGACTCCCACGGCGGCCGGCGCCAGCTACGTCGCCGCCAAAGCGGCCGCCGAAGCCTGGACCCTGGCGGTTGCCGAGGGCTTCAGCATGAAGCAGCACAGCGCCGCCGTAATTTTTGTCGTAAAGGGCCTGGTGGACGCCGGAATGCGCGCGAAGTCCCCCGGCCGCAGTTTCCCCGGCTTTACCGACGTTACGGACCTGGCGGCCGCCGCCGTCGGACTTTTTACCGCCCCTGCAGCGGACCTCAACGGCCAGCGGCTGCTCCTTAGCCGTTGACCGCGGACATCCCTAGACTGAAAGCGTGACCAAAGCGATGACAACCACAGTTGAAACTGCCCCTGCCGCCACCGCGGCACGGCTCCATGACCCCGCCGTCCGGGGCTTCGCCTCCGACAACTACTCGGGCGTACACCCGGAAGTCCTGGCGGCTTTGGCGGCAGCCAATGAGGGGCACCAGGTCTCCTACGGCGAAGACGATTACACCGCACGGCTCCAGGTGCTCCTGGAAGGGCACTTCGGCGCCGGCATCGAATGTTTCCCGGTCTTCAACGGAACGGGAGCCAACGTCCTCTCGCTGCAGTCCCTGCTCCCCCGCTGGGGTGCAGTGATCTGCGCGTCCACGGCGCACATCAACATGGACGAGAACGGAGCACCGGAGCGGATCGGCGGGATCAAACTGCTGCAGGTCCCCACCACCGACGGCAAGCTGACGCCCGAGCTGATCGACAAGGAAGCCTGGGGCTGGGGCGACGAGCACCGCGCCCAGCCGCTGGCCGTGTCCATCACCCAGACCACCGAGCTGGGCACGTGCTACACGCCGGAAGAGGTCCGCGCGATCGCCGACCACGTCCATGCCAAGGGCATGAAGCTCCACATGGACGGCGCCCGGCTGGCGAACGCCGCAGCCCACCTTGACGTGCCGCTGCGGGCGTTCACGCGCGACGCCGGTGTGGACATCCTCTCCTTTGGCGGCACCAAGAACGGGCTGCTGTTCGGCGAGGTGGTGGTGGCGCTGAACCCGGAGGCAGCCCACGGCCTGGTGTACCTGCGCAAAATGAACATGCAGCTGGCCTCCAAGATGAGGTTCATGTCCGCCCAGTTCATCGCGCTGCTCGAGGGCGACCTGTGGCTGCGGTCAGCCCGTCACGCCAACGCCATGGCCTCCCGGCTGCGCGCAGCCGTGGACGCGATCGACGGCGTGGAGCCCACGCAGAAAACGGAATCGAACGGAGTGTTCGCGATCCTGCCCGAAGGCGTTGCGGACCGGCTGCGGGAATCCTTCCGCTTCTACGACTGGAACGAAGCCGCCCGGGAAGTCCGCTGGATGTGCTCATTCGACACGAGCGAAGACGACGTGGATTCGTTCGTGGCCGCCATCAAGCGGGAGCTGGCGGCCGGTTGAGCGGCCGGCCGGGGCGGCGAGCCTGCCGGGATCGGCGGCATATTTTGCGTAACCTGCGAATGTGAACGCACTCGACCAGGTTCCCGCGGAGTTCCTCACCGCTCTGGGATCCCTTCGAAAAGCACGGTGCCGCAGTGAGCTGCACCTGGACGAGATTCCCGCGCCCTCGAGGCTGGCTCCCTTTGCGGTGGCGCTCGGTGCAGAGGTCATCGGGCCTGTTCCGCGCCCGGCCCAGGCAGCTGTGCACGGGCCGGTTTCCGCCGCACTGGTCCGCGCGGCGGGGACGGTTGACGACGAAAACGAAGAACTCGCCACCGGCCGCTTTATCCTGCTCTACGACCCCGACGGGTCGGCGGTGTGGGACGGCGAGTTCAGGATCGTGACCTACATCCGCGCCCAGCTGGAACCGGAAATGGGCAACGACGAAATGCTCGGATCGGTGGCCTGGACCTGGCTCGTCGAAGCGCTGGAGAACCACCAGGCGCCCTACCGGGCGGCGGGCGGAACCGCCACCAGGGTCCTGTCCGAAAGCTTCGGCACCCTCTCGGACCGGCCGGGCTCCATCGACATCGAACTGCGGGCCTCCTGGACGCCCGAGGGGCCGGATATCCGGTCCCATCTGGAAGCGTGGTCGGACATGGTCTGCACCTTTGCAGGACTCCCCCCGCTGCCGGAGGGCGTGACCGCCCTGCCCCGCAGGCGGCGCAACTGACCATGGCTGGCCACGGCGGGACGCCCTTCAGCGCGATGTCGGTAAACTGAAGGCATCATGACCCCTCAAAATCCGGAACACACCACAGCCGGCGTCCCGGCTGCTGAAATTACTCCCCACATCACGGTGGAAGGCTTCGACAGCCTGGTCCCCGAGGTCATCGACCTCGATTCCCCCCGCGACGGAGTACCTCTCGTCATTGAAACCCCCGCCGGCCTGGAACGCTGTGCTGCCGCTATCGCCGCCGGGACGGGTCCGGCCGGGGTGGACGCGGAGCGCGCCTCCGGCTTCCGCTACGGACAGCGGGCCTTTTTGGTCCAGATTCGGCGCGAGGGATCGGGAACGTGGCTCATCGACCCGGAACCCTTCGGGGACCTGCAGATCATCAACGATGCCCTGGACGGCGTCGAATGGATCCTGCACGCAGCGAGCCAGGACCTTCCCTGCCTTTCGGAACTGGGCATGTGGCCGCACAAACTCTTCGATACGGAACTGGCTGCCCGGCTGGCAGGGCTGCCGCGGGTAGGCCTGGCGGCTGTCATCGAGCAACTGCTCGGGTTCGGACTCGCCAAGGAACATTCCGCCGCCGACTGGTCCACCCGTCCGCTGCCCGAACCCTGGCTGCGCTACGCTGCCCTCGACGTCGAGGTCCTCACCGAACTTCGGGAGGAACTCATCGAACTGCTCCAGGCCGACGGGAAGCTTGAATACGCCGAGCAGGAGTTCGCGGCTATCCTCGCCGCCGGGCTTGCCCCTCCGCGGGTGGATCCGTGGCGGAAAACCTCCGGACTGCACCAGATCCGGGACCGCCGCCAGCTGGCCGCGGTCCGCGAACTGTGGCTGGAACGCGATTCCCTGGCCCGCAAGCGCGATGTAGCGCCCGGCCGGCTCATCCCCGACTCTTCGCTTGTGGCCGCGGCGAAGGCCATGCCCTCCACCGTGCCGCAGCTGCTTGGCACCAAGGGCTTCCACGGCCGCGCCGCACAGCGGGAGGCACCCCGCTGGCTGCGCTGCATCGCCACCGCCCGGACCATGGAGGAACTGCCGCCGCTGCATCTGCCGACGAACGCGCCGCCACCGCCGCGGGTGTGGGCTGACCGGGACCCGGCGGCGGCTGAACGGCTGTCCACTGCCAGGCCGCTGCTGCAGGACAAAGCTGACCAGCTGAACCTTCCCGTCGAGAACCTGCTCACGCCCGACTTCCTCCGGCGTGTGGCCTGGCGTCCGCCCGAGGAGCTCAGCGAAGAAGCAATCGCCGAAGAGCTCGGTGAACTCGGGGCCCGCCCGTGGCAGATCGAACTGACGGCGCCGCTGATCACCTCGGCGTTCCTCAATCCGCAGCCGCTGCCTCCCAAGGAACCCAAGGCTGCTCCCGCCGCCGGTAGCTAGGCTGCCCGGGGGTTGGACTGCCGCACCGTTCCCCGCATGGCTTTTGCGGAACGGCGGAACGGCCTCCAAGAGTCCTTGCCAGCTAAGTTACTCACGAGTAACATTGGGATTAATGTCGCCCGGACCGCTGCTGCCATTGGCATGCGTCCGGCACCAATGTCTCGATGAGGAGTACCACGTGAGCCAAGCCCGCCCAAGCGGAAATCACAGCAGCGGAACCGCCCGTACCGTTCGCGACGTCGTTTTTGTGGACGGCGTCCGCACACCGTTCGGCCGCGCAGGTGAAAAGGGCATCTATGCCGGAACCCGCGCCGACGACCTCGTGGTCAAGTGCATCCGTGAACTGATGCGGCGCAATCCTTCCCTCCCCGCGGACCGCATCGATGAAGTGGCCATCGCCGCCACCACCCAGACCGGCGATCAGGGCCTCACCATCGGCCGCACGGCGGCGCTGCTGGCCGGGCTCCCGCGCACGGTCCCGGGCTTCGCAGTGGACCGGATGTGCGCCGGCGCAATGACCGCGGTGACAACCACTGCCAGCGGCATTGCCTTCGGCGCCTACGACGTCGTAATCGCCGGCGGAGTGGAGCACATGGGCAACCACCCGATGGGCGAGGGCGCCGATCCCAATCCAAGGTTCATGTCCGAACGCCTGGTGGATCCCGCCGCACTCAACATGGGCAACACCGCCGAGAACCTGCACGACCGCTTTCCCGCCATCACCAGGGACCGCACCGACGCCTACGCCGTGGCGTCCCAGGACAAGCTGGCAGCGGCCTATGAAAAAGGCCAGATCCAGCCGGACCTGGCGCCGGTGGCCACCCTGAAGCCGGGCCAGGGCTGGACGGTGAACACCGTGGACGAACCGCCCCGGCCGGGAACCTCACTTGAGGACCTCGCCGCCCTGCGCACCCCCTTCCGACCCCACGGCCGGGTCACTGCCGGCAATGCCGCCGGACTCAACGACGGCGCGACGGCGGCATTGCTCGCGTCCGCCGATGCCGCAGCGGAGCTGGGCCTGCCGGTGAAGATGCGCCTGGTCAGTTACGCTTTTGCCGGCGTCGAGCCCGAAGTCATGGGCATCGGGCCGGTCCCGGCCACGGAGAAGGCGCTCAGGAACGCCGGGCTGGCCATCGGGGACATCGGGCTTTTCGAGATCAACGAGGCATTCGCCGTCCAGGTGCTGAGCTTCCTGGACCACTTCGGCATTGCCGACGACGATCCCCGCGTCAACCGGTACGGCGGGGCGATCGCTGTGGGGCATCCGCTGGCCTCGTCCGGAGTGCGGCTGATGAACCAACTGGCACGCCAGTTCGAGGAGGACCCCTCGGTCCGTTACGGCATGACCACCATGTGCATCGGCCTGGGCATGGGTGCCACCGTCATCTGGGAAAACCCGCATCACAGCGACTACAGCGGCGCAATGCCGCCTACCGACGCTTCCACTACCAAAACCTCCCCCGCAACAGAGACCGAAGGAGCCGCAGCATGAGCGCCACGGATTTCCGCAAGCTTGCCGATCTCTTCCCCGATGAGACGGTTACCCATTCCTATGTTCAGGACATCGAACTGCCGGCTACTGCCGGGCAGCCCAGTGCCGGAACCTTCGCACTGATCACCCTGGACAACGATCTGGACCACTCAAAGCCAACCACGCTCGGCCCCAACACACTGGTGGAGCTGGGAACGGTCCTCGAAGGGCTCAAGGAACGTGCCGCCCGCGGCGAGATCGCGGGCGTCGGTGTGACCGGCAAGCCGTACTTCCTGGTGGCCGGCGCGGACCTGTCCGCCGTCAAGTCACTCAGCAACCGGGACCACGGCCTCTGGATGGCCCAGCTCGGCCACGACGTCTACGCCACACTGGCCAACCTGGGTGTTCCCAGCTTCGCCTTCATCAACGGAGTGGCGTTGGGCGGCGGGCTGGAGATCGCCCTGCAGTCCACGTACCGCACCGTCTCCACCGGCGCCGGTGCCCTGGCTCTCCCCGAAGCCGTCCTGGGCCTGGTTCCCGGCTGGGGCGGCGTCTACATCCTGCCGCGGCTGATCGGACCGGAGAACGCCGTCAAGGTGATGATCGAAAATCCGCTCAGCAACAACCGGACGCTCACGGGCCCGCAGGCCTTCGGACTGGGGATCGCCGACGCCATGTTTGAACCCGCCGACTTCCTGGAGCAGTCACTCGCCTGGGCCGCCGGGGTCATTTCGGGCAGCATCTCCCCGGAGCGGCCCAACGCCGTAGACCCCTCCGATCCGGCGGTTGCCGGCCGCTGGGCGGGCGCCGTCGCCGCCGGGCGGGCTTTCGTGGACTCCAAAACATCCAATGCCTCCCCCGCCCCGGCCAAGGTGCTCGACATCATGGAGGCCAACAGGACCATGAGCCAGGCGGACTCGGCGGCGCTCGAGTGCGAAACACTGGCCGGCCTCATGCAGACCGATGAGTTCCGCTCCACGGTGTACGCGTTCCTGGACCTCGTCCAGAAGCGCACCAAGCGCCCGGCCGGCGCCCCGGACCGCAAGCTGGCCCGCCCCGTCACCAAAGTGGGCGTGGTAGGTGCGGGTCTGATGGCCAGCCAACTCGCCCTGCTCTTCGCCCGGCAACTCAAGGTGCCCGTGGTCATGACGGACATCGATCAGGCACGCGTGGACAAGGGAGTGGGCTACGTCCATGCGGAAGTGGACAAGCTGCTGGCCAAGAAGCGCATCAGCCCGGACGCCGCCAACCGCACCAGGGCACTGGTCACCGGGTCGGTTTCCAAGGAAGCGTTTGCCGACGCCGACTTCGTCATCGAAGCCGTCTTCGAGGAGCTGAACGTCAAGAAGCAGGTGTTCGCCGAGGTGGAAGCAATTGTCTCCCCCGAGTGCATCCTCGCCACGAACACGTCCTCCTTGTCCGTCACGGCCATGGCCGAAGACCTGGCGCACCCGGAACGCCTGGTGGGGTTCCACTTCTTCAACCCGGTGGCCGTGATGCCGCTGTTGGAGATCGTCCGCGCACCGAAGACCGACGACGCCGTGCTGGCCACCGCGTTTGAACTCGCCAAGGGACTGAAGAAGTCGGCCGTGCTGGTCAAGGACGCGGCCGCGTTTGTGGTCAACCGCATCCTGCTGCGGCTGATGGGCGAAGTCACCGCCGCGTTCGATGAGGGGACTCCGGCCGAGGTCGCCGACAACGCGCTGCGGCCGATGGGCCTGCCCATGACGCCGTTCACTCTGGGTGCGATGGTGGGCCTGCCGGTGGCCCAGCATGTCCAGGAATCCCTGCACGCGGCATTCGGAGACCGGTTCACGGTCTCGCAGAACCTGCAAAAACTGATCGACAACGGCATCAGGTCACTGTGGGCGCCGGAGAAAAGTCCGGACGGCAAGCCGTTTATTCCGGCCGAAACCCTGGCTCTGCTCTCCTTCGGCACCTCCCCGTCCACGGCCGAGGAGGTACTGCGCCGCACGCAGGACGCGCTGGCTGAGGAGATCGGGCTCATGCTGGAGGAGGGCGTGGTGGCCGGGCCGGAGGACATTGACCTGTGCATGATCCTCGGCGCCGGCTGGCCGATGTTCCTGGGCGGCATCACGCCGTACCTGGACCGCGTGGGCGCCTCGGAACGCGTCAACGGTAAGCGGTTCCTGGCACCGGGCGTCGCCTCAGCGGCCGCGGCCTAGCATCACACCGCCGGACGCTTCCCAACCGCAGCGCCGCCTGCGCTGACTGGCCGGCCGTCCGCACCGATTACCGGTGCGGACGTCCGCGTCTTTGCGGGCCGGCGCCGCCCCGCGCCGGGCCGCGCCGCCGGGGTCAGGCTTCCCGCAGCGCGCCGGCCCTTAGCTCAAGGACAATGTGGGCGGCAGACCGGGCATAGGCGAGCTCGTGCGTCACCATGACGACGGCGGCGCCCCGCAGTGCGGCGGCGCGTATGGCTTTGTCCAGGTATTCGAGGCCGTGGCGGTCCAGCCCCACCGTGGGTTCGTCCAGCGCGATGAGCTTCGGTTCCCGGGCCAGGACGGTGGCAAGGGCCAGGAGCCGCTGCCGGGATGCCGGAAGTTCATGCGGATGGATCTCCGGCTGATCCCCGAGCCCGACGGCGTCCAGCGCCGCACGCGCTTTGGTGCCCGCCTCAGGCCCGAACTTCCGGTCCAGGCCGAAAAGCACTTCGCGCAGGGCCGTCCGCTCGAAGAGCTGGTCGCGCGGATGCTGGAAGAGCAGGCCCACCCGGTCCGCCACTTTTCCCGTGGGGATGCCGGCGATGTCCGCACCCTCGATCCGGACGGTCCCGCGGTCCGGACGAAGCAGGCCGTTGAAATGCCGCAGCAGCGTGGACTTCCCCGCCCCGTTTGGGCCTGTCACGGCTACGATCTGTCCCGCCGGCACGGACAGGCTGAGGCCGGCCAGCACTCCCGGTCCCTTCCTCCGCCGTCCGGAGGGAAAGCCGAAAGCAACCCGGTCCAGCTCCAGCACGGCCGGGTCCGGGTCAGCAGCGCGGTGCACCCGGCCGGAACCAGTGCCCGCCCGGGCGGGAAGCACGACGCCGGATTGCAGCAGCCCGGGACTGTCCTCCAGCTCACCGTGCCTCCCGCGGGCGGTGACCGTCCCGCCGTCGAGCACCAGCCAGTGGCTTGCCGTAAGAGCCAGCTGGTCCGCGGTCTGGCTCAGGACGATAACGGCGGTCCCGGAGTCGGTCAGTCCGCGGAGCAGCGCGCGGACGGACGCCGAGCCGGCTTCATCCAGCGATCCGAGCGGTTCATCCAGTACCAGCACACGAGGGCGGGTAATGGCGGCACACGCCACCGCCAGCCGCCGCAGTTCACCGCCGGAGAGGGTGGCGGGATCGCGTTCCAACAAGGCCGTCAGTCCCGCTTCTTCGGCGGCACGACTCACTGCGCCGTGCATCATGCGCCGGTCCATCCCGCGGTTCTCGAGTCCGAACGCCAGCTCCTCGGCCACGGTGGACCCGACGGTGGACAGCAGGGCGGCTGCATCCTGCGGCACGTAGCCCACGTGTTCGGACCACAGGGAAGGATTGATGCGCGGGTCGTCCGGGGTGCCGTGAAAGTGGATGGGACCACCGCTGTCCCCGGCCGCAGCACCGGTTGCGGCACCCAGCTCAAGGCTGCCCTTGAACCGGCCGGAGTGCCCGCCCGTCAGCCAGCCGGCCAGCAGCCTGCCGAGCGTGGACTTCCCGCTGCCGGAGCCGCCGAGCACAGCGGTGAGCGTACCAGGCGCCGCGTCAACTTCCAGGTTTCGCAGGGCAGGGGCATCCTCACCGTGGTAGCTGAAGGCCGCTATCCGGGCATGCAGCAAAGGCACCGGCCTCATCCGCGCACTCCCCCGGCCCAATGTATGGCAGGCCAACGTCCGGCCGGCCACTGGGTGTCAGGCCAGTGCCCGGAGATCCGCAGCGCCACGGCGGCCGCGGCGAGCAGCAGGGCGACGGCCCGGAATGTCCCCTGGGCGAAGGTGTCCGGAACTTCCCGGTAGCTGGTCCGGGCCCTGGCTCCGTTAAAGCCGCGGGAGTCGAGTGCCTGTGCCCGGTCCCCCGCTTCCTGGATGAGCGAAAGGACCAGCGGCACCATTTGCAGCCGCGCCGCAGCCAGCCGGGGCAGCAGTCCGCCGCCCACTACCAGTCCCCGCGATTCCTGGGCCTGCCGGATCCGCGCCAGCCGCCCGGAAATGGCCGGTGCCAGCGTGAGCGTGGATGCCAGCACGTATCCGAACTGCGGCGGCACCCGGCGCGCTGACATCACAGCCACCAGGTCCGGCACACGGACCGTGAAGGAAAAGAGCAGGAACACCGCAACGTAGGCTGCCGTCCGGGCGCCCATGTCCAGTGCGAAGCCAAGCCCTTCCGTGGTGACACGGGCGGCGCCCCATTCGGCGAGGACCGTCCGGCCCTCGGGAAAGAACAGCCCGTGCATGATCAGCAGGGACAGCCAGAAAGGTGCCAGGATTACGGCCGCGGCCGGCGCCAGGCGGCCGGCCACTCCGGCGCGGACTGCCAGCACGGCGCCGCCGAAGACTACGGCGAGGGAAACAGCCCAGCTGGACGCCGCCGTCGTGATTGCCGCGGTGGCTGCCGCAGCCGCCAGGGCGGTGAGGGGGTTCAGGCGTGCCGGCACGGAATCAGGCGTCCGGGGTTTCCCGCTTCTTGCCGGCGAGCACGTTGAAACGCCGCACAAAAGCGAACTGCAGCGTGGTCCGGCGCGGCAGCGCGTACACCAGCAATGCGACGACGGAGAACACAATGGCCTTGTCCATCGGATCCGAGATCAGCGCCTGCTTGGTGATCGCAGCGAGGAGGGTATCTCCCATCGCCCGGAACGCGCCGACAATCGCGCCGGTGCCTGCCCCTGAGGTACCGCCGAAGACAAAGGCTGCGATGGGTGCGGAGACGACGCCGGCAAGGATGCCCGTCACAAAGCCGGCCACCGGCGCCAGGTAGAAGCGGCGAAACAGTCCGTGGCGTGCAGCCAGACCTGCCAGGAAGCCGATCAGCGCCGCCCCGGCGGCGAAGGGCAGCACGGTGGGGTTGATGAAGGACCAGACAATGCTGCTCAATGCGCCTGTTGCGGCACCCGCGGCCGGGCCCGCCAGGACGGCGATAAGCACTGTGCCGATCGCGTCGAAGTAGAACGGCAGGCCCGTGGATCCCATGATCTGTCCCAGTGCGATGTTGAGGACGAGTGCCACCGGAATCAGCACCAGTGTGGAGGTGGGAAGGGTGGGCAGCACTCCGATGATCAGGAGGATGGCCCCGAGCAGGAATCCGCCAAGCGCCACCAGCGTGGATCCGCTGGCCAGACCGTTGGTGATGTCCGCGGGCTGCGTCAGGACAAGGAAAATGAAGGTGGCTGCAATGGACGCCGCGCCGAGGACCTCAAGCAGGCGGCGGCTGCGGACCGCACGCTGTCCGGGCGCGGGAAGGATGAGGGACTGCTGTGACATGGTGGCTTCCTTCGAGGTACGGCAGGGTGCGGGCGCAGGGAGCCCGGATCTCAGGGCAATTGGGGTAACGACGCCTATGTCACCTCGGCGGCGGCGGGCGGCATCTTTGGCCGTCCGGTCCCGCATCAGTCTACCGGGCTGAGGGCCAGCCATAGGATGTGAAGTAGGCTCACCCACCATGCTGCTGCACGCTGTTGACCGTCCGAAAGGCCAAACATGCCCCACTATGATCTCGCCATCATCGGTTCCGGATCGGGCAACTCGCTGATCACTCCTTTCTGGGACGACAAGCGGGTGGCATTAATCGACGGCGGCGTCTTCGGCGGTACGTGCATTAACGTCGGGTGCATCCCGACGAAGATGTTCGTCTACCCGGCTGGCCTCGCCGCGGTCCCCGCCGAGGCGTCACGTCTCGGCGTGCAGTTGACCTTGGACAAGGTGCGTTGGACCGGAATCCGCGACCGCATCTTCGGCCGCATCGATGCCATCTCGGAGGACGGGCGGCGATACCGGGCCGAAGAGTCGACGAATGTGGATCTCTACCAGGAAGTTGTGCGCTTCACCGGCCCGCGGTCATTGCGGACGGAAACCGGAACCGAAATCACCGCAGAGCGGGTGGTGGTGGCCGCCGGATCACGCGCCGTACTGCCCGATGTCCCCGGCATGGACCTCCCCCAGGTTCATACTTCCGACACCGTCATGCGAATCGGGAGCCTGCCGCGCCGGGTGGTGGTTGTTGGCGGCGGCTACATCGCTGCCGAATTTTCCGGCATCTTCCATGGCTTCGGCTCCGAGGTCACCCAGGTCAACCGATCGCAGCGGCTGCTCCGCAGCAACGACGAGGAGATTTCCCGCCGTTTCGCCGAGGCCGCAGCCCGGCGCTGGACACTGAAGCTTGGCTGCTCGCTGCTTTCGGTGGAGGACAACGCGGACGGCAGCGTCACTGCAGTGTTTGACGACGGCGAAGGTAAACAGTTGCGACCGGAGGCGGACATTGTGCTCATGGCCACCGGGCGGGTGCCGAACACGGACCGGATCGGCGCCGATGCTGCGGGATTCGACGTGACCGATGAGGGGACGTTGTCCGTAGACAGCCGCTTGCGCATCCTCTCCGGCGGCAGTCCATTGGAGGGCGTCTACGCACTCGGAGACATCGCGAACCGCTATCAGCTCAAGCACGTAGCTAACCGGGAGGCTCGGGTGGTTTCCCACAACCTCGAGCATCCGACGCGCCTGCGGGGCATTGACTACACCGGTGTGCCGTTCGCGGTCTTCAGCAATCCCCAGGTTGCCTCCGTGGGGCTCACCGAGGAGGAAGCACGGCAGGGGCCCGCTAAGGACACGGACATCGTGGTGGCTGTCCAGGAGTACGGCAGCACGGCCTACGGCTGGGCCATGGAGGACTCCGAAGGGATCGTCAAGCTCATCGCGGAAAAGTCCACCGGCCGCCTGCTCGGGGCCCACATAGTCGGGCATGAGGCCTCCATCCTCATCCAGCCGCTTGTCCAGGCCATCGCCCTGTCAACCCCTGTTCCCACGCTCGCGCGGGGGCCCTATTGGATTCACCCGGCCCTGACGGAGGTGGTGGAGAACGCCCTGCTGGCACTTGAGGTGGACCGTCCCGCTGACGCCCCGCTGTAACGGACGCCCGCGTTGCAGCGGCGGCAAGTTGTTGCGGTGGCCGTTGTTGCCGGAGTACCGGGATCGGCCGGTAACACTAGCCGAGCCGGCGGGCCAGGCTCCCGACCGCGGTCACCAACTCGTCGAAAGCTGCCTCCGGGTGGTTCTCGGAAACGATCCGGGCGTTGAACGGATGCCCCCACAGGGCACGGTAGTCGGCCACGGTGGTCCCCATCAGCAGCGTCGACTCCACCTCGACGTCCACAGTCGCCGGCCGGGTCGAACAGTCCAGGGTTCCGGCCGCCACGCCGGCGGCGAAGTAGTCGTGGACGTGCGCCAGGTATCCCTGGTCATAGTGGCGGTGGAACTCGAAGTAGAACCGCAGTGCATCGGACAGGTGGCGGACCAGCGGATTGCCGGCCGTGCTCCTGACACCTTCGGGCTGCTCCGGCAGCACCAGTTCCGGCGCAGGGCACCGGGCTTCCTCCGCAAGCCGCCGCAGGTGCTCCGGCTTCATCTCCATCCGTTCCGTGGTGTCCAGCGAACAAATGATCGGCAGGCGTTCCAAGGGCAGCCCGCGGTAGGCAGCGTAGACTTCCTTGGCCGCATGGGGATCAACGTGCGTATTCCACTCGGCAGTGGGTGTGGTGTTCCCCTGGTGATAGAAGCTGCCGCCCATGATGACCACTTTGCCCAGCAGTTCGGGCAGCCTCGGTTCCCGCCGGATGGCCAGCGCGAAGTTGGTGAGCGGCGCCGTAATCAAGGCGGTCAGCTCCCCCGGCCTGGCACGGGCCGCCTCCACCCACAGGTCCGCAGCGTGCCGACCGGACACAGTGCCGGCAGGGGCCGGCAGCACGGCATGCCCCAGTCCCTGGGGGCCGTGGGTCTCCGGCGTGGTGACGAGCGGTACGGACAGCGGGCCCTCAGCGCCGACAGCGACGTCGACGTCACGGCGGCCGCACAGCTCCAGGATGGCCAGGGTGTTCCGTGCAACCTGTTGCACGTCGACGTTTCCGGGCGACGCGGTGACCGCAACGAACTCCGTATCCGGCAGCGAGGCCAGGTAGACCAGGGCCAGGGCATCGTCGATCCCTGTGTCAACGTCCAGCAGGTACTTGGTCATCGGCGGCGGCCTCCTAGAAGAGTGCAACCTTGGGCGTGCGGGGGAAGATTTCATCGAGCTGGGCGCGTTCATCGGCTGTGGGCACCCATGCCACGGCGGCGGCGTTCTCGCGGACCTGCTCCGGCCTCGTCGCGCCGGCGATCACGCTGCTGACGGACGGCTGGGCCGCCAGCCAGGAGAAGGCCACCTGGATCTCGCTGAGGTTCCTTTCCGCGGCGAATGCACTGAACTTCTCCAACTGGTCCCAGTCGGCGTCGTGGACGAGGTTGGTGCGGGTGTGGCTGAGGCGGGAGCCTTCGGGCGCCTTGCCGGGCCCGTACTTGCCGGTCAGCAGGCCGTTGGCCAGCGGGAAGTACGGGAGCACGCCCAGGCCGTAGGCTTCGGCGGCGGGGGTGATTTCCAGCTCGGCACGCCGGTCCAGCAGGTTGTAGTGGTTCTGCGTCGAAACGAAGCGGGAGCCGCCGCGGCCGCGGGCCACGAATTCTGCCTCGGCGATCTGCCAGCCGGCCCGGTTGGAGTGTCCGATGTAACGGACTTTACCGCTTGTCACGAGGTCGTCCAGGGCGGCGAGTGTCTCCTCGATGGGCGTCAGCGGGTCGGGGGTGTGGAACTGGTAGAGGTCGATCCAGTCCGTCCGCAGCCGGCGCAACGACGCCTCGGCCGCTTTGACGATGTACCGCCGGGAGCCGCGGGCACCGAAGTCGTTGCCGTTGGCTCCGCGCATGTCCATGCCGAACTTCGTGGCAACGATCGCGTCCTCACGCCGCCCGGCAAGGGCTTTGCCCAGCATGATTTCGCTCAGGCCCGGCTCCCGGCCGTAGGTGTCTGCGACGTCAAAGAATGTAATGCCGGCGTCCAAGGCGGCATGGACGACGGCGTCGGTCCCCTCCTGCGACTCCGTCACCGTATTGGACCGGCCAAGGTTGTTGCAGCCAAGGCCCACAACAGAGACGGTCAATCCGGAATTTCCAAGGCGGCGCTGTTCAGTCATGAATTCAGCCTATAACGGCCACATGGAACGACCGGACGCCGCCGGTTCGTGGCAGCGCCCGGGTCCGGATGTCGGTCAGACGGCGGGGAACTCGAGTCCGTGCTCGTCCATGGCATCCTCAAGCTGGGCCATGGTCTTGACGCCCATTCCGTGCAACTTTGACAGTTCCCGCTTACCGAACTGGACTACCTGTTCCAGGGTTTCCAGTCCGGCGTGGGCCATGGCCCGGCGGGCAGGCGCACCGATTCCGTGGGGAATCGGGGTGTGGCCTGGCTGAACGGATTTTCGCGTCATTACGAATGCCTCCCAGAAAGTCGGTTACCCCCACTTAGAGGGTAAAGCCCGAAGCCGGTTTCGGCGAGTGCTTGAGCTTAAACGCCTCCGGATCTGCGAACGGCGCCGCCCCGATGCTGAGCTTGGTGAAGTCCAGGTCCTCGCCCCGGATGCAGACCTTGATCGCGTTGACGGCCTTGTTGACGTCCGGGCACAGGCAGAAGATGTTGAGTTTGGACTCCCCGAACTCGGACCGTTCCACGGTGCCGAGGCCGCGCCAGGCGAGGTGGCTGATGAGCGCGTCCTTCGCTTTTTCCTCCAGGTAGCGGTCGCGGTCCGTGCCGTCCTTGGTTTTCAGCGCGTACTGGGCAACCACCCAGAACTGGTCTTCCTCGGGGATCTCGGCGTAGCCGTCCTCGGCGCACTGCACGGCGAAAGCATCCATGAGGCCTTCCGCGGCGGCGGCATCGGCAACATCGGTTTCGTCCGTTTTGCTCTGGTGCCCCACCACGCCGTGATTCATCACGAACTGGCTGTAGTCCTCATCGAACCAGGCCTCCCGAAACAGCAGGACCCCTTCGTCGTCGCGTTTGTAGACCCGAATAATTCCGCTCATGCCCGTCCTCTCCTGAACCATTCGGCGTCTGTGCCGTCGAACGGTGCGTGCTGTGCCTTGACGGCCTGATAAAGCTGTTCTGTTTCCTGGAGCATGCGGTCCACGATGTCCCGCGGGTACTCCATGCTCACCTGGTGTTCGGCGAATTCGTCCTCGTCGTCGATATAGACGCCGCGGGTGACTGACCGGATGACGTCCAGGTCCATGTCGATCACGTGGAATTCAAATGTCCCGGGTCTGATGCCGTTCCAGCCGTGGCCCACAGCGAGGTCCACGTACAGCCGGAAATCCCCGGGGTAGGTGTCGTCGTAGAAGGTGGCCACGTAGTCGCCGGTTCGGGGAACGAGCAGCACGGCATCGGATTTGGCGTGGAATGCCGCACCTGGCCGTGAGATGAAGGACCCCTTGGGCTGGAAGACCCACCAGCCGTGCTGGTCCTCGCCAAGGTAGTCGCCGGGGACCACCCAGTGGGCGCCGCCGTTCCACTTCCGGTTCCGTGCCACCACCAGGTCTCCCGGTTTGAGGCTCTCGGGAGGTGTGGCCTCGTCCGGAATCACAGTTTAGGCAGGCTGCCCGTAGTGGGGTGTTCCTGGCCGGGCAGGGGACGCGCGAAAGGTACCTTGGTCCCCAGGACCTGGGCAACGACGTCGTGCGTGATCTGGCGTGCCGTCAGCCCGACCCGTTCCAGCACCTGGGCGCGGGTCCCGTGGTCCAGGAACTCCACCGGCAGACCCACTTCGTTCAGGGCCGTGTCCACACCGGCTGCACGCATTTCCTGGCGGATGCGGGACCCCACACCGCCGGCGCGGACGCCGTCTTCGATGCAGATGACCAGCCGGTGGCGAGCAGCCAGCGCAATGATGGATTTCCGAACCGGCAGCAGCCAGCGGGGGTCCACCACGGTGGAGCTGATCCCCTGGGCACCGAGGCGGTTGGAGACGTCGAGGGCGAGCTCGGACATGGCGCCCACGCTCACGATCAGCACGTCGTTTTCGCTGGAGCCGGAAGGCCGGCGGGCCAGCACGTCCACGCCGTCGCTGAGGCGCTCGAGGGCTTCCACTTCGGCGCCCACATTTCCCTTGGAATACCGGACAACACTGGGGGCGTCCCTGATGGCAACGGCCTCGCGAAGTTCTTCACGGAGCCTTGTGGCGTCGCGGGGGGCCGCCAGGTGGAGGCCCGGCACAATCTGCACCATGGCCATGTCCCACATGCCGTGGTGGCTCGCGCCGTCGGGTCCCGTGACCCCGGCGCGGTCCAGCACGATGGTGACGCCGGCACGGTGCAGGGCAACATCCATCAGCAGCTGGTCGAAGGCACGGTTGAGGAACGTGGCGTAGACGGCTACGACAGGGTGCAGGCCGCCGAAGGCCATGCCGGCGGCGGAGGTCAGCGCGTGCTGCTCGGCAATGCCGACGTCGAAAACCCGTTCCGGGTGCCGGGCCGCGAATTTGTGCAGGCCCACGGGAATGAGCATGGCGCCGGTAATGCCCACGATGTCCTGGCGTTCATCGGCGATGGCGGCGATCTCATCGGCGAAGACCGATGTCCAGGACTGGGCACCGCCGGCTTCGGTGGGCTCTCCGGTTTCCGGGTCGATGATGCCGACGGCGTGGAACTGGTCAGCCTCGTGGGCGCGCGCGGGCGCGTAACCGTGGCCTTTTTCGGTCATTGCGTGCACGATGACCGGACCGGCGTAGTTCTTGGCAGTCGAGAGGGCGTGCTCCATGGCCTGGAGGTTGTGGCCGTCAACAGGACCGATGTACTTCATGCCAAGGTCTTCGAACATGCCCTGGGGCGCCCACCAGTCCTTGATGCCTTTCTTCATGGCATGCAGGCTCCGGTAGGTGAACTGGCCCACCGGTCCGCTGTTTTGGAGCTTCCGCTTCCACCAGTCCAGGGTGCCCTCATAGGCCGGGGCCGCGCGGAAGGAATCAATGGTGGGGCGCAGTGATGCGAGGTAGTCTGCAAAGCCGCCCACGGTGGGGGCATAGGACCGGCCGTTGTCGTTGACGACGATGACCACGCGCCGGCGCTTGTCCGCGGCGATGTTATTGATCGCTTCCCAGGCCATGCCGCCGGTCAGGGCGCCGTCGCCCACCACGGCAATCACGTAGCGGTCGCCGTCGCCGGTCAGCTGCCGGGCGCGGGAGATGCCGTCGGCCCAGGACAGCGAGGAGGAAGCGTGCGAGCTTTCCACGATGTCGTGCTCGGACTCGGCACGGTCCGGGTAGCCGGACATCCCGCCTTCCTGGCGGAGTGTGCTGAAGTCCTGGCGTCCCGTGAGGAGTTTGTGGACATACGACTGGTGCCCGGTATCAAACACGATGCTGTCGCGGGGGGAATCGAAAATCCGGTGTACGGCGATGGTCAGTTCCACAACGCCGAGGTTCGGTCCGAGGTGGCCACCCGTCTGTGACACGTTGCCGATCAGGAAACTCCTGACCTCCGCAGCCAGCTGGGACAGCTGTTCTTCGGTCAACTTGCTCAGGTCCTGCGGATTCCGGATGGTGTCCAAAATTCCCAACGGGGCCTCCTTCGGGTGGTAGACATGCCTTTTAACTCTAACGCCTCGCCGGCAAGGCGGACGCCGGGACCGGCGGGCGCAACGCAAAAGCTCCGGCCCGTCAGTGACAGGCCGGAGCTTTTGGTATGTGCCGCTGTTACCCTCTGCCGCTAGTTAGCGGAGATCTGGCGCAGGACGTACTGCAGGATGCCGCCGTTGCGGTAGTAGTCGGCTTCGCCCGGGGTATCGATGCGGAGGACCGCATCGAAGGACTTGGCGGAGCCGTCTTCAGCTGTGGCGGTGACCTTGAGGGTCCTGGGCGTGGTGCCTTCGTTGAGGGCGGTGACGCCTTCAACCGAGAAGGTCTCCGTGCCGGTCAGCCCCAGGGTGGCGGCGGATTCGCCGGCCGGGAACTGCAGGGGCAGGACGCCCATGCCGATCAGGTTGGAGCGGTGGATACGCTCGTAGCTTTCGGCGATGACGGCCTTGACGCCCAGGAGTGCTGTTCCCTTGGCTGCCCAGTCACGGGACGAACCGGAGCCGTATTCCTTGCCTGCCAGGATCACCAGCGGGGTGCCGGCTGCCTGGTAGTTCTGGGCGGCGTCGTAGACGTAGGCCTGCGGGCCGTCTGCCTGGGTGAAGTCGCGGGTGAAGCCACCCTCAACGCCGTCCAGGATCTGGTTCTTGATGCGGATGTTCGCGAACGTACCGCGGATCATGACCTCGTGGTTGCCACGGCGTGAGCCGTAGGAGTTGAAGTCCTTGCGCTCCACTCCGTTGGCCAGCAGGTACTGGCCGGCCGGGGTGTCCGACTTGAAGGAGCCGGCCGGGGAGATGTGGTCGGTGGTGACCGAATCGCCCAGCTTCAGCAGCACGCGTGCACCGGTGATGTTCTGCACGGGCTCCGGCTGTGCCTTCATGCCGTCGAAGTACGGGGGCTTCCGGACGTACGTGGAGTTCGGATCCCAGGCGAACGTGTCGCCGGCCGGGGTGTCGAGGGCCTTCCAGCGGTCGTCGCCGTCGAAGACGCCCTCGTAGCCGCGGGCGAACATTTCCTTGTCAATGGAGGAATCGATGACCTGCTGGACCTCGACCGGGTTCGGCCAGATGTCCTTCAGGAAGACCTCGTTGCCTGCTTCGTCCTGTCCGAGGGAATCGGTGTCGAAGTCGAAGTCCATGGAACCGGCCAGGGCGTAGGCGATGACCAGCGGCGGGGAAGCCAGGTAGTTCATCTTGACGTCCGGGTTGATCCGGCCTTCGAAGTTGCGGTTACCGGACAGCACGGCGGTGACGGAAAGGTCGTTGGCCTGGATGGCCTCGGAGATTTCGGCGTCGAGCGGGCCGGAGTTGCCGATGCAGGTGGCGCAGCCGTAGCCCACGATGTAGAAGCCGAGCTTCTCCAGGTACGGGGTCAGGCCGGACTTCTCGTAGTAGTCGGTGACTACCTTGGAGCCCGGAGCCACGGAGGTCTTGACCCAGGGCTTGGCCGTAAGACCCTTGTCCACGGCGTTGCGGGCGAGCAGTGCAGCTGCCAGCATCACCGACGGGTTGGAGGTGTTGGTGCAGGACGTGATCGAGGCGATGGAAACCGCTCCGTGGTCCAGCTCGAACTCGCGGCCGTCTTCGGTGACAACGTGCACCGGGTTGGACGGACGGCCCTCTGCTCCGTTCGCTGCGGAGACCACGCGGGCGGTTTCCGTGGTGTGGGAATCAGCGTGCGTGAAAGAGGGCGGATCGGAGGCCGGGAAGGACTCTTCCAGGGACTCGTCGACGCTGCCGTCTTCGATGCTCACGTAGTTGTGGATGTCCTTGCGGAACTGCTCCTTGGCATCCGTGAGCTCGATGCGGTCCTGGGGACGCTTCGGGCCGGAGATGGAGGGAACAACCGTGGACAGGTCCAGCTCGAGGTACTCGGAGAACTTGATCTCCTTGGAAGGATCGTGCCAGAGGCCCTGTTCCTTCGCGTAGGACTCTACGAGGGCCACGTTCTCGTCGGAGCGGCCGGTGAGGCGCAGGTAGTCGAGGGTGACGTCGTCGATCGGGAACATGGCGGCCGTGGAGCCGAACTCCGGGCTCATGTTGCCGATGGTGGCGCGGTTGGCCAGCGGCACTGCCGCCACACCCTCGCCGTAGAATTCCACGAACTTGCCCACAACGCCGTGCTTGCGCAGCTGCTCGGTGATGGTGAGGACGACGTCGGTGGCGGTGGCGCCGGCCGGGATGGAACCGGTCAGCTTGAAACCCACGACGCGCGGGATCAGCATGGAAACGGGCTGGCCCAGCATTGCGGCCTCGGCTTCGATGCCGCCAACGCCCCAGCCCAGCACGCCCAGGCCGTTAACCATGGTGGTGTGCGAGTCGGTGCCCACGCAGGTGTCCGGGTAGGCACGAAGCGCGCCGTCAACTTCACGGGTCATGACCGTGCGGGCCAGGTACTCGATGTTGACCTGGTGCACGATGCCGGTTCCCGGCGGGACGACCTTGAAGTCGTCAAACGCGGTCTGGCCCCAGCGCAGGAACTGGTAGCGCTCACCATTTCGCTGGTATTCGATCTCCATGTTGCGCTCCAGTGCGCCGGAGTTACCGAATGCGTCGATCTGGACCGAGTGGTCGATCACCATCTCGGCGGGTGCCAGCGGGTTGACCCTCTTGGGGTCACCGCCGAGCTCCTTGACGGCCTCACGCATGGTGGCGAGGTCTACAACACAGGGCACGCCAGTGAAGTCCTGCATGATCACGCGCGCCGGCGTGAACTGGATTTCAGTGTCGGGCTGGGCGTTGGGATCCCAGCCGGCCAGTGCTCGGACGTGGTCGGCCGTGATGTTCGCGCCGTCCTCGGTCCTCAACAGGTTTTCAAGCAATACCTTGAGGCTGAACGGAAGGTTTTCTGCACCTTCAACGGAGTTCAACCGGAAAATTTCGTATTCGGTACCGGCTACATTAAGTTTGCCTTTTGAACCGAAGCTGTCCACAATGCTCATCGCAGGACTCCTCTCGCAACAGTTTCATCTTTGTCGCGCGGTAGACCGCTTGCTAGTTAGGCCATCCTAATTAGTGCAAGGTCATACAAAAGAGCATGGGGTCAGCCGGGAATTCGGCGCGCGACGTGGGACTACTACGCCCATCCTAGTCACATCAGGCCGGGGGCGTCAGCAACGCCACTGTCTCCATGTGGTGGGTATGCGGATACAGGTCAAACGCCCGCAGCCCTGCAAGTGACCAGCCGCCCTGCTGGAAGTACCCCAGATCACGGGCGAAGGACGCCGGGTCGCAGGAGACGTAGGCGATGGCCCGCGGACCGGCCGCCATCAGCTGGCTTACCACAGCCTTGCCCGCACCCACCCGGGGCGGGTCGAGCACCAGGGCGTCGAAGTTGCGTGGCTTTTGGCGCAGCACGCGTTCCACCCGTCCCTGCACGATCTCCACCTGGGACGCACCGTGCAGGTTCTTCCGGGCATCCCGGCTGGTTCCGGGGGAACCCTCAACGGACAGCACGGATCCGGTGACGCCGACGGCGTCTGCCAGCGCGGCCGTGAACAGCCCGGCTCCGGCGTACAGGTCCGCCACCACGGCGCCCGGCTCGAGGTACCCGCCGTCGTGCAGGAAGTCCTTGACCGCCCCGACGAGGGTGTCCGGTGCGTCCCGGTGGATCTGCCAGAAGCCATCCCCCGTGACCCGGTATTCGTGGCCAGCTGCCGATTCCTGCACCCAGGTTCGCCCGCGCAGCTGGAGCGCCTCGCCCTTGGCGGGATCAAAGCTGGCCACCGAGACGTCGGCCGGGAGCTGCGCGATGATGGCGCTGAGGCGCTTCGCCCGGGTGCCTGCAGCCGGGGCCAGCAGCACCAGCGGGCGCGATCCGTTGGCGGGAGCGGCCACTTCCACGCGTTCAATGCCTTGGAGGTCGATGTCCCACAGCCGGAGGTCGTTGATGCCGGCCACGGCCAGCGGCATCTCACGGACGGCAATGACCTGGTCGGAACGGTGGGCGTGCATGCCCAGCCTGCCGCCGGACGTCACGGCAAAGCTTGCCCTGGTACGCCAGCCCAGGCCCGGGGTGTCCGCAGTGCCTGCGGCCGCTTCCCCGGCAGCTTCGCCCACCGGTTCAACAATGTTCTCCCGCCCCGCGGGGTCCGCCCACACCGCGGGATGTTCGACGCCGGCGAGCCGCTTCAGCTGTTCGGCCAGGACGGCAGCCTTGAGGCTTCGCTGGTGCTCGAGTGCCACGTGGCCCAGCTCTGCACCGCCCACCGGCGTGTGGCCGTGGGACCACGACCGGAGGGAATCTGCCAGGTGCCAGAAATGGGGCACCCGCTCGGGAGAGGCGTCGAGTACTTCCACGACGTCGGCACGCCAGAACTTCGAGTCCTCGCCGGCGTCCGTTAGGCGGATCCGGACTTTTTCGCCGGGGATGGCGTGGCGGACAAACACCACGCGGCCTTCGTGGCGGGCAACGCAGTGCCCGCCGTGGGCTATGGGTCCGATATCTACCACGAGTTCGGCGTTGGTGCGGGTCTGGGTCTCGGGGTTCATTGGATATCCTGCAGTTTCTTGGCTTCTTCGGACGACTTCAGCTGCCAGGGCACGCTGGCCACCATGACTCCCGGCTCGAAGTGGAGACGGGTCTTGATACGCAGGGCGGTCTGGTTGTGGACCAGTTGTTCCCACCATTTACCCACCACGTACTCGGGGATGTAGACGACGATGAGGTCCCGGGGCGAATCCCGGCGCATGTTCTTCACGTACTCCATGATGGGAGTCACGGTTTCCCGGTACGGGCTGGCGAGGACGGTCAGCGGCACCGGAATTTCCAGTTTTTCCCAGTCGGCAAGCGTATGGGCGGTTTCCTCCGCGTTGATGTCCACCGTGATGGCGTCCAGCCGCGACGGCCGCGACGCGCGGGCGTAGGCCAGCGCCCGGAGTACGGGCTTGCGGACGTGGGACACCAGCAGCACGGCGTGGACCCGGGACGGCAGTGCGCGCGGCGAGGAATCCTCGTCCACGGCAAGTTCCTTGGCTACGTTGTCGTAGTGCGCGCGGATGCTCCACATGATGAGGAACAGCACGAACATCGCCAGCAGCGCGATCCAGGCTCCCTGCTCAAACTTGGTGATCAGCACGATGGTGAGGACCAGGGCGGTCATGCCGAACCCGATCATGTTGATGGTCCGCGACTTGAGCATGCGGCGGCGAACGGTCCTGTCCCGTGCCAGCTTCAGTTCACGGCCCCAGTGCCTGACCATGCCGAGCTGGCTTGCCGTGAACGAGATGAAGACACCCACGATGTACAGCTGGATGAGCCTGGTGACGTCGGCGTTGAACGACAGGATGAGCACCAGGGCACCGGCGGCAAGGGCCAGGACGCCGTTGCTGAACGCCAGCCGGTCACCGCGGGTGCGCAGCTGGCGCGGCAGGTAGCCGTCCTGCGCCAGGATGGATCCGAGGACCGGGAAGCCGTTGAAAGCGGTGTTGGAGGCAAAAACCAGGATGACGCCGGTGGCGGCCACCACTACGTAGAACAACAGCGAGCCGGGGCCGAAGATGGTCTGGGCTATCTGGCTGATGGCCGGGCTCTGGATGTAGCCCTCCGGGAGGGGCAGGCCGTTGACCAGGAATTCGGTGGCCGGGTCCAGCACAATGTGCACCCTGGTGGCATTCGCCAGGTAGATGATGCCGGCAAGCATGGCGGAAGCGATGAGCCCCAGCAGGAGGAGTGTGGTTGCCGCGTTCTTGCTCTTGGGTTTCTGGAAATTGGGGACGCCATTGCTGATGGCTTCCACGCCGGTCAGGGCGGCGGCACCGGAGGAGAATGCCCGGAGCAGCAGGAAGGCTCCGGCCAGCCCCACCAGGCCCTCATCGAACCCGGCCGCCGGCACAATCGTGAAGTCCGCAGACGGAGCCTCGCCGAGCTGGCCGGTCACCGCCTGGAAGATGCCGACGGCCGTCATGCCGAGGATGGACGCCATGAAGATGTACGTGGGGACCGCGAAGACGCTGCCGGCTTCCTTGATCCCCCGCAGGTTCACGAGGGCAAGGATGACCACGCCCACGGTGGCGATGAGCGCCTGCTGGCCATGGAGTGCGGGGACTGCGGTGGTGAGGTAGGTCGCGGCCGATGACATCGAGACGGCGACGGTGAGCACGTAGTCCACCAGGAGGGCAGACGCGACTGTCAGGCCGGCGTGCTTGCCCAGGTTGACGTTGGCGATTTCATAGTCGCCGCCGCCGGACGGGTAGGCGTGCACATTCTGGCGGTAGGACGCCACCACCGTGAGCAAAACCACCATGACGGCGAGGCCAACCCACGGGGAAAACGCCACGGCGCTCACGCCTGCCAGTGCCAGGGTCAGCAGGATTTCATCCGGCGCGTAGGCCACCGAGGACAGTGCGTCTGAGGCGAAGACCGGAAGCGCGATCCGCTTTGGTAGCAGGGTGTGGGCCAGCCGGTCGTTCCGGAAGGGCCTCCCCACCAGCACCCGCTTCACGGCATTCAATATTGTCAGCACTCCACAAAGCTAGTCTGATTCGGACGCGATGTCATGACGGCCTCCGCAGGCTGCCTCCGTGGGGGGCCCGGCGGGCCGGTAGAGTCGTACGCAGCAACGGGACAAGGGACTGAGGAGGCACGGGTGGCGCACTTCGTGATCATGGGTTGTGGACGCGTGGGAGCAACACTGGCGCACACCCTCGAGGACGCAGGCCACTCGGTGGCCATCATCGACCAGGACGACCGCGCCTTCCGCAGGCTCCGCACCGGATTCTCCGGCCGCAAGGTGACGGGAGTCGGGTTCGACCGGGAAACCCTGAAGCAGGCAGGCGTGGGCGAGGCCTATGCCTTCGCCGCGGTGTCCAGCGGGGACAACTCCAACATCCTGGCCACCCGGGTGGCCCGCGAGACCTTCCATGTCCCCCACGTCGTCGCCAGGATCTATGACCCCGGCCGGGCCGAAATCTACCAGCGCCTGGGCATTCCCACGGTTGCTGCGGTGCGATGGAGCGCCGACCAGGTGCTGCGCCGGATCCTGCCCGAGCAGCACCTCGCGGGCGACTTCCGTGAGCCCTCGGGCCGCCTGGTCCTCGCTGAAATCGACGTCGACCCGTCCTGGATCGGCCACGCCGTGTCCGAAATCGAAAAGGTGGCCGGTATCCGCATTGCCTACCTGACCCGGTTCGGCGAGGGAATGCTCCCCGGGGCCGGCACGTCCTACCAGGAGGGCGATACGGTCCATGCCATGCTGCGCGTGGACCGGAGCGCCGAAGTCGGCCACATCCTTGCCAAAGAACCCCCGAAGGAGCAGTAAGTGAAAGTCGTCATCGTCGGGGCAGGCAGCGTGGGTTCCTCGATCGCCCGTGAGCTTCTGGCACACAAGCACGAGATCCTGCTCATCGACCTGAAGCCGGAAGTCATCGGACGCAGCGGGCTCCGCGGCGCGCACTGGCTGGTCGGGGACGCCTGCGAGCTGAGCACGCTCCAGGATGCCAAGCTCGAAGACGCCGAGGTTGTGGTTTCGGCCACGGGAGACGACAAGGTCAACCTGGTGGTGTCGCTGCTGGCGAAGACAGAGTTCGGCGTCGGACGCACGGTCGGACGCGTCAACAACCCCAAGAACGACTGGATGTTCAATGATTCGTGGGGAGTCGACGTCGCCGTCAACACCCCGCAGCTCATGACCGCCCTCGTTGAGGAAGCGGTGGAAATCGGGGACCTCGTCCGGCTGCTCACCCTGCAGACGGGGGTTTCGTCCCTGGTGGAATTCACGGTGCCGCACGACTCCCACGTCATCGGGCTCACCGTGGGAGGCATCGACTGGCCCGAAGACTCCACGCTCGTTGCGATCCTCCGGGACCAGGCTCCCATCACGCCCAGCCGGGACGATGTGATCGACGGCGGTGACGAACTGTTTTTCGTCACCACGATCGCCGCCGAAGACGGTCTCCGGGCCCTGCTGTCCCCCGAACAGCAGCAGGACACCGAATCCAGCCGCACTCCTGGCTCAGACGACGAGCACCCGGATGCCGCCGAACAGCCCGGGCAGCAGGCTCCTGAGGACGACGGCTTCGACGGCTAGTTGTGCTGACCCGGTGTCATCAACCTGCCGGGTCAGTACAGCTAGTGCTCGGGCTGGTTTTGCGGCTAGTGCTGTGAGGGAGGACCGGGCTGCGCCGGCTCATCCGGCTGCGCCGACGATGCCACGGGCTTGGTGATGAGCCATGCGACCCAGATGCCCAGGATGTACAGCGGGGCACCCATGATGAGGCGCGTGGTGGCGAGGCCGGCCAGGCCCTGCTCGCCGAGGAGGTACAGCGGCACCTGGACCAGCAGCCGCAGCGCCAGGACGGCCACGATCACCCACGTGCCAAGGCGGTAGGCCCGGACGCGGACGGGATCCTTGCGCCAGTCCAGGCCCTCGTTCCGGATGAAGCCGAACAGCAGTCCGGCAATGGGCCAACGGAGCGCTATGGAGATGACCATCCCCGCAATATAGGCGGCGTTCGTGAGGAACCCGAGGACATAGAAGTCCTCTGCCTTGCCGGTGGTGTTGGCCAGCCAGGCGGAAATTCCGACTCCGGCGATCCCGGCGAGTGCCTGGGTCAGCGGACGCCGCTGGATAAGCCGTGCCACGGTGAAGACGGCCGCGGCCGCCAGTGCAGCAACCAGCGAGAGCGTCAGCTCCCGGGTGATGGTGAAGGCCACGAGGAACATGAGGCCGGGCACAATGCTCTCGGCGACGCCCTGCACACCGCCTGCGCTCTTGAGAACGTCAATGCTGCCGTCCTTTGTGCGGTGCAGCCCGGCCTTGACCGCGTAGTCTTCGGCGAAGCCGGCCATTGAAGGCGTCTCCGGCGTGGACCGGGGTTTGACCGGTTCGGGCGCGGCAGGCCCGGCTGCGGGATCCGGGTTCTCGGACGGCGTCATTGGTTCTCCTGGCGGGACAGTATTTCGTAGCGGGGGTTGAACATGGTGGGCAGCCCGTCGCGAAAGGTCAGCATGCCTTCCAGGCGAAGCTCGCAGCCGGGGTCCACGCCGGGAACGCGCCGGCGGCCGAGCCACACGACCCGCAGGCGGTCCCGACGGCCCGGTCCCCCCGGTTTCCGCGCCGTCGCCGGTTCCGCGGCGGCCGGGGGCACGCCGCCCTTGCTACCCGGGACATCATGGTCGGTGACGATCGCGGTGAACGAGGCCACCTGTGTGGCCGGAACGTATGTCACGGATTCAATAAAGCCGCGGCACAGCACCCGTCCGCGGTCCGGCAATCCACTGATGGAAAGTTCGGGCTGCGGAAATTCGCTGGCCGGGTCAGCCAATCTGGGTGATCTCCGGTCCGCGCTCGGGCTGCTGGAAATCCGGTGCGCCCTGCGGCGCCTGCGGTGCCGAATCCTTCGGCAGGCGAAGCTGGAGGAGGTCACGCGGCGGCATCGGGCTCTCGCCCCGGACCACCACGATCTGCCGAAACAGGGCTTCAAGGTTGGCGGCGGCGTCGCGGTTGATGGCAGCTTCGCCGCCCAGTACGCCGCGGAGGAACCAGCGGGGACCGTCGACGCCGATGAAGCGGGCTACGCGGTAGCCCCCCGCGCCGTCGCCCGTGCCTGACGGAAGCTTCGCCACCAGCTCGGTGCCGAAGGCGCCGGGGACTTCTTCGACCTGGCCGCCCTGGCTGCCTACGGACTGTCCGATCTGTTCACGGATTTCGTCCCAGAGTCCCTCGCTGCGCGGGGCGGCAAAGGCCTGGAGCTGCAGGCTTGAACCGTCGAGGTCCATGGTGACCGCGACAACCCGCTGCGTGGCTTCCTCAACCTCGAGGCGCAGCTGGAGTCCTTCAGTGGGTGCAATCAGGAGGGCACCGAGGTCTACGTAACCGTTGGTGCTGTCGATCTCCGAGACGTCGAAAGGCCCGGTGGCTTCCCGCCCGGTGCCGGCTTCCCGGTCCGCGCTGTCCGCGGAATCAGGGTCTGCAGTCTCGAGGGTTTCCCCGGGCTCTGCTGCCTGGTCCTTCTTGGCCTTTTTGCCACGCCCAAAAACCATCGGGTTATCTCCTTAGTTGTGATCTGGTCCCGCCGTGCCACCTGGGCAGCGCGGTAAGTCATGCAGCACCGGCAGCGCCTGGGGCTAGGCCTGCGGTACTGCGAATCCGCCGGTGGAACCGAAGCCGCCGTCGCCTCGGACCGAGTCGCTCAATTCCGTAACGGCCACAAACTGCGCGTACTCCACGCGTTGAATAACCATCTGTGCAATTCTATCGCCGCGCCGCAGCTCAATGGTCTTGTCGCGGTCCGTGTTCAGCAAGGTCACGGCGATCTCGCCGCGGTATCCTGCGTCGACCGTTCCCGGGGCGTTGACGACTGTCAGGCCGTGCTTGGTGGCGAGCCCGGAGCGCGGGTGGATGAGGGCCACGTAGCCGTTGGGCAAGGCAATCGAAACCCCGGTGGGTACCAGCCGGCGCTCACCCGGTTCCAGGACCACGTCCTCGCGCGCACGGAGGTCCGCTCCGGCATCGCCGGGGTGGGCGTAGGAGGGGGCTTCGAGGCCGGCGTCGAGCATTTTCAGCTGGACCGCCAGTGTAGGCGATCCGTAGGCGTCGGCGCTGCCTTCAGGGGAGTTAAGCGGCAAAGTACTCACGGCTGCAGTTTCTTCAGTCACAGTCATTCACTCTAACGCCCGTTGCGGCCCCGGGCCTAGCCGCTGCGGGCCGCGGCCGGCTCCGAAGCCAAGGTGAAATACCCCGGAAAAAGTGGAAAGCTGGGCCTATGCCGGAATCTAGTGCAGCTGTGCCTGCCCCCAACAGCACACCCCGCGGAACAACCGTTCTTTACAGCGAGAAACTCCACCCCAACCTGTGGATCTGGCTGGTGGCGGCCGGGCTGTCCGGCGCCGGCATCCTGGTGTTCGCTCCGATCAGCATGGGGGCCGGCGTTACGGCGGCAGTTGTGCTGTTCGTCATCATCGCGGTCCTGCTCATCCTGTCCACCCCGTCCATCACCGTAACCGCGGACACACTCCAGGTTGGGCGGGCCACCATCGAGCGGCGTTACGTCGGAGCGGTGGCGCAGTTCAGCGGCAAGGAGGCCACGGCAGAACGCGGCCCCCGCCTGAACGGACTGGCCTATCTCTGCATCCGCGGCTGGGTGGACCCGGTGGTCCGGATCGAAATCACGGATCCTTCCGATCCCACTCCCTACTGGCTGACGTCCACGCGCCGGCCCGCACAACTGACAGCCGCCCTCACCCACACGTGAGGGCAGCCCGCGGGCAGTTCCCGGACGGCGTCCGCCGGCCCCCTCAGCCTTCGCCAGGTACAGATCAGCCTTCGCAGTCCTTACAGAAGAACAGCCCGTTCTTTTCGCGCGCAATCTGCGAGCGGTGACGGACAAGGAAGCATGACGAGCAGGTGAATTCATCAGCCTGGGCCGGCAGGACGCGGACCTGCAGTTCCTCACCGGACAGGTCAGCACCCGGGAGCTCATAGCCTTCGGCCAGGTCGGATTCGTCTTCATCCACCACTGCCGTTGGCTTGTCCGTGCGCCGCGTCTTCAATTCCTCAATGGAATCTTCGTTCAGGTCCTCTTCTGATTTCCGCGGCGCATCATAGTCTGTCGCCATTATTTCCTGCTCACACTCCGCCTTGTTCGGTTGGATCGCCGGATACTGGTGACCCCGCCTCCCGGGCATTGGCACCCTTCGGCTGTCCCCTGGTCCGGTTCACCGAGGTAAACACTGGATTGCCCGGTTTTGTGCCCGACTTAGGCGCCCATCTTTCCCTAAGCGGACCGTGAAAGCGAGAGTTTTTCCGGCTGATTCCCGGCTGAGGCCCGATTGGCTCCCGGAGGAGGCCCGCGGGAGCGCGGCCGAAGGCGGGCCGGCCGGACAGGATCGCCCGGAAAGTCGCGGAATATCGCGGCGCGCCCTCTCCCCTCCCCGGAAAAACCACTGCCGGGTGGCAGAGTTTCGAATGTCAGTAATGCCAGGGTGGAGGATTTGTATGCAGGATCTACGGCTTGTAGGCGTCCACGACGACGGAGAGCATCTCCTGTTGAGCGGCACCGGTGGCGAGATGTTCCAGCTGCCGATCGACGAAGCTCTCCGGCTCGCGGCCAGCCGCTCTCCGGCAAGGGGTGCCGCTATTGCTGCGCCCGTCGCGATGTCCCCCCGGGATATCCAGGCGCGCATCAGAAGCGGGGCCACGGCCGCCGAGGTTGCCGAGCTCTCCGGCATTCCGCTGGCCAAGGTCCAGCGCTACGAAGGCCCTGTCCTCGCCGAACGCGAGTACGTGGCCCAGCAGGCCCGGAAGATCGAGGTGGCTTCCCCTGCCCCCGGGCATGACGTTTACCGCTCCGCCTTCGGCGACAGCCCGGCCACGCTCGGCGACATGGTGGCGCACCGCCTGACGGCCCACGGCATCGAGTCCTCAACCGTGGAGTGGGACTCCTGGCGGCGCCCGGACGGAACCTGGACAGTGGTAGCCCGCTTCGAGACCAAACCCGGCGGGCACGCCAGCATCGGCGAGGAGCCTCCGGCCATGTGGACCTTCAGTCCCGCCCGGAAGTCGCTGCAGAACGCCAACCGCTGGGCCCAACAGCTGAGCGAGCTCGAGCCGCTGGACGGACCGGTGCCTGCCCGCCGTCTCTCAGCAGTTTCAGACCGCCCCTTCGATTTTGAAACGGATGCCGAGGCGGCTGCCGCCCGGACGGCGTCGGGACAGTCCGGCAAGGATTCCGACGGACTGCTCGATATGCTGCGCTCACGCCGCGGCCAGCGGCTGGGTGTGGACGAAGACGGCGACGACGCACTGGCCATGCTGCTCACCAACGGTGTTCCCGCGGCCCACCCCCGGCCGGCTGAAGTTGCGCCGGAGCCCGAGGCCGACGACAGCGAAACCGGCGCGCACAGCGCCGAGGACGCCGAGGCTCCGGCCGCCAAAGGAGATTCGTTTACCCGGAAACGCGAGGGCCGTGTGTCCATGCTGTCTCGCCTGAGCCTGGCACCGCAGCACACCGAAAATGACGACGACCGGCTGAAACTTCACGACGGCGTCAGCACGGAGACCCGCGAAATCACGATCGTAGCGTCCCCGCTGCGCCCGGTCACGGATCCGGACGAGGCAGCCGCGGCGGATTCCGGCACGGCTGCTGCGGCACCCGACGCCGGCGTGCACAGTGAAACCGCGGCCGGGCCTGAACCCACGCCGGTCCGGGAAACGGCTCCTGTCCGCCAGTCCGGCTGGAACCGCGAATCAGCTCCGAATGTGGGCCTGGATGAGCTGCTTGGCGGCGGGGGCCCCAAGCGTGGCCGGGACGAGGCTCCGTCCGTGACCAGGAGTGACCGGGAGGTTGAGCAGCCCGAACGGCAGCCGTCGAAGCCCAAGCGCTCCAGCGTGCCCAGCTGGGATGAAATAGTCTTCGGCGCCCGCGGCGACTGAAGCGCCCGCGACTGAACTGTCCGCCGCTGCAGCACTGTTAGCCGTTGCAGCAGCGGGTCAGCTGCGGCGGGTTTCCCCTGAGCCGCGCCACAGGCAGGCATCCACCTCGAACGGCAGCAACTGGTCCTGCTGGGCCATGACGTTGGCGCCGTGGGCCGTGACCCGCCGCATAAAATGCCGCCGGCACAGGGTTTCGTACCCCACTACAGGCGTGTGGCCTGCCGCGCCGGCTGCAGTCTGGTCTCCGGCCATATCCACGTCGCCCACCACGACCTGCGCGCCTTCGGTCACCATCACGCCGTCCACCGTGCGGGCGTTATGGGTGGCGCGGCGTCCGCACCAGCACAGCGCTTCCACCTGCAGGACCTGGACACGGTCCGCGAGCTCAATGAGCCGCTGGGATCCCGGGAACAGCCGGGTGCGGAAGTCCGCGCTGATGCCAAACGCAAAGACGTCGACGTCGATCTCATCCACAACGCGGGCCAGCTGCTCCACTTGGGACGGCGAGTAGAACTGGGCTTCATCGCAGATGAGGTAGTCCACGCGGAGGCCGCGGGTCCGGCGCTCGATCACCTCGTCCCAGAAGTCGGTGGTGTCCAGGACCTCCACGCAGTCCGTTTCCAGTCCGAGGCGGCTGGAGATCCGCGCGTCGCCGGCGCGGTCGTTGCGGCTGAAGCGGACACCGCCGCGTCCCCGGGCCCGGTGGTTGTGGTCCATCTGCAGGGCAAGGGTGGATTTGCCGCAGTCCATGGTGCCCGAGAAGAAGACGAGTTCAGCCACGCGCTCCCTTTCTGCCCTGGGCCTGGAAAAACAGCAGCGGAACTTCACGCTCCGCTTTGGTCAGTGAGCCGTGCTGTCCCACCACCTCCAGGGCGGTGGGGCGGACCCGGCGGGTGTCATAGAACGCCAGGGCATCACGGGCAGCGATCATCACGTCCCCGATCCGCAGGCTGACCTCCGGCCGGACTTCGCCGAACAGCCCGGCGGACACGGCCTCTTCCCTGGTGAAGGCCCAGATCCTGTCACCAAACCTCGCCCGCCATGCATCGATCAGCCGGGCACGGTGCTGCTCCCCTGCTCCGGGCTCAAGGTACAGGTGCACCATGCGGGGCTCCCCCGCTGTGTGCCGTACCCCGGCGATCAGGGCAGGCTCCGCGGAGTAGTCGAAACGCTGGGATTCAGGGACGTCGAGCATGCCGTGGTCCGCCGTCAGCAGGACCGTGGTGCCCGGCGGAAGGGCTGCGTTGAGGCGCCCTACGGTGGCGTCCAGTTCCTCTAGCTGGTGTTCCCACTGCGCCGACTGGCAGCCGTAGCGGTGCCCGGCCTTGTCCAGGTCATTGACGTAGAAGTACATGAGGGAGCTTTCCGCGCCAAGCATGGCTTCTGCCGCTGCGGCAGTCCTTGCATGCGGCGTGCTGGCGGCGATAAAGCGGCCGCCCCGCAACGCAGCCTGCGTCATGGGTGACGCGCCGAATTGGGGAAGGCTGATGGTGCTGACGTCCGTGTGGGCGGAGGCCCGCTCGAAGACGGTGGGAAACGGCTGCCACTCACGGGGGTCCACACCGGGGTCCCAGTTGCCCAGCATGTTGACCACTTTGTCCTGTCCGGGGTCCAGGACGTCGTAGCCCACCATGCCGTGCTGACCGGCGGGGAGCCCTGTGCCGAAGCTGGCGAGGGAGGACGCAGTCGTGGAGGGAAAGGCGGAGTCCAGTGCCACCGGGACGGCTCCCTGGCCCTGTTGCATTACCGACCGAAGGAAGGGCGTGTGCGCCGATTTCTGTTTCAGCAGGCTGCGGCCCAGGCCGTCAGCGAGGACAACGCATACCCTCTTGGCCGCCGGCAGGTTCAGCCTGTTTTCAAAACCCTCGATGCCGAGGCTGGCTGCAGCACTCGTGAGGACCTCCGCGATGGACCGCTGGCCGAAGGCGGGCGCCGGGGGCAACGGCGACGGCGCAGGGGTACCTTCGGGAACGGCTATAACTGACTGTTCGGGGTAATTTTCGGGCGTCATCTCAGCGCTGGTGCCCGCGGCTGAGGCGGTTTCCGAACACGCCGGTGCGGGGACGCGGCGCGGCCACGGGGCCGCTGTGCAGTACGGGCGCGGCCGAGCCGGTGTTGACCGCGCGCAACGCCCGGGCGAACAGTTTCGCGTCCTGCACGGCCTGCAGGCCGTCAGCTTCGGCGCTGATGCGCAGCACAATGTCTTCCTGGGCGATGGTGCCGCTGTAGCCGTGGTCAGCTTCGCACTGCGGATCACCGCAGCTGGCCGGACCCATGTCCAGCCGCTGGCCGCCGGACCAGGCAATGGAAAGGGTCAGTTCCCGGACGGGATCGGACGGCTTGTAGTTCTGCGGCTGGGCATACATGTAGCTCAGCACCACGGAGCGGATCTGCGCCACGGGCACGGACTCGGTGGAGATCTGGGCGACGATCTGTTCCCCGGCCTCGTCCAGCTGCTGGTCGTCAACGTGGGCAATGACCAGCATGTCATCCGTCAGCACCAGCACGGTGATGTGCCGGCGGACTTCGGCGCGGTCGAAGTGGGTTTCCAGGTGCACCAGGTGCGCCATGCAGTCGCGGCCGTCGAGGGCATCGTCAACAACATCGGCGACCAGCCGGGGGTAGAAGCCAGCCTGCTGGAGCGCCCCTTCGAGGCTCTGCCCCTGGGCACCGTGGTCGTGTGTGCTGTGGCTGTGGGCGGCCTGGTGACCGGAGCGGGGTGCTTGCGGCTTCGACGTGGGAGGCTGGGTCATTACCCCATTTTCACAGATCGGCTGGGCACTTGCTAACTGTGTGTCCGGCAGCCCGGCCCAGCGGCAGCGGACCGCTAGCTCCGCATTGCCCTGCGAGCGCTGTCGGTCCGCTGGGCCGCGTTCGCGATCCGGACGTCGGCGGACAGGATCGATGCGCCCCCGGGGCCGGCCAGCACAGGGTTGAACTCCACCAGCGCAATTTCGGGGTGGTTGTCCTTCAGCCTGGTCAGCCGCGCGGCAAGGTCCTCCAGTGCCGCCACATCCACGGCCGGCAGCCCTTGGTAGCCGAACAGTTTCCGGGCCGCCCTCGGCGCACGGATGAAGTCGTGCACGTCGGCGCCGGACAGCGGCGGAACCCGGTGGGACCAGTCCTCCAGCAGGTTCACGGCGTCCCCGGCCAGCCCGAAGGACACCACGGGACCCAGCAGCGGGTCCTCAATGGCCCGGAACGTGCAGGCCTGCCCCACCGGTGCCATGGTCTGTACTTCCATGGACGGCGAGCCGTACGGCCTCAGGGCGCGGTGCATCTGGATGATGTTCCGCCGCAGCGAATCAGCGTCCTGGATGTCCAGCCGCACGCCGCCAAGATCCAGCCTGTGGCGCAGCGCGGGGTCCATGGTCTTGAGCACCACCGGCCAGCCCAGTCGGTCCGCTGCCGCCACTGCCTCATCAGGTGTATCGAAGCCTTCAGAGGGAACCACGTGGATGCCGTAATGGGCCAGCAGCTTGGCCGAGGTCGCCGCGTCGAGCTGCACCAGCTGCTCACCCGGGACATCGTGGAGCAGTTCCTCCAGTTCATCCCTGACGCTCTCCTGGTCGCAGCCTTCAGGCTCCACGAACAGGCCCTTGTCGCGGTCCACCCACTCGGCGTACCGCACCACAGCGGCGAGCGCGGCGACGGCAGCGCCCGGGTTGGAGTAGCAGGGCACTGATCCGTTTGCGGATTCGGCACCGACCGCCTCTGCACCGACCATGCCCTCAACGTAGATGGACGGGTCGAGGATCCCGGTGAAGGCGGCGACCACCGGTTTCCCTGCCGCCGCCGAGCACTCCGCCAGGACACCCGCGATTTTCTCTACGGTGAGGCCTCGTGCCGGGAGCAGTGCCACCACGACGGCGTGGACGGAGTCCGAAGCGAGGGTCCGGGCCAGGCTCTCGCGGAGGGCCGGCAGCGCGAGGGACATGCCGGCGTCGAGATCCACATCCGTGACGATCCGTTCAACCCCCAGCCCGTTCGCGGCGGCGGAATCCGCCACCACTTTGCCGAGGGCCCGCGAGTTACTGAACACCGCAATGTCCGCCCCTGTGGGGAGGGGCTGGCCGGAGACGATCTGGGCGACATCCATAAGCTGTTCAATGGTTTCCACCCGGATGACACCTGACTGGCGCATCATGGCGTCGAGTGCACCGGGAGGCGCCTGGGTGGTGCGCACGGCGTGCCCCGGCGGCAGCTGCAGCCCCATGGCGTCCGACTTCGCGACAATGACGGGCTTGGTGCGGGCCAGACGCCGTGCCAGGCGGGAAAACTTGCGCGGGTTGCCGATGGATTCCAGGTAGAGCCCCACGGCGGTGGTGTCGGCGTCGTCTTCCCAGAACTGCATCATGTCGTTGCCGGAAACGTCCGCGCGGTTGCCTGCGGAGAGGAAAGTGGAGAGCCCCAGCCGGCGCCGGCTGGAGGCGGCGTAGAGGGATACTCCGATGGCCGCGGATTGGCTGAACAGGCCCAGGCCGCCGCGGCGCGGCAGGCTCGGTGCCATGGACGCGTTCAATGACACCGCCGGATTGGTATTGACGATGCCGAGGGACGCCGGGCCGATCACGCGCATCCCGTTCGACCGGGCCTGCCGGACCAGCTCGCGCTGCCGTGCCAGCCCGCGTTCGCCGTCGTCGGCGTACCCTGCAGTGGCGACCACAACGCCCTTGACTCCGACGGCCGCGCATTCTGCCACCACCTTGGGGACTTCCTCATACGGAACGGCGATGACGGCCAGGCGGACGGGGTCGGGGACCTCGGCGAGCCGGGCGAAGGACAGCATTCCGGCGAGTTCAAGGGCTTCGGGATTGATGGCGTAGACGGGGCCGGTGAAGCCGCCTTCAATGATGTGTTCGAGCAGCTGGTAACCGACGGTGCCCCATTTGCGGCTGGCACCGATCACGGCCACCGAGGACGGCGCCAGCAGCTCCTGGATGCTGCGTGCCTCCGCACGGTGCTCGCGCGCTTCCATCACTGCCCGGGACTTCTCCGTCGGGTCGATATTGAATTCCAGGCTGACCACGCCGTCGTCGAAATGCCGTTTGACGTCGTACCCGGCGTCGGAGAAGACCATCAGCATCTTGCGGTTTTCCGGGAGCACTTCCGCGCTGAATTTGCGGATGCCGTTTTCGCGGGCGGCGGCGGCCAGGTGCTCCAGCAGGATGGACCCGATGCCGCGGCCCTGGTGGGCGTCGGCTATATTGAAGGCAACTTCGGCTTCTTCGGGATCGGCCAGCCGGTCGTAGCGGCCGATGCCCAGGATTTCCCCGCCGATGGTGATCACCAGCGCCACCCGGTCTTTGTAGTCCACCTCCGTGAAGCGCTTCAGCTCCTTGCTGGAGAGCCGCGCCTTGAAGGCGAAGAACCGCATGTAGATGGACGTCTGCGACTGGCCGGTGTGGAAAGCCTGCACGGCGTCGGAATCCGAGGGGTGGATGGGACGCAAATGAGCCGTCCCGCCGTCCCGCAGAACGACATCGGCTTCCCAATATTCCGGATATACGCCGTCCCCGGGCTGATCCACCATAGGCTTAGCCTAGCTAAAACTCCCCAGTAAACCGTTAAGGATCCACCAGCCCCATGGCCCGCCGCCAAAGTTCCGCCCCGGCAGGGGACGCCGTCCAGGACTACACCGAGAACATCGTTGATATCGACGTCACGTCGGAAATGGAAGGCTCGTTCCTCGAGTACGCATATTCGGTCATCTATTCACGGGCCCTCCCGGACGCCCGTGACGGCCTGAAACCGGTGCAGCGGCGCATCCTCTACATGATGAGCGAGATGGGCCTGCGCCCGGACCGCGGCCACGTGAAGAGCGCCCGTGTGGTGGGCGAAGTCATGGGCAAGCTGCACCCGCACGGCGATACGGCGATCTATGACGCCATGGTCCGCATGGCGCAGGACTTTTCGCTGCGGCTGCCGCTGATCGACGGCCACGGCAACTTCGGCTCGCTCGACGACGGCCCGGCGGCACCGCGGTACACGGAGGCTCGCCTGGCGGCGGCTGCCCTGACGCTGACGGACCACCTGGACGAGGACGTGGTGGACTTCGTCCCCAACTACGACAACCAGCTGACCCAGCCGGATGTGCTCCCCGCCGCGTTTCCCAACCTGCTGGTCAACGGCGCCACCGGCATCGCCGTCGGCATGGCCACCAACATGGCCCCGCACAACCTGGTGGAGGTCATCTCCGCCGCCCGGCACCTGATCGCCAACCCGGACGCCACGCTTGAGGACATCATGCGGTTCGTCCCCGGCCCGGACCTGCCCACGGGCGGGCGGATCGTGGGCCTGGACGGCATCCGCGACGCGTACGCCACCGGCCGCGGCTCGTTCAAGACCCGCGCCAAGGTGGAAGTGGAGCAGCTGTCCGCCCGCCGCACCGGCCTGGTGGTCACCGAACTCCCCTACATGGTGGGCCCGGAAAAGGTGATCGAGAAGATCAAGGACGCCGTCAACGGCAAGAAGCTGACGGGCATCAGCGACATTGTGGACCTCACGGACCGCAAACACGGACTCCGCCTGGTCATCGAGCTGAAGAACGGCTTCAACCCCAACGCCGTGCTCCAGCAGCTCTACCGCTACTCGCCCATGGAAGATTCCTTCGGCATCAACAACGTGACCCTGGTGGACGGGCAGCCGCAGACGCTGGGCCTGGTGCAGCTGCTGTCCGTCTATGTTGACCATCGCATCAACGTGGTGCGGCGCCGCACCGCGTTCCGGCTGGAAAAGAAGAAGGACCGCCTGCACCTCGTGGAAGGCCTCCTGATCGCCATCGTCGACATCGACGAGGTGATCCAGATCATCCGGTCCTCGGACGAGGTGGCCGCCGCCCGGGAACGCCTGATGTCCATCTACGACCTCACCGAAATCCAGGCGAACTACATCCTGGAACTCCGGCTGCGCCAGCTGACCAAGTATTCCCGGATCGAACTCGAAAAAGAGCAGGACCAGCTGAAGCTCGAGATCGCCGAACTGGAAGCCATCCTGGCTTCGGACCAGCGCCTGCGCGAACTGGTCTCCGACGAACTGGCGGAGATCGCCGAAAAGTACGGCACACCCCGCCGGACCGTCCTGCTCGAGTCCGAGGCGGTCTCCCCCACCGTGGCCGCCCTGGCGGCTGCGCCCGGCGGCAAGGGCAAAGCCGCCCCGCTCGCGCTGGAGATCGCCGATGACCCGTGCTGGGCCATCCTGAGCGCCAGCGGCCAGATAGCCCGTACGTCCAACCAGGAGCCCCTCGCCGAGGCCGGACCGCGGTCCAAGCATGACGTCTTCCGGTCCGTGGTCAAAACCTCGGCGCGCGGCGAGATCGCAGCTGTCACGTCCTTGGGCAGGATGCTGCGCCTCCAGGTCATGGACATGCCCGTCCTGCCGCCAATGTCAGGGCTTCCCAACCTGGCCGGCGGAGTGCCCGCCAAGGACTTCATCACGCTCCTGAAGGGCGAAACGCTGGTGGCCTTCGCGCCGCTGGACACGGTCCTGGCGATCGGCACGGCGCAGGGCATCGTCAAACGCGTCCAGCCTGACTATCCCCTCAACCGCGAGGACTGGGAAGTCATTGCCCTCAAGGACAAAGACACCGTGGTGGGCATCGAACCTGCCGGGGCCGACGACGTCGACCTCGTGTTCCTGACCCGGCAGGCCCAGTTGCTGCGCTTCGCCGCCGGCAGCGTCCGCCCGCAGGGCCGCACAGCGGGCGGCATGGCCGGCATCAAGCTCGCCGCCGGGGACCAGGTCCTGTTCTTCGGAACGGTCGCGCCGGGCGACGACGCCGCCGTCGTGGTGACCGTCTCCGGAACCGACGGCGCCCTGCCGGGCACCGCTCCCGGCGCGGGCAAAGTGACGGCGTTCGCCGAGTATCCGGCCAAGGGCCGGGCGACGGCGGGCGTCCGGGCCCACCGCTTCCTCAAGGGAGAAGACACGCTCCTCATCGCCTGGGCCGGACACGGCCCTGCCAAGGCGTCGTCCCTTGCAGGGGTAGCGCGGTCGCTTCCGCAGGAGCACGGCCGCCGGGACGGGTCGGGCATCCCGCTCTCACAGGCAGTGGAAGCGATTGGGCCCAGCCTGAGCTGGGCTTAGACTACGGGAATGCCTATCATCCCCGACGAAAAGGACTGGACCTGGGTGCTCACCCGGCCCTGCCCCGAATGCGGCTTCGACGCGTCAACGGTCACTCCGGCCACGGTTCCCGGGAGCGTGTCCAACATGCTTCCCCGCTGGCGGGCCGCGCTCCGCCGGCCCGATGTGGCGGAACGTCCGGATGACGCCACGTGGTCCGTGCTGGAGTATGCGTCCCATGTCCGTGACGTTTTCAGCCTCTTCGACCTCCGGCTCAACCTCATGCTCAGCGAGGAGAACGCCCGGTTCGAGGACTGGGACCAGGACAAAACCGCGGTGGAGAAGGACTACGCCAACGCCGACCCCGCCGTCGTGAGTGCCGAACTGACGGCCGAGGGCGAACAGGTCGCGGAGTCCTTCGCCGGCGTGCACGAGGACGAGTGGGGCCGCAAAGGCCTCCGGAGCAACGGTTCGGAGTTCACGGTGATGACCCTCGCGCAGTATTTCCTGCACGACGTCGTCCACCACCTTCACGACGTCGACGCCTGAGTTTCGCTGCCGGCCAGGTCAGCTCCGCGCAGGCAGTTCCTTGTCCCAGGCCAGGCTTCTGTTCACGGCGGCGTAGCCCATCTTTTCGTACAGTGCGAGCGCACCGGTGGGATTCTCTGAATCAACGTCCAGGGACGCCCGGTCCATGCCTGCAGCCACGAAACGCCGCATGGCATCAGCGAGCAGTGCCTGGGCGATGCCGCGGCCGCGATACTCAGGGCGCACTCCCAGCAGGTCCGTGTATCCCTCGCTGTAGCCCCGGGACACTGCGCTGTCCGGGTCGTGGGTGGCCAGCTGGTAGCCCGTCACGAGTCCGGAGCTGCGGTCCAGGACCACGGCGCTCAGGTCCGGCCTCGCCTGCGGATCATTGACCGTGAATCCCCAGGACTCCTCATCCCGGGGCTCGCTTCCCCAGTGGTCGCGGAAGGCGGCGTTGTGTGCCAGCCGGACCTCCTCGCTGAGCTCCGGGCGCATGGTCACCAGGTCCAGCCCGTCGGCGAGCCGCACTTCGGGGAGGGGTTCGCCGCCCAGGCGGCGGTGCATCTCGTTGAAGTACCGCACCACCTGGAACCCGGCGTTGCGGAGCAGCTGCTGCTGGTGTTCGTGCTGCTGCTCCATGTGGACGCGCAGCCGCGGCACGGGGCGCTGGCCGTCAGGCCGGTCGCCGGCAGGGCCGCTGTCTTCCCGGAAGCGCTCGACGGTCCGCTCGCTGAGCCAGCCGAGCAGCGCCGTGCCGATCCCCCGGCGCTGCCAGGCCGGGTCGACGCAGCCGAAGCCGTAAGCCTTGTCGCCCTCCCTGTTCTTGGTAAGGCGGGCATAGGCGCGGGGAACGGACTGGCTGTCCAGCACCAGGAGGGTGTGGGTAGCGGGAGGGTTCTTCTTCGACTGCAGGATCTGTTCGAGGTCGGCCACCCGCTCAAACCAGACCGGCTTTTCCACCTCGGCGGTCCGGGCGATCAGGGCAGCCCACGCATCAAGGTCAGGCTCGGCCGCGGCACGCCATTCCAGGCCCGGTTCCGCCAGGGCTTTCCGCCAGGATCCGGGCGCAAGGGCGTCGTCGTTCAGCATGGCAACAGGCTAGCTGCCGGCCCCGCCCCGCGCCAGAACCGGTCCGGTTCCGGTGGCCGGCGCGGCGTCCTCATCACCGAAACCGGAATCTCCGCCCGCACTGCGTGCGCCAGCCACCGGACCGGTAGCCGCGGCGAGGTCCAGCCGGCGGTCGGCTGCGTCTATGTCGTCGGGATTGTGGGTCACGAGCACCACGGTCCGCCCCGCGAGCCCCTTGCGCAGGTCAGCGAGCATTTCCCTGCCCGCCTGGGCGTCGAGGTGCGCGGTGGGCTCGTCCAGCAGGATCACGTCGGCACCGGTCATGAGCGTCCTTGCCACCGCGAGCCGCTGGCGTTCTCCGCCGCTCAGGAACGCGCCGGCGGGCCCGATTCGGGTGTCGAGTCCGGCTGGCAGCCGGGACACCAGCGCAGTGAGTCCGACGGCTGCCAGGACGTAGGCCATTTCCTGTTCGGCGTCGCCGGCCTTGCCCTCGGGCCGGCCGAGGATGAGGTTGCCGCGGATGGTGGAATCGAACAGGTGCGCTTCCTGCGGGCACCACGCAGCCCTTCCGGTCACGGCGGCCCGGCCGGCCGCGGCGGGAAGGAAGCCCAGGAGCACGGAGAGCAATGTGGATTTGCCTGCACCGGACGGGCCGGTGACAGCCAGCCAGGTGCCCGGTCCGGCTGAAGCCGACAGGCCAGAAAAGACGGGCCCGCCGCCGGGCCATGCTGCGCCGGCATTGTCCAGCTCGACACCGGCGGCACCGCCGGGACGGGCAGGGACAGGCTGCAGGCCCTCGTCGCCGCCGGTTTTAGGGCCGCCGTCCGTGAGCACGCCGGACTCCGCAACCCGCCGCAGGACGGAGCGGAGTGCGGGGTACTGGCGGACCGCCGTCGTCATCGCCGCGTACGGTTCCACGAGCGCCAGCAGCAGCAGGACAATAACCGCTGCGATGGCGGGCTCCAAGGTTCCGGCCAGCACCTCGGGAGCCATGAGGACGGCACTGGCCAGGGCCGCAGTTCCGCAGGCTGCGGTGGTGATGGCCTGGCCCAGGCCTTCTGCCCAGGCGGAACGCTGTGAAGCCCTGGTGGCCGCGCGATCCTCGGCACGCAGCTCCTCGAGCACGGTGCCGGCTACGCCATTGGCGTGCAACTCGGCGCGGGCGTCCAGGGCCGCGGAGGTGCGCCGCAGGACCCCGGACCTCAGGTTCTGTTCCGCGGTGGCGGAGCTGCGGTCCCCCCGGAGGGCGGCCGCCGGCGCCACGATCAGGCTCACGACGGCGGCAGCGGCGACGGCCGGCAGCGCGGCAGGAGCCACGAGCCCGGTGGTTATCAGCGCCGCGGTGCCCACGGCGACGGCCGTCAGGGGCGGCAGGACAACGCGTGGCAGCAGGTCCCGGACGGTGTCGACGTCGTCAATCACCGTGCCCAGGACATTGCCGCCCTGAAGGAGCCGGCGGAGCGAGAGTGCCTTCCGGCTCAGCGACTCCCAGAGCCGGCCGCGGAGGCGGGTGAGGGCAGCGAACACGGCGTCGTGCAGCAGGAGCCGTTCCCAGTAGCGCAGCACGGCGCGCCCGATCCCGAAGAACCGCACTCCGACGATGGCGGTCAGCAGGTACAGGATGGGCGGCTGTTCGGCCGCCCTGATGATGAGCCAGCCGGACATCCCTGACAGGGCGACGGCAAAGAGGACGGCGAATGTGCCCACCGCCGCGGCACCGGCGAACCCCCTGGCCACGGGCGAGAGGAGGCCCGCCAGGAGCCGGGAAGTGGCACCGGACGGCCGGTCCGCCAAGCCTGCCGGCCCCGATTTCGGACCGGCGGCGGGGGCGTTCCCGACGCCGGTAGGTACTGCGATCCCGGGAACCGCGGTGACGCCGGAGGCGGCAGGTTTCCCGGAAAGAGCCGTCCCTTCAGATACCGCGGTGATTCCTGGGGCCGACACGGGCACCAGGTGATCTGCGAGCCGGCGGGTCTGCTGGTCGTGGGCCACCAGGATGACAGTGACCTGCCCGCGGAGTGCAGCGATTGACTGCTGCACCAGCGCCGACGAGGCCCCGTCCAGGTGCGCGGTGGGCTCATCGAGCAGGAGCACGGTGGCGCCTGCCCTGATCCGGGCCAGGCCGCGGGCGAGCGCTACGCGCCGCAGTTCGCCAGGGCTCAGTTCGGCCGGGTGCTTTCCGGCAAGGTGCGCTGCGGCAGCTGCGGCCAGGCACTTCCGGGCCGCTTCCGCGCCGCCGGGCAGGGTCTGTCCGGATCGGCCGTTGAGGTGCCCGCCGTTGAGGTGTCCGCCGTTGACGTACAGCAGGACTTCCTCGAGCACGGTGTCAGCCACCATCACCGGGTGTTGCGGAACCCAGGCGAGGCCGTCCCGGTCCAGGCCGGAGATGCGTCCGGTCACCGTAGCTCCGGCGCCGTCGCCGACCGTTCCCGCCAAAACACCAAGGACGGTGCTCTTCCCGGCGCCGCTCGGGCCGTCCAGTGCGGTGATGAGCCCCCGCGGGGCGGTGAACGTCAGCGGCCCGACGGCGGCGGCGGACCTTCCGGCATACGTCACGGTCAGGTCGGTGACACTGACTCCCGCCGCGTCGGCGCCGGACCGGGCTGCTGCCTCCGGAGAGGCGTCGGCCCCCGGCAGCGGGCGCGGCTCGGGCGCGTCGGTGATCTTCGTCGTCTCGGCGAGGGCCACGCGGCCGTCGTCGCTGGCGTGGTGGGCGGTGCCCAGCTCGCGAAGCGGGAGGTAGCAGTCCGGGGCGAGGATCAGGGCAAGAAGGCCGGCTTCGAGGGCCATGTCGCCGTGTACCAGGCGAACGCCGATGAAGACTGCCACCACAGCTACCGAGATGGTGGCGATGAGTTCCAGCGCCAGGGAGGAGAGGAACGCGGTCCGCAGTGTCCCCATGGTTTTGCTGCGGTATTCTTCCGAAATTTCTTCCAGGGCCTTGCGCTGCGCCGTAGCGCGGCCCAGGCCCACCAGGACCGGCAGGCCCTTGGCCAGCTCAAGCATGTGGGCTGACAGCCTGGTCAGGGTTTCCTGGGCGTCCCGGACGTGGTCCTCGGTGTACCGTCCGATCAGCACCATGAACAACGGGACCAGCGGAACAGTCAGGACTAGCACCACGGCGCTGACCCAGTCCGCGAAGAGGATGCGCGCGCCCAGCAGCAGCGGGATGGCCGCGCAGTTCACCAGCGCCGGGAGGAACTGGGTGTAGTAGCTGTCCAGCGCATCCAGGCCGCGGGTCGCCAGCACGGCCAGGCCGCCGTCGGCCGGGCCGGTGCCGCGGGCCCCGTTCCGCAGGGCACGGGCCAGAAGCTCGGACCGGAGTTCCTCTTTGATGCCCAGGGCGGCCCGGCGCGCGGCGATGCCCTGGGACCAGACGGTTACCGATCTCAGGACAACCCCGGCAAGGCCCCAGGGCAGCTGGTCAGGCCAGGATGGGTCGCCGGTGAGCAGGCCCGCCAGCATGGCGGCGACGGCCTGCCCGATCAGGACCAGCGAGAGCGCCTTGAGTGCTGCGAGCAGCCCAAGCCGGTAGACGGCGGAGAGGGTGGCCGGTCCGGCCGGGAACTGTGGGCGCACGGTCAGCCGTTGTTGGTGAAGGCTTTGGCTGCGATGGCGGGCAGGAAGCTGTGCGCGGCCGGGATGTGCGCGGCGCTGACCCGCCGCCGGAACACCCAGTACGTCCAGGCCTGGTAGGCGATCACCAGGGGCAGGCCCACCGCCCCCACCACGCTCATGAGCCCGAGTGTGTAGTCGGAGGAGGAGGCGTTGGAGATGGTGAGGTCAAACGCGGAATCCAGGGTGGAGGGCAGCACTACCGGGAACACTGCTCCGAAGATCGAGGCGCTGCCGAGGACGATGAACGCTCCCATGGCCATAAACGCCCTGCCTTCGGATCCCCGTCGGGCCAGAACCCAGGATGCCGCCGCGGCGCCGACGGCCACAATCACGGCGGCCCAGGTCCAGGGCTTTCCGTCCAGGAACTGGATGACGAGCGCCCACGCGGCAATGGGCAGGAGCAGGACCGGAAGCAGCCGGACAAACCAGCGGCGGGCACGGTGGCGCACGTCGCCGTCGGTCTTCAGCGCCAGGAACGCCAGGGCGTGCACCAGCGAGAATCCCACCACGGCCAGGCCGCCGAGGACGGCGTAACCGCTGAACCACGCCATGGCCCCGCCAACCCTGTCGCCGTTGGCATTCAGCGGCAGCCCGGTGGTGGTCAGTGCCAGTGCGGCGCCCACACCGAAGGCGGCGAAGAAGGAACCCAGTGCTATGGCCCAGTCCCAGCGGGTCCGCCAGGCGTGGTCATCCACCTTGCCGCGGTATTCAAACGCCACGGCCCGGAAGATCAGGGCGACCAGTACCACCAGCAGCGGCAGGTACAGCGCCGAGAACAGGGACGCGTACCAGAGCGGGAAGGCGGCGAAGGTCGCGGCACCGGCCGTGATGAGCCAGACTTCGTTTCCGTCCCAGACCGGACCCACCGTGTTCAGCAGGACCCGGCGTTCAGTGTCGTTGCGGGCGAAGAGCTTCATCAGCATTCCCACGCCGAGGTCGAAGCCTTCAAGGAAGAGGTACCCGGTCCACAGCACCGCGATGGTGATGAACCAGATTGTCGGCAGCAGTTCCATTCTCGAATTCCTCTGCTTCTTAGTAGGCGAATGCCAGGACGTCGTCAGCGGGCTTGGCGGTGCCGGGGCCCTCGGTGTCCTCGTCCTTGTCAACGGGGGCGTGTGCCAGTTCGGGCATCGCGGACCCGACGCCGCCCCTGACGTACTTGACCAGCATCTTTACTTCCACCACGAGCAGGACCGCGTAGACGGCGGTGAGCACGATCAGCGAGGTCAGCAGTTCGCCCGCGGAGACTCCGGGCGAGACGGCTGCCGCGGTGAACATAAACACCTGGTCAATGCCGTTCAGGTCGGGGTTGGGTGCCACCACAAACGGCTGGCGGCCCATTTCGGTGAAGATCCAGCCGGCGGCGTTGGCGCCGAAGGGAGCCAGGATGCCGAAGACGGCAAGGCGCATGAGCCACTTGGACGCGGGGACGGTACCTTTCCTGGTCATCCACAGGGCCAGGAGGGCGGCCAGCGCCGCGATCCCGCCGAAGCCGATCATCATGCGGAAGCCCCAATAGGTCACTTCCATAACGGGGACATACTGGATCTCCTGACCGGCGCGCTCGCCGTAGATCGGGTTGTCCGGGAGATGGGTGCCGTAGTCGGCCTTGTACTGGTCCAGAAGGCTGTTGACGCCCTTGACTTCGGTGGTGAAGTCACCCTTGGCCAGGAAGGACAGGATGCCCGGAACCTCGATCAGGGCCACGATCTCGTCGCAGTTCTTCGAGCCGACATTGCCGACGCTGAGGACCGAGAAGCCGGTGCCGTCGTGGCAGGCCGCCTCAGCGGCGGCCATCTTCATGGGCTGCTGTTCGAACATGAGCTTTCCCTGGAGGTCGCCGGTGAGCGCGGTGCCGGCGAAGGAAACCATGGCCACGACGGCGCCGATCCGGAGGGAACGGATCCACACTTCATGGTCGGTCCGGTCGCGGCCGGGGATGGCTGCTTCCCCCGGGATGACCTTGCCGTCAGGGCCGATGGTGTCGATACCGTCCCTCCGCCTGCGCCAGAGGTGGTACCAGGCGATGCCGAGGAGGAAGCCTCCGGCCACAGCCAGTGCACCCATCAGGGTGTGCGGCACTGCCACGAGGGCTGTGTTGTTGGTGAATACGGCCCAAGCATCGGTCATGACGGGACGGCCGTTGATCATTTCCACGCCGACGGGATGCTGCATCCAGCTGTTGGCCACGATGATGAAGTAGGCGGAGAACACGGAGCCGATCACGGCAATCCAGAGGCAGGCCAGGTGGATGCCTTTCTTGAGCTGTTTCCAGCCGAAGATCCACAGGCCCAGGAACGTCGACTCCACAAAAAAGGCAAGGAGTGCCTCGAGCGCCAGCGGCGCCCCGAACACATCGCCCACGAAGCGGCTGTACTCGCTCCAGGCCATTCCGAACTGGAACTCCTGCACGATGCCGGTGGCGACACCCATGATGAAGTTGATCAGGAACAGCTTCCCCCAGAACTTGGTCATCCGCAGGTATTCCGGCTTGCCGGTGCGGTACCAGACTGTCTGGATGACTGCCACCACCAGGCCCAGCCCGATGGTCAGGGGCACCATCATGAAGTGGTAGACGGTGGTGATACCGAATTGCCAGCGTGCGATTTCCAAAGCGTCCAAGGCAGTCCCTACTTTTGGCTAGGCTCTCAACAGTCCATGTTTTCTACGCAACGTAGAACATCGACTTCTACAGAGTGTAGAACACTTTCGGCGTGCAGTGTAAACAACAGTTCCACTGGCCGGAGCCGGAGGCAAGGGCGCGACGCGCCGAGTGTTCTACCTCATGTAGAAAGAAAGTCCAAAACGAGGTAAATTTAGGACTGAAGTATTCGATCAACGCTCCGCGACGGCCGCTCCGGCCCCGCGGATGGGGACTTTAAGAAGGATGTACGGAATGGCAAGTCTTGGTGAACTGGAACGGGCAGTGATGGATCTGCTCTGGGCAGGCCAGGAAGCGGCCACCGCCAACACGCTCAGGGACCTGCTGGCTCAAACCACCCAGGCCCAGGGCGGCACTGCCGGCCATGAGGGCAAGGACCTTGCCGTGACCACGGTTCTGACCGTGCTGTCACGCCTGGAGAAGAAGGGGCTCGTGGAACGCGAACGCGGCACCCGGCCCCACCGCTACCAGGCGGTCTCCAGCCGCGCGGACCACACAGCGGAACTCATGCATGAAGTGCTGGGCTCTGCGCCCGACCGCGAAGCCGTGCTCGCCCGCTTTATTGGCTCCGTCACCGAAAGTGAAGCCGAAACGCTGCGCAAACTGCTTGGCCACAGCTAACAGCGCATGTTCTGGACCTCATATTTTCTGGCGGTCCTGGCGATAGTCCTGGCGTGGCCGGTGCCTATCCTCCTTTCGCGCGCACAGTGGCCGGCACGGTCACCGTTTACGGCCATGCTGCTGTGGCAGGCGATCGCCCTCGCCGGTGGCCTGTCCATGATCGGCGCCATGCTGGTCTACGGGCTCGAACCGATCGGCGACAACCTGCTGGCCGGGCTGCGCGGACTGGCGGGCATGGTCCTGTTCAACGCCCCCACCACAGCGCTGGGGTTCTGGCACCTTTTTGCGTTGTCGGCAGCGGCCCTCCTGACCGCACACCTCGTCTTCACACTGTTGCTGACCTACTACCGGATCGAACGGCAGCGCCGTCGCCACCGGGAACTCCTGGCCCTCCTGGCATCACCGTCGAATGACGGGCCGGGCACGGTGGTCATCAACCATGACTCCCCCGTGGCCTATTGCCTGCCCGGCGGGGCCCGGTCCGTTACCGTACTGAGCGACGGGCTGATGGCCGCACTGGAGCCGGCGGAACTGCGGGCGGTGCTGATCCACGAAAACGCCCATCTGAGCCAGCGCCACCACCTCCTGTTGTGGGCTTTCGCGGCCTGGCGCCAGGCCCTCCCCTGGCTTCCGACCACACGGCTTGCCCAGGAAGCGGTGAGTTCCCTCATCGAGATGCTGGCTGACGACGTCGCGCTCAGGACCGAGAGCAAAGCCACGCTGATCAAGGCCATCGCCATTGTTGCCAGCGGACCGTCCGGGGCGGCCGGCAGCGGCTCGGTGTTCGACGGCGGTCAGCTCCCCATGGCAGCAGCAGACGGACTCGCTGCAGACGGCATCCCCGACGGCGTCTCCGGCGCGTCCGGCGGCGCGGGCTCGGCCCGGACCACGGCGTCGAGGGTCAGCCGGCTCCTCTCGCCCAAGGAACCCCTCCCGGCCTCGCTGAGGGCACTCGTCCTGGCCGGTTGCCTGCTCCTGCTGGCCCTGCCCACAGCCCTGCTGATTGTCCCGGGGCTGCTCGGCTAGCAGGCTCTTTGGCCGTACACGCGCCGGGGCGGCCCTGGCCGGCCACGGGCGGCCGGCCCCGGACCGGGACCACGGCTCAGGCGTCGATCCGCTCCCGGTCCAGGCTCGCCGCGCCGGCGATGATGAAGTCCTTGCGCGGTGCGACGTCGGACCCCATCAGCAGGTCGAAGGTCTCCTCTGCCTGCTTGGCGTTTTCGATGCCCACTTTGCGCAGTGTACGGTGGCGCGGGTCCATGGTGGTTTCCGCCAGCTGCTCGGCATCCATTTCCCCAAGGCCCTTGTAGCGCTGGATGGGCTCTTTATAGCGTTTGCCCTCCTTGGCCAGCCGGGCCAGCAGCACGTGGAGTTCGGCTTCGGAGTAGGTGTAGATCATTTCGTTGGCCTTCTGCCCCGCGTTGATGACCTCCACGCGGTGCAGCGGAGGAACGGCGGCGAACACCCGGCCCTCATCGATCATGGGGCGCATGTAGCGGAAGAAGAGCGTGAGCAGCAGCGTACGGATGTGTGCTCCGTCCACGTCGGCGTCCGTCATGAGGATCACCTTGCCGTAGCGCGCCGCGGCGATGTCGAAGCTTCGCCCGGACCCCGCGCCCACCACCTGGATGAGCGCGGCACATTCGGCGTTGGACAGCATGTCCCCCACCGAGGCCTTCTGGACGTTGAGGATCTTGCCGCGGATCGGCAGCAGCGCCTGGAAGTCCGAGGAACGCGCCAGCTTGGCCGTGCCCAGTGCGGAGTCGCCCTCCACGATGAACAGTTCCGAGCGGGCCACGTCATCGGTGCGGCAGTCTGCCAGCTTGGTGGGCATGGAGGAGGTCTCCAGCGCGTTCTTCCGGCGCTGCGTTTCCTTGTGCACCCGCGCCGAGATCCGCGACTTCATCTCGCTGACGATTTTTTCCAGCAGCAGTGCGGACTGGGCCTTGTCATTGCGGTTGGCGGAGTTCAGTTTGGCGTTGATCTCCTTTTCCACCACCCGGGCCACAATGGCGCGGACCGCGGACGTGCCGAGGATCTCCTTGGTCTGACCTTCAAACTGCGGCTCAGCCAGGCGCACCGTCAGCACGGCAGTCAGCCCGGCAAAGATGTCGTCCTTCTCGATTTTGTCATTGCCGGCCTTGAGCTTGCGGGCATTGCTTTCCACGGCCTTGCGGAAGGTCTTGACCAGCGCCTGCTCAAAGCCGGACTGGTGCGTGCCGCCTTTGGGAGTGGAAATGATGTTGACGAAGCTGCGGACGGTGCTGTCATAGCCGATGCCCCAGCGCAGGGCCACATCCACTTCGCAGTCGCGCTCCACTTCGGCCAGCTGGCTGTGTCCGCGCTCGTCCAGCACCGGAACGGTCTCCTTGAATTTGCCCGAGCCGTGCAGCCGCCACGTGTCCGTGACTGCCGGGTCCGCCGCGAGGAAGTCCACGAACTCGGAGATGCCGCCGTCGTGGTGGAAGATTTCTTCGTGGCCGCCCAGTTCTCCGGGCGTGCCGGGAAGCTTGCGCTCATCGCGGACGGTGAGTTTCAGGCCCGGCACGAGGAAGGAGGTCTGGCGGGCCCGTGAGGCCAGTTCGTCGTAGGAGAATTTGGCGTCCGGGGTGAAGATCTGGCGGTCAGCCCAGTAGCGGATCCGGGTTCCGGTGACGCCGCGTTTGGCCTTGCCCACGATGTCAAGGACGGAGTCCTCAACGAAGGGCTCGAACGTTGCCGCCGGATCAGATCTGGTTCCCGGATCCTTGAACCTCCCCGGCTCGCCGCGCCGGAAGGACATTTTGTACGTCTTCCCGCCCCGGTCCACTTCCACGTCCAGCCGGGAGGAGAGCGCGTTGACCACGGAAGCCCCGACACCGTGCAGTCCACCGGACGCCGTGTAGGAGCCGCCGCCGAACTTTCCGCCGGCGTGCAGTTTGGTGAAGACCACCTCGACGCCGGTGAGTCCGGTCTTGGGCTCGACGTCCACGGGGATGCCGCGGCCGTCGTCGTGGATTTCCACGGAGTTGTCGGCGTGCAGGATGATCTTGATGTCGTGGCCGTACCCGGCCAATGCCTCGTCGACGGAGTTGTCGATGATCTCCCAGAGGCAGTGCATCAGGCCGCGGGAGTCGGTGGAACCGATGTACATGCCCGGGCGCTTGCGGACGGCCTCCAGGCCTTCCAGTACAGACAGGTGCCGGGCGGTGTACTCAGAACTTGGTGCCACGGGTTGTGAACTCCTTCAGTGACGGAACAGCTAAGGCTTTTTGACGCTCTTCCTAGGTTAGTCGGCCTGCAGCGGGACACCTGCCAGCCACTCCAGCACAGGCTCCCCCTGGCTGCACCCGTTACGGAACGGTGATACGCGGACAGCGAAAGTGATCCATCCTTGTCATGGTTTTGCTACGAATGCTGGTTATATAGATATACAGATCTACTAAGGAGGCCGATATGACAACAGCAGTTGCGGACCGCACGCTCAACGCACTGGACCGGTGCGATCGTTGCGGAGCACAGGCGTATGTCCGGGTTGTTCTTGAGTCCTCCGGCGGGGAGCTGCTCTTCTGCGGCCACCACGCGCGGGCAGTCGAAGCGACGCTCAAGCCGTTGAGCTCCGGCTGGCACGACGAGACAGGCCGGCTTCACGAGAAGGCGCCGGTTCCCGTGGACTAGGCAGCTTTCTGGCATAAACAGGGTTCCTCCGCTTGGAGGGGCCCTGTTTTTCTGCCTCTTGTGCGTGTGCGCTGATTCCGGCCGCGTGTCCAGACAGCCGCGTGTCCAGACAGCGGCGTGTCCAGACGGCCGGTGTCCGGAGACAGGAAAGGCCCCGCCACGGCGGGGCCTTTCCCATGTCTGGATCCGGAGAGGCCGGTGAGGGCCTGCCGTTCCTAGTCCAGGTAGTCGCGCAGGACCTGGGACCGGGACGGGTGCCGCAGCTTGGACATCGTCTTCGATTCGATCTGGCGGATTCGCTCGCGCGTAACTCCGTAGACCTTGCCGATTTCGTCTAAAGTCTTCGGCTGCCCGTCGGTGAGGCCGAACCGCATGGCGACAACGCCGGCTTCGCGCTCGGACAGGGTGTCCAGCACCGAGTGCAGCTGCTCCTGCAGCAGGGTGAAGCTGACGGCGTCGGCGGGAACAACGGCCTCGGAGTCCTCAATGAGGTCACCGAACTCGGAGTCGCCGTCCTCACCAAGGGGAGTGTGCAGCGAGATGGGCTCGCGGCCGTACTTCTGGACTTCAACAACCTTCTCAGGGGTCATGTCCAGTTCGAGGGCCAGCTCTTCAGGCGTAGGTTCGCGACCAAGGTCCTGCAGCATCTGGCGCTGAACGCGCGCCAGCTTGTTGATGACTTCCACCATGTGCACCGGGATACGGATGGTGCGGGCCTGGTCGGCCATGGCACGGGTAATGGCCTGGCGGATCCACCAGGTGGCGTACGTGGAGAACTTGAAGCCCTTGGTGTAGTCGAACTTCTCGACCGCGCGGATGAGGCCCAGGTTGCCTTCCTGGATCAGGTCAAGGAACAGCATGCCGCGACCGGTGTAGCGCTTGGCAAGCGAAACGACGAGACGGAGGTTGGCCTCCAGCAGGTGGTTCTTGGCGCGCTTGCCGTCGTGGATGACGAATTCGAGCTCGCGCTTGAGCTTCGGTTCCATGGAGCCGTCGTCCGCCGCGATCTTCTCCTCGGCGAACAGGCCCGCTTCAATGCGGAGCGCAAGGTCCACTTCCTGCTCTGCGTTCAGCAGGGCAACCTTGCCGATCTGCTTGAGGTAGTCCTTGACGGGGTCGGCCGTCGCGCCGGCCGACATAACCTGCTGGACCGGGGCGTCGTCGTCATCGGCGTCAGAGTATACGAAGCCTGAGCCCGTGGCTGCTGCGCCGGTCTTGCTGGCCGCTTCCTCCTCGGTCAGCTCGGACGGATCGGGAGCTACGTCGTCGAGATCTTCATCCAGCTCAACGTCCTCTGCATCGTCGTCCGACGTGCTGGACTTGCCGGCAGCTTCAGCTGCGGCCTTGGCGCCGGGCTTGGGTCCGCGCTTCTTGGGCTCGGGCTTAGCCGGGCCTCCGTCGGCGGAGGCAGCCTTATTGGCTGCCCGCGTGGCGGCACGCTTGGCGCTCGTCGCCGCCTTCTTCTCCTCAGCGGACAATTCGGCCTGGTCGGCGGGTTCCTTCTTCGCGGAAGACGGGGTCACAGAAAACCTTTCTAGCGGCGGTCTGTGGAATCACCATACGGGCAACACCACTATGACCCTGTCAAGTCCGTGATTCACACCAAGAGCGATCGCGGCCAGCAGAGCCATTAACTAGAACTGCCGGAGCGGCCGTAATGTTCCCGTTTCCGGGCACCATTACATGCACTTGGTTCACGGACCCAACCGGGTCTCGGCAACCATTGTCTCACGATTTTCCCAATCGCAGCCTCAGGGCAGCCCGCCGGCCGGAATGTTTCGGCCGGGCGGCCCGCTTGCAGCCGGGCGCCCAGCCGGCGAAGGCCGGCGGCGACCACAGTCCTATGCGGCGTCCGGTTCGAACTTCTGCCATGCGGCATCACGTCGCCCTGCCCAGCCGCACAGCGTCCCGCGGCTGACCAGTTCCGAGAGGAGTTCCGCCAGCCGATAACCGGGATGCGCGGCGACGGCCCGGGTCAACAGTGCGTGCGCGAACGAACCCCTGCCCCGGCACCACTCGATCCAGCCCCGTCCCGTCAGCGACGCCGCGCAGCCCTCTCCCCCGCCGGCCGCGCCAAGCTGCTGCAACACCACCTCCAAGGTCCGCATCCGGTCCCAGCGGGGTGACGCCGGCGCCAGTCCCAGCAGCACTTCCCCGTACCCGGGAACGGCGTAGGCCGCATCGTCCGGCGGGCAGGCCGGCCGCACCCCGCCAGGCTGCAGTCCTTCACGCGGCGGCCCTTCACGCGGCAGCCCGTCAAGCGGCGCCGGGACTGTCTGCTGGCCGGAGCTGGGATCGAAGATCCCGAACTCCTCGGCGCCCTGTTCCGCTGCCGGCCGGCCTGCCGCACTCATCACCAGCACCGCGTCCCGCCAGTGCGGGACGCACAGGGAAGCACGCAGATACCCGGCCAGCCCGACGGAGACCTGGGCTGCCCCTTCGGTCGCCAGCACCCGCTCCCAAACGTCCAGAATCGTGGCGAATTGGGACCGGCTTCCGCGCAGCGCTGCAAGTTCAGCCGCCCAGCATTGTTCAGATTCCACGACGGACCGATCGGACGGAGCCTCTCCGGGCAGGGCATCGCCTGTCAAAGAAGGATCCTCGCCCACGCTGCTCCCGCGGAACACCATCTCGGCGTTGAGCCGGCTGTCCCGGATCTCATCCACGGAGCGGCCGGGAAACGGACAGCAGGAGGGATCGAAGCAATACGCGTTGCGCCAGAAATCCTCGCCGACGTACCAGGCGTCGCGAACCGGCAGCCCGGACAGCTCCAGCTCGACCTCCAGTGCCGTCAGCAGCCGTGCAAGGGTTCCTTCCTCCGGCACTCCGGGAGTGACAACGCCGGAAGCACAACCCGAACCGGCAAACCACCCTTCATCGCTGAAGAGCACCAGGAGCGTACCGTCGGCGTCGTGGTCTGCTTCCAGGTAGTCCCGGACCGTGCGTGAGAAACGAAGCAACCCCGGGTCAGAGTCGAGCGCCGGCAGGTCAACGCGGAGGGTGGCACCCAGCCTCTTTCCCTGCATGGTCATGGCCACCAGGCTGTTGGCCGGCCAGTAGCCAAGCGAATGCGGAATGAAGCCCAGGATGTCCTCAGGGCCGGTGATTGTCAGTCGTTCTGGAGGTGTCATGCCTCCAGACTGGAACGGTCGGCGGCCTGCCGGCAGAGGGCTGTTCGCTTATGTGGACAACCCGCAGGAAGTGCCCTAGTCGGCGCGGCGGCGTTCCAGGTTGCGGCGGCGCTGCTGCGCGAGCGCTTTGAGCAGGGGCGGCACCACCACGCCCTGGGCGGCCATCTGGCGGCGGACCTTCCGGCGGGTGATGATGATCGCCGCCGCGCCGATCCCGATCAGCACGAACTGGACGCTCAGGGCAATCCGGAACGGGTCGAGGCCGTACAGCTCGCCCCTGGAAAAGCCGCTGGCGTGCAGGACGTCAAGCACGACGCCAACGAGGTAGATGGCCACCAGCGCGGCGATGAACCCGCCTACGTTGACGATTCCCGTGGCGGTTCCGATCCGGTGGGCCGGGTTGAAGGTGCGGGCGAAGTCGAAGCCGATCATGGAGCCCGGCCCGCCGATGGCCAGCACCACCACCAGCCCGGCGAGCATCCACAGCGGCGAGCGGCCCGGCATGAGCAGCACGGCGGCCCACGCAGCCGCGGTCGTGGCGGCAATCAGGAGCACCATGGTGGAGCGCCGCAGCGGATGCCGGGAGACGAACCTGCCGATCAGCGGTCCGGCCGCGATGGCCGCCGCTACGTAGACAGCCATCAGTCCGGAGACCGTGCCGGTATCAAGGCCCTGCGCGGAAATCAGGAACGGGTAGCCCCAGGTCATGGCGAACACCGTGCCGCTGAACTGGATGGTGAAGTGGCTCCACAGCCCCAGCCGGGTGCCGGGTTGCCGCCACGCGCTGGACAGCGATATACCGGTGGCCTTTAGCCCCTGGCCGGGTTCCGGGCGCGGATGTCCGGGCGGCTGGTCCTTAAGGGCCGCCAGCACCAGGACGACGGCGAGCGCGGACATCGCCGCCAGGGTCAGGAACGCCGGGGTCCAACCGGCGGAGTGGAGGATCATCGCGAACGGAACTACGCTGAAGAGCTGACCGAGCTGGCCTGACATGCCTGTCAGCTGGGTGATGAGCGGCACCCTGGCCGGGGCAAACCACAGCGGTATCAGCCGGATCACCGAAATGAACGTCATGGCGTCCCCGGCACCCACCAGCACGCGGCCGAGCACGCCCCCGGGAATGTTGTCCGCGAAGGCCAGCTGAAGCTGGCCGAGGCCCATCAGGACGGCTCCCCCGGCGATCATGGTCCGTGATCCGAGGCGGTCCACGAGGACCCCTACCGGGATCTGCAGGCCAGCGTAGACCAGGAGCTGCAGCACGGTGAAGAAGGAAATCTCCGCTGCGGTGGCGTGGAAGCGTTCCGTCGCCTCCAGGCCCACGACGCCGAAGGAAGTGCGCTGGCTGACCGCCACGAGATACGCAAAGATCCCGATGGTCCAGATGAGCCAGGCGCGGGGTGCAGTCACCTGTCCATTATGCCTGCGGCAGGAAAAATAGGATTTATTGTCCGGGTTCTTTACGGGCCAGGTACGCCTCCACCGCTGCACCGAGAGCGTCAGCGTTGGGAAGTTCATCGTTTTCATCTGCGAGCAGTGAGCGGCGGACGGTCCCTTCTGCCTTCTCGTCATAGCGGGTCTCGAGCCGGGACACTACCTGCTGCACTTCCTCGGACGCCTCGAGCTGTTCGGCGATTTGCCGCCCCACTTCACGGCCGGACTCACGCAGGCGGTCGGTGGGCAGCATCAGCGAGGCGGCAGCCCCGAGGTACTCAAGTCCGGCGACAGCGGCGTTGGGGTATTCGGCCTCGGCGAGGTAGTGCGGGACGTGGATGACATAGCCGGCGATGTTGCGGCCCGCCTCGGTGAGGCGCAACTCAAGGATGTGGCCCACGGCCGCGGGAACCTCGACCGTCGGCTTCCAGACGGATATGCCCTCGATGAGCTCCGGACGGTTGCCGTGGACAGTCACGCCCACCGGCCGCGTGTGGGGTACGGGCATCGGGATGGAGTGGATCCATGTCACCAGGTTCACGTCCAGGTGCTCGACGATCCGGACCACGGCCCGGGCGAACCGTTCCCACTGCAGGTCGGGCTCAAAGCCGGCCAGGAAGAGGAACGGATTCCCCAGCCCGTCCACCAAACGGTAGAGCGCCAGGCTCGGGGCCTGGTAATCCTGGAGGTGGTCTTCCACGAAGGTGACGTGCGGACGGCGCGTGCGGTAGTCAATCAGCTGGTCGGCATCAAAGACGGCGACCACCTCAGATTCAAGGGTGTCCAGCAGCTCGGCGGTAATCTGCTTGACCACGTGACCGGCGTCGGCGAATCCCGTAAAGCCCATCACCAGATTGAGCCCGCGGAGTGACGGGCTGTCGAACAGCTCGGCATTGCTCACGTAGAGAGCGTCGGGGTCCAGCAGGGAGCCGGAAATCCGTTCAAGCACGGCATGTTCCTTTCGAAGTGGCGGCGGAGGCGGGGTGCGTCTGCACCGTAGGGGCAGCAACCCAGTCAGCGGATCCACTGGCACACAGCCAAGGGGATCCGCGCAGATCCGCCGGATATTTTTTACAACGCACGTGCCGCCCGATGCATTCCGCCCCGAACCCTTCCGCAGGACGTGTGTTGCAGGTCTCATGAGATTCAGCGCGGCCGGTGCGGAGAGACTACGATCGGAACTGGCCCTACGGACGGCCTTGCAGACACCGGGTTGCGTCTCAAGCCGACGGCGGCCGGTTCCCATGGCGGGACGCCCAACATGCGTTTCCTGCCGAAAATCACAGAGAATTGAGGACTGATCCTCGTGGTCAAGAATACTGAAATCAAACTTAGCGTCATTGCGCGTGACGTTATGAAGTCGCCCACGGACGCTCTGGTCATTGGAGTGGCGCAGGGACCCGACGGTCCCGTGCTGCTGGACAACCCGCTGACGGCCAAGTCCGCCGAGGCCATCGCGGAGTCCCTGAAGGTTCTTGGCCTTACCGGCGCGGCCGACCAGGTCCACAGGCTCCCCGGCCTTCCCGAAGCCGGCGCCGCCGTCCTGGTGCTGGCCGGGGTCGGCAAGCCGGGCGCCGGACGCAAACTCACTGAAGAGGCGCTGCGCCGCACGGCGGGCTCCGCTGTCCGCCAGCTCGCCGGGCTCACCACAGTCACGCTGGCGCTTCCGACGGCGTCACTCGCCGACGTCGCCGCCATCGCCGAAGGCGCCGCCATGGGTTCCTACTCGTTCACCGAGTACCGCTCCACCGCCAACGGCCGGAAGGATCCGGTGCAGAACGTGGTGATTTCCACCGACTTCGCCGCGCACAAGGACCTGCAGCCCCTGCTGAACCGCGCCGCCCTGATCGGGAAAGCCGTCAACGCCACCCGCACGCTGGTGAACCAGCCGCCGAGCCACCTGTTCCCCGAGTCCTTTGCCGATGCCGCCAAGGAACTCGCCAAGGGTTTGCCGGTCAAGGTGACCGTGTGGGATGAGAAGCGCCTCGAGAAGGAGGGCTTCGGCGGGATCATGGGTGTAGGCAAGGGATCCGCGAGGCAGCCGCGCCTGGTCAAGGTGGAGTACGCGCCGTCCAAGGCCAGCGCCAAGATCGCCCTCGTCGGCAAGGGCATCACCTTTGACACCGGCGGCATCTCCATTAAGCCCGCCCTCGGCATGGGTGACATGAAGAGCGATATGGCGGGCGCCGCCGTCGTTCTTAACACAGTGCTGGCAATCGCAGGACTCGGCCTGCCCGTGAAGGCCACCGCGTGGCTGTGCATTGCAGAGAACATGCCCTCCGGCGCCGCGCAGCGCCCGGCGGACGTCCTCACCATGTTCGGCGGCAAGACCGTCGAGGTCCTTAATACGGATGCCGAAGGCCGCCTGGTCATGGCGGACGGCATCGTGGCCGCCAGCCAGGAGTACCCGGACGCCATCATCGACGTCGCCACCCTGACCGGCGCCCAGCTGATCGCGCTGGGCAACCGGACCGCAGGCGTCATGGGCTCGGACAGCGTCACGGGCCCGCTGAAGGCCGCGGCTGACCGGGCGGGCGAGCTGGTATGGCCGATGCCCCTGCCGGACGAGCTCCGGGCCAGCCTCGATTCCGAGGTGGCGGACCTGGCCAACATCGGTGAGCGCCACGGCGGCATGATGACCGCTGCCGTGTTCCTGCGCGAATTTGTCGGCAAGGGCAAGGACGGCGAGCAGATTCCGTGGGCCCACATCGACATTGCAGGCCCGTCCTTTAACAACGGCAGTCCCTACGGCTACACCCCGAAGCAGGGAACGGGCTGCACTGTCCGCACGCTCGTGGCGTATGTCGAAGACGTCCTGGCGGCTTCGGCCTAACCGGCTCTACGCCGGGGCGGTTAGGCCGTTCGCGGCTTTGTGGCGGGTCATGATCCGTCCGCCACAAAGCCGCGTGACACTCGACACAAGCGCTCCACAAACGCCGTGACAAGGTGGAGCATGGATAAGTGGTTCGCTAAGGTGAACTGCGGTAGTCACAAATGCAAGAGAACCGGCCTGCTGACATAATCACGGCAGAGCAAGTTCCAAGACCAGATGATGCGTACTCTCGTGTCATCGTTCACGCGAGGGAGCGTCTAAGTGGCCGATCAGGCAACTGCGCAAGAATTCGACATCCTGGTACTCGGCGGTGGCAGCGGCGGTTACGCCACGGCCCTCCGCGCTGTTCAGCTTGGCCTCACTGTGGGCCTCGTGGAGAAGGGGAAACTCGGGGGCACCTGCCTGCACAACGGCTGCATCCCCACCAAGGCACTCCTGCACTCCGCTGAGCTCGCAGACCACGCCCGCGACTCCGCGAAGTACGGCGTCAACGTCACTTTGGACAGCATCGACATGAGCGCTGTCAACGCTTACAAAGACGGCATCATCGCCGGCAAGTTCAAGGGCCTGCAGGGCCTGATCAAGTCCAAGGGCATCACCGTCATCGAAGGTGAAGGCAAGCTGCAGGGCACCGACACCGTTGTCGTGAACGGCACCGCCTACAAGGGCAAGAACATCGTCCTCGCCACGGGCTCGTACTCACGTACGCTGCCGGGACTGGAAATCGGCGGCAAGGTCATCACTTCAGACGAAGCACTGACCATGGACTACATCCCCAAGAGCGCGATCATCCTGGGCGGCGGCGTCATCGGCGTCGAGTTCGCCTCGGTCTGGAAGTCCTTCGGCGTCGACGTCACCATCGTTGAAGGCCTGCCTTCGCTCGTCCCGAACGAGGACGCCGCGATCGTCAAGAACTTTGAGCGTGCGTTCAAGAAGCGCGGCATCAAGTTCTCCACCGGAGTCTTCTTCCAGGGCGTTGAGCAGAACAACGACGGCGTCAAGGTCACCCTCGTTGACGGCAAGACCTTCGAAGCCGAGCTGCTCCTCGTGGCCGTCGGCCGCGGACCGGTTACCGCCAACCTTGGCTACGAGGAAGCGGGCATCACCATCGACCGCGGCTTCGTCATCACCAACGAACGCCTTCACACCGGAGTCGGCAACGTCTACGCCGTGGGCGACATCGTCCCGGGTGTCCAGCTGGCGCACCGCGGCTACCAGCAGGGCATTTTCGTGGCCGAGGAAATCGCCGGCCTGAAGCCCGTCATCGTTGAAGACGTCAACATCCCCAAGGTCACCTACTCCGAGCCTGAGATCGCCACGGTGGGCTACACGGAGAAGGGTGCCAAGGAAAAGTTCGGCGACGACCAGGTCGAGACCCAGGAATACAACCTCGCCGGCAACGGCAAGAGCTCCATCCTCGGCACCGGCGGCATCGTCAAGCTTGTCCGCCAGAAGGACGGTCCCGTGGTGGGCGTCCACATGATCGGGTCCCGCATCGGCGAGCAGATCGGTGAAGCACAGCTGATCGTGAACTGGGAGGCTTACCCGGAGGACGTGGCACAGCTGCTGCACGCCCACCCGACCCAGAACGAGGCCCTGGGCGAAGCCCACCTGGCCCTCGCGGGCAAAGCCCTCCACGGCTAATTCTTCCGCCCGCACCACCGCAAGACCACTGAGCTTAGTGCACCCGGCATGATCCGCAGGGTGCACTAAGCTCGAACAAGGCAGCAATCATCCGCACTAAAGATCAATAAGGAGAACGGGGACGACATGTCTGAATCCGTTAACTTGCCCGCCCTCGGTGAGAGTGTCACCGAAGGAACCGTCACCCGCTGGCTCAAGCAGGTAGGTGACCGGGTAGAGGTGGACGAGCCGCTGCTCGAGGTTTCCACCGACAAAGTAGACACCGAAATCCCCTCTCCGATTGCTGGCGTGATTGAGGAAATCCTCGTCGCCGAAGATGAGACCGCCGAAGTCGGCGCCCCTCTCGTCCGCATTGGTGACGGCTCCGGTTCGGCCGGCGCTTCCGAAGAGGCAGCACCCGAGAACGCCCCGGCAGAACAGGCGCCTGCCGAAGAAGCCCCCGCAGCTGAAGAAGCCCCCTCCACCGAGGCTCCCGCACCGGCTGAGGCCCCGGCCGCGGAAGCAGCTCCGGCCGCTTCCGGCGAGGGCCACGAAGTCACCCTGCCGGCCCTCGGCGAATCAGTCACCGAAGGCACCGTAACGCGCTGGCTCAAGGCCGTCGGCGACTCCGTTGAAGTTGACGAGCCCCTCCTCGAGGTATCCACGGACAAGGTGGACACCGAGATCCCGTCGCCGGTTGCCGGCACGCTGCAGGAGATCCGCGTCAACGAGGACGAGACCGCCGAGGTTGGATCCGTTCTTGCCGTTATCGGCTCCGGCGCAGCCGCACCTGCCGCTGCTCCCGCCGCTCCGGCTCCGAAGGAGGAGGCTCCGGCCGCGGAAGCTCCGAAGCAGGAAGCTCCCGCCGCAGCACCCGCCAAGGCCGAAGCACCGGCAGCACCCCAGCAGGCAGCACCGGCTCCGGCACCTGCCGCAGCACCGGCAGCGGCACCCGCCGCAGAAGCCGCATCGGCTGAGTCAGGCTACGTCACTCCCCTGGTGCGCAAGCTCGCCAACCAGCAGGGCGTGGACATCTCCTCCCTGACCGGCACCGGCGTGGGCGGCCGCATCCGCAAGCAGGACGTGCTTGCCGCCGCTGAAGCGAAGGCAGCCCCCGCTCCCGCCGCTGCGGCACCGGCACCGGCACCGGCAGCTTCCAAGCAGGACGCCGCGGCCTCGTCACTGCGCGGCACCGTGCAGAAGGCTCCCCGCATTCGCCAGGTCATTGCCCGCCGCATGCGCGAGTCCTTGGACATCTCCACCCAGTTGACGCAGGTCCACGAAGTGGACATGACCAAGATTGCCAAGCTGCGCCTCAAGGCAAAGAACTCCTTCCAGGCCCAGAACGGCGTGAAGCTGACCTTCCTGCCGTTCATCGCCAAGGCAGTGGCAGAAGCGCTGAAGCAGCACCCGAAGGTGAACGCTGCCTACGACGAAGACAAGCAGGAAATCACCTACCACAATGCCGAGCACCTGGCCATCGCCGTTGACACTGACAAGGGCCTGCTGGTTCCGGTCATCTCCGACGCCGGCAGCCTGAACCTTGCAGGCCTTGCCGGCAAGATCTCCGATGTGGCAAGCCGCACCCGCGACGGCAAGATCGGCCCCGATGAGCTCTCCGGCGGTACGTTCAGCATCACCAACATCGGTTCTGTTGGCGCCCTGTTCGACACCCCGATCATCAACCAGCCGCAGGTCGGCATCCTCGGCACCGGTGCGATCGTCAAGCGTCCCGTCGTGGTCACCGACGAAAACGGCGACGACTCGATCGCCATCCGCTCCATGATGTACCTCTCCCTCACTTACGACCACCGCCTGGTGGACGGCGCCGACGCAGGTCGCTTCCTGCAGACCCTCAAGGCCCGCCTTGAGGCCGGCGCCTTCGAGGCGGACCTGGGACTGTAAGCCCCGGAGGGACAAACAGCTCCAAACAACAGCGGCGGCGCAGGAACCGGTGGACAACCACCAAGTTCCTGCGCCGCCGTCGTTGGTTACCAAATCGTCGCCTTGCCGTCCCGCGGGGCTTACTACGAAGCGTAGAAGCCTCTGGCTAGACTGAGGCCATGGACATCGTTTATAACATCATGGTCTTCCTCCACATCGTCGGCGCAGCGATGATTGTCGGCATCTGGATCGGCAACATGAAAAAGCCCACGGTGCACCCCCGCCAGTTCGACGGGGCCGCCCTGCAGCTCATCACCGGCATTGTGATGATGGGGCTCATCCCTGCACTGGACATGGACGCCAACTACTTCAAGCTCGGCATCAAGTTCGCCATCGCGCTGGCCGTGGCTGTGCTGGCCTTCATCGGCCGCCGCAAGTACAAGAAGGACGAGCCGATCAGCAAGGGCCTGGCCCACAGCGTGGGCGGCCTGGCGCTGCTGAACGTGGCCATCGCCACCCTCTGGCAGTAGCGGTCACGACGCCCGCGGCACTTAACAACGACGGCGACGCTCCCCTGGCGGGGGTGTCGCCGTCGTCGTTCCTGTACGCCTCCTGCGTGTCCGGGTCCCGCGCCAGGTCAGTCGCGGGCAGGTCAGTCGCGGGCAGGTCAGTCGCGGGCAGGTCAGTCGCGGGCGATGCAGAATTCGTTGCCTTCGGGATCATGCATGACGTCCCAGTGGAAGTCGCCGATGTCGTGGCCCTCCACGAACACCGCTCCCAGTGATTCGGCGTGGGCGCGCAGGCCATCCGGATCGGGGCCGTGGACATCAAGGTGGAGCCGACGCCGTCCCGGTGTGGCGTCGGAGACTTCCTGGAAGGCCAGCTGCGGCGCTCCGGCAGACGCGGGCTTGAGCCAGACGAACTGGTCATAGCGCGCCGAAACCGTGGTGCCGAGCAGCGCAGCCCAGAACGCCGCCAACTCTTCGGCGTTGCCTGCGTTGACCATGATGGCGGCGATCCGTGCCTGCGGTGAACTTTCAGCGGGCTGCATCCTGCGGCGGTGGGTTTCCATTGCGCCAGTGTAGACGGTCACAATCCTCTGACAGCGGACAGGCCGTGCGCCGTGGCGCCTGAATCCATAGGATTGATGCGGAAGGTCTGGGCGGAAGCCCGGACCGGATCGAATCTAAGCTGAGGAGTGGATATGGCAGCAACACGCACCGCGCACACCGTATGGAACGGCGACCTGTTCGAGGGGTCCGGCAACACCACGCTGGACAGCTCCGGGCTGGGTACCTACGCCGTCACGTGGAAGGCCCGTACAGAACAGTCGGAAGGTAAGACCAGCCCCGAGGAACTGATCGCCGCAGCGCACTCGGCCTGCTTCTCCATGGCGTTCAGCAACATGCTGGCGCAGGCCGGGCACACCCCGGAAGAGGTGCACACCAAGGCCGATGTGACCTTCAAGCCCGGCACGGGCATCACCGGTAGCCACCTGACGGTCAACGCCAGGATCCCCGGCATTTCCGAAGACGAGTTCCAGAAGATCGCAGCGGAAGCCAAGGTCGGCTGCCCTGTCTCCGGCGCCCTGGCCAGCATCGACATCACCCTGGACGCCACACTCACGGCTTCCTAGCCCGTTTGCGGTGCAACCGCTTCCAAGGGAAGCAGCAGCACCGCACGGCAAAGGCCCCGTTCCCCGCCCTGATCATCAGGTAAGGAAACGGGGCCTTTGTTCGTCCTGGCCGGCGCGTGTGCGGCCGGCCGCGTGCAGACGGCTCCGGGTCCGTCCGGCTCGCGCCTAGCTCCTGTTGCTGCGCGCCGGCAGGGGGCCGGGAAGCAGCCGACGGTAGCCTTCCCGGAGCGGCGGACGGTCCGTGGGAAGTTCCTGGATCATTTCCTTCAGGGCACCGATGCCGTACTCCAACTGGGGGTCCCTTCCCGCGGCGTAGGCATGCGGCGGGAACGTCACTTCGATGTCCGGAGTCACGCCGAAGTTCTCAACATCCCACCCAACTCCCCCGCTGAACCAGGTGGCGTAGCGCGGCTGCGTCACTCCGGTTCCGTCCGCGAGGGAGAAGCGGTTGTCGATGCCCACCACGCCGCCCCAGGTACGAGTGCCGATGACGGGTCCGATACCCCGGAGCTTGGAGACCTGGGTGATGATGTCCCCGTCCGAACCGGCAAACTCGTCGGTCAGAATCACCACGGGCCCGCGCGGCGCGTGGTGGGGGTAGGTCCGGGGCTTTTCCCCGCGGGGCATGCTCCATCCCGTCACCTTGCGGCCGATCAGCTCGGCAACAAGCTGGGATGTGTGGCCGCCGCGGTTGCGCCGGACATCCACGATCAATCCGTCCAGCGCGGTCTCGGTGTCGAGGTCGCGGTGCAGCTGAGCCCAGCCGTTCGCCATCATGTCCGGAATGTGCAGGTAGCCGTAAGTTCCGCCGGACGCTTCACGCACCGTGCGCCGGTTGCCGGCAACCCATTCCTGGTAGCGGAGCCGCTCCTCGTCCTTGACCGGCACCACGGCAATGCGGCGCTGATCGCCTGCTGCATCGCCGTGGGCAGCCCCGTTGCGGAGGGTCAGCTCCACAACCCTGCCCGCCGCACCAACAAGCTGCATGGCCGGCGTCAGTGATTCGGACAGCTCCACGCCGTCGATGGCGAGCAGGATGTCTCCCGCTTTGGCGTCGGCTCCCGGCCGGGTGAGCGGGGATGTGGCGAGCGGGTCCGAGGACTCCCCCGCCAGGATGCGGGTGATTTCCCAGCCTGCTTCGGTGAAAGCCAGGTCCGCGCCCAGGCGGCCCTGTCCATTGCTGCCGTTTTCGGTGACAGCCATCGGACGTACATAGGCATGGGAAGTCCCCAGTTCGCCGTGGAGCTCCCATAACAGGTCCACGAGGTCATCATGCGAACCCAGCCGGTCCACGATGGGGCGGTACCGGCGGTGGACCGACTCCCAGTCCTGTCCGGCCATGTCCTCAGCCCAGAAGAAGTCCCGCTGGAGCCGCCAGGCTTCGTCGAACGCCTGGCCCCACACGCTCAGCGGATGCATCAGCACGCGGATGCGGCTCACATCCACCTTCACCAGCTGGCCGGATTCCTCATCGCCCCTGGCGTCGGCGGGCGCCACCCGGATCTGCTTGTCGTGGAGGTAGACCACTTTCTTGCCGTCGCCGGACACACGGTAGCTGTCCAAGGCGTCCACGATAGTGGCTGCCTTGCGCTTGGCCATGTCAAAACGCACCAGTTCGGGTGCGGCGTCCTTGTCGTCAGTCGTGGCCCGGCCGTCGCCGGTGACACCGGCAAGTGCGTTGTCCAGCCAAAGCAAAGCGCCAGGCGTCGCCTCGAGCGCCGAATAATTGCCCTGCGGCACCGGCACTCCGATCACCCGGTGAGCCAGTCCTTCAGCGTCTACCCGCACGGCAGGCGCGGCGGAACCGTTCTCGCCGGCATCCGAAGCCGTTTCGACGTCCGGTCCGGCCGCAAGGTCCACCGAGGGGCCAAACGGCGACGGGGTGTCGGCTGCGAGCGCCACCAGGTAGGGCTTGATGGGGCTGGGGAAGGACAAATCAAAAGAGTGCCCGTCGTAGACAGGGTCAAAACTCCGGTTCGAGAGGAACGCGATGAATTTGCCGTCAGGCGTGAAGGACGGCGAGGCATCGCGAAAGCGTCCGTCCGTGACGTCCACGATCCGGAGCTCCGGATCGCCCACCCTGACGATCCGAAGCCGGCTGCGTGAGCCGAACGACGTGACCGGCTCGGACCACCCGAGCCAGGCCGAGTCCGGCGACCAGCACAGGCCGTCGATAGTGCCCTCGCCGATGCTGGTGACAAGCTTGATGGTCCCGGTCCGGGTGTCGGCCAGGTAGACATCGCCAAAGGAGGTACCCACAGCAAGCGTGCGGCCGTCCGGGCTGGCCTCCATGGCACTCGCGCGAGTGGACCTGGGGAAATCGATCTTCTTCAGGCGTGCGGCCGCGCCGCCAGGCGCGGTGTGTGCAGCATCTGCACCGGCGCCGCCCGCCACGTCGCCGCGGCCTTCTGCGCCTTGTGGTGCAGCAGTGGAGCCGCCGGACGCGTTTCCGCCCGCAGTGTTTCCGACGTCAGTGTTTCCGGGTTCGCCTGGAGCGGTGTCCGCCGCAAGGTCGTCCCCCGCGGGCGACTCGACGCCCGAACGGTTCATCCCCGCCGCCGGGACCGGCTTGGGCAGCGGCGTATGCGGCTCCTGCACGGCTGCAGGCTGGTGCCGCGCGGCCGGCGCTGCCGGCGTGCTGGCCACGTTCGGAGCGATTTCGCTGATGTACAGGGCCTCCGCGCCGTCGTGATCGGCAACGTAAGCAATGCGGCCCTCGCTGAGCGGCCTCGGCAGGCGGGCGCGGACACCCGGCGCGGCTTCCACAACGCGTGAGGGCCCGTCCTTGTGGCGGAGCCAGTGGATGGTGCCGTGCGCTTCTACTGCGCTGGAGGCGCCCGTGTGGTCGGGAATCACGGCACCAAGGTGGCGGGCGGTCTTAAGGAGTGCCGGCCTCCGCCCCTGGGAGGCAGATCCCAGCGAAATGTTGAGCTTGACGGCGTCGGAGCCAAGGTCCGGAACCAGCCAGAGCTCGCCGGCGGATTCGAACACCACGCGCTTGCCGTCCGTGGCGGCATGGCGCACATAAAAATCTTCGTGATCGGTGTGGCGGCGCAGCCCGGTGCCGTTGGGGAGCACCGAGTACAGGTTTCCGTAGCCTTCATGGTCGGAAAGGAAGGCCACCCGTCCGTCAACCCACATGGGGTCCGCGAGGTTGCCATCCAGTTCCGGCACTAGCCGTTCGAACTCGCCGTTGCCGTCGGCGTCGATCCAGAGCTTTCCGGCGGTTCCGCCACGGTAGCGCTTCCACCAGGCAGGTTCGCGTGAAAGCACACTGGCCACCACTACCGGGCGCTCATCGCCGACCTCAGGGCCGAAGGCCACTGATTCGACCGGTCCGAACGGCAGCTCCTCGGACCAGCCGCCTTCCAGCGGGACGCTGTAGGCATGGGTGTGGCGGCTTTCGGCCTGCCGGAACGCGCTGGTGACAAGTACGTCGCCGGCAGCAGTGAAGCCTTTAACCCGTGTGGAGCTGTGGCCGAAGTACGTCAGCTGCCGGTACCCGCCGCCGTCGACATCCACAGTGACAACTTCCGGTGCCGTCCCCTGCACCACGGTCCACACCAGCCGCTTGCCATCGGGCGTGAAGCGGGGGTTGCGGGCGGGAAGCTGAAGGGAGGACACACGCCAGGCGCGGCCTCCGTCCAGGGGTGCAATCCAGGCGTCGTCCTCGGCCACGAAGGTGACCAGATCGCCGTGCAGATGCGGGAAACGAAAGTAGCTCGAAGAGGTCATCGTTCGATCATAGTCAAAGTCGGCGGGCCGCCCGGGAGGTTCCGCGACTGTGCCGGGCATGGTGAGATGGATCATGCGAATCATCATGGCCGGCGCCTCAGGCCTTATCGGAAGCGACCTGTCCGCCCATCTGCGTTCGGGTGGCCACGAGGTCATCCTGCTGGTGCGCAGGGCACCGGCAACGGCCGACGAACGTCGCTGGGATCCGGCGGCGGGGCTGCTTGATCCCGCCCACCTTGCGGGCGCCGACGCCGTCATCAACCTGGCCGGAGCCGGGATCGGCGACCGCCCCTGGACCCGGCGCCGCATTGATGAGCTGTTCCGTTCACGGTTGGACCCGACGCGCACCCTGGCAACGGCGATGGCGAAGCTGGAGGAGCCGCCGCAGGTCTTCATCAGCCAGTCAGGCTCCAACTACTACGGTGACCGGGGTAATGCCGTGCTGCGCGAGAACTCGCCGAACGGCAGCGGCATCATGGCCAGGATCTGCCACGAGTGGGAAGAAGCCGCACACGGGGCCCCGGCGGGCGTCCGCGTTGTCACGCCCCGGACGGGCGTGGTCCTCAGCAGGTCCGGAGGGGCGCTCGGACGGCTGCTCCCTCTTCTCCGGCTGGGCGTGGGGGGCCCGCTGGGAAACGGCCGGCAGTGCTGGCCCTGGATAACGCTGCCCGATGTGTCCTCCGCGTTCAGCTTCCTGCTGGCGGCCCCGATGGCCGGCCCGGTCAACGTTTGCGCCCCTGAAACGGCGGACGTCAACGCGCTGGTTGCCCGGCTTGCCGAGGCGCTCCACCGGCCCGCCCTCTTCCGCGTACCCGCACCGGTGCTGCGGCTGGTCATGGGGAAACTGGCGGACGAACTCGTCCTGGGAAGCCAGCGAATGGAGCCCGCATTGCTGGCCGAGGCCGGATTTGAGTGGCAGCATCCCTCCCTGGCTGAGGCAGCGGCGTGGGCCACCGGCAGGGACCAGGTCAGATAGCGGCTACGCCGCCGGAAGGATCTCCTGGATCCGCCAGCGCCCGCCGGAACTGATCAGGACCAGGCGGAGCCGCTGCTCCGCACCGGCGGCTCCCTCGGCTACGACATTTCCGCCGGCATCCTTCTCCTGGTATGCGGAGGTTACCGCCGTAATTGCGACGACGGCCCGGGAACCCGAGGCACCAGGCTCGGCCTCCGCACGCGTCAGGCTGGTGCCGAAACCGGCCAGGACATGTCCGGCATCACGGAGCCGCCCGCTGATCGTGGCGTCCGCCACGGCCGCCGGCGAATCCGCCAGATTGACCTCGTCCAGGAGCTCGAGTTTCCCCGAGCTGAACGCAGCCGACCTGAGCTGCGCCAGGCCCCGGGCGGCCTCTTCGGGCTTTTGCGACAACGCCAGCTGCCGAGCCTGCGCCGGGACCGGGTCAACGGCTGTCGCCGGCAGGACGTCCTGCGCCGGCTCTGAAGGTGCGTGGACTGAATCCGGGGCGACTGCCGGCTGCGGCCCGGTCAGGATCCATGCGGAAGCGATCGCCACGAACGCAAGCGCTGCCGCCGCACGGCGGATCCAAGGCCGCTTTCCGCCGGCGTGCCGGCCCGGGCCGCGGACCCTCCGCCGGGCGGGACCGCGCGCATTCCCCAGGCGGCGCCGCCAGGCCCGGAGCTTCGCTGCACGGCGGGCAGTGCGTGACGGCGGAAGGTTGCGGCGGGTCAGGAGCTCGGGCAGCACCGTGGGGTGGACCGCACCGGCCAGGTCCACCGGTGCGGCGTCCGCGCTGCGGTAGACGGCAGCCGCGAATTCCAAGGCCGTCGGCCGTTCCCGCCGGTCCTCCCTCAGGCCCGCTTCCAACGCGGAGGCGAGGGCGGGCGGCACACCCGGGACCAGAAGGGAAAGAGGCGGACGGCTCGGGCCTGGCTCCGGTGCCTTCCCCGTCAGGCAGTACCAGCCGACGGCTGCGGCCGAGAAGACATCCCGCTCGGGCTGCAGCCCCGCCCTTAGCCCGTCCACCGGCGCCGGGTCATGGAAACCATCCGTACCGGCAGAGAACGGAGCTGCCGCGTCGCCGACCATGCGCGTAATGCCGAGGTCCGCCAGCAGTGGCTTGCCGTGAGCGGTGAACAGCACGTTGCCCGGTGCGACATCAGAGTGCATGAAGCCCTTTCCGTGCAGATACCCCAGGACCTGGGCGAGTGGCGTCAGGACCGTTACGGACTCGCCCACGCTCAGCGGCCCGCGGCAGTCGACGAGCTGGGCCAGGGATCCGCCGGCCGCGTAATCCATCACCAGTCCCAGGCTCCCGTCCGCTGCTCCCCGGAGCCGGACCACATCATGGGCTTTCACCAGGTGGTCATGATCCAGTACGGACAGAATCCTCAGTTCACGCCGTACGTTGTCCTCCGCGTCCCGCCCGGCCATGCCGGGTACACTGGCGGCGGACATCAGTGGTGGCACACCTTCGGATTGGGTGAAGCATTTCACCGCAAACTCGCGGAGCGTCCGTTCCTCGCGGACCAGCCACACGCTCGCGCTTGCGCCGCGGCCGAGTTCACGCCCCACTACATAACCGGGAACCTCCGGGGCAGCTCCCCCACGCGAGCCACCCCCCGCATCGGGTGGGACCGCCTCAGGCGATGCCGCATCGGCGTCGTTAGCGCCGCCGTCGTGCTCGAATTTCTCCATACCCAAGGAATAGCGGAATCGACAGAATCCCGCAGAAGTTATCCACAGGGGCAGCCGCCGTCCGACGGGTGCCGGTGAGAGGTTAAGCACAGAATCGGGTACCACAGCGGACGGGGTCTAAGCTGGATGCCATGACTCTTGAGTTTTCCACGCTGGGTCTTGCTCCGGATTTCGTTGATTACATGAAGGGCTGGGACATCCAGCGCGAACTCCATGACAAAGTCGTCGCAGCCGAGGCACCCAGCACAGTCCTCATCCTTGAACATGCCGCTGTCTATACAGCCGGCAAGCTGACAGAAGAGCACGAGCGCCCATTGGACGGCACGCCCGTCGTGGCAGTGGACCGGGGCGGCAAGCTCACCTGGCACGGCCCCGGCCAGCTGATCGCCTATCCAATCCTCAAGCTGAAGAACCGGTCGGGCATCCGCGACTACGTGGAGCGGCTCGAAGCGGTCATGATCGCCGTTATGGCTGACTACGGCATCAACGCAGAGCGCATCAAGGGACGCGCCGGAGTGTGGATCAAGGCCGACAGCAAAGGCCCGGACCGGAAGGTTGGCGCAATCGGCATCCGCGTCCTGGACGGGGTCACAATGCACGGGATCGCCATCAACTGCAACAATGATCTGGCACCCTATGCCCAGATCATCGCCTGTGGCATCAGCGATGCCGGCGTCACCACGATGTCCATCGAAGCCGGCAAAAACATCGCCCCCGGCGATATCGCGGAGCGGCTCGTGGAAGAATTCCGCAAGCACGAAGAAGCACTCGTACCAAGCCCCGAAGGAGCTCTACTGTGACACTGGCGCCAGAAGGCCGGAAGATGCTGCGCATTGAGCAGCGAAACGCGGCCACTCCGGTGGAGCGCAAACCGGAATGGATCAAGGCCAAG
>NZ_JAVDRQ010000010.1:0-197280 GCF_031454875.1 Arthrobacter oryzae
GTGGGCGCTGGAAGCCCAGCGGATCCTGGCCGAGGACTGGGGCGTCTCCGCGGACGTCTGGTCCGTCACGTCCTGGAACGAACTGCGCCGCGACGGCCTCGCCGCCGAGGAGGAAGCCTTCCTGAACCCCGGCGAACCGGCACGGGTCCCGTTTGTGGCCCGGCAGCTGGCCGATGCGCAGGGGCCCGTCGTGGCGGTTTCGGACTACATGAAGGCCGTCCCGGACCAGATCCGCCAGTTCCTGCCCCACCAGTTCGCTTCGCTCGGTGCGGACGGCTTCGGCTTCTCCGACACCCGCGCCGCGGCACGGCGCTTCTTCAAGAACGACACCCACTCCATCGTGGTGAAGACGCTGCAGCTGCTCGCGGCGAGGGGCGAGGTGGAGGCGGGGGCGCCGTCGTACGCCATGGACCGTTACAAGCTCCTGGACGTCAACGCCGGCACCACCGGCGGCGCGGGTGGCGACGCCTGACGGGCCTGTTCGTTCGACAGCTGACGGCGGTGTCCCTTTGGGGCACCGCCGTCAGCCGCCTTTGGGGTGGATAGGCTGGGGCGATGGCTGACTTGAATGCACCGCGGACGACGGCGGTGCTGCTCGCCGCCGGGGCGGGCACCCGCCTGGGGCTCGGGCCCAAAGCCCTGCTGCCGTTCCGCGGCCGGACCCTGGTGGAAGTGCTCGCCGGTGTGCTGCTCGACGGCGGCTGCCGCGACGTGGTGGTCGTCCTCGGGGCCGAGGCGGCCAAAGTCCGCGAAACCACCAAGCTGACCCTGCACACCGTCATCGATAACCCGGACTGGCAGTCCGGAATGGGCAGTTCATTCCGGCGGGGAATTGCCGCGGCGGCAGCTGAGGACCATGTGCTGATGGCCCTGGTGGACCAGCCCGGCCTGACCCCGGAAACGGTGGCCCGCGTGCTGGCAGCGCACCGGCCGGGCCGGGTGACCGCCGCCGCCTACCGCGGACCGGGCGGCACCCTCCGGCGCGGCCATCCGCTGCTGCTGGACGTCACTTTGCGTGCGGAAGCGGCCGAATCAGCAACGGGCGACGCCGGTGCCCGGCTTTTCCTGCAGGCCCACCCGGAACTCATCGACCTGGTGGATTGCAGCGACCAGTCCGGCGGCGAAGACCTGGATACTCCGGACCAGCTGCGATTGCTCGGCTAGGCCAGACCCAAGGCCCGGCCCCTTGGCCGGAGGCTGCCCTACTGCCGCACCCCCGCTGAAAGCAGCTCCTCCAGTCCGCGCTTGAAGCCGGACCTGCCGCCGTGGGCGGGATGCCTGATTTTCGGCACGTCCAGGCCGCTCCGTTGCAGGCTGCGGTGGGCCACATTACCCACGGCCACAACGGTTTCGACGGGAAACAGCTCCATCAGTGCCTGCCAGAACGGAGTACCCAGGGCTGCTTCGGGGGCAGTCGGCGTGCGGTTGGACAGCGGCCGTCCCGGCACATGCGTATGCCAGGGGCAGGCACTCCACAGCACAGGCAGGAATTCCAGCTCGGCCAGTACCTGCCACATCACTGTCGCGGTCGGCTCGGACGCGACGCCCTCAGCCTCCGCCGGCAACACGTAGCCTTTTCCCGGCCCGAACAACCCGAAGTGGTTCGCCGGCCCCTCGAACATGGTGCGGTTGGTGAAGGGAACGCCGGTGATCCGCATTCCCCTGAAGCCGGGGGCTTCCCCCACCAGCAGCACCTTCGGGGAGCGGTCCAGCATTTCCTGCAGGTAGAGGCCCAGGTTCCGGCGGCGCTGCGCATTGGCCGGAGTGGTGTGATCGAAGAAGTTGTTGCACGCTGGCCGTGTGGCTACGGCCGAGAGCTGGTCAACGAACGCGCTGATGGATGGTGTGGTCACGCACGTCCCCCTTCGAAGCACGAACTGGCAGCTAACGATGTCAAACGCCCGGTTTGAGGCCATTATCTGCCAGTTCGCGCCAAGATGCCCCCGGGCTCCCGCGTCATCGCCGCTTTGGCAGCCGCCGCCATAGCATTGGGGCATGACGGACATGACCATCTTCACGGTGGGCCACTCCACTCATCCCATCGAGGAATTCATCGGCGTCCTGAAGGCCCACGGCGTGAAGAAGCTGATCGATGTGCGCACCGTCCCGAAGTCGCGGCACAATCCGCAGTTCAATGAGGATGCCTTGGCGGCGAGCCTGCGTGCCCGCGGAATCACTTACCGGCGGATGCAATCCCTCGGCGGACTGCGGCACGCCCGCAAGGACAGTCCCAACAGTGCCTGGCGCAACGCGTCGTTCCGGGGCTACGCGGACTTCATGCAGACCGAAGAGTTCTCAGCAGCCATCGACCAGCTGCTGGAACGTGGGCGGAGCAACAATGCTGCCATCATGTGCGCGGAAGCCGTGCCGTGGCGCTGCCACCGCTCACTGATCGGTGACGCGCTGGTGGTCCGGAACGTCGAGGTGCTGGACATCATGACGGAAAAGACCGCCAAACCCCACACCCTGACGTCCTTCGCACGCGTCGACGGCGAGCGGGTCTGGTATCCGGCGGACTGATCAGCCCCAATTGGTCCCGCAACCTCAGGCACGCATGTCCCCCGCCAGGAGACCGCCTACCAGCGCGGGTGGATCGAATCGCGGAAGTAGCGGTCGTAGATTTCCCGGACCCCGACGTCGAACGTTGCGTCAATGCCGGTGACGCCCGCCGCGGCGGCGTTGGAGCGGGCCTGGTCCACGTTCCGTGCGCCCGGGATCACCGTGCTGACACCGTCCTGGGCGGCGATCCAGGCGATGGCCGCCTGGGCGGTGCTGACGCCGTCGGGCACCAGTTCCTCGAACTCTGCCACCGCTTTGAGCCCCTGCCCGAAGTCCACGCCGGAGAAGGTCTCTCCGACGTCGAACGATGAGCCGTCGCGGTTGAAATTCCGGTGGTCGTCCGCCGCGAAGGAGGTATCCGCGGTGTATTTGCCGGATAGCAGGCCCGAGGCGAGGGGAACCCTGGCGATGATGCCTACCCCGGCCGCCTCGGCCGCGGGCAGCACCAGGTCCAGCGGCTTGAGCCGGAAGGCGTTGAGGATGATCTGCACCGTGGCGGTGCCTTCGTGCCGGATGGCTTCGAGGGCTTCGTCTGTCCGCTCCACGCTGACGCCGTAGTTCCGGATGGCACCGTCCGCCACGAGGGTGTCCAGTGCGTCATAGACCTCGGCGTTGCTGTAGACCTCGGTGGGCGGGCAGTGCAGCTGCACCAGGTCCAGCTGCTCCGTTCCCAGGTTCCGCCGGGACCGGTCCGTCCACTCGCGGAAGTTGGCGAGGTTGTAGTTCTCCGGCTGCTGCTCCATTCTGCGGCCCATCTTGGTGGCCACAGTGATATCCAGGCCGGGGTTATCCGCCAGGAATGCGCCGATGGCCTGCTCGCTGCGGCCGTCGCCGTAGACGTCCGCGGTGTCGAAGAACGTGACACCCGCTTCCACGGACGCAGCCAGGATGTCCCGTGCCTGCGCGGGATCCACGTTGCCCCAGTCCGCACCCAGCTGCCAGGTTCCGAGTCCGACAATGGAGACGTTCCGTCCGGTCTTGCCTAAAATGCGCTGTTCCATCATCCGACTATATGCCGTCGGCTTCGGTCCGGTGCGAGCCGGGATGGCATACTTCTTGGTGACTCGACCGGGGGAATAGCTTGAGAATCGTTTTGTACGCCGTCTGGGCGCTGTTTGCCGTCGGCATCACGCTGACGCTGATCCATCAGTATCGTAAATCGATGCGCCACGAAAAACTGATAGCAAGCTGGCCAAAGGCGCGGGCCACGGTCACCGGCAGCGTTGCAGGCTGGAGCAACGGCGCCGGCAGCGGACCGAGGAGCCGGCGCTTCTTCGCCACCTACCAGTTCGCGGACCCGTACGGGACCCTCTTTGCCGGCGAATCGGAGGTTTCAAACGCCAACCCGCCGATGCCCGGATCGTTCGTCGAGGTGGCCTACAACCCAATGAATCCCGTCCAGTCGTTCCAGGTCCAGAACGGAACCACTACGGTGCTCGGCATTGCGGCTGCTGTCTTCGCCGCGATCCTTATGGGCATGTTCGTCTTTATCGGCGTCCTCACAGGCTGAACCATGGACTCCATCAAACTGATCTTCGTGGTGGTGCCGGGCATGTTCCTGGTGGTCGGCCTGATCCTGATAGGCCTCTCGCTGGCCCCATCCCTGCGACGGCGCCGTGCCGTGTCCAAGTGGTCACGCACCTCGGCCATGGTCACAGGCAACCTCCATGGCACGGACGGACCCGGCAGCAACGGCAGGAACCGTTTCGCCCCGACTTACGAATTCACCGACTCGACGGGCAAGCGCTGGCTGGGCCAGTCGGACATCTACGGCTTCGACCAGGCGATCATCGGAACCGCCATTCCGGTGCTGTTCAACCCGGCCAACCCTGCCGAATCCACGCAGCCGGTCCTGGTCGTTGCCAAAGGCCTGATGTCCACAGGCCTGATGATGGTGCTCTTCGGGGCCGGCGGCGTCACGATGTTTGCCACCGTTCTCTGGTAGCCTCCCCGCGCCGCTATAGGCCGTTGGCGCTCTCCAAACGCGAGGCCATGCCCGCTTCCTTCAGTCCCAGGTAGATCTTGTCGCGCGCGATGGGCAGCTCGGCGAACCGCACGCCTGTGGCATTCCGGATGGCATTCGCCAGCGCCGGAGCCACCGGATTGAACGGGCTCTCGCTCATCGACTTGGCCCCCAGCGGGCCCATCTTGTCGCTGGTTTCGGCGAAATACACCTCGCTGCGGGGCACGTCCGCGAAGGTGGGGATGTGGTACTGCCGCAGGATGTCCGTGGTGACCTTCCCGCCGTCGTCCACCCTGACTTCCTCGTACAGCGCGGCGCCGAGGGCCTGGGCGATCCCGCCTTCGATCTGGCCGCGGCACTGCCGCGGGTTGACCACCACACCCGCGTCCGCCGCCTGGACGCTCTGCAGGATCTTCAGTTCCCCGGTTCCGGTGTTGACCGCCACACGGAAGCCCTGGACATTGAACGCGACCGAGCGGGGTGTCCCGCCCCAGTGCCCTTCGGTGGCAAGCTCGACGCCGGCCGCTTCGGCGGCGTCGTAAAGGTCCGTCAGCGGCACCCTGGTCCCCTCGCAGACCACGGCGTCCTCCTCCATCACGCAGCCGGAGGACTGGATCTGCCGGATGCCGGCGGCGAACGCGCGGATGCGGACCGCGAGCTCTTCGGCCGCGGCCAGCGTGGCCTTTCCGGCCACCACCGTTCCGGCCGAGCCGAAGGCGCCTGTGTCATGCTGCACCAGGTCCGTGTCCGACTGCCGCACGGTGACGCGCCCCGCCGTGGTGGACAGGGCGGTGGCCGCGAGCTGCGCGTGCACGGTGGTGGTGCCGTTGCCGAATTCGGCGGTCCCGACGTCGGCCGCGTACGTTCCGTCCGGAAGGAGCCGGACCTTGGAGTGGGCAAAATGGCCGCGCGGCGGGACGGTGTCGATCATTGACAGCGCCGTCCCCTCCCCCGTGACCCAGTCCGGGCCCAGGTCATCCAGCCCGGCGGCCCGGTAGCGTTCGAGCCCGCGGGCCAGCGCGTCCTGCACCAGCCGGGTGCACTGGTCCAGCCCGTAGCTTCCGTAGTGCACGTCCTCTTCAGGTTCGGAATGCGTGGAGAGCATGTCGTCGCCTTCGAGGACCATGTTGCGGCGGCGGAACTCCAGCGGATCCATGCCGATCCCGGTGGCAAGCTCGTCGATGCCGGACTCGATCGCGAAGATCATCTGGCTCAGGCCGTAGCCCCGGAACGCGCCGGAGGGAACCGTGTTGGTGTACACCGCGTGGGCGTCCACCTTCTTGTTGGCGCACTTGTAAACGCCCAGCGATTCGCCGCAGCCGTGGAACATCACGCCCGGAGCATGGTTGCCGTAGGCCCCGGTGTTGGTCAGCACGTCCAGCTGCAGCGCGGTGAGCCGGCCGTCCCTGCTGGCGCCGGCTTTGAGATGGATGGTGAACGGATGCCGGGTGGTGGCGGACGTGAACTGCTCCGTCCGGGTGAATTCGAGCTGCACAGGCCGCTTCAGCTTCATCGCCGCCATAGCCACCACGTCCTCGGTGAGCACCTCCTGTTTCCCGCCGAAGCCGCCTCCCACCCGTCCGGCCACCACGCGAATCTGCTCTTCCGGCATGTCGAAGACCCGGGAAAGGGTGCGCCGGACCAGGAAGGGCACCTGGCTGGACGTGCGGATTTGGAGCCGGCCGTCAGGGTCCACGGACGCGATGGCGGCGTGCGTTTCCAGCGCGGTGTGCTGCACCCTTTGCGTGCGGTACGTCTGTTCGTGGATGAAGTCCGACTCGGCAAACCCGTCGGCAACGCTGCCGAGTTCGGAATGCAGCTCCGCCACGACGTTCTGTTCCGGCCGGCTGATGCGCGCAATCGCTGCGTCCTTCCCGCCATGGACGGCCGGTGCACCCGGCCGCATCGCTTCCTCGGGGGTGAAAACGGCGTCCAGCACCTGGTACTCGACCCTGAGGGCACGCACGCCGGCTTCCGCGGCGGCCACGGAATCGGCGACGACGGCGGCAACCTTCTGCCCGATGAAGCGGACCACATCGTCCAGGACGCGGGTATCGTCCGGGTCGTCGGTGAAGAGCTCGTGCTGAGCGGTGGAGAACAGCTGGGCCGGGGCGTCCTCATGGGTGAAGACCGCCACCACACCGGGGATTTCCAGGGCCGCGGTTGAGTCGATGGAGAGCACCCGGGCGTGGGCGTGCGGCGAACGCAGGAGCTTCAGGTGCAGCAGCCCTTGCAGCTCGTCCGCGGGCACATCCAGGGTGTAGCGGGCCTTTCCTGTCACGACGGCCAGGCTCGCGGGGGCGGGCACGTCGTCGCCGAGCTGACCCGGCCGGGGATCCGGCTGGCCCTCGCCGGCGATCCCTGACCCCGGACCTTCGGGGTCCGGGTGTCCTTCAAGGCCGCAGACGGCATCCTCGATGGCCCGGTACCCGGTGCAGCGGCAGAGATTGCCCTTGAGGTTGCGGGGCAGGTTTTCCAGCTGTTGCTCGTCGAACGTGGCGGCCGTCATCACCATGCCGGCGGTGCAGAATCCGCACTGGAATCCCTGGCGGTCCAGGAACTGCTGCTGCATGGGATGGAGGGTGCCGTTGGTTCCGACGGCGTCGGTGCCGTTGCCGGTTCCTTCGAACGATCCGCAGGTTCGGGCAAGGCCCTCGACGGTGGTGACGGCGTGCCCTTCGGCCCGCACGGCCGGGTAGATGCAGCTGTGCACGGGGGTGCCGTCCACGTGGACCGTGCAGGCTCCGCAGTCGCCGCCGTCGCAGCCCTTTTTGACGCCGAAGTTTCCCTGCTCCCGCAGGAACGTGCGCAGGCACTGGCCGGGGCGCGGCTCAGCTGCCGCCGGAACGCCGTTGATTTCGATGGTGGTGTTATTGGCCATGCTCAGGCCCCTTTCTGCTGAGACGAAGCCTGCGATGAAGCCGTGTGCTGGGTGTTGCGCTGCATTGAAGTGCGGTGCACCGGGCGTTGCTGTGGCGGTGTTTGCTGCGCTGATGTCTGCGGCGGCGGCCAGAAATCCCCGGAGACGCGGGCGGGCGGAAGGCCGGCCGGGGCCTCCAGTTCAGCCCGGATTTCCTCCGCGAGGCGGTATGTCATGTCCTGCCGCCATTCCGGCAGGCCGTGGATGTCGTCGTGGTACAGCTCCGCCGGAATGGCGGCATCGAGCGCATCCACGAGGGCAGCGGCCGACGACGCAGCGCCGGACTGAGCATCCCCCGCCGGAGCCGGAAAGCGCAGCTGGACGGGGCGTTTGGTGGCGGCGGTGACCGTGAGGACCAGGGTGCCGTCGGCGTCGAGCCTTCCAATCAGGAGGACCCCGGACCGGCCCAGGTTGCTGAGCGAGAGGCGGCGGAATGCCACGCGGGCGGCAAGGGCGTACGCCGGAAGATGGATGCTGCGCAGGAGTTCGCCGGGCGCCAGGCAGTTCTTTCCATCCCCGGTGACGAAGTCGGCCACCGGCACGGTGCGCTGTGCGCCGCCCGGACCGAGCACTTTGGCCTCGCCGTCGAGGGCGGCACACAGGGAAATCATGGGGCCGGCGGGGAGCGACGTGCAGAGGTTGCCGCCCACGGTGGACATGTTCCACACCTTGAAGGAGGCCACGAACGAATCACAGCACGGACGGACAAGGTCCAGGGCAGGCCAGGCCGCTGCCCGCTCCCCCAAAACGTCGGAGGAAGGCAGCGCATAGAGCTCCGCCACGGTGCAGGTTGCCGCCAGCTCGATGCCGGTTTCAGTGACTGTGGCGGCGGGCCAGCCGGCTGCGCCGAGGTCCAGCAGCCGGCGGAGCGGTTCCTTGCCGAACGCGAAGCTCCCGTACGAGAAGAGGACCGTTCCGCCGGCGAGCCAGGCGTCCCCGTCGCGCCAGTCGGCCGGGTCCTCGGTGCGGATCACGGCCTCGATGGTGTTCATGTCCATGGGGTCTCCTGGTGTTGCGCGGTGTTGACGGTGTGAATGGGGCCGGTGCCGTCTTTCAGCGACGATGCCCGCACGGGTGCGCCGCCGGAACTGCTGCGGCTGGCCACAAGCTCGGCGGTGATGGACACGGCCACCTCCGCGGGGGTCACGGCGCCGAGGTCCAGTCCGATGGGCGAATGCAGCCGGGACAGGGCCTCGGCCGTAACCCCGGCGGCAAGCAGCGAATCGACGCGTTGCCGGTGGCTGCGGCGCGATCCCATGGCGCCCACAAAGGCCAGGTCCAGGCCCAGCGCCGTTTCCAGCAGCGGGATGTCGAACTTGGGATCGTGGGTCAGGACGCAGGCCACGGTCCGGGCGTCGATGCGCCCTGCCGCTGCTTCCTCCGCCAGGTAGCGGTGCGGCCAGGCGGTGACCACCTGGTCGGCGCCCGCGAACCGCGACTGGCCCGCGAAGGCCGGCCGGGCATCGCACAGCGTCACGTGGTAGCCCAGCAGCTGGGCGGCGGGCAGCAGGGCTGCACCGAAGTCGTTGGCGCCGAAGATCAGCAGGCGGGCCGGCGGAAGGCGGCTCTCCACGAGCAGGGTAATGGGCTCGGGGTTGACGTCTGGGTTCGTGGCGTGGCCGTGTGGCACGGCAGTGCCGGAAAGGCAGCCCTCCGGTGGGGCGAGCCTGACGAGCCCGGTCCGGCCCCCGCGCAGCAGGGGTTCCAGCTGCGCAGCGGCCGCCAGCAGCAGCCGTCCGGCAGCCGGCGCCCCAAGAGAGGCCAGTCCCAGCAGTGCGGCGAGTTCGGCGGAAGACGCCACCAGGAAGGATGCCGGGTCGGGGATCACGACGGCGCCGCCGCCGTGGGCGTCCACCCTGCGGATCAGTGCCAGGGCACTGGCAGGCGCGTGGCCGGCGAGCGCCTGCAGGTTCTCCAGCCGGAGGCCGCCCGGGGCCGAGCCGAGCGGCTCGATGTGGATCTCCAGCTCCCCGCCGCAGGTGAGTCCGACGGCGAACGCGTCCTCGGCGCTGTAGCCGAAAAACTCGCGGCGGGTGCCGCCGTCGTGCATTGCCGCCAGCGCCGCCTCCACGACGGCGCCTTCAACGCAGCCGCCGGACAGGCTGCCCAGGACTTCGCCGGCCTCGGACACGAGCATGGACGTGCCAAGCGGCCTTGGCACGGATCCGCCGGCGCCCACTACGGTGGCCACGGCGCAGCGCTGGCCGGTGGCGGCGGGCTGCCACTCCTTCAGTGAAGGCATCAGATCCAGCATTGCTGCACTCCCTTTTCCTGTGCGGCGATGGTGTCCATATTCTCTTTCCTATCCTGCGCCGGCGGAAGCACCGGCGGTAGCGGCGCCTGCGTCAGTTGGGTTGCAGTTTGGCGGATCAGCAGTTTGGCGATCAGCAGTTTGGAGGACCGGGGCCGGCCCCATCTGCCAGCCCCGGTCCGGTCTGTATGGGACCCCGGGGGGGCCCAGCGCGGAGGTCCCTACGCGCCGAGGAGGGCGTTGATGGGACCGCGGGCGAAGTACACCAGGAAGCCGGCCGTGACCACCCACATCAGCGGGTGCACCTTCCGGATTTTCCCGGAGCAGGCACTGATGACTGCCCAGGAGATGAAGCCGACGCCGATGCCGTTGGCGATGGAGTAGCTCAGCGGCATGGTGACGATAGTCAGGAAGGCCGGCAGCGCCACGGAGAACTTGCTGAATTTGATTTCGCGGATCTGGGCCATCATCATGGCGCCGACCACTACCAGGGCTGCGGCGGCCACTTCCAGGGGCACCACCGACGTGAGCGGGGTCAGGAACATTGAGCCCAGGAACAGGACGCCCGTGACCACGGAGGCCAGTCCGGTGCGGGCGCCTTCCCCGATGCCCGCAGCGGAATCGATGTACACCGTGTTGGACGAACCCGAGGTGGCTCCGCCTGCGACGGCTCCCAGGCCTTCGACGATGAAGGCGGACTTCAGCCGGGGGAACGTGCCGTCCTTGTGCGCCACGCCGGCGCTCTTGGCCAGGCCGGTCATGGTGCCCATGGCGTCGAAGAAGTTGGTGAACACCAGCGTGAACACCAGCATCACGGCCGCCAGCGCACCGATCCTGCCGAAGGCGCCGAACAGGTCGAACTGCCCCACGAGGGAAAGGTCCGGAGCGGACACCAGCTGGCCGGAGAGGACAGGAGTGTTCAGGTGCCAGCCGCCGGGGTTGCTCGCGCTGCCGGGGCCGATCTTCATGACTGCTTCGACGATGGCCGCCAGCACGGTGGTGGCCACGATGCCGATCAGCAGGCCGCCCTGGACCTTCCGGGCCACGAGGATACCCATGACCAGCAGGCCCACAATGAACACCAGGGTGGGAACCGAGGTGATGGAACCGTTGTCGCCCAGCTGGACCGGAGGGCCCGCCGTCGTGGCCCGGACAAAGCCGGAGTCAACGAATCCAATGAACGCAATGAACAGGCCGATGCCCACCGTGATGGCGGCCTTCAGCTCCTTGGGCACGGCGCGGAAGATGGCTGTCCGCGCGCCGGTGACGCCGAAGAGGACGATCAGTATGCCGTTGATGACCACCAGGCCCATGGCCTCGGCCCAGGTGACTTCCTGGATGACGGCCACTGCCAGGAAGGAGTTGATGCCCAGGCCCGCCGCGAGGCCGAAGGGCAGGTTGGCGATCAGTCCGAACAGGATGGTCATCACGCCGGCGGTGAGGCCGGTGACGGCGCCCACCTGCGCTGCGGACAGCCAGCCCCCGGCAACGTCGGTGGGGGCGTTGTCCGCGCTGAAGCCGCCAAGGATCAGCGGATTGAGGATGACGATATAGGCCATGGTGAAGAACGTGACCAGGCCGCCGCGGACCTCGCGGGCCAGGGTGGAACCGCGTTTGGTGATCTCGAAGAAACGGTCCAGGAAGGCATTGGACGGCTGCGGGCGCTTGGGGGCGGCAGGCTGCTGCCGCTCTTCGGAGGTGGTGTCCAGGATTGTCATGTCAGCCACCGGCCCTAGTAGTCAATCCTGGAGTCGAGCGTGTTCCAGGTGTTGAACGGCTGGAGGACCGGAGGCGCCTGGGGGTCCTCGAGTTCCAGCTTGGCCACCGGCATCAGCGCGTCCCGCTGGTCGTTTTCGAAGTACTCGTAGAACACGGCGTCGTCGAAGCCGACGGAGGCGGCGTCGTGCCGGTCGGCGGCGAACACCACGCGCTCCACCCGGGCCCACAGTGCCGAGGCCAGGCACATGGGGCACGGCTCGCAGCTGGTGTAGAGGGTGGCTCCGGTGAGGTCGAACGTGCCAAGTTCGCTGCACGCCCGGCGGATGGCGGTGACTTCGGCGTGGGCTGTGGGGTCGTTCGTGGCGGTGACGCGGTTGACGCCGTCGAACGTTTTTCCGTCTGCCGTGACAACGACGGCGCCAAACGGACCGCCGCTGTTCAGGACGTTGGCCGTGGCCAACTCGATGGATTTGGCCAGGAATTCCTGGGCCGTGACGGTGGTACTCATGATGCGACTCCCTTTGCTTGGAAGCCGGTACGCCGAGGTGGAACGAAAGGGCCAGATGCGACGGTTACCAGGCTTCAGCATGTGCTTTTGAAGGTTAAGTTGCGCCTGGTAGATAGCTTCCCCGGAGTCCGGGGGCCCGCCTTTGGCAAAATCGAGATTAGCACTGGAACGTGAGCTGCGCCATAGGTTTTGGAAAGTTAATTTCGTGGTGTGAAATTTAGATGTCCAAGTTGTCACAACCCGCGGGTTCACTTCGGCGCGTTGACGCGGCGGTTCGCGCGGTCCTACGCTGAAGCCCAACCGGCGCTCGCCGCCGGACGCCTGGATCAGCAGACAGGCCTTCACTGAGCTGGCATTACAACCGCACACTCAGACAGGAGCGCCTGCATGTCCACGCACCCTTCCACTTCCCGGCTCTGGATCCGTTATCCGCTCGCGGCCTTCACCGCCAACACCCTGGACGCCTCCGGCGGCATCGTGGTCAGCGGCGGAATCATCACGGAAGTCCTCGCCGCGGGCCAACTGCCCTCATCCCCTTGCCAGGAGACGTTCGACGCCTCAGCGCATGTCCTGCTGCCGGGCCTCATCAACACGCACCACCACTTCTACCAAACGCTTACCCGGGCCTGGGGCCCGGTGGCCAACGCCCCGCTGTTTCCCTGGCTCCAGAACCTGTACCCGGTCTGGGCGCGCCTCAAGCCGCGGGACCTGGAACTGGCCACCACCGTTGCCCTCGCGGAGCTGCTGCTCTCCGGCTGCACCACGGCCGCGGACCACCACTACCTCTTCCCCGACGGCATGGAGGACGCCATCGACATTGAGGTCCGGGCTGTGCGGGAGCTGGGGATGCGGGCAACCCTCACCCGCGGTTCCATGACACTCGGAGAGGACGACGGCGGGCTGCCGCCGCAGTCCACCGTCCAGGCGCCGGAGGTGATCCTGGCGGACAGCGAACGGCTCATCCGCGAGTACCACGAGCGGGGCGACGGCGCCGTCATCCAGGTGGCCCTGGCCCCGTGCTCGCCGTTTTCGGTAACGAAGGAGATCATGGCCGAAAGCGCTGTCCTCGCGGAACGGCATGACGTACGGCTGCACACCCATCTCGCCGAGACCCTGGACGAGGAAGACTTCTGCCGGGAGATGTTTGGCCTGCGAACCGTGGACTACCTGGACAGCGTGGGCTGGCTGACGGACAGGACCTGGCTGGGCCACGGCATCCATTTGAGTGACGCCGAGATCGCCCGGCTGGGAGCCGCCGGCACCGCCGTCGCCCATTGCCCCACCTCCAACATGAGGCTGGCCTCGGGCACTGCGCGGGTCCTGGAGCTGGAGGACGCGGGCGTTCCCGTGGGGCTGGGAGTGGACGGATCGGCGTCGAACGATGCCTCGAACATGATCCTCGAGGCGCGGCAGGCGCTGTACCTGCAGCGGCTCCGCTACGGGGCTTCCGTTCCGGTGGAGCGGGCACTGGGGTGGGCAACCCGCGGCTCCGCAGCCGTGCTGGGCCGCCCCGATCTTGGGCAGCTGGCGCCGGGGATGCAGGCGGACCTGGCGCTTTTCCGGTTGGACGACCTGCGGTTCTCCGGCAGCCACGACCCCCTCGCCGCCCTGCTGCTGTGCGCGGCGGACCGGGCAGACCGGGTCATGGTGGGCGGGCAGTGGCGTGTGGTGGACGGGCAGATTCCGGGGCTCGATGTTGCCGGGCTGATCGCCGAGCACTCAGCCGCGGCGCGGAAGCTGGTGAACGGCTAGGACCTCCTCCGCCGATTCGACGGTTCCCTGCGCACACGACGTCCGGCGACGTCGTACCTGCGGGGAACCGTCGAAACGGGGCCTATGCTGCGGCATCTGATCGTTGCTAGCGTGGCGGCATGAACCCGTCGAAGACGCCGGCCGAGATCCTCGACATTGCCGGCACCGAGGTACGCATCTCCAGTCCGGACAAGGTGGTGTTCCCCGAGCAGGGGCTGACGAAGCTCGACCTGGTGCGCTACTACCTCGCCGTCGCGGAGGGTGCGCTGCGCGGCGCCGCCGGCAGGCCCATGGTGCTCAAACGCTTCCCGAAGGGCATCGACGCCGAGCCGTTCTTCCAGAAGCGCGTGCCTGAAAACCACCCCGACTTTATCGACACCACGACGCTGCACTACGCGTCGGGGACGTCGGCCGAGGAGGCCGTCATCCGGGATGCTGCGGGCTTGGCGTGGGTGGTGAACCTTGGCTGCCTGGACCTCAACCCGCATCCCGTCCGCGCCGAGGACCTCGAGCACCCCGACGAGCTCCGGGTGGATCTCGACCCGATGCCGGGAGTTGACTGGTCCCAGATCGTCGATGTCGCCTACGTCGCGCGGGAGGTGCTCGACGACGTCGGGCTCGTGGGGTGGCCGAAGACCAGCGGATCGCGCGGACTCCACATCCTGGTGCGTATCGCTCCGGAGTGGTCCTACCGCGACGTGCGGCTCGCCGCCGAGACCCTCGCCCGCGAAGTCGAGAACCGCGCTCCGGGACTCGCCACCGCGCGGTGGTGGAAGGAGGAACGTGGCGAGAGTGTTTTCGTCGACTTCAACCAGAACGCTAAGGACCGCACCGTGGCGTCGGCGTACTCGATACGGCCCCTGCCCGATGCCCGCGTCTCGACGCCGCTCACCTGGGACGAGGTCCGCTCCGCCCGGCCGGAACAGTTCACGGTGCGGACAGTACCCGAGCGCTTCGCAGCGGTGGGCGACCCGCACGCCGGCATCGACGACGCAGTGGGCACACTCGACGGGCTCCTCGCGCTGGCGGCCAAGCTCGGCCCCGCCGAGAAGGCCCCGCGCAGTGGCGACGGCGCCGGGCGCAGGCAGTCGGTGATGCCGCTCATCGAGGTGGCCCGCACCAGGACAAAGCCGGAGGCGCTCGCGGCGCTCGACGAGTGGAAGACGCGGCATGCGGACCTTGTCCCGGCCCTGCATCCGGCCGATGTGCTCGTGGACGGAATGCGCGGATCAAGCTCGCTCTGGTACAGGGTGCGGGTGAACCTGCAGCACGTCCCCGAGCCGGAGCGTCCGCCGCAGGAGGAGCTCATCGCTGACTACGACCCCTGGGCCGGCAAGGAGTGGCCGGGCCGCCCCGGCTCCTGATCCCGGCGACGCGCAATCGGCCTGGGGACGCAGAATCGGTCTGGGACACCCGAATTCGGGTGTCCCCAGACCGATTCTGCGTCCCCAGCGAAGATGCGTGTCGTCAGACCCGTTACGAACGCTGGCCGCCGAAGCCCGGCAGTCCGTGGATCCAGCGCGAGAAGCGACCGGGGACGTGCTGACGGTCCGCCGGCAGGTAGAAGTCCGGATCCGTGCCGCCTCCGAGGGGAAGGTAGAACTCCTGGACTGAGGGTGCCGCCGTGTTTGCCGGTGCCACCGGCGTTGTGTCCTGCTGGTACATCTGATCCTCCTCCGAGGTCGTCGGGCCATACCGCTTTTCCGCAAAGTGGAAAATAAGTTTTGCTATATGAAAAGCTTAGGGTGCGGACCGCCGCACGTCAACGGGTCCGGTCACAATCGGATTTTTCGACCAGTGATGTACACCACGGCAAAGCTCGGCTACGCTTTAAGTCAACTCGTGGCGTAGGTCACGTAACCTGGGAGCAGCAGGCAGGGTCGTAATGAGCTGGCGTCATTGGATGCCGGCTCTTTTTTGTTGGGTCGGCTCCATCAGAAACGCGTGCGAAACACGCGCTTAATTTCAATGATGGAACCTAGGTTCCACATCACGGAAGTTGGGAACAGACCATGAGCAGCAAAATCATCCTCGGCCAGAACCAGTACGGCAAGGCCGAAGTCCGGGTCGTCAAGATCACCCGGGACACCGACCGCCACGAGATCGAAGACCTCAACGTCACCTCGCAGCTCCGCGGAGACTTCGCGGCGGCCCACCTCGAAGGCGACAACAGCCACGTCGTGGCAACCGACACCCAGAAGAACACCATCTACGCGTTTGCCCGTGAAGGCGTCGGCTCACCGGAGGCCTTCCTCCTGCGCCTGGGCGAGCACTTCACGTCCAGCTTCGACTGGGTTACCGGCGGCCGCTGGGAAGCCGAGTCCTACAGCTGGGACCGGATCCAGGCCCACGGCGCGGAGCACGACCACTCCTTCGTGCGCAACGGCCAGGAGGTCCGCACCGCCGTGCTGGTCCGCGACGGCGCGGCAACGCACCTCATTTCGGGCCTCAAGGACCTCACGGTGCTCAAGTCCACCCAGTCCGGATTCGTGGGATACCCGAAGGACAAATACACCACCCTCCCGGAAACCACTGACCGCATCCTGGCCACGGACGTTTCCGCCCGCTGGCGCTTCAATGCCAACACCGATTTCGGCGCCCTCGATTTCAACAAGAGCTACGAGGACGTCAAGAGCCTCCTGCTGGAAGGCTTCACCGAAAAGTACTCGCACGCCCTGCAGCAGACCCTGTTCGACATGGGCGCCAAGGTCCTCGAAGCACACAGCGAGATCGACGAGATCAAGTTCTCAATGCCCAACAAGCACCACTTCCTGGTGGACCTCTCGCCGTTCGGCCTCGACAACCCCAACGAGGTCTTCTTTGCCGCCGACCGCCCGTACGGCCTGATCGAGGCTACTGTCCAGCGCGAAGACGCCGCTCCGGCGGACATCGCCTGGTCCGGCATCGCCGGCTTCTGCTAAAGCACCACCAGCGGCGGCCCGAGCGAGCCACCCGCCCAGAGTTTTTGTCCAGATAACGGGGCTTGGGCACCCCCTAACGCCCCTTATCTGGACAAAAACTCCGGGCCGGCTCGCCTACCGAGCCCGCCAAGCTCCACCCTGAGCTCCACCGATTAAAACTGTTAGCCAGACACCGTTAGCCAGACAAAGACGTCTGCCATGAACACCAAGAAAGTCTGCCATGAACATTAAGAAGAAATCGGCCGCTGCAGTGGCCGGCACCGGCCGCAAGCAGTCCGGCCGTCCAGAGGACCAGCGGCTTCCGCTCGCCAGCACGTTCGCCTACGGCTTCCAGCACGTCCTCACCATGTATGGCGGCATCATCGCCCCGCCGCTGATCATCGGCGCAGCAGCCGGGATGTCTTCGCAGGACATTGGCCTGCTGATCGCCGCCTGCCTCTTCGTTGGCGGGCTGGCCACGATCCTCCAGACAGTCGGCATCCGGTTCTTCGGCTCCCAGCTTCCCCTGGTCCAGGGTGTCTCCTTCGCCGGCGTCTCCACCATGGTGGCGATCGTTCACGGCGGCGGCGGGATCCAGGCCGTCTTCGGCTCGGTGATTGTCGCCTCGCTGATCGGCCTGCTCATTACCCCGCTGTTTTCCAAGATCATCCGTTTCTTCCCGCCGGTGGTCACGGGCACGGTGATCACCACCATCGGCCTGACGCTGATGCCGGTCGCGGCCAACTGGGCAATGGGCGGAAACAGCAAGGCGCCGAACTACGGCAGCGTGGCCAACATCGGCCTGGCCGCGGCAACCATGGCTATCGTCCTGTTGCTCAGCAAGGTGGGCAGCGCCGCAATCTCCAGGCTTTCCATCCTGCTGGCCATGGTGCTCGGCACCTTGATTGCCTTCGTCTTCGGCATGGCTGACTTCTCCAAGGTGGGCCAGGGCGAAATCGTCGCGTTCCCCACCCCCTTCGCATTCGGTCCGCCCACTTTCGAGATCGCCGCGATCATCTCCATGCTGATCGTCATCCTGGTGACCCTTACTGAGACCTCCGCGGACATCATCGCGGTGGGCGAGATCGTGGGCACCAAGGTTGATTCCAAGCGCATCGGCGACGGCCTCCGGGCGGACATGCTCTCCAGTGCCATCTCGCCGCTGTTCAACTCCTTCACCCAGAGCGCCTTCGCCCAGAACGTGGGCCTTGTTGCCATCACCGGCGTCAAGAGCCGCTTCGTGGTCAGCGCCGGCGGACTGATTCTGGTGATCCTTGGCCTGCTGCCGGTTCTTGGCCGTGTTGTCGCGGCGGTGCCGACTCCCGTCCTGGGCGGCGCCGGCGTCGTACTCTTTGGCACGGTTGCCGCAAGCGGCATCCGGACACTTGCCAAAGTGGAGTACAAGAACAACATGAACCTGATCATCGTGGCCGCCTCCATCGGTTTCGGCATGATCCCGATTGCCGCCCCGGCGTTCTACGACCAGTTCCCGTCCTGGTTCGGCACCATCTTCCACTCCGGCATCAGCTCCGCCGCCGTCATGGCCATCCTCCTGAACCTGCTCTTCAACCACCTGAAAGCCGGCAACTCGGAGAACCAGTCAGTGTTCGTGGCCGGCACCGGGCGCGTGGTCCGCGAAGAGGACCTCAAGTGCCTGGCCGACGGCGACCGTTTCGAGGACGGCAAGCTGATCGACTGCGACGGCAAGGAAGTCCCGGTGGAGTCGTCATCGAAGTCTGAGCACTAAGGCTCCAGCCTGTTAAGCGCGAACGGACAGTTGCGGCCCTATCCCAAGGGCCGCAACTGTCCGTTCGCGCTTCCGCCGCGCACTCCCGGACGCCGCCTGAAGAGAACGACGGCGGGGTCAGCTTTGGTTGAGCTCGTCCGAGATCGTCTGGGCTGCTTCGCGCAGCAGCGGAACGGCGCGCTCGGCAAAGGACTGGTCCACGCGGGAAACCGGCCCGGACACGGAGATGGCCGTGGGCGTCGGCGCGTTCGGAACCGCCATCGCAAAGCAGCGGACGCCGATCTCCTGTTCCTCCTCGTCAATGGAGTAGCCGCGTTCGCGGATCAGCTTCAGGTCCAGGAGCAGGGAGTCGATGTCGCCGATGCTCTTGGGCGTGGGCGTCGGCATGCCGCTGCGCTGGACGATCCCGCGGACGGTTTCGTCATCAAGCTGGGCCAGGATCGCTTTGCCCACACCGGTCGCATGGGTGTGGGCGCGGCGGCCTACCTCGGTGAACATGCGCATGGAGTGCAGCGACGGCACCTGGGCCACGTAGATCACCATGTCCGAGTCCAGCACTGCCATGTTGGACGTCTCCCCCAGCCGGTCCACAAGCCACTTGAGCTGAGGCCTGGCCAGTGCTCCGAGCTGCTTGTTGGCGCCTTCGCCCAGCCGGATGAGCCGCGGACCGAGGGCATAACGCCGGTTCGGCAGCTGGCGGATGTAGCCCAGGGTGACCAGGGTGCGCAGCAGGCGGTGGATGGTGGGGAGCGGCAGATCAGTGGAGGACGAAAGCTCGCTGAGCGTGACGTCTCCGCCGGCGTCAGTGATCAGTTCCAAAAGTTCGAAGACGCGCTCAACGGACTGCACGCCTCCCGGGGCTTTTTCAGCCATAACCGTGGTCTCCTGCGGTATCGGTTCCGACAACTCTTATCCACATCGTGAAAAAAATTGCTTAGAAGACCCAAGATACAGCACGCTCAGGCCGCCGTCGATGTGCGCGCAGGGCTTGTATTTCCACAAAGTAGATAATAATATCCATAATACGAAAACATTTGATTGAGCAGTAAGCCCTTGTGCGCACCGCATCGGGGCCCGACCAGGAGGAACATTCAATGGCGAACCCGAGCCCCGGAAATTCGATCACCCTGCGCGTGGAAGCACCGTCGAGCTTCACCGCGACGAGCGAGCTGGCCGCCGCCGTCGGAGCCGCCGGCGCAGCCATCACCGCCCTGGACGTCACCGAGTCCCACCACGAGACCCTGGTTGTGGACGTCACCTGCAACACCACCGACGACGAGCACGCTGCCCGCGTCAAGGACGCCCTGAACGCGCTCGACGGCGTCACGGTCCAGCACGTCTCCGACCGCACCTTCCTGATGCACCTCGGCGGCAAGCTCGAGGTCGTCCCGAAGGTCGCCCTTCGCAACCGCGACGACCTTTCCCGCGCCTACACCCCCGGCGTCGCCCGCGTCTGCCTTGCCATCGCGGAGGACCCCTCAGCGGCCCGCAACCTGACCGTCAAGCGCAACACCATCGCCGTCCTCACCGACGGTTCAGCCGTCCTGGGCCTCGGCAACATTGGCCCGGCCGCGGCCCTGCCCGTCATGGAAGGCAAAGCGGCCCTGTTCAAGCAGTTCGCCAACGTTGACGCCTGGCCGGTCTGCCTCGACACGCAGGACACCGAAGAAATCATCATGATCGCCAAGGCCATGGCCCCCGTCTACGGCGGCATCAACCTTGAGGACATTGCCGCGCCGCGCTGCTTTGAAATTGAGAAGCGCTTGCGCGATGAACTCGACATCCCCGTCTTCCACGACGACCAGCACGGCACCGCGATTGTCACCCTTGCCGCCCTGGTCAATGCGCTGCGCGTCGTCGACAAGAAACTGGACGAGGTGAAGATCGTCGTGTCCGGCGTCGGTGCCGCAGGCTCGGCCATCATCCAGCTCCTCAAGGCCCAGGGAGCGCAGCACATCATCGCCGCCGGCCGCTCCGGCGCCATCCACTCCGGCGCGGAATACAGCGACGAACACCGCAGCTGGATTGCGGCCAATACCAACGAAGAAGGCTTCTCCGGAACCCTGCACGAGGCACTCGTCGGGGCGGACGTCTTCATCGGCGTCAGCGCACCGCACGTGATTGGCGAGGAGCAGGTCGCCGCGATGGCGCAGAACGCGATCGTATTCGCCATGGCCAACCCCACACCGGAAATCGACCCGGTGGTAGCGTCAAAGCATGCGGCAGTGGTGGCTACGGGGCGCAGCGACTTCCCCAACCAGATCAACAACGTCCTGGCATTCCCGGGGTTCTTCCGCGGGCTGCTGGACGCCGGAGCCTCGGACATCACGCCGGACATGCTGGTGGCCGCAGCGGAGGCGATCGCCAACCGCGTGGCGGACGATGAACTCAACGCCAGCTACATCATCCCCAGCGTCTTCGACCCCCACGTTGCCGCCGACGTCGCAAGTGCCGTAGCAAACGCCGCCAACGCAGCGAAGGCCGCCGCGCAGCCTACGGCGCAGCGCGCAACCCTAGAACCCGCCAACGCCTGATTCGCAGCCTAGAAAGGACCCGGACAATGGCTCTCTCAGTCACAGACCCGCAGCCGATTGCACGTGCAGAGGAAATCCTCACCCCGAAGGCCCTGGCCTTCGTCGAGGAGCTCCACAAGCGGTTTGCGGGCACCCGCGCCGAACTCCTCAAAGCCCGCGTGGCCAAGCGCGAGCAGGTAGCCCGGACCGGAAAGCTTGATTTCCTGCCGGAAACCAAGGATGTCCGCGAGGGCGACTGGAAGGTTGCGCCGGCGCCTGCCGCGCTGCAGGACCGCCGCGTGGAAATGACCGGCCCCGCCTCGCCGGCCAAGATGGCCATCAACGCCCTCAACTCCGGCGCCAAGGTGTGGCTGGCCGACCTCGAGGACGCCAGCACGCCCACGTGGGCCAACGTCATCGACGCGATCCTGAACCTGCGCGATGCGGCCACCGGAACCCTGAGCTACACCTCGCCCGAGGGCAAGGAGTACCGGCTCCGCACCGATGCGCCGCTCGCCGTCGTGGTGGCCCGCCCCCGCGGCTGGCACATGGACGAGCGGCACCTCCTGCTCGACGGCGAGCACACCGTGGGCGCGCTGGTGGACTTCGGGCTGCACTTCTTCCACACCGCCAAGCAACTGGTCCTCAACGGCCACGGTCCGTACTACTACCTGCCGAAGATGGAAAGCCACCTTGAGGCGAGGCTCTGGAACGAAGTGTTCGTCTTCGCGCAGGAGTTCCTGGGCATCCCGCAGGGCACCATCAAGGCCACCGTGCTGATCGAGACCATCCCCGCGGCGTTCGAGATGGACGAGATCCTGTACGAGCTCCGGGACCACGCCGCCGGCCTCAACGCCGGCCGCTGGGACTACCTGTTCAGCATCATCAAGTACTTCCGCGACGCCGGAACGGACTTTGTGCTGCCGGACCGCGCCACCGTGGCCATGACGGCGCCGTTCATGCGCGCCTACACCGAACTGCTGGTCAAGACGTGCCACCACCGCGGCGCCTTTGCCATGGGCGGAATGGCTGCCGTCATCCCCAACCGCCGCGAACCCGAGGTCACCGCCCAGGCGTTCGAGAAGGTCCGTGCGGACAAGACGCGCGAGGCCAACGACGGCTTTGACGGCTCCTGGGTTGCGCACCCGGACCTGGTGCCGGTGTGCCGGGAAGTGTTCGATTCGGTCCTCGGGGAGCGTCCCAACCAGCTGGACAAGCAGCGCCCCGAAGTCAGCGTCACGGCGGACCAGCTGCTGGACATCGCCTCGGCTGACGGCACCGTCACGGAAGCCGGGCTGCGCCTGAACCTCTACGTCGCCGTGGCGTACACGGCCGTGTGGATTTCGGGCAACGGCGCAGTGGCGATCCACAACCTGATGGAGGATGCCGCCACGGCAGAGATCTCCCGTTCACAGGTCTGGCAGCAGATCCGCAACGGCGTGGTCCTGGCCGATACCGGCAACACGGTTACCCGTGAACTCGTCCGCACCATCCTCACCGAGGAAACCGAGAAGCTCCGCGGCGAAGTGGGAGAGGAAGCCTTCGCGCAGTACTACCTCCCCGCCAGTGAGCTGATCGCGGACATCTGCCTTTCCGAGGACTACACGGACTTCCTCACCACGCCGGCCTACGAACTGGTGGGCTGAGGCATGGCGGTACCCTCAGGTTCCTTCACCCCCAACGATCTCGCCCAGATCGACGCCCAGCTGGCCGCCACCGACCAGCTCCTGGAGCGCAACTACCCGGGCGACGACGGCACCCGCCAACCGGTGCATACCGTGTATATACCGGCGGACCGCTTCGCGCCGTCGTTCTCCGCTGAGTGGGGCGCGCAGGCGCTCACGACGGCGGAGGCCCACGGCGGCCTGGCCCGCCTGGGTCACCTGCTGGGCCAGGACGCCGACCTTGCCGAGGCTGTGGCGGCACGGGTCCAGGCGAAGCTGGAGACTGAACCGGTCGAGGACCTGCGCCTGGACTTCGAGGACGGGTTCGGGGACAGGGGCGACGACGCCGAGGACGCCGCCGCTGCTGCCGCGGCGTCCGCTGTGGCCGCCGCAGTTGCGGCCGGCACGGCGCCCCCGTTCATCGGCATCCGCTTCAAGTGCTTTGAGGCGGCCACCCGGGCCCGCGGCCTGCGGACGCTGGACCTGTTTGTCTCCGGCCTGGCCACCGCAGGCGAGCTGCCCCAAGGCCTGATCCTCACCCTGCCCAAGGTCACCACCGTGGCGCAGGTCAAGGCCATGGACTTCGCCGTCTCCCGGCTGGAGGAAGCGCACTCGCTTCCCGCCGGCCGACTCCGGTTCGAGGTCCAGGTGGAGACGCCGCAGCTCATCCTCGGTCCGGACGGCACGTCACCGGTGGCACAGCTGCCGCACGCCGTCCCCGGCAGGATCAGCGGCCTGCACTACGGCACGTACGACTACTCCGCCTCCCTGCAGATCTCCGCCGAATACCAGTCCATGGAACACCCGGTGGCGGACTTCGCCAAGGAAGTCATGCAGCTGGCCGTGGCCGGGACGGGCATCCGGCTGTCGGACGGCTCCACGAACATCATCCCGGTGGGCGACAACGTGGAGAACGCGTGGCAACTGCACGGCCGGCTGGTGCGGCGCTCCCTGGAACGCGGCTACTACCAGGGCTGGGACCTGCACCCGGCCCAGCTGCCCAGCCGGTTCGCGGCGACCTACGCGTTCTACCGCCAAGGCCTGCCCGCCGCGGCGGCCCGGCTGCGCAACTATGTGGAACGCACCGAAGGCGGGGTCATGGACGAGCCCGCCACCGCCCGGGCACTGGCCGCTTTTGTGTTGCGCGGCGTCCAGTGCGGCGCCGTGGGCGCCGAAGACGTCCAGGCGCTTGCCGGCGTCGGAATCCCCCAACTCACCGGTCTGGCCCACCCGCGGCTGGCCCACTCCACTTCGAAGTAAGGACCCAATGATGGGCAAGTACTACTACCCCCAGGGCGGCCTGCCGCCGCAGACCCACCTCACCACGGAGCGGGCCATCGTCACGGAGGCCTACACGGTCATCCCCAAGGGCGTCATGACCGACATCGTGACCAGCACCCTGCCGGGTTTCTCCAACACCCGCTCCTGGATCCTGGCCCGCCCGATCTCCGGGTTCGCCACCACGTTTTCGCAGCTGATCGTGGAGATCGGCCCGGGCGGCGGCGCTCCCAAGGCCGAGTTTGAGCCCGGCGTCGAAGGCGTCGTCTTCGTCACCAAGGGCAAAGTCAACCTGACCCTCGACGGCGAACTTCACCAGCTGGAGGAGGGCGGCTACGCCTACCTGGCCGCCGGTGCTGCCTGGGGTCTGGAGAACGTCTCGGATGACATTGTCTCCTTCCAATGGATCCGCAAGGCCTACGAGCGGCTTGAGGGTTACGAGGCAAAGTCCTTCGTCACCAGTGATGCCGAGGTGGAACCCACCGCGATGCCGGATACCGACGGCGCCTGGAAGACCACCCGCTTCACGGATTCCAGCGACCTGGCGCACGACATGCAGGTGAACATCGTGACGTTCCAGCCGGGCGGGGTCATCCCGTTCCCGGAGACCCACGTCATGGAGCACGGCCTGTACGTCCTCGAGGGCAAGGCCATGTACCTGCTCAACAACGACTGGGTTGAGGTGGAGGCCGGTGACTTCATGTGGCTGCGCGCCTTCTGCCCGCAGGCCTGCTACGCCGGCGGCCCGGGTCAGTTCCGTTACCTGCTGTACAAGGACATGAACCGCCAGATCCGCCTGACCTAGCCCGGGCTCTTCTGCCCAACTGACTCGCAGTTAACGTCGCCAAACCGCGGTTTCGCGACGTCAACTGCGAGTCAGTTGGGTTAACGGGAACGTGGCCGACGGCGGCACGGCAGCTATTGACGCCTCCGGACCGGCTGAGGAACATGAGTTCCGTGGCGTGGATTCGCACCCTGCCGTTCCGGCTCGCGGCCGCCGCAGCCGCCGCCGGGCTCGCAGCAGCCCTGGGCGGCTGCACCGCGGCCCCGGAGCCTCGGGAGCCGGCCGCTTCCACCGCGCACCTGGCGGAAGCATTGGAACAGTTCAGCAACAGGATGCTCGACGGCGGCGCCCCGGCCGTCCTGATGCAGGCCAAAGTGCGCGGCCAGGAATGGTCCCGGGCTTCCGGCGTCAGGAGCCTGGAGGGCCGGGAACCGGCGGAGATCACGGATTCCCTGCACGTCGCCAGTGTGACCAAGAGCTTCGTGGCGGTGTCCGTGCTCAAGCTGGCTGCCGAGGGCAAGCTGGGACTGGACGACCCCGTTAGCCGGCATTTGCCGGACTTCGACAGCATCATGCACCCGCCCGGCCCGGTCACGATCCGGCGGCTGCTGCAACACCAATCGGGAATGCCGGATTATGTCGTCCCGCTGATGCAGCAGGGCAGCCTGCGGGAAGTGCTCACAACCAGCTGGAAGCACGGAGACCTCCTCGCCTTGGCGGCGTCCCAACGGTGGGAACGAAAACTGGGACAGGGTTTTGAGTACTCGAACACCAACTACGTGGCCCTGGGCATGATTGTGGAGCGGCTTCGCGGCCAACCGATCGGCGACGTCCTGCGGGAGGACGTCATCGAACCGCTCGGCCTGCGGGGCACCCGGCTGACGGACCTCGGCTCGCCGCCGCCGTCACTGGTCCACGGCTATGTCACCATCTTCGGCGAGCGCCTGGACGTCAGCTACCCCGCCCTTCACGCAGGCGCCGCTGCCGGCGGCCTCCTATCCAGCGTCGGCGATCTCAATACCTTCTACGCCGCACTGCTGCAGGGCCGGCTGGTTCCGCCGGCCATGGTGGCGGAAATGCAGAGTCCGCTCTACGCCCGGTACGGCTTGGGCATCCAGCGCTGGAACGACACCTGCACGAACAATTTCTACTACGGCCATGGTGGCGGCACCGTTGGGTACGGCACAGTTTCCATGTCCAGCGCGGATGGCACCCGGCAGGCAACAGTCTCCCTCGCCTATCCCCCGGGGTCCTTCACTATCACTGGCAACGGCATCGTGGAGGACCTGACGAACGTAGTCGAGGACGCACTCAACGCCAGTTGCTAGGTACAGACCCATCCGCGACACGGCACACCGCAGACTCTTCTGGCGACACCCCGGGCGGACGTAGAGTGAAGCATGCCCACCACAGCCGGCGAGGTCCTGACACATTACCTGGCCCAGCAGTTTGCCGAGCTCAGGCACCAGGAGCCCTTGGTACGCCGGGACGAACCGGATTCTGTCCATCAGATGCGGATGTGCGCCCGACGGCTGCGGTCGGTGCTGGCAACAGGGAAGAAGCTCTTCGATGAGGGCACCGTCACTGAGGTGCGCACAGAGCTGAAGTGGCTCTCCGAGGTGCTCGGTTCGGCGAGGGATCCGGAAGTGATCCACGACCGGCTGAAGGACCTCCTGGCCAAGGAACCGGATGCGCTGATCTTCGGACCGGCGGCACAGCGAATCGACACCGAACTTGATTCCACCTCGGCTGACGGCCGGCGCGCCGTCCGGGAGGCCCTCGACGGCGACCGTTACGCCAGCCTGGTCTCCCGCCTTGAGAAGTTGGTGGCCGCTCCTCCCCTGACAGCGAAAGCTGCAGGGTCCGCCCGCAAGACCATGCTGAAGCTGGTGTCCAGGGACACCAAAAGAGTCCGACGCAAAGTGCGGGATCTCCAGGAACAGCCCGACGGCGGCAGCGGCGAAGCCGTCTCTCCCCCGTCCGGCCCGGCTTCCGACGTCGGCCTTCATGATGTGCGCAAGGCGGCCAAGCGGCTCCGGTACGCTGCCGAGGCCGCCGAACCGGCGGCGGGGAAGAAAGCCGCGAAAATGGCCAAACGCGCCCACAAAATTCAGCAGATCCTGGGCCTTCACCAGGACAGCGTCGTGGCCCGGACCCTCCTCTCCGATCTTGGCGGGCGGGCCTTCCGCACCGGGGAGAGCGGTTTTACCTATGGACGGCTCCACGCGCAGGAGGAAGCTGTTGCGGACCGGTCAGAGGCTAAGTTCTGGAAAGCCTGGAAGAAGTTTCCCGGCAGCTAACCCGGGAAACTTCGGCGGAACTAGGGCTGCAGCACCACTTTGATGCAGCCATCCTCCTTCTTCTGGAATGTCTCGTACATGGCCGGGGCCTCATCCAGCCCCACCCGGTGCGTTACAAGGTCCATGGTGCCCAGGGGATCAGCCTCGTCTTCCACGAGGGGCAGCAGCTGGTCGGTCCAGTTCCGGACATTGCACTGGCCCATCCGAAGCTGGATCTGCTTGTCGAACATCGACAGCAGCGGCATCGGGCTGGCCTGTCCCCCATATACGCCGCTCAGGGAAACCGTGCCTCCCCGGCGGACGGCGTCGATGGAGGTGTGCAGGGCCGCGAGGCGGTCCACACCCGCCGTTTCCATGGCCTTTTGCGCCAATTTGTCCGGCAGGAGTCCCAGCGCCTGGTGCGCAAAGCCAGCGATCGGGGATCCGTGCGCCTCCATGCCGACGGCGTCAATCACCGAATCGGGGCCCCGCCCGTCGGTCGCCTCCCGGAGTTCATCGGCAATGCCCTTGGCATAGTCCATTGTTTCGATGCCATGCCGGGCTGCCATCGCGCGCCGCTCGGGGACGGGATCCACTCCGATGACCCGCAGACCGAAGTGCTTTCCGATGCGTGTGGCGAACTGCCCCACCGGGCCGAGGCCAAACACGGCCAGCGCGCCGCCCGCCTCGGTATCCGCGTATTTCACTGCCTGCCAGGCGGTGGGCAGGATGTCAGAGAGGAACAGATAGCGTTCATCCGGAAGTTCCGTGCCTACCTTAATGGGCCCGTAGTCCGCGTAGGGTACGCGCAGGTACTCGGCCTGGCCTCCCGGAACCGACCCGTACAGCTCCGAATATCCGAAAAGGGCAGCGCCGGAGCCCTTGTCCTTCACCTGGGTTGTCTCGCATTGTGACTGCAGGCCGCGTTGGCACATGAAGCAGGTTCCGCAGGCGATGTTGAACGGGATCACCACGCGGTCCCCTTTGGAAAGGTTCGTGACTGAGCTTCCCACTTCCTCCACGATGCCCATGGGTTCGTGCCCGATGACATCACCTTTGTGCATGTAGGGACCGAGGACCTCATAGAGGTGCAGATCCGAGCCGCAGATTGCCGTGGAGGTGATGCGGATGATTGCGTCCGTGGGCTCCTGGATTATCGGGTCCGGAACGTTCTCCACGCTGACGGAGCGTTTGCCTTGCCAGGTAAGTGCCTTCATGGTGCGCCTTTCTGTCAGTATGCGCCGATCTTCCAACAGGCCACTTCGACCGTAACGCCGATCGACGGCGAAGAAAAGATCAGTAAGCTTATTATTTTACGAAACACAAAAAACTAAGCAAACTGAGCAAATCCCTTGCCTGCGGACGCGTCGGATCATAGCGTTGGATCATCCCGAGCATCGAGGAAAGGCAACGACAATGACGCTGTACCAGCCAGAGCCGGTGGAGATTTCCACGCGGATGCGTCCCGGCGAGTGGACCGAATCCAGCCTTGAGGAACTGGTCACGTCCTACCGGGCCAAGCTCATGGAAATGGGGGCGGGGCCCACTGATGTCATCACCGAGGTGGAACGCGACGACGACGGTTCCGTCAGCGTCGCCGTGTCCTGGAACAAGGGCGACCTCGCCGACGCCGCCGACGCCTAGGACCTCGCGGCGAGCCTGCCCACGGCGCTGTCGCGCAGGTTCGCCAGCAGGTCCCGCGGATTCTCGTAAATCTCCACTGCACCGGCCTCCAGCAGCTCGCCGGCGCTGGTGCCACCGCAGATCAGGCCTATCGTGGGAATGCCCAGTTTGGCGGCAGCGTACACGTCCCACACCGCATCGCCGACGTAAACGGCATCTCCGGACTGGAGGCCAATTGCCTTCAGTGCGGCCTCGAGGATGTCAGGGTCCGGCTTGCTTTCCTTGGCATCATTGGCGCTGGTGGCGGCATGGATGAAGGAGTCGGCGCGAAGCGTGGAGCGCAGCATCTCGAGGTCCTTCGCACGGGCCGACGATGCGAGCGCGACGGCCAGGCCGCTTTCACAGCACTGGGCCAGGAGGTCCCTGGCCCCGTCGAACGGACGCAGCGAGGGCCAGAAGGTTGCGAACACCGCACCGTGGGCGTCCATGATTGCTTCGTCCCGTGATTTGTCACGGTCAGCCGGGAGGAGCCGGTCTACCAGCTTGTCCCCTCCCATGCCCACCGAGCGGTGGATGGACGCCATCGGGACATCCAGCCCGGCCTGCCTGAAAGCCTGCCACCACGCAAGGGTATGCAGGTAGCTGGAATCCACCAGGGTCCCGTCGACATCGAAGAGGACGCCGCGTTTCCGCCGCGCGCCTGGTCCGATGTTGGGCATGGCCACGTTGTGCTCAGTGATGGGTGCGGGCTCGCTTTTGACCGGTGGTTCCCGTTGGCCGCCCGGATCCCAGGACACCTATGTTCTTCGGAGCCTTCACATGCTGCCGGACGGGGGGCTGCTTGAGCGGCTCGGAATCCTGGCTCTCGCTGAGGTCCCTGATCAGGCCGGTCCCTGCAATCTCCCTGGCCTTGGCCACGCCTGCCGCGGCGGCGCGCTTGGTGGGAAAGGTCACCGAGATGGCCATAAGGGCTCCGGTACCGTCGATGAGCTTGACGCGGTAGCCGCCGTCGGGGGCATCAACCAGCTCGAAATATCCAGCCATTGCAACTCCTCCGTCTTCACCCCAACCTGAGGTATTAGTAAGTATACTTACCTCTGCGGGATACGGAAGCCCTGAGGAACATCCGGCCGACGGCTGGCTAGGCGGTCTGGTGAAGAACCTGGCGCTGACGGCCCAGTCCTTCGACTTCCAGCTCCAGCACATCGCCGTCCCGGAGGTAGGGGAAGCGCCCGGAGAGGGCCACGCCTTCCGGGGTGCCGGTCAGGACGATGTCCCCGGCTTCGAGGACCATGAACTGGCTCAGGTGGTGCACGATGGCGGGAACGTCGAAGATGAGGTCCGCCGTGGACGAGTCCTGGCGCAGCTCGCCGTTGACCCAGGTCCGCAGCCGAAGGCCTGAGGGGTCAAGGTCTGCGGCCGGGACGAACCACGGGCCAAGGGGCGTGGACGCCGGGAGCGATTTTCCTTTGACCCATTGCCCTGCCGCGCCGGGCAGCTGGTAGTCCCGCTCGGAAAGGTCGTTGGCCAGCACGTAGCCGGCGATGCAGTCGGCGGCCTCGTCCACCGAGGTCAGGTAGGAGGTGCGCCGCCCGATCACTACTGCCAACTCGACTTCCCAGTCGTACTTGCGGGACAGCGGCGGGATGGGCGCGTCGTCGAACGGGCCTGCCACAGTGTTGCTTGGCTTCAGGAACACCACGGGCACTTCCGGCACGGCGGCGCCTGACTCGGCCGCATGGCCGGCGTAGTTCAGGCCAATGCCCACTACGGCGCCGGGGCGGGCCAGCGGAGTGCCGGTGCGAAGCGCGCCGGCGTCGGTGATTTCGGCCAGGTTCCCCGCTGCGAGGGCATCGCGGGCCTGGTTTACGCCCCCGCTTTCCAGGAACGTTCCGTCAATGTCAGCTGTCAGGCCGGTAAGCGAATACCACTTCCCGTTCGAGTCCGGCCCGCCGGACTGAACGGCCGGCTGCTCCCTGCCTGGATCTCCAAGACGCGCAAATTTCACCGGTCAACACTCCTTCGTGCCTGCTCCGAATAGGTTCCGTGACCATGGAACCACGCAGCGGCCGCCGTCCCCCAGCTGAACCAAATGTGACCGCGGGCAGGCCGGGCCGCTACCAGCTAGCTCCCGTGCACCGGAGTGTCGCTGCGCTGCACGCTGTCCTCGTGCAGTTCCAGCGCACTCATGATCAATGCGAAGTGGCTGAAGGCCTGCGGCGTGTTCCCCAGCTGGCGGCCGGAGTCGACTCCCCATTCCTCGCTCAGGAGGCCCACGTCATTGCGCAGCGCCAGAAGCCGGTCGAACAGTTCCTTGGCTTCGCGGCGCCGCCCCACCCCGATGAGCGCTTCCACCAGCCAGAAGGAGCAGGCCAGGAAAACGCCTTCGTCCCCGGGCAGGCCGTCGTCGGATTCCGCCGTCCGGTACCGCAGCAGGAAACCGTCGTGCGTCAGTTCGCGCTGCACGGCCGCAATAGTGCCCACCACCTTGGGGTCGTCCGGCGGCAGGAATCCAACGCGGGGAATGAGCAGAAGGCTCGCGTCCAGCTCCGGCCGCCCATAGGACTGCACAAAGGTGTTCCGCTCCGCGTCGAAGCCGTTGGCCATGACATCGGCGCGGATGGCGTCCCGCAGCTCCTCCCAGCGGTCGGCCGGGCCAACCAGCCCGAAATCCCGCACGCCCTTGACCATCCGGTCGGCAGCAACCCAGGCCATCACCTTGGAATGGGTGAAGTGGCGGCGAGGGCCGCGCATTTCCCAGAGGCCGTTGTCGGGCCGCTGCCAGGCGCCCTCCAAGTGCTCCATGAGGGCAACCTGGACATCCCAGGCCTCGTCGCTGTGCTTCAGCAGGGAGTGCCTGGTCAGGGACAGGCAATCCAGGACCTCGCCCCACACGTCCAGCTGGAGCTGGCCTGCGGCACCGTTGCCGATCCGTACGGGCGCGGACTTCTCATAGCCCTGCAGCCAGGGGAGCTCCATCTCCGGCAGCCTGCGCTCCCCGTGGATGCCGTACATGATCTGCAGGTCGGCGGGGTCGCCGGCCACTGCCCGCAGCAGCCAGTCCCGCCAGGACGCTGCCTCTTCGGTGTAGCCGGCGGCAAGCAGTGCCTGCAGGGTGAGCGTGGCGTCCCTGAGCCAGCAGTACCGGTAATCCCAGTTGCGGGAGCCGCCCAGCTGTTCCGGCAGGGACGTGGTCACAGCGGCCACAATCCCGCCCGTGGGATCGTAGGTCAGTGCCTTCAGCGTGATCAGCGAACGCTGGATGGCCTCACGGTAGGGGCCGGTGATGGTGCACTTCGCCGACCAGTCCAGCCAGAAAGCCTCCGTGGATGCCAGGACGGCCTCCGGATCAATGGACCGCGGGCGGTACAGGTGGCTGGGCGTCCAGGTGAGCACGAAGGGCACTCGCTCCCCGGCCCCGACCGTAAACTCACTGACGGTCTGCATGCGCTCGCCGCGCAGCGGTGCGTCCGTAACCAGGTAGGCCGCATCGGGACCGGCGACGGCGTGGATGCCGAACTCGTCGTGCCGCACCCAGGGGACGATGTGGCCGTAGTCGAACCGCAGTGCCAGTTCGCCACGCATTCGAACATTGCCGCGGATGCCAACCACGATCCGCACGATGTCCGCGACGGCGTCCCGGGGCGGCATGAAGTCGATGACCTTCACTTTTCCGCTTTCGGTTTCCCATTCTGTCTCCAGAATGAGGGTGCCCTTGCGGTAGTGGCGCCGGGTGCAGTCCCCGCCGCCGGCAGGTGCCAGCAGCCACCGCCCCGACTTCGGGGTGTCCAGCAGCGCGTTGAAGCAGGCCGGCGAGTCAAACCGCGGCAGGCACAGCCAGTCGATGGAACCCTCCGTGCTGATGAGTGCCGCCGTGTGCAGATCACCAACCACCGCGTAGTCCTCTATGCGTGCCATGGGACATACAGTGCCACACGCCGCCCCGGCCGACTACTATCCATGGCATGCTGCAACGAATGTCGGAGATCCGTTTCCGACCGTATCCGTTGTACGCGCGGCTGACAGACGGCGGGGGGCAACTTGGGGATCCACATCGGCACGTCCGGCTGGAGTTATGACCACTGGGAGAATGTGCTCTACCCGCCGGGGCTTCCGGCGCGTGACCGGCTGGCGCATTATGTGGCGCGCTTCAGTACGGTGGAACTCAACGCGAGTTTCTACCGCTGGCCCCGGGAGTCCTCGTTCGCGAGCTGGCACCGCCGCCTCCCCGAAGGATTTGCCATGTCCGTCAAGGCACCGCGCGGCCTGACACATGGGAAGAAGCTGTACAGCCCCGAGGTCTGGGTGGACCGGATCATCAAGTGCTGGCATGTGCTGGGCGACAAAAGGGCCGTGCTGCTGGTGCAGCTCCCGCCTGATTTTGCCCGGGACGATGCCCGCCTTGGCTACTTCCTGGCGGCTTTGCCGTGGTGGGTCCGGGTTGCGGTGGAGTTCCGGCACCCCAGCTGGGACCACCCTGACGTGTACGCCCTGCTGGAGCACCACGAGGCTGCCTACTGCATCATGAGCGGCGCCAACCTGCCGTGCATCCTGCGGGCCACGGCCCCGTTCGTGTACGTCCGCCTGCACGGCCCGGACCACCAGCACCTCTACGGCGGCTCGTACTCGGAGGATGACCTTCGGTGGTGGGCCGACCGCATCCGCGAGTGGCGGGGCTCGGGTAAGGACGTGTTCGTCTATTTCAACAACGACGGCGGCGGTAACGCCGTGCGGAACGCCGACACGTTGCGGTGGCTGGTGGGCGAAGGCTGACCCACTTTGCGCTGCGCCTTGTTACGGTGCAGCGCCTTTGTGGCCGCCGGCGGTTACCGAAGGGCCCCCTTGTGGCAGAGTGGAGGCATGGAATTGGCGCCGCAGGAATCAACATTGCCCGGGAACCACGCCCTCCGGGCGGCACATAAGATCTCGGATACTGTCAACGGTGTCCGCATCCAGCTGGCCCGGCGCTGGAATTTTGCTCCGCAGACCGTTGCCTACCAGGGGTACGGTTCCACGTCCTGGGTGCGGGTCCTTGGCCGGGCAGTGCTGACCAGCAAACCGAAACCCGGCAGCCGCGCCGAGCACGCCGCCAAGAACGGCACCCAGAATGTCCGCGGCTGGCGGGCGTTCACCAGTGTGCCCCTGCAGTTCACGGACGTGGACATCGAAATCGAAGGTGTAACCACCCGTGTCAAGGCGGACCGTGGCGGTCTGGTGGACACGGTGGTGAACGTCGAACTCTCCCCGGGCTGGCACACCGCAACATTGCGCGCCGAGGGGACCGAGGCCGTGAAGGCCAGCATCCTGGTCATTGGCCCGGACACCAGGTTCGGAATCGTGTCCGACATCGACGACACTGTGATGGTCACTGCGCTCCCCCGGCCCTTCCTGGCCCTGTGGAACACTTTTGTGCTCAGCGAACGGGCACGGATGGCCACCCCCGGCATGCCGGTGCTGATGGACAGGCTGGTGGTGGAACACCCCGACGCCCCGGTGATCTACCTTTCCACCGGACCGTGGAATGCGGCGCCAACACTGGCGCGGTTCCTCAGCCGCAACATGTACCCGGCCGGCCCCCTGCTCCTGACGGACTGGGGCCTGACCCAGGACCGCTGGTTCCGCAGCGGCCAGGAGCACAAGAACGGCAACCTGGACCGGCTGGCCAAGGAATTCCCGGATGTGCGGTGGCTGCTGATCGGCGACAACGGCCAGCACGACGAACAGATCTACTCTCGGTTTGCCAGGGACCACGGCGACCGCGTCGCCGCCATTGCCATCCGCCAGCTATCCGTTGGCGAATCAGTGCTGGCTGGCGGCCATTCTGAAACCGGGGACCACAGCGCCTCTGCCGTCCCGTGGATCTACTCCCCCGACGGCGCAGGCATCACCAAGGGCCTTTCCGACCTGAAACTGGTCTGACCGAAGACGCTCTCACCCCCAGCGCGCCTGGGGCGCGGACGGGTCAGGCCACCGGTTCGGGTTCCCCTTCAGCCGCGGGCGGTTTGGCCGGTTGGGCGGGGGCGGAGCCGGCACCGGCCTCTTGCGTCGCGGCGGTGGCCGCCGCGGCGGCCTGCAGCCGCTCGGCCTGGAGCTCCTGCAGCCAGTAGTACGATGCCTTCGGCGTCCTGTCCAGCGTGTCGAAGTCGACATGCAGGAGGCCGAACGGCTGCTTGTAGCCGGCTGACCATTCGAAGTTGTCCAGCAGGGACCACACGTAATAACCGCGCAAGTCCACCGATTCCGCAGGACCGCCGGGAGACGTTGCCATCAGGGCGCTGGAAATGTGTTCGGCAAGATAACGCAGGCGGCGTTCGTCCGGAATGATGGTCCGGCCCCCGGCCTTGTCCCGAATCACAACATCCTCAAAGCTCGCTCCGCCTTCCGTGATGAAGACGGGCGGAAGTTCGGGGTAGCGTTCCGCCATTTCCGCGAGTGCCACTTGCATGTAATCGGGCCTGATCGGCCAGCCGTAAGCGGTTGTTTCCGAATCAGGGAAGGCGGTGATGTGGAAAGGTGCACCCGGTGCGGTGCCGCTGAGATCGTCCCCCATAGCCTCTGCCATGCCCGCGGGTACAGCTCCCTCTCCGGGGCCGGCGGCGACACGGGTTGGCATGTAGTAATTCAGTCCGTAGAAGTCCATGGGCTGTGAGATCAGTTCCATGTCTTCGTCGGAGGGGCTGAACGGGGTGAAGAACGTGGCAGCCCGGATGACGTCCGGGTACTTTCCGAGCAGGACAGGGTCGGCGAACAGCCTGTTCTGGAAGACGTCCATCAGCCCCGAGCTCAGCTTGTCCAGTGGATTGCCCGAGGCGGGAATCATGGGCGAGTACACATTTGTCATGCCGATCTCGCCGGGGACTTTTGCTGCCCGCAGCGCCTGCATTGCCAGGCCGTGGCCAAGCAGCTGGTGATGGACGGTGGGCAGGGCCTGTAGGAGCTGCGATTCGCCCGGCGCATGAAGGCCTAGTGCGTAGCCGTTGGTTGTCACGGTGGCCGGTTCATTGACCGTCACCCAGCGGGCCACCCTGTCTCCGTAGGCCGCGGCCGCGATCGCGGCGAACTCAGCCAGCCGGTAGGCCGTATCCCGGTTCATCCAGCCGCCGGCCTCGTCCAGGGGAAGCGGCGTGTCCCAGTGGTAGAGGGTCACCATCGGCGAAATCCCGCTGGCGAGCAACTGGTCCAGCAGTCTGTCGTAGAAATCGAGCCCCGCCCGGTTGACCGGGCCCTTGCCGCCCGGCTGGATACGGGACCAGGACAGCGAGAACCGGTAGGAGTCGATTCCCAGTTCCTTCATCAAAGCAACGTCTTCGGGCATGCGGTGGTAGTGATCGCAGGCAACTGCGGGGCTGTGGTCCTCCACGATCGCCCCCGGCTTCTTCGCGAAAATGTCCCAGCCGGATGGTCCCCGGCCGTCTTCGTCCAAGGCACCCTCGATTTGGAAGGCGGCGGTTGCGACCCCCATGGTGAAGGACGGGGGGATCATGGCGGCCATTTCTTTAGCGGAAAAGTTCATCGGCTTGACCCCTTGTGTAGTTGCCGCGTAAATGGATTGATCTTAGTGCACTGCCGGCTCTGAGCCGAAGAGGAATTCCTTGGCGTGCACCAGGGCTTTCTTGAAGGCATCATTGCGGAGCGTGACCAGGTGCTCCGTATCGTTGACCGACGGTTCGAGATAACCGGTGTATCCGGGCCGCAGCACCCAGATGTCTCCCGCCGGCGGCAGGTAGAAGACCCCAAACGACCTGTGTTGGGGATCGTCAGGCGCCCAGATCGGGACTACCGCGAGCGCCGCGCCTGTCTCGGGATGGATCCACTGGGCCCGTGGGAGCGGCTCCTCGTGGGCCTCAGGGTCCAGAAACGGGGCCGTGCCCGTACCCCACCGCTGCTCAAAGCGTTCGTGGAAGGCCGGAATCAGATGGGAATCATAACGCCGCCAGGCGCTCATGGACTGCTCCTTTTCTACTCATCCGCTGCCCGTGATCCGCCGCCGGCCCAGGGCCCGCCAGCCCACGGCCCGCGTTCCCAGAGGACGGGTGTAACCCGCAGCAATGGCGGCTGGGCATGGACCCTGCGGACCGGCACTTCCTTCGGCCCGCTTGGGCGGGCGGCCGACGCGGACAGCCTTTTGTCGTATTCAGCACGGGTCCCCGGATCCCCCAATACAGAAAACGCCTCCATGATCTCCAGCAGGCCGGTGCTGCCGCGGTGGGCAGTCCCGCTGCCGCCGTCGTCGACGTCCGGATGGTACAGCCGCATCAGAGCCCGATACGCGTGCGCGATCTCCTGCCGAGTGGCGGTTCTGCCCACCTTGAGCACTTGATAATAGTCAGGCGGTTGGTTGCTCATGGCCGTGGTCCGTGCCGGGGGCGGTCGCCGGTCCTGCCGGCACCCGCCCCCTGCATCCTCTTTCGACTAGCTGCTGATTTGGTGCATGTCCTGCTTGGATTCGATTTCAATCTTGCGCGGCTTGGCCTGCTCGGCGATCGGGATGCGGAGCGTCAGGACGCCGGCGTTGTAGCTGGCCTTGACCTTGTCCGTGTCCAGGGTGTCACCGAGGATCAGCTGGCGGCTGAAGACGCCCCGGGGGCGCTCCGACACGACCAACTCCACGTTGGGCTGCGTCTGGTCGCGACGTTCCGCCCGCACAGTCAGCACGTTCCGCTCGATATTGAGGTCCACCGAGTCGACGTCGACTCCCGGCAGATCGAACGCGACCACGAACTCCCCGTCTTCCTGCCAGGCGTCCATCGGCATGGCCGCAGGCCGGGCAGCGGTTCCGAACACCTGCTGGGTGAGCCTGTCCAGTTCACGGAACGGGTCCGTACGCATCAACATCATTTCCCACTCCTTCGACATGTAGTTGTAGCTGTTTTTCTTTTGTCACCCGCCTTTATCTGTGGTGGCGGGTATAGATTTTTTATAGCACCAGTGAGAGACTGTGGCAAGGGCAATACGAAAAAACAAAGGAGGACCATGGCAGCACGTGGTGCGGAGACGGGCGTGTATGCCATCTCCGTGGTGGCCCACCTTGTGGGTACGGGTCAGCAGAACATCAGGCTCTACGAACGGAAGGGCCTGCTCACGCCGGACCGCACCTCAGGGGGGACGCGGCAGTACAGCGACGCGGACCTTGCCGTACTGAAACGCATCGGCGAGTTGCTGGACGAAGGGCTCAACCTTGCCGGCGTGGCGAAGGTGCTGGAACTTGAGGCGGCAAACGCCAGGCTCCGGACAGAGCTCAAAAGGGCCCGCGCCCGCCCGCAGGCCTGACGGTAAGCAGCGGCCTGAGCGTGAATTACGTCCCGCCGCCGGCAAGCAGGTAGGACTCCTCGAGCAGTTCCGCGAGCTCCTGCATGTCGATCCGGTCAAGCCGGACCAGGACAAGCTGCGGTGAGCGCTCGTGGTGAGGGGTCCAGAAGTACGTGGCGGGGTCCGTCCCGGCAAGCGCTTCCCGCTCCCCGGTCTTGACGGTGAGGACGCCGTCCTCCCAGATTCTGGCCATGAGGGTCCGGGCAAACCACGCAGGCTGGTTCCAACTGGGCCGCTCGGTGACGCCGGGCAGTCCGAGGCAGATGCGCCGGACGTCCTCCTCGCCGGCCACTCTCAGCTAGCCTTCCACCGTATCGGCCTTGGACAGTTCGCCGGTGATCTGCTCTCCGGGCACGCGGGCTGTGCGCCAGGTATCCAGCGCGATAACCGCCCCCAGCACCACGAAGGAGATGAACAGCGAGGCCAGTGCGTCGCTGACCCAGTGGTACCCCAGGTAGAGACGACTGACCGAGGCAAGCACAATCCCGATGGCGGCAGCGGCAAAGCCTCCGACCGCAGGCCATGTGCTTTCGCGTCGCGAGAAAACGAGGAACGCGGTGACCAGCAGGAAATCGCAGGCGCCGAGAACATGTCCGGAGGGGAAGGAGAACGTGACGTCGGGCCCGAACAGCATCAGGTCCAGGGGCGGCCGCTGCCGGTCGACCGACCGGCCGATGATTTGCGCCAGCGCGACGCCTGTAAGCATGGCTCCGGCCAGCAGCAGCGGCCGCCAGGCGTGCTTGGCGGCCAGGCCCCAAACCACGGTGACCACGAGAATGATGATGGGCAGCGCTACGGGCCCGAAAACGATCGCAAGGAAGATCATGGCGCCGGTGAGCGGCTCCGAGCGCTGGCTTAGCAGCCAGGCACGGGCGGGTTCGTCGAGGCCGGTCAGGCCGTCCCTTCCGAGGACATCCGTGAGAGTGAGCGTGAACAGACCGGCACCCAGGACTATCAGGACCAGTGCGATCCGGTAGAGGTTTTTCCGGGACGATGCGCTCATGTAGCGCTCTTCGACCACGAATTTATCGTGGAAGACCCGCCACCAATGGGGTGATTTCCGTGATCGATCTTCAGCCATTCAACGTCCCGCCTCAGCTGTCCTCAACGATGTTCTCCGCTGAGATTATCCCGGTTTGGCCGTTTTGGCCCGCGGCCGGCCGCCGATTGCCCGGACCGTAACGCCCGGTGGCCCGTCAGGGCGGCTGCGGCGGTAGCCTGACTGGATGGGCGCCATGAACGAACTGATTGACCGGGCCGCCGTCGGCCTGCTGGTGCGGGTGCTGACGGACGCAACACCAGGCACGTCCTGGCCGAACGCGACGGCTGCCGGCGAGGCCCTGGACCACCTCAGTTTGCGCGGACGCACGGACCGCGTGAGCCGGGGACTCCTGGCGGACATCGCCGGGGCGGCCGGCCCGCAGGGTGAATACCCGACGGCGGCGCGCATCTTCCGCCGCGCTCTCCAGGATGCCGACTTCACGGGCTGGACGCTGTGGCCCGTCACCGAAACGGCTGTGACGCTGGCACTCGACTCACACGAGTCCGCGGATTTTGAAGACTGCCTGCGGCTTCTCGCCGAACTGACGCCGCGACTGACCGGCGAGTTCGCCATCCGGCGCCTGCTGGCGGCGGACCTGGACCGGGCACTCGCCGTCGTACTGACCTGGACGGCCCACCCCGATGAGCACGTCCGACGCCTTGCCAGCGAAGGCACCCGACCTTACCTCCCTTGGGCGGTCCGGGTGCCCGGCCTGGTGGAGCGGCCCGAGGCCACCATTCGTATCCTTGATGCCTTGTACCGGGACCCGCACGAGTACGTCCGGCGCTCCGTGGCAAACCACCTCAACGATCTGGCTCGCCACTCGCCCGATGCGGTGCTGGCCGCGGCTGCAGCCTGGGCCGCGGAACCGGATGCCAACACGGTCTGGGTGATCCGGCACGGGCTGCGGACCCTGGTCAAGAAGGCCCACCCGGGAGCCCTGGCACTGCAGGGGTTTGCCCCGGCCTCGCTCACAGTAGCCCCGCCGAGGCTGGACCGGAGCGTGGTGGCGCTGCCGGCGGACCTCGCCTTCGAATTCGAGATCTCAAACACGGGGTCCGACCCGGCCAGGCTGGCGGTGGACTACATCGTGCACTACATGAAGGCGAACGGCTCGCAATCGGAAAAGGTGTTCAAACTGGCGGCCCTCACCCTGCATCCCGGCGAAACCACGACGGTGTCCAAGCGCCATGCCTTCCGGCAGATGACTACACGGGTGCACCACGCCGGCAGCCACGGCCTGGAACTGCAAATCAACGGCGTCCGCTACGCGTACGCCGAGTTCGTCGTCGAAACCTAACGGGGCAGCCTCCGATGCCAAGCCTCCGATGCAAGACGTCCGATGTCAGGCGTCCGGCGGGGCAAAAGCCCTCCATCGTGGCTAAAATGTGATTTGACTCACAGGAGTCCGCCGGTTATGCTCGATTCGTTGTTAGCGCTAACATAGCATCACTTTATGGAATAAACTGCCGGAAGCGACCAAGCGGCCGGTCCGGTCACTGAAGTACCCGTGGTGGCAGACCTCCGGATCAGGCACCAATCGACCGGTCCCACCGGCCGTCCCCGGCCGGGAAGCGCAGATGCCTCCCGGCTCAGTACAAATTCGCGGACTGCGTTGTCCGCGGAAGGAGATAAACGTGAGAATCAAGAAACTCCTGGGCGCAGTTGCCGTCGTCCTCGCTGTCACAGTGGGGGCTACGGGGTGCGGAAGCCGGGGCGGAGCGGCCACTCCTTCCGGCAGCGCCGATGCGGCGGGCTCGCTCGTGGGCATCTCAATGCCCACCCAGACCTCCGAACGCTGGATCGCGGACGGCAAGAACGTCTCCGATTCGGTCACGAAGCTGGGCTACAAGGCGGACCTGCAGTTCGCCAATGACGACATCCCCACGCAGGTTTCGCAGATCGAAAACATGCTGACCAAGGGCGCCAAGGCCCTCATCATTGCAGCCATTGACGGCACCACGCTGACCGACGTCCTCGCCAAGGCGAAGGAGCAGAACGTTAAGGTGATCGCCTACGACCGCCTGATCAACGGCACGCCGAACGTGGACTACTACACCACGTTCGACAACTACACGGTCGGCGTCCAGCAGGCCACGTCACTGCTCACCGGGCTGGGCCTACTCGACGCCAGCGGCAAGAAGGTGGAAGGCAAAGGCCCCTTCAACGTGGAGCTCTTCGCCGGCAGCCCGGATGACAACAACGCCAACTTCTTCTGGACCGGCGCCATGGACACGCTCAAGCCGTACCTGGATGCCGGCACCCTGAAGGTTCCCAGCGGCCAGACCAAGTTCGAGCAGGCAGCCATCCTGCGCTGGCAGGCCCCCGTGGCCCAGAAGCGCATGGAGGACATCCTGACCGCCGCCTACAGCTCCGGCACCAAGCTTGACGGTGTCCTCTCCCCCTATGACGGCCTCTCCATTGGCATCATCTCCGCACTGACCAGCACCGGCGGCTACGCCAAGGGCAACCTTCCGATCGTGACCGGCCAGGACGCGGAGAAGGGCTCCGTGAAGTCCATCATCGCCGGCGAACAGTACTCCACCATCTTCAAGGACACCCGCAAGCTCGGCGAGCAGGCAGTGAAAATGGTTGACGCCGTCCTGAAGGGCCAGCAGCCCGAGACCAACGACACCGAGACCTACAACAACAAGGTCAAGGTGGTCCCGGCCTTCCTGCTCGAGTCCGTCATCATCACCAAGGACAACTACAAGTCGGAGCTGGTTGATTCCGGCTACTACACGGAGGCAGACATCAAGTAGCCACCGTACCGGGTGCGGCCGGGCCGGGTTCCGGCCGCACCCGAACCGGGGACCCTGCATCCGCAGGAGTCCGGCTCTGACAAGTCAGCGGGAAATCACCATGAACGTACCTATTCTTCAAATGCGGGGAATCACCAAAACCTTTCCCGGAGTGAAAGCCCTCCAGGACGTCACCCTGGACGTGAACCGCGGCGAGGTGCACGCCATCTGCGGCGAAAACGGCGCAGGAAAATCCACCCTCATGAAAGTCCTCTCCGGGGTGTACGCCCACAACACCTTTGAGGGCGACATCCTCTTCGAGAACGAACCCTGCGACTTTTCCACCATCAGCGACAGCGAAAAACGCGGCATCGTGATCATCCACCAGGAGCTGGCGCTCAGCCCCTACCTTTCCATTGCGGAAAACATCTACCTCGGCAACGAGCTGGCCAGGAACGGCTGGGTGGACTGGCGCAAGACGAACCTGGAAGCCGCCAAACTGCTCGCGCGCGTCGGGCTGAGTGAAAACCCCGTGACTCCGATCCAGCACATCAGCGTCGGTAAGCAGCAGCTGGTCGAAATCGCCAAGGCGCTCTCCAAGGAAGTGAAGCTGCTCATTCTGGATGAGCCCACCGCGGCGCTCAACGACGAGGACTCCGATCATTTGCTGGACCTCATCCTGCACCTGAAGGGCCAGGGCGTCACGAGCATCATCATTAGCCACAAGCTCAACGAGATCCGCAAGGTCGCCGATGCGGTGACCATCATCCGCGATGGCAAGTCGATTGAGACCCTGCGGCTGGACCAGGGGCAGATCACCCAGGAACGCATTATCCGCGGCATGGTGGGCCGCGACCTGGAAAGCCTGTATCCGGACCGCACGCCCAGCATTGGCGAGGAAGTCCTCCGCATCGAAGACTGGACGGTGCAGCATCCCCAGGATCACAGCCGTACGGTGGTCCACAACGCCAGCCTGAATGTGCGCAAAGGCGAGGTCGTAGGGCTTGCCGGACTGATGGGCGCAGGCCGGACCGAACTGGCCATGAGCGTCTTCGGCCGGACCTACGGGCGCACCGTTTCCGGGAAGGTGTACAAGTACGGCAAGGAAATCAGCACGGCCACCGTCTCCGACGCCATTTCGCACGGTATCGCGTATGCCACCGAGGACCGCAAGCACTACGGCCTGAACCTGATCGAAGACATCAAGCGCAATATCTCGATGGCAGCCCTGCACAAACTCGCCAAGCGCGGCTGGGTGGACAAGAACGAAGAAACCACCGTGGCCAACCGCTACCGCAAGAGCATGAACATCAAGGCGCCCTCCGTGGCAGCCATCACGGGAAAGCTCTCCGGCGGGAACCAGCAAAAAGTCGTGCTAAGCAAATGGATGTTCTCAGACCCCGACGTGCTGATCCTCGATGAACCAACCCGAGGCATCGACGTCGGGGCCAAATTCGAGATCTACACGATCATCGCCGAGCTCGCCGCCGAGGGAAAGGCCGTGATCGTGATCTCCTCCGAGCTCCCGGAGCTACTGGGCATCTGCGACAGGATCTACACCCTGTCCGCCGGCCACGTGACCGGCGAAGTTCCAATCGCCGAGGCCACCCAGGAATCCCTCATGCACTTCATGACCCAAGAGAAGGAATAGCGAACATGTCCGCCCTACGAGAATCACTTGGCTTCCTGACAAGCCGCCTCCGCCAGGTTGGCATCTTCGTCGCCCTGATCCTGATCGTCCTGCTCTTCCAGGTCCTGACTGACGGCATCCTGCTGCAGCCGCAGAACGTCACCAACCTGGTGGTCCAGAACAGCTACATCCTGATCCTGGCCATAGGCATGGTCATGGTCATCATCGCCGGCCACATCGACCTCTCCGTCGGGTCCATTGCGGGCTTCATCGGCGCCGTATCCGGGGTGATGATCGTGCACTGGGGCTGGGCCTGGTGGATTGCCATCCCGGCCTGCCTGCTGGTCGGTGCCCTGGTGGGCGCCTGGCAGGGCTACTGGATCGCCTACGTGGGAATTCCCGCGTTCATCGTGACCCTAGCCGGCATGCTGATCTTCCGCGGACTGACCCTGATCACCCTCAAGAACCAGCAGATCACTCCGTTTCCGGCAGAACTGCGCGCCCTCGGCGGCGGCTTCCTGCCCGACATTTCCGGCGGCACCTCCGTCCTGGAATGGCTCACCGTCATCCTGGGCGTCGGAGGCACGGCGGCCATCCTCTTCCAGGCCATCAAGGAACGGCGTGTCCGCCGCAAGTTCAACCTGGAAAATGAGCCCATGGCCTGGTTCGCCATCAAGACCGGGTTCATCGCGCTGCTGATGCTCATCATCACGTTCCTGCTCGCCAGCTACCGGGGAACTCCCATTGTGCTGATCGTGCTGGCCGTCCTGGTCATCGTCTACTCGGCACTTATGAATAACAGCATCTTCGGCCGCCACACCTACGCGATCGGCGGCAACCTCCACGCAGCCGAACTCTCGGGCATCAAGACCAAGGCAGTGACCTTCCGGCTGTTCGTGAACATGGGTGTCCTGGCCGCGCTGGCCGGCCTCGTCTTCACGGCCCGCCTGAACTCCGCCCAGCCGGCCGGCGGCACGGGCTTCGAGCTGGACTCCATCGCTGCCGCGTTCATCGGCGGCGCCGCCGTGCAGGGCGGCATCGGCACGGTGGCCGGCGCCATGGTGGGCGGCCTGATCATGGGTGTCCTCAACAACGGCATGTCGATCCTCGGCCTCGGCACCGACTACCAGCAGCTCATCAAGGGCCTGGTGCTCCTCCTGGCCGTCGGCTTCGACATCTTCAACAAGAACCGCAGCAGCGGAGGCGGATCCGCCATCGGAAAACGGTTCAAGCTCAAGACGACACCGCCTGCCGGTGCAGAAACCAAGGAACCCGTCCAGGACCGCCCGGTGCCGGTCCCTGCCGGCACCGAGCAGGCAAGCGCAGTCCGCAACCCCTGAGACAGGCCTCCACCGGAAACCCCGACCAGCGAAAAGGACAGCCCATGCCCACACTCATTGAGCCGATCGACATTCAGGTCACCAGTCGGCGCGTCCTGGACGAACGCCTCGAGGCCGCCGTCAATGGCCTCCGGGAGGTGGCGATGCTGACCAGGACCCACGGAATCCTGATCACCCGCAACCGGCCCGGACACTACACCGTGGCCCTTTCCGAAGAGGTTCCGTTCGGAATGACCCGCGAACTGATCCGCTGAAGTAGGGTGCTCTCGTGTCCGAAGCGCCCGAAGACTGGCAGCGGCTAGTCGGCAGCTGGGTGGAGCTGCGCCACGACGGCCAATTTGTCCGCATCGGCGAGGTGGAAGACGCCACCCCTGACTCGTCCGTGCTGTGGCTGAAGTTCTACGGCAACCACGGCCGCCAACTGGTCGCCAAGACCGACGGCTACGAGATTCGCCGGATCGCCCACCGGCAGGATCAAAGGCAGGACCACCGGCAATGACAACAACAGGCAGGCCGACGGCGGCACGTACGTGCCGCCGTCGGCCTGCCTTTTCAGTTCCGCCAGCAGTGCGTCCCGAGGTGGTTAGCGGCCGCCCTCGATCTTCCGGGTGCGCTGCTCCTGCGCCATCGGGCCGTACGGATACACGCCCACGTTAGGCTGGCTGACCTCGGTCAGCCGCAGGGTTTCCTCCTCGGACAGCGTCAGGTCCGCCGCGGCGAGATTGTCCGCCAGCTGCTCCGTGGTGCGGACCCCGAGGATCACGGAGGTCACCGCAGGCCGGTCCGCCAGCCAGGCCAGCGCCACCTGCGAGGCGCTCACGCCGTGGTCCGCCGCGATCTTCTCAACGGTTCCGATGACCTCCCAGGTGCGCGGATTGTCGTTGCGGGCCTGCCAGGCCTCCATGCCGCGGCGGGGATTCTCGCCGAGCCGGGTGGCGCCCGCCGGTGCCTCGTCACGCCTGTATTTACCGGAGAGCCAGCCGCCGCCCAGCGGAGACCATGGCAGCAGGCCGATTCCGGCGTCCAAAGAGGCGGGAACGATCTCCGATTCAATTTCACGGACCAGCAGGCTGTACTGCGGCTGCAGGGTAACCGGTGCGCTCCAGCCGTGGGCCTTGGCGACGTGCACGGCCTTGGTCAGCTGCCAGCCCAGGAAGTTGGAGAAGCCGTAGTAGGCAATCTTGCCGCTGCTGACGGCGTCGTGAAGGAACCGCAGCGTCTCCTCCAGCGGCGTGATGGGATCCCAGGCGTGCATCTGGTACAGGTCGATCTGTTCCACGCCGAGGCGGCGCAGCGAATCATCCAGGGCACGCGTCAGGTGCCGGCGGGAGGTTCCGAGGTCGTTCGGGGCCTGGCCCATGGGGAAGCGGCCCTTGGTGGCCAGGACGGCACGGTCCCGGATCTCGGGACGGTGGGCCAGCCAGCGGCCGATGATCTGTTCCGAGACCCCCTGGCTGTAGACGTCCGCGGTGTCGATGAAGTTGCCGCCCGCTTCAAAGTAGTCATCAAGGATGGCGAAGGACGTGTCCTCGGTGGCTTCAGCGCCGAACGTCATGGTGCCCAGCGCATAGTTGGATACAACGGCGCCGCTGTTGCCTAGGGTGCGGTATTCCATAGTGCTCCTCAGTCTTCGGTGGGGGTGGTGCGGTTCGGGTGGTAGCTGCGCCAACTGTGCTCGGGGGCGTAGCCCAGGAGACGTTTGGCCTTGTCGATGGACAGCATGGTCTCGTGCTCGCCGAGCTCCTTGGTCACCGTGACCCCGGGGAAGACTTCCGCGGCCAGGTCGGCGCTGGAGCGGCTCATGACCGTGTCCTCGTTGGCGATAATGAATGCCTCAAATCCGGGCTTGCCGTTCTCCAATGCGCGGGCAACGGCCTGGGCACCGTCGCGGCCGTCGATGTAGCCCCAGAGGTTCCATTTGCGCAGCGTCGCATCCGCGTCGAAGGACGGGAAGTCCTCGTAGTCCTCAGGGTCCATGACATTGGAGAACCGCAGCCCCACAATGCTCAGGTCCGGATCCCAGCGGGTCAGTTGGATGGCCATCTGCTCCTCCAGGTGCTTGACGAGCGAGTAGGTGCTCTCCGGCCGGGCCGGGTATTCCTCGTCCACGGGAATGTAGGGCGGCTCAACGTCGAACGGCAGTCCCAGCACCGTCTCGCTGGAGGCGTAGACAATCTTCTTGATCCCCGCCCGGCGCGCGGCTTGGAAGACGTTGTAGGTGGCCAGCATGTTGTTCTCGAAGGTGGCCGCGTCCGGCGCAAGCCCGGGTGCCGGAATGGCACCCAGGTGCACGATCGCGTCAAAGCCCGCGTGGCGGTCGTCGAGGCCGAGGATGACGTCCAGCACCTGGCCGTAGTTGCGCAGGTCCACTTCGGTGAAGCCGCGGCCCCTGGTGCCCGACCGGTCCAGGTTCAGGACGTCATGGCCGTCCGCGGCAAGCCTGCGGACCACGCTTCTGCCCAGCTTTCCGCTTCCTCCGGTAACAGCAATTCTCATTAGGAACTCCTCTGGGTTGGTGGCGGCAGCGGTGCCCCTGAGGTCGCGGGGTACCGTCGTCGTCATTCCACCCTAGGGGCGCTGCGGCAGGGACGCAGCCCTTTTGGCTGGCCCTCTGAGTCCTAGGAAGGGTTGGCCCTGCCTGGCGGCGCCCTCAGGCCCGGCGGAGAGGCGTACTGGCGTCCTTAGATGTGCTGTGACTGGCCCGGCAGGCCAAGGCTCGGCCGTCCGAACGGAAGCCTGCTCGGCCCGATGCCCAGGGAGGCGTAGTAGCCGCCGGCCACCATCACCGCGAAGCCTGAGACGCCGAGGTAGAGCAGCTGCAGGGCGGCACCTGCGATCACCAGGAGGAATCCGCAGACCACGCACAGCGCACCGAGCACTACCCGGCGCATGAGTAAACGCCGCCGGCCTTCCATGCGCGCGGCGAATCTCGGATCATCCTCGATAAGCGATTGTTCGATCTGCCTGAGGATGTCCCTTTCGTGTTCAGAAAGCGGCATCATTACCTCCGAACTGGATTGATATTAAGGATCGTCCAGTCTGCCGTTATGTCAATAGAGCCGAAAGTCATGGACGCAAGCCGTTGACTTTGGACGACCCCTGTTCAGTGACTTTGTGCCCTAATCCCGCTTGCCGTGCAAGCCCTAACCTGAATTCATAGGCGCGGTAAACACCGCGCCACATCCCGGGAGCACCGTCATGAAGGCAGCAACGGCGAGCATCATCGCAGGCGCAGTCCTGCTGATGGCGGGCGTCCTGGCCGTTATCAATCCGACGAAACCAGGACCGGGTGATGCTCACGGTGGCCACTGACCCAGCACACGGGGAGAACGTTGTTGGGGGAACGCGGGTATACATCCTCGACAGCCATGCCCTCGTCCGGCTGGGACTGCGGGAACTGCTGGAAGAGGCGCATTTCGTGGTGGTTGGAGAGAGCGGGTCGGCGGCGGAGGCAAGCCTACGGATCCCTGCGCTCAACCCTGACCTGGTGGTGATCGGCGCGCATTTGCCGGAAGGCACCGGCATAGAGGTGTGCCGGGAAATCCTCGCCGATAACGCGTCGCTCCGGTGCCTGCTGCTCAGCAGTTACGACGACGACCACGCCCTAAGCGGTGCGGTATTGGCCGGGGCGGCCGGCTATGTGCTCCGGCAACTGCCCGGAACCGCCCTCGTGGAAGGAATCCGCAGGGTGGCCACCGGCGAATCGCTGCTGGCGCCAGGGGCCAAACGCAGGGTCATGGAAGGCCTGTACCAGGCGCAGGCGGATCGCCGGCACAGCGGCCTGAGCTCCCATGAGCTACGCGTCCTGGCGCTGATTGGCCAAGGCCTGACCAACAGCGAGATCAGCGAGGAGACACGCTTTGCCCGGGCCGCGGTGAAGATGCACGTGGCCGGAATTTTGGTGAAGCTCGGCTTCGAGCTGCGCAATTAGTTTCAGTCGCCTGGGTCCCGGTTTCCTGGGCCCCGCTTTCCCCTGCCGGCCGCTTTACCCGGTGACTTGGTCTTACTTGGAAGGGGCGCTCCAGGTCAGGCGCGTGCCGCGCCCCGGTGTGCTCTTTATGGAGCATTCACCGCCCAGGGCCACGGCCCGGTGCTTCATGTTGGCAATGCCGCTGATGCGCCTGGGGTTTTCGAACCCGCAGCCGTTGTCCGCAATCCTGAGCTCCACACCGTCTGGCCTGGCCGTCAGGGAGATGTCGATTTCATTGGCGCCGGAGTGCCGGACGGCGTTGCTCAGACCCTCGGACAGCACCGGCAGGAGCTGCTCGACGACGGCGTCGGGAACCGCTTCGTCCACCGGTCCCGTCAGCTGGACCTTGGGTGAGAATTCGGAGTTCCGGATCCCCTCGTGGATGGTCCGCATAATGAGGCCGGTAAGCGGCTCCTTCTGCCCGTGGCCGGTCCGCATGGAGTAAATAGTGTCCCTGAGTTCGTGGATGGTGCTGTCCAGTTCGGCAGTCACCGCCGAAATACGTTCCTGGGCCACGGGGTCCGGGATGTACCGCCGCAGGCTTTGCATGCTCAGGCCGGCGCCGAACAGCCGCTGGATCACCAGGTCGTGCAGGTCCCGGGCGATCCTGTCGCGGTCGGTGGACAGCAGCTGCTCTTCCCGGCGTTCCCGGGCCCTGGCCAGCCCCAGGGCCAACCCCACCCGGGAACCGAAAACGGCACTGGACTGGATGTCGGCCTGGAGGTACAGGGCTGCTCCTGGTGGCCGGGCAAGGATCAGGAGCCCGCACTCACTGCTCCTGCGCCCCAGGGCCGCTACCAACAGCGGGCCCACTTTCCCGTCAGTGTCGGGTCCGAACACGTCTTCGGGGTCCCGCACCAGTGCCGACAATCCCGTTTCAAGGACCTCGGAGAGGACTTCCGAGGCCGGCAGCTCCTGACCGGCGGGGAGGGACTGAACGCCCACCATGGTCCGGCACCGTTGTGTGCCGTCGGCGTCCGGATAGGCAATCATGGCCAGGATCGAGTCCGAAACAGTCAATGCCCGCTCCGCCACGAGGTCCAGGTTGTCCGTTTCTCCGGGGAACAGCGCCGAACTCAGCTGGTCGCTCACCTCAAGCCCGGCTTCCAGCCACCGTTGCCGCCGCCGCGTGTCCTCGTAGAGCCGAGCATTCTCGATGGCGACTCCCGCCGCCGACGCCAGGGCCGAGGCCAGCTCCTGGTCTTCCGGGGTGAACGGACCGCCGTCGAGCTTCTCGGTCAGGTAAAGGTTCCCGAACACGGCGCCCCGGACGCGGACGGGAACCCTCAGGAAGGTCTTCATATCAGGGTGGTTGGGCGGGAATCCGCTGGCCTTCCCGTGCGCACCCAGGTCGTCGAGCCGCAGGGCTTCGGGGTGGCTGACCAGGTGGCCGAGTACGCCGCGGCCCGTGGGGAGTTCGCCGATCAGCCGGGCGCCGTCGTCGTCAATTCCCACGGTGATGAAGTGTCCCAGCTGGTGATCGTCGTCGAGCACGCCCAGCGCGCCGTAGCGCGCGCCCACCAGTTCGCAGGCGGACTGCACCACACGGTCAAGAACGGCTTCGAGGCTGAGGTCCTCAGTCAGGGAGACTACGGCGCCCAGGAGGCCCTGCATCTGGTCTTGGGCGCGCACGAGTTCATCGGCCCGGGCAACGAAGTCGCGCAACAAATCCTCGGTGCGCCTACGGATGGGTTCACGCCACATGGCGCCATCGAACGAAGGCTGATTTGTACGGTGTGAAAACCGGAAGGTCCGGGATCATGCGGCTCCCCAAGGCAACGAGACTCACACGGCGGACTGCTTCACCGAGTTCCCATGATCAACCCCAGACTGATGACAACACAGTACCAAGACGGACACAGCCGCTCAAGGGACACCGGGCGGGACTAAAGACACTGGGAAGACGCGCGCGCTAATGGGAATCTAAGTCAGCGGAATACGGTGGCTTCCCCGAAAGGAGGAGGTGATCAGAGATGCGCATCGGACTGATCGCCCCGCCATGGCTTCTGGTGCCTCCACCACGTTACGGGGGCACCGAAGTGGTGGTGGACGGGCTGGCCCGAGGGCTGGCCGCGGCCGGGCACGAGGTCCTGCTGGCTGCCCCGGAAGGAAGCACCTGTCCGGTTCCCCTGGTGCCGGACATGCCGAAGCCGAGTTTCGACTCGTCCGCCATCTGGTCCGCCGGAGCCGAGCTGTACCATGTGGCCCGTGCCTATGCAGCGTTGACGGATGTGGACCTGGTGCACGACCACACCGTGGCCGGCCCTTTTTTCCGCTACCGCCCTGCTTCCCTGCCCGTGGTCACCACCAACCACGGACTGTTCAGCTCGCGCCTTGGCGATCTTTACCGGCTCATGGGGCCTGATGTGTCCATGGTGGCGATCTCGCATCGGCAGGCGGCCGACGCCGGAGGCGCCAGCATCGCCAGGGTGATCCATCACGGCATCGATGTGGACGCCGTTCCGGTGGGTGACGGAAGCGGCGGGTACGCTGCGTTCCTCGGGCGGATGAGTCCGGACAAGGGCCCGAGGGAAGCCATCCTGGTCGCCAGGGAGGCGGGTTTCAGGCTCCTGATGTCCGCCCGCGTCCAAGGCAAGGAGGAGTCCGACTTCTTCGACAGCCAGGTTGCCCCGCTCCTGGGCCCGGATGTGGAGTTCCTGGGTGAACTTACCGCAGCGGAAAAGTACCAGCTGCTGGGCGGCGCTGCGGCATTCCTCAACCCGATCCAGTGGCCCGAACCCTTCGGCCTGGTGATGATCGAAGCGCTGGCAACCGGCACTCCCGTGGTGGGTACGGCATCCGGTGCGGCCCCTGAAATCGTGGACGACGGCGTCACAGGCTACCTCCGCGGCACTATCCGGGAACTGGCCGAAGCCCTGGTCCTGGCGTCGGCACTGGACCGGCGCGCGTGCCGTCAGGCTGCCGAGCTGCGCTTCAGCATCGGGCGCATGGTGGCCGACCACGTCTCGTTATACAGCGAACTGTTGCTCGGCAGGATGCCCTCGCAGGGCCGCTAGACCGCGGATTCGATCACGTCACCCTGATCTCGACCCTATTCCCGCCGGTCATCCCTGTGCCGCGTCGGGTTCCCCCGGCACCAGGTAACGGACGAACCAGTCCCTGGCCAGTCCCGCGGCCTCGGACAGCGTCCCGGGTTCCTCGAACAGGTGTGTGGCTCCCGGCACCACCGTCAACTGGCTGGGACAGTGCATGAGGGCCTGGGCCCAATGGTTGAGCTCCAGTACCTCGCGATCGGCGCCGCCCACGATCAGGAGCGTTGGGGCACTGACGGCGTTGAGTTTTTTACCGGCGAGGTCCGGACGGCCTCCCCGCGAAACCACGGCCTCAACCCGCGCTCCCGGTTCCGCGGCCGCCCATAGCGCGGCCCCGGCGCCAGTGCTTGCCCCGAAGTACCCCACGCGGCTGCGGGCCGTTTCCGGCCGGTCGGCGAGCCACTCGGTTGCCGCCGCGAGCCTTCCGGCGAGCAGTTCGATGTCGAACACGTTGGCCCGATGGAGTTCCTCGGCGTGCGTCAGCAGGTCAAGGAGCAGTGTCCCGAGCCCCGCCCGCTGAAGGAATGAGGCCACAAATCGGTTGCGGGGGCTGTGCCTGCTGCTGCCGCTCCCGTGCGCGAAAACCACCACGGCCGCCGCCGGCGCGGGCAGGTAGAGATGCCCTTGAAGCCGCACTTCGTCCGCGTCGATCTCCACGTCCTCGTCGACGCCAGCCCCGTTCGCCGCTGACTGGGCGTTATGCAGCCGCTTGGCCGCAGCGTCCAGCAGCAGCACCACTTCGTCGTCGCCCGTGGGGGAAAAGTCGCGGTAGTGATAGCCGACGGCGGTGAAGTGGCGGGGCGTGGCAAGGCACACGGTCTCGTCCGCTTCCCTGAGGCCTGAAAGCGTGTCCGCCGGTGCCACCGGAACTGCGAGCACTACCTTGGCCGCCCCCAGCTGCCGGGCAATCAGGCACGCCACCCGTGCCGTGGAACCGGTGGCGATTCCGTCGTCGACAATCACGGCGGTGCGTCCTTTCAGGTCACTGCGGGTCCGTCCCTTCCTGAACCGTTCCACCCGCGTTTCCAGGACCGCGCGCTCGCGTTCCTCGACTGCTCCGAGTTCGGCTTCCGCCACCCGGACGTGGGAGATGATGTGCTTGTCCAGCACGCGTGCACCGCCCTCACCAATCGCCCCCATTGCCAGCTCAGGCTGGAAGGGAACGCCCAGTTTGCGCACCACGATAACGTCCAGCGGTGCATCGAGAGCCGCGGCGACTTCAAAGGCCACGGGAACGCCGCCCCGGGGCAATCCGAGGATCACGATGTTCTGGCCGCGAAGGTACTCCAGGCGCTGGCCCAGCCGCCGTCCCGCTTCAACCCGATCCTCGAAAATGCTCATCGCCAGCCGTTCGCAGTGTGACATTGGCCGCTGCGCGCCTGGCAGATGGGCGTGCGGAAAGGACGGCGACGGCCTCTTTCTCCCACTATCCGTCAGGCCGCGGCCGCCTGCGAGGGCCTTTCGGCCCGGATTCGGCGTCCGGGCGGCCTCCCGGCCCGCCGTGCACCGGCGTCGGGACACGTCACTTCACTGTTTCCGGAGCCCGTCAAAGTGATGTATATACTTTCTCGGTACGGTTCAGCAGAGGGCCGTTGGATAGTTCTACGATCCGGCTTCTCTGCGTGCTCCCCCGCGATTCAATTTCCAGCGTGGATGGCGGCGCTGCCGGCTCGTTTTGACCTGAACGAAACGGCAGCAAGAACATCGTGGCCAGCGAGTCGACCGCAGACACCGGAACGTCAATCAGCCAGCACCTGCATGAAATGGTGTTGAACAGTACAGATGTAGGCGAATTCCTTCACGAGCTCGCACGCGTATCCGCGCGCAGCCTTTCCGAACCGGGGGATGCCGTCCTGTGCGGGGTCACGCTCCTCCGCCACAAGAAGGCAGCGACGGTGGCCAGCAGCAGCCCGGAGGCGCAGGCCATGGACGAAATCCAGTACGCCTTCGGTGACGGCCCGTGCATGACAGCCTCCCGCGACCAGGAAACAGTCCACATCAGGGACCTTGCGGACCACGAACGCTGGCCCAACTACTCCGACACGGTCCTTGGCCACGGAGTCCGGTCCATCCTCGCCGTGCCGTTCCGCCTCGACGGCGACACCCGTGCGGCCCTGAACCTGTATTCGCACCGCCCCGGCCGGTTTGAGGGCAGGGTCCTGGAGCTCGCCGAGGACTTTGTCAGCCAGACGTCCATGGCCCTCCGGCTGGCCGTGCGGTTCGCCCACTTCAGCGAGACGGCGGAAAACCTGAAGGCAACGCTGGAGTCCCGCACGGCGATCGACGTTGCCATCGGCATCATCATGGCCCAGAACCGGTGCAGCCAGGAGGAGGCCTTCCAACTCCTCAAGGCTGCCTCAAGCGCCCGCAATGTGAAGCTGCACGGCGTGGCCACGGCCATTGTCGATTCGCTTGGCCACGGGCCGGCGAGGACGCACTTCGAGCTGTAAACGCTGCCGGCCGCCGAGACAATTCCGCCGAAATTAAACGTTGCGCCCCGCATGTGATGCATGCCATACTATTCCTCGATACGCATCGACGAAGCGCATCGACGACAGTTTCCGGAGCCGGAGCCTAGCTGGTACGAAACCAGATGGCCCGGAGCCCGGACTGCCGGCCCGGAAAGCCACAACGCACAGGAGGTGGGAAGGCATGCCAACCAGCAAAGACGTCGCGGAAGCGGCCGGCGTTGCCCAGAGCACCGTCTCCTACGTCCTGAGCGGCAAGCGGCCCATCTCCGAAAAAACCCGCAAAAAGGTCGAAGCGGCAATTGAGCAACTCACCTACCAGCCCAACGCCGGCGCCCGGGCGCTGGCGAGTCGCAAGACCCGCGTGATCGGCCTGGTCATTCCGTTCATCCCCGAGCTCCACATGGCATCGATCATGGAGTTCGTGTCGGTGATCGCCAACACCGCGCGCCAACACGACCACGACATTCTGCTGGTCACGGAGGACGAAGGGGCCCCTGGGCTCCGGCGGGTAGTGGGGCAACAGATCTGCGACGGACTCATCCTCATGCAGGTGGAAGGCGACGACGAACGCCTTCCTGTTGTCCGCAGCCTCAACGTACCGGTAGTGCTCATCGGCATCCCCCGGGACCCCACAGGGCTGGTCTGCATCGACGCGGACTTCGAAATGGCCGGCGATCAGTGCGTGCGGGACCTTGCAGCAGCCGGGCATTCCGTGGTCTCCGTGATTGATTGGCAGCCCGAGGTGGTGGACCGCCACGTCAACTACGTGGACCGCTTCATGCGCGGCACCGACAAAGCCGCAGGTGAACTCGGAGTGACGGTGCTGCACCTGCCGGGAGGCGCCGACCGGGACGTCATTGCGGATTCCGTGGACAAGGCCCTGGCCAAAACCACCGGAATCCCGGCCTTCGTCGCACCGGACGGCACGGTCCAGGACCTCCTCCGGCGGATCCTGTCCAGCCGAGGCCTCACCCCGGGAGTGGACGTTTCCGTTATCGGCAGCGCCTCCCCGACCCTTGCCGACCTCCAGCCCATCCCGCTTTCCACCATCGACCTGCGCCCAGCGGAAGTTTCCCGCCGCGCTGTGAAGATCATCTGCCAGCTCCTCGAAGCCGACTCCCCGGGACCACATGAATCCCTGGAGTTGGTCCCCACGGTCATAACGCACCGTTCCAGCACCCTCCGCCCACCCCGCGGCGCTTAGCTCCTCCACAGCTCGAACTCCTTTATGGACCCAACTTTTTTGACCTTCATTTTTTTGATCATCGTCGATACGCATCGATGATTCGCTTCGACTAATTCACCTTCCCAACAACACCAAGGAACAGACAATGAAGTCAGCAATCAGGAAACACCGGCCCCTCGCCGTTGCCGTCACCGCCCTCGTGGGCCTGCCGGTCCTGCTCTCCGGGTGCGGCACTGCCGCCTCATCCTCCACCCAGTCCGTGTCGGAGATCTCCGTCATGGACTACTACAACAACGAACCGGACAAGGGCTTCATCGGCGACGCACTGACCGCCTGCGGCACCAAGGCAGGCGTCACCATCAAGCGGGAGACGGTACCGGGCAAATCCCTGATCTCCAAGGTCCTCCAGCAGTCCTCCTCCAAGACACTGCCCGACGTCCTGATGCTGGACAACCCTGACCTGCAGCAGATAGCCGCCACGGGTGCATTGGCCCCCTTGGCTGACTTCAACATCAGCACCACCGATTTCGCCCCCGGCGTCCTCAGCGCGGGCACTTACAAGGACAAGGTCTACGGACTGGCCCCCACCGTCAACACCATCGCGCTGTTCTACAACAAGGACATCCTGGCGAAGGCCGGCGTCACCCCGCCCACCACGTGGGACGAACTGGAAGCCGCGGCGGCCAAGCTCACGTCCGGGGACCAGTACGGGCTGGCCTTCAACGCCAATCCCACCTACGAAGGCACCTGGCAGTTCCTGCCGGTCATGTGGTCCAACGGGGGCAACGAGAAGAACATCGACACCCAGGAGACGGCACAGGCCCTGCAGCTCTGGACCGACCTGGTGAAGGACGGTTCGGTGTCCTCCTCGGCCCTGAACTGGACACAGGCTGACGTCAAGGACCAGTTCCTTGCGGGCAAGGCCGCCATGATGGTCAACGGTCCGTGGCAGATCCCCTCCCTCGACAAGCAGGCCTCGCTGCAGTACGGCGTGGTCAAGATCCCGGTCCGGGAAGCCGGCCAGACCTCCGTTGCGCCGCTCGGAGGAGAAGTCTGGACCGTGCCGCAGACCGGGAACAAGGCCCGCCAGGCCAAGGCCGCTGAAGTGGTCTCCTGCCTGAACAGCGACGAAAACCAGCTGGCCATGGCCAAGGTCCGGAACACCATCCCGTCCAAGACCACCCTGGCTGCCACGTTCGCCGAGGAAAACCCCAAACTCGCCACCTTCACCGAACTCGTGAAGACGGCCCGGGCCCGCACCGGTCAGCTCGGCGAGGAATGGCCCGCACAGGCCACCAAGATCTACACCGCCATCCAGACCGCGCTCACCGGGAAGGCAGCCCCTGCGGATGCCCTGAAGCAAGCGCAGGGACAGTAGGCATAGGCAATGTCACTGACTACTGATCTGTCGCAGGCGACACCACCCCACGGGAAGGCCAACGGAAAGCCTGCTGCCGGAAAGACCGGCGGCGAGGGAACGGGACACACCGCGCCCGCGCCGCGGCGGCGCAGCCGCCAGCGGCGGGAGCGCCTCTTCCAGTGGCTGTTCCTGGTGCCCGCCGTCATCTACATGGCCCTGTTCTTCGGCTACCCCGTGGTCAAGAACGTCGTCATGAGCTTCCAGGACTACACCACCGCCACGTTCTTTACCGGCGAAGCCCCGTGGGTGGGGCTGGCCAACTACGTGACTGTCCTGTCGTCGTCGTTGTTCTCCACGTCCCTGCTCAACACGGTGCTGTTCACCGTGGGGTCCATCCTGGGCCAGTTCGTGATCGGCCTGGCGCTGGCCATCTTCTTCCAGCGGAAATTCCCGCTGAACGGGATCCTCCGCAGCCTGCTCCTTCTCCCCTGGCTGCTGCCCCTGATCGTCTCCAGTGCCGTATGGCGCTGGATCCTGGACAAGGACAGCGGCGCGTTGAACCGGTTCCTGGGCGACATGGGCATCATCGACACCGGCGTGCCGTGGCTGACCAGCACGTCGCTGGCCCTGATCGCCGTGGTCGGCGTCAACATCTGGATCGGCATCCCCTTCAATCTGACCATCCTCTACGGCGGCCTGCAGGAAATCCCCGACGAGCTCTACGAGGCCGGATCCCTGGACGGCGCCACGGGCTGGAAGGCGTTCCGGCACATCACCTGGCCCATGCTCCGGCCGGTGGTGAGCGTGGTCCTGGTGCTGGGCGTGGTGTACACGCTCAAGGTCCTGGACATCATCCTGGGCCTGACCAACGGCGGCCCGGCCAACTCGACCCAGACCATCGCAACGCAGTCCTACACGCTCTCCTTCCAGGAGTTCAAGTTCGGCGAGGGCGCCGCGCTGGGCAACGTCCTGGTAGTCATTTCGCTGGTGTTCGCGGTCCTGTACCTCCGTGCCAGCCGGCGAGCCGTAGATGAGTGAGGAAACCATGACGACGACAACTGCCTCCCGGGCGGCAATTACTACCCGCCTCGCCCCGGACCGCAAGAACTGGGGTTCCACGGCGCTGGCCATCTTCTTCCTGGCCATCATGCTGTTCCCGGTCTATTGGATGGTCAACGCCTCGCTGCAGCCCAACGGCACCACGCTGGAAACGTCCTGGCTGCCGCTGAAACCGGACTTCACCGGCTACGCCACCGCCATCAGTGAGCAGGGTGGCAACCTGGGCACCAGCCTGGTCATTTCGCTGGGCAGCGTTGCGCTGAGCCTGGCCATCGCAGCTCCGGCAGCCTATGCCCTGGCCTACTTCAAGGTCCGCGGTGCCGGCATCGTGCTGTTCGCGATCCTGATCAGCCAGATGATTCCCGGCATCGTGGTGGCCAACGCCCTCTACACCGCCTACAACGACCTCGGCCTGCTCAACTCCATCCCCGGGCTGATCCTGGCGGACTCGGCGCACGGCATTCCGTTCGCCATCCTGATCATCCGGGCGTTCATGAACGGCATGCCGGTCTCGGTGATCGAGGCGGCCAGGGTGGACGGCGCCGGGCACATCCGCGCGTTCTGGTCCATCGTGCTGCCGCTGAGCCGGAACTCGCTCATCACCGCCGGCCTGTTCACGTTCCTGTTCGCCTGGAGCGACTTCCTGTTTGCCCTGACGCTGACCACCACCGAAGCCGTCCGGCCCGTGACGCTGGGCATCTTCCAGTACATCGGCGCCTATGTAAACGACTGGAGTTCGGTCATGGCGACGGCGGTGCTCGCCTCCATCCCGGCCATCATCCTGCTGGTGGCTGCGCAGAAGTACATCGCTGCGGGCACAACCGGCGGAGCCGTTAAATAACTGGGCCGTCAAATAGCTGCACGGTTCAACAGCTAGTCCCTTCAACACATCCGACCACTCAAATTCTTCCAAGGAGAACCCATGACCACGCAAGCAACCCCGCAGGACGGCATTATCCGTGTCACTGTCTGGAGCGAGAACCGGCACGAAAAGCGCGACGAACTCGTGGCCCGCCTCTACCCCGACGGCATGCACGGCGCCGTCAAGGCAGGCATCGAGGAAAACCTCGGCGCCAAGGTCAGCGTCCGCACCGCCACCCTGGACGAACCCGAGCACGGCCTCACCGAAGAAGTCCTGGCCAACACCGACGTCCTGACCTGGTGGGGGCACATGTCCCACGGCGACGTGGACGACGAAATCGTGGAGCGGGTGCACCGCCACGTCCTGGCCGGCATGGGCCTGATCGTGCTGCACTCCGGGCACTGGTCCAAGATCTTCACTAAGCTCATGGGCACGTCCTGCACGCTGCGTTGGCGTTCCGAGCAGGACCGGGAACTCGTCTGGACCGTGGACCCCACCCACCCCATCGCCAAGGGAGTGCCGCACCCCATCGTGATCGACCAGCAGGAAATGTACGGCGAATTCTTCGACATCCCCACCCCCGAGGAACTCGTGTTCATCAGCTCCTTCAGCGGCGGCGAGGTCTTCCGCTCAGGCTGCACCTTCCGCCGCGGCCACGGAAAAATCTTCTTCTTCAGCCCGGGCGACCAGGACTATCCCGTCTATCACCACAAGGACGTCCGCCGCGTCATCGCGAACGCCGTCGAGTGGGCCGTCACCGACCGCCCCGAGCGCGCCTACCCCGAACTGCTGCGTTACGAAACGAACGATTTCTTCAACGGCAAGACCTACCAGGGGGCTACCGCGTGAGCACCTCCTTCGCCACCATCCCCGACGACGGAACTCCGCTGCGCGTCGTCGTCGTCGGCGCCGGCGGCATGGGCCGCGCCTGGCTGAACACGGTCGAACAGTCACCGGACGTGGAACTCGCCGGCATCGTCGACCTTGACCTTGCGGCCGCCCGCGCGGCGGCCGCCGCCATCGGGCGCCCGGACCTTCCGGTCGGGACCGGCACCGCGACGCTGGCAGCCGACGTCGGAGCCCGGGCCGTCATCAACGTCACCGTCCCTGCCGCGCACCATCCGGTGACCGCCGAGGCGCTGGCTGCCGGCCTGCCCGTCCTGGGCGAAAAGCCCGTTGCCTCGACGGTGGTGCAGGGCCTGTCCCTCGCCGCCGCCGCCGAACTGTCCGGGCAGCTGTTCATGGTCAGCCAATCCCGGCGCTACAACCGGCAGCTTTTCGAGGCGAAGCGCCTTGCCGCCTCGCTGGGCAGCGTCGGCATCATTTCGGCCGAGTTCTTCAAGGCTCCGCATTTCGGCGGCTTCCGCGACGCCATGGACCACCCGCTCCTGCTGGACATGGCCATCCACCAGTTCGACATGGCCCGGTTCCTGCTCGACGCCGACCCGGTCTCCGTCTTCTGCGAGGAGTACAACCCGTCCTGGAGCTGGTACCGCGGTGATGCCGGAGCGAGCGCCATCTTCGAGATGACAGGCGGCGAACGCTTCGTTTTCACCGGCAGCTGGTGCAGCCCCGGACAGGAGACGTCCTGGAACGCGTCATGGCGGATCAGCGGCGAACACGGCACCGTGCTGTGGGACGGCGACAACGATCCGACATTGGAAACGGTGGAATCCATGGGGGCCACAGTGGCGGCCAACAGCCAGGATCCCGGGCAGGAGATCGCAGGCTCACTGCGGGAGTTCGTGGCTGCGCTCCGCGCCGGGAGCAACCCCATGGGGCAGGTCCACCGGAACATCATGAGCCTGGCGATGGTGGAGGCCGCAGTGCTCAGCGCTTCCAGCGGAACCCGGGTTTCCGTCGATGCCCTGCTGGAGGAGTCCTACCGGCAGGCCATCCTGGCCGAACGTGACCCCGGCGCACTGGAGGTCCTCAAGTCCTGGCCTTCCGCCCGGACCGCCCTTTCCGCCGCTTAGAACATCGGCAGCAGGAAGCCGGCAATCAGGGCTGCGGCCCCGATCCCGCTCAGGATCCAGCCAAGGACTCCGGCCGCCTCGCCGCGAACCTCCGGCGCGCTGGTCTGCCACCGGGTGGGCGTCTTCACCGCGTAGTGAATGGTGACGGCGTCCCCCGGGGCCATGTGCCGGATGTCGTGCGGAGACATTGGCGCGTTGTGGACCTGGTAATGGTGGTCGAACCAGCGGAAACCCACGCCGCTCTCGTCGGAGTAGACCACGCCCTCCGACTGGGTCCACTGATCTTCAAACCGCCGCATCGCCGCCACGGCCACCAGGAGGACCAGGCCGGCAGGCAGGCAAATCCAGGTCAGCACTTCCAGGATGGGGCCTGCAATGTCGAGAACTCCGGGCATGGTCATGATGCTACCGTCCCCGTGCGTCTGATGCGGACCCGAAAAGTCGCATGGAAAATAGCGCAGCCGGTTGCACCTAGGGTGGAGGGGCAACGGTCGGCATCCGCCTTCCTGCGACTGATCAACTGATTGAGGAAACAAACATGGGTTTGGGCGACAAGATCAAGAACGCGACCGAGAAGGCAATCGGCGAGGCCAAGGAAGCATTCGGGAAACTGACTGGCAACGGCAAGCTGGAGACCGAGGGCAAGACTGATCAGGGCACGGCCGACGCGAAGCACGCCGCCGAGGACGTCAAGGACACCATCAACGACAAGTAGTCGTTACCGGATGGCCGGGCCGCGGAGACTTCCGCGCCCCGGCCATTTTTTATGCCCGCCGGCCGGGACCTTCGCCCCTTCCGCCTTGGGGCATCGGCGGCCAGTCTGGTCACATGGCAGCCCGCCCCGGGGGAAAGAGACACGGGCAGGCAATTGATCGGCACAGGCGGCGACGGCCATGGACGAGGCAGTGGTCCACATCAGCGGCTTCCGGATGGACTTCGCGGACACCACCGTGGTCCGCAACCTTTCCTTCGACGTCCGGAAAGGCGAGACCTTCGGATTCCTGGGCAGCAACGGCTCAGGGAAGACCACCACCATCCGAGCACTCCTGGGTCTATACGAACCCACGGCAGGGATCCTGCACGTCAACGGGCGCCCCTTCAAACCGGAGCACGGCAGCCGGCTGGGCTACCTTCCCGAGGAACGGGGGCTGTACAAGAAGGAAAAGGTCATTGACGTCATGACCTACTTCGGCCGGCTCAAGGGACTGGACCGGCACGCCGCGCGGCAGTGGTCCCTGGCGTACCTCGACCGCGTGGACCTGGCCGGCAAGGCCGCCACCCAGGTGGACAAGCTCTCCAGCGGCGAGCAGCAGAAGGTCCAGCTCGGCGTCACCATCATGAACCGTCCCGAGCTCCTCATCCTGGACGAACCAACCAAGGGTTTCGACCCGGTGAACCGCCGGCTGCTGATGGATATCATCGCGGAGCAGAAGAACGACGGCGCCACGGTGGTCATGGTGACGCACCAGATGGAGGAGGTGGAGCGGCTCTGTGACCGGATCATCCTTCTGAAGGACGGCACCTCCGAGGCCTACGGCACCATTGATGAGGTCCAGAATAAGTACGGCGGAAGGATTGTCCGCCTCCGGCACTCAGGGTCCATTCCGGCGTCACCCCACTATGAGGTGACGCTGAAGGAAACGAACTATGCGGAGCTGTCCATCTCTGATGACACCGATGAAGCGGCCATCCTGCGGGAACTCATGGACGCCGGCGTGGTGATCCGCAGTTTCACCACCACCAAGATCTCGCTGGAGGACATCTTCATCCGCGTTTACGGCGAGCAGCACGCACCGCCGTCGCCTGTCGCCGCCGGCGTGGGCCTGAGGGCGGGGGCCTAGACGTGGCACAGCACAATCTGGGCACGGTGATCAGGTTCGAGTTCGTCCGCACGGTCACCAAGCCGCGCTTCTGGATCGGAACACTGTCCGTGCCCGTCATCATGGCCATCGTGTTCGGGATGATCTTCCTTAGCAACACGAGCACCAGCACGGCCGCCGAGGCCCAGAAGAACGCCCAGTTCAGCATCTCCTACGTGGATGCCTCCGGCCTGATCACCCCCGCCGACGCCGCCGCGTTCGGCGCCACTGCCGCGGCGTCGTCCGACGCCGGGATCCGGGCCGTCCAGTCCGGCGCCGTCGATGCCTACTTTGAGTTCCCGGCACATCCCGAGAACACGGCAGTGCGGGTGTACGGGACGGACAAAGGTGTTTTCGAGAACGGCAAGTACGCCGCCGTCGCCCAGGCCATGCTCGCCCACGCCGTTGCCTTGAGGATCGGCTCACCGCAACTGTCCAGCCTGGCGGGCGGGACTGTGCAGGTGGAAACCGTCACGTACCAGGGCTCCGATTTGGCCGGGGGCATGAACTCCGTGATTCCGCCGCTTGCCTTCCTGGTGGTCTTCTACGGACTCGTGGTGCTCCTGGCCGGACAGATGCTGAATTCCACTCTGGAGGAAAAGGAGAACCGGGTCACCGAAATGATCCTGACCACGCTGAAACCCACTACCCTCATCACCGGCAAGGTGCTGGCGCTGTTCATGGTGGGCATGGTGCAGGTGGCCGTCTTCGCTTCCCCCGTCCTGATCGGCGCGCTCTTCTACCGTGACGCCCTGAGCATCCCCGAGGTCGAGGCGTCCCGGCTTGTCTTCGATCCCGCGCGCATGAGCGTCGGCTTCCTGATCCTCGTGGGCGGCTTCGCCTTGTTCACCACCACGCTGGTGGCTATCGGCGCCGTGATGCCCACAGCGAAGGAGGCCGGTAATTTCATGGGCGTGATGATCGCCTTGATATTCATTCCCTTCTATTCAGTCAGCCTGGTGGTCTCCGAGCCGCATTCGCCGATCGTGCAGGTGTTCACCTACTTCCCGTTCTCCGCGCCGGTCACGGCTTTGCTGCGGAACGCCTTCGGCTCACTGGGCAACTTTGAGGCCGCGGTGGTGATCGCCATCCTCTACGCCGGGGCCGCAGTGATGCTCCGTGTGGCCGTGCGCCTATTCCAGTACGGCTCGATCTCCTACACCTCAAAGGTCCGCATCAGGACCGCCCTCAAAGCGGGGTCACGGCACGCCGTCGCCGGCCCTGCGCAGCAGTAGGCCAACCTGTGGAGGGCGGAGGCGCACCATGCGCATGGTGTTGCTGGGCGACGTAATGCTGGGCCGGCTGGTGAACCAGAGGCTCAAGACAGCCGCGCCCGGTTTCCCCTGGGGCGACACGCTTCCCGTCCTGGACCAGGCGGATATCAGGTTCGCCAACCTCGAGTGCGTCCTGGCCGACAGCGGCACCCCGCAGCCTGGAAAGGTGTTCCATTTCCGCTCGGACACCCGGAACGTCGCCGTCCTGACGGCGGCCGGCATCAACGCCGTGTCCCTCGCCAACAACCACGTACTGGACTACGGAGCGGAGGCCTTAAGCGAGACCCTGCCCGTGCTGGACAGCAACGGGATCCTGCACGCCGGGGCCGGACCGGACCAGGACTATGCGCGCCGGCCTGCGGTCAGGCGGGTGGGTCAAACCGCCGTCGGGTTCATCGCCTTCACGGACAACCAGCCGGACTGGGAAGCAGGGCCGCAGCGGCCAGGGGTCCATTACGTACCGGCGGACGACAGTGCCCGGCATGACCCCCGGGTCCGGGACCTGCTGGCGCTGGTCAGCCGCACCAAGGCCAGGGTGGACCTGTTGGTGGTTTCCGCGCACTGGGGCGGCAACTGGGGAGCCGAGGTACCGCCGGGGCACCGGCGCCTTGGCAAGGCGCTGGTCGACGCCGGGTCGGACCTCGTGTTCGGGCACTCGGCGCACATCTTCCGGGGGGTGGAGATCCACCGCGGCCGGCCCATTATCTACAGCGCCGGTGACTTCATCGACGATTACGCCGTGGACGCCGAGGAGCGCAACGACCAGTCCTTCATCTTCTGCGTGGAGTTCTCCGGCGGCGTGCCCGTCCGGCTGCGGCTCCATCCGACCGTCATCACCGGGTTCCAGGCGCGATTGGCCGGGAAAAGCGCGCAACGGATCGCCACACGGATGCAGGGGCTGTGCGCCCGCCTGGGAACACAGAGTGAATGGTCCGCCGACACGGGCGTGCTGGAAATTCCGGTGGGCAGTTAGTCCCGCTTGTCCCGCTCGCTGAATTCCTCATCGAGGTCGTAGTGCCTGAATTCCGTTTCGGGATTCGGTTCGCCTTCGGCCACATACTCGTAATCGAGTTGGCGCTGGATCTGGCTGTCGAGGACCTGAAGGTCCTTGTCCCCGACCGCGGAGAGATCTTCCGGAAACTCGTCTTCCGGGGTGAGATGCAGCTTCTCGGACATGTCGTGCCTCTCTTGGCCAGGAACTGGGTGCTGTTCTGGCAGCATCCTGGCTTCCTCAGATTATGCGCTACTGGCCGGCGGAAGTCCCGGCGGCGTCCTCCCGTGCCAGGAGGGCTACGTGTTGGCAGGCCCCACCGGCCGGATGCGCCGCCGGCGCAGGGCATGTCCGCTGCTGCCCTGGCCGGTGGTCCGGGACCTGATGGCGCGGTATGCCGCGACTGCCGCCGTCAGCAGCACCACTGCCGGGATGAACTGCCACCAGTCCACTGTGTCCATGCTTTGAGACGCATTCCACGACCCGTGCAGGAGTCCCAAAATGAGGATGCTTCCGCCCGTTGAGAGGTACACCAGGCCCAGCAGGTAGCGCGCCACGAGGGCGAAGCCGAACAGGACTCCCCACGAGAGCGCCACGTCCGCCCAGGGCGTGGCCGCAAACCCGCGCTCGGCGAAGGCCTGGGGCAAATGGATCAGGGCAAAGGGGATGGCGGTCAGCAGTGAGCCCGCAAGCACGCCCATCCGGTCCATCAGCCGCCGCTGGACAACCCCTGCCCAGGCCAGTTCCTCCCAGATGTTGCCCAGCACGGCGCCGACCACCACGGCCTTCAGCAGGTAGATGCCGGCGGTGGCGGCCCACCCGCCGCCGGGCTCGCGGAGCGTACCGGTCACGACGGCGGTAAGGATCGTCAGGACCGGCAGCGCCAGCAGGGCAATGACGTACCAGCCGGCGCCGACGCGCCAGCGGAGCACCCCACTGAACAGCCGGCCCAACCCGTCGCGGCCGTCCGTGGCTGCCGTGACGAGGACCGCAACCCCGAGCAGGACAAGCAGTTCCACCAGAAGACCGGGGGTGGCGTCCTGCAGCAGCAGGATGGCGAGGCACTGCGCGAGCCACGCCAGCGGGATGGCAAGAACCAGGAACGCGGCGACGGGGTGCGCAGCAATCCGGAAACGGATACTTCCCCGGGGAGCCGGCGCGGTTGGTTCAACGCTGGCGGGTTCAACGCTCATGGGGTGCCTCGGTTCACGCTCTACATCAATGCTAGGACAGCCGCCATACGAAGGCGTAGGGCTGCGGAAACTGCGTGATCCGGAAGGCCCGGACCACGATCGTCGCCCGGCCCGGCGGCATGCCCGTCCAGAGGACCTGTTCCACATTGTTCCGGCGGTCGAAGCCGGCGGCGGAACCGGAATTTCCGTGGCGTTCAGTGCCGTCGGCGGCCAGCACAATAAGGTCGAGGTCGTTCTGCAGCTGCGGGCCCGGCGGATCGGACCATGCGAGGGTGATCTTGAACGTGGCACCGGCCGCGGCGGGTTCAGGATCCCCGGCCGGGCCACGGTGCCGCCTAGCCTTGGCAACAACCTTGGGGACCTCCTCGGGGATGTCGATGGTGAAGGTTTCCTCCTGCCCCTGTTCCAGCGGGCCGCCTTCGCCCAGGCCCGCATTGCCCGGCTGGCCGGGAAGGACCACGGAACGGGCCAGGTTCACCCTGCCCCAGCCGGAGGCTCCGTTCGGCGATTCCCCGGCTTCGCTTGGGTTGTACTGGCCGGGCAGCACGTCCGCGCCGTTGATCAGGAGGGCTTTGATCAGCGCAGCACTGGGCGCGGCAAGGCCGTTCTTCACCAGGGTCTCGCGCAGCACGGCGGCGCAGCCGGCAACCAGCGGGCAGGCCATGGAGGTGCCGGAATCGAAAAAGAACAGCGGGTCCGTGGACGTGCCGAAGGTGTTGCCCATCGGGGCGTTCCGCGAAAGCGCCGACAGGATGCTGGTTCCCGGCGCCACGACGTCGGGCTTGATGCGGCCCTCCTTGGTGGGCCCCCGGCTGGAGAACGCCACCATCCCGTCCGGGTTGTTCGCCTGTTTGTCCCGTTTCACCGGATTCGAGGGGAAGTCCCCCGGCCAGTAGGTGCCGTAAGACGGTGCGAATTCCTTGCGGAGGCTTTCACTGGCGCCCACGGTGATGCAGTTCTTGGCGGCGGACTGGGATCCGATGGAGTTCGAGTCCACGGTGCCGTCGCTGTTTCCGTCCACACCGTCGTTCCCGGCGGCGAAGCAGATCACCTGGTCGGGGTGGTTCCACACGAATTCGTCGATCTCCCGCGAGCTGGCGTCGTACGGCAGGTTGAGTCCGGGGACGCCCCAGGAGTTCGTGTGTACGCGGGCGCCGTCGTCGTACGTCTTTTGGAAGAGGTCATTGAGATTGACCGGGATGCCGCCCAGGCCGCCGCTGGCGTCCAGGACGCTTTGCAGGATCAGCTTCGCCTCGGGCGCCGTTCCCTCAATGTCTCCGCCCATGGTGGCCGAGTTTCCGCGGCCGAGCACCGAGCCTGCAACATGGGTGCCGTGGCCGTGCGGATCATCCGCCTTGTTCGGCGCCGTCCGCCCCAGTGCATAGAGCGCCTTGACCCGTCCCGTGAACGCCGGATGCGGATTGGCGGCATCTCCGGTATCAAAGCCGGTGTCCGCTACGGCCACCACTTCGCCGTCGCCACGGTACGTCGTTCCGTTGAGCTGGACCCGGGCATTCAGGATTTCCCGCGCCACGTTGTTGAAGAGCTGGCGGTCGCGCACCGGATGGATTTCCCGGATCTCATCTATTTTCGCCAGGTCGGGCAGCTGGCCCACAGAAGTGGTGACCCGAAGTTTGCCCGGCGTCACCGCCACGGCGTCCGGCTCCACCCGGGCTGCCGCGGCAACCCGGGCGATCAGGTCCGGTCCGGCCTCGAGGCCCGGGTGCAGCAGCAGGTCCACCCGTTCCAGCCGGCGGTCCGGACGCGGTTCGTGGTCTGCCAGCGACCGGACACTGCCCGAGTCCGTGCTGCGGGGCAGCAGCGGCGGCGGGATCTTGAAGACGCGGGAGTAGACGTCAGCCCAGCTCACGAAGGGCAGCTCGCGCACCCGGTTCAGGTCCTCCGGCGGGAACGCCGCAAGGTACGTGTTGTCCGAGACGTACTCCTGCATCTCGACGTCAATCCCGGCCAGTTCGGCACGCTGATCTGCCGTGAGCGGTTCCGTGGTCTGGATGAGGATATGGTCCGACTCCGAGGCATCCTCGGCGACCAGCCCGGCGTCACGCAGGGCCCGGTTCTGTTTGATCGGATCGATGGTGATGCCGTTGATGGTGATTTCAGACATGGAATTGTGCCCCTTGGCGATCCGCCGGAAATAGCCCCGCGGCAACCGCCCCGGCACCCGGCGGCCGCACGTGCTCTAGAAGGAGACCTGGACCCCCGCCGAGCGACGGCCCCGGAAAGTGAGCGTCAGCATACGCTCGGCACCCTAGGCGGTCAATGGCATGTGCAACGCCGTCCCTGCGGCTGGCCTCGAAGCAGGTCCGGCGTCATGCCCCGCCTGCGGGAGTCCGCCGTCGTCCTCGTAGGTGGTGGCTCCGGCGAGGTCGCGGCCGGCGATGTAGCCGAACGTGAGGGCGGGTCCCAGGTTGATGCCGCCGGCGGGATAATTTCCGCCCATCACGTTCGCTTGGTCGTTGCCTGCCACGTACAGGCCACCGATGGGCCGGCCATCGTGGTCCAGCACCCGTGAGCGGCTGTCGGCGTCGAGTCCGGCGAACGTCCCGAAACTGCCCGGCACCACCCGGACCGCGTAGAACGGCCCCTTTTCGATCGGGCCGAGCGAAGGGTTGGGCCGGTGTCCTGCGTCACCGCCGTAGCGGTTGAAGGCCGTCTCCCCGCGGCCGAAATCAGGATCCACGCCGTCGCGGGCATTGCGGTTGAACTCCTCGACAGTTGCTCTGAGGGCCGCCGGATCGATGCCGCACTTCACAGCAAGCTCCTCGACAGAGCGGCCCTTCTTCAGGTAGCCCGAGCGCAGGTACGGGAACAGCGGGACCGGCAGCGGCTTGGCCATGCCCAGCGGGAACTTGCGGACAAACCGGCTGTCCGCGATCTGCCACGACTCTGCAGTCCCGCCCTCGGGCGTGGCCTCCATCAGCGCAGCGACATAGTCGTAGTAGCCGTTGGCCTCGTTGACGAAGCGCTTGCCGCTGGCGAGGACGCCGATGCTGCCCGGCTTGGCGCGGTCCATGATGTGCGGGAAGGTCCCGGTCCGGCCGCTGCGGTACGGCACCAGCGAAACGGGGCACCACGCAGCAGCGGACTTCACATCGCTCTTGAACCGGGCGCCCACAGCCTGGGCAAGGCTGATGCCGTCGCCGGTGGCTTCCTTGGGTGCCAGCGTCCAGTGTTCGCGGCCTGTGGGCGTGTGCGGAAAGAGCTCCTCCCGGCGCCGGACGTCGTTGGGGAAGCCGCCGGCGGCGAGAACGACGCCGCGTGCTGCGTTGATCTGCAGCTCACCGTCCGGGGAGCCGACGACGGCGCCAGTCACCTTGCCGGTGTTGTCGGTAAGCAGCCGGCGGGCAGGCGTGGAAACGCGGATGTCCACGCCCAGGTCGTCCGCGGACTTCATCAGGCGGCCGGTCAAGGCAGTGCCGTTGACCAGCTGCATGTTCCGGCGGTGGGTCAGCAGGTCCAGGACGTGCAGGCCCATGCGCCAGCCGGCGTGGAGGATGCCCTTGGGATTCCCCCGCGAGGCGGAGAGGAACTTGGTGAGGTCCGGCCCGGCCATGATGCCCATGCCCAGGAAGGACGTCTCGTAGAGCTGGTGGCGCATCCTGTTCCGGAGTTCCGGACGGATCCGGCGGGCGTCGATCGGCTTTGGCCCCACCGAGCGGTTGCCGGTGCCTGCGCCCGGTACCTTGCCGTAGATGTCGTTAATCCTGGTCCCGGGGACGAACTGCAGGGACGTCCTGTTTTGGAAAAAGCCGACCATGTGCGGCACGGCTTCGAGGAAGGCATCCACTTTGTCCGCCTGGTAGTGCTCGCCCAGGGTGTGGCGCAGATACGTACGGAAGGTTTCCTTGTCCTCGTTCACGCCGGCAGCCCTGGCCAGCGGATTGCCGGGGGCCCAGGCCCAGCCGCCGGACCAGGAGGTGGCACCGCCGCAGACGTCTGCCTTTTCCACCACGATGACTTTCAGGCCGTGGTAGGCGGCAGTGACGGCCGCGGACAGGCCGCCGGCGCCGGATCCGACCACCAGGACATCGCACTCCAAGGCGGGAAGGCGGCGGTCCAGCTCCGGAGTGGAGGCCGTTGTTGTCGAGTCCGGCGTTGCCGAGTCGATGCTCGCGTTCATAGGGTTCTCCATTGTGGTTCGTTCGGTGTCTCTCTGGTGGCCGTAGTTCTCAGTGGCCGAAGGTGTCTGAATCGAGGCGCGGCGGGCCGCCGGTCTCCAATGCGCTGATGGCCGCCAGCTGGGCCGGCGTCAGCTCGAAGCCGAAGACGTCCAGGTTCTGCCGCTGCCGGGCGTCACTGGCGGATTTCGGCGTGGCTATGCGGCCCTGCTGCACATGCCAGCGGAGCACGATCTGCCCGGGCGTCCTGCCCAGTTCCTCTGCCGGTCCCGTGATGGCCGGGTTCGACAGGAAATCACCGTTGCGGCCCAGCGGGCTGTACGCTCCGGTGGTGATGCCGTGCTCCCGGTGGAACGCCAGTTGGCGGGGCTGGCCGTGCGCCGGGTCCACCTGCACCTGGTTGACCGGCACCGTCAACCCGGCAGCCAGGACCTTCCGCAGATGGGCGGGCTTGAAGTTGGAGACGCCCCAGGCGCGGATGGCACCGTCGTCCGCCAGCTGTTGGAGGCCCTCGCAGGCCTCGACGAAGCGGCCCAGCGCGGGGTTGGGCCAATGGACCAGGAACAGGTCCAGGTAATCCACGCCCAGTCGGCCGGCGGAGCGCTCAAAGGCGGTGCGGACTCCGTCCCGGCTGTGCCAGTCCTTGTTGAACTTGGTGGTGATGAAGACGTCCTCCCGCGCGATGCCGCTGCGCCGGATGCCCTCGCCCACAGCGTGTTCGTTGCCGTAGTTTTCGGCGGTGTCGATGTGGCGGTAACCATTGCCGATGGCGCGCTCCACGGCATCGGTAGCATCCTCGCCCTCCATTGGCCAGGTGCCCAGCCCGATCAGCGGGACGCGGACACCGGCGGTGAGTTCCGCCGTCATGCTTTCCAGTACTTCGCTCATTTGGCTCCTGCTTCCTGAAGATTGTCCGCCGCCTGCAGCACGGCGTCGGAAGCGGCTTTGAGGGTCCGGGCCCAGCCCAGTTCGCCGTGTTGGGAAACCCGCCGGTCCGACGGCGTTTCCACGCTCACGGGCGTTCCGGCGGGGAAGGCGGCCACCAACGCGGCGAGATCGAACTCGCCCTCGCCGGGGACACCGCGTTCGGACCGGGACTCGGTCACGAGCCCTTCACGGCTGACGGGTCCCGCGGCCGGGCCGTCGCAGAGCTGCAGCAGCGGAACGAGCTCCAGGCTGCCCGCCAACTGTTCGGGCGTGCCGCCGAAGCGGGTGAAGTGCAGCGCGTCCACCACGATCTTGCAGCCTGCCTTGTGTGCGAGCTCCGCCGCAGCAGGGATGGAACGTACCGGTTGGTACGAGATCGGTTCCAGCGTGGGCACGATGCCGAAGCCGCGGCCGTCTTCGGTCATCCGGGCGAGGGTGTCCGCCAGGCGGGATGTGTCCGCGTCGGCGCCGGCAACTGTCAGCGAGCTTGCGCCCAGTGCCTGCCCTGCCGCCATCATCCGCAGCCAGGCCTCGCGCTGGTCGCTGCCGTCGAGGAGCAGGAACTCGACATCCTTCACGGTCACCCCGGTGTCCCGCATACGGGCCAGGGTGTCCTTCAGCATGGGCGTACCCGGCTGCAGGTCGTAGGCGCGTTCGGTGGGGGTGACGGGCCGAACGCGGGCGCCGATGAAGTCGAAGCCCGCCTCAGCGGCAATGACCACGAGGGCCGGGGGCGCCGTTCCCACCAGGGATAACTGGGCCAGGCCCACCTGGCGGCGTGGGGAGGTATTCATGATGCTGCTCCGTTCAGGATGAGTGCAGGAGGATGGTCGGTTGGCGACTCCGCGAGCGCAGCGGCCACGCGCTGGGCGGCGTCATAGCCGCTTTTCACCGCGTTGGAGGCGATGGCCGGTGTCTGGTCGACCACGGTGCCGGCGAGGGTCACCGGGACACCGGCAGCGATGCTGAGCGCGGCGTCGCGTTCCCGCGCCGGCACGGAGCCGTCCAGCGGGGCCACCGAGCGGGAGACCAGCAACTCGCCGGGGGCGTCCAGCCATTCACTGGGGGCATCCGGCCCTTCGGGTCCGCCGGCAGACCTGATCCGGACCCGGTTGCCGTCGTACTCCTCGATAGTGGCGCCGAGCCGGATCCGGACGAGCGGATTGGCTCGCAGCCTCGGCACGGCCAGGATCTTGGCGCGGCGGCCCGATTCGGGTGCGATGACATCCTGCGGGCCCACCAGCAACACGGCGGTGCCGTGGTCAGCGAGGGTGTCCGCCACGGTCATGGCCACGGAGTCGGCGCCCCAGATGGTCACGGATTCGGGAATGTCCTGACCGTCCAAAACGGCCGGGTTGGCGGCGAGCCACTCGCGCACGTCCCGGACGTTCGGGGACTCCGCGCCCGGGAAGCCGGCAGCCGGGCGGAACCCGCCGGTGGCGATCACGACGGCGTCTGCACCGGTTTCGCGGACCAGCCCACCTACGTCGCCGGTGTCCACGTGCGTGCCCAGCCGGACCTCGATGCCGAGGCGGTCATTCTCGTCCGCCGACCACTCAGCGAAGCGGCGGAAGTCCGGGGTGGACTTCATCCGCTCGGCCAGGGCGAACTGCCCACCCGGGCGGGCGCCGTCGTCGAACACGGTCACCTGCGCCCCGGCTTCAGCCAGTTCGCGGGCGGCGGTGAGGCCGGCGGGACCTGCACCCACCACCACGACGCGCGAGCCTTCGCGCACGGCCGGCGTGGGGACAGGGACGCGGGAGCGGCCGACTGCAGGGTTGACCGTGCAGGTCACCTGGCCGAGTCCCAGGTTGTCGATGCAGACGTTGCATGCGATGCACGGCCGGTAGCGCCCGCCGCGCAGCACTCCTCCCACAAAGGCAGGGTCGGCGTGGATGGCGCGGGCCAGGCTGACGAAGTCGCAGGTGCCGCCGCTGAGGACTTCCTCGATGATGGCCGGAGAGTTCAGCCGCCCGGCCATGCCCAGCGGAAGCCCGAACCGGCGGTAGGCTTTGGCGTAGTCGGCCAGGATTCCCGGCTTCCATTCGCCGGACTGGACGATCCATTCGCCGGCCTCGTAGCTGCCGGCGGAAATGTCCAGGAAGTCGAGGTGTTCCAGATGGGCCATGGCGATGATGGCCAATTGCTGATCGGCGGTAATGCCGTCCTCCGGTCCTTCCACCACGGAGACGCGCATGCCGATGATGGCGTCGGGTGCGGCCCGGCGGACTTCGTCGATCACCAGGTTCATGAAGTGTTCCGGGGCGGCGAACTCGTCTGTGCGGTGGTTGGAGATGGGAGACATGAACTGGTGGATCAGGTAGCCGTGGGCGCCGTGGATGTTGATGACGTCGAAACCGGCCTGCACCGCGCGGGCGGCCGCCCGGCCGTACGCTGCCGCAAGCTCGTGGCACTCAGCAGCCGTGAGTTCCCGCGGCACCTCGCCGCCTGCCACCTCGCACGGCACCGGTGACGGTGCCAGGTTCCTGAATCCGGACACCGCGGCCTGGGCGGTGCGTCCGCCGTGGTTGAGTTCGACGGCGGCCAGCGCACCTTCGGCGTGCAGCGCGTCCGTGAGTTTCCGCAGGCCCGGGATCATGTCGTCGCTGTGCAGCCCCAACTGGTGGGTGCGGCCCTTGCCGTCGGCGCGGACATAGGTGGCCTCGGTGGTCACCATGCCAAGGCCTGCCTTGGCGCGGATGACCAGGTAGTCGATGTACTGCTCGGTGATGTGCCCGTCGGGGGTGCCGTAGTTTCGCTCCATCGGGGCCGAGGCCAGCCGGTTGCGGAGCATACGCGGTGTGCGGCCGTTGCGGCCCAGGGTGAGGGGGCGGCCGGCGTAGCGATGTTCCTTAGCGTTGTGGTTCTCAGCCATGCCCTAGCCTGCAACTTTCGCGGGGACCTTGATCCGGGCGAAGCGGACGGGAAGTCCGGTACGGGAGGATTCGTAGACCGCCAGGAGGATCCGCAGCGACTTGAGGGCATCCCTGCCGGTGATGGCCGGTTCCGCACCGGTTTCCAGGGCCCGCACGAAATCCCGTACCTGGCTGGTGTGGTGGGGAATCAGCTGGCTGTTGATCGTCGAGAGATCAACATTGGGCTCCACGCCCTCGGGATGAACGGGGTCCACGATGATCTTTTCGTCGACCGCCCAGAGGTCAAGCCGTCCGTCGCTGCCTTCCGGGAACTCCGTCAGCGAGGCCGAGGCTCCGGTTTCCCCCGTGACCCGAAGCTGGATTCCCAGGTTGGGTGAGACTGCCGTCGATGCTTCCAGGGTTGCCATCGCTCCCGACGCGAACGTGATGACAGCGGTTGCCGAATCTTCCACCTCAATGTAGTCTCCGTGCCGGTAGGTGTTGACCTTCCCGTACACCTCGGCGACATCACCGAGATACCACTGCAGCAGATCGATCTGGTGGATGGCCTGCGTCATCAGCACACCCCCGCCGTCGTTCTCCCAAGTGCCCCGCCAGGCATCGCGGGAGTAGTACTCCGGGGCGCGGTGCAGCATCACGGAACACTGGGCCATGATGACCTTGCCAAGTGTTCCGTCGTCGATGGCGGAACGGATCCGCTGGGCAGCGGGCCAGAAACGCCGTTGGAACAGCACGCCCAGCTGAACCCCGGCCTCCTCGCATGCAGCGACCATTCGTTCCGCCGCGTCCAGCCTGGTGGCTATCGGCTTTTCGCACAGCACGTGGACTCCGGCGGCAGCCGCCTGCAGCACCACTTCCTCGTGGGTGGGGTGTGGGGTGCAGACGGAGATGATGTCCAGCCCGAGGTCCAGGAGCTCGGCCACGGTGTTTACTGCGTGCGGGACACCCCAGGATTCGGCGGTGGCACGGGCCCGCCCCAGGTCGATGTCGCAGACTCCCACGATCCGGACGTTGTCCAGGGCGCCGAAGGCCTTGAGATGGTTGCCGGAGATGGCGCCGCAGCCGACGATGCCGACGCGGAAGATACGGGCTGGTACGGATGCTGATGAAATCACGGAAGAATCAACTTTCTGGTGCGTGGGTGGGCGTGGGCGGACCCGTCGGGGGACCCGTCTGGGGCCCGTGTGGGCGGAACCGGCAGGCGCTAGGCGGAGATGCGGCGTTTGCGGGGCAGGCCGAGCTCCTCGAGCGGGGTCTTGTGGGTTTCCCGCGCCGTCGCAATGGCGATCGCCGAGACTGTCAGGCAGACCACCGTGAAGCTGGCCACCGGGATCCAGCCGCCGGGGCCCGGCTGGGCGAGCATCGTGGCAATGACGGGGGCGAACCCGGTCAGGATCAGGCCAACCTGGCTGCCGATGGCCATCCCCGAGTAGCGGACCGCCGCGGGGAACATTTCGGGGAAGAAGACCGTCCAGACACCGTTCCAGCAGGAGTAGAACACGGACATGTTCAGGAACCCGAAGACAAAGATCAAGGCGATATTGTGCTCGCTGATGGCCCAGAAGTAGCCGAACGATGTAACAGCGCAGCCGAGGGCACCGACCAGGAGCACCTTCTTGCGGCCGAACTTGTCGGAAATGATGCCGGCCAGCGGGATGGTGAACATGGACAGGCCGATGGTGATGGCGTTGACACTGAGCATCAGCGTCCGGTCCAACCCGATGGAGCTTCCCGTGGCGTAGGCCAGGGCGTAGACCGTGAAGGTGGTCTGCATGACGGAGAACAGCATGACGAGGGCGACGCGAAGCACATCGCGCCACTGGGTCTTGAGTACTTCGGCCGCCGGGATGCCCTTGGGCCTGTCCGATTCCACGACCTCTTCAAAGACCGGCGGTTCCTCCAGGCGGGTACGGATCCAGTAGGCAACGCCGAGGACCACCACGGAAAGCCAGAACGGAATGCGCCAGCCCCAGGTGAGCAGCTGGTCCTCCGGGAGGGCGGCCAGCGGGATGAAGACGACCGTGGAGAGCACCATGCCGGACGCGTAGCCTGTCATCACGAAGCTGGTGAAGAATCCGCGGCGCCCTTCCGGGGAGTGCTCCATGGTGAGGGTGGAAGCACCGGCGGCCTCGGCACCGGCGGAGAAGCCCTGCGCCAGCCGGCCCACCAGCAGCAACGCGGTGGCCCAGTAGCCGATCTGGCCGTACGTCGGTAGGAAGCCGATGCCGATGGAGGCAACGCCCATAATCACGAGAGTGATCATCAGTGCCTGTTTGCGCCCGATCTTGTCTCCGAAGTGGCTCATCACGATGCCGCCCAGCGGACGGGCAAGATATCCGACTCCAAATGTCGCCATGGCTCCGAGCAGGGCCACCACGGGATCGCCGCCCGGAAAGAAGATCTTCGGAAAGACGAGGGCGGCGGCTGTTCCGTAGATGAAGAAGTCGTAGTACTCCAGGGTTGATCCGAGGAAGGAGGCCAGGGCTGCCTTCCGGGGCATTTTGGCGGGCGGGGTTTCCGACCCGTCCAGGGCGACGGCCTGCTGGGCATCTGCCGTCGGGGGCTGCATAACGTGTCCCATAGTGTCTCCTCATTGAGTGTCACGGGTTGAATGGTGGGGGCCGGCGCCAGCTCAGAGTGGCGTTCCCGTGGGAAGTTTCGAAGCCTCGGCTCTGAAGAAAAACTGTATGAGCCGCGTCACGAACCGCGGCCGTATATCCCATTCAACGGGATGAGGTTAGTTCGCGGCGTCCCGGGTTTTGATCTCCTGGCGACCCGATTCCAGCCACGGCCGGGTGCCGTAGGGGCGGCGTTCCGCACCCATGGTCCGGGACAGGCCGCGGCCGGCCGCCACCAGGACGGGGAGGATGACATGGGGGTTCTCATGGGCTGTGGGAAGCACGACGGCGATGGCACCGATCACGCGGTTGCCCTCACCGAAGACGGGAACCGCGTAGGCGGTGTTCTCCGCTACCAGGACCCCGGCCATCCGGGCATAGCCACGTTCCCTGATCAGTGCCAGATGCGCACGGATCTTTACGGGATCCGTTTCCGTATTCGGCGTGGTCTTCTCCAGCGGCCCGGCGAGGAAGCGTTCCTGCACATGGCGGGGCATGTGCGCCAGCATGGCCATACCGGATGTCGTGTTGTGGATGTCCAGCCTGCCCGCCACCGCCGCCAGGTTGGTTGCCGTGCCGTGCTGGTCCAGCTGTTCCAGGTACAGCACGCTCCGGGACTCGACATCCGGAATGGACAGGGACACCTGTTCCCGCACGGCGGCGTGGACGCCTTCCAGGAAGGGGAGGCCCCGGCGGCGGAACTCCTCCAAGGGGTTGCTGCGCGAGGCGAGCTCCCACATCTTCATGCCCACGCCGTAGTCCCCGGCCTCGCCGCGGTTCAGGAGCCCGCTGTCCACAAGGTCGTTAGCGAGGCGGTGGGCCGTGCTGCTGGACATCCCGGTGAGGCGCACCAGCTCGCGAAGCGTCAGCCGCGGACGGCCCTTGGAGAAGGCATCCAGGATCTTGACGACGCGCTGGATGACGGACTCCCCCGATGCGGAGTTCGCCATGGTTCCTCCCGGGTTGTCGTCTGCGCCTTTCCTGCCAATATAGCCTTGGCGTGACAACACCTGAGCAAGGAACCAGCGGAAGGAATGGCGTGGAACTGCGGCAGATCGAGGCTTTCCTGGCAGTGGCCGAGGAATTGCATTTCGGCCGGGCCGCCCACCGGCTTCGCATGGCGCAGTCACCGCTGAGCCAGACCATCAGGAAGCTGGAAAAGAGCCTCGGCACCGCCCTCTTCGAGAGGAACACCAGGGCCGTGTCGCTGACCACCGCCGGATTCGCGTTCCTGCCGCATGCCCGGAAGATCCTGGAGGAGCTGGACCTGGCACGGCGGGCCGCCACGGCAGACAGCGGCGAGGTGTACGGCCGGCTCAGCATCGGCTTCTCCGGCGCCCTGAACCACAAGACCCTTCCGCCCCTGACCAGGGCGTTGCGCAACCGCTACCCGCACCTGGCGCTGACGCTCACCGGCGGACTGCTCACCCAGGATGCCCTCGACCAGCTGGACAACGGCTCCCTGGACCTGTCCTTCATCGGACTGCCGGTGGACGCGCCCTCGCTGGCCACCCGGAGCATCGCCGTGGAACCACTCGGCGCCATACTGCCTGAAGACCACCCCCTCGCAGGCAGGGTCTCCATCGGCCTCGCCGAACTGGCAGTGGACGGTTTCATCACCATGCCGGCCGCCCAGGGATCCACCCTGCGGGACGCCATCTTCTCGGCCTGCACTGCCGCCGGTTTCCGGCCCCGCGTGGTGCAGGAAGTCTCAGACCCGTACACCGCCCTGTCCCTCGTGGCCGGCGGCGTTGGGGTCAGCCTCATGCCGGACTCAGTCGCCGACATCATGCCGGGCGGCACCGTGTTCTGTCCGCTCTCCGGCGCAGTGCCCCTGCTGAATTCGGGCATCGCGTGGAATCCCGCCGTCATGTCGCCAGCCTTGAAACTGGCCCTGGAGATCGCCGATACCGTTCTCCCCACACCGACGCCCTAACGCCGGAACAATGAGTCGACTATGTGCATTTCGCACATAGTTATTGACCAAGTAAGTATTGGACTTGTCTCAATTCCGTCGCCACCATTGAGTGACATCAGCGTGACCGGCCCCGGGAGGGTGCCCCGCGTCATCGCTGGCAATCACCGCTCAATGAAGAGGACCCCCCCATGGCAATTTTCGCCGTCACCTACGCCTATGCCGGCGCCACGGCCGCCAGCCGCGACGAACACCGTCCGCGCCACGTCGAATTCCTAAAAGCCCAGTTCGACGGCGGCCGGCTGGTCAAGAGCGGTCCATTCGGCCCGGAGGAAGCCCCCGGCGCCCTGCTGATCATCAAGGGCGATTCCAAGGCCGATGTGGAAGCACTCATGGACCAGGATCCGTTCTTTATCAACAACCTCATCGAAGAGCGCACCGTCCGGCAATGGAACATCTTCTTCGGCGCCGACCCCGGCAACGCCGGCCGGAATTGAGGGCCGCACCATGCTGACCGCACGGACCGTCGCCAAGGAAACCCTCCGCTACGAGGAAGTGGCCGCACCCGTCCTGGAACCGGGCCGAGCCCTGGTCCGCGTCCACCACGTCACGCTCTGCGGCACCGACCTGCATATCTGGGAGGACGACTATCCCACGGACCTGCCCATCGTCCAGGGCCATGAGTTCTCCGGCGTCGTGGAATCTGTTGGCCGGAACGCTGCCGGCATCCGCGTTGGCGACATGGTTGCCGTCAGTCCCATGACCTACTGCGGGACGTGCCGGCCCTGCCGATCGGGCCGGTTCAACGTCTGCCGGAAGATCGGCTGCATCGGCTGCTATTCCGACGGCGCCCTGGTGGAACTGCTCAGCGTCCCGGTGGACAAGCTGTGCCCGGTGCCCGAAGGCCTGGCACTGGAGCTCGCCGCCATGGCCGAACCGGCGTCGATCGCCATGCAGGCCGTTAACCGGGGGCGCCCCGTGGCAGGTGAGACCGCCCTGGTTCTGGGCAGCGGCCCCATCGGGCTGCTCGCTACCCTCTACCTGACCGACCTGGGCGTGAACGTGGTCTGCGCGGACACCGAAGCTGACCGCCTGGAACTGGCAACCGCCTTCGGCGCAGTGGACACCCTGCTCGTTGCACCGGCCGAGGGCTTCCCGGACGCCGAACAGAAGACGCGCCTGGATCGGCTCACCGATGGGTACGGGCCCGGCCTGGTCCTTGAGGCCACCGGTGCGCCATCTTCGCTGGAGAACGCCATTCGACTGGTGGCCAGCGCGGGCCGCATCGTCCAGGTGGGCATCTCGGCACGCTCTGCCACCGTGCCCATGAAGGACATTCCCTTCAAGGAACTGGACCTGCTGGGCAGCCGCAACAGCCTCAACCTGATCCCGGACGGGCTGGCCCTCCTGGCCCGCCACCCGGACGAGGGCCGCGCCCTCCTGACCCATCGCTTTGCGTTCGAGGAGCTGCAGCAGGCCTACGAGCTGATGCGCAACCGCACGGAGAAGGTGGGCAAGATCCTCATCGATATGCCTGCCGCCCGGGCCCGTGCCAGCCAGCGATCAATCAGCGAATTTTCCGTCGAAGCAACACTCTCGGGAGCATCCGCATGAGCAACGGCCCGAACACGCACGGCGTCCTCACGCCGCTGGAGCAGCTGGCCGCCGGGTATGACGTCGTGGTGGCAGGCAGCGGTGCGGCCGGCCTGGTTTCGGCAATCCGCGCGGCTGACGCCGGACTGAGCGTGCTGGTGGCCGAGAAGGCGGCACTGCTGGGCGGCACCACTGCTGCAGGCGGCGGGGTGGTATGGGCTCCGAACAACCACCTGGCCCGCGACGCAGGCTTCAGTGACAGCCACGATGACGCGGTGGCCTACCTCAGCGAAGCTGCCGGACATGTGCTGTCCCCGGCGGAAATCGACTGGTACGTCCGCACCGCGCCGCGCGCCGTCGAATACCTCTGTAATAGCACCCGGGTGTCCATGGCCCCTATAGCCCGTCCGGATTACCACATGGAGTGGAACGGAGCGGCCGACGGCGGAAGGGGCCTGGACAACGACGCGTTCGATCCGTCGGCGTACCCGGGCCTGGCGGACACCATCCGGCCATCGTCGTACTTTCCGCTGCTGACCATGACCGAACGCGACCAGCTCAACGGCCGCGCCGCGGACCCCGCGCTGCTCGCCCGCCGGGCAGCCACCGGGGTCCGGACCATGGGAGGGGCCCTCGTGGGGCGGTTGCTCGCGAGCGCACTGGATCGCGGTGTCCACATCGCCGCGGAGACGCCGGTTGCTGACTTGGTCCGCAATGGAGGCGGCTGGACGGTGGCTCTGGAAGGGAAGGTGACACTGGAAGGGACGGCGACGCCGGGACCCGGCAGGAAAGTGGAGGCGGCCGCCGTCGTGCTGGCCTCCGGCGGATTTGAATGGAATCCCCGGCTACGCAAGGCGTTCCTGCCCTTCCCCGTGACACCCATCAGCGCGCCGTCCAACGAGGGCGACGGGCTGGAACTGGGCCTGAAGAACGGCGCAGCGGTAGCGGACATGACGGCCATCTGGGGTGTCCCGGTGATCTCCGCGCCACAGCATCAGTACGACGGACGGCAGTCCGGCAGGATGGGCAACGTGGAGATGACCCTGCCGGGTTCCATCCTGGTGAACGCCGCGGGAAAGCGGTTCGTCAACGAGGCACTGAACTACCACGACGCCTGCCGCGTCTTCGCGTCGGTAAACCCGCACACCGGGCGGCAGCAGAACAACCCGGCATGGCTCGTGGTCGACTCGACCTACATGGCCAGGTATCCGGTGGCCGGTTCCACGCCCGGGTCGCCGGCCGACTGGATGGCCTCCGGGGACTCGCTGGAGGAACTGGCCGGGAAACTCGGGATCGACCCCGCCGGCCTTGGCGCCACGGTGGCGCGGTTCAACACCGATTCATCCGCCGGCGTCGACACGGAGTTCCACCGCGGGGACACTCCCCAGGACCGTTTCCTCGGCGATGCGGGCAACACCCCCAACCCCTGCCTGGCCCCGCTGGACACCGCCCCGTTCTACGGGGTGCCCGTTTCGGCAGGAGTGCTTGGCACCTCGGGGGGCCTGGAAACCGACTTCGACGGCCGGGTCCTGGACCGCCACCGGCAGCCGATTCCCGGGCTTTACGCCGCAGGCAACGTCTCCGCCAGCGTGTTCCGCAACAACTATCCCGGCGGCGGCGCCACCCTGGGTTCGGCCATCACCCGCGCCTTCGCCGCAGGCGAGCACCTGGCGACGCGCTAAGTACGGGGCAACACCAGGGCAAGGGGCCGACGGCGGGAACTACCCGCCGTCGGCCCCTTCCCTATTCTCCAGGCCCGCAGGCGACTGTGATGCAGCACACAAAACAAATTCCGCCGAAATGATTGCCCTGCGGCCCGCCGGTCCGCCACACTAGGGGTGGATCCGCAGGAACGACATAACGTTCCCGATCCCCCGCCGGACGCAGTGCGCCGGCCCAGCCCCATCACAGAATGCCGGGCATCCTCGAATCACTTCCAGCCTTAGCCGGCATTTCTTTGTCCTACCCAATTTCCCCAGGAAACAGCCCTCACCAAATCCATCCTCAGACGCCCCTGCCCCTACACCGCGAAAGAGAGCATCCCATGATCAAGCACCACTCCGACATCCTCCTCGAGATCATTGCCCACGATCCCGTCACCATCGAAAACGACCTCAACAGCGCCGTGGACATTGCCCTCCGGCACGCCATGCAGGAGCGCCGCCACGGCGTGCTGGTCACCCAGACCGGCTTCTCCACCTACACCGTCGCCGTGAGCCGCGACGTCCCCTACGGCGAAACCCGGGAACTGCGGCAATGGGCATCGATCGCGTAGGAACACGCCATGGTCCTTGCCTGTACGCACCTGTCCCCCGGCTGTAGCGTGGAGCGGTAAGTCCGCTTGGTACAAGGGCCGGTGCTTAGAGCAGGCCGGACAGATCCGACACCGCAAGATCAGGAGCAGTCCATGAGCACGGAACACAACGAATCCGAAGACATCGTGAGCGACGGCGTGGAGGACGGATCGAACCCCACGCCGAGGGAAAGGCCCGCGGACCAGGCCGCCGGCCGCCATGCCGGCCCCGGCCCCGTTGATGCCCGCTCCGCCGGAGCCGGCTCTCCCGAGGCCGGCGGCACCAACCCTCCGGGACCTGCCGAGGAGCAGGACAAGGAAACCGGAGACGACCGCGGGCTCACCACGGAACCGAGTTCCAGCGACTAGGCAGGCCCTTAGACACTTCAGCACAAGGGAGGGGCCCGACGGCGGCAATTGCCGCCGTCGGGCCCCTCCCTTTTGCGCGTCCCAAGTTTGCGTTTGTGCGTGGCGCTGCTTAGGCCGTCTGGCCGGCATGCTCGCCTTCTTCGATCTCCTCAAGCAGCTTGTCGTTGAAAGCCTTGAGGTCGCCGGGGTGCCTGCTGGTGACGAAGCCCTGGTCCACCACCACTTCCTCGTCGCGCCAATCCGCGCCCGCGTTCTTCAGGTCGGTCTGGAGCGTGTGGTACGAGGTCAGCTTGCGGCCGCGGACCACGCCGGCGTCGATGAGGAGCCAGGGCCCGTGGCAGATGGAAGCCACCGGCTTGTGCTGTTCGAAGAAGCTGCGGGCGAAGGTCTGGGCGTCCTTGTCCACGCGCAGGTGGTCGGCGTTGACCACTCCGCCGGGGATCACCAGCGCATGGAAATCGGAGGCATTGGCCTCAGCCACAGTGATGTCGACGTCGAACTTCTCGCCCTTTTCGGTGCCGTCGTAGCCCTGCAGCTTCCCGGCCTTGGGTGCCACCAGGGTGGGCTCACCGCCGGCTTCCTTCACGGCGTTCCAGGGGCTGGTCAGCTCCACCTGCTCCACGCCGTCGGTCAGCAGGAACGCAACCTTCTTGCCTGCAATATTGTGCGCTGACATATGTCCTCCTCTTGCTGGAGCGGGGCGCGTGCGCAGCCGTTACGCCGGCCGGCCATCCCCGCCGAGAGTTGATGCCTTACGCGTTTAACCCTATTAAGCCCGGAAATAATAAGCAAGCTGATCATGTCCGCCGGATCGCTGGAACCGCCCCGGCATCCGCAGGCGCAAAGCCGCACGGCACAAACAGTGCTAGCACGGAAGTCACGGGCAGGACCCCGCGCGCACCATGGAAACACCGGATCAGGAGAGCATCCCGGAACCGGAAACCACCCCACCCCCAATAGGAGCAAGAACTCATGTCCATGACCGCCGGAACAAGGAAGTCCCGTCCCTCCCGCGCCAAGATCGCGCTCGTCTCGGCAATGACGCTGGGACTGGCCGCGGGTGGCGTCGCCCTGGCCGCACCCGCCCAGGCCGCCACTACCAACTACGCCTGCCAGGTGGTGCCGCTGAAGCCCATCTTTGCCGGATTCAATTCCTCCGGCACCAAGCTGGTGGACTACCGGGTCAACGTCTACTGCGCAGCCAACCGTTCCGTCTACATCGAGCAGCAGCGCTGGGAGAGCGACGACTGGCCCAACGGTGACGACCACCTCGGCAACTCTGCGTTCAGCCGCTACCTCGGCCCCGCCAACGGCTGGCACACCATCCACAATGTCCGCACCCTGACCAACACCGAGATCGGCAACGAGGAGGTTTACCACAAGGTCCGCCACCAGGAAGGTGCCAACGGTGTCTGGTCGCCGTTCACCGGCTGGACCGGCAGCGGCACGACGTCGATGTCGAACTAGCTCCGTCGAACCAGCTTCGAACCAGGCCCTCGAATTAGCCCCCGTCGGGGACTAGCAGGGCGACCAACCAGCTCTACGTCCAACCAGCCAACCAACCGGCGGCAGCCCCGAAAAGGGCTGCCGCCGGTTTGCTACTGCTGGCGCAGGTAGGTGAGGACGGCAAGGACCCGGCGGTGGTCCTCGGGTTCCGGCCGCAGCCCGAGCTTCAGGAAGATGCTTCGGATGTGGGCTTCCACCGTCCGCTCCCCCAGGAACAGGGTCTTGCCGATTGCCTGGTTGGTGCGCCCCTCCGCCATCAGCTCCAGGACATCCCGCTCCCGGCTGCTGAGCTCGTCCTCGCGTTGCTGGCCGTTGTGCGGCCGGGCCACCATGCGGGCCACCAGTTCAGGATCGACGGCGGTGCCGCCGGCCGCCACGCGGTGCAGGGCATCGATGAAGTCGTCAATGTCGGAGACCCGCTCCTTGAGGAGGTAACCGAGCCCTTTTGCTCCGTTCCCGAAGAGCGACATGGCGTTTTCGGTCTCGACGTATTGGGACAGCAGCAGCACCCCCGTTCCGGGCTGGTCTCGCCGGATGGAGGTGGCGGCCTGGATGCCTTCGGTGGTGAAGGTGGGCGGCATGCGGATGTCGACGACGGCCACATCGGGCCGCAGGGCGGCAACGCACTCCAGCAGTTCCCGGCCATCCGCGGCCTCGCAGATCACCTCGAGCCCTTCGGAACTGAGCAGGGCGGCAAGTCCCCGGCGGAGCAGCGCCGAGTCGTCCGCGATGGCTACACGCAGTGTCATGGCATGTCCTCCATTGGATCCGCCGCGAACGGCAGCGTTGCAGCCACGGTGGTTCCGTGGCCTGCCGGGCTGGTGACGGTAAGGGACCCGCCCAGCGCCGCGGCCCGGTCGGCCAATCCCAACAGCCCGCCGTCTGCGCCTGCGCTGGCACCGCCGATCCCGTTGTCCGTGACGTGCAGGCTGAGTTGGGCTTCCGTGCCCTTGACCCCGATCAGCAGGGTGGAGGCACGGGCGTGTTTGGCCGCATTGGTCACGGCCTCGGCGCAGATGAAGTACGCCGCGAGTTCCACAGGCGGCGGAGGCCTTTGCGGCAGGTCGACGTCCAGCTGGATGGGCAGCGCGGAGCGCTCCGCAAGCGCCGTGAGCGAGCCGGCCAGGCCCCTTTCCCGCAGGGACGGCGGATAGACGCCCCTCGCCAGTTCACGCAGTTCGGCCAGGGCAACGGCAAGCTCGTCACTGGCGTGGTCCACCAGTTCCTTCATCTCCGCGGGATTCGAGGCTCGCCTCGCCCTGGCCAGGTCCATGGATACGGCGACCAAACGCTGCTGCGCACCGTCGTGGAGGTCCCGTTCCAGCTCACGACGCCGGGCGTCCCCGGCGGTGACGATGCGCTCCCGGGAGCGGCGGACTTCGATCAGCTGGTCGCGCAGCTGCTGCTCCATGTTCTGGTTGTCCAGGGCCAGGGACGTGGCGCTCCGCACGGCGGCCAGCAGCTGCGGCTGGTCCCTCAGGGCTTCGTCGAAGACCAGCGCCCCGACGGGAGCTCCGTTGCGTTCCAGCACCATGGCCGCCCGCCCGGAACCGTCCTCCGGGACGGCGCGGGGCACGCCGTCGTCGTCCACGAATCCCGACAACGCGGGCGACCACCGCCACAGGCTGAGGGAGGGGTCCCGGACCGATCTGCGCAGGGCGCGGATGAGCCGGTCGCTGACCGGCGCCATGCCGATCTCCACCATCAAGTCGCTCAGCGCGCCGCGCGCGAACCGGTACCGCCACAGGCCCAGCAGGACGGCGAGCGGCACCATGGCCGTCGCCGGGTACTGCCACAGCAGGGCCTCGTTGGACAGCGATCCCGTCAGCTGGACCACAGCCAGGGTTGCCCAGACCGTGGATGCCGTCTTGATGATCACGGCCAGCCACAGCGGCAGGAAAGCAGCCCGGTACGCGGACGACCCTGATCGCCAACGGGAAACCAGGACGGCCACAATGGCCAGGCCAACGCCCACCTGAACAATCCTGGCCACGTCCCCGATGGCGTTGGTGAGCTGCGGACTGTCCCACAGCAGCAGCAGGTTCCGGGACGTGGACTGCCCGGCGGCGACGTGCAGCCGAGGATCAAAAAATGCCCAGCTGGCGGCCGCGATGACCGCCCAGGCGGCAAAGAAGAAGACCACCGCACCGCGTTCCGCGCGCGAGCGCAGGACTCCCGACGGGAAGCTCAGGGCCAGCTGCAGCAGCGGCGGCTGGTACATCAGCGTCAGCCCCACACCCACCGTAAACAGGACCGGATCACTGGACCGCCGCACGCCGGCCGCCAGCCACAGCAGCCCGGCGACCACCAGGAGCAGGCCGGGATTCCGGTTGGGCCGGGTCTGCCATGCCGTCACCCCTGCCAGCACAAAAGCCAGCCCGACGGCGATGAAGAGGGTGAGCTCGAAGACGGAGAAGGGGGCCCGGTCAGGGTTCTCGCCCCAGCGGATGACCCCCTGGGCGTTGAGGACTCCCAGGGTCCGCGCCGGATCCTGCAGTGCCGCAGGCGCCCAGTCGATCGAGATCAGCACCAGGGCCAGGACGCCCACGGTGGCAGCCACTACCAGTACCAGTTGCTTGGGAGTCACGGTGCTTCCCTCCGCCAAGCTTAACAATCCCACCTCACCGGGTGTCCGGCCAGAGTTCGAAGCCAGAGTTCGAAGCCAGAGTCCGACGCCCTAATCCGACGCGCGTCCCCTCGGATGGGCCCTCAACTGCCGTGGGCATCCAGCTGCAGCCAAGGCAGGGCGGTGACCCGCCACGAAGGTGATGCGAGCAGCCAAGGCAGGAGCGATCCTAGGCCGCTGTGAATACCGCCCAGTCGGGCAAGGGATCCACCGGTAGAAGATTCACAGGCGGTGGCGGGTCCAGGTCCGCTGAGCCCGCGGGGCTGGCCAACGGGTCCATCAGCTCCGGCCAGTCGGGTGGTTCCCAGTCCTGTTGTTCGCTGGGATAGCTTCGTCCGGCAGGTGAGGTCCAGCCGGGTGGTTCGTGGGTGGTGGCTCCGACCGGTTTCCATGCTGTGGTGTGCTTGAGTCGGTGGTGCCTGCGGCAGGGCTGGCCGAGGTTGCTGATGCCGGTGGTCCCGCCGTCGGACCAGGCCAGGAGGTGATCGGCCTCGTTGTCCAGGGAGTAGTTGTTGCAGCCCGGGAAGGGGCACCGTCCGTCGCGGAGCCGGAGCCATTGGCGCAACGTTTTCGGGATCCGGTAGGTGCTGCGTCCGATTTCCAGCGGCGCCCCGTCGCGTGGGTCGGTCAGGACCCGCCGAAGCGAGGAGGCGCCGTCGGCTACGAGGCGGCGGGCCATGGACGGCGGGATCGGTCCGTATCCGTACAGAATGGCCGGTTCCTCGGTCAGGCCGAGGAGGGAGAAGACCGGGACGGTAACGAGGACCTGCGCGGCAGGCGACGGGACATCACCGGCCCGCCGGGAACCCGCAAGGGCACCCTCAGCCCGGTCAGCGCCCTCAGCCCTGTCGGCACGGTCAGCCCAGTCAGCACCCTCAGTCCCGTCAGCTGCGGTACCGGCCGTGAGGAACAAGGTAGCGGCAACGTCGGCCCTCAGTTGGGTGAGGGTGCGGTGTTCGGAGGGTCCTTGGAGGGCGCGTGCGGCGGCGCTGGTGCGGTCCCAGATCCCGGCCGCAGTGTGGGCGGGCAGGTAGGCGGAGAGCCAGGCCATGCCGTCCCGGTCCGGGATGTATTCCAGCCGCCGGTCCGCGGCACTTTTGCGGTGGCGGGTTTCGATGCTGACCGGGTGGTGCCGTTCCCGCCAGGTGCGGGCTTTGGCACGGAACCGTCCGGGCGTCAGGTCCCCGACCGGGCAGCCACGCGCCGGGCCCGCCGCGGCGGGGTCCAGGAAATGCGCCTCCAACGCAGCGGCCGCGGCGGGTTCCAGCCCGGTGGTTTCATCACACATCACCCGCGCATGCGGCCAGGACACGGTTCCGGCCTGCAGCGCGGCCAGCGTCAGCGGCAGGAGGGTGGTCAGGGCGTGGGCCTCATCCAGCAGTGCGCCGGCGCTGCGTTCGCTGATGGTCAGGGCGCAGGCCACCTCAGCGGTCACGGACATCACCTGCGCGGTGTGTTCCTGTGGGGATGCGGCCGGCGGCGCCATTGCCGCGTCGGTGCCGGCATATCCGGCGGCGCAATGAACTCTTACGGCCGCGAGCTGGGCTTCCATCCCGGCCACGCCCGTCAGCCCGTCCAGGAAAGCATCAGCCTGCTTCCGAAGCGGGTCCGCACCATCCTGGCCCGGGTACTCCGTTCTTTGGCGGAACGCCACAGCCATCGCAGCGGCGGAGGCACTGATGGCCTCCAACGTCTCCACGACTGCGCTGTCTTTCATACCCACAGCATGACAGCGGGCACCGACAATAAAGCCGGCGTCCAACAAGCCGGTGTCAGAGTTGGCAATCCTTCCAGGCCGGCGCCAGAGTTTGCGATCCTTGGAGGCCGGGGCCATAGATCAGGGCCACCGCGGATCCCTACCCCAGCAGCCGCCGTTCGTAGGCGAAGGCCACGAGCTGGAGCCTGGTGCGGAGCCCCAGCTTGTCCAGCACGCTGCGCAGATGGGTCTTGACGGTGGCCTCGGAAACGAACAGGCTATCCGCCATCTCGGCGTTGGTCAGTCCCTTTGCCGCCAGCAGGAAGACGTCGCGTTCACGCGCTGACAGCACCTCGAGGACGGAGAGGTCCGGCCCGGCGGAGGGCAGCGTGCGGGCCGCATGCTGAAATAGGTCATGGACGGAGCCGGGCGCAATCACGGAGTAGCCGGAATGGACAGTGCGGATGGCCGCCAGGAGGAATTCGGGTTCCGCGCTCTTGAGCAGGTATCCGCTCGCCCCGGCCTGAACGGCCTCCACCACCGCCTGGTCCCGGTTGAAGGTGGTGAGGGCGATGATCTTTGGTTTGCTCCCGCCCTCGGAATCCGCCTGCCGCAGGATGCGCTGTGTGGCGGTGACGCCGTCGAGCACCGGCATCCGTAGGTCCATCAGCATCACGTCGGGGTTCCGCTCCGCGGCGAGCGCCACGGCCTGTTCGCCGTCCGCGGCCTCCCCGGAAAGCTCCATGTCCGCCTGGCTCTCGATGAGCATCCGGATTCCGGAACGGAAGAGCGGCTGGTCGTCCACGAGCGCCACCGAGATGCGGCCGGCGGCATCACCCACGGACGGCCGCTTTGGGCTGTGCGCCTTCGCGGGCGGCTTCCCGTGGCGCAGCTTCCAGCTGCCTTGGGTCTTGCTGCGCCGAGTCCAATTGCGCAGCGTCCAGTTGCACCGCGTCCAGCTGCGCCGCGTCCAATTCCGCTGCATCCAGCTGCACCGCGTCCAGTGGCTCCGTGAACGGCTCCACGCCGTCCTCGCCGTCGTTACCGCCCTCACTGTCCCCTCCGCCGGCGGCTGTTCCGCCATCCCCTGCGGGGTGCAGCCCGTAGGGGACGAACGCGGTCACCCGGAACTGCTCGCCGTCGGGCCCGGCTGTTACCCAGCCTCCCGCCAAGTACGCCCGCTCGCGCATACCGGGTATACCTCGACCCACCCGCGCGGGCCCGTCGGTTTCCGGTGTTGCTGCCCCGTCGGCCAGGGCTGACGCCACATGCAGTGCAAGCCCGGGGCCGCTCCAGTCAAAGTGCACCCGCACCTCTGTGCCGCGGCCACCGTGCTTCAGGGCGTTAGTGAGGCACTCCTGGACGATGCGGAATACAGCCAGCTCCTGGCCGGCGGTCAGCCGCGCAGGAGTTCCCGATTCGCTGCGGTGGACCATCAGGCTGCCCTGCCGCATCATGTCCACCAGCGGGTCAACATCACTGAGCCGCGGCTGCGGCGCCACCATGCCGTCGTCGCGCACACCTTCGATGACGCGCTGCGCGTCCACGAGGGCACCACGGGCTGAACTGGCGATATTCTCCAGGGCGTTGAGCACGGCCCTGGGCTGGTCCGAGCTCAGGTACCGCGTGCCATCGGCCTGTGCCGCGATAACCGCCAGGGAGTGCGCCAGGACATCATGAAGGTCCCGGGCAATGCGCGTCCGTTCCTGCTCCACGATGAGGTCGATTTCCGCTTCCTTCAGGCCCGCCTGGGCAATGTTCCGGGCCTGGAACAGGCTGCCGCGCTCCTGGTAGAGGGCCAACGCGAGTCCGACGGCGGAGCAGCCGGCGGCGATGAGCGTCAGGATGGAGAAGAGCTGCCAGCCGTGGACCTGCAAGGCAACCCGGTCACCGCCGTACAGCGGGTAGAACCAGCCCACCCCGTAGCTGTACCGCCAGGAGATCATCAGGAACGTCATGGCCACGATGAAGACCGCGTTGGCCGAAACGGCAATGATGACCGTCCGCTTTGCCCCGGTCCACAGGATGAACGCCAGGGCGATGAACGATCCGATGTAAATCGCCCAGTGATTCGGGTACATCGCCGGGATGAGGTAGAAGAACTGGCCGGTCAGCAGGACGGCAGTCAGGGCCAATGAGGCGATCGGCTGCCATACCGCCACGGCGATGGCCGCCGTCATCAGCACCAGCGGCACCGTTCCCGGCCAGATGTTGAGTCCGGGCCACGGCCCCATCCTTCCCGCTTCGCCCACGCACCAGAGTGCGAAGAAAAGAACGGCCGCCACGGGGGCGCCCCAATGCCGCATTGATTTCAGAAATGGTTCCATGCCTGTCACCCTATCCACGCGCCGCGGCGCCCCCGTGACAATAGCCGCCATTTCTGCCCGAGCTCAACCTCAAAGCCAGCAGATTCATCCTTCGGGCCAATGCCCGGGCAACTTGAGCCAAATGGAACTTGAGCCAAAATTGCGCGAACCTCGCGGAGCCCCTGATTCTTTCATTCCACCCTTGAGTCATAACATCCAGGCGGGAACCCAGCACCCGTGAGAAGAAAGCATCACAGGCTGCAAGGAAGCAGGACTAGCCATGAAAAAGGCTCCAGCTGATAACGAGGTCACCGCGATCCACGGTGTCATCACCGATCAGGGTCCGGTGGATTTCCACGCCCTTGGACTCGCTGGCTGCATAGACCGGCTAGCCGCTCCGCTCCGGGACCAGGGAACCACGGTCCGGTGGGAGACACCGCACCACGGCATCGAGATTCCGGCCGGCAGTGCCGCCCTGCTCTACCACGTTGCCCAGGAAGCCCTGAGCAACGCCTTCAAATACGCGGCCGCCACCGAACTGACCGTGAGGCTCGCGGCAGTGCATCACGGCATCCGGCTGACAGTGGCGGACAACGGCGCCGGTTTCGACCGCAACGACCACAACGGCAACCGGCCGCAGGGCTTCGGGTTGCTCCTGATGTCCATCGCGGTCCACGAAGCCGGCGGTACCGCAACCGTAGACGCAGCCCCCGGCAAGGGCACCTGCGTCACGGTCACTCTTCCGCTCGATTAACCAGCACCACACGATTCTCTGGGGGAATCACCATGCATCTCAGCCCGGGCCTCTGTGCCCACGGAACGAACTACCGGCTCCAGTATCATTTTGCTCATGACCAGGCCTGCGGTGAAGGTCCCTGTCGCGGGCGTAGCGCGCCCCGCACTGGATACCGTATGGGACCGGATCTTCTTCCTGGTCGGTGGTGTCGCCGCCGTCTGGTTGACCTATCTGCTCCTTGAGCTCAGCTTCCAGTGGGGCTGGGGCCAGATCTGGTTCACGTTCATCTTCTGGGCGATGCTCGCCTACCTCGTCCTGCCCCGGCTCCATTCGATCCTGACCCGCGTCTACGTGCCCGACTACTTCATCGGACGCGCCCGCACCAGCGACGGCCTGCTCGGGGATCCGGTCAACGTCGGCCTGCTCGGCTCCGAAGCCCAGCTCCATCAGGCCATGCGGCGGGCCGGCTGGACCATCGCCGATGACGTGACCCTGGCCGGCAGCTGGCGGATCATCACATCCACGGTCCTGCGCCGCAGCTACCTCGAGGCCCCGGTCAGCCCCCTGTTTCTGTTCGGCCGCCAGCAGGACTTCGCGTACCAGCAGGAAGTGGACGGAAGTCCCGGCAAGCGCCACCATGTCCGCTTCTGGCACTGCCCGCCGGGCTGGCTGCTCCCCGGCGGCGTGGCCGTGGACTGGCTGGCCGCCGGCACGTACGACCGCAGCGTCGGCTTCTCACTGTTCACACTCCAGATCACGCACAAGATCGACGAACATACGGACGATGAACGGGACCACATCGTCAAGACCATTTCCGACGCCGAACCGTCGGCCGCCGTCCGGGTGATCCGGGACTTCTCCACCGGGTATCACACCCGCAACGGCGGGGGCGATGAAATTGCCACCGACGGCGATCTGCCCATCATTGACCTGCGCGGAACACCGGCGCCCGGTGTGGCCGTTCCGCGGCTCACGAGCGACAGCCGGAACAGGCGCCCCGCCCCCACCATCATCGGCGCCGCTCTCGTCGCCGGCCGCGCACTGGCGGCGGCGGCCCTCGCCATGTCCATCGTGCTCTTCCCGGCCGAACACCTCGAACCGCTGCTTCAGTCCGGTGGCGGCTCCGCCGATGGCTCCGGCACCCGCCTCACCCCCGGCCAGGCGCAGCTGGTGCTCTACGCCGGCCTGGCCGTGGTGGTGCTCTTTGCCCTCGCCGAGCTGCTGCTCGCCTGGCTCGTTTTCCTGGGACGCAACTGGGCCCGCACGCTCACTATGGCCGTGAGCACCGCCGCGATCTGCCTGCAGGTCATCGACGTGGCGAACGGAGGTCCAGGCATCACCCTGCAGACCAACCTCCCGGGCCTGACCCTGGACATCCTGCTCATCCTGGCCCTGTCCAGCCAGCGGTCCCGCGTCTACGCCCGCCGAGACCGCAAGGAGCCAAAGCGGATCTCCGCCCGGCCCGGGGGCCGGGCAGCGATCTGACCGTAGCAGCGGGAACCCCGCGGTCATCAGACAGGGAAATTCGGACGTCGGTATTCCGACGGTGCTAATCAGACGGGGCTAATCAGACGGGGCTAATCAGACGGTGGAAGGGTCGGTGTTGGCGCCGCACAGGATCACAGCTACGCGTTCACCGTCCGCCGGGACATAGGCCCCCGAGGTCAGCGCGGCAAAGGCGGCCGCCGCGCCGTGCTCCACCACCATTCGGTAATCGGCCCAGAGCTGCGAGCGGGCGGCGACAATCTCGTCGTCGGACACCAGCACGCTCTTCACGCCGGTCCTGACGGCAACCTCGAAGCCGATCTGTCCGATCCGCCGCGCCCCGAGCGAGTCGGCGGCAACGCCTGAGACAGCGACATCCACCGGCTCTCCCGCCTTCAGCGCGGCGTGGAGCGTGGGAGCCGCGGCGGGCTCAACGCCCACCACATTGGCCAGCCCCTCGACGGCGGCCGCGATCCCGGCCATCAGTCCCCCGCCGCCCACAGCCACCAGCACGGTGTCAACGCCATCCAGCTGTTCCAGAAGTTCCGAACCGACGGTGCCCGCCCCCGCGGCGATTTCCGGCTGGTCGTAGGCGTGGCAGTACACGGCACCGGTTTCGGCGGCATACGCGACGGCAGCATCGTAGGCGACCGCATATTCAGCGCCGCGCTGGATGACGGACGCCCCGGATTCCCGGAGCTTCTTCACCTTCATGGCGGGCGCGGTCTCGGGGACAAAGACGGCGGCCGGCACACCGGCCCGGGCCGCGGCATAGGCGTTGGCGAGGCCGGCATTGCCGCCGGACGCCACCACGATGCCCACGTCCTCCTTCAGCTCGCCCCGTTCACGGCAGGAAAGCACGCGGTTGAACGCACCCCTGGCCTTGAACGTCCCGGTGTGCTGCATGAACTCGCACTTCAGCCAGACATTCCCGGGGAAACTCCCCTGGTCCGCTTCGATGACGGGCGTGCGGCGCACCAGCCCGGCAATCCTGGCAGCAGCTTCATCGACGTCAGTGCGTGTGATCATTTCATCCCCGGGTGGCAGTGCTGTGTGGTTCGGTGGCGCGGCCGCCGTAGTCGTGGCCGATCTGTCGGGCGGCGTCCTGCAGGAGCGGCACGACTGTTTTTTCGATGGCCTCCGCGGGCGCCCGGTGGGTCTGCAGGGACACGTTGACGGCAGCAACGACGTCGTTTCCGCGCCAGACCGGAACGGCGACGCCGCGGAGGCCTTCCTCCAGTTCCTGCGAAACCATGGACCATCCCTTGGCGCGGGCCTGTTCCACCTCGGCCTGCAGCTGCTCGAGGCTGCCGATCGAGCGCTCGGTGAACCGCTGCAGCTGGACGGAATCGAAGTAACTCCTGAGCTCGGCCTCGGACAGCGCACCCAGCAGCACCCGCCCCATGGACGTGGCCCAGGCGGGAAACCTGGTGCCCACACTGATGGAAACGCTCAGGAGCCGCGGTGACGGGACGCATGCGACATAAACAACGTCTGTGCCGTCAAGGATGCACAGCGACGTGGTTTCGTTGAGGTCCGCGGCCAGCGATTTGAGATGCGGCTCCGCGATCCTGGGGAGCGCCAGATTTGCCAGGAACGACTGTCCAATGTCCAGCGACCTGGGCGTCAGTTCGAAGTAGGCGCCGTCGGCGCGAAGGTAGCCGAGGTCTGACAGCGTCAGCAGGAACCTCCGGGCGGAGGCCCTGGTCATGTCCGATTTCGCGGCCACCCGGGAGACGGTCAGGCGGGGCTCGTCCGGGGAGAAGGCCCTAAGCACGTCAAAGGCCTTCTCTACCGACTTCACGAAGTACGCGGGTTGCTCCGCCATGGAATCGCTCGCCCTCCCTGAAGCTCACCTTCGGCCCCACAGGCGGTTGGCTGCAGGCTTATTCCGATCATATCCGGATAACCCCAGCGGACTCCGCGGGCCTCGTCCACCGCCTGAGGTCAGCCTTCCCCGGAGCGCGCCCCGACGAGGCGCTGGCGCATGGCCGTCGTAGAGGCGTTGTGAGGCGCCTCACTCTGCGGTACGCTATTTCGTAATCGCATACCGCACAGCTGTTCGCAATGCGCACAACTGAGATTGCTTCCCATCAGCCCATCACCCGTCTTTCAGTGTGGAAGGACCATCAGAATGACCAATCTTGCAACCGCCGCAGAGGCCGCAGAGACGCAACGCAGGCTCAAGCGGGCCAGGAAGGCCGCGCTGGCCGCCTTCCTTGGCGGCGCCCTTGAGTACTATGACTTCTTCATCTACGCCACGGCGGCATCGCTGATCTTCTCGAAGATCTTCTTCCCCTCGGGTGACCCCACCGTTGCACTGCTCGCCTCCTTCGCCACCTTCGGCGTGGCCTATGTGGCCCGTCCCTTTGGTGCAGTCTTCTTTGGGCACCTCGGCGACAAGATCGGCCGCAAGGCAACCCTGGTCCTCACCCTGGTCCTGATGGGTGCTGCCACATTCCTGATCGGCGTCCTGCCGGACTTCAACACGGCCGGCTACTGGGCGCCCGCCCTGCTGGTGCTGCTCCGCCTCATGCAGGGCCTCTCGGCGGGCGCTGAAACCGCGGGGGCCTCGGCCCTGACCACCGAGGAAGCTCCCACAGGCCGGCGCGGTTTCTTCGCCAGCTTTGCCATGAGCGGCATTTCCTTCGGCATCGTGCTGGCCTCCCTGGCGTTCCTTCCGGTGGCTGCCATGAACGAGGCGGACCGGCTGGCGTGGGGCTGGCGGATCCCGTTCTGGCTCTCCGTCATCGTGCTGTTCGTGGCGTACATGGTCCGCCGTTCCCTCGAGGAACCCGAGGTCTTCGAGGAGAAGCACGATCACGGCGAACTGGCGAAGCTCCCCTTCGCCAAGATGTTCAAGACCCACCCGGCCCAGTTCTTCCAGGTGGCCCTGATGTCCTTCGAAACGGTCACGAACACCTTTATGCAGTCCTTCGGCCTGGCCTACGCCGTGTCAGTCGGGGTTCCCGCCTCGACCATGCTGTGGGTCAGTATCCTGGGCAACGTAATCGCCATCGCCACCCAGCCGCTGATGGCCGGGCTGTCGGATAAGTTCGGCCGGCGCCCTGTCTTTATCGCCGGCGTACTCGGATCCGGCGCCATGATCTTTGTCTACTTCTCCGTTATCTCCACCGGCAACATCCCCATGATCTTCCTCGCCAGCACCCTGATCACCGCCGGTACCTATGCCATGTCCAACGCCATCTACCCGGCATGGTTCTCCGAGCTGTTCAACGTCAAGGTGCGGTACTCCGGCATGGCCATCGGGCTGCAGGTCGGCATCCTGTGCGCCGGCTTCACGCCGCTGCTGGGAACCGCACTGGTGGGTGCAGCCAAGGCCAACTGGGGTCCGGCAGCCTGGATCGTGGCGGCATCCTCGCTCCTCGCTGTTGCCGGAGCACTGTGGGCCCGCGAGACCCACAAAACGCCACTGCGCGAACTGGGCAACCCCGTCCCCTAGGGCCTCGGTGGTTGAGCCTCTCGAACCCGCGGGTTTTGAGAGGCTCAACCACCGGGCCTGCAACGTCACAGGCGGCGGAGGCGGGCCAGCAGCGTCGCGGCGAGCAGCGCCGTCGTAATTTCCACGGCGATGACGGCCAGCAATATTTCAGCCCCGGAGCCTGCTGCGGATCCGGCGGCTGCTGCCGCCGGCAGGGCGGCCGCCCCATGGCTGTGGCCGGACGCCCAACCGGCCCCGCCGGCCGGACCGGCCCCGTGGCCGGAACCTGCACCGCCCATCAGCAGGGCGGCATGCAGCACCGTCATTGCCAGGCCGCACGCCATCACCTGCCGCAGGGCACCCGGCCGGCCGTCCCGCCAGATATGCACGGCGCACGGCAGGCAGACTCCCACCATGGCGAGCATCAGCAGGTTCAGCCAAAGCCCGTGATGGCTGCCCGCGACGAGCCAGAGATGCACCACGCAGGATCCGGCAGTCGCCGCGGCAACAATGCGGGGATGAAGCGCCGGCCGTAGCCCGGGGTTGGGGACGGCGGTGCGGCCCCATCCCCGCAGGACTGTCATGGCGTTGGCCTAGCCGTGGCAGTGTCCGCCGGCGGCAGGCTTCGGGCCCGCGGGCACGTCCAGCACCGGGCTGCGGTCGAAGAAGCCTTCCGGGCGGAGCTTGAAGCCGACGGTGTCCACCGGCATGATGGGCCAGTCCTCGATCCGGGGAAAGTGGGTCAGCCCGAAGGTGTGCCACACCACGATGTCCTGGCCGTCGATGTCGCGGTCCTGTGCGATGTAAGCCGGCAGTCCGGCACCGCCGGAATGCTGGTTCACGAAATCCCCGGTGGGGTAACGCTCGTCCTCCGCGAACCGGGTCACCCACAGGTCCTTGGTGGCGAACGCCGCCCGGCGGGCGATGGAGGAGTCCGGATCCGCGAGCAGCGTGGGCTGGCCCTGGGCGTGCAGCTTGTAGCCCACGGGTTCGCCCAGCCGGTTCCGCGAGTCCGGGTTGGAAATGATCCAGGTCCGTCCGCTGCGGGCGTCGGCTTCCCGGGCGGCTTCGGATTCCCGGGCCAGGACAGTCCGCTTCCGCGAGAATGCGTTGCCGCGTTCGTTGCCTTCACCCATGAGCTGCCGGACCACGTCCTCCTCCTCCACCCGGTTGGTGAAGCCGTCGATGGCCATGTCAAGACGGGCGCTGAAGAGGTGCTGGTGGAAGGGCGCTCCCAGCCCAGGGGCGAGCTGGGAGATATTGTCCGATCCGCCGTCGGGGAAGGCGCTGGTGAACACGACGCCGGTGGCTTTGGCCTCGAACTCGATAGTCCCGTCGAGGTAGAGGTACCAGTAGAAGCCGTAGTCGTAGTTGCCGATGGTGGTGAAGAAGGAGATCACCAGGCGGCGGTTGCGGCGGGTGTAGCTGATGCCGGACCAGAGGTCGCTGTGCTTGGCCAGGATGCCCCAGTCCTCCTCGTGCATGCAGATACCGTTGCGGATTTCACGCGGGTTGCCGAACGCGTCGCTGATCACCGGGCTGAGGTACGTGATCTCGCCGAGGCAGTCGCAGCCGAGTTCCAGCGAGTTGGCGTACTGGCCCACCAGGTATTCGCCGGTGTCGAAGTAGTTCTGCCAGGACCGGATGGGGGACGGGTCGCCGTACGGCACCACCATCTCGGCAATGGACGCGCGGTTGATGATGGGACGCTTCCGCTCACCGTCCTGGAAGGCGAGGTTGTGCAGCACCACGCCTTCGCGGACGTCGAAGCCGACGTCCACGCTCCATTTTTCCCACTCCACGTGGTTGCCGCCGGTGACCGTGAAGCTGGGTCCCTCAGGCTGGGTGATGCTGATGGGCTTCTGCGTGGTGCGCAGCGGGCCGGTCAGCTCCGGATCGGTGTAGTTGCCGTGTTCGGCGGGAATCGGCATGGCTCCGAGATCGATGACCTGCGTGACTTCCTTGCTGACGACGTCGACATACGCAACCAGCCCGTCCACCGGATGCGCCCAGGCGCTGTCCTCTGGAAACTCCTGCACAAAGGCCAGTCCGCGGAGGATGCGGCGGCCCCTCTCCTCGGGGTACTCGAAGACGCCGGCGGACAGCGGTGCAACCCGGACCTTGCCGACGTCGAGCCCGCGTTCCGCGAGGGCTTTGAGCCACCGTTCGTCGGCCGCCAGGAGCTGCTCGACGACTTCGAACTCCTCTTCCAGGACAGGCAGTTCGCCGGTAGCGGCGGTGTCGAGTTCGACGGCGGAGGTCACCACGCCGTTCGAGACCGAGACAGTCACGTCCAGGGGACGCCCGCCGGACACATCGTGGATGAACACGCGGAAGCGGCGGTCCGCCGCGTTCGACTCCGCAGTCGGGGATGCGCCCCGGGCCGGTTCCAGCAGGCCCAGGTAGGCAATCCGCTTCTCCGGGCCAAGCAGTCCCCCGGCGCGAAGGATGCCCTGGACCTCGGTGATTTCAGCGCCCGTCACCAGACTGAACGGGGTCAGGCAATGCGGCGTAAGCGTGTCAGTTGGGGAGGGTGTCATGACGGCCTTTTGTCCGGGACCTTGGCAGGTCGGATTTTTATTTTCTATAGTTGTAGAGAATAAACCGTCCGTAAGATGGATCACAAGAGTTCGACATAAAAAAGTTTCCGGGGGAGCGCCAGCGTGCCAAAGATTGTTGACCATGACGAGCGTCGCCTGGAACTGGTGGATGCGACCTGGCGGATCATCGCAAGGCTGGGCATCGAAGGCGCCACCATGCGGGAGATCGCGCTTGAGGCCGGCTTCGCCAACGGCGCCTTGAAGCCGTACTTTCCCACCAAGGACACGCTGCTGACGTTTGCCTTCGGGCACGTCTTCAACCGGACGAACGAGCGGATCAGGCAAGTGACCGCAGGCAAGGCGGGAATCCCTGCACTGAAGGCGTTTTGCGTCGAGGTGCTGCCGCTGGACTCGGAGCGCGTCAACGAAGCGCGGATTGTTGTTCCGTTCTGGCAGAAGGCCATCAATGATCCGGGGAAGGCTGCCATCCACCGCGAGTCCATGGAGCAGTGGCACGCGTCCATCCTTAGCTATCTGGCCGAGGCCAGGGCTGCCGGCTCCGTCAGGGCCGCCGTCGACGACTCCGCCGTCGCAGGGCACCTGCTGAACATGCTGCTCGGCGCGCAGATAGCCGCCGCCCTTGCCCCCGAAGGTCAGGCCGATCCCGGTTTAGGTGACCAGCTGGACGCCTTCCTGACGCTGCTGGCGGCCGGAAGCTGATCTTTTTTCCACACATGTCGAAAAAAGATGACACGTGGGCGCTTCGGCGCTAACCTGAGATAACTGTGTCGCAGGACACAGTCTTGGGGACTACATACAGATGGCCGTCCGGCGTCAGGAACACCATGTCTGCAACTACCGCCCGTCCCGCGGGCCAGGACCTCACCTCCAACGTGGCGACGTCGTTTGACCACTGGAGGCACCTCGTGGCGGAGTCCTTTGTGCCGCTGGCGGCGGAGACCGACCACCCCGACACTTTCCGCGGCCGGATGAAGTCCAGGGTGCTGGACCGCATGTGCATCGTAGAGGTCTCGGCCACGTCCCACAGCGTCCACCGCACACCGGCCCTGCTTGCGCAATCAGACCAGCGCTATTTCAAGCTCAACCTGCAGCTGGAAGGCACCGGGCTCCTCATCCAGGACAACCGCGAGGCCGTGCTGCGCCCCGGCGACCTCGCCATTTACGACACCAACCGGCCGTACACGCTCGCGTTCGAAGAGCAGGCACGGATGATGGTGGTGATGTTTCCCCACGACGCGCTGGCCCTGCCGCCGGATTACGTAGGCCAGCTTTCCGCCGTCTGCCTCGCGGGCGGCAGCGGCCTGACCGGCATCGTTGGCCCGTTCATTGCCCAGCTCGCGGCCAACCCCGAGCTTCTCAGCGGCCCCAGCGGGTCCCGGCTGGCCGCCAACGCCCTGGACCTTGTCTCAACCATGCTTCATTCCGAGCTGGACATGGCGGCGGACAGCATGAAGCCGAAGGTCCTGCTGGCCACGTCGGTGCGGGAATACATCGAGGCCAACCTGGCCGATCCTCAGCTGTCACCCGCCAGCATTGCGGCGGCCCACTTCATCTCCACCCGGCATCTGCACAACATCTTCCACGAGTCGGGCGCCACCGTGGCCAGCTGGATTCGAAGCCAGCGGCTTGAGCGCATCCGCCGCGACCTGAGGGACCCCTTGCACACGGGCACATCGGTGGGTGCCGTCGCCGCCTGCTGGGGATTCCTGGACGCGGCGCATTTCAGCCGCTCGTTCCGGGACGCTTTCGGTGTATCACCGAGCGACTGGCGGCGCGGCGCCTAGCCGGCACGGCGCTCGCTGCCGCGGCGCCCGGCCTAGATCAGGCCCTGGGCGAGCATCGCGTCGGCAACCTTGACGAAGCCGCCGATATTGGCGCCCAGCACGTAGTTGCCGGGCTCACCGTATTCATCGGCGGTCTGGGCGCAGAGATCGTGGATCCCCACCATGATGTCCGTGAGGCGCTGCTCCGTATGCTCGAATGACCAGGAGTCACGGCTCGCGTTCTGCTGCATCTCGAGGGCGGACGTCGCCACTCCGCCCGCGTTCGCCGCCTTGCCGGGAGCGAACAGCACGCCGGCATCCTGGAATACTGCCACGGCTTCCCGGGTGGACGGCATGTTCGCGCCTTCGCCGACCGCGAGCAGGCCGTTGCGGACCAGCCGGGCGGCAGCGCCGCCGTCGAGCTCGTTCTGCGTGGCGCACGGCAGCGCCACTGTGGCGTCCACGTCCCACACGGACCCGGCCTCCACATAGGCAACGCCGGACCGACGCAGCGAATAGTCTTTGAGGCGTCCGCGTTCCACTTCCTTGATCTGGCGAAGCAGGGCGACGTCGATTCCCGCCTCGTCCACGATGTAACCGGAGGAATCGGAGCAGGCCACCACGGTGGCACCGAGCGCCTGCGCTTTCGCAACGGCATTAGTGGCCACGTTTCCGGAGCCGGAGACCACCACGCGCTGCCCGTCGAAGGAGGAGCCCCTGGTCTTCAGCATTTCCTCGATGAAGATCACCGTGCCGAAGCCCGTGGCTTCGGGCCGCACCAAAGAGCCGCCCCAGGAGATGCCCTTGCCGGTGAGGACACCGGATTCATACCGGTTGGTAATGCGCTTGTACTGGCCGAAGAGGTAGCCGATTTCCCGGCCGCCCACGCCGATATCCCCCGCCGGCACGTCAGTGTATTCGCCGATGTGGCGGTACAGCTCGGTCATGAACGACTGGCAGAAGCGCATCACTTCGGCATCGCTGCGCCCGCGGGGATCAAAGTCGGAGCCGCCCTTGCCGCCGCCGATCGGCATGCCGGTGAGGGCGTTCTTGAAGATCTGCTCGAAGCCGAGGAATTTCACGATGCCCAGGTACACGGACGGGTGGAACCGCAGGCCTCCCTTGTAGGGGCCAAGCGCTGAATTGAACTCGACCCGGAAGCCGCGGTTGATCTGCACCCGGCCGGAATCGTCGGTCCAGGGCACCCGGAAGATGATCTGCCGTTCGGGCTCGCACAGCCGCTCCAGCACGGCACCTTCAAGGAATTCGGGGTGCCGGTCATGGACGGGACCGAGGCTTTCAAAGACCTCGGTCACAGCCTGGTGGAACTCGGCTTCTCCCGGATTCCGCGCCAGCACCGTGTCCCGGATAGCTTCCAGCCGTGCATCCATCATGATTCCTTACGTCGAACCGGGCGCGGAAAATTCTCCGGCAAACGTCGCGCCCGCACCATTTTATTGAAACTTCAACATACCCAATTGTGACTGCGTGGGTCACGCATGGCCAATCGGCCTTCCGCTAACCTCCGTATTGTGACATTTGATTTCCATGAGACGAAAATTGAGGCATCGGTTCCCGCTCTGGCGAGGGACTTCTGATGGCCCATATTTGCCTGCTTCTCTCCGGTGCAGCGCTGCTTATCAACGGGCTCGCGACGCTCGGGCACCTCCCCCGCCGGGACGCGGCGGTGTTCAGCCTGGTCATCGGCATTATTCAGGTTGCCCTGGGCGTCACCTATTTGGGTTCGGCCTCTTCCGGCATCAACGACGGCGGCCCGCAGCTGCTGCTGGGGGCCGCCGGGATGTTCCTGTTCGGGCTGACCTATGTCTACGTGGGGCTGGATCATCTGCTGGAGCTGGGCTCCAAGGGACTCGGCTGGTTCTCCGGGCTGGTGGGCGCGTGCGGACCCCTGCTGGCTGCGGCGTGGGCCGGGGAGGATCCGTTCCTGGCCGTCCTGTGGCTCTGCTGGACGTACCTGTGGATGCTGTTCTTCCTTCAGCTGGCGTTGGGCTTCGCCCGCCTGGCGCCGCTGGTTGGCTGGTCCCTTCTCCTCACCAGCCAGGCATCGGCCACGCTGCCGGCATTCATGGGACTGACGGGCAACTGGCCGGGCGAACCGGAGGTCGCCGCGGGAGCGGCGGCATCCCTGCTGGCGCTGTTGCTGCTGGCAGGCGGCCTTGCGTGGCGAGGCCGCCGCAGCGTGCCGGATGCCGCCGGCGGAGGCGTGTTACCCCACGAACTCAGGCTCTAGGCTCCGCGCCCGCTTCTCCACCCGGATCTCCACCAGCACACCGGCCAGGAAAATCACGGGGACAGCTACCAGCAGCCCTACCGCCGTTTCGGCGCTTCCGCCGATCAGGGACGTGAAGTTGCTGACCACCAGGTAGAGCACCCACGCCAGCAGTACCGAGGCCAGCATCGGGGCGATGAAGGTCTGCCATTGCTGTCCGGTCACGCGTTCCCGGCGGAAATAGCCGACGACGGCGAGGGAGGACAGCATGTACAGCACCAGCAGTGCCGCGACGGCAAGGCCGCTGAACCACGAGAAGAGCGTCAGCACCGGGTCCAGTCCCAGCAGCGCAAACGGGGCCACCAGCAGGGCGGCGACCGCCGTCTGGATCCAGGCAGCGGCGGCAGGGGCGCGGTGCTTGTTGGTCCGGGCGATGACGGCGGGCAAGGAGCCGCGCAGCGCCAGTGAGTGCAGGTAGCGGTTGATGCCGTTGTGGAAAGCGATGATGCCGGCCAGCAGGGACGTCACCAGCAGGACGCCTGCGGTGACCCCTGCCCATGGTCCGAACATTTCGACGATCGGGCCGATTACGAACGAGGTCGCGTCCCCGGATTCCAGTGCTGCCCCTGCTGCGTCGACGACGTGGGACGGGCCGTAGAAGCTGACCAGCATCCAGGTGATGAATGAAAAGAAGACGGCGATGATGCCCACGGACAGATACGTGGCCCGCGCCACGGTCCGGTGCGGGTCCTTGGCCTCCGCTGAATAGATGGCCGTCGACTCAAAGCCGAACATGGAGGCCACCGCGAACATGATGGCAACGCCGGGGGCTCCGCTGGCGATCGCTTCCGGCGCGAACGAGGCCGCGAGGTCCAGCCCTTCCGGGCCGCCACCCTTGAACAGGACGGAGAACCCGAACATCAGGAGAATGGCCACCTCCAGGCCCACCAGGACAGCGAGGACGCGGGCGCCCAGCTCGATGTTCATGGAACCCAGGACCTGGACACCCGCCATGGTGGCCAGGGCGAGCAGCCACCACGGAACGGTCAGCCCGGCGGATGCCAGCAGGCCGGAGAATGCCGCTCCGTATAACCCGTACATTGCCGCCTGCACCGTGCTGTAGGCCAGAAGCGCGAGCCACGCCGCCCCGGCACCGACCTTCCGCCCGAACGCTGCCGTGACGTAGGCGTAGAAGGCGCCGTTGGTCTGCACCTTGCGGCTCATCGCCACAAAGCCGACCGCGAAGACCACAATGACGATGCCGACGACGAGGTAGGCGCCCGGGGCGCCGGCACCGTTGCCGAGCGCGGCCGCCAGGGGTGCTGCTCCGACGATTCCGGTCAGCGGGGCCTGCGCGGACAGGACAAAGAACAGGATGCCCAGGACTCCGATGCTGCCGGCGCGCAGTGCTGTGGAGTGTTCCTGGCGGGACCCGGTTTCTGCGGTCCGGGATTCGGGATTCGAAATACTCATTGGATCCTTCTAACGGTCATTGAGTGCTGGGAGGTGAGTGAAATCCAGCATGGCAGCGGGCTCCGGATGTGGTTTGTCCCACAGCGATCAGTTGTTGTTCCTGAGCGCAGTCACACTCACGTGGTCCCGTTCCGTTCGCTCCCGCACAACAGCTCTTCACGGAAAGACAAGACCCGGGACGCCCGCCGGAGCACGCTTGAAGCAGCGCTGTTGGGCCGCACCGGCCTGCGGTCCCTGACCTACTCGAAGTGGAGTACCCCATGGAAACTTACGACGCCCTGCTGGCCTCGATCACCCCTGACGCCGGCGAAACCCGGACCATCATTGACCCCGCCACGGGCACCGCCGTCGGCGAAGCGCCCGTGCACACCATTGAGGACCTGGAAGGGGCCATCGCCGCCGCGGCGGCCGCGCAGCCGGCGTGGGCCGCACTGGGCCACGACGCCCGGTCCGCCGCGCTGCTCAAGGCGGCCGACGCCGTCGAACGCTCCGCCGAAGAACTCGCCCGGCTGCTCTCCCGCGAGCAGGGCAAACCCCTCAACGGCCCCAACGCCCGCTTCGAAGTCGGCGCCTGCGCCGCCTGGCTCCGCGCCGCCGCCACCACACCACTGGCCCCGGAAGTCGTCGTCGATGACGGCGAGACCTACGCCGAACTGCACTACAAGCCCATCGGCATCGTCGGCGCCATCGGCCCGTGGAACTGGCCCATGATGATCACCATCTGGCAGATCGCCCCCGCCCTGCGAATGGGCAACGCCGTGGTGGTCAAGCCCTCCAAGATGACCCCGCTGTCCGTCCTGGCCCTGGCCAAGGTGCTCAACGAGGAACTTCCCGACGGCCTCCTGAGCGTCGTCTCCGGAGACCGCGAGGTGGGCGCCCGCCTGGCCGAACACCCCGCGATCGGCAAGATCATGTTCACCGGTTCCACCGCCGCCGGCCGGTCCATCATCAAGTCCTCCGCGGACACCGTCAAGCGCCTCACCCTCGAACTCGGCGGCAACGACGCCGGCATTGTCCTGCCCGACGCCGACCCCAAAGAGATTGCAGAGGGGTTGTTCTGGGGCGCGTTCATCAACACCGGCCAGACCTGCGCGGCGCTGAAGCGCCTCTACGTCCACGACGACATCTACGACGCCGTCTGCAGCGAACTCACGGCTGTGGCGAAGGCCATGCCGATGGGCGTCGGCCTGGACGAGAACAACGTTCTGGGCCCGCTGCAGAACCGGGCGCAGTACGACGTCGTGGCCGGGCTTGTTGACGCCGCCCGGGACTCCGGCGCCCGGATCCTGCTCGGCGGGAACCCGGACCCGGACCGGACCGGCCACTTCTACCCCGCCACCCTCGTGGCCGACATCGACAACAGCAACCCGCTGGTGGCCGAGGAACAGTTCGGCCCGGCCCTGCCGATCATCCGCTACAGCACCGTGGACGAGGCGGTCGCCATGGCCAACGCGCTCGACGTCGGACTCGGCGCCTCCGTCTGGTCCCCCGACCTCGCCGAAGCCCGCAAGGTCGCCGCCCGGATCGAAGCCGGCACCGTCTGGATCAACAAGCACGGCGCCGTGGATCCCCGCGTCCCGTTCGGCGGCGCCAAGCAGTCCGGCTACGGCCTGGAGTTCGGCGTCGAAGGCCTCAAAGCCGTCGGCGTCCCGCAGGTCATCAACGGCTAGTCGTAGCTGTTGCAAAAAGTCCGAGGCTTGTCCGCTGCACCTGACCTTGAAGGTTCGGTAACGCGGACAAGCCTCGGGTTCATGCTGCCCGTTATCTGGACAAAACTCCTAGGCCGGCTGCAGCCAGGGCCGGGTGGGTGTTTGGCCCAGCTGGTCGTTGAACTCCTGGGCGTCCCGGTAATACTCCAGCAGGCTCAGGCCGGATGCGGCAGCGGGATCCAGGATGACCACGGCCCGGCGGTGCATCTGCAGCACGGAGGCGGGGCAGTGTGCGCTGACCGGGCCCTCCACCATGGCCCGGACGGCATCGGCCTTGTTCTCCCCCATGGCCACGAGCACCGCGAGCTTGGCTTCGCGGATGGTCCCGAGTCCCTGGGTCAGGCAGAGCCGCGGAACGTCGCCCTCCGGGAAGAACCTGGCGTTGTCCGCCCGGGTGGCTCCCGCCAGGGTCTTCACCCGGGTACGCGAGACCAGGGATGAGGTGGGCTCGTTGAACCCGATGTGGCCGTTGGCGCCGATGCCGAGGATCTGGATGTCCACGCCGCCGGCGGCCGTGATGGCCGCGTCGTAGCGGTCGGCCTCTGCGATGAGGTCCGCGGCGTCCCCCTGCGGCGTGATGAGCTGCTCCAGCGGCAGGTCCACGTGATCGGCAAACTCGCGCCGGATGGTGGAGTAGTAGCTCTGGTCGTGCTCGGGCGGCAGCCCGGCATATTCGTCCAGGGTGAAAGCCGTCACCTGGCCGAAGCTGAGCTGTTCTTCGCTGTGCCGCCGGATCAGTTCCTGATACGTGGATTTCGGCGAACCTCCGGTGGCCAGCCCCAGGACGGCCGGCCCCTGCCGGACCCGGGCGTCGATGATGTCGGCTGCCCTGCCCCCAACGTGTTCCGCGGACTCACAGAGAATAATCTGCACGCGCATTCCTTTCCTGCGTTAGTGGTGTGCCGGCCCGGTAGGCCTGCAACAGTTCAAGTTTTTCGGTGGTGACCAGCACATCGGCGCGGAACCCTGCGGCTAAAGCACCGACTCGGGCGGAACCCGGTTTGTCAGTTCCCGGCCGGTCCAGTCCCATCAGCCGTGCCGGGGCTGCCGAAGCCGCGGTGACGGCGTCGGCCAACGGGATACCCCAGTCAACGCAGCGCCGGACGTTTTCCAGCAGCAGGCTCGTTGCCCCGGCGATGGCCCCGGGATGGGCACCATGCCCGGGGGTGACCAGCCGGGCCACACGGTCCTGGACAAGCACGTCCAGGCTGCCCAGTGTGTAGTGGCCGTCGGACATACCCGCCGCGGCCATGGCATCCGTGATCAGCGCAATCGAGTCCGGACCCACCAGGTTGAAGACCATGCGGACGATCTCCGGGTCAAGGTGCACGCCGTCGGCAATCAGCTCCAGGACCATCCGGTCCGGTGACTGCCGGGCGGCCTGCAGCAGTACGGGGATGGGTCCCGGCGTGCGGTGGCCCAACGCCGGCATCCTGTTGAACAGGTGCGTGGCCGACCACGGACCGCCGCCCTCGGCACCCCCATGGGCCGCGCGGCCGGCCGAACCGTCGGCACCGCCATCGGCACCCCCGGACGTTTCCGTCAGGACCCATCCCGCCAGGGCTTCCCGCATCACGGCCGCCGTGGCGTCGGTGTGGCCGAGCGACGGGACCACCTGGTACTCCCGGCACAAGGCTACGAGTTCCGCAAAGTGGGCGGTTTCCGGTGCCAGCGTGATGGACCGGACCGTGCCCTGTCCCGCCTCGAGCCATTCCTTCAGGAGCCCCGGGTGGCCGTCGATGATGGCCGCCGGATCCTGCGCCCCGCACATGCTCTTGGTGATAAACGGTCCCTCGAGGTGCAGGCCGGCCAGCGTTCCGTCCCGGACCAGCTCCCGCAACACGGCAATCTGCTCCAGCAGTACAGCCGACGGCGCCGAAACGAGCGAGGCGAGTACCGACGTCGTACCCTGCGAGGCGTGGAAGCCCGCGGCGCGACGGGCGCCCTCCGCATCCGCGGAGAACGTGTGCCCCACGGCACCGTGGCAGTGCACGTCCACCAGCCCGGGCAGGATCAGCGGCACCTGCGTCGTTTCGACGTCGACGCCGTCGGGCAGTTCCGCCGTCGGGCCGCACCAAAGGATGCCGTCCCCGGCGATCACCACGGTGCCGTCGTCGATTACTCCGTCGCCGCTCCGGCCGGTGACGAGGCGCCCCCGCAACCCCAGACCACCGCCGGCGCTGCCTCCCAGGCGCTGGCCTGTCCCCGGCACGCCGGGATCAGCTCGCATCTGCTTTGGCCATCGAACCGCTCTCGTCAGTCTCATCTTCGCGGCCCATGGTCCGCAGGTTCCAGCGCCGGATCACGAAGCGGAACGTCACGTAGTACACCGCCGCGTAGCCCAGCCCGATAGGAATCAGCCAGAGCGGATTTTGGGCGATGCCGAAGTTGAGGACGTAGTCGATGGCGCCCGCGGAAAAACCGAACCCGTGGTGGATGCCCAGGAAGTTGACCAGCATCATCGACGTTCCTGTCAGGACGGCGTGGACGACGTAAAGCGGCCAGGCCACGAACATGAACGAGAATTCCAGCGGTTCGGTGATGCCGGTGAGGAAGGCCGTAAGGCCGGTGGAGAGCATGACGCCGCCAACGATCTTCTTCTGGGACGGCTTGGCTTCGTGCCAGATGGCCAGTGCAGCCGCCGGCAGGGCAAACATCATGATGGGGAAGAACCCGGTCATGAACACACCGGCGGATGGGTCGCCGGCAAAGAACCGGTTCAAGTCGCCATGGACGCCGTTGTAGTCGCCGATGATGAACCAGACGATGGAGTTCAGGATGTGGTGCAGGCCCAGCGGGATGAGCAGCCTGTTGAGGGTGCCATAGACTCCGCTGCCCACCACGGTGTTATCCGCCACGGCGTTGCCCACCGCTGTCAGGCCGGTGTTGAAGAACGGGTAGATGAGGGCCATGACCACGCCGATCACGATCGCGGCGAAGGAGGTCAGGATGGGCACCAGCCGGCGGCCGGCGAAGAATCCGAGCCAGTCCGGCAGGGTGGTCCGGTGGAATTTCTGCCACAGCCACGCTGTGGTCAGGCCCATCACGATGCCGGCGAGGACACCGTAGTTGATGACGGGATCCTTGCCGCCTTCCGGAGCGGCGCCCAGCACCAGGGGTGCCATGACCTTGAAGACGTTGGTCAGGACCAGGAAGCCGACGACGGCGGCAAGCGCCGTGGACCCGTCACCCTTCTTGGCAAAGCCAAAGGAAATACCGACGGCGAAGAGCAGCGGGAGATTTTCAAACAGGGCACCGCCGGCCGCGCCGATCACCTGGGCAACAGTGGTCAGGCCTTCGAACCGTCCCAGCAGGTCGTCCTGGCCGAGCCGCAGAAGGAGCGCCGCTGCGGGGAGGGCGGCGATGGGGAGCATGAGGCTGCGCCCAAAGCGCTGCATGTTCTGCAGCGCTTTGCCGCTGCCTTTGGTCTTTCCCGGGGACTGTTCGGCCAGCGGGCCGGCCCCGGCGGAAGCGGACGGGTTTTCCGTGGACATGTTGTTCCTCGTTTCGAAAAGGGGTGCTTGTGCGGGGATGCGGGATTCAGTAGAGTTTTGCTGACTGGTTATAACCAGTGACAATGATCACTGTGAAGTGCATCGGGCTCTGTTGTCAACCTCAGGCAGGAAAAAAGGCCTCCGGAGCCCGCACACCGAATGTGAAACGACCTACAGGAGTGGACATGTCCAAAGCAGAAATCATCCTCGCCGCCCTGGGCGGCGCCGATAACGTCGAAGAGATCGAAGGGTGCATCACCCGCCTGCGCACCGAAGTGGTGGACGCCGGCAAGATTGACGAAGCCGCCCTCAAGGCAGCCGGTGCGCACGGCGTCATGGTGGCCGGCACGGTGGTGCAGGTGGTGGTGGGCCCCGAAGCCGAGAGCCTCGCCGAAGACATCCAGGACCTGATGTGAGCACGCCTGAAGTGAGCACGCCTGAGGCGGGCGCAGCGGCCCCCGCCGCGGCCATCAGCGTGGCCTCTCCGCTACCCGGCCGGCTCATCCCTTTGAGCGAAGTGCCGGACCCCGTGTTTGCCAAAGGGCTGGTGGGCGGCGGCGCCGCCGTCATCCCCGATGACGACGCCGGTGTGCTCACCGCCGTCGCTCCGCTGGACGGCAAGGTCATCAAGGTCATGCCGCACGCCTACATCGTCCAGCATGCCTCCGGGCCGGCAGTGCTGGTCCACGTGGGAATCGATACGGTAGGCCTGAAGGGCGAGGGGTTCAGCGTGCTGGCACAGAAAGGCGACCAGGTCCGCGCCGGCGATCCCATGATCAGCGTCGACGTCACGTTTGTCCGGTCGAAGAACCTCAGCATGTGCAGCCCGGTGGTGATCCTGGACAGTGCACCGGACGCCATCCAGTCGCCGGAAAGCCAGTCGCCGGAAAGCGGAGCACGCATCGAAGCCGGCGGGCACATGTTCAACCTGCCCGGACAATAGACCTATGGATACGGCAGGGGAACTGAAACACGTCTGGGTGCGCCGGCAGCTGCAGGATCTGGTGGCCTCCACGCTGCGGCCCGGGGACGCGCTGCTGGGCGAACGCCAGCTGGAGGAGCAGTTCGGGGTTTCCCGCATAACGGTGCGCCGGGCCATCTCGGACCTCGTACAGGACGGGGCGCTGGTCCGGATCAAAGGCAAAGGGACCTTCGTCTCGCATGGCCTGGTGCGTTCAACCCTGCACCTGGCCTCCTTCAACGAGGACATGAGGGCGGCCGGTTTCGAGCCCAGCACCCGGGTCATTACTGCAGCTGAGGAGGTGCCCCCGGCAGCGGCCGCCGAGCACCTCGGATTCGCCCCGGGGCAGGCGGCCTACCAGGTCCGAAGGCTCCGCCTGGCCAACGGGGCGCCCGTCAGTGTCGACGAATCCTGGCTGCCGCCGCGGCTCCTGCCCGACCTGCTCGCGGAGGACCTGACGGGGTCCCTTTACCGCGTCCTTTCCGCCTCCGGGCATCCGGTGCAGCATGTGGAACAGACCGTGGAGGCCGCTGCGGCGCCGGAGGAAACCGCCGCCCTGCTGGACATCGAACCCGGCGCCCCGGTGCTGCTCTTCCGGCGCCGGTCATTTACCGGAACGGACGATCCGGGCACGCCCATCGAATACTCCATCTCGACGTACCGCTCGGACCGGTACCAGGTGTCGATGCGGCTGGCCCTCTGACGACCCGGGACTGCTCGGGACTCCCCGGGACTCCCCCAACTAAGTAGCAGCAGGTGTCGTTTTGGGCCCTCAAAACGACATCTGCTGCTACTCACTTGGGCGGGTGGGCGCGGGACGTGAAACCATACGGATCGTGACCCAGAAAATTGCGTACCAGGGTGAGCCCGGCGCCAACTCCAATATCGCGTGCCAACAGATGTTTCCCGAACTGGAAAGCGTCCCCTGCGCCAGCTTCGAGGACGTCTTTAAACTGGTCTCCAGCGGCGAGGCCGACCTGGCCATGATTCCCATCGAGAACTCGATTGCCGGCCGGGTGGCGGACATCCACATCCTGCTCCCGCAGTCCCACCTGCAGATCGTGGGCGAATTCTTCCTGCCCATCCACTTTGACCTGCTGGGCATCCCCGGCAGCACCATCGAGGCCGCCACTGAGGTCCACAGCCACATCCATGCCCTGGGCCAGTGCCGGCGCCTGATCCGTGAAGCAGGGTTGCGCCCCGTCATCGCCGGAGACACGGCCGGGTCTGCCCGGGAAGTTCGGGAATGGAACGATCCCGCCAAACTCTCCCTCGCTCCCCCGCTCGCGGCCCAGATCTACGGCCTCGAAGTGCTGGCGTCACGGGTCGAGGACGATCCGTCCAACACCACGCGCTTCGTGGTCCTGGCGCGGGAAAAGGAGCTGCCGACCCGGGATGAGTTGCCCGGGCCGGCAGTGACCAGCTTCGTGTTCCGCGTCCGGAACGTTCCCTCCGCCCTCTACAAGGCGCTGGGCGGGTTCGCCACCAACGGCGTGAACATGACCCGGCTGGAGAGCTACATGGTGGGCGACGAGTTTGCCGCCACCATGTTCATGGCCGACGTCGAGGGCCACCCCGAGGACCTGCCGCTGAAGCTGGCCCTCGAGGAGCTGGACTTCTTCACCGCGGAGGTGCGGATCCTGGGTGTCTACGCGGCCGCGGAGTACCGGACAGCAAAGGCCGTCAGCGGCTGACAGCTGCCTGACGCCCCTGCAGGATCGGTGCGAAGAAGGCGGCGAGCTCCGCCGTCGCCGTCAAGGGCAGGACGTTCGCCACGTACTGGTCCGGGCGGACCACCACCATCACACCGCCGCGATCGAGGCCGCGCAATTCGAAGATGTCGGCCGCGGGGTCGGTGCCGTAGACATTTTCCAGGTAGGAAAGTTTGAACGGTCCCACCTCCGGCTTGAACACGTCCGGCACTGCGTTGATGTCGATGCTGGTGTGGTCCTGCTGGTAGATGACCTTCACGTCAAACCAGGCGTCGGCGTCGGCGCCTTCCGGCGTGGCGGCGAGCGGCGAGTCCGGCGCGTTGGCGAGCCAGCCGGCGAGTTCGGCGGCCGGTGACGGCGTACCTTCGTTGTCCATGACGGGGGTTGCCGCGTCCGCGAAAACGTAGATGCGCCAGCGGCCGTCAGCCTTGGCCTGGTGGCCGAGGTGCAGCGGGTTCGTGTCGCAGACCCGCACTACGGGCGCTGACTTGAAGCGCTTGCCGATGGTGAAGCCGGTGGCAAGCTCCTGGTGCGCCGGGCTGCCGACGAGCATCGACGGGGCGTACTGGGTCATAAATCCGGCCGGGAATTCGGCGGTGCTGACGTAGAAGTCCTCGAGCTCCGAGGGGGAGGCGAACTCCTCGGGCTTCTTGGCCATCAGAGTGGACCATTCCTTGTCGAAGTCGATGAGGTTCTTCGCGATGACCTGGCGTTCGGCCGAGTAGGTGGACAGGAGGCTCTCCGGGCTGCGGCCTTCAAGGACGTGGCCGAGCTTCCAGCCGATATTGAACCCGTCCTGCATGGACACGTTCATGCCCTGGCCGGCCTTGGCGCTGTGCGTGTGGCAGGCGTCGCCGGTGATGAACACGCGCGGAGTGCGGGTGCCCATCTCTTCCGGACGGACGTCGTCGAACCTGTCGGTAAGGCGGTGGCCCACCTCATAAACGCTGTGCCAGGCCACATTGCGCACATCCACGGTGTAGGGGTGGACGATCGCGTTGGCCTTGGCGATGATCTGCTCGATGGTGGTTCTGCGGACCGCGCCGTGATCGTCCGCGGGCACTTCGCCGAGGTCCACGTACATGCGGAAGAGGTGCCCGCCTTCCCTCGGGATCAGCAGGATGCTGCCGCCGTCGTGGGACTGGATGGCGCACTTGAGGCGGATGTCCGGGAAATCGGTGTTGGCGAGCACGTCCATCACGCCCCAGGCGTGGTTGGCCTGGTCGCCGGCCAGGGTGCAGCCGATCGATTCCCGCACCTTGCTGCGGGCGCCGTCGGCGCCCACCACGTACTTGGCCCGGACAACACGTTCCCGGCCTTCATCGGGGCCGCTGGTGTGGACGAGCGTCACGGTAACCGGGTACTCCCCCTCGCCGACTTCGAGGCTGCGGAACTCATAGCCATAGTCCGGCGACATGCGCGTGGGGGCGTTGGCCATAACCTCGGCGAAGTAGTCCAGCACGCGGGCCTGGTTAACGATGAGGTGTGGGAATTCGCTGATCCCGTGCGCGTCATCCAGGGTGCGCGCGGCGCGGACAATGTTCGCAGGGTTCAGGGGGTCCGGCTTCCAGAACGCCATTTCGGTGATCCGGTAGGCCTCGGCGATGATGCGCTCGGCGAAGCCGAAGGCCTGGAAGGTTTCGACGCTGCGGGCCTGGATGCCGTCCGCCTGGCCGATGGCAAGCCTGCCGTCGCGGCGCTCCACGATGCGGGTGGTGATGCCCGGGAACTGGGACAGCTGGGCAGCGGTGAGCATACCTGCAGGGCCAGTGCCCACAATGAGCACGTCCACTTCGTCGGGAAGCTGGTTGGGCCGGTTGACGCCGACGCCGGCGACGGGCTGAACTCGCGGGTCACCGGATACGTAGCCGTGGTGGTGGAAATGCACGGGATTCCTCACTTCGTTGTGTGGCGGTCTAGGGCCGTTTTGTGTTCGATATCGGAACTAATCGTTCGATAATAGAAATATGGATGCTGATTCAAAACTGTACGCAGGTATGACCTGCGTTACAAGCGCCTCTCAAAACTCCCGAAAAATCAGGGGTTGACGTCCGGGAGCTCCTAGGTAATAGTTATCGTATACGATTTCGTACTCGATGAGGAGTAACTCTTGGAACAGGTCACCGACCACATCCTGGCCGCGGCCCGCAAGGTCATCGCGGTGCACATCAACTACCCCAGCCGGGCAGCCCAGCGCGGCCGCACCCCGGAGCAGCCCTCGTACTTCCTGAAGCCTTCTTCCTCCCTGGCCCTTGGCCCGGCGGAGGCTCCGTCCACCGTCGAGCGCCCGGCCGGCTGCGAACTGCTCGGCTATGAAGGCGAGGTCGCCCTGATCATCGGCAAACCGGCCCGCCGCGTCGGCATCGAGGACGCCTGGAGCCACGTCGAGTGGGTCACCGCCAGCAACGACCTCGGCGTCTACGACCTCCGCTACGCGGACAAGGGCTCCAACCTCCGCTCCAAGGGCGGCGACGGCTTCACCCCCGTGGGCCCGGGACTGATCGCAGCGGACACCGTGGATCCCGCAAAACTCCGGATCCGCACCTGGCACAACGGCGACGTGGTCCAGGACGACACCACCGAAGACCTGCTGTTCCCGTTCGCGCGGCTTATCGCGGACCTGTCCCAGCTCCTCACCCTCGAAGAGGGCGACATCATCCTGACCGGCACCCCGGCCGGTGCCTCCGTCGCCAAGCCGGGCGACGTCGTCGAGGTCGAAGTCAGCACCAGTACGACGACGCCGGGCGGCGCCGCTGCCGGCGTCAGCACCGGCCGGCTGGTCACCCGGGTGACGGAAGGTACGACGGCGTTCGCGGACTTTGGTGCCCTGCCCAAGACCGATGACGTGCAGCGGGAGGAGGCGTACGGTTCGCGGGAAGCCGCCGGCCTTCCGGCGCAGTCAGCAGAGGCGCCTGCCGGGACCCCGGCGTCGCTACTGACCCCGGAGCTGAAGGCCAAACTGGAAAGCGTCTGCACTGCGACCCTGTCCTCCCAGCTGCGCAAGCGCGGCCTGAACAACGTCAGCATCGACGGCCTGACCTCCACCCGGCCGGAGAAGCGGATCGTGGGCCTGGCCCGGACGCTGCGCTACGTCCCCAACCGCGAGGACCTCTTCAAGACCCACGGCGGCGGCTTCAACGCCCAGAAGAAGGCCATCGACTCCGTCAACGAAGGCGAGATCCTGGTCATGGAGGCCCGCGGCGAAAAGGGCACCGGCACCATCGGCGACATCCTGGCCCTCCGCGCCCAGGTCCGCGGCGCCGCAGCCATCATCACCGACGGCGGTGTGCGCGACTTCTCCGCAGTGGCCGCTATGGACATGCCCACCTACTACGCCAACCCGCACCCCGCCGTACTCGGCCGCCGGCACATCCCGTGGGACACGGACATCACCATCGCCTGCGGCGGCACCACCGTGCAGCCCGGCGACATCATCGTGGCCGACTCGGACGGCATCCTGGTCATCCCGCCGGCCCTCGCCGAGGAACTCGCGGACGATTCAATCGCCCAGGAACGCGAGGAAGTGTTCATCGCCGAGATGGTGCAGCAGGGCCACAGCGTGGACGGCCTCTACCCGCTAAACAGCGAATGGCGCACTAAGTATGACGAATGGGAACAGATGGGAAGCAGGAACAGCAAATGACTGAAACGGTGACTGCTGCCGGCAGCAAATCCGAGCAGGCCTACACGGCCGTCAAAGCCCGGATCGTGGACGGCACCTATTCCCCCGGTTACCGGCTGGTGCTCGCCAAGATCGCCGAGGACCTGGGCGTCAGCGTGGTCCCGGTCCGCGAAGCCATCCGACGGCTCGAGGCCGAGGGACTGGTGAAGTTCGAACGGAACGTCGGCGCCACGGTGTCCGGGATCGACCCCACCGAGTACCTCTACACAATGCAGACCCTGAGCATCGTCGAAGGCGCCGCCACGGCACTGTCCGCACCCCTGATCGGTGAAGCCGATATTGCCCGGGCGCGTGCCGTGAACGAGGAGATGCGCGAATGCCTGCAGCACTTCGACCCCGTCCGCTTCACCGCGCTGAACCAGGACTTCCACAGCGTCCTGTTCGAGCACTGCCCCAACCCGCACATCCTTGACCTCGTCCACCGCGGCTGGAACCGGCTCGCCTCGCTGCGGTCCTCCACCTTCCGCTTTGTCCCCGGCCGCGCCCATGACTCGGTGGACGAACACGAAGCCATCCTGAAACTGATTGAAACCGGAGCCGGCGCCGACCAGATCGAGATGGCCGCCCGCCACCACCGCAGCGCCACCCTGGATGCCTACCTTGCCCACACTCCGGCAGCGGTACAGGCGACACCCAACCACCAGCCCTCCGAGCGGTAAGGAAAAACAATGACGTTCACTGCAGCAGAAACCACAGCCCACTACGTTCCGCAGGACCTTCCCACCCACATCCAGCACTACATCAACGGCGAATTCGTTGATTCCGTGGGCGGCAAGACCTTCAATGTCCTGGACCCGGTCTCGAACACCAACTACGCCACCGCGGCGGCAGGGCAGAAGGAAGACATCGACCTCGCCGTCGCCGCCGCCCGCGAAGCCTTCGTCAACGGCCCCTGGCCGAAGATGAAGCCGCGCGAACGTGCCCGCGTCCTGAACAAAATCGCCGACGCCGTCGAGGCCCAGGAATCACGCCTGGCCGAACTGGAAACCTTCGACACCGGCCTGCCGATCACCCAGGCCAAGGGCCAGGCCCTGCGCGCGGCAGAGAACTTCCGCTTCTTCGCGGACCTGATCGTGGCCCAGTTCGACGACGCCATGAAGGTCCCGGGCTCGCAGATCAACTACGTGAACCGCAAGCCGATCGGCGTCGCCGGCCTCATCACCCCGTGGAACACCCCGTTCATGCTGGAGTCCTGGAAGCTCGCCCCGGCCCTGGCCACCGGCAACACCGTGGTCCTCAAGCCCGCCGAGTTCACCCCGCTCTCCGCCTCCCTGTGGGCACAGATCTTCAAGGACGCCGGGCTCCCCGACGGTGTCTTCAACCTGGTCAACGGCCTGGGCGAGGAAGCCGGCGACGCCTTGGTCAAGCACCCGGACGTCCCGCTGATCTCCTTCACGGGCGAGACCACCACCGGGCAGACGATCTTCCGCAACGCCGCCGCCAACCTCAAGGGCCTGTCCATGGAGCTCGGCGGCAAGTCCCCGTGCGTGGTGTTCGCCGACGCCGACCTGGACGCCGCGATCGATTCCGCCCTGTTCGGCGTCTTCTCGCTTAACGGCGAACGCTGCACCGCCGGCTCCCGTATCCTCGTCGAACGCGCCATTTACGACGAGTTCTGCGAAAAGTACGCCGCCCGCGCCAAGAACATCGTGGTCGGTGACCCGCACGATCCCAAGACCCAGGTCGGTGCACTGGTCCACCCTGAGCACTACGACAAGGTGGCCTCCTACGTGGAAATCGGCAAGTCCGAAGGCCGGCTCCTCGCCGGCGGCGGCCGCCCGGGCCACCTCCCCGAAGGCAATTACATCGCCCCCACGGTGTTCGCCGACGTCGCCCCGGACGCCCGGATCTTCCAGGAGGAAATCTTCGGCCCCGTCGTCGCCATCACCCCGTTCGAGAACGACGATGAGGCGCTGGCTTTGGCGAACAACACCAGGTACGGCCTGGCGGCCTACATCTGGACCCAGAACCTGACCCGCGCGCACAACTTCTCGCAGAACGTCGAGGCCGGCATGGTGTGGCTCAACAGCCACAACGTCCGCGACCTCCGCACCCCGTTCGGCGGCGTCAAGGCCTCCGGCCTGGGCCACGAAGGCGGCTACCGCTCCATCGATTTCTACACCGACCAGCAGGCCGTGCACATCACCCTGGGCACCGTCCATACCCCCAAATTCGGAGCCTAAGTTTTCCGACCCCGCGCTTACCGGCCCCCTTTCAACGAAGAGAGAATCCCATGAACACCCAAGTTTCACAGCACAACTTCGTTCCCACCCCCTCCGTCCCGGCCCCCGACATCGTCCGCTGCGCCTACATGGAAATCGTGGTCACGGACCTCGCGAAGTCCCGCGCGTTCTACGTGGACCTGCTGGGCCTGCACGTCACCGAGGAAGATGAGAACAACATCTACCTTCGCTCCCTCGAGGAGTTCATCCACCACAACCTGGTGCTGCGCAAAGGCCCCATCGCCGCCGTCGCCGCCTTCGCCTACCGGGTGAAGTCCCCGGCTGAGGTGGACGCCGCCGAGGCTTACTACAAGGAACTGGGCTGCCGCACGGAACGCCGCAAGGACGGCTTCACCAAGGGCATCGGCGACTCCGTCCGGGTGGAGGACCCGCTGGGCTTCCCCTACGAGTTCTTCTACGACGTGGAGCACGTCGAACGCCTCACCCAGCGCTACGACCTCTACTCCGCCGGTGAACTGGTCCGCCTGGACCACTTCAACCAGGTCACCCCGGACGTGCCCCGCGGCCGCAAGTACCTCGAGGACCTCGGCTTCCGCGTCTCCGAGGATATCCAGGACTCCGACGGCGTCACCTACGCAGCGTGGATGCACCGCAAGCAGACGGTCCACGACACCGCACTGACCGGCGGTAACGGCCCGCGCATGCACCACGTCGCCTTCGCCACGCACGAGAAGCACAACATCATCCAGATCTGCGACAAGATGGGCGCCCTGCGCATCAGCGACAGGATCGAACGCGGCCCCGGCCGGCACGGCGTCTCCAACGCCTTCTACCTGTACATCCTGGACCCGGACGGCCACCGCATCGAGATCTACACCCAGGACTACTACACCGGCGATCCGGACAACCCCACCATCACCTGGGACGTCCACGACAACCAGCGCCGCGACTGGTGGGGCAACCCCGTGGTCCCGTCCTGGTACACCGAGGCCTCCCTGGTCCTGGACCTCGACGGCAACCCGCAGCCTGTCATCGTCCGCGAGGAAAAGTCGGAGATGGCCGTTACGGTAGGCGCCGACGGCTTCTCCTACACGCGCAAGGAAGAGGATGGTCTCGCCGGGGAGAATACCGGTTTCAAGCTCGGGGCGCAGCTCTAACCATGATGGACGCGAAGACGATCGAAGCCATCGCCGACGAACTGCTCGAAGCAGGCCGGTCCCGGACTCCTGTTCCCCGTCTGACGGCCCGGTACCCCGACATGACGGTGGAGGATTCCTACGCGGTGCAGCAGCTGTGGCGGCGCCGGAACGAGGAAGCCGGGCGGACCCTGGTGGGGCGCAAGATCGGCCTCACGTCCAAGGCCATGCAGGCCGCCACGGGCATTACGGAACCGGACTACGGCGCCATCTTCGATGACATGGTCCTCGAAACCGGCTGCTCCGTCCAGTGGGATAAGTACACCCACCCGCGGGTGGAGGTGGAGCTCGCCTTTGTCCTGAAAGACGCGCTCAAAGGCCCGGGCTGCACCATCTTCGACGTCCTCAACGCCACCGACTACGTGGTTCCGGCCCTCGAGATCCTGGACTCCAGGATCGAAATGGAGGGCCGGACCATCGTGGACACCATCGCGGACAACGCCGCGATGGGCGCCATGGTGGTGGGTGGCCGCCCGGTGAAGCCGGACGCCGTGGACCTCCGCTGGGTCTCTGCCATCCTCTACAAGAACCAGACCGTGGAGGAGACCGGCGTCGCCGCCGGCGTCCTGGACCACCCCGCCAACGGCGTGCACTGGCTGGCCAACAAGATCGCCGCGCACGGCGACGGGATGAAGGCCGGTGACATCATCCTGGCCGGTTCCTTCACCCGTCCGCTCTGGGTGTACAAGGGCGACACCGTCCACGCCGACTACGGACCCCTGGGAGTTGTCACATGCCGTTTCGAGTAGAACCGGATGCCACGTTCCGCGACGCCCTGCGCAAACAAGCGGGCGCTGCCGGCCGTCCCCTGGCAGGGATGTGGGTGTGCTCCGGCAGCCCGCTCATCGCCGAACTCTGCGCCGGGGCCGGCCTGGACTGGCTGCTGGTCGACGCCGAACACAGCCCCAACGGGCTCGAATCCGTGCTCGCCCAGCTGCAGGCCATCCACGGCTACCCGGTCCACACCCTGGTCCGGCCGCCGGTCAACGACACCGTGGTAATCAAGCAGTACCTGGACCTGGGCGTGCAGAACCTGCTCATCCCGATGGTGAACTCCGCCGCGGAAGCCGAAGCGGCCGTGGCCGCCACCCGGTACCCGCCTCAGGGCGTCCGCGGGGTCGGTTCGGCCCTGGCCCGCGCCGCGCGCTGGAACCGCATCCCGGACTACCTGGCGCGGGCGTCGGAGACCATCAGCGTCACGGTCCAGATCGAATCCGAAGCCGCGGTCGCCGCCGTCGAGGAGATCCTGGCGGTGGACGGCGTGGACGCGATCTTCCTGGGGCCCTCCGACCTCGCCGCCTCGATGGGCGTGCTGGGACAGCAGGAACACCCAAAGGTGCGCGCCGCCGTCGAACGCTGCCTCGCCGCCGCACGGGCAGCCGGGAAACCGGCCGGCGTCAACGCCTTCAACAGGGACACCGCGCAAAGCTACCTCGACGCCGGCGCAGCCTTCATCCTGGTGGGCGCCGACGTCGCCATCCTGGCCCGCGGATCCGAAGCCCTGGCCGCCCACTACATCCCGGTAGCTGAGCCGGCCGAAACCAAAGCCAGCTACTGACAACTCTTTAAGGACCTTTCCCATGACAGTAACTTCTGCGCTACCCCCTGCCCTTTTGCCGGCCGTTTCGTCGGAACGCGAAGCCTCGCTGCTCGCGTCCGTCCCCACCGGCCTGCTGATCGGCGGCCAGTGGGTGGAAGCGTCCGACGGCGGCACGTTCGACGTGCACGACCCCGCCACCGGGGAAGTGCTCGCCACCCTCGCCTCAGCCACCAGCGAGGACGCCGTTGCCGCGCTGGACGCCGCCGATGCCGCGCAGGCGTCCTGGGCGCGAACCGCACCCCGGGAACGGGCCGAAATCCTGCGCCGCGCCTTCGACCTGGTCACCGAACGCGCCGAGGACTTCGCCCTGCTGATGACCCTGGAAATGGGCAAACCCCTGGCCGAAGCCCGCGGCGAAGTCACCTACGGCGCCGAGTTCCTGCGCTGGTTCTCCGAAGAGGCAGTCCGCGACTACGGCCGCTACCTCACCACCCCCGAAGGCAAAAACAAGATCCTCGTCCAGCACAAACCCGTCGGCCCGTGCCTGCTGATCACCCCGTGGAACTTCCCGCTCGCCATGGCCACCCGCAAGGTCGCCCCCGCGATCGCCGCCGGCTGCACCATGGTCCTCAAACCCGCCAAACTCACGCCCCTGACGGCCCAGTACTTCGCGCAGACCATGCTCGACGCCGGCCTGCCCGCCGGAGTCCTGAACGTTGTCTCCTCCTCGTCGGCCTCCGGGATTTCCGGGCCGTTGCTGAAGGACTCCCGGCTGCGGAAGGTCTCCTTCACCGGCTCCACCCCGGTGGGCAAACGCCTGATGGCCGACGCCGCGCAAAACGTGCTCCGCACCTCCATGGAACTCGGCGGGAACGCACCCTTCATCGTGTTCGAGGACGCGGACCTGGACAAGGCCGTCGAAGGTGCCATGGCCGCGAAAATGCGGAACATGGGCGAGGCCTGCACCGCCGCGAACCGGTTCCTCGTCCAGGAATCCGTCGCCGCGGAGTTCACGACCAGGTTCGCCGCCGCCATGGGTGCCCTGGCCACCGGCCGCGGCACCGATCCCGCCACCCAGGTCGGTCCGCTGATCGACGGCGGCGCCCGCGATGACGTACACGCCCTGGTGAGCGCCGCCGTCGACGCCGGAGCCACCGCCCTCACCGGCGGCACACCCGCCGAGGGCCCCGGCTACTTCTACCCGCCCACCGTCCTGGCCAACGTCCCCAACGACGCCGCCATCCTCGGCCAGGAAATCTTCGGACCCGTCGCCCCCGTCACCACCTTCAGCACCGAGCAGGACGCGATCCGGCTGGCGAACGCCTCCGAGTACGGGCTTGCCTCCTACCTCTACAGCCGCGACCTCAACCGGCTGCTGCGGGTGGCCGAGCAGATCGAATTCGGCATGGTGGGCTTCAACGCCGGCGTGATCTCCAACGCCGCGGCACCCTTCGGCGGCGTCAAGCAGTCCGGCCTGGGCCGCGAAGGCGGCACCGAAGGCATCGCCGAATACACCACCACCCAATACATCGGCATCGCCGACCCCTACGCAGGCTGAGCGGCCGCCCGCCAGCCGGGCATCACCGTCGGGCTCTGGCTCGCGGGCGGCCGTCGGGCGTATTCTTGAGGCACTGGCACGCTCGATAGCTGGACAAAAAATGGCGCCGAAGAAGCGATGGGGTTCCCGTCTAACCGCGGCCTTGGGAAGGCTCGTCGGATTTGTTGCCGTGAGTGCCGTCTGCGGCGTCCTGGCGGCCGGCTTGGTCGGCCCCAGCGTGGCGGCCGGCACGGTGACCGTCAACAACTCGATCACGTACTTCAACAGCCTGCCCGGCGAACTGACGGTCGATGTCCCGTCGCAGTCCACCAAGATGGTGACCGCCGACGGCCAGCCCATCGCCACGTTCTACGCCGAAAACCGCGTGCGGGTCACCCTCGACCAGATGTCGCCGTACATCAAGGACGCCATCATCGCCATCGAGGACAGCCGCTTCTACGAGCACGCCGGCATTGACCCGCAGGGCATCCTCCGCGCCCTGACATACAACTTCACCCAGGGCGACCGCCAGGGTGCATCCACGCTGACCCAGCAGTACGTCACCAACGTCATCAATGAGTCGCACGTTTCTGCGGAACAAACCGACGAGGTCATCCTCAGCGGCCAAAAGACGGTGGGCGACAAGCTGCGGGAGATGAAGCTCGCCATTGAGCTGGAGAAGAAGTTCACCAAGGACCAGATCCTTGAGGGTTACCTGAACATCGTGTTCTTCAACCGGGACGCCTACGGCATCGAGGCGGCGGCCCGGCACTTCTTCAGCACCTCTGCGAAGGACCTCACCCTGCCCCAGGCCGCACTGTTGGCGGGCCTGGTGAACAGCCCCAGCTTCTACAACCCCTCCGCCAATCCGGAGAACTCGCTGCAACGACGCAACCAGGTGCTTGGCAGCATGCTGGAACTGGGCAAGATTACCCAGGCCGAGCACGACGCCGCCGTCGCCACCGGTGTGGAACTGAAGACCACCCCGGGCCGGCAGGGCTGTGCCGCCGCCGTAATGGCACCGTACTTCTGCGACTACGTATCCCATCTGATCCTGAACAACCCGGCTTACGGAGCGGAGCTCAAGGACCGGGAGCGGCTGCTGTACCGCGGCGGGCTGACCATCGTCACCACCCTGGACAGCAGGCTGCAGGCCGCCGCCCAGTCCCAGGTGGATGCCACCGCCGGAGCGAACCCGGACAAGTGGGGCGCCGCCCTGGTCACCATCCAGCCCGGGTCCGGCCGGATCCTGGCCATGGCACAGAACACCGTGTTCCTGCCGGCGGAAGGGAAATTCGACACCCAGCTGAACTTCAACGTCGATTCCAGGGACGGCAACGGCAATGACCTCAACGGGGCCGGCGGGTTCCAGCCGGGGTCAACCATGAAGCCGTTCACCTTCGCGGAATGGCTGAACGAGGGCAAACCCCTGAACGCGATGATCGATGCGTCCCGCCGGACCTACCCGCTGAACTTTCCGTGGCGGTCCAGCTGCGGCAAGGTTCTGGGCGCCTACAGCACGGCCGAGAAGAACGCCGGTCTCGGTGCGGCGGACGATCTCCAGAATAACGACCAGGGGTATTACCGGCCCATGCCCATCAACTACGGCCTGTACAACTCCATCAATACGGCAACCTTTGCCTCTGCTACCCAGCTGGATTTCTGCGGCATCCAGAAGATGGTGGATGCGGTGGGACTTCACAGCGGGCTGGACGGTGCCCAGGTGAACATGCACCAGCTCGGCAACCTGCTGGGTGCCATCGGGGTGGCTCCCCTGCACCTGGCGAACGCCTTTGCCACGTTCGCCAATGACGGCCGGTACTGCAGCCCGATCGCGGTGGCGGATGTCAGTGACCCTGCAGGGCGGCATTATCCGGCCGAGGCAACGCAGTGCCGCGCCGCCGTCAAACCCGAAGTGGCCCGCGGCGTCAATGCCGTGCTGCAGGATGTCCTGAAGATGGGTTCCGGCGTCTACATCAACCCGAAGGTGCAAAGCCGGGTGCCGGTGGCGGCCAAGACGGGAACGTCCAACAACAACGGCGCCACCTGGGTGGCCGGATACACCACCGGCCTGGCCACGGTGTCCTTCTTCGGAGACACCTTGGAGGGCCAGAAACGCGCGGGCCAGAACGTCACCATCAACGGCACCTTCTACAAGAACATCGACGGCTACATGCTGGCCGGGCCGCAGTGGGCAAATTACATGATGGCGGTGGCCGGGTTGTACCCGGCGCAGCCATTCCCGCCGCCGCCTGCGTCCATGAGCCCCCCGCAGGGTCCGACGCCGGCGCCTACCCGGTAGCCGCCTTCCCGGCCGCGGAACCTCCGACGGCGGAACGTCCCGCCGTCGTCCTCTCTCCGCTCCTTATCCGCGGTGAGCCACCAGTCATCTTGCTGAAACGTGCCCGTTTTCCTCCCACCTATCCGGTCACTATCTGCGCCCCCCGCCGTCCCCGCGCCGCTGCAGGGATCCCGCACCGCCCGGCACCATCGGGAGGCACCACCCAAGAGGCCCCGTTAACATGCCCGAAACAAGGCCGTCACGTGATCTTCATGCAGGCTCCGTTCCTGTAACTTTCCGGCAACTTGCCGCCCCATTACCGGAAACACGCAACGTGAACTATTGACCGGGGGCGTGGCCCGGAAGACACGAGGTCCCGTACGGAAGACTTGATGAGAAGGGACACGCAGGTGCAAATCTCTGCGGAAAACGTCTGGCTGATGCTGTCGTCGGCAATGGTGCTGTTCATGACCCCGGGCCTCGGCCTCTTTTACGGCGGCATGACCCGCGCCAAAGCCGCGCTCAACATGATCATGATGAGCTTCATCTCGGCCGGCATCGTTGGCGTCGTGTGGGTCCTGTGGGGCTACTCCATGACCACCGGTGACGGCATCCTGGGCCTGTTCGGCAACCCCTTCGCCAACTTCGGCCTGCAGAACCTCATGGGCTCGCCGGATCTGCTGAAAGCCGGATTCAGCGCCACCTTTGCCATCATCACCGTTGCCCTCATCAGCGGTGCCATCGCGGACCGCGCCAAGTTCAGCGCCTGGGCCCTCTTCGTCCCCGTCTGGGTCACGCTCGTCTACTGCCCGCTCGCCTACATGATCTGGGGCGGCGGACTCATGAGTGCCGGCGGCGCCCTCACCGCAGTCTTTGGCCAGGTGATCGACTTCGCCGGCGGCGCCGTCGTCGAAGTCAGCTCCGGAACCGCCGCTTTCGTCCTCGCACTGATCGTGGGAAAGCGCCAGGGATTCGCCAAGGACCCCAACCACCGACCGCACAATGTTCCCTTCATCATGATCGGCGCAGCCATCCTCTGGTTCGGCTGGTTCGGCTTCAACGGCGGCGCCGCCACCACGGCGGAGCAGGCAGGCCTCATCTGGGTCAACACCCTGGTCACCCCGGCCGCCGCCATGCTGAGCTGGCTCGTCACCGAGAAGATCCGCCACGGGCACCCCACGTCCCTGGGAGCAGCATCCGGTGTGGTCGCCGGCCTCGTGGCAATCACCCCGTCGTGCGCCAACATCAGCCCCCTCGCTGCCCTTTGCCTGGGACTCGTGGCCGGTGCGGCCTGCGCGGTCTTCGTGGACCAGAAATACCGGTTCGGCTTCGACGATTCGCTGGACGTGGTGGGCGTCCACTTCGGAGCCGGCGTCATCGGCACGCTCTCACTTGGTTTCATCGCCCTTCCGGTGGACGGCTTGGGCGGCGGCCTCCTGTACGGCGGCGGCATACAGCAGCTCGTGGCCCAGACGGTCGCAGTACTGGTCACCATCGCCCTGTCCGGTCTGGGCACGCTGGTCATCGGCCGCGCCATCCACCGGACAATCGGGTTCCGCGTCAGCGAGGAAGCCGAAACGGTGGGCGTGGACCTTTCCGAACATGCCGAGACCGCCTATGCCTTCGGTGAACTGTCCCGCAGCAGGTTCAACCCGTTCCATCACCACACGCCCGCTCCGGCAGAGGTACGGGACGGCGCGGGACGGCAGGAAGTTGACGCACAGCGGGAGAAGGAAGACAGCTTCGCGTAGGGCAGGGCCGACTCTTCAGGCCCTGGGTGAGGGGCCGGCGGCGGTTTTGGGAAGGCCCCCCGGACGTGCCGGGAGTCGTGCCGTCGGCCCGTATCTATATTCTAGGAGCGCCGCCCGGCCCGCACATAGGGCCTAATGCCCTAGCCCTGCGACCTGAATAATTAGGTCACACGATTGGGTCTTTTTGATCGGGCATAACAGGCCTACCGTGGACACAGGGAGCAGCCCGCACGGGGCAGCCGAACCACGGAGGATCTTCCCATGACAACGCATGTTGCAGACTGCAGCGTTACCAACTGTTCCTTCAACGACCATTCGAATTGCAACGCCGCCGCTATCACGGTGGGCGGAACCACAGACCACGCATCCTGCGCCACCTTCATCGACATCGGCATGCATGGCGGCCTGCCCAAGGTCCTGGCCGACGTCGGAGCGTGCCAGCGCACGGAATGCGTCCACAACGACCATCTGATGTGCAAGGCTCCCGAAGTCCATGTGGGACCCGGCGCCGACAACGCGGACTGCCTCACTTACGCGCACGCGTAGCGGGCAATAACAACTGAAGGCAGAGGACGACGGCGGGACATCCCGCCGTCGTCCTCTTGCGTTCTGGACCGGCCGGGCAGCGGCCCCGCCTGTCAGTCGTTGCGGGGCTTCTTCGGCGACGGCTCCGGTTCGGACGCCTCAGCGTCTGGCGTCTCCAGCCAGTCCACTACGCTGCTTCCACCATGGGCCCGGTTGAGCGTTTCCTGGAGGGCGTCAGCCTCCTGCGCCGCCAGGTCCAGTTCGGACACCGCGGTCATGACGCCGCGGGCACTCTCGTCATGGGGCCGGGAGTAGTACGTGCCTGCCGCCGCCGCCCGGTGCCATTCGGCGAGCTCCCGTATGGTCTGGGCGATGGACCCCTGCGTTTCCAGGAGGCTGCGGAGGATCTCGTGGCTGTCCGAGGGCGTGTCCAGGTTCCTGGCGGCACGGGCCAGGTAACGGGCCGCCTCCTGCATCTGCTGCGCCGCGCGCCGTGGTCCGTTCGTGTCTGACACCGTGGTGCTCCTTCGCGTGGGCCGTCATCCGATGGGACTTATTGTCCTCCACTCCTCCCCGGTCCCGCCGGAATGGTTCCTGGCGGGCCGGTTCTTGACAGCCCCGCAACTTCAGGCGCTAGATGATCAGTAGTGGGGCGTCAACCATTCACAGCAGGAACCACATCAAAAGGAGCGGACATGAGCGAGAACCCACAGGCGTCGGAGCGTGTCCACAGTGAGGCTCCTGCCGAGGGCGACGAGAACGCTGATCCGCGGGATATCAGGGTGCATTCACAGGATCCCGCCGAAGGCGCCGACACCACAGGCGCAGACATCACGGATGGGGCGGCCGCCGGCGCGTGAATAGCTGTGGATATTGTCGAATTCCTGACCGAGCGCATCAGGGAGGATGAGGCCGCGGCCCGCAAAATCCTCGGTGACCGTTCGGTGTCCGAGTCAGGCAGATGGTACGAACACCGCCTGCTGCTGGAGTGCGAGGCGAAGAAAAGGGTCATCCGTATTGTCGAATCAGCCCGGCAGACGGCGCTGGCCACCATGGTCAGCGACCCGTTCGAGGAGGAATCCCGCTGGATTCCGGAGGCCATCGAGTGGACCACACGTTCCTTGAAGGCACTGGCGTTACCCTATGCCGACCATCCTGACTTTGAGGAGGACTGGCTGTAGTCCGCCGGCGGCTAACCCGCCGGGCGCAGGGACGTGATCATCCGTCTGATGTCTCGGTACTCGGCGGTCTCTGTATACATCTTTGCTTTCTCCAGATACGGCAGGGCGGCGTCCCCCGGAGTCTCGTTGTTCGCCGGACTGTAGAACGCCCCGAACATGGCGGCCGTGGGCGGCCAGGTGAAGAAGTGGAAGATGGCGCACGCCGAGTCTCCGGACGGGGGCGGGCCCGACGTGATGCCGTAGGCTGCCGCCGGGGTATCTGCCGGCCCGGGAACCGTCGCCGTTCCGCGCGTCTCAAACACAAACCGGGGCGTGGCCCCCTTCAGGGTCAGCGCCGTCATGTCCTGCGAGTCCAGGACGGAGTAGGGGTACCTGTCCGTGCAGGTGGAGCCTGTTGCCATGTTGGTCCGGAGCGTGGCCAGCGGTTTCCCGGCAGGATTGGTGATCTCGGCGAACGCGCCGCCGCCCTCCGGTAGCTCGCCCGCCGGGTCCTCCACCCGCCAGGCTGCGGGAAGGTCGAAGGTCAGTTGGGCGTCCGCCGTTGTGTAGGTGGTCCAGGCAGCAGACGGCCCGGAACCTGCGGTTGCCTCCGGGCCTTTTGTTTCGCCCGGGCCCGGGGTGCGCGTCGATCCCGCCGGTGCGCTTGACGTCGCTGAAGCCGGCAGATCGCTCGCGGTTGCCGGCGACGCCCCGGGAGGCCCGGGCTGCTGGCCGCAGCCAACCAGCAGGCAGGCAAGAAGAAGGGCCGCAGGGGAACTAAAACGGGAAGATACTGGCGAGCGCATGCCATCCTCCTAAGCCAAATCGCCGGTCTCTACATTGTGGCGCCGTACCTGGCCTTCCGGACCGCACGCGGCGTGATTGGCGCCGAACTGTGGCCGGTTATAACGATTTATTGCACGCTGTGAAATATCCACCGCCGGGGTGGCGTTGGCCCGGACATGACAACAATCGGAATCATCGGTGCAGGACATATTGGAAGCCAGATTGCCCGCAAGGCGGTGCAGCTCGGCTATGACGTGGTCATCAGCAACTCTCGGGGACCGGAGACGCTGGCGGGCATCGTGGCGGAGCTGGGGCCACGGGCCCGGGCGGCAACTCCGGCGGAGGCGGCCGCAGCCGGCGATTTCGCCGTCGTAACCGTGCCGCTCAGGAGCATCGGAGACCTTCCGGTGCAGCCGTTGGAGGGCAAGGTGGTCATTGACACGAACAACTACTACTGGGAACGTGACGGTCGGTTCCCGGAGCTCGACAGCGGCCAGGCCACAACGTCCGGCCTGCTGCAGAAGCACCTTCCCACGTCCAAGGTGGCCAAGGGCTTCAACCACATCATGGCCAAGGAGATCGGCACTGACGGGGCGCCTGCGGGGACGGCAAACCGCCGCGCACTTGCCACGGCCAGCGACTATCCCGAAGCGGCTGACCTGGTGACGAGTTTCTATGACGAGTTCGGCTTCGACACAGTCAACGTGGGCCCGCTGTCCGAAAGCTGGCGCGTGGAACGCGACCGTCCGGCGTACGTCGTGCGCCAGAACGCGGCCGAGCTCACCGAGAACCTCGAACGGGCTACCCGCACCGTCTGACCCGTACACCTGCCGCCTAGGCTGGGGGCGTCCTCACCTGCTGCCGTGCCGGTTCCGCCGCCACCAGGAGCGCTTCGTTTCGGGCTCCGGTGGCGGCGCTGCTGCGGTGGCGGCCGCCCGCCGTTCACGCCAGCGTTCCACTTCCGCGTCGACGTCACGGGTCTTGGTGATAACGGGCGGCCCGCCCTGGAGTTGGCGGCGGGCATCGATCACGCGTTTGTTGAAGTCCTCCAGGATGTCGCGGACCTGCTTCTCCGCGTACTGGGCGTCGAGCCTGGCATCCAACTCGGAGTCCTCGGTCCGCAGGAGGATGGCTTTCGGCCCCATGCCCGTGATGTTCTCTCGCTGGATCAGTCCCTTGACCCACCAATCGGGATCGTAGCCCTCCCCCAGCCCGGGGATGGGCTTGCCGGCGTACTTGAGGTTGTCGAACTTCCCCTGTGCCATCGCGTCACGGATCAGGTATTCGGCCCTTCTGGCGTCATCCACCTTCCGGCGCTTTTCCCGTTCCTTTTCCTCGGCGGCGGTGAGCTCAGCTTCCTCTTGGGCCGTCATGCCGGTGGCACGGACGGCGCGCAGTTCAGCGGCACGTTCCACCCGGCGCCTGAACGCGCCACTGGCTCCCTCACTGGGCATGTTCCCACCGTCCCCGGGCCGAATCCTGAATAGCTTGCATTCCAGTATTCAGAGGCTCCTGACGAGTTTCAATACGTCTCCCGCACGGCTTTGGAGGCACCCAGAACCCGGTTCTTAACGAACCCGCCGGTCCTAAAATTGTTTTATTGGGGCAGTCTGGAAAGGGTGTGAGACCGATGGCAGAGCATTACGCTTCCGGGGTCTGGCATGTAAAGCAAGGGAACGACGAACAATTCGTGCAAAAGTGGACGGAATTTCTTCAGTGGTCACGGGAGAACTACCCGTCGATGGTGGTGGCCAAACTCCTGCATGACAAGGGTGCCCCCGGACGCTACATGTCGTATTCGGAGTGGGCCGACGAATCGTCCCGGGACGCTTGGAAGCAGGATCCAGAGTTCAGGGCCCGCATCGGTGCGTGCGTTGCACTGTGCGAGGACATGCACGGGGCTGACTATGACGTTGCCGCGAGCGTCAGCGCGCAGCACCATGTCGTGAAATAGCCGCGCAGCACCATGTCGTGAAATAGCAGAGTACAGCGGCGACGGCGGGACGTCCCGCCGTCGTCCGCTTTAGTCTGCCTAAACTGGCTTCACGCACCCTTGCCGTTGGGCGGCCAGCCGGCCGCGCAACGGACAACGGAAGGTGAGCAGTGGCCACATTGAACATGGAACGGACCGGAACCGGGAGGCCGCTGGTGCTGGTCCACGGACTGGGGTCCAGCATCCGCAACTGGGATCCGGTGGTGCCGGCATTGAGCGCCGAGCGCGAGGTGATCGCGGTGGATCTTCCCGGCTTCGGGGCCAGCGCCCCGTTGGCGGGCAAGGTCACCATGGGCACGCTGACCGACGCCCTGCAGGAGTTCCTTAGCGAAACGGGCCTCGAGAATGCCGACTTGGTTGGCAGTTCCATGGGCGCACGGATAGTGATTGAGCTTGCCCGCCGCGGGCATGCGGGTTCCGTGGTGGCACTCGACCCCGGCGGGTTCTGGAATGACCGCCAACTGGCCGTCTTCAACACGACCATCACGGCGTCCATTGCGCTGGTGCGGCGGCTCCAGCCGGTATTGCCGTTCCTCACCCGGCACGCCGCAGGACGGACTGCGCTCCTGTCACAGTTCTCCGTCCGGCCCTGGAAGCTGGATCCGCAGCAGGTGATGACCGAACTTCGCGGCTTCAGGACGTCGCCAAGCGTGGACGAAGCGCGCAAGTCGCTGGCGCACGGGCCAAAGCAGCCCGGCGCGCCCCTCGGATCGCTCAAGGGCCGGCTGGCCATCGGCTGGGGCCGGCAGGACAGAGTCACGCCGGCGAGCCAGGCGAAGGTTGCCGCGGAGCGCTACCCGGACGCGACGCTGCACTGGTTCGAAGACTGCGGCCACTTCCCGCACTGGGACCAGCCCGAAGCCACAGTGAAGTTCATCCTCGAGCAGACTGCCTGAGACGTATTGCCCTGCCTGGGACCTAACGCGAGAGCTTGGCCGCGTCCGGTTTGAGGTCGCCGATGTGTCCGGGCGCGTTGGCGGCGAGCACGCGCTCCACGAACGCCCCGTATTCCTCCATGTAGTGGCGCAGGAAATCCGCGGTGCCCTCGTCTGTGACCGTGCCGTCGTCGGCGAATGCGGCCGGATTGAACTTCACGTAGGCCTCTGGCGCGTTGAGCTGGGGCGCGTCGAGGAAGCTGAGGACGGCGCGCATCGAGGACTGCATCACGGCTGTGCCAATGCTGCCCGGCGAGGCGCCGATGATGCCGGTGGGCTTGCGTGCGAAGGAGTTGCTGCCCCAGGGGCGGGATCCCCAGTCGATGGCGTTCTTGAGCGCTCCGGGGATGGACCGGTTGTATTCCGGCGACACGAACAGGATGCCGTCCGAGCCCTCAATGGCTTCCTTCAGCGCACGGCCGGCCGGCGGGAAATCGGCGTCGTAGTCATAGCTGTACAGCGGGAGGTCCTTGATGGGTATCTCGGTGAACTCAAGGTCTTCGGGGGCCAGTTTGATCAGGGCGTTAGCGAGGGTGCGGTTGATGGAGCCGCGGGCCAGGCTTCCAACGAAGTAGCCGATCCTGAACGTTGCCATGAAGCAGATCCCTTCTTTGCGGGCCGAATGGTAGGCGGCGCCTGTCTCAGGCTCAGCCCACCAGACAGCCCAGCACAGAACGCGGATGTCGGCCAGAGGTGCGAAGCTGTATTGGCGTTCCCCGCCTTTATGCCGCAGCTGTGAGCCGGCCCTCCCCCTCTGGCGGGATATTATTGCCCTTCACGAGAGCCTGGGGGCAGCGCCATCAAGAACACTTCACCATCAGCCAAGCCGGTTCACCGGCGTCGTCGCCGGAGTTCCGGGATCGGGCATCTGAATCCCCTTCCCGTCCCGAAAGCAAAGCTGGTGTGGCGGCTGATCCTGCGCCTCCTCACTGCCTTTCCGGTCGGACTGCTCTTCGGAGCTGCCCTGATCGCCGCACTGGGGCTTGAGGATTCCGCAGCCCGGGCGGCCACGTTCTCCGGAGTCGCCTTTTCTTATGCCGTATTCCTTTTCACCATCTGGCGAGCCGGCATAAAGCGGCAAGCCGCCTTTGCTGCCGCCGGCGGCGATCCCCAGGCAGCCGGCGTGCTGCTGTTCGGCGTCATGACGCCACGAAGGCGCTTCGTCGGCTCAGACGGCTCGGGCTCCGGCGGCTATTACGGCGACGGCGACAACTCAAGTGACGGCGGAGGTAGCGGAGGCGGTGGCGACGGCGGCGGAGGTGGCGGCGGGGACTGAGCCTGCGCGGCTGCCGACGAATCCGCCCCCACGGCAGAAAGCGGACGACGGCGGGGAAGAACCCGCCGTCGTCCGCTTTCTGTTGCCGATTCAGGCGACCTAGCCGATCGGTTCGGCCATCTGCTCCACAACATACTGTGCGTCCACCGAGGCGCCGGTTACCGGGTCCGCCATTTCCACCTTCCAGCTGCGGGCGAACTGGTTCACGCCGTGTGTCATGGCCACGGTGCCGGAAATGAGGACGGTCCCCGGTGCGTTCAGGCCACGTTCCGTGAGGACGTCCAGCCAGTAGTCCGGCGTCAGCAGGGCCGCCAGCGAGCTGTCCTGAATCAGCGTGTCCGGCGTATCGCCCTCCCCCACCCAGCCTTTCAGCGTGATCTGGTCCAGGTGGTCCCGCACCTCGTCGAGGCGCCAGGCCTTGCGGCCCAGAACGTCAGGGCTCGCGTTCTTGCTCCAGGCCACCCCGTGGACCTCCAGCTCGCGGTCCGTGTGGTCGCAGGCGACCGTGAGCAGCACACCGTCCTCAGTGATCACCAGCGCCCACTCGGCTTCCCCGGAGGTCCGCCCATGCTGCACGCGGACTTCCGATACCTGCTGCGCCAGGTACGGCGAGACCGGATACAGCGCCGGAGTGGTGGTGGGGCCCGGAACGCCGAGTTCGGCCAATTCGGCGATGTGGGCCTGAACTTCGTCCTGCTCCCGCCCTGCGTAGCCTGCGTTCAGGAGGTGCTTTACCGGTACGTCCTTGGTGCTGCCGTCGGGAAGTTCGAAGGTCAGAGTCGTCATGGTGGTCCATCCTTTGCGTGTGCTGCTGGAGAAGTTTTTACAAGCCAGAAACCGGAAACGGTCGCCAATGTACATCCAGTATGCGTAATGTATACATTTAACGCCAGCGTGACAGGCGTCACTATATAAATCTCGTGGAGGACAACACCATGGCAAACGTCCCAGTCCCGGCGCCCGGCACAACGCCGGGTCCGCATAAGCCGATTCACCCCAAAGGCCTGTACAAGGCCTTCGCAGCCAGCCTTACTGGCACCGCGCTCGAGTGGTACGACTTCGCCGTTTACTCGGCGGCAGCTGCCGTCGTATTTCCCGTCGTCTTCTTCCCGACGTCCGATCCCCTGACGGGCACCATCCTGGCCTTCTCCACCTACGCGGTGGGCTACGTGTCCCGGCCGGTCGGCGGCATCATCTTCGGCAGGCTCGGCGATCGGATCGGCCGCAAGAAGGTCCTGGTGACAACCCTGATGATCATCGGTGTGGCCACGGTGCTCATCGGTGTGCTGCCGGGTTACGCGACCATCGGCATCGCCGCCCCCATCATCCTGGTCCTGCTGCGCTTCGCCCAGGGCGTGGGCGTGGGCGGCGAATGGGGCGGCGCCGTCCTGCTCTCCAGCGAATACGGCGATCCCCACCGGCGCGGCTTCTGGGCGTCCGCGGCCCAGGTGGGCCCGCCCGCAGGCAACCTGATGGCAAACGGCGCCCTGGCGGTCCTCACGCTGGCACTGACCGAGGACCAGTTCCTCTCCTTCGGCTGGCGCATCGCCTTCCTCGTCTCCGCCCTTCTGGTGGCTTTCGGCCTCTGGATCAGGCTGAGGCTGGAAGACACCCCCGTCTTCAAGGCCATCCAGGCCCACGGCGAGCAGCCCCACGCCCCCATCTACGAGGTCTTCCGCAGGGAGCTCCGCCCGCTGATCGCCGCAATCCTGTGCCGCGTGGGCCCGGATGTGCTGTACGCGCTGTTCACGGTCTTCACCCTCACCTACGGCATCCAGGTCCTGGGCTACGAACGCAACCAGGTACTCACCGCCGTCCTGGTGGGCTCCGCATTCCAGCTCTTCATGATCCCGCTGGCCGGCGCCGTGTCCGACCGCTTCAACCGCCGCCTGGTTTACGGGGTCGGCGCTGTCGTGGGAGCCGTGTGGACGTTCATTTTCTTCGGCATCCTGGGCGGAAACAACGAGCCGATGCTCGTCATTGGCATTGTCCTGGGCCTCATGGCGCACTCCTTCATGTACGGCCCCCAGGCCGCCTTCATCGTGGAGCAGTTCTCGCCTCGGCTCCGCTCCACCGGCAGCTCGCTGGCCTACACGTTCGCCGGCGTGATCGGCGGCGCCATCGCCCCGCTGATGTTCACGCTGCTCCTGTCCCAGTTCGGCACCTGGATCCCGGTGGCCATATACGTTGCCGTAGCAGCGGCCGTCACCGTAGTGGGACTGGCCCTCGGCCGGGACAACGACACCGTGGAGGACGCGGACTACCGCCTGCTGCTGGAAGGAGCCAGCGTGGCAACCCAGCCGTCCGGCTCAAGCGATTCCAAGTGACAGGCACTTACGTGCGGAGCAGGATGTCCCGGGTTACAGCCAGGTGATGGTCAATGGCTTCCTGCGCCTTCACGGCGTTGCCGGACACCAGGGCATCGAGGATGTCCTGGTGCTCGGCGCACACCTGCCCGCGCCGGCCGCCGGTGCGGAACAGGGCGGAGACGCCCACCAGGATCTGCCGGACGTGGAGCTTGCTGTAGGTCCGGGAGATGAGCTCGCTGCCGGCAGCGTCAATCAGCTGCTGGTGGAAGAGTGTGTCCAGCCGGATGAACTCCTGCGCAGCCTCCGCGTTCATCTGCTCGGGAAGCCGGGCCTGCTGGTCCAGGGTGTCCTGCATGGTCTGCGCCGGCACCCGGCTCTGTTCAATGACGAGGCGGGCGGCGTGGCTCTCCAGCACGCCGCGAAGTTCCATCAGCTCCGACATTTCGCGGCCCGTCACGGGTGGAACATACGCTCCGCGCTGCGGGATCAGTTCCACCAGGCCGTCGGAGACGAGCAGCAGGAGCGCCTCCCGGACCGGCGTGCGCGAGACGCCGATTTCGGCGGCCAGCTCCTGCTCGTTGAGGAACTTCCCCTGTACCTCCGGGTCTATCAGGATGTTTTCCCGCAGGTACGCGTACGCCTTCTCGCGGCCGGACGCCGCCGTCCCCGAACTTTTTCGCATACATTATGTATACAACAGTCTGGAGTAGTTTCATGCGTTTAGCAGTGGCCCAAATCATCACCGGAGCCGATCTGGCCGCCAACCTGGAGCTCATTCGAGAATACGCCACACGGGCGAAAGCCGCCGGGGCCGAGCTGGTGGTGTTCCCGGAAGCGGCAATGCGCGCCTTCGGCAACAGCCTGGCGGATATCGCCGAGCCGCTGGACGGATCCTGGGCCGCCGCGGTCCGCAGCATCGCCCTGGATCTGGGCATCACCGTTGTGGCGGGCATGTTTACCCCGGGCGACGGCGGCCGCGTCCGCAACACCCTGCTCGTCACCGGCCCGGGCGTCGAGACCTCCTACGACAAGATCCACCTCTTCGATGCATTTGGTTTCGCGGAGTCGGACTCCGTGGACGCCGGCACGTCGCCGGTGACCTTTGAACTCAACGGCACGGTGATCGGCCTCGCGACGTGTTACGACGTGCGTTTCCCCGCACTGTTCGCAGCCAACGCCCGTGCCGGAGCCCAGGTCAACATCGTCTGTGCATCCTGGGGCGCAGGGGAAGGCAAGGCGGAGCAGTGGGACCTGCTGGTCCGTGCCCGCGCGGTGGACAGCACCACCTTCGTGGTGGCATGCGGGCAGGGTGATCCCGCCAGCATCGGCCTGCCGTCCGCCGGAGCCGCGCCCACCGGAATCGGCCACAGCGCCGTAGTTTCCCCGCTCGGCTCCCCGATGGTCACCCTGGGCGCCGAACCCGAGCTGGCCGTAGTGGACATCGACCCCGTCGTCATCACCGACGTCCGCGGAAAGCTGCCGGTGCTCGCGAACGCGCGGACCTTCTAGTCCGGACTTTTCCAGCGTCGGGGGCAGGTACAGCAGCGGACGACGGCGGGACCTCCCGCCGTCGTCCGCTTTCCTGAGCGGGATTGGACCGGGGTGCACCCACCGTCTAGCGTGAGTCCTATGGCGGCTCCCGATTCTGCAGCGAAGTCCAACAGCAACACTTTGCTGGTCCTCGCAAAAATCACATCCATCCTGGACGCCTTCTCGCTGTCCCGGCCGGTCCTCTCGCTGTCCGATATCCGTGAATCCACCGGAATGCCCAACTCCACGGTTCAGCGCCTGGTGACGAATTTGACCTCCGAGGGCTTCCTGGACCGGGAAGAAGACGCCTACCGCATCGGGATGCGGATGGCATATTGGGCCGCCCCGGCCACCCGCGGAATGGAAGTCCTGGACGTGCTCAGTCCCGTGCTCAAGACCCTCCGGGACACCACCGGCGAGACCACGTGCTTCTTCAAGGCTGAACAGCACTACCGCGTGTGTGTGGCAATTGCTGAAACCCGGCACGCGCTTCGCCGCGAAATGCACCTGGGCAAGCTCCTCCCACTCCACGCTGGTTCCGCCGGCCGGGTGCTCCTCGCCTGGGATGAGGAGCTCATGGACGCCGTTCTTCGCGATCCCCTGGAATCCATCACCGAATCCACGATTACCAGCTCCGAGGATCTGGAAACCGCGGTCAAGACAACCCGGAGAGACGGCTTTGCCATCACCGTTGGCGAACGGGAAGACGGCGCCTCCGGTCTCTCGGCACCCGTGTTCGACTCGGCGGCCGGCCTGGTCGGGGCACTGACCATCAGCGGACCTACCCTGCGGATGCCGCTGGAAACCTGCGAGGCATGGGTGGAACCGCTGCTGGCAACAGCGGAGCATATGACCAGACTGATCGGCGGCCGGTTTCCCGGCGAGGTGTAGCGCGGAAATTACCGGGACATGGCCAGGGGGTTGACCGCGTGCGGCGGCACACGTCCCTCTGCGATGGCCACAGCGTTCAGCGCGCTCAACCGGGCCATTTCGCTCCGGACGGAAACCGTGGCGCTGCCAACGTGCGGCAACAGGACCGTATTGGGCAGCTCGGCCAGGCCGGGTGCCAGCCTGGGTTCATCCTCGAAGACGTCCAGCCCGGCGCCGGCAATGATGCCGCCCCGCAGCGCATCCACGAGTGCCGCCTCGTCCACGATCGGCCCGCGGGCGGTGTTGATCAGGATCGCATTGGGTTTCATGCGGCGCAGCACGTCCGCGTCCACCAGGTGACGGGTCTGGTGGTGCAGCGGGACGTGTACGGACAGGAAGTCGCTCCGCTCCACGAGTTCCTCCCACGGCACCTGCCGCACTTTGCCCGCGAACTCGCCGAGTTCCTCGTCGCTGACGTGACGGTCGCCGGGCGGCCGCGGCGAGAAGATGATCTCCATGCCGAAGCCCAGGGCACGCCTGGCGGTGGCGCGGGCGATCCTGCCGAACCCGGCGAGGCCCAGCACGGCACCGGAGACGTCGCGGCCCAGGAGGAGTTCGGGTTCCCAGCCATGAAACTGGCCGGCGCGCACAAACATGTCTGCCTCCACCACACGCCGCGCGGTGCCGAGAATCAGCAGCATGGCGATATCCGCAGTGGCGTCGGTCAGGACGCCTGGCGTGTTGCCAACGATGATGCCGTGGCTGGTGGCGGCCTCCACGTCAATGTTGTTGTATCCCACGGCGAAGTTGGATACGCCCTTCAGCCGGGCACCGGCCAGGAGCGGCGCATCGATCACGTCCCGCAGCTGGGTGAGGACGACGTCGAAATCGCCTGAGGCGCACAGCGCCGCCAGGGTCCCGTAGTCGGGAGGTTCGGGCAGCACGGTGACCCGTCCGGCGTCGTCCAGCAGTTGAAGCCCGGGATCCGGGATGGCGGTGGTCACCAGGAAACTGCTGGCCATCTTCAGTTGCCTCCCGTGGTGCAGGGTGCGGCGGCACTGTCTGCGGGCAGGACCCATTCGAAAGCGGCCGCCTTGGAACGGGCACCCTGGGCGGCTTTGGAGCGGTTGGGTTCGCCCAGTTCGGCAAGCAGCTTCTCGGACAGGACTACGAGGTCACCGAACGTTTCCGTCGTGAGCCACCCCGGACGCGTGGCGAACAGGATGTCTTCGCTGGAGGTGTTTCCGCTGGCCCCCGGGGCAAAGGGGCAGCCGCCCAGGCCGCCGAGTGCGCCGTCCACCATCGCTGCACCCGCCTGGATGGCGGCCAGGGTATTCGCCACGCCAAGTCCCCAGGTGTCGTGCCCGTGATAGACGATCCTCCGAGCCGGGGATTCTTCCCTGACCCTGGTGACCAGGCCGGACACCTGCGCGGGGATGGCCTGCCCGAGAGTGTCGCAAAGGACGATGTCCGTGGTGCCTTCGGCGCGCGGGTCATTGGCGATGGACAGGACGCGCTCCTCCGGCACTCTGCCCTCGAAGGGGCACGTGAACGACGTCGCAATACAAAGCTGGATCTGTCCGTTGACCGCCTGCGCGTACTCCACCGCCTGCGGCAGTGCCGCCAGGCTTTCGTCCGTGGTGCGGCCGATATTCGCCTTGTTGTGCGAGTCCGACGCTGAGAGGCAGTACTGGAAGTTCCGTGCCCCGGCGGCGGCCGCCTTGGCCACGTGCCCGGGGGTGGCCACCCAGATCCAGCATTTTTCCAGTTCCTCCGGAGTCAGGGCCTGGACCACTTCCAGCGTGTTGGCCATGGTGGGGACGAGGTCCGGCCGGGCCATCGAGCCCAGCTCGATGGCCGGAACGCCCAGGCGAAGCAGCTCCCGGACCGTCTCGAGTTTCTGGTCCGTGGAAAGGAGCTTGCCGGTGAGCTGGAGTCCGTCACGGAGGGTGACGTCCCGGAGGACGGCTTTGCCCAATTCAGCGGGCGGAGCGAAGTGGCTGCCGTTTGAAGGTTGTGTCATGCCTGAAGTGCCTCCTCGCGGCCCGATGCCGCACTGATTTCTGCCTCGTCCATCCCGAGGAGTCCGACGAGGATTTCCGTTGTGTTCTCACCCAGGTCGGGGCCCAGGTTCCGGATGGGGAGCGACTGCTCACCGATCACCGGAACAATTCCGGGGAAGCCCACGCCCGCCAGGGTTTCCTCCCCTGTGGAGACATCGAATTTTTGGATCATGTTGCGGGCAGCGTACTGGCTGTCGCTGCTGATATCCGCCGCGGTGTAGATCGGTCCGGCCGGGACACCGGCGGCATCGAGGGCGGTGAGTGCCTCCGCAGAATCCAGCTGTCCTGTCCACGCACCGATGGCCTGGTCAAGTTCTTCACGGCGGGCCCAGCGGCCGGCGTTGCTTTGCAGTGCCGGATCGGCGGCCAGGTCCGGGCGCCCGATGGTCTCCATGTACCTCTGGAAAATGGAATCCCCGTTGCCAGCCACCACGATGCTCGCACCGTCCTTGCAGAAGTAGGCGTTCGAAGGGGCGATTCCATCCATCCGGCCTCCCACGCGCTGCCGGTCGACGCCATAGGCCTGGTAGTCCGGAATGAGGGATTCCATCATGGAGAACATGGCCTCGTTCAGCGCGACGTCGATGATCCGCTCGGTGAGCGGTACCGCGCCGGCCGCATCCCGCCGTCGTGCTTCGCGCTGGTAGAGGCTCATCATGGAGCCGAAGGCGGCGTACAGGCCCGCAATGGAGTCACCGATCGAAACTCCGACACGGACAGGTGGGCGGTCGGGGTCACCCACAAGGTTGCGGAAACCTCCGTAGGCCTCGGCCACGGCGGCGAAGCCGGGGCGCTCGGACAGCGGGCCCGTCTGCCCGAACGCGGAGATCCGGGTGATGATCAGGTCAGGGTTGGCTTCGTTGAGCACGTCGGGGCCGAGCCCCCATTTTTCCAACGTCCCCGGCCGGAAGTTTTCCAGCAGGATGTCCGATTTCGCGGCAAGCTTGAGCACCGCCTGCTTCCCGGCTTCGGTGCGAAGATCCAGGACCACGGACTTCTTGTTGCGGTTAATGGTGCGGTACAGCATGGACGTATCGCCCTTGTGCAGGCGCCAGTTGCGCAGCTCATCACCGGTTCCCGGCCGCTCCACCTTGATGACCTCCGCGCCGAAATCGGCAAGCATCCTCCCTGCCGTAGGCGCGGCGATGTAGTTTCCAAGTTCAAGGACGCGGACGCCCTCAAGCGGCGCAATGCCTGTCTGTGTCATCGGGTTTCCTTTTTTCGTAGCGTACTTCTTGTGGGGCGTTCGGTCAGAACAGCAGGCTCATGGGCAGGATCAGCAGGATCGCGACGACGGAGGCCACCGATACGCCGACGGTCACCGATTTCAGCGCTCCCCTAACGCTCTGGCCCAGCAGGGACTGCAGGAGCCAGAAGGTGTTGCTGGTGACATGGACCATGAACAGGGAGCCGGCGCCGGCTGCCAGGGCGAGCAGGACCGGGTCCAGGCCGATGGCCGGGGCGATCGGTGCCAGCAGTCCGGCCGCAGTGATGGCGGACAGGGTGACCGAGCCGACGGCGATGTGCAGCACGGCGGCAATGGCCCAGACAACGAGCAGCGGGGCTACGGTGCTTGCCGAGAAGAAGCCGCCCAGGATGTCGCCGAGGCCTGCTGCCGCGACTGTGGCAGCGAGCGAGCCGCCGACGCCGGTAAGGATCAGGATCTGTCCGCTTTCCTTGAAGCCCACCGTGATGGCCTGCTCCACCCGTTTCTGGCCGACTGCTGAACGGGCCACCAGGCAGGTGCCGATCAGTCCGATGAGGAGGGCGATCACCGGCTCACCCAGGAGTTTCATCCACTCGGCGTCAATTTTGAGAATTTCCAGGATGGCACCGGCGCCGATGAGCAGCAGCGAGGTCAGGAGCGGGGCGAAAAGCAGAAGCAGGGGGAATTGCCTGGTTTCGCGTTCGGCGACGGCAACGGCTCCGTTGCCCGTCTCCAGTCCGGTTCCGTTGGTGGCAGCCTTGCCACCCGTCGGCTGGCGGTCGGAAGCTGAAGCCGGCCTCGCGCCGCCGTCGTACGCTTCTTCCTCACCCTCCCGGTCTTCCTCCTCGACGAAGGTGTGGTCCTCATCCTTGGCTTCGTTCCAGAAGCCGCGGCGGAAGAGGAACGTCATGATGGCGATGGAAATGATGATCGTGGGAATGACCAGGAGCAGGCCGAACAGCAGCATTTTTCCGAGGGGCACGTTCAGCAGGCCGGCCAGGGCCAGCGACGCCACCCCGGGAACCGTGAAGACAATGCCGCATTCAAGGGCAATGGCCATGGCCGTCGCCATCCGTGCGGTGCCGAGCTTGCCGATTCTCGGCGCCAGCTTGCGGGCCAAGGGGGCTGAAATGACCAGCAGCACATCCAGAAAGATGGACTGGAGCAGCGTCCCGATGGCAAGGCCCATAGTGTAGGGCAGGCGCTTCGGGCCGAACGTGTTCAGCAGGTGTTCCACGAGGCGCCGGATGGCACCGGTCTGGTTCAGGATGGAGCCCATCAGGACGCCGAAGGCGATGAGCAGGCCAACGTCCACCATGATCTCGCCGAAGCCGGACGTGATTGTCTTGACGGTGTTTTCCACGCCGAGGCCGGCGGCCAGGCCGAGGTAGACGGAGCCGATGACCAGGGCGATTACAGGGTTGACCTTGAAGCGAACTATCAGCACCACCGCGGCGAGGACCGCCACGGCCGTGTTAATCAGGACGGCGATGTCTGACATAAAGGGATCCGATCGTTGGGCCTTCGACCTTGAAGGCTTGGAACAGGGTCGAGAGAGAGTGATGAGCGACACAGGGCCTTCTCCCATATTATGGGTTTAAACCCACAATGCAAGACTCGGCTCGTGTATTGGCGAATATTGCGCCTCCCGGCGGACATCCACCTGATGTGAAAAAGTTGGGCATGCTTCCGATTTCTGAGATCTGGCGAATCAGCGACAGCGTCAATTCCAAGTGGCAGAGTCCCGTTGCCGACGCTGCGGCCGAAGCCTGGGGCCTGCCGCGGGGCTCGGCACTTTGGCTGCGCTCGAGCTCGACTCACGTCTTCATCGTTCCGGCCTCGCATTTGGCGGAGGGCGCGCTCTTTCTGCGGTTCGCCCCGGCGCGCTCCGCGCAGGGCAGCAAGCTCGCCCCGTCCGCCGAGCTGATGGCCGGGTGGTCTGAGCGCGGGCTGGGTGCCGTAAAGCCGCTGCCGAGCCTCCGGGGACAGTTGACCGAGACCGTGCCCACCGCACACGGGCTAATGGTAGCGATGCTCGTCCCGGCCGCCGTGGGAGTCGAGATCACCGTCGAAGAGCTGACAATGGAGCGGGCGGCTGCATGGGGCGAGTCGCTGGGCCGCCTGCACCAGGAGGGATGTACGGGACTGCCCGTCCCGGAGGCAAGGCCGGAAGAGGACGCCGCGGAAGTGGACGCCGGGCAAGAGGAAACAGCTGGGCCTGGACCGGCCCGCAGCGAGGACCCTTTGACGCATGTCATCAGGGAACTGACGGACGCAATGGGACAGCAGGACCCGGCCGCACACTCCCGAGGCATGTGCCATGGGGACTTTGAACTCGACAACCTGCGCTTCGGACCTGACGGACCGGTCTTTTTCGATACGGACGAAGCTCACGAGGGCTGGTTTGCCGGCGACGTCGCCCTGGCAGTTCGCGACCTGACGGGCGTCACCCCGGATTCAGCGATGCGGCCCGCCCTACTGGATGCCTTCCTCTCCGGATACCGCGCTATCCGGACATTCACTGAAGAAGAAGAACAGACCCTTCCGCTGCATTCCCTGGCAGCCTCCGCGCGGCTGGTCCTTAGCCTGGAGAACGTTCTGGACGCCGGAGGCCGCGGAGACGAGCCGGGGTGGGTCCAGGACCTGCACTCTTCGATCAAGAGGCAGCAAAGGTGGCATCGCGAGCGGCTCCTGCGGGCGCAAATCCGCCCGGCCTGACCGGCCTGAACTCCCCCTGATCGTGTTCCGCGCCTGACATTACGGGAAACCTTTGACAGGGCTTGTGACACGTGCCATAGTCTTCATATGAACCTGTTGGACAGCTGGACAGCTGGACAAGATCGAGTGGTCCGCGTTGGCGCGGCCGAAGCGGTCTTCGCCTCCCTCCGAAGCGCCATTGAAGGCGGCAAGATCCCGGTGGGCACCCGCCTCGACTCGGAGGCGTCGCTTGCCAAGCAGTACGGCGTGAGTCGCACTATGGTCCGGGAGGCGCTGCGTTCATGCACTGCGTTGGGACTCACCGCCACCCACACCGGCAAGGGCACTTTCGTCATCGCTGACAAGGTGGCGCAGGACCTCAAGCTGGGCAAGTACTCGGCCAGCGCCCTCGTGGAGGCCCGCCCCCACGTAGAGGTTCCGGCCGCCGGCCTTGCGGCCCAACGCCGGAGCAGCGAGGACCTGGAGGCCCTCCGGGAAATCCTGCGGGAAATGTCCGAGGAGGATGATCTCCAGCAGTGGGTGCAGTTGAACACCGAGTTCCACGTGACCATTGCCCGGTGCAGCGGCAACGGCGTGTTCGAATCATTCCTCTCGGACATCTGCGACGCCATGGCCAACCAGTCGAACACGCTCAACCTCGTGGCCGATCGGCGCAAGGAGTCGGGTGAGGAGCATGCCCGCATCTTCACTGCCATCGAGAACGGGTCAGCCGAGGAAGCATCCCAGGCCATGAGGATGCATCTGCACGGGGTTGAATGTGCCTTGGGCACCCTCGTCCCCGGAACCGAGCAGTCCAGGGCCGGCCATACGCGCTAGTTCCCAAGCTCCGAAGTTCGCTTTTCCCTGACCTCCTCCAACCCCCCAAGTCCCCGATTGCCGTATGCCCTGCTGCCCTGCCGTGGAACAGCCATGCCCGCCGCCCTGGCTGCGGCGTCACCCAGCACTGCCCCTGCCCTGGGTTCCTATGCCCAAATTTTCCTGTCCGTGCCCGTCAACGAAGCCCTGTGAGGACCCCATGACCACCATTACCGATCCTGCCCCGGACACCCGCTCCGAACACGACCTCCTCGGTGACCGGGACGTCCCGGCCGCCGCGTACTGGGGCGTGCACACACTCCGCGCGGTGGAAAACTTCCCCATCACCGGCCAGCCGCTCTCCACGAACCTGTACCTGGTCCGCGGCCTGGCCGCGGTGAAACTCGCCGCCGCACGCACCAACCGCGAACTCGGCCTGCTGGACGCCGAACGCGCCACCGCCATCGAAACGGCCTGCACCGAAATCCTTGCCGGGCACCTCGCCGAACAGTTCGTCGTGGACGTCATCCAGGGCGGCGCCGGAACCTCCTCAAACATGAACGCCAACGAGGTCATCGCCAACCGCGCCCTGGAAATCCTCGGCCACCCCAAAGGCCACTACACCCGCCTGCACCCCAACGACCACGTCAACCTCTCCCAGTCCACCAACGACGTCTACCCCACCGCGGTCAAACTCGGCACCATCTTCGCCGCCCGCGAACTCCTCGACGCCCTGGCCGAACTCGAAGAAGCCTGCGCCGCCAAAGCCGCCGAATTCCGCACCATCGTCAAAATGGGCCGCACCCAGCTCCAGGACGCCGTGCCCATGACCCTCGGCCAGGAATTCGGCACCTACGCCGTCACCATCGGCGAAGACCGGCTCCGCCTCGCCGAAGCGGACCTGCTCATCCACGAAATCAACCTCGGCGCCACCGCCATCGGCACCGGCCTGAACGCACCCCCCGGCTACGCCGAGGCAGCCTGCCGGCACCTGGCCGAGATCACCGGCCTGCCCCTGGTCACCGCCCCGGACCTGATCGAAGCCACCCAGGACGTCGGCGCGTTCGTGCACCTCTCCGGCGTCCTCAAACGCGTCGCCGTGAAACTCTCCAAAATCTGCAACGACCTGCGCCTGCTCTCCTCCGGCCCCCGCGCCGGCCTGGGCGAAATCAACCTGCCCGCCGTGCAGTCCGGATCCTCCATCATGCCCGGCAAAATCAACCCCGTGATCCCCGAAGTCGTCTCCCAGGTCGCCTACGAAGTGATCGGCAACGACGTCACCATCACCATGGCCGCCGAAGCCGGACAACTCCAGCTCAACGCCTTCGAACCCATCATCGTCCACAGCCTCCACAAGAGCATCTCCCACCTCGAAGCCGCCTGCCGCACCCTCACCGCACGCTGCATCCGAGGCATCACCGCCAACACCGAACACCTCCGCCTCACGGTCGAACAATCCATCGGCCTGGTCACCGCCCTGAACCCCCACCTCGGCTACGCCACCGCCACCGCGATCGCCCAGGAAGCCCTCGCCACCGGCAAAGGCGTCGCCGAACTCGTCCTCGAACACCAACTCCTCACCGCCGAACAACTCCAGGAACTCCTCAGCCCCCAACGCCTGGCCAACCTCAGCAAAATCCCCAACCAAACCGCTGGCTGAACCCGCCGAAACCAAGCCTCGACAGGCTCGACCACCGATTACCACCGGCTCAACCGCTGGCTGAACCTGCCAGGTCTCGGCAGGCTCGACCGGCGCCCCCACCTCCTTAACCCCGCCCATCAGGGAACAGGGGCACACCGTCGTGCCCAAATCCCGACCGACTACAGAGAAAACGGCACTCGATGACGAGGACCGTTCCAGCACCGGGCCACACTAACCCGGCCTCTACGCAAGGACTCAGTATGAAAAACAAATCAACCATGTGGATTCTGGCAGCGCTTGTATTCGGAATCCTCAGCGGCCTGCTGTTCCACTGGCTGCTGCCGGACGCCACCCGCGAATCCGTCGTGTCCGTGCTGGACACCGTGACCCACATGTTCCTGAACCTCATCAAGATGATCATCGCCCCGCTGATCTTCGCCACCCTGGTCTCCGGCATCGCAGGGGCTGCCAAGTCCGCCGGCGTAGGCAAGCTCTTCGGCCGGTCCATGATCTGGTTCCTGTCCGCGTCCGTCCTGGTGGGCGCCTTCGGCTTCATCACCGCGCATGTGCTGAACGTCGGCGACGGGCTCAACCTGATGCCGGGAGGTGACGCCGGGATGGAAACGAAGCCCCTCGATTACGCCGAGTTCATGACCCACATCATCCCCACCAGCGTCTTCGCCGCCCTCACGGCCAACAACCCGCTTCAGATCCTCGTCTTCGGCGCTCTCTTCGGCATCGCCCTGCTGAACCTCCGGAAGAAGGGCCGCTCCTCCATCGCGGACGCCATCGACGAACTGATGGGCGTCATGCTCAAGGTCACCGGATATGTGATGAAGGCGGCCCCGGTGGGCGTTTTCGCCGGCATCGCAGCGGCCTTCACCGCCGAGGGCCTCGACGCGTTTGCCACCTACGCATCGTTCATCGGCGGCTTCTACGTCTCCCTCTCCGCCCTGTGGGTGATCATGATCGGCGTCGCCGTCGTCTTCCTCGGCAAGGCCGCCTTCCGGCTGGTCCGCATCGTGCGTGAACCCATGGTCATCGCCTTCGCCACCTCCAGCAGCGAGGCAGCCCTGCCCAAACTCATTGAAGGCCTGACAAAGTTCGGCATCGAAAAGCGCACCACCGGCTTCGTGCTGCCCTTGGGTTACTCGTTCAACGTGGACGGTTCCATGATGTACATGACCTTCGCTTCGGTCTTCCTGATCAACGCCTACGGGATCGACATGGACCTCGGCCAGCAGATCGCTATGACCGCAATGCTCCTGCTCAGCAGCAAGGGCATGGCCGGCGTGCCGCGCGGGTCGCTCGTCGTCGTGGCTGCCGTGGTTCCTGCCTTCGGTATCCCTGCCGCCGGGATCGGCGTCCTGCTGGTGATCGACCAGCTCCTGGACATGGGACGGACCGCCACGAACATCCTGGGAAATGCGATCGCCACCGCGGTCATCGGCCGGAAACACGACAGGACCGCTTCCCTCCTCGAAGAGATGCCGGCCGGCGCCTCCGCCGACACCCATGACCCCGCGTACGCCGAACACGCAGAGGACAGCAGGGAGCCCGAGCGCGTTTCGATGCACTGACCCAGCAAACCTCCCCTCAGACCGGACGAAAGGCATGGCCAATGACCGCTGACTTTGAACTCCAGAGCCCGCCGGACGCGCACCGCATCGAGCGGAGAAAAAGGGCGCGAAGCACACCGATCAGAGCACAAATCATCAAATACCTGGCAAGCAACGGCGCCAGCAAAGTAGCTGACATCAGCAGCGGAATCGCCTTCTCGCGGGACTGCGTCAGATACCACCTGGCGGCGCTGGAGAGCGCTTCGATTGTCCGTTCCGACATTTCCCCGGAAGCGAGGGGGCGCTGCACGCCCTTCTACGCGCTGGCTCCGGGAATAGCGGTGACGGGCGCCTAACCCGAGGGCGCTGGCCGCCAAGCAAGCGGACGACGGCGGGACTTCCCGCCGTCGTCCGCTTTCCGTTTTTCCACTGACTTACACGCCGAATTACCGCCGAATCCGATGCCCTTTTCCCCTAGCGAACCGCACCTTGGTTCAGGGACCTAAAAGCCGGTGGTGGATTTAGTCCGGCATCCATATTTTCCGGCAATTGCACTGGATAGCATGGGGTGACCGGACAGAGCCGTCCGGTCAGGTATCAATGCCGAAGGAAGCCCATGGCCGCAGCTACAGTGGACGACATCCTGTCGGATCTCCCGCTGGGTTTTGCCAGCCTCATTCTCCGGCCGTCGCGCGCGGAATCTCCCATTGAACGCTTTCTGATCGTTGACGCAGACGACGAGACGGCCGACGGCGGCGCCGCATTTGTGCTGCTGATCGGGGTCCGTGGACGGTCCGCTTTGCCGGCACTCCGGCGCCTCGTGAAGAACCCGCCCCTGGTGCTCGCCGTCAAGGGCAGTCCCGGCGAACTCGCGGAAGCGGAAGAGCTGCTCCGGGCAGCCGGAACGGGCCTCCTCCTGGTGGACCCGGCCGCGGACTGGGACAGGCTGCTGTCCATCGCCAAGGACCGGATTGCGCCGCGCAGCTACCAGAGCGAAGTGCTCACCCTGCTGGAAGAAGACCTGTTCGCCATTGCGCAGACAACGGCCCGCCTGACCTCGAGCCACGTTGTCATCGAGGACGCGGCCAACAAGGTGCTGGCCTACTCCACGGTGACCAATGACATCGATGAGCTCCGCAAGGCATCGATCCTGGCACGCCGTGGTCCGCGAAAATACGAACTCCTGCTGAAGGACCTCGGCGCCTACCGCGAACTGCACCGGACCCGCCTGCCGGTCCGGGTTCCGGCCCGGCCCCAGGACGGACTGAGGGAGCGCGTCGCCATCACCCTGTTCGCCGGTGAGCGCATCATGGGCTACATCTGGCTGCAGGAAACCGGGGACGGCTTCGGCGCCGACGTCGACTATGTCCTGACCGGATCGGCTGCCCGGGTATCCGCCGAGCTGATCCGCTACCGCAACCAGCAGTCGGTGCACATGCGCGAGGACCGCATCGCACGGATCCTCTCCGGTCCGGCGGAAGCCGCAGCGAGTGCACACAGCGAAAAGATCCCCGCAGACCGCCCGTCAGCACTGATCCTGCTGGGAATGTCCGCCGCGGAGGCCCACCAAGACGATGCTGCCCTCAAACACGGGGAACTGGCCAACCTCGCCTCCATCCATGCCGCGGCCTACAAAGCGTCAGCCATCGTGGGGCAGCTCAACGGCGACACCGCCGTGATTGTCCCTGCGCTCCAGTCCGCCAAGGCCGAAGCCGGGCTTCGGAGCCTGGCCGAGGCCATCATCCGCGACGCCGGGAAACACCTGGGCATCAGCCCGTTCGCGGCAGTGGGGCCGATCGCCCCGGATCTGCTGTCAATTCACTCCGTGACCGCCAAAACGGAAGCCCTGCTCGGCTGCATGCGGCGGTCCGGGACCGCTTCGGTGGCCACGGTGGACGACTTCGAAGTGGACATCCTGTTCCACGAGGCGGTGGAGAACTTCACGGCCTCTGACTTCCGCCATCGCACCCTCTGGACCCTCCTGCGCGACGACGGCGAACTGGCCGAAACCCTCCGGGCGTATTTCGAGGCGTCGCTGGACGTGGCCGGCTGCGCGCAGCGCATGAGGATGCATAAAAACACCGTCTATTACCGGATCAGCAAGATCAGCCGGGTCACCGGCCTGAACTTCAGCAATCCCCAAGATTCATTGGTCGCCCTGCTCCATATCCAGGAGTGGGCTGCCACGCATAAGGAGCACCTGGGCAAGAAATGATGACAGCACTCGATTCACCGCCCCTCGGACTGGTCCTGGCTGACATTGTCCGCAGCCACCGTCCCCGAAGTGTTGCGGGCTCCGTTCCCGCTGGCATTCCCCATCTGTCATCGCCGCCATTTAACAGCTTCGGAATCGCGGTGGCCACAACCGCCGGGGACGTGTTCAGCGCCGGCGACGCCAGCCTGCCATTCTCGATCCAGAGCATCTCGAAAGTTTTCACCCTGGCCATGGCCCTTAGCGCCGACGGCGCCGGCACGCTCTGGTCCCGGGTGCTCCGCGAGCCGTCAGGAACCTCTTTCAACTCCCTGGTGCAGCTTGAAGTGGAGCATGGAATCCCCCGGAATCCGTTCATCAATTCCGGCGCCCTGGTGGTGACCGACCACCTGATGGAAAGGGTTCCTGACGCTGCCGGGCATGTCCTGCAGTTCCTCCGCGACCAGGCAGGCCAGCGCAGCAGCGGGCAGGGGCCGTTCATTGATGAGGCGGCCGCCAAAAGCGAACTGGCCAACAGCAGCCGAAACCTGGCCCTGGCCCACTTCCTGAAGGACTTTGGCAATCTGCGCCGGCCCGCCGAAGCCGTGGTGGAAAACTACGTCAGGCAGTGTTCCATCATGATGAGCTGCGTCGAGATGGCCAAGGCCGGCCTTTTCCTGGCCCGCGGCGGGCACGGAGCCAACGGCCCAGTCCTCTCCCGGAGCGAGGCCAAGCGCATCGGATCCGTCATGCTCACCTGCGGCATGTATGACGCCGCCGGTGAATTCGCCTACCGCGTCGGCCTTCCCGGCAAGAGCGGCGTGGGCGGCGGCATCCTGGTGATCGTCCCCGGGGAATGCGCCATCTGCGTCTGGAGTCCGCGGCTCGACTCCAAAGGAAATTCCCTGGCAGGCACGGCGGCCCTCGCTGACCTGTCCGACCGCACCGGCTGGTCTGTTTTCTGACCCGGCCCCCGCACTTTCCCGTTCCACCCCCCAGTTAGATCTTCAACCGGTCGAAAGGATCCCCCATGTCCAACAACCCCAATGACGAGGTTGGCCAGTACGAGGCTGACGGCGGCCACGCGCATGCCTCTGAGAGCCTGCTGCACGCGGAGGACAAGGGCTACCACAAGAGCCTGAAGCCGCGGCAGATCCAGATGATCGCGATCGGCGGGGCCATCGGCACCGGCCTGTTCCTCGGCGCGGGTGGCCGGCTCAACGCCGCGGGCCCGTCCCTGGTCATCGCCTACGCCGTCTGCGGCTTCTTCGCCTTCCTGATCCTGCGCGCCCTGGGCGAACTCATCCTGCACCGGCCCTCCTCAGGCTCCTTCGTCTCCTACGCCCGCGAATTCTTCGGCGAAAAAGCCGCATTCGTCGCCGGCTGGTTCTACTGGATCAACTGGGCCACCACCACCATCGTGGACATCACCGCCGCCGCCCTCTACATGAACTTCTTCGGCAACTACGTGCCCTGGATGGCCGACGTCCCCCAGTGGGCGTGGGCCCTGATCGCCCTCGTTGTCGTGCTGGGCCTGAACCTCGTCTCCGTGAAGGTCTTCGGCGAAATGGAATTCTGGTTCGCCATCATCAAGGTCGCCGCCCTGGTCGCGTTCCTGGTCATCGGCAGCTACTTCGTCATCTTCGGCACCCCCGTGGACGGCCAGCAAGTGGGCTTCAGCCTCATCTCCGACAACGGCGGAATCTTCCCGAACGGCATCCTGCCCATGATCATCCTGATGCAGGGTGTGCTGTTCGCCTACGCCTCGATCGAGCTGGTGGGCACCGCCGCCGGCGAGACCGAAAACCCTGAGAAGATCATGCCCAAGGCCATCAACTCCGTGGTCTTCCGCATCGCCGTGTTCTACGTCGGCTCCGTAATCCTGCTGGCCCTGCTGCTGCCCTACACCTCCTACCAAAAGGGCGTCAGCCCCTTCGTGACCTTCTTCGGCTCCATCGGCATCCAGGGCGTGGACGTCATCATGAACCTCGTGGTCCTCACCGCCGCCCTGTCCTCCCTGAACGCCGGGCTCTACTCCACCGGCCGGATCCTGCGCTCCATGTCCGTCGCCGGATCTGCTCCTAAATTCGCCCAGCGCATGAACAAGGCAGGCGTCCCTTACGGCGGCATCGCCATCACCGCCGGCGTCTCGCTCCTGGGCGTTCCGCTGAACTACCTCGTTCCTTCCGATGCCTTCGAAATCGTCCTGAACGTCGCCTCCGTGGGCATCATCGTCACCTGGGCCACCATCGTGCTGTGCCAGATGCAGCTGAAGCGCTGGGCCGACAAGGGCTGGCTCAAGCGCCCCTCCTTCCGGATGTTCGGCGCGCCGTACACCGGCTACCTCTCGCTGCTGTTCCTCGTCGGCGTCCTGGTCATGGTCTTCATCGAGTCACCCCTGACCCTCCTGGTGACGCTCATCGCCTGCGCCTTGATGGTGGTCGGCTGGTACATGTGCCGGAAGCAGATCCATGAGATCGCCGAAGCCCGCGACGGCTACACCGGCGCCGCGCCGGTGGTCGCAAACCGGACTCCCATCCGGTAGCTCCCACCGGGTAGCTCGCAACATTGCCCCGTCTCCGTCAGAACCACTCCGCCAACAACCGACGAAAGCCCGCCATGAACCGACAAAACCTGCTAACCCTCAACACCGACCGGCCGTCGATGGAAAGCCCGGCGACGGACAGCTGCGAGGACGGCTGCTTCTTCTGCACCGGACCGGAAACGGATTAGGCAGCCACGGCGCCACCACCCAACGCACCCAACCACCACCCAACCCCAGTAGACAAGCAGTAATGACAACGGAGTCCGCACCCACCATGACCGCAACCCACACGCAACCGTTCGAAGGCCAAATCCCCAACCAGCCCACGCCATCGGCTGCCCATGCCAACCCCGGCACCAACCCCGGCGGCAACCCAACCGGCAACCCGGCCGGGGGAAACGCCCTGAAATCCGCCGGGCACGTGATTGTCGACTCCCTCGTGGCCCACGGCGTGGAGCGCACCTACGTGGTTCCCGGCGAGAGCTTCCTGGACGTGCTGGACGGCCTGCACGGTTCGGACATCGAAACCGTGGTCTGCCGGCATGAGGGCGGCGCCGCCTATATGGCCGAGGCGGACGGCAAAATGAACCAGCGTCCGGGCGTTGCCATGGTGACCCGCGGGCCGGGGGCTGCCAACGCCCATGTCGGCCTGCACACGGCCTGGCAGGACTCCACGCCCATGCTGCTCTTCGTGGGGCTCATTCCCTTTGCGCACCGCGACCGCGAAGCGTTCCAGGAATTCGATATCAAGGCGTGGTTCGATACCGGTGCGAAGCGCGTTATGGTGCTCGATCACGCCGAGCGCGCCTCCGAGATTGTTGCGGAAGCCATGTTTGCGGCCATGAGCGGACGGCCGGGGCCGGTAGTCGTCGGCCTGCCTGAAGACATCATCCGCCAGCAGGTTGATCCGGCCCCGCACCCCATCATCCCGGTGGCCTCGGGCGGCATGAGCACCACGGACGCCCAAGCACTGGCCGCCGCGCTGGAGAACTCCTCGAAGCCGCTCTTTGTCACCGGCGGCAACGACTGGACCCAGGAAGCGGCCAGCCAGCTCACGGAGTGGCTGGAACGGCACCACATCCCGGCCGCGGCGGAATGGCGCACCCAGGGAACCGTCTCCTTCGACTCCCCGTCCTATGTTGGTCCGATCGGCTACGGCCGCCCCCGCCCCACCTATGACCTGCTGGAGGAGACCGATCTGCTCGTCTTTGTCGGCACCGTCCCGGGGGACGTGATCACCGACGGATTCGTCTGCCGGCAGGACTGGAACAAGAAAAACTTCCTGGTCACCATCGACCCCTCGCTGCGCGGCCGTTCCGGCCCGGTCTCCCGGCAGATCCTGGCGAAACCTGACGCCTTCGTCCGCGATCTGCTGGGCATCGACCTGCCGGTCAAGGAGGAATGGAAGGCGTGGACGGCCAGGATGCGCGCCGAGCAGACGTCCTTCGCCGCCCTGCCGCCGGGCGACGCCCCGGCATCCGGGGCCGCTGAGGCGTCCGGAGAAGGTCCCGCGACGGGCGACGCTCCGGCAAAGATGGACACACTCATGGCCAACCTGGTCCCGCGGTTGCCTGAGGACGCCATGGTGACGTTCGGAGCAGGTGAGCACACCAACTGGGCGCACCGGTATTTCCCCACCCGCCGCTACGCCTCAATGATCAGCGCCCGGAACGGCTCCATGGGCTACTCCGTCCCATCCGCCATCGCCGCCTCACTGGCCAGTCCCCGCCGCCGCGTGGTCACCATCGCCGGAGACGGGGAATTCCTCATGAACGGCCAGGAACTGGCCACAGCAGCGCAGTATGGGGCCACGCCGCTCATCATCGTGATGGACAACCAGGAGTACGGCACCATCCGCACCCACCAGGAGCGGCACTACCCGCACCGGGTGTCCGGCACGCAGTTGAAGAACCCTGACTTCGGCCTCATGGCCCGTGCCTTCGGCGGATTCGGCATCACGGTGACCCGCGACGGTGATGTGCCGGCCGCCCTCGACGCCGCGTTCCAGGCCATCGACAGGGACGGGATGTTCGCCCTCATCCACCTCATCGTGGAACAGCGGGTGAAGGCCTACTGACTGTCCGGCGCGGCATCCTGCCGGCGGATGCCTTCCTGGCCCGCCGGCGGATGACGTACTCGGCCACTGCCACGTTAATCACCCAGCCCGCTCCCAGGAGCACTGCACGGGTGGGCACATCGGTGGGGCCGATGAGAAGCAGCCAGGGGATGCCCACCAACGCCTGCGTTCCTGCGCCGACGCCGATTGCATAGGCGCGCGTCATCCAGGCGCTGTGCCGCAAGAAGTCCCGCTGCCTGACCGCTGCGAGCCCCAGGACCAGGCTCACCAGCATCGCCGTGCCGAAGAAGAGCCGGAGCGGGACGTCGGTGTAGCCGTCGGGAAGCGGGTAGAAGGCGGACATCCACAGCCCGGAGAGGGCAGCGAGCAGGCCTGCGGGGATGAGGATGCGTCCGGCGATGCGATGCCAGCCGCGCCGCCCCCGAAGCGAAGGAACGAACTGGAACGCTCCGAGCAGGGAATAGACGGTGACACTGACGATGTGCGTAAACACCGGGACCGGAGACGCGAAGAACCGCGCGTTTTGCGGCGTGACCTCGGCGCCGGAGGTCAGTTCGGTCAGCCGGAGTGCCCCGAAAATTACCGGGATGAGGCTCAGCAGGATCAACCCGGTGGGCACGGGCCACTGGGGCCGGGAACGCCGGACCGGTGCGGCTGCAAGGCGGATGGTTTGCGTTGGCATGGTGGGGCCTTCCACTGGCTGGTATACGGTGTACACCTAATGCGATTGACACTAGGTGTACGCCGTACACTTGTCAATAGGAGCCGGTCCGAAGCCGGACGGGTGGGCCCCCGGAAACCGCTGTGATGAGTCTCACGCGCAATGAATGGCGTATTGGCTTGAGCCGCCTGCACCCCTCCATGCATCATGGAAAGGGCGGCTGAGAATGCGATTTCCCAGCCGCGGCGGCCCTGATCCTCGCGCTTCGCGCAGAGGTGCGGCGGCCAGAAGGACCCAACCTGGTGGACGCAACGAGGCCAAACCAGTGAGCTCGCCCGAGCTGCAGAAGGCCTCTGAGCGTTCATGAATAGACCCGTCCCGGGCTCCGCACCGACGCGAAGCCCATGACCGAATTTACGAATGAGGCACCGAATAATGACGTTCGAAACCAACCACTCCGTGACGCTGAAAATCTGGGACCGCTCCGCGATTGACCACACGCTGGACGCCCTGGTTCACGACATTTCCACGAAGGCCAACGCGCACCGCAACGACGTTGCCGTCACGCTCAGCGGGCCGAACACCTTTACGGTGAGCCTGAACCGGAAAGCCGCCGAGGGCCTCACCGTTTAGGGAACCACACGTAGAACGCAAGAGAACGACGGCGGGAGCTCCCGCCGTCGTTCTCTTGCGTTTCCCGCTTAAGCGGCTGCCGCTCAGCAGGCCGTGAAAGCGCGCTGCCGGTCAGGCATGGGAGTGCTCGGCGAGCAGGGCGTCGATCTGGCCTGCCGCCTCCTTCATGCCTTCTTCCATGCCCATCTCGACCATCTTGTTCATCTGGTCCTCGGACTCGAACTTGGACAGCACCGTCATCCGGGTGCGGCCGCCGAGATCCTCAAGGGTGACGGTCGCGTGGGTGGTTCCCATGTCGTCGACCGGTGCGCCGTCGTCGTCGGCGAAACCGTCGTCGAACTCCAGCTTGTTCGGTGCCTGGACGGAGGTGATGCGCCACCAGCCGCGGGCCTTGGTACCATCCGGGCCGGTCATGTAATAGGCAGCCTTTCCTCCGGACTGGAAGTCATGCTGTTCGAACGTGGCGGGCCAGGTGGGCGGTCCCCACCAGCGCTCAAGCTGCCGCGGGTCCTCCCAGATCTGCCAGACGCGCTTGACGTCCGCATCAAACTCGGCGACGAGGGTGAAGCTCAGTGCCTCGAGATTCTTGGTGGAACTGACAACAGTCATTGCGGAACCTTTCCTATCCTTCAGCCAGAATGTCCGCGATCCGTTCGGCACGCTGCCGCCAGATCGCCTCGTACTCATCAAGCAGCCGCCGGGCCTTCTCCAAGCCTTCATGATTGCCCCGCACGATCTGCTCCCTTCCGCGCTTCTCCTTCGTAACCAGCGAGGCGCGCACCAACACCGCCACGTGCTTCTGAACGGCGGCGAAGCTCATGGCGTAGAGGGCGGCAAGGCCCGAGACCGAATATTCCCCCACCGTCACCCGTCGCACAATATCCCGGCGGGTGGCATCGGAGAGCGCCTGGAAGAGGCGGTCCACATCGGCTTCGCTCATCTGATCTACAACCATTTGGTTGTAGAATACGGCTGCGATAGATGGGTGTCAATGGGTCAGGACTGTCGGAAACCCGCCCCGTAGGAGGTGCCGGCCATCAGGTCTGCGTTGTCAGCGCGAAGCCGGGAGCGCATGCTGCCGCTCTTGGGTTCCGTGTCGTAGAGTCCGCGTTTGGCGAGTTCCGGTACCACCAGCTCGGCGAAGTCATTCAGGGACCCGGGGCTCACCAGCGGATTGATCATGTAGCCGTCCAGCCCTGACGTCGCCGCATGGCCCTGGATCTGCGACGCAACATCCGCCGGGGTGCCGATGAACAGCAGGTCGGTTCCGCGCGTGACCTCGGAGAATTTACGGCGCACATCCCCGGCGGTGAGCGGTTTGCCCTGCGGCGCCCCCTTGACCACATACGACGTGAGTCCGTTGGATGCGGTTGCCAGCGGCTCGTCGTCGGCATACTTGCTGAGGTCAATCCCGGTATCGCCGGCGTAGCTGACGAGCTGCGCCTCCAGGTGGTAGTTCCGCTGCAGCCCGTCATACTTTTCCTGGGCTTCAATCGCAGTCGGTGCCGTAATGATCCGGGCCAGCGCCATGGAGCGCACCTCACCGGCGGGGCGCCCGCGATCCAGTGCGCGGCGGTTGATGTCAGCCAGCCCGGCGGCTATTTCCTGCGGGTCCTTCTTGGGAAGCAGAATCACTTCGGCGTGCTTGGCCGCGAACTCTCGGCCCCGCGGCGACCACCCGGCCTGGAACAGCGTGGGCGTCCGCTGCAGCGACGGAGACGTCAGCGACGGTCCGTCCACGCGGAAGTGCTCGCCGTCGTGGTTGATCGGTTGGACGGAACCGGGACGCGCGTACACCTTGTCGCTCTTGCTTCCGACGACGGCGTCGCCCGCCCAGCTGCCCTCCAGCAGCTTGTAGAACACATCCATGAATTCGTCCGCGCGGCCGTAACGGTCCGCGTGCTTGAGCATCTCGTCCATGCCGAAGTTGCGGGCGGCGCTGGAGAGGTAGGAAGTGACGATATTCCAGCCGATCCGGCCGTTGCTCAGGTGGTCCAGGGTCCCGAAGCGTCGGGCCAGGGAGAGCGGGTGCTCGTATGTCGTCGAGGCCGTGATCACGAACGACAGTCGCTCCGTCAGGGCGGCCAGTGCCGGCACGTACATAAAGGGATCGTTCGCCGGGGCTTCCACGGCCCAGCCCAGGGCGGCGTCGGCCGATCCGCCGTAGACGTCATAGAGGCCCAGGACGTCGGCGAAGAACAGCGCATCAAGGTTGGCCTGCTCGGCCGTGATTGCCACATCCCGCCAGCGGTCCAGGGAGTTGAGCTCCAGCCGGTTATCCAGCGGGTGCGTCCACAGGCTGGGGGCGCCGCCGCAACCGACACTGGCCTGTTCGTAGAGGGCGAAAAGCAGCGGGGAGGTGGAGGTGCTCAAGGCGGATCACTTCGCTTTCGTGGAGGGAACAATTCCGATCTATGTGCATTATATGCAAGTAGATATGCTTGTGTTGCGCATCACCTTCTGTCAGGATGATGCGAAAGCCACAGGAGCTGGCGGCGGACGATCCATGGAAGAGGCATCAAGACATGAACATTGGAATGAGAAGTGTGCGCAAACTCCGCGTCCACTGGCCCATTGCGGCGGTCTCGCTGAGGCACCTGGTGGAGGGCGATCTGGAGGTCCTGAAAGCGGACCCAGGCCTCGCGTCACTTTTTGACACACTCGAGTCCTGCCCCGAGCTGGGGGACTTTGGAAACTATCGGCATGTGTTCGAATCGAGTCTCGGCTTCGAGGGGTTCACGGCATCGGCGGCGGCAAATCCCACGTTGGGCCGGGCCGGTGAGCGGACCCTGTCGCCCACTTTTGTCCTGACCACCTACCTGGACGCCGATCTGTCCGAGGCTGCCGTCGGCCGACTCCTGGCCCGCATGATCGAAGTGCACCCCTGGGAGGTGCCGGTCATCGAGCTCTCCGATCCGGTCCGGGTGTCCACTGCATCGGCGATTCGTCCGGCCCTGGGCCAGGCGTCATGACGGCCAGGTCCCCCGGCACCCAGACAATCGACGCTCAGGCACCCAGCCTCTGGAGGGGCTTTCAGTCTCTGTTGTCCGGCCGGACATTCACGGACCTGACGCATGCTTTCCATCCGGGTCAGCCGCATTTCCCTGCTTTTCCGGACGAAGGCAGAACGGCATTGTTCGACCTGGAAAAGGGGGACGGCTTCACCGCGCACGTCTACTCCATCGTCGGCCAGTGGGGCACGCACGTAGACCCGCCGTCGCACTTCATCCGGGGCGGACGAAGCCTGGACAACATCCCGGTGGACGAAATGATGCTGCCCCTGGTGGTGCTGGACATCAGCGCCAGGGCCGCGGGCGACGCTGACGCGGCGCCAACCCTGGCGGACGTCAATGAATGGGAGGAGCGCAACGGCAGGATTCCGGCGGGCGCGTTCGTGGCGCTCCGGACCGGCTGGAGCAACCGCTGGCCGGACCCGAAGGCGATGGCGAACCGCGATTCCGACGGCGTCAGCCACACTCCGGGCTGGTCCCGCGACGTGCTGACCTTCCTGGTGACCGAGCGGAACATCACTGCGATCGGCCACGAACAGACGGATACGGACCCGGGCAAGGCAACCTCGCGCCAGGACTTCAGCCTGGAAACGTACATCCTTGCCCAGGACTGCTGGCAGATAGAGTTGCTCGCCAACCTGGACGGCCTGCCCGAATCAGGGGCTGTCCTGGTGGCCACATGGCCGAAGCCCCAGGGCGGTAGCGGATTTCCCGCCCGGGTCTTCGCGATCCACTGACAATCCGCGGAACGGCGGCGCCCGCCACGCCGCAGTGCCAGCAACTAAGATCGGATCCATGTCGAAGATCTCCAGCATGGGCCGCGGAATGCAAGTTGTCTTCGCCGTCGGATCCCGTCACGGCAGAGGAGCGCGGGGCGCGACAGTCGGGGACATCGCGGCCGACCTGGGCAAGGACCGCAGCCAGGTATCCCGCGGGCTGAAGGCGGCCCAGCAGGAGAATTTCCTGCTCCGCGGTGAGCACCGGGAGTATTCACTGGACTGGAGCCTCTACACGGATGCCCAGCTGCTCACGGAGCAAAGACTCCGGACCGAAGGCATAGCAGCGCTGGAGGGCCTTGTCGAGGACACCGGGGAAGGCTGCTTCCTCGGCGTCCTCAACGGGGACAGCACCGTAACGATCGGCGAGCACGTCCCGGCGAACAGCAGGATGGTGGGCTCGTGGATCGGCCGGCCCTACCCCGCTTATTGCAGCGACGCCGGCCAGGCGCTCCTGTGGGACGCCAGCGACGCCCAGGTCCGGGCCGTCTTTAGCCAGACCGACTTTGTCCGTCACGGCCCCAACACTCCCGCCGACATTGAGGACTTCCTGGCTCGCCTGGCCAAGGCGCGGGAGCGCGGCTATTCCGTGGTGGACGAAGAGGCGGAGCCCAATCTGTACTCAGTGGCCGTGCCCGTGCGTGATTTCCGCGGCGAGACCATCTCAGCTTTACAGGTGGTCGGATCAAGGGCCCGGCTGCAACCGAGGAACGAGGAGATTGCCGCTGCGGCCCTGAAGTGGGGCGCGTGGCTTGAAGCGGCCCTGGGCCGCCCTAGCTGACACCGCCGCCGTCCGAGCCCGCCACCGACAGGCGCTTTGCTGCCGAGTGCAACGCATCGGCAATTTCCCCGGCCCGCCCAAATGCGGCACTGCCGCCCAGGACGGTGAGGGCTGCGACTACGCGCCCGCCCGGATCCCGGACGGGAACGGCCAGCTCATGGATGCCGTGCTCAAACTCTTCGGCCGACCTGATGAAGCCCTGCGGGCGGTCGCGTTCCATCAACCCGTACACTTCCGACACGGAGTGAGCCGCCCCCGGTCCGCCCACACCGATGAAGTCCACACCCTGGAGGAGTTCCTCTACGTCGGCGGCCTTGTAGTCCCAGAGGAGCGCACGCCCTGAACCCGTGCACCAGACGGGCGTGACCATCCCCGGTTTCACAAAGCTTCCCAGCGCTCCGTCATTGCTGGACGTCCTGAGCAGGATCACCCGAACGCCATCACGGACGGACAGCCGGGCCCGGAGTCCGAACTCAGCTACGAAGAGCTCCAGCTCGGTCCTGGCCTGGCCGATCCAGCCCACATTGAGGCTGCCCGCAAGCCTGAAGAATGCAGGGCCGGCACGGAACGGTCCGCGTTCCACGCGCTCCAAGATGGCGAGTTCGCACAGCTCCTGGGTCAGCCGGGACACCCGGCTCTGGTCCATTTCCAGCTCGGCGGCGAGCTGGGAAACCCCCAGCAGTCCCCTGCCCCGCTTCTCGCGGTCGACAATGAGCCGGACGATGCGCAGGCCCTGGCCCAGCGATGACGCTTCCGACAATTCCAAGCTGAACCGCTCCCTCTGGTGGACTTCAACGCCCATTCTCACACAGCGCGGGCCGTGGTCACCGGCGGCTTTCGAGCTACGCCGAAGGGCCGGCAAACTGCCTGGCATGCCAGCGGCCCGGCGGCCGAACACTGGTTCGGCCGCCGGGCCGGCGGGATTGCCGCAGACCTGCCGCAGCAGGCTACTTAGCGAGCTGCCGCCGTCGTCCGTACTTGAAGTGGAAGAAGGCGTAGCAGGCGCCCACGAAGGGGATACCGAAGTAAAGGGCAGCCACCTGGTTCGGGTCGAAGGCGATGCCGATCAGCGAGATCAGGCACAACGTGAAGGCCAGGATCGGAACCACCGGGAACAGCGGGGCCTTGTACGCGAGATCGTCGATGTTCCCGCCGTTCCGAACGAAAGCCCGCCGGTGGAAGAAGTGCGACGCCGTGATGGACATCCAGACTCCCACCACGGCGAACCCGGCGACGGACACCAGTGCGAGGTACACCGTTTCCGGAGCCACTACGCTGCTGATCAGGGAGGCCAGCCCGCCCACCATGCTCACGCAGAGCGCGATGAGGGGAATCCCCTGTTTGGTCAGCTTCCGGAAAGCCTTGGGCGCGTGCCCTTCCTCGGACAGGGAGAAGAGCATCCTGGCGCAGGAGAACAGGCCGCTGTTTCCGGCGGAGAGCAGGGCGGTGATGATGACGAAGTTCATGATGTCCGCCGCGTAGGGAATGCCGATGGAGGAGAAGACCGTTACGAACGGGCTCTCGTCGAGACCCACCTGGTCAAAGGGGATGGTGGCAGCGATGACGGCGATGGCGCCCACGAAGAAGATCAGCAGGCGGAACACCGTGGTCCGCATGGCCTTGGGAATGCTGGTCTCGGGGTTGGCGGTCTCGCCGGCTGCGACGCCGATGAGTTCCGACCCTGAGAACGCATAGAACACCGCAAGGACAGTCACCAGGACGCCGGAGAAGCCGTTGGGGAACAGTCCGCCCGACGTATTGAAGTTTTCGAACAGGAACGGGTGGGCATCTCCGGCCAGCGGGTGGAAGCCGACCAGCGCGGCGCCGCCCAAGGCAATCAGGACAACGATGGCGCCCACCTTGATGATGGAAAACCAGAACTCGGATTCGCCGAAGAATCGCGAAGATACGGCGTTCAGGGCAAACAGAACGGACGCGAAGACGACGCACCAGACCCATACGTCGATTCCCGGGAACCAGCGCTGCATCAGCAGTCCCGCCGCGGTGAACTCCGAGCCCAGGGCCACGGCCCAGCAGAGCCAGTAGAGCCAGGCCGTGGTGAATCCGGTGGCCGGACCGATGGACCTGGCGGCGTAGATGTGGAACGCGCCGGAGACCGGGTAGGCGATGGCCAGCTCGCCAAGGCAGGCCATGACGAGGTAGACGACGAAAGCGCCCACGAGATAGGCGAGGACCGCACCGAGCGGGCCGGCCTGGGAAATCGTGTAGCCCGAACTGAGGAAGAGGCCGGACCCGATGACGCCGCCCATGGCGATCATCACCAGGTGCCGCGGCCCCATGGATCGGCGGAGCCCCGGCGCCGGCTGCTTTGATTCAGCAGGCCGCGGTTCGGCGGGTCCCGATCCAGGGGATGAAGAAGCCTGCGGATCCAAGCGGGTTGTGGAAGAAAGTTCCATGAATTGCTCCCGGGAAAGTAGTCGAGGTGCGAACGGGATTGATGCACCGGAAAGCCTCGGAGGGGGTTGGGGACTAGTAGGCCCAACCGCCGTGACGAAAGTAACACTTTTGGCCGCTTTTGATCTTTAAAAACATCCCTAGATGCATATATTGCACGAATATTAAGTGGCAACGGTACAAACGGCGTCATCCTTGGTCACTTTGCGCAGTCCTTCGGGCGGATTCACATGGGGGGACGGACAGGGAACGGCCTGAGCATGGAATCACCACGCAATTCCGACAGAAGGACACGCCATGACCACCTACGACCTTGCACTTATCGGCTTCGGCGGAGTGAACCGCAGCCTTGCTGAGCTGATCGCCGCCCGCGGCGAAACCCTCCGCGCAGAGGTGGGCTTCGGCCTGCGTGTCGTCGCCATCACCGACCTCCGCCTGGGCTCCCTGATGGACGCGAACGGCATTGATCTGTCCATGGCCCTGGCGCTGGGCGGAACCGGCGAAACCTTTGCCCAGCACGGCGGTTCCGCGGAACCGGACAACGAAGCGGTGATCCGCAACTGCACGGCGGGCATCATTTGCGAAGCCACCTTCACCAATCCCGACGACGGCGAGCCCGCGGTTTCGCATGTGCGCTGGGCCCTGGAATCGGGCAAGAGCGTCTGCACCACCAACAAGGGACCTGTGGCACTTCGGGGCGGGGAACTGTCGGCCCTGGCGGAACAGCAGGGAGTCCGCTTTGAATTCGAAGGTGCCGTCATGAGCGGCACTCCGGTGATCCGGCTCGCCAAGCAGATGTTCAGCGGGCTGAAGCTCAACGGCTTCGAAGGGATCATGAACGGCACCAGCAACTACGTGCTGGGACGCATGGAAGCCGGCCTTGGTCTTGGCGAGGCTGTCCGGGAAGCCCAGGAGCTGGGTTACGCCGAGGCGAATCCTGCCGCGGACCTTGAGGGTTTCGACGTGCAGCTGAAGGTGTTGATCCTCGCCAACGAGCTCCTCGGCGGGAACCTCCAGCTGAAGGACGTCCAACGCGAGGGCATCACCGCAATAACGCCGGAGGACATCAGGGCAGCGGCGGCCGGCCGGCGCTGGAAGCTGATCGGATCCGCCCGGCGTACTCCCGACGGAGGCATCGCGGCAAGCGTTGCACCGCGGGCCGTCGATTTGGAGCACAGCCTTGCGGGTATCTCGGGCGCGACGAACGCAGTTTCGTTCGAAACCGACCTGCTGGGCCCTGTGACGGTCTCCGGCCCCGGCGCCGGACGCATCGAGACGGCCTACGCCCTGCTCTCTGACATCATCGCCATCCACCAGGTCGCGGAGGGCCGCGGCGCCGCCGGCTCCCCTGCCGCGGCCGGTTCCCTTGAGGCTGCCCTGGAAAACGGAGGGCTGTCGCGTGTCTGAGGCCACCGTTCTGCAGGACGTCCAGGTTCCCCGGCTTCACGAGGTGACCAGTCCCTACAGCGGCAGCGTTGTGGGAGCCGTCCCCACCACCGAGGCCACCGCTGTTGCTTCGCTCATGGTCGGGGCCCGCGCCGGCGCTGTGGCCGCAAAGTCCCTGTCCCGCCATGCCCGCGCCGCCATCCTGTCCACGGCCGCGGCGGACATTGAACGCAGAAGCGAGGACTTTGCGCGCACCATCGTGGCGGAGGCGGGGAAGACCATCCGCCAGGCGCGCAAGGAGGTGCACCGGGCCGTCAACACGCTCAGGCTGTCCGCCGAGGAAGCCACGCGCGGCGCCGGCGAGGTCATTCCCTTTGACTCATACGCCGGGTCGGAGGACCGGACCGGTTGGTTCACGCGGGAGCCGCTCGGGATCATTGCGGCCATCACACCGTTCAACGATCCCCTGAACCTGGTGGCGCACAAGGTGGGCCCGGCCATCGCAGGGGGCAACGCCGTCGTGCTCAAGCCGTCAGCCCTCACGCCGCTGTCCGCCCAGCTGCTGGCCGGCGCCCTCTACGACGCCGGCCTGCCCCCGAAGGTCCTCACGGTGGTCCACGGCGGGAGGGATGTCGCGTCGGCAATCATCGGAACCAGGGACGTGCGGATGGTGTCCTTTACCGGCGGGTTCGCGACCGGTGAGGCAATTGCCCGCGGCGCCGGGCTGAAGAAGCTCGCCATGGACCTGGGCGGCAACGCGCCGGTGATCGTCCTGGACGATGCGGATGTGGACCAGGCGGTGCACTCATGTGTGTCCGGCGCGTTCTGGGCCGCAGGCCAGAACTGTGTGGGGGTACAGCGGATTCTGGTCCACCGCTCCGTCTACAGCGAATTCCGCCGGAAGTTCGTGTCGGCCACCACGGCACTGGTCACCGGGGATCCCGCCGAGGAACGGACCGACATGGGCCCCATGATCAGCCCCGGCGCGGTCGGCGCGGCCCAGCTCAAGATCCAGGGCGCCATCGACGGCGGCGCAACGGTCCTGGCAGGCAACCACGCTGAGGGAAACATCCTGCAGCCGACGGTCCTGGAGTCCGTCCCGGAGGATTGCCGCCTCTGGCTGGAGGAAGTCTTCGCACCGGTGGTCATGCTCAGGATGTTCAGCACCTACGACGAAGCGATCGAGCTGGCCAATTCCATCGACTTCAGCCTCCACGCGGGCATCTTTACCCGCTCCCTTCCGGCAGCGATGCGTGCGGCCCGGGACCTGGACGCCGGCGGAGTGATGATCAACGACAGCTCCGACTACCGGTTCGACGGAATGCCGTTCGGCGGGTCCAAGTACGGCAGCATGGGCCGGGAAGGCGTCCGGTTCGCCTATGAGGAGATGACACAGCCCAAAGTGGTTTGCATCAGGGGCTAGCGGAGGCAGTCCTAGAGCCCGGCTGCGCCGTCAGTGGCTGCGGTGTGACCGGCTGCGCCGTCATTGTCAGCTCGGTCAGGTTCAGCTCCGCGCCGTCGGATGACGTTGGACAGGGTCAGTGCGGTCACGGTGTCGGCCACTCCGGGGAGCGCAGCAATCTGTTCCCAGATCTCCTGGACCCTGTCCAGCGAGCGCGCCTCCAGCCTCACCAGCAGGTCAAAGTCGCCGCTCAGGACATCACAGAGGACCACTTCGGGAATAGTCCGCAAGGCTGCCAGGACGTCGGCGCCGCGCATGCGGTCCTTCCGATAAATCATCAGGAAGGCGGAAACCATGCTCTGGCCTACGCTGCCCGCCACAATCGTGTAGCCCTGGATGTAGCCCTGCCGCTCCAAGCGGTCAACACGCTGCCGCACGGCATTCCGCGACAGGAGCACCCTGGCGGCCAGTTCGGCGTGGGATACCCGTGCGTTCCTTGTGAGTTCCGCAAGGATCTTCTGGTCGATGTGATCCAAACCCGCCCCGTCCATCTCTGCCCTCCGCCGCAATTATCGGCACGCCACTGCCCCTGGGGCCGTGTGCGCTCCGAAACCGTAGCCAGAAAGGCTCCGCAGAAATGATACGTCCACACCTGGACCGTCGCGCTACGACGTAGCCCGAGCGGCCGCGCGGCAGCCGCCCCGGTAACTGAATCGGAGGGCGACAGCGGGAAGTCCCGCCGTCGCCCTCCGCTTTAGCTCTGGACAGCCGCGGCGTTCACGTGGCCGGGAATCACCGTCCGCTGACGATGGAGACCGTGCTTGGGTTTTCGATGGCGCCCATCACCCGGTCGGTCACTTCATCGATGCCGCCGATGCCGTCGACCCGGGTCAGGATGCCGCGCCCGGCGTACTTGGCCACGACGGCCTCGGTCTGCTCGTGGTACAGGTCCAGGCGGTGGCGGATGACGGCTTCGTTGTCGTCGCTGCGGCCCGTCTCCTTGGCGCGGCCCAGGAGACGGTGCACCAGTTCGTTGTCATCGGCCGTCAGCTGCAGCACGACGTCCAGTTCCTGCCCTGCCCTGGCCAGGACCCCGTCCAGATAATCAACCTGCGCCGTGGTGCGGGGGTAACCGTCCAGCAGGAAGCCGTTGTCGACGTCGTCCTGGCAAAGGCGGCTGCGCACCATCTCGTTCGTGACACTGTCCGGCACGAAGTCACCGGCGTCCATGTATTTCGTGGCCTCGATGCCAAGCGGAGTCCCGCCCTTCACATTGGCGCGGAAGATGTCGCCGGTGGAGATCGCAACAACGCCGAGGCGCTCCGAGATGCGCTCCGCCTGCGTGCCCTTGCCGGACCCGGGCGGGCCAATAATCAACATTCTCGTCATTCAAATATCCCTTCGTTGTGCCGTTGCTTCATGTCAGTTGCGACCAGGATGCATCGCTGCGTGACAGCAGAGTACGACGGCGGGATGTCCCGCCGCCGTCCACTGGCTTTTCATGCAGCTAACGGTAGTTATGGTGCAGTAGGCGGTCACGCGGTGGCAGTCCTGGTGAGCCTTGGCTGGTGCAGGGCTTAGAAGAAGCCGAGCTTGTTTTCGGAGTGGCTGACCAGGAGGTTCTTGGTCTGCTGGTAGTGGTCCAGCATCATGGCGTGATTCTCGCGGCCGATGCCGGAGGACTTGTACCCGCCGAAGGCAGCGCCGGCCGGGTAGGCGTGGTAGTTGTTGACCCACACACGGCCCGCCTGGATTTCGCGGCCGGCACGGTACGCGACGTTGCCGTTGCGGGACCAGACGCCGGCGCCGAGGCCGTAGAGGGTGTCGTTGGCGATGCTGATGGCGTCGCTGTAGTCCGCGAAGCGTGCAACGGAGACCACGGGGCCGAAGATCTCCTCTTGGAAGATCCGCATCTTGTTCTGGCCTTCGAAGATGGTGGGCTGGACGTAGTAGCCGCCGGCCAGGTCCCCCTCAAGCTCCGTCGGTGCACCGCCGGTCAGGATCCTGGCGCCCTCTTCGAGCCCGATGTCGATGTAGGAGAGGATCTTCTCCATCTGGCCTACTGATGCCTGGGCGCCGATCTGGGTGTTGGTGTCCAGCGGGTTGCCCTGGATGATCTTCTGCGTCCTGGCCACGGCATCGGCGATGAAGGACTCGTAGATACCGTCCTGGACGAGGGCGCGGGACGGGCTGCTGCAGACTTCGCCCTGGTTGAAGGCATACAGGGTGAAGCCCTCCAGCGCCTTGTCGTAGAACGCGTCGTTGGACGCGGCAACATCGTTGAAGAAGATGTTGGGGCTCTTGCCGCCCAGTTCCAGCGTGACCGGGATCAGGTTGGCGCTGGCATATTGGCTGATCAGGCGCCCGGTGGAGGTTTCGCCGGTGAAGGCGATCTTGCGGATCCGCGGGCTGGAGGCCAACGGCTTGCCCACTTCGGCACCAAAGCCGTTCACGATATTCAGCAGGCCCGGCGGCAGCAGGTCCGCGATGAGTTCGGCCAGGACCAGGATGGAGGCCGGCGTGTTGGAGGCAGGCTTGAGGACCACGGCGTTGCCGGCGGCCAGGGCGGGAGCCATCTTCCAGACGGCCATCAGGATGGGGAAGTTCCACGGGATGATCTGGCCCACCACGCCAAGGGGTTCGTGGAAATGGTAGGCCGTGGTGTCGTCGTCGAGCTGGGAGAGCCGGCCTTCCTGGGCTCGGATGGCGCTTGCGAAGTACCGGAAGTGGTCGGCCGCGAGCGGGATGTCCGCATTGAGGGTTTCACGGATCGGCTTGCCGTTGTCCCACGATTCGGCGACGGCGAGCATCTCGAGGTTTTCGTCGATGCGGTCGGCGATCCTGTTCAGCACGGCGGCGCGCTCCGTGGCGGATGCCTTGCCCCACGCCGGTGCGGCCTTGTGCGCGGCATCGAGTGCGAGCTCAACGTCCGCAGCGGCGCCTCGGGCCACCTCGGTGAATTGCTTTCCGTTCACCGGGGAGACGTTCTCGATGTATTGGCCGGTCGTTGGAGCCACCCATTCTCCGCCGATCCAGTTCTCGTAACGGTCCTTGAACTGGACCTTGGATCCTTCTTGGCCGGGCTGTACATAAACAGTCATGGTCACTCCTCTGGAAAACAGACGTCTTCGTCCTGGCCCCCATGCTAGGGGTTCAAAGGTTGCGACCAGGCTGCATTGGGCGTCTGAGGCCTGCTTTCCCCGGGCTCTTCTGTCCCGCCGGGCCCTGCCGGTTCCTCGGGTGGCACGGGCTTGTAGACCCAGGCCACCAGCACCACGGAGATGATCATCAGCAGGAACCAGGACACCAGCTTGTCGGGCGAGACCATATGCCATCCATCCACCTGGTCGGGGTAGAGCCAGGCCCCGGACCAGGTGGCAATGTTCTCGGCAATCCAGATGAACAGCGCCACAAGAAGGAAGGCCAGGACCAGCGGCATCCGGAACTTCCTGCGGAAGACGCGGAATTGCATCACGCACCGCCCGTAGATGATCACGACGGCGGCCAGCAGGACCCAGCGGGCGTCCACGATGTAGTGGTGCGTGAAAAAGTTCAGATAAATGGCTGCGGCCACGATCGCCGTCACCCACCGCCGCGGGTAGCGGGCGAAGCGCAGGTCGAACAGGCGGTAGACGCGCACCATGTAGGAACCCACTGCCGCATACATAAAGCCGCTGAAGAGCGGAACCGCCCCGATGCGCAGGACCCCTTCGGCCTCATAGGACCATGACCCCACGTCGGTTTTGAACAGCTCCATGACGGTTCCCACCAGGTGGAAGAGGACGATTACCCTGAGCTCTCGGAGGGTCTCGAACCGTGTGGCAACCATCAGGATCTGGATCACGACGGCGGCGAGCGTCAGGAAGTCGTTCCTGGCCAGTTCGGCGTCGTCGGGGTACCAAAGGCGCGCCGCCAGCAGCACGGAGAGGAGGGCTGCGCCGAAGATGCAGGCCCAGCCCTGCTTGAGCCCGAACACTACAAACTCCGTAACCCTGGAACGGACGCCGCCGGCAGGAGCCTTGTCCAAGAACCGGTGAGCACGCTCATCGATCAGAAGTTCTATGGACGTGAAGCTGCGCATTGGTACCCTGTTCCCCCGCCACGAGTGGCAATGATGATTCCTGCCGAGCCTAGTCCGTGCCGAGCCGGGCGAGGCAGTAGTTCTTGGGCCAGTGCCGGGCCCGCTGCGGCAGCCGCGGGTAGACCACGGCGGACCACCGCATGGTGCGGTCGAACCAGCGGCGATGACGTTCGCTCCACGGGAGCCCGAGGCCGTGCCTGAGCTGGTCCGGCAGGAGGCCTACGGTGATAAAGCGGGCCAGCGGCATGACCAGGCGCTGCCAAAGCTGCGGGTCGGGCGGATACAGCAGCTCCCGAGCCACGCGTACGCTGACCTCGTCGGCATGCAGCCTCTGCAGGCAGCCGTCCCAGTAGGCGCGGAATGCTGCACGGTCGGCTGGCCACAACTCTGCCGGAAGCTGCAGGACCGTGCCGATTCGCGCGTAGTCCCGGTACATGAGGTCCGCCGCTTCGTCGTCGAGCTCCCCGTAGATTCTCTCGTACACGGTGACTGCGGTGTCGTAAAGGGTGGCTACCACCCACAGCTGCGAGTGGGCGTCGAAGGCGCTGTAGCCTTCGGAACCGGCGTCGGGCTTCCGGCGGACGGGAGCGTGGGCGCGGTTCACGCTGCGGCGCACCGCAGCCACCTGCCCTTCGGTGCCGTACACCACGGCGTACACGTAGGTCAGGGTGCCGCGAAGCCGCTCCAGCGGACGACTGGTGAAGTTGCTGTGCTCTGCCACGCCGTGGCCCACCGCCGGGTTGGCGATCTGCAGCAGAATTGCGCGGCCTGCCCCGGCGAGCAGGACGCCTTCTGCTCCCATGTCGGCAAGTCCATGCACCATGCCCACACCCTACCCGAGAGGCCGGAATGGTGCCCTCGTTAGTCCCCTGCCGATCCCGCCGGAAAGTTCCGCCGGAGTCCCGGCGAGCAGTCCCGCCGAGGACCGGGACCAATTACGGCAGCTTGCCCGTATAGCCTTGGGAGGGGAGGGAACATGACCGTTCGAAGCGCAGGAATACTCTTGTACCGGTGGAATCCGGACGCCCAGCTGGAGGTCTGGATAGCCCACATGGGCGGACCTTTCTGGGCCCGCAAGGACGCCCATGCATGGTCCCTTCCCAAGGGTGAATACCCTGAGGACGAGGATCCGCTGACCGCCGCCCGGCGGGAGTTCGCCGAGGAAATGGGCACTCCGGCGCCGCCTGCTGACTACGTCCGCCTTGGCGCGTTCAGGCAGCCGTCGGGCAAGGTCATCACGGCCTTCGCCGCCGAGTGGGACTTCCGGCCGGGAGAGGTTGTGAGCAACACCTTCCCGCTGGAATGGCCCAAAGGATCCGGCGTCATCCAGCACTTTCCCGAAATCGACGACGCCCGTTGGTTCCTTGAGCCCGAAGCACGGACCAAGCTGGTGAAAGGCCAGTTGCCCATCCTGGACGCCCTCCTTCAGCACCTGGGGAACAACGTTCCCTGAAGGCAGGCAGAGGCAGCGGCCGACGGCGGGACGGCCGCCGTCGTGCTTGTCCCATTGTTACCGCCGCATTTTGTCAACGCTGAGGCCCCACCCTATTCTTCTAGTTAGCTAAGCCTTACCTAACCAGAAGAACCGGGAGAACACGTGCCTGCTGCACCACGGCCTCACCTGCCCGAGGTCCCCGCGAATGTCCGCTGAGACCTACCGGGATGCGTGGGGAATTCCGCACCTGCGCGCCGACAGCGCTGACGAACTGGCCTTCCTGCAGGGCTTCAATGCCGCCTCCGACCGCTCCTGGCAGATCGAAATGGAACGGTGGCGCTCCGAGGGCAGGACGGCCGAGCAGCTGGGAACCGACGGGGTCGAATGGGACCGCTTCGCGCGCCGATCACGGCTCGACGACACCGCGCGCCGCTGTTTCACCAACCTGGATGCTGCCACCCGGCACTGGTGCTCGGCCTACGTCGACGGCATAAATCACGCCCTTGGCTCGGGCCTGCGTGACGCTCCCGAGTTCCGGGACACAAACACCGCGCCTGCGCCCTGGGAGCCCTGGACGCCTCTGGGCGTTTTCCTGGTGCACCACATCCTGTTCGGCACCTTTCCCAACAAGCTGTGGCGTGCCCACGTAACCCAGATCCTCGGAGCGGGCGGAGTGGAACTGTTCAGCATCGAGGCTCCGGTGTGGGCGGGCAGCAACGCCTGGACAGCTGCAGGCGGCCTGACGCAGTCAGGTTTCCCGCTCATTGCCGGGGACCCGCACCGGCTGATGGAACTCCCGGGCGTGTACCAGCAGGTGCGGCTGGCGTGCCCGGAGTTCGACGTCGTCGGCCTCGCATTTCCAGGCGTTCCCGGGATCCCCCATTTCGGCCATACGGGAACGGCGGCCTGGGCGGTCACCAACGCGATGGCGGACTACCAGGACCTCTACAGCGAGCAGTTGCGGCGGGAAGGACACGTGGTGCTGGCGCTCGGACCCGACGGGGCGCGCCCGGTCCTGGCGCAGCACCAGGAAACGATCCTCGTCCGCGGCGGCGCCGCCGAAACAGTGGAAGTCATTGAAACGGAACGCGGACCGGTCATCTTCGGAGGGGTCGACGGCGGCGCACTCAGCCTCCGTACGCCCGCCCGCGTGGCGGGAACCCTGGGCTTCGAGGCCCTGCTGCCCCTCCTGCGGAGCCGTTCAGCGGCGGATGTGGAAACGGCGCTGGAAGCGTGGGTGGAGCCCGTCAATTGCGTGCTGGCGGCAGACTCCGACGGCGGCGTGCGCCAGCTGGTCGCGGGGAAAGTCCCGGTACGGAACCGCGAGAACCGGGTCCGCCCGGTCCCGGCGTGGTCAGCCGAGCACCAATGGACCGGCGGCTGGGAGGCCATGCCCGGCACTCCGGTGTCCGGGCTGGCCGTGAATGCCAATGACCGGGAATCCGGCGGCGGGGACCGGCTCGGACTGGAATTTGCACCGCCCCATCGTGCCCGGCGGATCCGGCAGTTGCTGGAGGAGGGCGGCACCGGGCTGGCCACCGCCGACATGGCACGCATCCAAATGGACAGCCGGCTCGGGTCGTGGCCCGCATTCCGTGCACTGCTGCAGGGTCTCACCTCGGGGCCAGGTAGCGATACCCCGCCAGAGACCGGCTCCCTGTCCGAAACCGCGCTGGCATTCCGCGAACGTCTCCTGGACTGGGACGGGCACATGCACGCGGACAACGACGATGCCGCCGCCTTTGCAGCCTGGCGCTCGGCCCTGGTCCTCGCCTTGGCGGCTTCGCCCGCGCTGACCCGGCTGGCTGCCCCCACCAGCTATCCTCCCCTGTTCGCGCCCTGGCTGAATCCGGTGGCACGCGTCGGGTTCGCCCTGGAGACGCTCCTGGCGAAGGGGCCGGCGCACGGCATCGACGTCGTTGAGGCAGCCACCCGCGCACTGGAGGAAACGGCCGCCGCGGCTCCGGCAGGAACCTGGGGTGCCAACCACACCGTGCTGCCGCTGCACGCACTGTCCGACCACGGCACGGGCGGGGCTGCTGCAGTGCCCGCCGTCCCGCTCACCCAGCTGTCCGGCGACACCGCATGCGTGCTTTCCACCGAGAGCCTGCCCGGCCTCACGGACAGGTCCTTCCGGGGGCCCGTGGCCCGCTATGTCTGGGACCTTGAGGACCGCGCCAACAGCAGCTGGGTGGTTCCGTTCGGTGCGTCAGGCCTGCCCGAAAGCCCGCATTTCGCCAGCCAGTTGCCCCTCTGGGCGGCCGGAGACCTCATTCCCGTCATCACTGACTGGGAGCATCTCACCAAGGAGAACCATGACCCGCGCTGACACTGCCTTGCCGCTCTCCGACAGGGAGTCCGTCTATGAGGAGGACCTGCCCGCGCTGGGCCGGCTCCGGCTGATCAGGGTGATCCCGGAGGCAGACGCTGACCTGATCTACGGCTGGGTGCGGGAGGAACGGGCCCGCTTCTGGGGCATGCGTGACCTGAGCCGTGACGAAGTCCGGGACATCTACGAGTTCCTGGACGGGCTGGACACCCACCACGCGTACCTGATGTCCGTGGCGGACACACCGGCGGGGATCTTCCAGACCTATGAGCCGCTCGAGGATCCCGTCGCCGAAGCGTACGAGGCCCGCCCCGAGGATACCGGCATGCACCTCCTGCTGGCCCCTGCCACCCGCCCGGTCCGGAACTTCACGCCCGTCCTCGTCGCCGGCCTGGTCCGTTTCCTGCTGTCGGATCCGTCGAAGGACCGGGTGGTGGCGGAACCGGACGCCCGCAACGACAAGGCGATCCGGCGGTTCCAGGGCTGCGGCTTCGAGCCGGGCTCCAAGGTGCAGCTTGCGGAGAAGGAAGCGCAGCTCGTGTTCCTGACCAGGGCAAAGTTCGAATCAGTGGAGTCCTAGCGGCCCTCCCGGAAGCCGCAGCCGTCCTCGAGGAAAGGTGTAATCCGTGCAGCAGGCCCTTCTTTTTCCCACCGCCCGAAACCATGACCACCTGTACGGGCTGGCCAGCCATCTGTGGATCGGGGACGGCCTCTATCCCACTGTTCATAACCGCAGGGACCCCTATGCCCTGCCGGCCTTCGACATCAACGGTCAGTGGGTATACCCGTCCCGGTACAACAGCTATCTTTCACCGCAGCTTCCCGCGTACCTCCTCGAGGAGGACTATCTTGTCTCGACCGGGCACGGCGAGGAACCGCCCGGACTTCCGTTGTTCGAAATCCGTTGCATGTGCCTGCCCCAGCTGCAGGGCTGACTACGCCACTTTCAGGTGGCTGTTTCTGCGGGATCCCCGTCATACCGTCCGAAACGGTGGAGGTACAAGTACATGCCGAGGAATGTGACCAGGCCCAGGAGTGGCCCTGCCCAGATGGCAATCGGAGTGCCGTGGATGAGTATCGCGGCGGCTCCGAATATGCCGCCTACGACACCTACTCCGGGGCTGGCAGTGGCGAGCTTGCCTTGGACGTCCCGGCCCACCTGACGGTATCGAAGGCCGTGCAGGACGCCGAAGAGGATGAAGGCGGCCCCCATAATCAATGGCCACGGCCAGTCGGCCATTGCCACAACGCTCAGGGTCAGCCCGTACATGGCGGCCAATGCCAACCAATAGTTTCGTACAGTGGTGGTGACTTTCGTGTTCATCAGCATCCTCGGTTGAAGTCGATCACGGATCCGGCGATGGCCATGGCCGCTGAGCAACCAAGCGCAGCCATAGGGCCGAAGAATCCCAAAGCGCCGCAGAATGCGGCATTGGTGCCCCACCAAGCCCAGAGGGCTGCCCACGCCGACGGGCACTGCGGGAACATCGGCTTCATGGACATGCTGCCTTTTCCGCCACCGACCATTGAAGGTTTGGCCTTGATGATCTTGGCTACCTTGGTGTTGTTCGGCCCATCACTGACTTCCAGTGAAAGATATCCGGTGTCGGTGAGCTCGACCAACGACTTAAGTACATCAGTAGGCATGGAAGCCGCTAGGAACTTCTGTTGAAGTCCACTGTCGAATCGACTGTCGGAAGACAGGAAGGCGGTGAGATGCTTGGATTTCTTGATGATGCGGAGCCGCTCGGCGAACCCGGCTGGGTCGTTTGATCGAGCTTGCTCGAGTCGTTCCATGGCCTCGTCTGTCTGGGCCTTGGTCGGTTGGAGCAACGCGACCCCAGAATCGGTGCCGGCTATGGTGCGCGCTCCGGCGGCACTGGCAGGCCCGACAGATGCCAAGAAGACCGCAATTACTGCCACTAATGTCACGACTACTCGACAGGCCTGTTTCCAAGCGCTAGTTGTGAAAAACATTTGAATTCCCCCAATACAGACTCCGCCTACTCTTGATGAGCAGGCCGACTCCCGCGCGACCCTTACAGGGCGCGGAAGCGGGGTCTAGGCTACAAATCCCACCAAGGTGATGCAAGTCAAATGGGCACCGTCCCATATTGGGGACTGCGGCTCAGGCGGACGACGGCGGGACCTCCCGCCGTCGTCCGCTTACGTTGTGGCGGCCTCCAGCAGCATGGCAGGATCCAAAGCGAGGAGAACCGCAGCGAGGCGGGCGTTGAGTTCGAAAACGTCGCGGCTGCTGGCCACCCCGGACAGCACGTCCATGACCAGCCCGTCCTCCTGGGCGACGATGATGCGGGCAATGTCCGCCGGTGCCAGGACGGGATGAAATTCGCCGGAGGCAATTCCTTCCGCGATGATGCCCTCGTAGTTTGACTGCTGCGCCCTGGTGAACTCCGCCTGGATGCGCCGCAGTTCAGCGTTCCGGAGCGAGTGGGACCAGTACTCGTAGAGAATCCTGGAGGCGTCGTCCTCCAGGCCGCCCGAGATGCCGGCCTGCAGCGCCGCGGCGAGCCGCGCGACGGGTCCCGCACCCGACTCCACGGCCGCCGCCAGGCTTTGCAGGAAACGGTCCGAGGACGCCTGCACCGCCGCGGCTTCGATCTCAGCCAGGCCGCCGAAGTAATACAGCACGGCGTTCGGGGCCATGCCCGCTTCGGACGCAATTGCCCGCAGCGTCGCCGCCCCTGCCCCTTCCCGGGCTGCCACCGCCTGGGCGGCGGCGAGGATGTGGTCCCGTCGGAGCTCCTTCTTGGTTGGACCTGGCATCGGCTCGCTGCCCCGTTTCTTTTGAGCGCTCGGGTATTGACAACGATCCTAGTCACATATTGAATGGGGTTCAAATTTGAACGTGATTCAAATTTCCAGACTCAACGAGGAGTTTCATGTCCCACCCCATTCCCCAGCCTCCGCCACCCACCACCACGCCTTCACCCTCCGCCAAGGGCCTGAAAGCAGGGTCCATCGGTATCGGCCCCACCGTCGCCCTTGGCCTGGCCGCCGTCGCACCGGCCTATAGCCTGGCCGTCACCCTTGGCTTCGTCGTCCTGGCCGTGGGCGCTCACACCCCCGCAGCTTTCCTGCTCGGTTTCGTCCCCATCCTGTTCACGGCCTTCGCCTTCCGGGAGCTGAACAAGGAGATGCCGGACTGCGGAGGCGTCTTCGTCTGGATCACCCGCGTCTTCGGACCCCGCGCGGGGTGGTTTCTTGGCGGCTGGGTTCCGCAGGTCGCAACGTTCATCGCCACGGCAGCCCTAGCCCAGGTGGCTGCCACGTACCTCCTGGAGTTCCTGGGCCTCGGGGCCGTCGCCGAAGAGCCCGTCCTGGTGGCCCTTTTTGCCTGCAGCCTCATCGTCCTCAGCGCGGTCATCTCCGCCCGCGGCATCGAACTTTCGGCCTGGCTCCAGTACGCCCTCATTGGGTTGCAGCTGGTGGCGCTTGGCGGCTTCTGCGTCGGCGCGTTCACGGCCATCGGCGCCGGCAGTACCCTCGACGGCGCCGAACCGCCCAGCCTCGACTGGTTGAATCCCTTCGCCTTCGGCGACGCCTCGGGACTCGTCTCGGGCGTGATCCTGTGCCTCTTCATCTACTGGGGGTGGGACGCCCTGATCGCCGTCAACGAGGAAACCACCAACCGCAAAAGCACCCCTGGACGCGCCGTCGTCATCACCACCACCATCCTGCTGGTTTTCTATGTGGTCACGGCCGTGGCGGCCGTCGGCTTTGCGGGCGTCGCCGGCATCACCGATCCGGGCACCGTCTCGGATGTCCTCTCCGTGCTCGGGCCGCAGGCAACCGGGACCGTTTTCGGCCAGGTCATCATCCTCGCCGTCGGCCTGTCGGCGCTGGCCGCCCTCATGACGGTGGCCGTCAGCACGCCGCGGTCCTGGCTCAGCATGGGCACTTACCGCGCCCTTCCCGGGGCCACCACCAAAATGCACTCCACCCGCGGCACCCCCACCACCTCGATCCTCTGGTGGGCTCTGCTGAGCGTCGGAATGACCGTGGGGCTGACGGCCATCGCCGCGGACTTCATCGGCTTCGCCGTCCTGTCGATCGGACTGCTCATCGCCGCGTACTACGCCGCAACCGCCCTCGCCTGCGTGGTGTATTTCGCCCCGCAGATGCGCACGTCCGCCGCGTCGCTCCTGATGAAAGGCATCCTGCCCGCGGTTGGCGCAGCCATGATGATCGCGGCCTTCGTCCTGAGCGCCGTCGACATGTACTCCCCCGACTACGTGGGGCTCTCCTGGCTGGGCATCGGAACGGTGTTCTGGACCGGCGTCGGCGCCCTGGTCATCGGCCTGATCGCCACCGCCCTGCTGCGAACCCGGTTCCGGGAGTTCTTCTCGGCGCAAACCATCTCCCGCGGCAACGTCACCACCCGGGCCGACCTGGCTATCATTCTCACCAGCGAAACAGAGGCATAAATGCGCATCCTGTCCGTAGCCGCCATCCAGACCAGGTCGGTCCCCTACGACGTCGAAGCAACCTGGCAGCGCTTCGCCCGGCAGGCCGAGTGCGCCAAAAACCTCGGCCCCGAAGTAGACGTCATCGTGGCTCCGGAACTGCTGCTCTCCGCGCCCGGCGAATTCCTCCAGCCGGACCCCGCCGCGGACACCCGCTCCGCGGCACCCATTCCCAGCGACCTCACCGGACGGATTACCGAGCTTGCCCAACGGCTGGGCGTTTGGCTCGTTCCGGGTTCGCTGCTGGAGGAGCACAACGGGTCCACGTACAACACGGCCATCGCCGTTTCGCCCGAGGGTGAGATCGTTGCCCGCTATCGGAAGCTTTTCCCTTGGCGCCCCTTTGAGGGAACAACACCCGGGGACTCGTTCGTCACATTCGATATCCCCGGCAAGGGCCGCGTAGGCCTGGCGATCTGTTTTGACGGCAGTTTCCCGGAGGTCTCCCGGCAGCTTGCCTGGCTCGGGGCCGAGGTGATCATCCAGCCCACCCTCACCACCACGCGGGATCGGGAAATGGAAGTGGTGATGTCCCGGGCCAATGCCTTCGTCAACCAGGTCTTCGTAGTTAACGTCAACGGCGCGGACCCTTCCGGCGTCGGCGAAAGCGTCATCCTGGACCCGGAAGGGACCATCATGCAGCAGGCCCGTGGCGGGGAGGAGATCCTCTACGGCGTCCTTGACCTGGACCGGGTAACCCAGGCGCGGCGGTACGGCACGCTCGGAATCAACAAACCCTGGTCCCAGCTCAAGGACCAGCGCGGCGTCCTCGCCTACCCCATGTTCGGGGGAGCGACCTTCCAGCCGCCTGAATGGAGCTAAGCGCACCACCGGCAACGGCGGGCGGACGACGGCGGGACATCCCGCCGTCGTCCGCTTGCGTCCGGCAGGTCCCCCACGAAGCGCCCGGCGCCGCGGAGCGCGTCGAGGCGCCCGGCGGCTTGCGTGTTGCAGAAAAGGCTCCCCAGGCACCCCGGTTGCTGGCACACTGAGCCAATGAAAGAGGCACGTTCTCCCTCCCGCCGCCCCGGCATCCGGGCCGCCATGTTTGTTGACTTCGACAACGTTTTTACGGGCCTGCAGGCCCTCGACCCGATGGCGGCGAAACGGTTCGCGGAAGACCCCAAGCACTGGGCGGACGCGTTGTCCGCCTCGGGCTCAGGCGAGAGCTCCCGGCGCTTCCTGATCCGCAACTGCTACCTGAACCCGGTGGTGTACTCGAAGTACCGGACGTACTGGACGCGTGCGGGTTTCCGCGTGATCGACTGCCCGTCGCTGACGCAGCGCGGAAAGAGCAGCACCGACATCAATCTCGTGCTGGATGCGATGGACACGCTTTCCGGCAGCGGCGGAATTGACGAGTTCTTCATCGCATCAGCCGACGCGGACTTCACCTCGCTCATCCAGCGATTCCGGGCCGCCGACAAGCTGACGACGGTGATCGCCGCCGGCGCCGTTGCCTTCGCTTACCGCGAGATGGCGGACAGTGTGGTGGAGTCGCACGACTTTGTGGCGATCCTCAACGGCACCACGGTGGAGCCGATCCACGCGGTGGCGTCTGTCCAGCCGCAGCGGGCAGAGAGTTCAGGGAAGGCCAAGCCCCGGGCGAAGACTGTTTCCACCGCAGTCAAGGAGGTGTGCGACTTCGTCCGGGCCGCCCCGGGCCCGGTTGTCGGGGCGATGGTGGCGCACCGGGCGCTCACGGCTGACCCGTCCCTGAAGACAGACTGGGGCGGCTGCGGGAAGTTCGGCACCTGGGTGGCCCAGATCGGCCAGGGCATTGAGTACACGGCAACGCGCGGCGGCTGGGTCTGGGATGCGCAGAGGTTTTCCAGCGACGACCTGCCCGCCGAAGCAGAGGCCGAATCCGGCATCGAGGAACGGGTCGCCAGGGTCACCGACGTGCCGGCCCTCTCCACGGCCCAGTTCCGGCAACTGTTCCTGGCGATGGCGGACAGGCTCCGGGAGCAGCCGGCCAGCCGCAACGAATTGGCCAAGCTTGTCCGGGATGACTGTGTCACCGCGGGTCAGCCGGTGTCCCGCGGCGCAGTGAACTTTGTCATCCAAGGCTTGGGATACGTCGACTTCCAGCTCACGGACACCGCAACGGCGGAAGAACTGGCGGCGGCCTGGACCGACGACGTCGAAGAACTGTGCCGGGTGGCACTGATGGAGTTCGACGGCGGAGAGAGGCTGGCCCTGCGGCGCTGGGCCAGTGGCGGCTTTGTGGATGCCTGACTGCTGAGAGGGGCCTGTCCGGCGGCTGCCGCAAAAGGTTTTAACCGCGCACGGAACCCAAAACTCTTCCTGCAATCCAAATTGCATAGTACATTTGATGCAAACGTCATTGCAGAGTGATTCAGGTTACAGAGAAGAGTTTCCCCGTGTCCCCCAGTACGGCACCCTCCGGCCGGCCCCCGAGCAGCAACGGCACTTCCGATCCGGCGTCGGCCTGGCTCGGCGACGCCCTGCCGGATGTCCTCCTGACCAAGTCCCAAGGCCGGGTAGTGGAGGTCATCGTGCGCAATCCGCAGCTGTCTTCCTACGCTGATATCGCCGAGATCGCGCAGCGGGCCGACGTCAACAACTCCACCGTGGTGCGGACGGCACAGCATCTGGGCTATCGCGGCTGGCCCGACCTGCAGCGCGAACTGCGCGCCCGCTACCTGGTGATGATTTCCACCGAGGACACCCTGGTGGAACACGGCGCACACCGCAGCCCGCTGCACGATGCGCTCAACCACGACATCGAAAACCTTCGCCTCACGCTGGACGCGAACACCGCCGACGAGGCACAGTCCGCCATTGCGACGCTGGCCGAAGCACGGTCGATCACCGTGGTGGGCATGGGCTCCTTCGCCGGTCCCGCCAGCGTCATGGCACATCTGGGAACCATCATGGGCTACCCCATCACCCTGGAGCCACGCGGTGGGGTCCATCTCGCCTCAAGCGTCAACAGGCTCGGCGAGGGCGATGTCCTGGTGGTGATCAACATGTGGCGTTCCATGCGCGAAATCATTGCCGCAGCAGAGGCCGCACATCAGGCCGGTGTGAAGGTGGTGGCCATCAGCGACATGCGACGCGGGCGCCTGGCCACCATCGCAGACCACCTGCTGGTGGTCGCTTCCGAGGGCATCTCCTTCTTCCAGTCCGTCACCGCCGCCAACTCGGCGGTCTACGGCCTGCTGACCGGAATGGAGGCTGCCCACCCCGACCGCAGCCGCGAAACCATCCGCCGGACGCAGCAGCTCTGGAAAGACCTCGACATCTTTTTGGACTAGTCAGCAACATCCCCAAGGAGCATTCAATGAACACCAGCATCGACCGCCGCATAGCCGTCATTGGCCTCGGCGCAATGGGCGGAGCCATGGCCGACACCCTGCACCGCACCGGCTGGCAGGTCACGGGCTTCGACCCCTCCGAAGCTGCCAGGACCGCCGCGGAGGCACTCGGCATTGGCACCGTGACAGACGCCGACGCATTGGCCGGAACCCCCTACGTGGTGCTGTCCCTGCCGTCTGCCGCGATTGTGGAGGCCACCGTGCCCGGCCTGTTCCGCGCACCCGGTACCGTGGCCATCGTTGACACCACCACCTCCGAACCGGCAACCAGCGCCGCGATGGCCACGCTGGCCGAAACGAACGGCGCCGCGTTTGTGGATGCGCCCGTTTCCGGCGGACGGGACGGTGCCGCCACCGGATCCCTCAGCGCCTTCGTCGGAGCCAGCCAAACAGCCCTCGCTGCCGCCGGGCCCGTGCTTGATGCACTGACCGGCGGAAAATACAGCCACATCGGCGGCCCCGGCAGCGGCAACGTGGTCAAACTGCTGAACAACGTCCTGGCAGCCGCCAACCTCGTCGCGGTGGGCGAAGCCCTCGCCGTGGCCAAGGCCTACGGCATCGATCCGGGCACCGCCGCAGCCAGCATCAGCGGAGCGTCCGGAGGCAGCAAAGTGTCCGCCGCGATGTACCCCAACTGGGTCCTCTCCGGCACCCACGACTCCGGCTTCGCCCTGGGCCTCATGGCGCGTGACGCCGCCCTGGCCGTGGACGTAGCCCGGCAAAAGGGTGAGAACCCCGCCCTCCTCGCAGCCGTCGTCGGCCAGTGGCAGGAAGCCCTGGCCGTCCTCGGCCCCGCCGCCGACTTCACCGAAATAGCCCGCATGGTTGCCCCCGCCATCACCCGCGCCGGCACTCCCACCACCCCCGTGGCCGCAGCCACAGCACCCCGCGCTTAAGGACCCCGCATGACCATCACCACAGCCCCCACCTCCTCCTCGACGGACACCGCCCGCGCCGTCCTCGATGCAGCTTTCCCCGGCGGCATCGGCGCCTTCATCGACGGCAAGGTAGTGCCCGGCAACGGGGAGACCGTCACGCTGACGGCCGCCGCCACCGGTGCCCCGTTCGCCACCTATTCCGACCCCGGTGCCGAAGGGGCCGGGGTCATCCTGGAAAGCTCCGTCCGCGGCGCCGCGGCCTGGGGCGAACTCAACGGCTTCGAGCGCGCAGCCATCCTCCGCAACGTCAGCCGCACTTTGGAAGCCCACACCGAAGAACTGGCCATCCTGGAATCGGCCACCACCGGGAAGCCCATTCGCGACGCCCGGGTGGAAGCCGCCAAAGTGGCCGAAATGTTCGGCTACTACGCCGGCTGGGCGGACAAGCTCACCGGGCAGACCATCCCGGTGCCCGGATCCTGGCACACCTACACCGAACGGGTGCCCTGGGGCGTGATCGTGGCCATCACGCCCTGGAACGCCCCGATGTTTACTGCCGGCTGGAACTCCGCCGCGCCCTTGGCGGCAGGCAATTCGGTAATCATCAAACCCAGCGAGTTCACGCCGGCGTCCACCATCCGGGTGGCGCAGCTGGCCCACGAAGCGGGGCTGCCTGACGGCGTCTTCAACGTCGCTCCCGGGCTCGGCCAGACGGTCGGTGCAGCCCTCACGTCAGACCGCCGCGTGGGCAAAGTCAGCTTCATCGGCTCCGTGCCCACCGGGCGGCGTGTGGCCGTGGCCGCTGCCCAGGCCGGCATTCCGGCCCTGCTGGAACTCGGCGGCAAGAGCGCCAACATCGTCTTCGCCGACGCGGACCTTGAGAGGGCGGCCGACGGCGCCATTTCCGCCATCTTCTCCGGTGCTGGGCAGTCCTGCGTGGCAGGATCACGGCTCCTGGTGGAGCGGAGCGTGCACGCCCAGTTCGTGGAGCTGGTGGCGGACCGGGCAGGCCGGCTCCGCGTCGGGGATCCGCTGAGTGCCGACACTGAGGTGGGTCCCATCATCACCGCCCAGCAGTTCGCCACCGTCAATTCCCTCATTGACGCCGGCGTGCAGGACGGCGGGCGCCGCATCACCGGCTCCGCGCTTCCGCCCCACCTCACCGGATCCGCACTGGCCGGCGGCCACTGGGTGATGCCCACCCTGCTCGACGGCGTGACACCGCAGAACCGCCTGGAAACCACCGAGGTCTTCGGCCCGGTGGTCGGCGCGGATGCCTTCGACACCGAAGCGGAAGCCATCGCGCGGGCCAACAGCACCAGCTTCGGCCTGGCGGGCGCCGTGTGGACCTCGGACGTTTCCCGGGCCCACCACGTGGCGCGCTCGGTCAACGCCGGCACCTTCTGGATCAACTCGTACAAGACCATCCACGTGGCCGTCCCGTTTGGCGGCTTCGGCGATTCAGGCCACGGACGGTCCTCCGGCCCGGGCGTGCTGGACGAATACACCCAGACCAAGGCCATCTGGGTGCCCACCCGGGCAGCCGGCTCCCCCTTCCCGTCCCTTTCCTACTAGCCCTTTCCGATTAGCGAGGCAGAGACCCGTGGAACTTACAGACACGTCCAGACCCGCCGATGCGCTGAGAGCCGAGCTCAGCGAGGGCGTGGACCGGTGGAAACCGAGCGTCCACGTCATGGCCAGGGGCATGCACGCCAACCCCGAGATTTCCTTCGAGGAAACCCGGTCCTCCGAGGCGGCCGCCACGCTGCTCGAAGAGGGCGGCTTCACCGTAGAACGCGGGAGCTGCGGCCTGCCCACCGCTTTCACGGCGACCGCCGGCAGCGGCGACCTCGTCGTCGCGCTGTGCGTGGAATACGACGCGCTCCCCGGGATCGGGCACGCATGCGGGCACAACCTGATCGCCGGTGCCTCCGTTGCCGCCGCGCTGGCACTGGCTCCGCTGGCCGATGAACTGGGCATCACGCTCAAGGCCATCGGTACTCCGGCCGAGGAGCATGGCGGCGGGAAGGTCCTGATGCTGGAGCGCGGCGGTTTCGACGGCGTGGGGCTGGCACTCATGGTCCACCCGGTGCAGGACGGCCTCACCTACAACCCGGCCGGGACCAGCGCCCAGGCCGTGGGGCGGTACCGGGCAACGTTCACCGGGAAGGCCGCGCACGCCGCGGCCGCACCGCACCAGGCCGTGAACGCCGCCGACGCCGCGGTGCTCAGCCAGGTTGCCGTAGGCCTGCTCCGGCAGCAGATCCCCGGCGACCACCGGATTGCCCTGTACGTCGCCGAGGCCGGGCACGTCACCAACATCATTCCGGAGCGTGCCGTGCTGAACTTCGAATGTCGCGCCTTCACCCTGCCGGAATACCAAGCGCTGCTGGAACGCGTGCGGCGCTGCTTCGAGGGGGCCGCTCTTGGCACCGGGACCCAGCTGACCATTGAAGCCACGGAACCGTTGTACGAACCCCTGATCCAGGACGATGCACTCGCCGCCCACTGGACCAGCGCGATGGACTCCTTCGGCAAGGACACCTCGCCGTCCGCCGGGCTCAGCGGCGGCTCCACCGACATGGGAAACGTCTCCCAGGTCATCCCCAGCCTGCACCCGTGGCTGAGCATCCCGGGCGCGGATGTGCCGATCCACTCCCATGCCTTCGCCGCACTGGCGGACACCCCGGAGGCGTACGCGGTCATGTTCGAGGCAGCCGTTGCCCTGGCCTGGACCATCGCCGCTGCCGCCACCACCCCCACAGAACGCGAGCGGTTCGCCGGTGCCGCGTTCAGCCGCCCCACCCCACAGGAAGGTACGTCATGAGTACCAGCACCACGAGCGCCCCGACCACCCGGGCCGGAACCAAGCTAACACTCCCCGTTGCGGCGCTGGCCCTCGCCATCGCCGTCGTCGTCCAGCTCATCGGCCAGCTGAAGATCGACCTGGGCATCGGTTCGATCATCATCTTCCCCATGGTCTGGGGCCTTATCCTCGGCCTTCTCGTCTCGGTGCAGAAGTTCAAGCCGCTCGGCCTGGACCTCCAGCGCGTGGCGGCAGCCCTCGTCGGCGTCGCGGTGTTCCTGCTGGTGGCACGCCTTGCCTTCAACATCGGCCCGAGCCTGCCCAGCCTCATCAAGGCGGGCCCCGCCCTGGTCCTGCAGGAAATCGGCCACCTGCTCGGAACGGTAGCCCTGGCCCTCCCCCTGGCGGTGCTGCTGCGCATGGGCAAAGCGACAGTGGGCGCCACGTTCTCCCTGGACCGGGAGCCCTCCTTCGCCATGGTCTCGGAAAAATACGGTCCCGACTCGGACCAGTACCGCGGTGTTCTGGCCATGTACGTCTTCGGCACCCTGTTCGGCGCCGTCTTCATCACCCTGCTGACCTCGCTCGTGGCCAACTGGAAAATCTTTGACCCGCTGGCCATGGCCATGGGTGCCGGCGTCGGGTCCGGATCGATGATGGCAGCCTCCGCCGCCAGCATCATCGGCGCCTACCCCGGCGACCAGGAAGCCATCCTCGCCATGGCTGCCATTTCCAACCTGATCACCACCGTGCTGGGCGTGTACGTCGGCATCTACCTGGCCCTGCCGCTGGCCGACCGCTTCTACCGGTTCCTGACCCGCAAGCAGACCGCCCGCGAAAACGCGCTTGCCACAGCGGGATCCACGGGCGCCCCGGTGGCCCGGACCCAGGAAGACCTCGACCGCGAAGAGGCCCAGGCCCACGCCAACCGGGAGTTCCGCGAAAAGGTCGCTGCATCATCGGCGGCAATCACCCTGCCGCTGTGGCTCTCCCTCTCGGTCCTCACGGTCCTCGGGGTGGCCACCGCATCCATCGCGGCCAAGGGCTTCAGCTGGTCCATCATCGGCGGGTACGCCATCATGCTGGCGCTGGTGCTCCTCAGCCTGCTGCTGGCCAGAATCACCAAGAAGATCTCCGCCATCGTGTTCATCACCACTATCGGCGCGTACATCTCCAGCCCCTGGTTCTTCGGTGCCGAGCCGCTCAACGCCATGGTGAAAACGGTCGACTTCCTGTCCATCGCCACGGTCATGCTCACGCTGGCCGGCCTGTCCCTCGGCAAGGACATCCCGCTGCTGAAGAACATCGGCTGGAAGATCATCCCGGTCGGCCTGGTCGCCATCACCGCATCCTTCCTGCTCTCCACCGTGATCGCCGAGTTCGCGCTGGGGCTCTGGCACTAACTGCAGCCACCCCGTTGCCTGCGCGGCAGGTCCACGGCAACCGCAACGGACGACGACGGCGGGACCTCCCGTCGTCGTCATCCGTTGCGTTTTCTGCCGACTGTCGCGTCCCGCTAGGCTGGCGACATGACCGAGTTGGGCGCGTTCGTTCCCACGCTGCTCTGCGTTGCCCTGCTGGTGGCCCTGACGGTGGCCGTCCTCCGGTGGTTCAGGGCGCCGCACATTACCGCGCCTGCCCTGGCCATCCTGCGCGGAGCGGTACAGCTTGCCGCCATCAGCTTCATCCTGAGCGGCGTCATCACCAGCCCGGTCTTCGTGACAGCCGCACTGCTGGTCATGTTCGCTGTGGCTGCAGCAACTGCCGCGCGGCGGATCGGTTGGAGCTGGCCCCGCCTTGGTCTCGTCAGTGCTTCGATGGCCGCCGGCATCGCAGCGACCCTCGCCGTCATTTTCCTGACGGGTGCCATCCCCTTCACGCCGCGCTATGCCCTGGCGATCGGCGGCATAGTCATCGGCAACGCAATGACCATCGCCACCCTGGCCGGCCTGCGGTTTGCGGAATCCGCGAATGACCGCTGGGAGGAAGTGGAGGGCTGGCTCGCCCTAGGGGCCACTCCGCGGCAGTCAACCCGCGAACTGGCCCGCGCCGCCGTCTACTCGGCCCTGATTCCCAGCACTGACCAGACCAAAACGACAGGACTGGTCACGTTGCCGGGAGCCTTCGTGGGCGCCATTTTCGGTGGCATCTCCCCATTGGAAGCCGGCCGCTTCCAGATCATTGTCCTGGCCGCAATCATGGCCGCAGGAGCCATCACTGCTGTCATGACCACCGCCGGCCTGGCACCTGTCCGCGTTCGTCCCGACCGGCCGCGCTGACTGCTGTCTCGCTGAACCTGTTGTGCTGCCCTGCCATCTGCTACCAGGTGGTGGCCTCCGAGCGCGGCGCGAGCCATCTGCCGCCCGCCCGGATGTAGTCCATGCTGAGCTGCAAGGGTGGTCAGCCGAAAAGCCAGGCAGCGCCCAGAAGGAGCGGGAGCGCCAGGACCGTGGTGAACACCGCCGTTGATTGCGCGATGCCCTGGCCCACGCCGTAGCGGACAGCGTAGAGCACCACATTCTGCCCGGTGGGAAGGATGGCGCAGGCCGTGACCACGAAGGTGCTGAACGCGTCGAGACGGAAGACGAAGGCCGCCAATACCCAGGCGAGGACGGGTTGGACAGCGGACTTGAGGATCACGGCCACGGTGGTCGGCACACGGTCGCCGATCTCGGGCCGGACAGAGAGTCCATGGAGTGACATGCCGAAGATGATCAGCATCAGCGGAACCGCGAGCTGGGCCACGAGTGCCAACGGATCCAGGACCAGGCTGGGCAGTTCGATCCCGGCAGCGCTGACGATGATTCCGAGAATGGCCGCCACGGTTACCGGGTTCCGGAACGGGATCGACAGGATGTGCCAGAGGGAAACGTGGTTTCCTGCCGGGTCTGTGAGGTCCAGGATGGTGAGGGCAATGGGCGTCAGGATGGCCAGCTGGAACAGCATGATGGGTGTGACGAACGTGGCGCTTCCGAGAATATAGAGCGACAACGGAACGCCCAGGTTTGTTGAATTCACGATGCCCACCGACAGTGCGCCCATGGTGGTGCGCCGGACACCCCAGCGGCCAATCGCACCCGCGACGGTGAACAGGAGCATGACGGCCACAGCCGTAACCACGGAGATCAGACCCGTGCTGCTCAGGACGTCGGAAATGTGTCGGGACGCGATGGCGGAGAACATGAGGCATGGCAGCCCCACCATGAAGGTCAGTGTGGACAGTACCTTGCTCCCCTGTGGGCCCAGTGCCTTGGTTCTGCCGAGGACGTAGCCGATGAGCAGGACCACGCTAACCACAAAGAATCCCTTTAAGACTCCGTCCAAACCGCTTCCTCGATCCATTCTGCTGGAGGGCCGGCTGGCGACGCAGGCTGATTGGGAACCCGATAATCCTATAGTGGGCGCTGCCTCCGGTAGATCACGGCGCGCATCCTGGAGTCACCGGCTCACCCCTGGATGGCGCCTGTGCTGGATCATCCTGGGAACGATAGTTTTGAGGCATGACGGCAAGTTACAAGTACGACGTGGAAGTCCTGCACCTGCTGGTCTCGCCGGCGCACGCCTACTTCGGCCGCGCACGCGAGGGGGCGGCCGACGTCCCCACCACTGACGCCGACCGGGTCGAAATGGTGGCCGGGAAGGGCATTGTGGGCGACCGGTTCTTCGGCAAGGCTGCGCACATGGACGCCGCCGTCACAATTTTCTCCATCGAAGCCCTTGAAGCCATGGCTGCCGAGCTCGGAACCGATCCGTTGGACCCGCTGCTGACGCGGCGCAACGTAGTCCTCAGGGGCGCCCACCTGGCTCCGCTGCTTGGCGGGGAGTTCGCTTTGGAATCGGGCGGGGACACCGTAAGGCTTCGCGCCGGCAGGCCCGCCCACCCGTGCGCCTGGATGGACCAGATGCTCGCTCCCGGCGCGCACAAGGCCATGCGCGGGCGGGGCGGCGTGAGGTGCCAGGTCATCTCGGGCGGCATCCTGCACCGCGGACCAGCCGTGCTGATCAGCCCGGTGCCGCTCGACCCGGCGCAGGCGGGTGTTCCGTCACTGCTCCGGGCGTCACGGCTGCCCTAGCTGCTGCGTCCGCGAAGCCAGTCCGCGCAAGCGCCGCCGTGGCGCCAACGGCACTCCCGTGTCAGCGAAAGCATCGCTGCTGGTGCTGTACGGGCCGGCGATAGTAGGTAGACTGGGCTACCTACTATCACCCTTGAAGACTGGAGCGGCATTGAGCGGGAAACAGGCAGCAGCGGGCACGGCCCAGCACAGGCGGCCAGCCCGCGAGGCCCTCCTTGAAGCCGCATCCCGGCGCTTCTATGCAGACGGCGTCACCGGTACGGGCATCGACACCATCACCTCCGAAGCCGGAGTGGCCAAGAAGAGCCTCTACAACAACTTTGCATCCAAGGCCGACCTCGTGACCGCGTATCTGCATGCCCGCCACGAGGAATGGCTTTCGCTGTACCGGGCCCGCCTGGCCGGTGCGGACAACGCCGTCGACCGGGTCCTTGCGGTCTTCGACGCTTACTCGGATCACGCGAACATGGCCTACGAACACGGCTTTCGCGGCTGCGGCCTGCTGAACGCTGCCGCCGAGCTTCCGGCAGGCAGCCCCGGCCGCAAATTGGTCCGGGAACACAAAGAGGAAGTTGAAGCGCTGCTGAGCGGCCACGTGTCGGAACTGCTGCCCGGCTCGCCCGAGCGCGCCGCCGTGACGGCCCGGCAACTGGCCTTCCTGCTCGAGGGGTCCATGGCGCGTGCGGGACTCGAAGGCAACGACAGCTGCCTCCAAGAGGCCCGCCGGATGGCCACCGAGTTGCTGGGCAGCTTGTGAAGGCGGCACGGTTCGCGGGTCACGCGTGGGGCGCAGGATTCGTGCTGGCAGCCTCCGTCCTCTGGGGCACCACGGGAACCGCGGCCACGTTCGCCCCCGACGTGAGCCCGCTGGCGATCGGAGCAGTGGCGATGGGTGCGGGCGGCCTGATCCAGGCGGCGGTAGCTGCCCGCTCCATCCGCGAACACGCGGCTTCCCTACGTGCCCGGTGGCGGACCCTGTTGCTGGGATCGCTGGCCGTCGCCATGTACCCCCTGGCCTTCTACTCCTCCATGCATCTGGCAGGCGTAGCTGTGGGGACCGTTGTTTCCATCGGTTCAGCGCCCCTGGCCTCCGCCGTGATTGAACGAGTTATGGACAAGCGGCTCTTTACGCGGCGTTGGACAGTGGGCGCGGTGCTCGGCCTGACCGGCGCCGCCCTGCTGTGTTTCGCCGAATCCGGGGCCGGCCAGACAGGAACAGGAGCGCACGTGGGAACGCAAACCGGCGGCTCCGCGGGAGGGTTTGCGGCCGCCGGCATCGCACTCGGGCTGCTGGCCGGGCTCACCTATGCTCTCTACTCCTGGGCAGCCCACCGCCTGATGAACAGTGGCTTGGGAGACGATTCGAGCAATCAGGGCCTGCCTTCCGCGGCAGCAATGGGTGCCACGTTCGGCCTGGGCGGGCTGCTGCTGATGCCTGTCCTGGCGCTCACAGGGGCACCCCTTACCTCTTCGTGGCAAAACCTGGCAGTCGGGGCGTATATGGCGCTGGTGCCGATGTTTGCAGGCTACGTGCTGTTCGGCTGGGGCCTGGCCCGGGTCCATGCGAGTACAGCCACCACGATTTCGCTCGCTGAGACTGTGGTCGCCGCCGTCCTTGCCGTGCTGGTGGTGGGCGAACGGCTGCCGGCCATGGCCTGGGCGGGGGCTGCACTGGTGGCCGGCAGCCTGTTCGTCACGACTCTGCGCTCACCCTCCCGGCCTTCGGAGAAAGCCAAGGTTGTTCCGGCCGGATCGGCAGTGACACCGACGACGGCACGCTGACCCACGTCCTCCGGCGATCCAACATGGACCGCGACGGGCGGCGCCAACGACCATCGAAGAAGTGAACGCACCGGGCCTTACCCCCGGACGCGGCGTATGCTCCTAAGCGGCCTCATGGACCGCAGTTGTTCGGAAGAGTGCCCAGTCGCGGAACGGGTCCTCGGCTATTGGCTGGTCTGTCAGGTCGGGTTCGGGTGGATGGTCCTCCCATGCCAGGTCCTCGGGTGTCACCCAGTCTGGGACATGATTCAGCCAGGGATCTTCGGCCATGGCAGTGCCGCTATAGTCCCCGGGTGGCTCGGGCACAGCCGGGCTGCAGGTGTTGCCGGGAGGCTCGGGCCTGCCGGTGCCGCCGTTGTCCGTCGTGGCCATGGCCGAGAGCTGGCTTGGCCAGTGTGGTGGTTCCCAGTCGGGTTGTTCGCTGGGATATTGGCGTCCGGTGGGTGAGGTCCAGCCGGGCGGGTCGTTAACGCTGGCACCGGCGGGTGTCCAGGCGGTGGAGTGTTTGAGCCGGTGGTGTTTGGGGCATGGTTGTCCGAGGTTGCTGATCCCGGTGGTCCCGCCGTGCGCCCAGGCAAGGAGGTGGTCGGCGTCGTTGTCCAGGGAATGGTTGCTGCAGCCGGGGAAGGGGCACTTCCCGTCCCTGAGTCGCAACCATTGCCGCAGCGGCCGGGATATCCGGTAGCTGGTCCGGCCGATCTCCAGCGGCGCACCATCGCGCGGGTCAATCAGCACCCGCAGGAACGATGACGCCCCGTCCGCGACGAGGGCACGCGCCACGGACGGCGGTACCGGCCCGTACCCGTCCAGCATGGCCGGTTCCTCGGTCAGGCCCAGCAGCGAGAACACCGGAACCGTGACCAGGACCTGCGCCACGGGCGAGGGAACATCACCCAACGGCACCCGAGCGCCTGGGGCGCCCCCGGCCCGGTGCAAGTCCATGGTGTTGCCGTCCGGCGCAAAATCCGCATAGTTGCCGTCCGGGGTCGGGTCCAGGCCGGTGCCGTCCGGCGCGCGGTCCACATGGTTGCCGTCCGGGGTCGGGTCCAGGGCGTTGCCGCCGGCAGCACCGTTCGGTGGGCCCGCGGGGGTTCGTTCACGGCCGGCGGTGAGGAGCCAGGCCGCGGTGACGTCGGCGCGGAGTTGGGTCAGGGTCCTGGCCTCATCCGGGCCCTGAAGGGACCGCGCGGCACTGGTGCTACGGTCCCAGATCCCCGCGGCGGTAGCGGCCGGGAGGTAGGCGGAGAGCCAGGCCATGCCGTCACGGTCCGGGATGTACTCCACCCGCCGGTCCGCGACACCGCGGGCATGGCGTGTTTCGATGCTGACCGGGTGGTGCCGTTCCCGCCAGGTACGGGCTTTGGCCCGGAACCGGGCCGGGACAAGGTCCCCGGCAGGGCAGCCCCGTGCCGGGGCGGGCGCGGCCGGGTCCAGGAAATGCGCCTCCAAAGCTGCAGCGCCGGCCCGGTCGAGGTTAGCGGTTTCGTCCACCATGACCCGGGCGTGCTGCCACGAAATGGTCCCGGCCCCCAGCGCGGACAACGTCAGCGGAAGCGTGCGGGTGAGCGCGTGCGCTTCGGCGAGGAGGGCACTGGCAGTGCGTTCGCTGACCGTCAGGACACACGCGACCTCGGCCGTTATGGCCATCTCCTGGGCAGTCCGTTCCTGCGCAGACACAGCCGGGGCCGCCATCGCCCTAGCCGCATCGGCGTATCCGGCGGCAAGGTGCACCTTCAGGGCAGCCATCTCCGCTTCAACACGGGACGCTTCGGCCAGCCCGTCCAGGCACGCATCCGCAAGGTCCCGCAGAACATCAGCACCCTCCGGACCATCATCAGAATCACGCCGGAGCACACCACCCAGCACAGCAACGGAAGCCTCGACAGCCCCCAACGCCCCCACCACGGCTCTGCTTTCCATACCCACAGCATCCCAGCAGGCACTGACATTAATGATCCCCCCGGCAGAGTCACGGCCCCCAGGGCCACAACTGCCCGCTCGCGCTTGGGCGGGAAAAGGCCGACGGCGGGGACCCGCCGTCGGCCTTTTCCCTTTGGAAGCGAGAGTGACTAGCCAGCCGGCCGGGGAGGTTCATGGAGGCCGAAGGGTGAGCCCTGATCGTCCTTGCAGAGCTTGAACCTGCCGTACTCCCCTGCGCTGGTCTCGTCCCCAAGCTCGGGTTCGTCGACTGAGCCGCCCAACTCCCGCACCCGTTCCAGTGCTGCGTCCATGTCGTCCACCCGGAAGAAGAGGTACGGCACGGCGCCGGCGTCTCCGCCGTGTATCCCGCCGGAGAGCCCGGGGGTGCCGATCATGAAGCCTCCTCCGGCGGAGGGGCCGGGCGTGAAGTCCCAGCCGAAGAGCGCCCCGTAGAACGCCTTGCCCCGCTGGGGATCTTCGACGCCGATTTCGAAGAATGCTGGCTCGCCGGACATGGCTCCTCCTGGTCTTGGGTGAGAACGCACCCACACTAGAACTGAAGGCCCGGAGGCACAATGGTGCGAAGGGTTAGAGGCCCGCGTACGCCCAGATACAGGGCCGGCCGGCATCGCTCGGGAAGAGCTGGCCTTCGTATAGGAAGATGCTCGCCCCCGACGGGCTCTGCCAGACTCCGGTCAGTTCGCAGTGTGTGCCGGTGGCCTGCCGCCGCGGTGCCGAGAGGCTGATGATCCTGCGTGCCCGTTTCTCCGCTACGGGGTGTCTCTTTTTCACGATGACGCTCCTGCCGGTTCCCGGTAGGTGCTTTCGGGAACATCAGTGATGAACATGTGTCCGGGGGCGTGGCTGATGGCGAAGGACGGCTTGGATGCCATCACGGCACTCTGCGGTGTTACACCGCAGGCCCAGAAAACCGGTACTTCCCCTGGTCGGATCTCCACGGCGTCGCCGAAATCGGGGCGGCCGATGTCGGCAATGCCGAGTTCCTCGGGTGATCCGACGTGAACCGGGCTGCCGTGGACCTTGGGCACTTCCGCCGTCACCCGGATGGCCGTTTCGACCAGCTCGGGCGGCATCGGGCGCATGGAGACAACCATCGGGCCGTGGATTCGTCCCGCAGGGGCGCACTCGATGTTCGTGCGGTACATGGGGACGTTCCGGCCGGTTTCTGTGTGCCGGAGCGGAATCCCCGCGCCGGCAAGCGCCGCTTCGAAGGTGAAGCTGCAGCCGATGAGGACGCCCACCATGTCGTCGCGCCAGACGGAGGCGACGTCGGTGACCTCGTGGGCAAATTCGCCGTCCACCCACACCCGGTAGGCGGGGATGTCAGTGCGGATATCTGACCCTGCGGCGAGGGCGCTTTCATACTGTCCAGCGGGGATGATGTCGATGACGGGGCAGGCCTTGGGATTGAGCCGGCAGAACTCGATGAATTCGTCGGCGTAATCGGCCGTCACAGCGATCAGGTTCGCCTGGGTGTAGCCGTCGCTCCAGCCGGAGGTGGGGGTAACCAGACCGTTCCGGAACTTCAGGCGTGCGTCGGCTGGTGCCAGGAGGGCGTTGATCCTGTTCATCGGGCCTCCACCAGCTCAGTTGAAGACTGCAGGTACTCCTCGTCTTCTGCAACATTGGAATCCCGTCCCAGGGCCAGGCCCACCAGGGTCAGGAGGCAGGCAACGCTGAGGTAGATGGCAACCGGGACCCAGCTGTGGAAGGTGCTCAGCAGGAGGGTGAACATGAACGGTGCGATGGCGCCGCCGATGATGCCGGCGAAGGTGTAGGCCAGTGAGCTGCCGGTGGAACGCAGCCGCGGCGAAAACTGCTCGACGACGAACGCTGCCTGGGGTCCGTACATAAATGAGTGGCAGAGGAGGCCCAGGACGGTGCCCACGATGAGCATGACCGGGGACCGTCCTTCGAGGACGATGAAGAACAGGTAAGCCCATACGGCAGCGGCCACTGCGGCGATGCCATAGACCAGGCGACGGTTGATCCGGTCCGAGATTGCGCCGGCGAGGGGCATGGTGAAGATCTGGAGGGCTGAGCCGATGAGCACGGCCACGAGAACCTGGCCGCGGTCAAAGCCGAGCTCCTGGATGCCGTACGTCAGGGTGAAGACGGTGCACATGGCGTAGGTGACGTCCGGGCCGATGCGGCTGAGCATCGCGGCGATGAGGGGGCGGCGCTGGGTGGCCAAGACTTCGCGGATGGGGGCCTTGGGCTTGTCTCCCCTGGCTTCCATGGCCTTGAAGATGGGTGTGTCCTCAAGCTTGAGCCGGATCCAGAGGCCGAAGGCAACCAGCAGGGCGGAGATCAGGAACGCGATTCGCCAGCCATAGTCCAGGAAGGCTTCCTCGGACAGCATCAGTGTCAGGATGGCGAGCGCGCCATTGGCCATCAGATTGCCGGCGGGCGGGCCGATCTGCGCGGCAGAGGCCCAGAATCCGCGGCGGTTCGGGTCGCCGAATTCGCTGGAGAGCAGGACTGCCCCGCCCCATTCGCCGCCAACGCCGACGCCCTGCGCGAAGCGGAGGAAGACCAGGATGGCAGGCGCGATGATGCCAATGTTGTCGTACGTGGGCAGTAGGCCGATAAGGAACGTGGCCACGCCGATCAGCATCAGCGTGATGACCAGGATCTTCTTGCGGCCGATCTCATCCCCCAGCCGTCCGAAGATAATGCCGCCGACTGGCCGGGAAATATAGCCCACGGCGTAGGTGGAGAAGGCCAGGAGGGTTCCTGTTACCGGGTCCGAGGCCGGGAAGAAGATCAACGGAAAGACAATCGCCGCTGCGGCGGAGTAGACGGCGAAGTCGTAGAACTCCAGTGCGGTTCCGGTCAGGCTGGCCGCGAAGGCCTTGTACATATCCTTGCGCGCCACCGGGGGCCTGGGGTCTGCGGGGGCCATTGCTTGGGGAGTGGCCATTTGAATCCTCCATGAAGAGTGTGGATGTCATCCGTGTGCGGGCGGATGGTGGTGCTTATGCGCTCTTGTCCCGGGTGCGGCGTTGCAGGTCCGGGCAATTCGAGCGCTTCCGCGGCTACCGTAAGGGGCTGCGGAACCGATACTGCCGGTAATCGTTGGATCGTTGAACAATCCGTATTGTTGAACAATCTACGCGACGCAGATCACACCGTCAAGGGTTGAGATTAATTCCGTCATCGCGGAAGCGGCCTGACCAGCAGGCTTAACGGCAGCGGACGACGGCGGGAAGTCCCGCCGTCGTCCGCTCCGCGTTTGCTGCCGCGGCCCTACCCCGGTCCTCCTGCTCGGTGCGGCACCCCCCGATGAACACACGCCTCTACGTGGTGATCGAACGGATCGGGCTGGGCCTCGCCGTCATCTGAAATTCCCTCAAATTTGGCGTTTCCTCAGCACTGCTTCGGGGCGCTCCTGTCATTTCGGGGGTTTGCATGAGCCGAAACTGATCTCCGTCCACTCTTCATTACATGACACCCCTCGAAAAGGCCGCTCAGCGGTCGCGCCATCACTTGCCCTTGGTGGCTATCGCACTCCTGGCATGTTTCGGCCTCTCAGGGTGCACCCCCATCGAGACACCATCCCCTCCACCCACGTCGGAGGCCAGCGACATCCCATCGCTGCCGGAGAGCGGCGACATCGGCGCCGGCACGTACCTCTTCACCGGCTTCACGGTGCCTTTCGAGATCACCGTCCCAGGCGGCTGGTTGACCACTGACGGCGATGGCCTGGGCAAGGACGACCCGGATCACCCGGGTGAAGAGGGGGTCTTCCTGACTTTTTGGCCCGCGGACTATGTGCCGACGGACGCATGCGCGTGGCAGGACGCGCTCGTCGAGGTCGATCCGTCGGCTGAGGCCTTCGTGGACGCGATGACGGCGCAGACGTCAACGGCGAGCACCCCTCCCGTCAAGGTCGTGGTGGGCGATTACTCTGGCTTCGAGTTCGACCACTCCGTCGAGGCGCCGTGGACATCAAAGCCTGCGACGCCGACAAAATCTGCGTCCGCTCAGACATGTCGTACATATGCACCCGCTGGTACTCGAGCGTCGCTGAGCGCGAAACCTACCGGGTGGTCGACTTGAACGGCGAACGCGCTGTGATCGGGTTGACCCATTTCCACGAATCGATCAATCCAGAGCTGACGAGAGAGGCACGCGCCGTCTTCGACTCGATCGTGTTCAGGTCCGACAAGTGACCAGCTGATGCGATAGGCGATCCCACCCGAGGGGCGCCGACTCCTTCTCTGAAGTGCCTCGAAACGCTTGGGTTTCGAGACATACATGTGCATTTTTGAATAGGAGGAGCTCTGCGACGGCGCGGCCCTGGACCCAACAGCCGGCCGCGAAGCGGACGCCCGTCAACTGGTTGAAGCGCAGCGGAAACCAGGGCGAGCCCTGCGAGCCTGCCTTAAGACGAGAGAGCCGGCACCTTGAACTGCTCCCCGAAAGTTGGACTGAGAAATCAGTTCTAACTTTTAGGGAGCAGCTTTATGCATGGAAGAAGTTCGTTGTCCGAGGAGCAGCGC